>CAWINK010000024.1:0-18251 GCA_963837445.1 uncultured Thermoleophilaceae bacterium | reverse complement strand
CTCGCCGGCTCGCAGGAGGAAGACGGGGTCAGGGCCCTGGAGGTCCTCGCCCTCCGCGCTGAACTGGCCCAGCTTCGTGCGCCAGCGCTTCTGCTGGAGCTTGCGGATGGTCTTGAGCTTGTCGTTGTCGGCTGAAGTGATCATCGGAAACAAAAAGGGCGCCTCGTGAGAGGCGCCCGGGAGAAGTTTGGTGTCCGCAATCGCCTAAGCGGCTGCGGCCTCCCGGGCTTTCTCGGCAAAACGTCGGAACGTCTCAGGGTCGCGGACGGCGATGTCCGCGAGCACCTTGCGGTCGACCTCGATCTCGGCCAGCTTCAGGCCGTGCATGAACTGGCTGTACGACATGCCCTCCTGGCGCGCCGCTGCGTTGATGCGCACGATCCAGAGCCGGCGGAAGTCGCGCTTCTTGTTGCGGCGATCGCGGTACGCGTAGGTGTCGGCCTTGAGGAGCGCTTCCTTGGCCCGCTTGTAGCTCGAGTGCGCCTGGCCGCGGAACCCCTTGGTCCGCTCGAGCGTGGCGCGGCGCTTCTTGCGCGCGTGGACTGACCGCTTGACCCGGCTCACTTGTGCAGCAGCTCCCTGACGCGCTTCTGGTCAGCCTTAGCCACGACGACCGGCCGGCCGAGGTGGCGCTTGCGCTTCGCGCTCTTCTTCCCGAGGTTGTGGCTCGTGAAGGAGTGGCGCGCGAGCAGCTTGCCCTTGGCCGTCTTCTTGAAGCGCTTCTTGGCGCCCGAATGGGTCTTCATCTTCGGCATCGGACGGTGTATTGAAGCAGACGGGCGGTCGACAACCTCTATCTCGACGCCCTCCGCGCGGGGGTTTGGCCTGTAGCCCATCGATACGGACAAAAACCTCGCCCACCCCCCGCCGGACGAGGCCGAGATCGTGGTTTTCGACCGGGTCCACCCCTCAATGCTGCAAGTTGGCGGCGCCCCGAGGGGCGCAGAGATCAGCCCTCGGCTGCGGCTGGGGCTTCTGGGGCGTCCGCGGCTGGGGCCTCGGGCACGTCCGGCGCGGGCGCTTCGGCAGCGGCGGGCGCTTCGCCATCGGCAGCGGCGGGCGCCACTTCGTCGGGCTTCTTCTTGGACGGTGCCAGCAGCATCGTCATGTTGCGTCCGTCCTGCTGGGGCGACTGCTCGATCGTGCCGAGGTCGGCCACGTCCTCCGCGAGGCGCATCAGCAACCGCTCGCCTCGCTCGGGGTGGGTCTGCTCGCGCCCGCGGAACATGATCGTGACTTTCACGCGGTCGTCGCCCTTGAGGAAGCGCACCACGTGGTTCTTCTTCGTCTCGTAGTCGTTCGTCGCGATCTTCGGGCGCAGCTTGATCTCGCGCACGTTCACCTGCTTCTGGTGGCGGCGCGCTGCCTTGGCCTTCTGCTCCTGCTCGTACTTGTACTTCGAGTAGTCGAGCACGCGGCACACGGGCGGGCGCGCGTCGGGAGCCACCTCCACGAGATCGAGGTCGCGCTCCTGCGCATAGCGAAGGGCCTGCGGGGTGTCCACGACACCGATCTGGTTGCCGTCCTCCCCGACGAGGCGAACCTGAGGAACCCGGATGCGCTCGTTGATACGGGTCTCGTCCCGCTCCGGCATCCGCCGATCGAACTTACGAGGGATCGGCACTAGGTGAGGCTAAGGCCGGACGTCAAACGGGCCGTGGCGCGGTTCGGGTCATTCGCGGGCCAGTATAGCGGCGCTCAGAGAACCGACGAAGTCGCCGAGGGGCGTTTTTCCAAGGTCGCCCTCGCGGTGCCGGCGCACCGCAACCTCGCTCTGCGCCTGCTCCTCGTCGCCCACGATCAGCATGTACGGGACCTTGTGAAGCTCGCCGTCGCGGATCTTCTTCCCGATCGACTCGGTGCGCTCGTCCACATCCGCGCGGATGCCGGCCTCGTGCAGCCGGCTTGCGACCTCGCGCGCGTAATCGTTGTGGCGGTCCGCGATCGGCAGCACGAGCGCGTGGACGGGCGCCAGCCAGAGCGGGAACTCGCCGCCGTAGTGCTCGATCAGGATGCCGATAAAGCGCTCGAATGCGCCCATCAGCGCACGGTGGATCATCACCGGGCGGTGCTCCCGGTTGTCCTCGCCCATGTAGGTGAGCTCGAACTGCTCCGGCATGTAGTAGTCGAGCTGCACGGTGCCGAGCTGCCACGAGCGCCCGATCGCGTCGGTCATGTGTAGGTCGATCTTGGGTCCGTAGAAGGCGCCGTCGCCCTCGTTGAGGTCGTACTCGAGACCCTGGTCCTCGAGTGCCTGCTTCAGGGCGGCCTCGGACTTGTCCCACATCTCCTCGGTGCCGACCCGCTTCTCCGGCCGCGTCGAGAGCTCGAGGCGCGGCTTGAAGCCGAACTGGTCGTAGATGAAGAAGCCGAAGTCGAGGCAGCGCACCACCTCCTCCTCGATCTGGTCCTCGCGGCAGAAGACGTGCCCGTCGTCCTGCGTGATGTGGCGCACGCGCAGGAGGCCGTGAAGCGTGCCGCTCGGCTCGTGGCGGTGCACGAGGCCCTGCTCGGCGTAGCGAATCGGCAGGTCTCGGTACGAGTGGAGGTCGCGCTTGAAGATCTGCACATGCGCCGGGCAGTTCATGGGCTTGAGGCCCATCGGCTTGCCCTCCACGTCCGTGAAGTACATGTGGTCGCGGTACACGTGCCAGTGGCCCGACTGCTTCCACAGCTCCACGTCGTAGAGGATCGGCGTGCGGACCTCGGTGTAGCCACGGTCGACGTTCGAGGTGCGCCACAGGTTCGTGAGCTCGTTCCAGATGTGGGCGCCCTTGGGGAGCCAGAACGGCGAGCCCGGCGAGAGCTCTGACAGCATGAACAGGTCGAGCTCGCGTCCCAGCTTGCGGTGGTCGCGCGCGCGGGCCTCCTCCAGGCGCTTCAGGTGCTCCTCGAGCTGCTCCTTGGAGGCCCAGGCGGTCCCGTACACGCGCGTGAGCATCTGGCGGTCGGCATCGCCGCGCCAGTAGGCGCCGGCCACGCTCGTGAGCTTGAACGCCTTGATGCGCTTGGTCCCGGGGCCGTGCGGACCGCGGCAGAGGTCGGTGAACGGGCCGTTCGTGTAGAGCGAGACCGTGTCCACGGCCTGGTCCTTGACGAGGTCCTCGATCAGCTCGACCTTGTAGTCCTGGCCCTCGCCGCGGAAGCGCTCGATCGCGTCGGCCACCGGCAGGTCCTCGCGCACGAAGTGCTCGTCGGCCTTGATGTGCTCGCGCATCTTGGCCTCGATCGCCTCGAAGTCCTCCTCCGAGAGCTTCACGCCGTCCGGGAACTCGAAGTCGTAGTAGAAGCCGTCCTCGATCGGCGGCCCGATCGAGATCTTCACGCCCGGGTAGAGCTCCATCGCCGCGGTGGCGAGCACGTGAGCGGCGTCGTGGCGGATCAGCCACAGCCCGTCCTCGTCGCGGCCGGTCACGATCTCGATGCGCACCCCGTCCTCGAGGGGCGCCTCCAAGTCCCTGAGCTCGCCGTCGACCCGGATTCCGAGCGCCGCGCGCGCAAGGCCCTCCCCGATCGCGCGGGCGGCGTCTGCGCCGGTCGCGCCCTCGTCGAGCTGGAGCTCAGTGCCGTCCGGGAGCAGGGCCTTCATGGGGCCTGCACCGTAGCGGCGACCGCGTGCAGCTCGCGTTCGAGCGCGGATGTCACGAGGAAGTGCTCGCGCACCCGCTCGCGCCCGGCGCGGCCCATCTCGATCGCCAGCCCAGGGTCGCGCACCAGCTCCACGATTCTCGCGGCCGCCTCATCGGGATCGGGTGCGAGGAAGCCGTCCACCCCGTCCCTGACCGTCAGCGGAATCCCGCCCACCACCGGGGTGCGCTTCCAGAGCGCCTCGAACGGGGCGAGCTCGAACCCCTCGCGGAGCGATCGCTCGATCACCGCCCGCGCGAGCAGGAGGAGCGCGCCGAGCTCGAGGCTGCCGAGTCCCTCGTAGCTCGTGAGCAGCAGCACGTCGTGGGTGCCCTCGGCGTAGTCGGAGATCTCCTTGGCGGCCTGCCAGCTCTCGGTGGACGCGCGGTCGAGGAGCGCTGCGAGCACGAGCTGGAGCTCCGGCTCCTCGGCCTTGGCCGCGTGGAAGGCGTCGATTCCCGCGTGCGGGTCGTCCCAGCGGTCGAGCTCCAGCACCTGGAGGCAGAAGGGGCGCTCGAGGTCCACGCCGAGCGGGCGCACCACCCGGCCCGGCAGCCGGGACTCGAGCTCCAGGTTGCGCGGGTCGAGCGGGTCGATCCCTGGCGGCGCCACCTGGAGGGCATCCTGAATCGCGGGCGGCGCGAACGACTCGTCTGAGACGAGCACAGCCGCGCAGCGCTCGGCGAGGCTCCCCGCTCGCGCGAGCGCGTCAGGCTCCGCGCGCGAGGCGTCCTCGTGGATGCGCCACAGCACCGCCGGGCCGCCGCTCGCCGCGTCTCGGAGGCCCGCTGCCAGCCCGAGCGCGGCATCGTGCAGCACGACCGCGTCGTAGCCGTCATGCAGGGAAGCGGCCGTGTGCGCGCAGGCTTCGAGGTACTCCTCCCAGGCGGCGTCCTCGATGGCCGACTCGCCGCCCCGCAGCCCCGACAGCAGCGCCGTCGACGTGGCGCGCAGCTCCGACGAGCCGAACAGCACTCGCCACTCGATCTCCACCCCGGCGCCCGCGGCGAGCGGCAGCAGGCCGCCGAGGAACTCGGGGACCCTCCCCTCCGCGCCTGCTGCGCTCACGTGCAGGACGCGCGCGCCGCGCAGCGGCTCGGCGGCGTCCTGAAGCGCCTCGACCGCGCGCCCGCCCGCGGCGGGCGCGTAATCGCCCGGCGCACGCGGCGCGATCGCCATGGGCTGAAGGTCGGCGGCGGCCATGAGCGCTGGCAGCGTAGCCGCGTTAGAGCCGCGCCGGGTCGATCCGGCCGCGCACCTCGCCGAGCGGGTCGCCGCGCAGGATCACCTCGTCGCCGTCCTCGAGGAACGTTCGGGTGGAGCCGTCCGGGAGCTCGATCGGCTCCGTGCCGTTCCAGCTCAGCTCGATCAGGCTGCCGCGCTCGTCGGGCTCGGGGCCGGAGATCGTGCCCGTGGCGAGCAGGTCGCCTGTGCGCAGGCTCGCTCCGTTCACGGTCAGATGCGCGATCTGCTGCGCGACCGACCAGTAGAGGTGGCGCGTATTCGAGCGTGCGATCACGGAACCGTTCAGCTCAACCGTCAAAGCAATGTCGTAGGCCCAGGGCTCCTCGGTGAGATACGGCAGCGGCTGTGGGTCCTGGGGCTCGCGCGGCACGCGGCGGTCGGCGAGCTGGTCGAGCGGCACGACCCAGTGGCTCACCGACGTTGCGAACGACTTGCCGAGGAACGGGCCGAGCGGCTGGTACTCCCAGGCCTGAATGTCGCGCGCGGACCAGTCGTTCACGAGCACCATGCCGAACACGTGGTCGAGCGCGCGGTCGATGGGCACCGGCTCGCCCATCGTGCTCGGGGTGCCGATCACGTAGCCGGCCTCCAGCTCGATGTCGAGCCGCGCGCTCGGCCCGAACTCAGGGCCGGGGCGCTGGCCGCACGGCCGCCGCACCGGCGTCCCGCTCGGCACCACGGTCCCGGCGCGCCCGTGGTAGCCAACGGGCAGATGCCGCCAGTTCGGAAGCAGGGGCTCAGCGTCCGGCCTGAACATGCGGCCGAGATTCGTGGCGTGGTCAAGCGACGAGTAGAAGTCCACGTAGTCCGCCACTTCGATCGCCAAACCGAGCTCGGCACCCGGGACCTCGCGCCCCTCGTCCACCCGTGACGCCGCCTGGCGCCAGACCTCGGAGCCTGCGGCCATGAACGCGTTCAGCGACGGAGCATCGAAGACGGGGTCGAGCTGGCTCAGGTCCACCACCTCCTCCCCCACGCGGGCACACACGCCGCCGCCGCGCAGCACTCCGTACGCCAGCGTCACGCGAGCATCCCCAGCTCGCGGAGGCCCTCGACCGGCTCTCGCCAGCTGCAGCTGCCGAAGCTCGTGAAGACCTCACGGCCGGCCTCGTCGGCCTCGAGCGCCGAGCCGTCCTCCTCGGCAAGCACGTCCTCCACGCGCGCGAGCGGGGCAGTGGCCGCGGCGAGCAGGTTGAGAAAGCCGTGCTCGTGCCCGCGCCTGGCCGGGTGGTGAAGGCCGGCGGTGGCCTTGAACGGCACGCCGGCATCGCGACAGCAGGCGATCACCAGTCCGACCTGCTCGATCGACGGCACGAATGCGCCGCCGCAGCGCAGCTTCACGCGCCCGCCGATCGCGGCCACCGCGCCGATCGCGGCAGGCACGCTGTCGCGCCAGCCCTCGTCGAACACGAGCTCGAAGTAGGCCTCCACGTCGAGCTCCCGCAGCGCGGCGTACGCCGCCACCAGGTCGGCGGACGCCGGGCGGGCGCTCGGGAGCACGAGCTCCAGAGCCTCGACATCGTCGGCGCCGTCGAGCAGCGCCAGATCGTCGAGGCCGCTCAGGACGACGCTCAGACCAGGCCGGTCGTCTGGCAGCTCCGCGAGCCGCGCGGCCGGCACCACGAAGCGGCCGACGAGCCAGCCGTACGGGCTCTCACGCGCCTGCCGGTCCTCCTCGAGGGCGTCGGGCAGGGTCATGCTGGCCGGCGGGAACAGAGCCGCGTGGTCGATCAGCCCGTCCAGCAGCTCGTGTGGCGTCAGCGGCGCACCCGGCTTCCGGGCACGATGTCGTCGCTGCCGTCCGGCCAGCGGACCCACGCCTTGTTGCCACCGTCGTAGTCGGGCGCCCACAGCACCAGCGTCGCGTCCTGTCCCTCCACGCTGCAGCTCTCGGTGCCCTCCTCGTCGAGCCCGCGCCAGAGCCGCACGAACGCGTTCGACTCCCACTCGTCGCCAACGGTGGTCGGGTCGGTGTGCCCGGGGTGCAGGCGCGTCTCGGGAGGCAGCTTCATCAACACGTCCATGATCGAGTGCTTCAGATCCGCGAAACTCGTGGAGCCCGGCGCCCGAACGCCTCCCACGGAGCCCTTGAAGAGCGTGTCGCCGGTGAACACGTCGCCCCCGTTCACCACGAAGTTGAGCATCCCGGCCGTGTGGCCCGGCGTGTGCAGCGACTCGATCCGCAGGCCGCCGACCTCGAGTGCCTCCCCCGGCTCGATGGTGCGGTCCACGTCGTCCAGGAGCGCCGCCTCGATCGGGTGGGCGAGGATCTCGACCCCGTGGCGCTCCTTCCACACGGAGTTCTCCGCGACGTGGTCGCCGTGGTGGTGAGTCAGGAGCAGCAGCTCGACGTCCAGACCGTGACGCTCGGCCGCCTCGAGCAACGGCCCGGACGGCCCGCCCGAGTCGATCACGACGGCCTTCCCGTTCTCCTCGTCCCCGACGAGGTACGCGTTGGAGAGCCATTCCGCCTGCATTGAGCGCTCGATGATCATCGTCGGCCGCAGCCTAGTATGCGGCTCGCGTGGAGGAGCTCCGAGCCCAGTTCCCGGTCCTCGAGCGGGTGGCCTACCTGAACGCCGGCACGAACGGGCCGGTGCCGAGCGCGGCGTTCGACGCGGCGGAGGCGTCGCTGCGAGAGCAGGTGGAGGAGGGGCGCAGCAGCAAGCAGTGGTTCGAGCACCAGCTCGAGCGGATCGCCGAGCTGCGCGGGCGCGTGGCCGTGCTGTTCGGCGCCACGGCCGCCGACGTGGCGATCACGGGCTCCACGACCGACGGCATCAACGCCGTCCTCCACGCCGTCGATCTCCACCCCGGCGAGGAGATCCTCACGAGCGACGAGGAGCACCCGGGGGTGCTGGGACCGCTCGCCACGGCACGCGACACCTGCGGCGTCAGCGTGCGCGCCGTGCCCTTCGGGGAGCTTCCGCACGCGGTGCGCCCGGAGACGCGCCTCGTGGTGACCTCGCACGTCTCCGTGGGCCACCGGGCGGGTGATGGACACCGCGCCGCTCGCCGCTTCGCACGCGCTCCTGGCGCTCGACGGCGCCCAGGGCCTTGGCGCCGTCCCGCTCGACGTGAACGCGCTCGGCTGCGACTTCTATGCGGCCTCGGGGCAGAAATGGCTGTGCGGTCCCGGCGGGATCGGCTACCTGTACGCGAACCCGGAGGTCGTGCCCGGCCTCCCCGCCCCCTGGAGCGGCTACCACGCGCTCGAGGATGCCGAGCGCGGGCTCGAGCCGGCGCTCTGGCCGGACGCTCGCAGGCTCACCACGGGCTTCCCCGTCCCGCACCATGTGGAATGGGCCCACGCGTCGCTCGACGTGCTCGAGGCGGCAGGGCTCGCGGCGGTGTACGAGCGCGCCATCACGGGCGCCGGCCGCCTGGCGCAGCTGCTGGCCGAGGGCGGTGTGGAGGTGGCGATGCGCGGCGCGTCCACACTGGTCTCCTTCGAGGTGCCGGATCCCCAGGAGTTCACCGAGGCCGCTGCGGCCGAGGGCATCGTGATCCGCGGCATCCCGGGGCGCTCGTACGCGCGCGCCTCCGTGGGCGCCTGGAACAGCGACGAAGAGATCGAGCGGCTCGCCGAGCTGGCCTCCGCGGCCGTTAGTCGTTGACGAGCGTGACGATGCCGAACACGATCGACGCGATCACCACGGCGAGCCCGACGATTCCCACGACGCCGAAGAGCACGGCCTCGACGGGCCGGCCGTTCCTACCGAACTCGACCGCCCGCGTGCTGCCGAGGATGGCGAGCGCGTAGCACGACGGCACGCCGATCCCCGCGATCAGGGACACCCAGACCACCTGGAGAAGCGCGTCGGTGTCGACGACCGACGCGATCATGATCCCTCGTACGCAGGCGGCACCGCAGGCGGCACGCCGGCCTGCTGGGAGCGCCGCGCATACAGGAGCACGGCCACCACGACGCTTACGGTCGAAACCACGATCGGACCGACCGCTCCCTTACCGAACAGGATTGTGACCAGATAGGTGAGCCCACCGATGAGGGCCGCCATCGGGAGGGTGAGGATCCAGGCGATCACGATGTTCCCCGCCACGCCCCAGCGGACGGCCGAGAGCCGCTTCGCCGCGCCGGATCCGATCACCGCGCCCGAGATCGTGTGTGTGGTGGAAAGCGGGAAGCCGACGTGTGAGGCCGCGAGGATCACGGTCGCACCCGCGCCCTGGGCGGCGAAGCCCTGCGCGGAGTCCATCTTGTGTATGCGGCTGCCCATCGTCTTGATGATCCGCCACCCGCCCATGTACGTGCCGAGGGCGATGGCGGTGGCCGAGGAAACCACCACCCAATCCGGCACGTGGAAGTCGTCCGCTGCGATGGTCCCGTTGGCCACGAGTGCCAGCGTGATCACGCCCATCGTCTTCTGTGCGTCGTTCGTTCCGTGAGCGAGCGCGAGCAGCCCGCCCGAGATGACCTGGCCGAAGCGGAATCCCGAGGTGACAGGCCCCGGTCGGAGCCGCCCCACGATCCGGTAGAGGAACAGGATCGCGAGGCCGCCGACGAGGAAAGCCAGCAACGGCGCCACCAGCGCCGGGATCATCACCTTGCCGAGGATGCCCTCCTTGAAGAACACCGCATCGGCGCCCTCTGCGACGAAGACGGCGCCGACCATCCCGCCGATGAGCGCATGGGACGAGCTCGACGGCAACCCGAAGTACCAGGTGATCAGGTTCCATGCGATGGCACCGACCAGCCCGGCGAAGACCGCGAGCAGGCCGGTCGAGTTCGGCTGAATCGCCACCACGTCCTGCGCGACGGTGGCGGCCACGGCCAGCGAGATGAACGCGCCCACGAAGTTCAGGACCGCCGCGTAGCCGACCGCGACCCGCGGCGGCATCGCACGCGTGGAGATCGAGGTGGCCACGACGTTCGCCGTGTCGTGGAAACCGTTCGTGAAGTCGAAGATAAGCGCCGTCGTGACGACGATCACGACGATGATCTCGCTGCCCATACGCTCGCTTAGGAGTTCTTGATGACGATGCCTTCGAGGATGTTGGCCACGTGCTCCGTGGCGTCGATCGCCTCTTCCAGGCGTTCGAAGATGTCCTTCCAGCGGATCACGACCATCGGGTCGATGCCGTTGTCGAACAGGGAGGCGATCGCCTCTCGCACGATGCGGTCGCCGTCGTTCTCGAGCCGGTTGATCTCAACCGTGTAGTGCGTGATGTCCTTGAACCCCCGCAGCCGCGGCATGGCCTCCGCGATCTGCCGGCCCGCCGCGTGCAGGACGCGCGCCAGGTCCTGGGCCTGCGTCATCGGCGCCTCGATCTTGTAGAGCCCGAGGTAGTCGGCGACCTCCTCGGTGTAGTCGACCACGTCGTCGAGCGCGGAGGCCAGCGAGTAGATGTCCTCGCGGTCGATCGGGGTCACGAACGTCTGGTTGAGCCGCTGGATGATGTCGTGCGTGATCCGGTCGCCGTCCTGCTCGCAGATCAGGATCTCGCGGGCCAGCTCGTTGCGCTCGGGGTACTCCTTGAGCAGCTCCTCGAGCAATCCGACCGCGCGCTGGATGTTGCCGCCCGCCTCCTCGAACAGGTCGAAGAACTGGCGGTCGCCGGTGGAGAGGACATTCGACAGGCGCACTGGGCGGGACGGTACCAGTCAATCCACCTGGAACCGGGCAAGCTCCATGCGGCGCGCCGGCAGCTCTCCCACCCAGTCCCTCACGGCGGCCACGGCGGTCTGCCAGTCGTACTTGACCCTGCGCTGCTCCACGCGATCATCCTCGATCACCGCATAAGCGGCGCGGTGGTCGCCGTCCCACGGCATTCCCACGCTCCCGGGGTTCACGAGCTCGATCCCGCCGGGGCCCGAGCGCCGGAAGGCGATGTGGATGTGCCCGGCCACGAGCCGGCGCGCCTCGATGCCGCCGAGCAGCTCCTCGTCCCGCTCGCCGGCCCTGGGAAGGAAGGTCTCCATGTCGGAGCTCGGCGAGGCATGGCAGTACAGCGTGCCGTCGATCGTCGTCGACTCCGGCAGCGTGCTCAGCTCCTTCACCAGCTCGTCGCCGAGGAGCTCCGCGGTGTGCTCGGCAATGGCGTCGATCGGCGCCGGGGCGTCGTGCCGGTCCACGAGCCAGCGGTCGGCGTTGCCACGGATCCAGGTGGCGTTCTCGAGCTGCTTCAGCCGCTCGACGGTCTCGCGCGGCCAGGCGCCAGCGGTGGCGTAGTCCCCGCCGAGCAGGAAGCCGTCGGCGTCCTTCGCATCCGCAAGCACCGCCTCGAGAGCGGGCAGGTTGCCGTGGATGTCGTAGAGCAGCGCAAGCAAGTTGGTTAAACGCTATCCGCCAGAGGTTTTAGGTGGGGTCGATCCGGAACGCCTAGTGTGAGAGGGACTCGATTCCGAGGAGGCTCGGAACCTGATGGAGAAGAGAACTGCACGGCACGCCAAGCCGCAGCCGCGGACGCGTGTGCAAAGTCACGACGAACAGCCCACCTGGCGCAAGACGCGCCCGCGCGGCAACCCCGCGGTTGACCGCGCAGACCTCGAGCGCAGCACCGAGCGGCTCGAGATGCTGCTCGGCCACTAGCGCACCAGAGCTGGATACCTCAATCGGGCGATCATCGGCCGCTTCCGCGCTGCCGATGGTGGGAGATGCCTCGACCTACGCGCGGACCCTTGCGCCTCCTGCTGGCCGTTTCATTCGCGATCCTGGCGACACTCGGCTTGACCGCCGGAGTCGCACAGGCCGCTGTGCCACAAGCCTGGACGTCGACGGGCGCCCTAAGCCAGGCGCGTTACGTCCACACTGCGACCACGCTGACGGACGGCTCCGTGCTGGTGGCCGGTGGCTACGACGGCGGAGGGCTGGCCAGCACCGAGCGCTATGACGCCTCGAGCGGCACATGGTCGGCTGCGGCAAACCTGACCGTCCCGCGTTACGCCCACGCGGCGAACTTGCTCGCGGATGGAAAGGTGCTCGTGGCAGGAGGAGCGTCGGCTGGAACGGCCACTGCGAGCGCCGAGCTGTACGACCCTGCGGCGGACACCTGGTCGCCGACCGGCGCCATGACGACCGCGCGCTACGACCCGGCCACGGTAAGGCTGGCCGACGGCAGAATCCTCGCCATCGGCGGTTCGAACGGAACGGTCCTCCAGAGCGCCGAGATCTACGACCCGACCACCGGCACCTGGTCGCCCGCTGCCAGCCTCAACGTGACCCGCCAGGGGGCCAACGCCACAGTCCTGCAGGACGGCAGCGTGCTCGTCGCCGGCGGCTTGCTGGACAGCGACGCGCTGTCGAGCGCCGAGCTCTACGACCCGGTGGCCAACACTTGGACCCCGACCGGGTCCATGCAAACCCAGCGTGCCTTCCACGCTGCCACTCGGCTGCAGGACGGCAGCGTGCTCGTGGCCGGCGGATCTGGAAGCTCTCAGACCCTCAACAGCAGTGAGCGCTACGACCCGGCCGGGGGAACCTGGTCGACGGCCGGGAGCATGGGCGTGACCCGATCTGACGCGACAGCCACCCCCCTCTCCAACGGCGCCGTACTCGTCACATCCGGAACCAGCGCCACGACAACGGACATCTACGACCCCATCAGCGACTCGTGGAACAGCGCGGGCACTACCCAGGCGGCGTCGCAAGGCCAGAGCGGGACAGTCCTCCTTCAGGACGGCACGGTCCTTGTCGTGGGCGGTTATCAGGGCGGCGCCGTCGCCGCCGCCGAGCGCTTCTCGCTTATCACCGCGATCGATGTCCCACCGATCGACTTCGGGGATCAGGCGGTCGGCCTCAACGGCACCGAGCTCATTCCCGTCCGCAACATCGGCCAGGTCCCGCTGTTCGTGACCGCGGCCAGCGTGCAGGGACCCGCCGCAAGCGACTACACGATCCGGTACGACCGCTGCACCGCCGTGGGCGCGGTGGGAGGCGGCGATACCTGTCTCATGACGGTCAGCTTCAAGCCAGGCGCAGCCGGCGTACGCAACGCGTCGCTTGTCCTGGACGACAACTCCCCCGGTTCGAGCTCCACGATCCCGTTGACGGGAACCGGCGTCGAGGGAACCTCCGGCACCCCGGGTGACCCCGGTACCCCGGGCGAGCCCGGCACTCCGGGCGCCCCGGGTGCCCCCGGTGCCCCCGGCGTCGACGGTGACTCGCCCAACCAGAGCGCAGAGACCCCCAGACCACGCCGCCTGCGATGCACCAGGCGCCGTGCACCGCGCGCCGTGTGCACCGGGCTGCGGGCCGGCACGGTCGCAAAGCGCACCACCGTGAGCCTCACCCGCCACGGCAAGGTTTTTGCAACCGGTCACATCGGTGGCGGCGGCAGGTTGGACCTCCAACTGAAGCGGTCGCTGCTGAGCCGGCGCTACACGCTCAAGATCGGCGCGAGGATCGACCGCAACATGGTGGTCGACGTGTTGTCCCTGCGCGCGCGGTAGGGCCGCGGCAAGGAGAGGTTCCACTACACCGTCAGCGTGAAGCGGATCCGGATGCACGACGGAGCCGAGCTCGCACGATCTCGCGGCCGAACCTCGCGGCCGTCCGCACCGGTTGGTCGCCCAGCATCATCCGCCTCGCCAACCGTTGTGTCCGGGCATCCGCCTTTGCCAGCGACCCTGAGTCGAACGGCGGCTCCGGGTCGTACTCGATGATCAGCTGCAACACCTCGGCAAGCTCACGACCGTGCACGCGCTCCGTCAGCGACAGCGCCATGTCGATGCCCGCCGACACTCCCGCGCCGCTCACGTGGGTGCCCTCCCATACGACGCGGTCCGAGACCACCGTGACTCCGAGAGCCTTCAGGTAGTCGCGGAACGCCCAGTGCGTGGTGGTTGATTTGCCCTCTAAGAGGCCGGCGACGGCATAGAGAGCGGACCCTGTGCAGACCGACGCTGTCCACGCGCAGTTGGGGGCCGCGGCCCGAAGCCACTCGATTAGCACCTGGTCGTCGAGGACCGGCAGTGGGTTCCCGCTCCCGGGAATCACGATCAGGTCCGGATCGGGCAGAGACGCCGGCGTGTCCGTCGGGAGCACCGTCAGCCCGCTGTCGCACCTGACCGGATCGGGCGAGCTCGCCACGAAGTGGACCTCAACATCGGGCCACTTGCTTATGACCTCGTACGGCCCGACGAGGTCGAGTGCCGTGAAGTCCGGATAGACGACGAACGCGACCTTCATCACTCAGTCACCTCGAAGCTGAAACTTCATGCGCTCGTCACGTCGAGCAGGGTATCGACCGTCTCCCCCAGTGCGCACCGACCCTCGCCCAAGGCCGAGATGGTCGAGCACGGCCCGGGCGAACGTAATGCAAGTCCTGAATGGTCAAGGCTAACCCCGCCACGCGAGCAACGGCTAGGCTCGGGCCAGCTTTTGGGGTCGGCCTGCAGTTAGGAGTGGCGGATGGACGACGAACACGACCGGATCGAAGTGAGTCCGGTGGGTCTGGGAATCGCGCTAGTCGGGGCCTTGGCCATGCTCATTGCAGTCTTCCTGCCGCGCGTGGAGAGCACTTCCTTTGGCGGCATTGCCGAGAACACGTTGATTCAGAGCGGCGACGGGGTGGATCTTCGTTGGATTGAGCCTCGGCATCGCGGCAGCGGCCTACCGCGCCTATCGGCAAGGCACAAAAACGGTCGCGGTGATTGTGCTTGGCGTCATTGCCATCGCTGTAGCGATCTACCACGGAACCGATGAGGATTCGCTGACCCTCTGTCCGGTGACCCCCGGTGGTCGGGGCTTGGACGCCCTGCTCGACGAGCGCGACTGCTCGAAGGCGTCGCCCGCCGCTGGGATCTACCTAGCTGGCATCGGTGGGCTGCTCGCAGCCGCCGGGGGCTTCCAGATGCGCAACGCCCCCGGCCGACGTGAGGGCTCGGGAGGTCCCGAGCCGACAAAGGTCTGCCCCGACTGTGCTGAGACGGTTCTAGCGGCCGCGCGTGTGTGCCGCTATTGCGGCCATAACTTCGGCGAGGCGGGAGACACATTTCCTGATCCCCACGCAGCGTCCAGTAGCAACACATGGGAGTGGCGCTGCGAGCTGTGCCGTGCTCAGTTCATGGACCGTGCCGCGGCCGAGAAGCATGCCGAGAACGATCACATCGAGATGACGACGGTGGAAGCGAAACGATCACTTCGGCGCCGGCCCCGCTGAGTCTCGCGCCGTAGGCTCGGGCGAGTGTCTCTCACCGGTGCCCGATCACGGCAACGACTCCCAGACCTCCTCCCAGCGGCGAGCCAGCCGTAGCAGCGCCGCGCGGTCAGCGGCGACCGCCGCTTCGAGCGCGTCCGCGAGGTTCGGGTCGTCTTCCTCTGGAATGGCTGCCTGGTCCAGTGCGCCGTCGACGTCGGCCCGGAGCATCCCGGTGTCGTCGTCCAGGTGCTCGACCAGCAGACCGATTACCTGGCGGTGAATCCGTAGCTGCTCCGGAAGTTCGCGAAGCAGTTGGCCCCCGGTGACGACCACAGGGCCAAAGACCGCAGCCTCTAGGCGCGCCGGCTGCCCCTCCCTCGCCCGCGCCAAGTGCCGGTCTAATTCCCCGCGGCCGACTTGGCTGAAACTCAGGAACGGAAGCGCCTGAGACTGGATGTTCACGGTGCCGAGTAGCGCAATCTCGCGCAGATGCTCGTCACTCATGGGCGGGGCATCGCCGCCCCACTGGGCCTCCCACGCCTCGCGGGTGAAACTGGCCGAGTCCAGCTTGGTTCGAAGCACGTCCTCGAAGTCCCCCATTGCCGACCGCTATCGCTTTGGTGGCCGCGACGGCGGCGCCGGGGGCCTAGGTGGCGTCGGCCTCGGCGGCGGCGCCGGCCGTTCGCGGGTTCCGGGCTTCGTTGGGTCGCGGGGTGGGCGCGGCGGAGGTGGCGGGTTCTGGCTCATCCGTGAATGCACGTCCTCAGGTCAGGTCGATGGTCCACAGCAGCACATCCAGCCCCAGCAGCCAAGCGGCGGCGCGGAAGCCCGCGTACAGCTGCCCCAGCCTCGTTTCATTGTGGTCGTAGTTGCGGTCGATCGTTTCGGCGAGGAACCGCTGCATCGCCGCCACGTCGCCGCCGCGGGGCTCGTCTGCCCAGTCCTCCAGCAGGATCCTGGCGCTCATGACGAAACGCGCGTCCTTCTTCCTCGGAGGCGTGACGATCCATAGGCACAGTCCGACCACCGCGAGGAAGGCGACCACCGCAAACGCGGCCAAAGTATCCAGCCCCTCCTCCCGTAGGGCCTCGGCGCCTAGGAAGGACGTTACGACGGATGCGCCCGCAAGCAGCAGGCCCGTGCGGGAGCGAAGCTCGTCGAGCGCGCGGGCCTGGAACTCGATCGCGCGAATCGACTCCGCGTAAGCGATACCTTCCGGCGTCTCCGGCACTACTGCCAGGACGCGACGGTCGGCAGCGACGGGTCGGCCGCGTCCTCCACATGGACGGCCACGATCGCGCCGCCACGCACGGAGAGCCACGGCAGCGTCAGCATCGCCACCCCGCCGGCCTCCTGCGCCGCACAGATCTGGGCGAAGTCCAGCTCCGCTTGCTCGTCGGACAGCGCCGGGCTCGGAATCTCCCGCCTCGGTCCTGCGCTGAGTAGAACAGTGATTTGCTTTGCCATCGGGCGCCTCCAAGCATCCGACTTGCACGAAGTCCTTTGGAGTGATTCTAAGAACTGATCGGACGGACAGACCTGTTGTCGTCCGCACGCCCATCGCAGGGGCCACTGCGCAGGACCGCTTTCCTAACCGCCCCTCATCAACTTCGCTGTGCAACGCGCCACTAGGCAGAAAGTCGCCCTGTTGCAGATGCGCGCCCATATTTCGGACGGCCCAATCGACTCTCTCCTGCCAATCGGGCGTTTCCTCGCGTTCAGAGTGATCCGCCATTCGCTCGCGCCAGCCGTCGAGCCACACCGCCATTACAAGCTGCGGTCGGAACACTTCGCGCTGCTCATCGAGTGCGCGCTTGGCATCGTCAGGGTCGAAATGCGCGAGTTGGCTGTGGTCGAAATCGAGCAGATCGTCGTCAGTCGACGCCCGAGCGTCACCTTCAAGTATCGATGCAGCGCGCCTGGCAATACGTCGGGCGACTGGAAACTGGCCCCGTGCGAACCGAGGCGGAGAACCGGGGACGACGCCGAACACCGCAACGAGCGCCGCAGCGCCGAGGCGGTACCCCTAGTCTCGGTGGCGAGGAGATCCCAAGCGTGTCGCAACGAACCCAATCCCTTCGAAAGGACGACCCCCGCCGCCAGTACGGCGTCTTCAACGTGCGCGAAGCGGCCAAGTATCTGGGCGTCGCCGAGCGGACCATGAACAACTGGGCTCGTGGTGCGGGGAAAGCGCGGCCCATCGTCACGGCGGATAGCCACAACGGACATGTGTTGGTGCCGTTCGTCGGGTTCGCGGAAGCGTTCGTCCTGACCGCGCTGCGGCGAGCTGGAGTGTCTATGCAGCGAATCCGGCCCGCCGTCGAGGCACTCAAGAAAGAGATCGGGCTCGAGCACGCGCTTGTGTCGCGCAACCTGGCCACAGACGGCGTCGAGGTTCTCTACCGGTACGCCGGCGACGACCCGGACCACACCGTGGTGAGGAACAAGCAGAAGCAGTTCCGGAGGGCGGTTGAGGAGCATCTCCGGCCGATTCACTACGGGGCCGACGACTTCGCGGACCGCCTGTGGCTCCCGATCTATGGCGAGGAGGAGGTCTTTGTCGATCCGACCAAGGCGTTCGGCCGGCCGCTCCTACGAAGTGGGAACGCCCGCGTCGAGGACATTGCCGATCGGTTTGCCGCCGGAGAGTCCGTCCACGAGCTCGCGGCCGATTTTCGAGTCTCGAATGAGCAGGTTGAGCACGTAATCCGTGTCGAAGCGCAAGCGTGCCGAGCCCGACGCTCCGCCTGAGTTCTTCGTAGACCGCAGCTTGGGCGGCTACGTCGTCGCCGCGCGGCTCCGCGAGGAAGGTCTAGTCGTCCACGCGATGCTCGAGGTGTATCCGGACCTGGATGACCTCGATGACGTGGTCTGGATCGAGGAGCAGACCGCGCTCGGTCGTGTGCTTCTCACGAAGGATCGACAGATACGGCGCAACGAGCTCGAGCAGCAAGCGGTCCGACAATGCGGGGCCCGCATGTTCACCATCCCGAGCGCCTCTCTGACCGGCCCCCAGATGGCCGAGCGGCTCGCGCGGCACCGCCACCGAATCATCCAGCGCTGCCGACAGCCAGGGCCGTACATCTGGCTTGTCCACAGCGCAGCGCTGGAGCTCGTCTTCCCCGTCCGCGACTGACCGCCGCTCACCGGTTCTTCCAATGCACACGCTCCCGGCGCATCGGAAACGAGGGGTCGCACCGCCCCGCGAGGCCCCGCATCTGGTGCACCGCTCCGCCGTTGGCGGGGCTACGGGGAGCGGTAAGGAGGCCTACTCAGGC
>CAWINK010000023.1:0-50701 GCA_963837445.1 uncultured Thermoleophilaceae bacterium | reverse complement strand
ATCACGAACTCGTTCGCGGGCTGCTCGTAGAGGTCGCGTCGGGCGGCCGACCTGCTCGATCCGCGCCCTCGTTCATGCACCACGATCTGCTCGGCGACCTCCATCGCCTCCTCCTGGTCGTGCGTGACGAACACCGTCGTCACGTGGACCTCGTCGTGGAGGCGGCGCAGCCACGCGCGCAGCTCCTTGCGCACGTGCGCGTCGAGCGCGCCGAACGGCTCGTCGAGCAGCAGCACGCGCGGCTCGACGGCGAGCGCGCGGGCCAGCGCCATGCGCTGGCGCTGGCCGCCGGAGAGCTGCGACGGGTAGCGGTCGGCGAAGCCGTCGAGGTGCACGAGCTCGAGCAGCTCGTCCACGCGGGCCTCGATCTCCTCCTTCGGCCGCTTGCGGATCGTGAGGCCGAAGGCGACGTTCTTCGCGCACCGTCATGTGCTTGAAGGCCGCGTAGTGCTGGAAGACGAAGCCGACGTTGCGGTCGCTGCGGCGGCTTGCTGGGTGGCGTCCTCGCCGGCGATCGCGACCGTGCCGGTGTCGGGCGTCTCGAGGCCGGCGATCACGCGCAGCAGCGTGGACTTGCCGCCGCCGCTCGGGCCCGAGCAGCGCGGTCAGCGAGCCGTCGCGCACCTCGAGCGACACGTCGTCGAGCGCGACGAAGTCGCCGAACCGCTTCGACACCTGTCGACGACGATGCTCATCGCCTGAGCCTCCTTGGGCTTGATCAGGTTCATCGCGAGCAGCGTCGACGAGCGCAAGCAGCGCCAGCACGACCGACGCGGCGTAGGCGCCGGTCATGTCGAAGCGCTGGAAGCGCTCCTCGACGAACAGCGTGGCCGTCTCGGTCTGGCCGGACGAGCTTGCCCGACACGACGCTGACCGCGCCGAACTCGCCGAGCGCGCGCGCCGTGGTCAGGACGACGCCGTAGGCCACGCCCCAGCGGATCGCCGGCAGCGTGACGCGCCAGAAGGTCTGCAGCGGCCCGGCGCCGAGCGTGGCGGCGGCCTGCTCCTGCTCGGTGCCGATCTCGCGCAGCACGGGATCACCTCGCGCACCACGAACGGCAGCGACACGAACATCGTGGCGAGGATCATCCCGGGCGTGCGAGAAGATGATCTGGATCGCCGTGCGTCGGCGAACCATCGCCGACCCAGCCGTCGCGGCGGCCGTAGACGAGCAGCAGCGCCAGGCCGACCACGACCGGCGAGACGGCGAACGGCAGGTCGACCAGCGCGTTGAGCAGGCGCTCGCCCGCGGAATCGCTGCCGCACGAGCAGCGAGCGCGCAGAGCACGCCGAAGACCGTGTTGAGCGGCACGGCGACGACCACCATCACGAACGTCAGGTAGAAGGCGTGCTGGGCCTCGGGCGTGGTCACCGCGTCCCACGCCGGCGCCGATGCCGTCCTCGAACGCGTTGCAGAACACGAGCGCCGACCGGCACGCCAGCAGCAGCAGCCAGGTAGGCCAGCGCGATGAACGCGGAGCGCGTAGCTTACTCCTCATGGCGCAGCGCCCTCTTCGAGCAGCCAGCCGAATGACCAGCGAGGATCGACCAGCGCCGATCGACGAGCAGCACGACGGACACCGCGGCGGCGCCGCACGGGATCGTCGCTCTCGACCTGGCAGAAGATGAAGCACGGACGGCGACCTCGGTCTTGAACGGGATGTTGCCCGTGATCAGGACGAGCGAGCCGAACTCGCCGACCGCGCGGGCAAACGCGAGCGCCGCCCCGGCGATGATCGGCCGGCATGAGGTTCGGCAGGATGATCCGCCGGAAGACGGTGAGCCGGCTCGCGCCGAGCGACTCCGCCGCCTGCTCCATCTCGCGGTCCAGCTCGAGCAGCACCGGCTGCACCGCGCGCACCACGAACGGCAGGGTCACGAACAGCAGCGCCATCGCCACGGCCGCACTGCGTGTACGCGACGTTCACGCCGACCGGGCTGTCCGGCCCGTAGAGCGCGAGCAGCGTGAGGCCGGCGACGATCGTGGGCAGCGCGAACGGCAGGTCGATCAGCGAGTTCGACGATGCCCTTGCCGGGGAACTCGTCGCGGACGAGCACCCACGCGATCAGCGTGCCGAATGACGGCGTTGATGAGCACCACGACCAGCGGACGCGATCAGCGTGAGCCTCAGCGCCGCGACGGCCTGCGGGCTGCGTGATCGGCGTTCCAGAAGCTGTCGGCCCCGTCCTCGAACGACTTCAGCACCACGGCCGCGAGCGGGATCAGCGCGACGATGCTGAGGTACGCCATGGCGATGCCGCGGCCGAGGACGTCCCCGCGAATGGGAAGCGCCCTCGGGCCGCGACTCACCGGCGCCGCAGGAGGAGGTGCTGCGGCGATTGCTGGGGTCAGCCTGACTCAGTGCTCTTCCCCTGGGACTGGAAGATCTTCGCGCCACCGACGCCCTTCTCCGGGTCGAAGAACTCGTTGTTCACCTTGTCCCAGCCGCCGAACTTGGCGATGTCGAACAGTGCCGGCGGGTGTCGGGAACTCGTCCGCGCCGGGGCTCCCTCGACGACCGGGCGGTAGCCCTTCCCACGAAGATCTCCTGAGCCTCGGGCGTGTAGAGGAAGTCCACGAACTCCTGCGCCAGGTCCGGGTCGTTGGCCTCCGTCGTGTGACGCGCGACCGGGTTCTCGATCAGCAGCGTCTCGTCAGGGACGATGTAGTCGAGCTCCTCGCCCTTCTGCTGCGCGAGGATCGCCTCGTTCTCGTAGCCGAGCAGGACGTCGCCCTTGCCGCTCGAGAACGTCTGGAGCGACTCGCGTGCGCTCTTGTCGAGCACCGGCACGTTCTCGAACAGGTCGTCGAGGTACTGCTCGCGCCTCCTCCTGGCGTCTTGCCCTTCTCGAGCTGGGCGCCGTAGGCGGCCATGATGTTCCACTTCGCGCCGCCCGAGGTGAACGGGTTCGGCTCGATCACCTCGACGTCGCCGGTCACGAGGTCGTCCCAGTCCTTGATGTTCTCCGGGTTGCCCTTGCGGACCATGAACACGACGACGGAGTCGGTGACCATGCCCTTGTGCTCGTTCTGGTTCCAGTCCTGGTCGACGAGGCCCGCGTCCACCAGCCGCGTCATGTCGGGCTCGAGCGAGAACTCGACGACGTCGGCCGGCAGGCCGCCCTCGACCGCGCGGGACTGCTCGCCCGAGGCGCGTAGGACTGGCTGAAGCTCACGCCCTTGCCCTCTTCGGTCTTGTTGAAGGCCGGGATCAGCTCCCTGTAGGCCTCCTCCGGGGTGGAGTACGCCACGAGCGTCAGCTTGCCGCCACTGCCGTCTCCGCCGCCCGACGCGGATTCGGACTGCCCACCGCAGCCGCTGGCAACGAGCAGAATGGTCAAGCCGGCCAGGGCAGCCAGCATCGGTGCCAGCAGGCGATTACGAGTCCTCACATTGTCCACCTTGTCAATCGACTTTACAGACCGCTGAAAGTAGCAAATGTCGACCGGATTTGTGGAGAATGGCTAAGATGCCGACCGTCGCTGACGTCGAGCGGATCGCCGCGCTCGGCGACCCGGTCTCGCGGAACCTTCAGATCACGCAGTGCTACTCCGAGCTGTCGCGCCTGTTCGCCGCGCGGACCGGCGGTGGACCGGCCAACTGGTGCACGTTCGCCACCTGGGCGTCGAAGCAGGCCGGCCAGACCATCCGCAAGGAGGACCTCCAGCGGGCGTTCGAGCGCGTGTTCGCTCGGTCGCAGGACGCGACGAGCGTCGGCGACACCGCGCTCGCCGCCGTGGTGGGATGCGATCCGGCAGGCGCTCGTGCCTGACTCCGCCTTCGAGCGCGCGAGCGATGCCGTGGCGCGCGGAAACCTCAAGGTGTTCGAGGAGATCGGGCGCGAGTTCGCTCGCTTCCTGGCGCTGCCCGACGAATCGTTCTACGAGGGTCTACGGCCGGGGGATCCGCCCGACGGCCAGGACTACCTGCGGCAGGCGTTCACGTCCTACGCGTCAGCGTTCGGCGAGAGCGACCCCAAGGCGAGAGCCGAGCTGATGCTGCTCGCGAACCTGGCGATCGGCTGGCACGAGCAGACGCGGCTCCAGCCGGAGATCGTGGAGGCGCTCACTGCCCCGTTCGACGAGCCGATCAAGCTGCGGCGCAAGCTCCTGCGTCAGCTGCTGCGCCCGCGCTTCGGCCTGGCGCTTCGGCTGTTGGGCGAGCTGGTGCCCGGGCGCCGGACGCGGGTGAAGACGGTGCTCGACGAGCTCGACCGGCATTCCAAGCAGGTCGCGCACGAGGCCGTCACCGAACTGCTGATGACGCTATCGCTGCCGGGCGAGGCGCTGAGCCTGGGTCGCGACGTGCCGGGTACGTTCCCGCCCGAGCTTCGGAGGATCGACAACCCAGACCTGCGCGCGCTGCTCGGGCGGCTCGACCGCACACCCGACACGACGCGTGGAAGCGGCGCCCAGAGCTGGTCGAGCCTCACCGATCGAATCAACTTCATCGCCGACCTGTTTCGGGTCTACCAGGGTGACCCGAAGCTGCTGGGGGATCCCTTTACGGCCTGTCGCCCCAGCGCGGTCGCGCCACGAAGTTCACCCGCTCGCCGCTCGCGAAGATCTCGCCGAAGCGCTCCACCCCGTAGGGGCCGTCCCCGTCCAGGCCGGCGATCTCGTAGCCGAGCTCGCCGCAGAGCAGGGCGTGGATCCCGGCGGGGGTGGTGCCGTAGAGGTCGGCGGAGCCGAGGCCGTGCTCGAATGCCACCAGCGGCCGGTGGCGGCGAAGCGTCTCGAGCGCGCCCCGGAGCACCTCCTCCTCGGCGCCCTCCACGTCGATCTTCACGAACGCCGGGTGCACTCCGTCGGGAAGCGCATCGTCGAGGCGCTCGACTGTCACGGTGAGCTCCTCCACGGATCGGGGAGCCGGTGTCGGGCGGGCGAGGAAGCCGCTCCAGCCCGGGTCTCCGACCACGTGAGCGAACACTCGCTTGCCCGCGCTGTCCCCCAGAGCTGCCTCGCGCACCTCCACCCCGGGGAACGCCTCTCTAAGCCCGGCCGCAAACGCCGGCAGCGGCTCCCATGCCACGTGCCGCCCGCGCGGCGCGAGCCGGACCATCTCGCCCAGGACGGATCCCGCGTGGGCGCCCACGTCGACGCAGTCGGAGTCCGGCTTCAGCACCTGCTCGAGCAGCGCCACGAGCAGCGCCGTGTCGCGGATGTCGGCGCGCACGTGCGCGGGCAGGAAGCGGCGGCGAACGCGCCGGAGGGTGTCAATCACCATCGTGCACCACCAGCCGGTACCCGCAGTCGAGCTCGTCCAGCTCGAGCAGATCCGCGTTGCGGCGCGCCCACCGACCTGACTCCAGATCGCGAGCCAGCCGCGCGAGCCCAGCCTCCACACAGGCCTCATCCATTAGGGCAAAGGCCGAGATCCCAGCGCGAACGACGGGGTCGAGGTACGCCGCAGGGCGCCGCCAGTAGGCGTGATAGAAGCCGTCGAGGCAGTCGTGCGGCACGGGCACGACCTCCACCCGGCCGCCGCCAAGGCGCTCGACGGTCGTCGCGAGCCGGTAGCCGTCCGGAATCAGCGCCTCGAAGCAGGGGAAGTAGTCGCGCACGACCCAGCTGTCGCGCGCGCTGGCCGGCTCCCAGGTGAAGAGCACCACTCGCTGTGCCACGCGCCGCAGCTCGGCCAGGCCGCGCTTGTGGTCGCGCCAGTGGTGGTCGCTCAGCACGACCATGGCGGCGTCGAAGCTGCCGTCCTCGAACGGCAGTTCCTCGGCGAAGGCACGCACCACCGGCGCCGCACCTTCCGGCCGCTGGGCGATCATGACCTCGGACGGCTCGACCGAGGTCACGTCGAGGTCGGAGGGCTCGTAGGCCCCCGTGCCGGCCCCGACGTTCACCACCGTGCGGGCGTCGCCGAGCGCCGCGCGAATCCTGGCGCCGATGCGAGGGTCCTCCCGCCGCACGGATGTGTAACGCTTACCTATGGAGTCGTACAGAAGCCCGATGCCCCGAATTCTCCCCCTGATCGCAAGTCTCGGCTGCGCAGCCGTGCTGGCCGGCTGCGGCGAGGACTCGACGGACGCCATGGGTGAGCCGCGGGTCATGCGGGAGGTGCAGGCCACGAGCGAGATGCAGGCCACGGCGTCTCGCCCCAAGGGCCCGCTCCTGAAGCTGCGCGACTCGCAGGTCGGTCGCGTGCTTTTCAGCGGAGGCGACGGCGCCCTGTACACGTTCACGCGTGACCCGAGGGGCAGGAGCCGCTGCCATGGCGACTGCGCCGAGGCGTGGCCGCCGTTCTTCGCGAAGGGCCGTCCGCGCGCCGCGCCCGGGGTGAAGCGCTCGCTGCTCGGGACGATCGCGCGAGGGCGCCGCCGGCAGGTCACCTACAGGGGCCAGCCGCTCTACTTCTACGAGCACGACCCCAGGGGCGAGGTGCTCTGCAACAACATCGCCGAGTTCGGCGGGACGTGGTTCGCGGTGACCGCCGAGGGGCGCCCGCCGGCCTAGAGGCCGGGCGGGTGGCGAGCGACGTAGCCCGCCGACGAGCGGTGCGTGTGCGTCCAGCGCGAGCCGGTCTCGCGGATCGCGCTCGTGTCGAAGCGGCGGCCGTCCACGACCATGTAGGCGTGGCCGGAGTGGGCGTAGATCGTGACGCGCCTGCCGCGGCCCGGGCGGCCGTAGCTCATGAAGCCGCTCGAGTCGAGCGGAGTCCGCAGCAACCCCGCGTAGTGGAGGGCGTATGAGATCGAGCCCGAGCAGTCGTAGCCGCTGTCGCGGTAGGTGCCATGGCCGCCGCCGTACCTGTACGGCGCGCTCGCGATGCGGTTCGCCGCGCTGATCAGGCGGTGGATGCGCCCGCCTCCCGAGCCTCCGCCGCCGCGGCCTCGCCGCTTCAGCACCGGGCCGGCGCCGATCCCGAGCTTCGAGCGGGTCTGCGGCCCGGCGATTCCGTCGGCCACCAGGCCGTGAGCCGACTGCCAGCGCTTCAGGGCCGCCTCGGTGGCCGGACCGAAGACGCCGTCCGCGGGCACGCCGATCCGGCGCTGGAGCGCCCTGACGCCGCCACGGCGATGCGAGCGGTGGTGGGCGCGCCCCGCGCTCCCGCGCCGCGTGCGCGAGCCGGAGCGCTTGCGCTTCAGCACCGGGCCCGCGCCGAGCCCCATCGCCGAGCGCGTCTGCGGGCCGACGATCCCGTCCGCCACGAGGCCGTGCCGCCGCTGCCAGCGCTTCACGGCCCGCTGGGTGGCGGGGCCGAAGATGCCGTCGGCCGCCACGCCGACCTTGCGCTGCAGAGCGCGAACGTCACCACGCTTGCTGGACGCGCTGGCCTTGGTCGCGCCGGACGCCTGCTCCACGGGCACGGCAGCGATCCCCCCGGCGAGGGCGAGCATGGCTACGGCGGCCACAAGCTTCCGGTGCACGTCGGTAGATGCCTTCTGTCGGGTTCCGCCTGCGAGGTGAGCTGACGGGCTCGCGCTTAGCGCTACACCCGGGCGCGCGGCCCGAGCGATTCGCCCCAGCGGCCATTAGGCCGCATCGGTTCCCCCGTTCGCCCGACCCTGGGATCGGAGCGATTCGGCGTTAGGACGCCCGTCGTTCTATCAGGCGAAATTCCTGCAAGTTGCATGATTTGTTGCAAAATGGCGCGATGGAGGAGATCTCCCCAGGCGTGATGCACTGGCAGGCGCCGCATCCGAGGATCGGCGTTGAGGTGAGCTCGTACTGGCTTCCGGAGCTGCGGACGCTGCTCGATCCGCTCGCCGTTCCGGACGAGGTGGAGGGCGTCCAGCACATCCTCCTCTCCTGCCGCCACCACGTGCGCGACAGCCTCGAGGCGCGCACGCGCTTCGGCGCCGTGGTGCGCGCGCCGCGCACCGGAATGCACGAATTCGAGGAGGACACGCCGATCGTGCCGTACGACTTCGGCGAGTCGCTCGCCGGCGGCGCCGTGATCGCCCACGAGGTGAACGCGATCAGCCCTGACGAGTCCGCGTTCCACATCCCCGCCGCGAACGCGCTCGCCATCGCCGACGGAGCGATCCGGTACGGCGACGACCTCCACTTCGTGCCGGACCAGTACATGAACGACCCCGAGGAGACGAAGGCCGGCCTCAAGCGCGCCTTCGCCCGACTGGCCGACGAGCTCGACTTCGACGTCCTGCTGCTCGCGCACGGCATGCCGATCGCGAGCGGCGGCCGCGAGGCACTGCGCCGCTTCGCCGCGAGTTGAGCGTAGGATCCGGCCGGTGGACCCAGAGCGTCAGTGGATCTCACGCCTCGAGCCCGAGACGCCGGAGGAACCGGCCGTCGACCTACTCGACGAGTCGCCGCTCGGACGGGTTTCCCGTGTCTTCGCGGGCGGGGCGGCAGCGGTCGCCGGCACCCTTGGACTAATCGCCTTCCTCGACGAGGACCTCGCGAGCCTGCGCCCAATCGCCGTGGGCGTCACCGGGCTGGCGGCGCTCGTCGCGCTGATCTCGGACTGGCGCAGCCAGCGCTGAAGCGCGCCTCCTAGACGAGCTCGAGGAAGACCATCTCGGTTGAGTCGGACTTCCTCGGCCCCAGCTTCAGGATGCGGGTGTAGCCGCCCGGGCGGTCGGCGTAGCGCGGGGCGATCTCCTCGAACAGCTTGTAGACCACGAACTTGTCCTGGCCGAGGCGGGCCATCGCGAGCCGGCGCGAATGGTGGTCGCCCTTCTTCGCGAGCGTGATCAGCCGCTCGAGCTCCGGCTTGACGGCCTTGGCCTTGGCCTCGGTCGTCTGGATGCGCTCGTGGTCGATCACCTCACGGCAGAGGTTCATGAACAGCGACTTGCGGTGCGCTGCGTCACGCGACAGCTTGCCCCTCTGCTTCTGGTGGCGCATAGCGTCGGAACCTTACCCGGCGCGCAAACCCAGCCCGCGCGCGTCGAGGGTCTCCTTGACCTCTTCGATCGACTTGCGGCCGAAGTTCGGAATCGCGGCCAGCTCGGACTCGGACTTCTGCACCAGGTCGCCGACCGTCTGGATGCCGGCGCGCTTGAGGCAGTTGTACGAGCGGACACCCAGCTCGAGCTCCTCGATCAGGATGTCGTCCATCCCACCGGCACCGGATGCGCTGGCGCCGTCGCCCATGCCGTCCGCACCGGCCACCAGCGCGGCGCCCTGGTCACGCAGGGCCTCCACGCGGTCGGCGTCGGTGAAGATCGCCAGGTACTTGATGAGGATCTCGGCGGCCTCACGCAGGGCGGCCTGCGGGTCGAGCGACCCGTCGGTCTCGATGTCCATCGTGAGCTTGTCGTAGTCGGTCTTCTGGCCGACGCGGGCGGCGTCCACCGAGTACGCCACGCGCTTGACCGGCGAGAAGATCGAGTCGATCGGGATCACGCCGATCGGCTGGTCCGGCGTCTTGTTGTCCTCCGCCGGGGAGTAGCCGCGGCCGTGGCCGATCGTGAGGTACATCTCGAGCTTGGTCTTCTTCTCGAGGGTCGCGATGTGGGTGTCGGGGTTGAGGATCTCGACGCCCGACGGGAGGTCGATGTCGCCGGCGCTGATCTCGCCGGGGCCGGTGACCACCAGCGGCGCCTCGATCTCGGCCGCATCCGAGTGCATGCGGCAGACGACCTCCTTGAGGTTGAGGACGATGTCCGTCACGTCCTCCTTGATGCCGTTGATGGTGGAGAACTCGTGAGCGACGCCCTCGATGCGGACGCTGGTCACTGCCGCGCCGGCCAGGGACGACAGCAGCACACGCCGAAGCGAGTTGCCGAATGTGTAGCCGAAGCCGCGGTCGAGCGGCTCGATCGTGAACGTGCCGCGATTGTCCTCGACATTCTCGGCGGAAATCTGTGGAGTCTGAAACTCGATCATTTGGAGAGGTGCTTCCTTCGCTTTGTATCCGCGCGGCGCCCGAGCGGGCGCGCGGGAGTTCGGTGCTACTTCGAGTAAAGCTCGACGATGAGCTGCTCCTGCACCGGCGTGGTGATCTCCGCACGCTCGGGAAGGCGGAGCACCTTGGCGGTGAGCCCGTCGTGGTCGGCCTGTAGCCAGGCCGGCACGGCGGAGGTCAGCTCGGTCGCGTCACGCACGACCGGCTCGACCGGAGCGCTGGGCTTCATCGTGATGACGTCGTCGGTCTTCAGCTGGTACGACGGGATGTCCACGCGGCGGCCGTTGATGTGCCAGTGGCCGTGCCGGATCATCTGGCGTGCCTGGCGGCGCGAGCCGGCAAAGCCGAGCCGCACCAGTACGTTGTCGAAGCGGGATTCCAGAAGGCGGAGCAGGTTCTCACCGGTCACGCCGGCCTGGCGGCTCGCCTTCGCGTAGTAGTTGCGGAACTGCTTCTCGAGCACGCCGTAGTAGCGGCGGGCCTTCTGCTTCTCACGAAGCTGGAGTCGGTACTCGGACTGGCGCGAGCGTCCGCGGCCGTGGTCGCCCGGCGGGTAGTTGCGCCGCTCGACACCGCACTTGTCCGTCAGGCAGCGCTCGCCCTTCAGGAAGAGCTTCATGCCCTCCCGGCGGCACTGCTTGCACTGAGGCCCTGTATCGCGCGCCATTAGACACGCCTCCGCTTCCGCGGACGGCAGCCGTTGTGCGCCTGCGGCGTCACGTCGCGAATTCCTGTGATCTCGAGCCCGGCGGCCTGAAGCGAGCGGATCGCCGTCTCGCGGCCTGAGCCTGGGCCCTTCACGAAGACCTCGACCTTCTGGAGGCCGTGCTCCATGCCCTTGCGCGCCGCGGCGTCGGCCGTGACCTGCGCTGCGAAGGGCGTGGACTTGCGCGAGCCCTTGAAGCCGGCGCCGCCGGCGGACTCCCACGCGAGCACGTTGCCGTCCTTGTCGGTCAGCGACACGATCGTGTTGTTGAAGCTCGTCTTGATGTGTGCCTGCCCGAACGGCACGTTCTTCCGGACGCGCCTGCGTCCGCGGGGCCTGCGTGCCTGGGGCATCTAGTGCTTCCTCACCTTCTTCTTGCCGCCGCCGGACTGGGAGCCGCGCTTCGGGCCCTTGCGGGTGCGCGCGTTCGTCTTGGTCCGCTGTCCGTTCACCGGCAGGCCGCGCCTGTGGCGCAGGCCCCTGTATGCGCCGATCTCCATGAGGCGCTTGATGTTCTGTGACTGCTCGCGCCGGAGGTCGCCCTCCACCAGCAGGTCGTCGACCTTCTCGCGGATCTTGCGCACCTCGTCCTCGGTCAGGTCCTTGACGTAGGTGTCCGGGTCCACGCCGGCCTGGCTCAGGACCTCGTTCGAGGTCGAACGGCCGATGCCGTACACGTACGTGAGCCCGATCT
The DNA here is from genome assembly GCA_963837445.1 of uncultured Thermoleophilaceae bacterium. Lineage (GTDB taxonomy): Bacteria > Actinomycetota > Thermoleophilia > Solirubrobacterales > Thermoleophilaceae > JACVRW01. Next base: position 39,478 of record CAWINK010000023.1, on the reverse strand, counting down.
CGACCCTCTTGTTCAGAGGGATATTGATCCCTGAAATGCGCGCCATTTAGCTGTCCGTCACCCCTGCCGCTGCTTGTGACGGGGGTTCTGACAGATCACGAGGACCACACCGCCGCGGCGGATGATCTTGCACTTCTCGCACATTGGCTTAACTGAGGCGCGGACCTTCATAGCTCCGTAGAACCGGGGAAACGTATCGGACACGACGAGGATCGGCGCGGGAGCCCAGGAGACGGCTCAGCGCCGACCGGAAACAGTAGCAGCCTGCACTGGCGCCGACTCCCTCAGGTGCCAGGGCGTGAGGATCCGCGGGCCGTCCCCCGTAATGGCCACCGTGTGCTCGAAATGGGCGGCGAGGGACCCATCCTCGGAGTAGACCGCCCAGTTGTCCGATCCCATCCGCACCTGGTAGCCGCCCACGTTCACCATCGGCTCGATGGCGAGCACCATTCCCTCCTCCAGCTCGGGCCCTGTGCCGGGCTGGCCGAAGTTCGGGATCTGCGGGTCCTCGTGCATGTCGCGGCCGATTCCGTGGCCCACCAGGGAGCGGATCACGCCGAAGCCGTCGCTCTCCACGCGGGTTTGCACGGCGTGTGAGACGTCGCCCAGGCGGTTGCCGGGCAGGCACTGCTCGACCGCGGCGAACAGCGCGGCCTTCGTGGTGGCGAGCAGGCGCTGCGCGACTGGCGTGACGCCTGCCGATCGGGTGGGTGATCGCGGCATCGGCCACCCAGCCGTCCAGGATCACGCCGATGTCCACGCTCAGGATGTCGCCGCGCTTCAGGCTGTAGGAGCCCGGGATGCCGTGCACCACCATCGAGTTCGGCGAGGCGCAGATCGAGCCCGGGAAGCCGCGGTAGCCCTTGAAGGCGGGCTCGCCGCCCTGCGAGCGGATGAAGCGCTCGGCGGCCTCGTCCAGCTCGCCCGTCGTGACCCCAGGCCGAGCCTTCTTGCGCAGCACCTCGTGGCAGCGCACGAGCACGCTGCCCGCGGCGGCCATCTTCTCGATCTCCTCGGGTGTCTTTCGGAGGATCACTTCTTGAGCTCGTCCTCGAGTCGCTTCGTAGCCAGTGTGGCACGTATGAGGCCGTGCACCTCGTCGGGCGAGCGGGTGCCGTCGAAGCGGTGCAGGAGCCCCTTGTCCTGGTACCACTCGATCAGCGGCTCGGTCTGGTCGTGGTAGACCGCGAGCCGCTTGCGGACGGTCTCGGCCCTGTCGTCGTCGCGCTGGATCAGGCGCGAGCCGTCCTGGTCGCAGACGCCCTCGTTCTTCGGCGGGTCGAACTCCACGTGGTAGACGTGATTGCCCTTGGCGCAGGTGCGGCGCCCGGAGAGGCGGCGCACCACCTCGTCATCGGACGCCTCGATCAGCAGCACCGCGCACACCTCCCGGCCACGGCCGTCGAGGGTCTCCTCGAGCATCTCCGCCTGGCCGGTGGTGCGCGGAAAGCCGTCGAGGAGGAAGCCGTCGTCGGCCTCCCCGGAGTCGAGCCGCTCGCCGATCACCTTGTTGATCAGCTCGTCCGGGACGAGCTCGCCGTCCTCCATGTACTGCTTCGCCTCTTTGCCGAGCTCTGACTCCTCGGCCACCGCCTCGCGCAGGATGATCCCGGTCGAGTAGTAGGGCAGGCCGAAGTCCTCGACCAGTCGTTCGGCCTGGGTTCCCTTCCCGGCCCCGGGGGGGCCGAGGAGGACCAGGTTCAGCTCGCTCACTTGAGGAAGCCCTCGTAGTTGCGCATCATCAGCTGGGCCTCGAGCTGCTTCATCGTGTCGAGGGCCACGCCCACGACGATCAGGATCGAGGTCCCGCCGAAGTAGAAGTTCGCACTGGTCTGGTTGATGAGGATCGTGGGAAGTGCCGCGACCACGGCCAGGTAGAGCGCGCCCGGGAAGGTGAGCCGCGCGAGGATCCGGTCGAGGTATTCGGCCGTGGGTCTGCCTGGCCTCACCCCCGGGATGAATCCGCCGTACTTCTTCAGGTTGTCCGCCTGCTCCACCGGGTTGAACGTGACCGCGGTGTAGAAGTACGTGAACAGGATGATCATCACGGATTCGCCGATCAGGTACGGCGCCCCGCCTGGGTTGAAGAAGGCGGAGAAGTCCTGGGCCCAGCTGGCCTGAAGGAGCTCGCCGACCGTGGGCGGGAACGCCATCAGCGAGGCGGCGAAGATCACCGGGATCACGCCGGCCATGTTCACGCGCAGCGGCAGGTAGGTGGAGCCGCCGCCGGCCATCCGGCGCCCGACCACGCGTTTGGCGTATTGGATCGGGATGCGCCGCTGGCCCTCCTGCATGAAGACGATGCCGGCGATGATCGCGAGCGCCAGGAAGGGCATCATCAGGACGAAGATCTGGTCCGGGTTCGTCCACCAGGCCTGGATGCCGTTGGGCAGGCCGGACGCGATCGAGGCGAAGATCATCAGCGAGATTCCGTTGCCGATTCCGCGCTGCGTGATCAGCTCGCCGAACCACATGAGCATCACGCAGCCGGCGGTGAGCGTCATGACGATCACGAAGACGCGCCCGAACGTGAAGTTCTCCACCACGTCCGTGCTGCCGGCCGAGAAGGTGCGGAAGAGGAAGACGTAGCCGACCGACTGGCCGAAGGCGAGCGCCACGGTGAGGTAGCGCGTGTACTGGGTGATCCGCTGCTGCCCGACCTCGCCCTCCTTGCGCAGCTTGTCGAGCTGCGGAATCACGACGGTCAGCAGCTGGAGCATGATCGACGCCGTGATGTAGGGCATGATCCCGAGCGCGAAGATCGCGAAGCGCTGGAGCGAGCCGCCGGAGAACAGGTTCAGGAAGCCGAGGACGTTCGAACCGGTGAAGTTCTCGGAGATGTCCTTGACGGCATCGACGTTGATGCCGGGCGCCGGGATGTAGGCACCGGCGCGGTAGAGCGCCAGCATCCCGGCGGTGAAGGCGAGCTTCTTCCGGATCTCGGGAACCCTGAACGCGCTCAGGAACGTCCGGAGCACCGGGGCCCTACTCCTCGATCAGCTGGCAGGTGCCGCCCGCGGCCTCGATCTTCTCGCGTGCGGTCGCGGAGAAGCCGTGGGCGTGCACGGTGAGCGCCTTGGACAGCTCACCCTGGCCGAGGATCTTGACGGGCACCTCGCGGCGCGTGGCGAGGCCATTCTCGCGCAGGGCATCGGGGGTCACCTCGGCCCCCTTGTCGAAGCGCGCCTCGAGGTCCCGCAGGTTCACCGGCTGAGTGTGCGTGCGGAACTTCTCGAACGGCATCGACTTCTTCATGTGCGGACCGCGCAGCTTGCGCATCCGCATGTGGATCGGGGTCTGACCCCCCTCGAAGTTAATGCGCTTCTTCGCGCCCGAGCGCGAGCCCGCGCCCTTGTGGCCGCGACCCGAGGTCTTGCCTGTGCCGGAGCCCTCGCCGCGGCCGACGCGCTTGCGCGGCTTGCGCGAGCCGGGGGCCGGCTTCAGCGAGTGGAGTCCGATGAATTCGTCAGCCATCGGACACCTTCACCAGATGCTGCACGGCGTGGACGAGGCCACGCACGGTCGGATGGTCCTCACGCTCGGTGGATCGGCCGATCTTTCCGAGCCGAAGCGTCTTGAGCGTCTCAAGCTGCTTCTTGCTGGAGCCGTTCGACGACTTCACCTGGGTGATGACCAGCTTCGCCATCAGGCCGGGGTCTCCTCGGGCTCGGGCGCTTCCTCCGCAGCCTCCGGCTCGGCCGGAGCGGCCTTCTCGAGACCGAGCACCTCGCGCACGGTCAGGCCACGCAGCTCGGCCACGTCCGCGGGGTTGCGGAGGCCCTGAAGGGCGGCGACCGTGGCCTTCACCAGGTTGATCGGGTTCTGGCTGCCGAGCGACTTCGAGAGCACGTCGTGGATGCCGGCCAGCTCGAGCACCGCACGCACGCCACCGCCGGCGATCACGCCGGTACCGGGCGAGGCCGGCTTCAGCAGCACGCGCGAGGCCGAGTGCACGCCGATGTTCTCGTGCGTGATGGTGGAGCCGTGCATCTGCACCTTGAAGAGGTTCTTGCGAGCGCGCTCGACGCCCTTCTGGATCGCCACCGGGACCTCGTTGGCCTTGCCGTAGCCCACGCCGACCTGCGACTTCTCGTCGCCCACCACCACAAGCGCGGTGAACGAGAAGCGGCGGCCGCCCTTGACCACCTTGGCAACGCGGTTGATCTCGACGACCCGCTCCTGCAGGTCCGAGCCCTCACCACGGCCTCCACGTGTCCTGTCCCTACTGGCCATGCGAACCACTCACCGTAGCGATCATCGACAGGCTCAAAACGTCAGCCCCTTCTCGCGGGCGCCGTCGGCGAGCGCCTTCACGCGGCCGTGGTAGCGGTAGCCGCCGCGGTCGAACACGACCGTCTCGACCCCCGCCGCCTTCGCCCGCTCGGCGAGCAGCTCGCCCGCGCGCTTGGCCTGATCCATCGACTTCAGCGACTTCAGGTCGGCCTCGGTCCAGTTCACCGCGGCCAGCGTGTGGCCGGCAACGTCGTCGATCACCTGCGCCTGGATGCCGCGATTCGAGCGGAACACCGACAGCCGCGGACGCTCGGCGGTGCCGTGCACCTTGGCGCGCACGCGACGGCGGCGGCGCAGCCTCGACTGGCCCTTGGTTTTGACGCTCATGCGCGCTTGCCGACCTTCCGGGCCACGTACTCACCCTCGTAGCGGATGCCCTTGCCCTTGTAGGGCTCGGGCGGGCGCTGCTTGCGGATGTTGGCGGCCACCTCGCCCACGGCCTGCTTGGAGATGCCGCGCACCACGATGCGCGTGGGCATCGGGACTTCGAAGTCGATTCCGTCGGGGGCCTGGAGCTCGACGGGGTGCGAGTAGCCGAGCGCCAGCACGAGCTTGTTGCCCTGGAGCTGCGCGCGGTAGCCCACGCCCTGGATCTCCAGGCGCTTCTCGAACCCGTTCGTCACGCCCTCGACCATGTTCGCGATCAGGCTGCGGGTGAGGCCGTGGAGCGCGCGATGCTCGCCGCGGTCGGTGGGGCGCTCGACCAGGATCTGGCCGTCCTCCTGCTTCACGCCGATCTCGCGGTTCTTGCGCTCCGCGAGCTCGCCCTTCGGGCCCTTCACGCTCACGAGCTCGGGCTCGATCTTGATCTCCACGCCGTCGGGCACGACAACGGGCTGCTTTCCGATGCGGCTCACGTTACCAGACCCTTGCCACTAGCTCGCCGCCGAGCCTGCGCGGCGCGCCTCGTGGCCGGTCATCACGCCGTGGGAGGTGGACACGATCGTCGTGCCCATTCCGCCCTGCACCTTCGGGATCGTGCCGGCCTCCACGTACTGGCGGCGGCCGGGCCTCGACACGCGCTGGATCCCCTGGATCACCGGCTTGCGGTCCTCCGTGTACTTCAGGCGCACGCGCAGGACGCGCCCCACGCGCGCGGCCTCGACGGCGTAGTCCTCGATGTAGCCCTGCTCGCGCAGGATGCGGGCGATCTCCGCCTTGAAGTTCGAGGCGGGCATCTCGACGTCGTCGCGGTCGGCGTGCAGGCCGTTGCGGATGCGCGTCAGGAAATCTGCGACGGGGTCGGTCATCGACATTGGGCTACCAGCTCGACTTCGTGAGGCCGGGGATCATGCCCTCGTGGGCGATCTCGCGCAGGCAGATGCGGCAGAGCCCGAACTTGCGCATGTACGCGCGCGGGCGCCCGCAGCGCTTGCAGCGGTGGTAGTTCCTCGTCTTGTACTTGGACCCGCGCTGCTGGCGGACCCGCTGGGAAGTCTTTGCCATTACTCCTTGGTCTCCTTGGGCGCCTCGGCCTCGGCTCCGGCTTCGCCCTCTTCGTCCTCGTCGTCGGGCCGGGTGGGCGTCTCGTACGCCTCGGGGTTCTCTTCCTTCAACTGCTCGTATGCCGCGGCCTCGGCCTCCGCCTTCAGGCGCGCCTCCTCGTGGCGGCGCTCCTCCTCGGCCTCGTCCTCCTCGACCTGGTCCTCCGTGCCGGGCGCGCCGTCGGGGGAGAACGGCATCCCCAACTCTCGCAGGAGCACGTACGCCTCCTCGTCCGACTCGCGCGCTCGTGGTGATGGTCACGTCGAGGCCGCGCACCTCGTCGATGGCGTCGTAGTCGATCTCCGGGAAGATGATCTGCTCGCGCACGCCCATGGAGTAGTTGCCACGGCCGTCGAAGGAGCGCGCGTTGAGCCCGCGGAAGTCGCGGATACGCGGGATGGCGATCGAGGTCAGGCGGTCGAGGAACTCCCACATGCGCGCGTGGCGCAGGGTCACGGACACGCCCACCGGCATGCCGTCGCGCAGCTTGAAGTTGGCGATCGACTTCTTGGCACGGCGCACGTTCGGGGCCTGGCCCGCGATCGTGGCGAGCTGCTCCGTGGCGGCGTCGAGCACGTTCGAGTCCTGCTTCGCGTCGCCCACGCCCATGTTGAGCGTGATCTTCTCGATGCGAGGCACCTCCATCACGGTCTTGTAGCCGAAGCGCTTCTGGAGGCTCGGCTTGATCTCGGCCTCGTAGCGCTCTCTTGAGGCGCGGCGGCACGGCCGCCGGTGCGGAGGCTTCCATCAGTCGATCACCTTGCCGGACTTCCTGGCCACGCGCTCGCGCTTGCGGCCCTCGCGCCTGATCGTGATGCGGGTCGGCTCACCGGAATCAGGGTCGATCAGCATCACGTTCGAGATGTGGATCGGGCCCTCCATCTCGACGATGCCGCCCACTTCCTGGGCGCGCTGGGTGTCGCGAATTGTGCGCGGCTTCATGTGGCGCTTGACGATGTTCGCGCCCTCGACGAAGACCTTGTGCTTCACCGGGTCCACGCGCAGGACGCGGCCGGTCTTGCCGCGGTCCTTGCCGGCGATGATGCGGACGGTGTCGTCGCGGCGGATCTTGAGCCCCATGGTCAGAGCACCTCCGGGGCGAGCGAGACGATCTTCATGAAGTTGCGGTCGCGCAGCTCGCGGGCCACCGGGCCGAAGATGCGAGTGCCGCGCGGGTTCTGCTGGTCGTCGATCAGCACGGCGGCGTTCTCGTCGAAGGAGATGTAGGTGCCGTCGTCGCGCCCGAACTCCTTCTTCGTGCGCACCACCACGGCGGTCACGACCTCGCCCTTCTTCACGGAGCCGTGCGGGATGGCCTGCTTCACGGTGCAGACGATGATGTCGCCCACGCCCGCGTAGCGCCGGTGGCTGCCGCCGCGCACGCGGATGCAGAGCACCTCGCGAGCGCCGGTGTTGTCCGCCACCTTCAGCCTGGACTCCTGCTGGATCATGCCTAGCGGGCCCTCTCCAGCACTTCCGCCAGGCGCCAGCGCTTCGTCTTGCTGAGCGGGCGGCTCTCCACCACGCGCACGGTGTCTCCCGTGTGCGCGTCGTTGTTCTCGTCGTGCGCGTGCAGCGTCGCCGAGGTGCGCACGATCTTCTTGTACATCCGGTGCTGGCGAGCGGTGTCGATGCGCACGATGATGGTCTTGTCGGCCTTGTCGGAGACGACGATGCCCTGGCGCACCTTGATGTTCGGTGTCGCGGTCGGCTCGGGCGCCGGCGGGGTCTCCGCACGCGGCTGCCCGGCGCGGCGCTCGCGCTGCTTCAGCCGGTACGCACGGCGATGCTTCGCCTTCGTGCGACGCGCCTCGGCCCGCTCCTGAGCGCGCTCCTCGATCGTGCGCTGCGGACGCGCCTCACCGGTGTGCGCGGAGCGCGCCTGGCGGCGAAGCTCCTTCGGCGAGAGCCGCTCGGGCGCCTCAGCCTCGTCCGCGGGAGCGGCGGCGGCCGGAGCCGGAGTGTCCTCAGCGGGAGCGTCCTCAGCGGGAGCGTCCTCGGCGGGAGGCTCCTCGGCGGGCGGTTCCTCGACGGGCGGTTCGTCGGCCGGAGGCTCCTCGGCAGGGGCGGCCTCGGCCTCGGGCTCCTCGGCAGGCGCTTCCTCAGCCGCGGCCTCCTCGGCAGGAGCTTCCTCAGCCGCGGCCTCCTCGGCAGGAGCTTCCTCAGCCGCGGGCTCCTCGGCAGGAGCTTCCTCGGCCGCGACCTCGTCGGCGGTCGGCTCGTCGGCCGGCTCCTCCGGCGCGACCACCTCCTCGGCGACCTGGTCCGGCGCCTCGTCGCGCCGGCGTCTCGTCCTCGTTCACGTTCTCTTCGTTCTCAAGCATTTACTTTTCGCAATCTGCGGATCTCTGTTTCGACGTCGATGCCGCGCTGGCGCGCCACCGTCAGCGCGCGCGCTAGGTCCTGCTTTGCCGCACGCATCCGCGCGGTGTTCTCGAGCTGGCCCGTCGCGTGCTGGAAGCGCAGGTTGAACACCTCCTGCCGCGCGGTGTCCGCGAACTCCACGAGCTGCGGATCCTCAAGGTTATGCACCTCGACGGCCTTCACTGCTGGCCACCCCCCTCGCGGTGCACGAACTTCGTCTTCATGGGCAGCTTGTGGCCCGCGAGGCGCATCGCCTCGCGCGCGAGCGGCTCCGGCACGCCGGACAGCTCGAAGATCACGCGGCCCGGCTTGACCACCGCAACCCAGCCCTCGGGGGAGCCCTTGCCCGAGCCCATGCGGGTCTCGGCCGGCTTCTTCGTGTACGGCTTGTCGGGGAAGATGTTGATCCAGACCTTGCCGCCACGCTTGATCTTGCGGGTCATCGCGATACGGGCGGCCTCGAGCTGGCGGTTGGTGATCCAGCCGCGGTCGAGCGCCTTCAGCCCGTACTCGCCGAACTCCACGTTCGTGCCGCCCTTGGCGAAGCCGCGCCTGCGGCCGCGGTGCTCCTTGCGCCACTTGACTCGCTTCGGCTGCAGCATCAGAGCCGCTCCCTGGGAAGCGGCGGGCCGTCGCTGCGGCCGCCACGGCCACCGCGTCCGGGGCCACCCGGCCCGCGTCCGCCGCCTGAACCGCCGCGGCCCCCGGGACCACCGGGGCCGCGCCCGCCGCCGGGGCCGCCACGGCCACCCGGACCGCCGGGTCCGCGGCCACGACCGCCACCGCCGGGGCCGACCGTCTGCGGAGCCTCGAGCTCGGTGAGGTCCTGCGCGAAGCCCTTGGGCATGATCTCGCCCTTGTTGATCCACACCTTCACGCCGATGCGGCCGAAGGTGGTGCGGGCCTCGTAGAAGCCGTAGTCGATGTCCGCGCGCAGCGTGTGGAGCGGCACGCGCCCGTCCGAGTAGCCCTCGGTGCGCGCCATCTCGGCACCGCCGAGGCGACCGGACACCTGGATCTTCACGCCCTTGGCGCCGGAGCGCATGGCGCTCGTGAGCGCGCGCTTCATCGCGCGGCGGAACGCCACGCGGTTCTGGAGCTGCTCGCCGACCGACTGCGCCACCAGCCGGGAGTCGAGCTCCGGGCGCTTGATCTCGAGGATGTTCACCTTCACGGCCTTGTTGGTCATCTTGTGGAGCTCCTTGCGGAGAGCGTCCACCTCGCTGCCGGACTTGCCGATCACGATGCCGGGGCGGGCCGTGTGGATGTTGACCTCGACCTCGTTCTTGTTCTTCTTGATGGTGATCGTGGACAGGCCCGCGTGAGCGAGCTTGTTCTCGATGTGGTCGCGGATGTGGATGTCCTCCAACAGATAGTCGGAGAAATCGCGCTCGTTGAACCAGGTCGACTTCCAGTCGTGGATGTAGCCGACCCGAAGCGCCTCGGGGTGGACCTTCTGGCCCATGGGCTACCTCCCGTTCCCGTCGGTGGTCAATTCGATGGTCATGTGGCTGGTGCGCTTGTTGATCTTGGTCGCGCGGCCGAGCGCCCGTGGCCGGAAGCGCTTGATCGTCGGGCCCTCGTCCACGAAGGCGCGCCAAATGGTCAGCTCGTCCGCGCCGAGCTCGTAGGCGGACTCGGCGTTGGCCACGGCGGAGTTCAGAAGCTTGAGGATGTCGCCGGAGACGGCGCGCGGAGCGTGCAGCAGGATGGCCTGCGCCTGCTCGACCTGCTTGCCGCGGATGTGGTCCATCACGAGGCGGGCCTTGCGCGGGGCGGTGCGCACGTAGCGCGCGCGGGCGCGCACGATCACGGCCTCGTCGGGGCGGCGCGACGGTGTCTTGCGGGTGGTGGTGCCGGTCTCGGCGGAGCCGCGGCGGCGCGGCTTGGGCTGCTCCTCGGCGGCCTCCTCGTCGGCGTCGGCAGCAGCGGCGGCTTCCTCGCTCGCCTCCTGAGCCTCGTCCGAAGTCGGATCCTCCGTCGCCGGCTCGCCGGCGACCTCGGACACGGCGGGCTCGGGCGTCTCGGCGGCAGCCTCAGGCGCGGCCTCCTTCTCGGCGGCCGGCGCCGGCGCCGTGCCGGCCTGCGCGACGTCGTCGTCGGCCAGCCGAGCGATCAGCTCGTCCTTCTTGCCGCTCTTGGGGAGGCCGCGGGCCTCGAGCTCAGCCTTGAGCTCGTCGACCTTGAGCGACTCCCAGCCGCCCTCGGGCGGCGGACTCATCCGGTCCGGCGGCGTCAACGAATCCTCACCTTGTCGCTGCCCGCATGGCCGCGGAACATCCGCGTGGGAGCGAACTCGCCGAGCTTGTGCCCGACCATCGACTCGGAGACGAACACGGGCACGTGCTTGCGCCCGTCGTGGACCGCGATCGTGTGACCGACCATCTCGGGGAAGATCGTCGAGGTGCGCGACCAGGTCTTGATCATCTGCTTGTCGCCCGACTCGTTCATCGCCTCGATGCGCGTGATGAGGCGGTCCTGAACCCACGGGCCCTTCTTAGACGAGCGCGACACCTATCGCCTTCCCTTCTTGCCACGGCGCCGGCCGCGCACGATGTACCGGTCCGACCCCTTCTTCTTCTTGCGCGTGCGATAGCCGAGCGTCGGCACGCCCCAGGGCGTGCGCGGGTGGCCGCCCGGCGTGTGGTGCGCCTCGCCGCCGCCGTGCGGGTGGTCCACCGGGTTCATGGCCACGCCGCGCGTCTGCGGGCGCACGCCCTTGTGGCGCGAGCGGCCGGCCTTGCCCAGCTCGACGAGCTCGTGCTCGGCGTTGCCCAGCACGCCGATCGTGGCGCGGCAGGCGGCGAGCACCAGGCGCATCTCGCCGGAGGGCAGGCGCAGCGTCACGTAGCTGCCCTCCTTGGCGACCAGCTGGATCGACGTCCCGGCGGAGCGGCCGAGCTGGCCGCCGCGGCCGGGGGTCAGCTCCACGTTGTGCACCGTGGTGCCGGTCGGGATGTTCTGGAGCGGCAGGCAGCAACCCGGCGCGATGTCGGCGTCGGGACCCGACGAGATCGTGTCGCCCACGCTGATGCGCCCGGGCGCCAGGATGTAGCGCTTCTCGCCGTCCGCGTAGTGGAGCAGCGCGATGTGCGCCGAGCGGTTCGGGTCGTACTCGATCGCGGCGACCTTCGCCGGCACGCCGTCCTTGCGGCGCTTGAAGTCGATCTTGCGGTACCTGCGCTTGGCACCGCCGCCGCGGTGGCGCGAGGTCACGCGGCCGTACGAGTTGCGCCCGCCGGACTTCTTCAGCCCCTCGGTGAGCGCCTTCTCGGGCTCCGTCTTCGTGACCGCCTCGTGCCGGAGGTAGGTCGCGAAGCGCCGTCCGGGCGAGGTGGGCTTGTACTTCTTGATTGCCATTTACTCGATCCCCTGGCCCTCGAAGAGCTCGATTGCGTCGTCCGGGTGGAGCGTCACGACGGCCTTCTTCCACTTGCGCCGGTGCCCGCTCGACAGGCCGCGGCGCTTCGGTCTTGGGCTTGACCCAGGCCGTGCGCACGCCGTCCACGCGCACGCCGAAGATCTCCTCGATCGCCTTGCGCACCTGCGTCTTGTTGGCGCTCTCGTGGATCCGGAACGTGTACTTGTTGGCCGCGAGCAGGGCGTAGCTCTTCTCGGAGATGACCGGCCGGATGATCACCTGGCGCGAGTTCACTTCGACACCGCCTTCTCGGCCAGGCGCGCGAGCGCCGCCTCCGAGATCACGAGCCGTGCGTGGCCGATCACGTCGGCCACGCCGACGGCGTCGGCGTGCATGACGCTCACGTCGCGGATGTTGCGGAACGACTTCACCGCCGACTCCTCGCCGTCCGTGAGAACCACGAGCACCCGGCCATCGCCGTCGAGCGACGCGAGCGCCTCCACGGCGGCCTTCGTCGAGGGAGTGTCGAAGCCGGAGGGGTCCACCGCGGCGATCGAGCCGCGCTCGGCGTGCACCGACAGCGCAGCGCGCAGCGCGCGCCGGCGTGCCTTGCGGTTCACCTTGACCGTGTAGGCGCGCGGCTTGGGCCCAAAGGCCACGCCGCCGCCCGTGCGGGTGGGCGACGAGAGCGCGCCCACGCGCGCCCGGCCGGTGCCCTTCTGGCGCCAGGCCTTCGCGCCGGTCATGCTGACCTCGCCGCGCGTCTGCGTGGAAGCCGTGCCGCGGCGGCGCGCGGCCAGCTCGGCGCGCACGGCCTCGTGCACGAGCGGCCCGTGGAAGCTCTCGGCGAAGACCGAGTCGTCCAGGGCGAGCGTGCCGGTGCCCTTGCCGATGTACTTGGCGGAGGCGGCCATCAGGACGTCGCTCCTGATCTCGACCACGGAGCCCTTCGAGCCGGGCACAGAGCCGCGTACGAGCAGCAGGTTGTCGCGGATGTCCACGACCTGGAGGCCGCGCTGCGTCGCGCGCTTGTTGCCCATCTGGCCGGGACCGCGGATGCCCTTGAACACGCGCGCGGGGTCGGCGGAGGCGCCGATCGAGCCCGGGGCGCGCACGTTGTGCGAGCCGTGCGACTTGGGGCCCGAGGCGAAGTTGTGACGCTTGATCGTGCCGGCGAAGCCCTTGCCCTTCGAGGTTCCCGAGACCTTGACGGTCTGGCCCTTCTCGAAGACCGCGTCCGGCTTCAGCTCGGCACCCACCTGGAGCTCGCCCGGCTCGCCCCTGAACTCGGCGAGGTGCTTCAGCATGCCCACGCCCGCCTTCTTCAGGTGGCCCAGCTTCGGCTTCGACAGCTTCTTCTCGCGCGTCTCGCCGAAGGCCAGCTGGATGGCGTCGTAGCCGTCGCGGTCCGCCCGGCGAATCGCGGTCACGAAGCAGGGGCCGGCCTCGATCACGGTCACGCGCTCCACGTGCCCGTCGTCGGGGTCGAAGACCTGCGTCATGCCCAGTTTTCTTCCGAGTAGCCCAGCCATGACGTCAGATGAGCTGGATCTGAATATCGACGCCCGCCGGCAGGTGATCGAGGCGCTGCAGGGAGTCCACCGTCTTCGGGGTGGGCTGCAGGATGTCGATCAGCCGCTTGTGCGTGCGAATCTCGAAGTGCTCGCGCGAGTCCTTGTCCTTGAAGGGCCCGCGAATCACGCAGTAGACGTTCTTCTCGGTGGGCAGGGGCACGGGCCCGGATACCGAGGCTCCGGTGCGGGTGGCCGTCTCGACGATCTCCTTGGCCGCCGTCTCGATCGCCGAGTGGTCGTAGGCCTTGAGCCGGATACGGATCTTGTTTTGCGTGAGTGTCGCCATGTGCTGTGTGAACAGACTTCGGGGGCGGGCTCAGACTGTGTGCCGCCCGCCCCCGAAAAGTTCGTGTCCGGAGTACTACTCCAGGACCGAGGTGACCACCCCCGAGCCGACCGTGCGGCCGCCCTCGCGGATCGCGAAGCGCAGGCCCTCGTCCATTGCGATGGGCTGGATGAGCTCCACGGTCATCTCGACGTTGTCGCCCGGCATCACCATCTCCGTGCCCTCGGGCAGGGTGGCAATTCCGGTCACGTCGGTCGTGCGGAAGTAGAACTGCGGCCGGTAGCCGTTGAAGAACGGCGTGTGACGCCCGCCCTCCTCCTTCTTCAGCACGTAGACCGTTGCCGTGAACTTCGTGTGCGGCGTGATCGAGCCCGGCTTGCAGAGCACCTGCCCGCGCTCGATGTCCTCACGGCCGACGCCACGGAGCAGGCAGCCGACGTTGTCTCCGGCCTGGCCCTCGTCGAGGATCTTGCGGAACATCTCGACTCCGGTCACGACCGTGGACTTGGTCTGGTCCTGGATCCCGACGATCTCGACCGTCTCACCCGTCTTGACGATGCCCTGCTCGATGCGGCCAGTCGCGACGGTGCCGCGGCCGGTGATCGAGAAGACGTCCTCGACCGGCATCAGGAACGGGCGGTCGAGCGGACGCTCGGGCTCCGGGATGTACGAGTCCAGCGCCGCGGCCAGCTCGACGATCTTGTCGACGTACTGCTGGTCGCCCTCGAGCGCCTTCAGCGCCGAGCCCTGGATCACGGGCACGTCGTCGCCCGGGAAGTCGTACTCGGACAGGAGCTCGCGGACCTCGACCTCGACGAGCTCGAGGAGCTCGTCGTCGTCGACCATGTCCACCTTGTTCATGAACACGATCACGTAGGGCACGTTCACCTGGCGCGCGAGCAGGATGTGCTCGCGGGTCTGCGGCATCGGGCCGTCAGCGGCCGATACCACCAGGATCGCCCCGTCCATCTGGGCGGCACCCGTGATCATGTTCTTGATGTAGTCGGCGTGACCGGGACAGTCCACGTGTGCGTAGTGACGGTTCTCCGTCTCGTACTCCACGTGCGAGGTGGCGATCGTGATACCGCGCTCCTTCTCCTCCGGAGCGTTGTCGATCTCCTCGAAGCTGCGCGCCTGGCCGCCGTACTTCTCGGACAGCACCTTCGTGATTGCCGCGGTCAGCGTCGTCTTGCCGTGGTCGATGTGCCCGATCGTGCCGACATTCACATGCGGCTTATTGCGCTCGAACTTCTCCTTCGCCACTCCGAACTACCCCTTTCTCAAACTCTTCTCGGGCCAAAGCCCGAACTTGCGAAACATACTCTTTAAGTCGCCGCGCCGACCGGCTCGCCGGTGCGGTGCTCGACGATCTCCTCGGCGATGCTGCCCGGCACTTCCGCGTACCGATCGAACTGCATCGTGTAGTTGGCGCGGCCCTGTGTTGAGGATCGCAGGTCGGTGGCGTAACCGAACATGGCCGCCAGCGGCACGCTCGCCTTCACCGCGATGGCGTTGCCGCGCGGTTCCTGGCCCTCGACGTGGCCGCGGCGCCTCGAGAGGTCGCCGATCACGTCGCCGATGAAGTCCTGAGGCGTGACCACCTCGACCGCCATGACCGGCTCGAGCAGCACTGGCTTAGCGCGCCTTGCCGCTTCCTTCAGCGCCAGCGAGCCCGCGATCTTGAAGGCGATCTCCGAGGAGTCCGTGTCGTGGTACTTGCCGTCCGTGAGCGTGGCGCGCACGTCCACCATCGGGTAGCCGGCCTTCACGCCCGACTCGAGCGCCTCCTCGATCCCCTTCTCGACGGCGGGGATGAACTCGGACGGCACGGAGCCACCCTTGATCTTGTTGATGAAGTCGAAGCCCTCGCCCGGCGCCGGCTCGAGGTCGATGACGACCACGCCGTACTGGCCGGAACCGCCGGTCTGGCGGATGAACTTGCCCTCCACCTTCTGGACCGAGTTCTGGATCGTCTCGCGGTAGGCCACCTGCGGGCGGCCCACGGCTGCCTCGACCCTGAACTCGCGCTTGAGACGGTCCACGATCACCTCGAGGTGCAGCTCGCCCATGCCGGAGATCACGGTCTGGCCGGTCTCCTCGTCGGAGCGCACCTGGAACGTGGGGTCCTCCTCGCCGAGGCGCTGGAGCGCCACGGACAGCTTCTCCTGGTCGACCTTCGTCTTCGGCTCGATCGAGAGGTGCACGACCGGGTCCGGGAAGATCATCCGCTCGAGGATCACGGGGGCGTCCGGCGCCGACAGCGTGTCGCCCGTGGAGGTGGTCTTGAGGCCCACGCCGGCGGCGATGTCGCCCGCGTACACCTCCTCGACCTCCTCGCGCGTGTTCGCGTGCATCATCAGGATGCGCCCGACGCGCTCGGTCTTACCGCTGACCGAGTTGAGCACGCGGCCGCCGGCGCTGAGCTTGCCGCTGTAGACGCGGAAGTAGGTGAGCTTGCCGACGTAGGGGTCGGCCATGACCTTGAACGCGAGCGCGGCGAACGGCTCGTCGTCCGAGGCCTCGCGCGTGACCGGCTGCTCGTTGGAGGTCAGGCCCTCGATCGACGGCACGTCGAGGGGGCTCGGCAGGTAGTCGATGACCGCGTCGAGCAGCGGCTGCACGCCCTTGTTCTTGAAGGCGGAGCCGCACAGCACGGGGGTCATGGAGATGTCGAGCGTGGCCTTGCGGATGTCCTCGATGAGGCGATCGGGCTCGATCGTCTTCTCCTCGAGGTAGTCCTCCATCAGCTTGTCGTCGTACTCGGCCACGGCCTCGATGAGCTCGGTGCGGGCCTGCTTCGCGCGCTCGGCCATGTCCTCTGGGATGTCGGTGACCTCCCAGTCCTGGCCGAGGTCGTCCATGTAGACGATCGCCTTCATGTTCACGAGGTCGAGGACGCCCTTGAAGTCGGCCTCCGCGCCGATCGGCAGCTGCACCGGCACGGGGTGCGCGCCGAGGCGGTCGATCATGGTCTGGACCGAGCCCTCGAAGTTGGCGCCGATGCGGTCCATCTTGTTGATGAACGCCATGCGCGGCACGCGGTACTTGTCGGCCTGGCGCCAGACGGTCTCGGACTGAGGCTCAACGCCTGCAACCGAGTCGAACACGGCGATTGCGCCGTCCAGCACGCGGAGGGAGCGCTCCACCTCGACGGTGAAGTCCACGTGGCCGGGCGTATCGATGATGTTGATGCGGTGGTCGCGCCAGAAGGCGGTGGTCGCGGCGGAGGTGATCGTGATGCCGCGCTCCTGCTCCTGCTCCATCCAGTCCATCACCGCAGCGCCCTCGTGAACCTCACCCATCTTGTGGGTGCGACCCGTGTAAAAGAGGATGCGCTCGGTCGTCGTCGTCTTTCCGGCGTCAATGTGCGCCATGATTCCGATGTTGCGCGTCTTCTCGAGTGTGACCGTGCGTGCCATGACCTCTGTTTGTCCCAGTCCGATTCCGAGCAGAAAAAAGGCCCAGTCCGGGCCCGGTGCTGCGTGCGGTGCCTGCCCGGATGAGTTCTATGTCGTAAAGGACTCCATCGTCGTGAGCTACCGCCAGCCGCCGCGTGCCTGAGCGGCGCCGCGAGCGGCGGGAGACCGCCCGCAGAGCGACGAGTGATGGTAGCAGGAGATTGGCGTTGCCAACCGGGGTTTCGCCCGTTGCAATCGGCGTAGCGGCGGCGGCGCTCACGGCGGCTCTCCTGATGCTGCTCACGGAGATCACGACCGTGATTTCCGTCGATGTCGCGGTGGGGAGCTGCGACAGCATCTACGACACCAACCCCGAGCTCGCGGACGACTGCCAGCAGACCGGGTTCGAGCGCTCGTCCGTGGCCCTGCTGCTGCTCGCGCTGCTCACCCTGGCGATGGGCTCCGGCGCCGCCTTCGGCAGGTCGCGGCCGGCCGCGGTGGCGCTGGTGGGGATCGGCGTGGTGGTGCTCGGGATCACACTGCTCGTGGACCTGCCGGCGAGCGACGAGACCGGCCTGATCGGACGCCGCTACGCCGCCGCCGAGGCCAGCGCGGGGACCGGGCTGTGGCTGGAGTTGGTGGCGGGGGTGCTGGCGGTTTTCGCGGGGCTCCTGCGGTTGCTGCGGCCGAACGACTAGCTCTGACCGCGGCGTTTGCGGTCTTCTTTGAAGCCTTCCTGGCGCTTCGCCTCCCGCTCCTTGCGGCGTGCGTTGGACTCCTTGGCCGCTTTGCCGTGCAGGCCGACCGGTACACGGGGCTCTGAAATAGGCGAGAAGCGCCTGTCTACCTCGTCGGAGCCGCAGTTCGGGCAGGCCGCGCTGGCGCCCGCGCGGACGAGCTCCTCAAACCGCGCCCCGCACTTCCGGCAGTCGAACTCGTAAATCGGCACGGATGAACAGCCTACGCCGCGACTTGGTCGCACTTAACCCCGGATAGCCGGGGGAAACCTGGAGAGAGTGGCTACCAGCGGTAGTGCGCGAACGCCTTGTTCGCCTGCGCCATGCGGAAGATGTCGTCCTTCCGCTTGTAGGCGCCGCCCTGCTGGGACTGGGCGTCGCCCAGCTCGCCGGCGAGCCGCTCTGACATCGACTTCTCGCGGCGGGCTCGTGCGAATTCGATCAGCCAGCGGACCGCGAGGGTGCGTGCGCGGCGCTGGGGTACCTCGACGGGCACCTGGTAGGTCGCGCCGCCGACTCGGCGGGAGCGGACCTCGAGCACCGGGGTGAGCTGCTTGATCGACTCCTCGAGGGCAGGCACGGGATCCTGGTTGGTGCGCTTCGCGAGGATCTCGAGGGCCTCGTAGACGATCTTCTCGGCGGTGGACTTCTTGCCGTCCACCATCACCTTGTTGATCAGCTGCTGGACGAGCCTTGAGCCGTACATCGGGTCGGGCTCGACGGGGCGGACACCTGCTGCTGCTCGGCGCGGCATCGCGCTATCTCGCCTTGGCGCCGTACTGCGAGCGGGCCTTCTTGCGGTCGGACACGCCGGCCGCGTCGAGCGTGCCGCGTACCACCTTGTAGCGCACGCCCGGCAGGTCCTTCACGCGGCCACCGCGCACGAGCACCACCGAGTGCTCCTGCAGGTTGTGGCCCTCGCCCGGGATGTAGGAGGTGACCTCCATGCCGTTCGTGAGCCGCACGCGGGCGACCTTCCGGAGAGCCGAGTTCGGCTTCTTGGGCGTGGTCGTATACACGCGCGTGCAGACTCCGCGCCGCTGCGGGGCCGCGATGCGCTTCTTGCGACCCTGGCCGGACTTGAGGCCAGGCGTCGACACCTTCTTCTTGGGCTTCGTGCGGCCCTTTCGTACGAGCTGGTTGATGCTGGGCATGGGGCGCGTGATGGTAGCAGCGGCGCTGCCATAGGCTGCACGGCCATGACGCGCGAAAGCAGCAACGGAGGCGGATCCCACGGCCTGGACCACCACCGCGGCGGGTCAGGCGAGCCGCTCGTTCTGATCCACGGGATCGGGCACACCTGGCGGGGCTGGAAGCCGATGCTGCCGGAGCTCGAGCGACGCTTCGACGTGCTCGCCGTGGACCTCCCCGGCTTCGGCCACTCGGAGCCGCTGCCGGCGGGCGTGGATTCCACCCCGGAGGCGCTCGCCGACGCGGTCGAGCGCGAGATGCTCGGCGCGGGCTTCGACACGGCCCACATCTCCGGCAACTCGCTCGGCGGCTGGATCGCGCTGGAGCTCGCCCGCCGCGGGCGCGCCCGCACCGTGACCGCGATCTCACCGGCCGGCCTCGGGCACGGGCGCGAGAAGGACTGGGGCGCAGCCCTCCTGCGCGGCATTCGCTGGATCGCGGGCACGGCGGCACCCCCGGAGGCGGCCCTGCGCAACCCGGTCACGCGGTCACTGCTCGCCGGCCCCTTGGTCGCGCGGCCCTGGCGCTACGACCCGGATCTCCTGATCGAGGCGACCGAGCTGTTCGTGGACAGCCAGGGCTTCGACGCCACGCTCCCGCACGCGATGAACGCCCAGCCGCGCGGACTGACGACGCTCGACGTGCCCGTGCTGATCCTCTGGGGCAAGCTCGACCTGGTCCTGATCCCCCGCCAGGGGCGCCGCTTCGAGCGCCTCATCCCCGGGGCTGAGCTGCGCTACATCAGCGGCGCCGGGCACGTCCCGATGACGGACGTGCCCGAGCTGCTCGCTGAGGCGATCGCGGAGTTCGCCCTAGACCGCCGGCTCGTAGGTCAGGATCGCGACGCCGTCGCCGACGATCTTCGAGTCCGAGAGCCGTAGCGGGCGCTTGTCGCTCGTCTCGCCGAAGAGGCGCTTGCCCGCCCCGAGCACCACCGGGAAGACCATCAGCCGCAACTCGTCGACCAGACCCTGATCGACCAGCGCCTGAACGAGCTGGGCGCTGCCGTGGACCACGATGTCGCCGTCCAGCTCCTGCCTCAGCCGCGAGACCTCCGCGGCGAGGTCGTCCCCAAGGACCGTCGTGTTGGTCCACTCGGGGTCCTTCAGCGTCGAGGAGACCACGTACTTCGGCATGTTGTTGAACTTGTCCGCGAACTCGCCCTCCCTCGACGGCCAGGCGGCGGCGAAGCCCTCATAGGTCCTCCGCCCCAGCAGCAGCGCCTCGGCCTGCATCGTCTCGTCGAGCTTGAACTGGTCGCCCTCGTCGCCGCGGCTGATCTCGAAGCTCCAGCCGCCGTACTTGTAGTCCTCGGATCCGCCCGGGTCCTCGATCACGCCGTCCAGCGAGATGAACTCGGTTACCACGATCCTGCCCATGTCGGCTCCTTCCCGTTCGCTGTGCACCTTCTACCAGTGCGTCGAACGAGGGAGGCTGTTTTCGACAGCTAGGGGCTAGGCGGTGACGCGTGCCGCGCGCAGCGGAGCCGGCATGAGCGCGGCCGCCACGATCACCAGCACGAAGGCGAAGCTCTGAATGACGATCCCGAGCGGGTCGCCCGGCATCGGGTCGCCGAAGACGAGGATGCCGCCGCTGATCGCCGTGACGTTGGCCGCCGCGCTCGTGAGCGTGATGACCGGCACGGCCTCGCCCTTCTGGAGGCCGCGGGCCGACGCGTAGAAGGCGATCACCGAGGCGGCGCCGGCGGTGATGAGCCACGGGGCGAGGACGGCGATCCCGCCGCCGGTGCCCAGCGAGGTGGTTATCGCCTTGATGGCGACATCCGACACTCCGAAGAGGATGCCGGCCGCGACGCCGAGCATCACGCCGTGATGCTCGTGCGAGCCGAGCTTCTTCGAGAGGACGAGGAAGGTACCGAGCGCGAGGAGACCGGACTCGAAGGCGATCATGCCGACCGTCGAGTAGCTGGAGTGACCGCCGTGGTGCGGCAGGGTCACGGCGAGCAGCACGAGGCCGAGGGCCGTGAGGCCGACGCCCGCCCACTGGCGCGTGCCGACCGAACAGCCGAAGAAGCGCTCTGCCAGAACGGTGAGGAACACAAGCCCACCGGCGATCACGGCCTGGACGACCGAGAGCGGCGCCATCGCGAGGGCCGCGACGTGGAACACCCACGCGCCGAGGGCCACGATCATGCCGACCGCGAACCACTTGGAGCGGAACAGTCCGATGGCGCTTGCGACGGGGCGCCTGAGGCTTACGTCAGGCGCCGCGCATGCGCCGCGGTGCTTGAGCAAGAAGGCGACGTTCGTCGCGAACGCGCAGAAGATGGCTAGAAGAATTCCGAGTTGAAGCAAGTGTCTATTTCCGGAGAAAAGTCAGGGACGAGGCGCGGTGTTCTCCCCCCACCGCTAGTTCGAGCTATCGGCTTAGACGCCTCCCGCCTTAATCGACCTTTCGGCCAAAGCCTGAAGTCCGTCAACCTATTGGCTTCCTCAGCTACGGATTAACGAAACCTTGGAACCGAAAACGCAACAACGACCGATCCTCTTCGTAGACGTCGACGGGGTGATCAGCCTGTTCGGCTTCACCTCCGGCGCCGGCCAACTTCCAGGCCCCCTGCACTGGATCGATGGAGTCGCGCACTGCATCCCCGACGATGTCGGGGCAAGGCTCGTGACCCTAGCGGAAAGGTTCGATCTGGTGTGGGCTACAGGGTGGGAGGAACGTGCGAATGAGCACTTGCCGTTCCTCCTCAAACTGCCCTTCCGGGAGCTCCCCTCGCTGGTCTTCGACGGCCGCGCCGTCTTCGGCTCCGCCCACTGGAAAGTCGACGCGATCGACGAGTACGCGGGAGACCGCCCGGCGGCGTGGATCGACGACAACATCGACGAGACCTGCGTCGCCTGGGCCGAGGGCCGATCCGCCCCGACGCTGGTCGTGGAGACGAAGCCCTCGGAGGGCCTCACCGACGAGCACGTGGCCCAGCTGGTGCGCTGGGCCGACGAGCTCGAAGGTTGGATCCGCTAGCTGCCCCTACTTCTCTGACTCGCCGTCGCCGTCGCCCGGCGCCGGCAGGTCGGCCAGGTCGCCGAACGCGCCCTCGCCGTCGTCGCCGTTGCCGAACCCGAAGCCCTCGATCTCACCGGTCTCGGTAAGGCCGAGCAGCTCCGACTCCTCGAGCATCGTGAGCTCCTCCGGCGTGTGGCGCCGAATCGGCTCCGTGGGCTCGATCTCGAGCCGGCGGTAGCGGCGAAGGCCCGTGGCCGCCGGGATCAGCTTCCCGATGATCACGTTCTCCTTCAGGCCGAGCAGCCGGTCCGTCTTGCCCTCGAGGGCGGCGTCGGTGAGCACCTTCGTGGTCTCCTGGAAGGAGGCCGCCGAGAGGAACGAGTCGGTTGCCAGCGAGGCCTTCGTGATGCCGAGGATGATCTCCTCGTACTGGGCCTGCTCGTCCTTGGCCTTCTTCAGGCCGGCGTTCACCGTGAGCAGCTCGTTGCGGTCGACGAACTGGCCCGGCAGGTAGGTCGTGTCGCCCTTCTGGTCGATACGGACCTTCTTCATCATCTGCCGGACGATGACCTCGATGTGCTTGTCGTTGATGTCGACGCCCTGCGACTTGTAGACCTTCTGCACCTCCTTGACGAGGTACACCTCGGTCGCGGTCCGCCGCGCCGGCTGGTCCTTTCCGCCGTAGCCGAGCAGGTCGTGCGGGTAGATCGAGCCCTCGTTGAGCTGATCGCCCGGCGTGACCTTCTGGCCCTTCTCGACGAGCAGGCGCGTGCGGCGCGGGAACGCGTAGGCGTGCTCCTCGCCACCCGCGTCGGTGATCACGACCTTGAGGCCCTTGTCGGTGTCCTCCACCGACACGGTGCCCTCGACGGTCGCGAGCTCCGCCTGGCCCTTCGGCTTGCGGGCCTCGAACAGCTCCACCACGCGCGGGAGACCGTGCGTGATGTCCGCGCCGGCCACACCGCCGGTGTGGAACGTCCTCAGCGTGAGCTGCGTGCCCGGCTCGCC
Organism: uncultured Thermoleophilaceae bacterium; assembly: GCA_963837445.1. GTDB lineage: Bacteria > Actinomycetota > Thermoleophilia > Solirubrobacterales > Thermoleophilaceae > JACVRW01. The sequence continues at coordinate 16,811 of CAWINK010000023.1, read as the reverse complement.
GATCGACTGGGCGGCGATGATGCCCACCGCGTCGCCGATCGCGACCACCTTGCCGGTGGCCGGAGCGCGGCCGTAGCACTGCTGGCAGATCCCCTCCGCCTGGCACTTGAGGACCGAGCGCACCGGAACGGTGGCGCCCTCCTCCTCGCCGAAGGCGTCGACGATCACCTCGATGTGCGCCGGGGTGATCAGCTCACCCTTCGGCACGAGCGACCGGCCCCGCTTGGTCTTGATCTCGATGGGCGCGAAGCGACCGTCGAGCTGGCCGTTCGGGCGCCCGTCGTCGCCGAGCACCGGCATCTGGATGTACTCCTTGGTGCCGCAGTCCTCGTCGCGCACGATCACGTCCTGCGCCACGTCCACGAGCCGCCTGGTCAGGTAGCCCGAGTCCGCGGTGCGGAGCGCCGTGTCCGCGAGGCCCTTGCGGGCACCGTGGGTCGAGATGAAGTACTCGAGCACCGTCAGGCCTTCCATGAAGTTGGCCTTGATCGGGCGCTCGATGATCTCGCCCTTCGGATTGGCCATCAGGCCACGCATGCCGGCCAGCTGGCGGATCTGCTTGAACGAGCCTCGCGCGCCCGAGTTGGCCATCATGAACACGGGGTTCAGATGGTCGAGGTTGCGCTGCATCGCCTCGCCGACCTCGTCGGTGGCGGCCGTCCACTTCTCGACCACGGCCTCCTTGCGCTCCTCCTGCGTGATGAGGCCCGTGTCGTACTGGTCGTGGATATCCGAGACCTGGGTCTCGTAGCGCTGCAGGATCTCTTCCTTCTCGGGCGGGATCACCACGTCGTTCTTCGAGATCGTGATGCCCGCCTGAGAGGCGAAGTGGAAGCCGAGCTCCTTGAACGCGTCGAGCACCAGTGCCGTCGCGTAGGGGCCGTGAACCTCCACCAGCCGCTCGATCACCTGGTTCATGTCCCGCTTGCGCAGGGGCTTGTTCACGAACTCGTAGGTCTCCGGGTCGAACTCCTCGCCGAGCGTCTCCTCGAGCGCACGCTCGATGCGCTCGTTGAAGATGATCCGGCCCACGGTCGTGAGCCTGTGCTCGGTCGTGTGGCGCAGGCGGTGCTCCGAGAGATCGTGGAGCGAGACCTTGCCGCTCTCGTACGACAGCTCGGCCTCCTGCGCCGAGCGGAACACGTGCGGGCGACTCCCGTTCTTCTTCTCGTCCCACTTGCCGGCCCGCAGGATGTCGCGCAGATCGTCGAGCTCCTGCTCGTCCGGCCCGTAGGTCAGGTAGTAGGAGCCGAGCACCATGTCCTGCGTGGGCGTGGCGAGCGGCGCGCCGTGCGCCGGCGACAGGATGTTGTTCGCCGACAGCATGAGCAGCCTCGCCTCGGCCTGAGCCTCGGCGGAGAGCGGCACGTGCACGGCCATCTGGTCGCCGTCGAAGTCGGCGTTGAACGCGTGGCAGACGAGCGGGTGGACCTGGATGGCCTTGCCCTCCACGAGCACCGGCTCGAACGCCTGAAGGCCGAGGCGGTGGAGCGTGGGTGCGCGGTTGAGCAGCACCGGGTGCTCCTGGATGACCTCCTCGAGGACGTCCCAGACCTCCGGGATCATCGAGTCGACCATCTTCTTGGCGGCCTTGATGTTCTGCACCGCCTTGCGCTCGACCAGCCGCGCCATGATGAACGGCTTGAACAGCTCGAGGGCCATCAGCTTCGGCAGCCCGCACTGGTGGATGCGCAGCTCGGGGCCGGCCACGATGACCGAACGGCCCGAGTAGTCCACGCGCTTACCCAGCAGGTTCTGGCGGAAGCGCCCCTGCTTGCCCTTCAGCATGTCTGAGAGCGACTTGAGCGGACGGTTGCCCGGCCCGGTCACGGGCCGGCCGCGGCGGCCGTTGTCGAACAGCGCGTCGACGGCCTCCTGAAGCATCCGCTTCTCGTTGTTGACGATGATCTCGGGCGCGCCGAGGTCGAGCAGCCGCTTCAGCCGGTTGTTCCGGTTGATCACGCGGCGGTATAGGTCGTTCAGGTCCGAGGTGGCGAAGCGGCCGCCGTCGAGCTGCACCATCGGGCGCAGCTCCGGCGGGATCACCGGCACGGCCTCGAGCACCATGTCCTCGGGCTTGTTGTCCGAGTGGATGAAGGCCGAGACGACCTTCAGGCGCTTCACCGCGCGCGACTGCTTCTGGCCCTTGGCCGTCTTGACCTGGTCCTCCAGCTCCTCGCGCTCGGCGTCGAGGTCCACCTGCTGGAGCAGGTCCCGCACCGACTCGGCGCCCATGCCGCCCGCGGAAGTACTCGCCCCAGCCGAACGGCGACCCGAAGCGGTCCTTCAGCTCGCGGAAGAGCGTCTCGTCCGCGATCACCTGCTTCGGCTCCATCGTCTGGAAGAGCTCCCAGGTCTGCTTCAGGCGCTCGATGCCGTCCTCGTAGTACGCCTCGGTGTCGGCGATGTCCGCATCGAACTGCTTGCGGATCTCCTTCTCCATCTTGGCGCGGTCGTCGTCGGCGAGCTTCTTCAGGTTCACGTCGAGCGTGTCGGCCCAGAGCAGGTCGTCGTCCGCGAAGCCCTTCTGGTCACCGGTCTCGAGGTACTTGACGCGGCGCTCGACGGCCTCCTTCAGCTCGAGCACGCGCTCCTCGCGCTCGCCCTCGTAGGAGCCGATCGTCTTGTCGACCTCCTTCTCGAGCTTCGAGAGGTCCTTCTGGCGGGCCTCGTCGTCCACCCACGTCACGATCGACGCGGCGAAGTAGAGGACCTTCTCGAGCTCCTTGGGAGCCATGTCGAGCAGGTAGCCGATGCGGCTCGGCACGCCCTTGAAGAACCAGATGTGCGAGACGGGCGCGGCCAGATCCACGTGACCCATGCGCTCGCGGCGCACCTTCGAGCGCGTGACCTCCACGCCGCAGCGCTCGCAGACGATGCCCTTGTAGCGGACGCGCTTGTACTTGCCGCAGTAGCACTCCCAGTCCTTGGTGGGACCGAAGATGCGCTCGCAGAAAAGCCCATCCTTCTCGGGCTTCAGCGTCCTGTAGTTGATGGTCTCCGGCTTGGTGACCTCGCCACTCGACCAGGAACGAATCTGCTTCGAGGACGCGAGCCCGATCTTGATTGCGTCGAAATTGTTGATGTCGATCAAAGTGGTTCCTTACTCCTTAGGGCTCTCGATGTATTCCGCGTCCTGCTCGGCCTTCGTCTCGTCCGTCTGGCCGCCCTCGCCCTCGGCCTCGACCTTCTCCTCGGACTCGTCAGCGGCGGCGTCTGGCGCCCTCACCCCCGAGAGGTCGATGCCGAGCTCCTCTGCGGCGCGCAGCAGGTCGTCGTCTTCGTCTCGCATCTCCACGCCGGCGCCCTCCTCCGAGCGCACGTCCACGTCGAGGGCCAGCGACTGCATCTCCTTCAGCAGCACCTTGAACGACTCCGGGATGGAGGGCTCGGCGATGTTCTCGCCCTTCACGATCGCCTCGTAGGCCTTCACGCGGCCGACCGTGTCGTCGGACTTGATCGTGAGCATCTCCTGGAGGGTGTACGCGGCGCCGTAGGCCTCGAGCGCCCACACCTCCATCTCGCCGAAGCGCTGGCCGCCGAACTGCGCCTTGCCGCCCAGCGGCTGCTGGGTGACGAGCGAGTAGGGACCGGTGCTGCGCGCGTGGATCTTGTCGTCCACGAGGTGCAGCAGCTTCAGGATGTACATGTAGCCGACGGTGACCGTGGCCTCGTAGGGCTCGCCAGTGCGGCCGTTGTAGAGGGCCGCCTTGCCCGAGCAGCGGTTTCCGGGGCGCTCCGACTTGTCGACGTCGAAGTTGATCCCGCGCTCCTTGCCGGTCTCCTCGGACCAGCGGACGAGCGCCTCGTCCACGTCCTCGATCGTGGCGCCGTCGAACACCGGGGTCGCCACGTTCACGCGGCCGCCGTTCTGCTTGGAGTGCTTGTAGGCCTCCGAGCCGTCGTCGTACCAGCCGTTGCCGGCCACCCAGCCGAGGTGCGTCTCGAGGATCTGCCCGAGGTTCATTCGGCTCGGCACGCCGAGCGGGTTGAGGATCACGTCGACGGGCGTGCCGTCCTCGAGGTGCGGCATGTCGGCCTCGGGCACGATCTTCGAGATCACGCCCTTGTTGCCGTGGCGGCCGGCGAGCTTGTCGCCCTCGGCGATCTTGCGCTTCTTCGCCACATACACGCGCACGAGGTCGTTGACCCCCGGCGGCAGGTCGTCGTCGTTCTCGCGGCTGAAGGTCTTGACGTCGATCACGACGCCGCCCTCGCCGTGCGGCACCTTCAGCGAGGTATCGCGGACCTCGCGCGCCTTCTCCTTGAAGATCGCGCGGATCAGCTTCTCCTCGGCCGTCAGCTCGGTCTCGCCCTTCGGCGTGACCTTTCCGACGAGCAGGTCGCCCGAGCCCACCTCGGCGCCGATGCGGACGATGCCGCGGTCGTCGAGGTTGCGGAGCGACTCCTCCGAGCGGTTCGGAATGTCGCGGGTGATCTCCTCGTCGCCGAGCTTCGTGGTGCGGGCGTCGATCTCGTACTCCTCGATGTGGATCGAGGTGAGCTCGTCGTCCTTCACGAGGCGCTCGGAGATGATGATGGCGTCCTCGAAGTTGTAGCCCTCCCAGGACATGAAGGCCACGAGGCAGTTCTTGCCGAGGGCCAGCTCGCCGTTGTCCGTCGAGCTGCCGTCGGCCAGCACCTGGCCCTTGCGCACCTTCTCGCCCGGGTCGACAAGCGGCTTCTGGTGGATCAGCGTGCCCTGGTTCGAGCGCCTGTACTTCTCGAGCGAGTACTCGTCCTTGCCGTCGTGCGTCTCGACGACGATGCGCTCGGCGTCGACGTAGTTCACGGTGCCGGCGCCGTCGGCGAGCACCACGTCCCCCGTATCCATCGCCGCGCGGATCTCCATGCCGGTGCCGATCAGCGGCGCCTCCGTCTTCAGGAGCGGCACCGCCTGGGCCTGCATGTTCGAGCCCATCAGGGCGCGGTTGGCGTCGTCGTGCTCGAGGAACGGGATCAGCGCCGTGGTCACCGACCAGATCTGGTTCGGCGACACGTCCATCAGGTTCACGTCCTTCGGCACGGCGAGCACGAGCTCGCCGTCCGGGGTGCGGCATTCGATCGTGCCCTTGAGCTTGCCGCTCTTCACGTCCATCTCCGAGTTGGCCTGCGCGATGACCATGTCCTCCTCCTGGTTCGCATCCAGGTGGACGACCTTGTCGGTCACGACGCCGTCCTCGACCACGCGGTAGGGCGTGGTCACGAAGCCGTGCTCGGAGACCTCGGCGAAGCTCGACAGGGAGCCGATCAGGCCGATGTTGGGGCCCTCCGGCGTCTCGATCGGGCACATGCGCCCGTAGTGCGTCGGGTGCACGTCGCGCACCTCGATGGGCGCGCGCTCGCGCGTGAGACCGCCGGCGCCGAGCGCCGACAGCCGGCGCCGGTGCCTGAGGCCGGACAGCGAGTTCGTCTGGTCCATGAACTGGCTGAGCTGCGAGGAGCCGAAGAACTCCTTCTGCGCGGCCACGACGGGGCGGATGTTGATGATCGTCTGCGGCGTGATCGTGTCCGAGTCCTCGGTGGTGAGGCGCTCGCGAACCACGCGCTCCATCCGGTAGAGGCCGATGCGGAACGCCTCCTGGATCAGCTCGCCGACCGTGCGCAGACGGCGGTTGCCGAAGTGCTCGTACTCGTCGAGCCGGTCGGCGATCGGCTCGCGCGGCATCGAGATCGCCTCGAGCGCGAAGTCCTTGATGGGCTCCTCGCCCTCGGGTCCGCCCTCGTACATGCCGGACTCCGGGATGCCGAGCTCGCGCGGGAGCGTGATGAGCTCCTTGATCAGCTCGATGATGTCGCGCGGGGTGAGCGTGCGGGTGTCGAGCTTCTCGTCGAGATGCAGGCGGCTGTTCAGCTTGTAGCGGCCCACGCGCGTGAGGTCGTAGCGCTTGGGGTCGAAGAAGAGCTGGTTCAGCAGGTTCTTGGCGGCGTCGATCGACGGCGGCTCGCCCGGGCGCTGCTTCTTGAACAGCTCGATGAGGGAGCCTTCCTCGGACTTCGTCACCTCGGTGTCGGCCTCGAGCGTGAGGCGCATGTAGAGCGAGTTGTCGAAGAGCTTCAGGATCTCCTCGTCGGTCCCGGTCCAGCCCTCGGGCACGTACTTGCCCTCGCGCAGCGTGTCGCCCATGGCGCGCAGGAGCACGCTGACCGGCAGCTTGCGCTTGCGGTCGATCCGGACGTAGACGCGGCCCTTCTTGTCGATCTCGAGTTCGAGCCAGGAGCCGCGCGCCGGCATCAGGTTCGCGATGAAGACCTGCTTCTCGCGGTCCTTCGGCCCCATCACGTACGCGCCCGGAGAGCGCACGAGCTGCGTCACGACGACGCGCTCGGTGCCGTTGATGATGAACGTGCCCCACTCGGTCATCCAGGGGAAGTCGCCCATGAAGACGGACTGCTCCCGGATCTCGCCGGTCTCGCGGTTCTGGAACGCGACCTTGACGGTCAGCGGGCGGGCGTAGGTGAGGTCCTTCTCGCGGCACTCCGAGATCGGAGCGACCGGATCGTCGAAGTGAATCTCCTCGAAGACGACGGCCAGGTTGCCGGTGTAGTCCTCGATTGGTGAGACGTCGTCGATGGTCTCGCGGAGACCACCCTTTTCTGTGTCGACCAGCCACTCGAAAGAGCGTCGCTGGATGTCAATGAGGTTGGGAACTTCAGTCGTGTTCTCCAGGCGGGAGAACGATCGACGCGTGCGAGCAGCGTCAACGCGTGCCAAGGCGGCAACTCCTTCGAGCTAGTGGTACGACAAGCAGCGGGGCGAGGTAAGACGGGCGCAAAGCGCGACCGACCAGAATAGCAGACCGAAACACGCCCCCGCTAGGGGCGTTTGCCCGCCCGCTATTTGCGGGCAGCTGGCCATCACGGACCCCGTCCCGAGGCGCCGGGAATATGTGCCGGCGCGGCTCTATGAGGGACGGCTGCGGCTATAGGCCGTGGCGAAGATTAGCGCACAACTATGGCTGCGCAACCGCCGCACTGCCTCCGCCACGGCGGGTGGGCTCGGCCGCCGCCAGCGTCCGGCCGCGGGCGAGGAACTCGATCGCGGTGACCGCGCCGATCTCCGCGGTCGAGGCGTACGAGTGCCCGCGCGCGAGCAGGGCCTGGCCCTCGGGAGAGGTGATGAAGGCCGGCTCGGCCGGGCTCGTGGCGGCGTTGCGCTGGACGACCCGGGGCCGGGCGATCGCCTCTGGCAGCGTGGCGCCGAGGTCGAGCCGCTCGAGCAGGACCTGGAGGACGGTGCCCGGGATCGTGGAGCCGCCCGGGGAGCCGACCGCCATGAGCGGCCTGCCGTGGCGAGTGACGATCGTCGGGCTCATCGAGCTGCGCGGGCGCTTGTCGCCGTCGGCGCGGTTGGGGTGCGTCAACGAGTCGAAGTTGAAGTCGGTGAGCTCGTTGTTCATGAGGAAGCCGTAGCCCGGCACGACGATCGCGTTGCCGCCGGTCGATTCGATCGTGAACGTGTATGAGACGACGTTCCCCTTGCGGTCCGAGACCACGAGGTGCGTGGTGGACTGGCGCGGGTGGCTGATCGTGGCGCTGCCGCGGCGGGGCTTGCCCTTCTTGCCCTTCTGGTTGTCGTAGGGGTCGCCGGGGGCCACCGGGCTCGTGGCGGCCGTCTCCCTGATCAGCGCGCGCCGCTCGGCCGCAAAGCTGTCGGAGAGGAGGCCGGCGAGCGGCACCTTGAAGAAGTCCGGGTCAGCCAGGTAGGCGTTGCGGTCCGCGAAGGTGAAGCGCGAGGCCTCGAGCAGGAGGTGGAGCGCCCGCACGCGGTCGGCGGCGAGGCCCCCGTAGCCCTCGAGGATGTTGAGCGCCTCGCCGACCGTCGAGCCACCGCTCGAGGGCGGCCCCATTCCCCAGATGTCGAGGTCGCGGTAGTCGTTACGGGTCGGGTCGCGCTCGATCGCGCGGTAGCGCCGCAGGTCGTCGGTCGTCATGAGGCCTGGTCGCCAGGCGTGGTTGGCGTCGGCCGCCTTGGGCGGTTGCTGCGAGGCCTTGGCCATCGCGCTGGCCAGCTCGCCGCGGTAGAAGGCGTCGGTTCCCTTGCGTCCCAGCAGGGCGTACGTGCGCGCCATGTCCGGGTTACGGAGCGTCGAGCCCACGTCGCGTGGCGTGCCGTCCGGGTCGAGGTAGATCGCGGCCGTCGAGGGGATGTCGTTGAACCAGTCGATGTTGGGCGTGGTCTGGTCGACGAAGGTCTGGTCGACCTTGAAGCCATCGCTGGCCACGCGGATGCCGGGCTGCAGGGCGCGGTCGAGCGACCACGTGCCGTAGCGCTTCAGGGCGTGCTCCCAGGTGGCGGGCGTGCCCGGGATGCCGGCCGACAGGCCGCTGTAGCGGGCCTCGTTGAAGGCAAGCGGAGCGCCGTTCTCCCAGAAGGAGTCGGGGCGCATCCTGCGCGGCGACTCCTCGCGCCCGTCGATGGTGGTGATCTTGCCCTTGGAGGTGCGGATGACCATGAACCCGCCGCCGCCGATGCCGCACGAGAACGGCTCGGTCACTCCGAGCACTCCGGCCGCCGCCACGGCGGCGTCGACGGCATTCCCGCCCCGGCGCAGGGTCTCGATGGCGGCCTGGGTGCCGGCAAGGTCGACGGTGGCGGCAGCGCCACCGCTTCCGACTGCTGTGGGCTGCTTCTGCTCCTTCGCGAGCGCCACCTGGGGGTCGAACAGGACGATCGCGACTGCAACGACGATGAGTAGGCGACTGAAAACGCGCATCTGGGCGCGGCTTACCCGGGGCGCGCCGAACCGATGCGCGGACTGGCGAGCCGCCTCGCCGGCCGGCTAGCCGCCTCGCCGGCTGGCTAGCCGCCCTCGGCCAGCGCTCGGGCCATTCGCACGACCGCCTTCTGGAGCGTCGCAAGGGGCCGCAGCAACAGCGTGACCTCGGCGAGCCGCCCGTCGCCGTCCCTGATTTCGACCAGGTAGCCGTCGAGCTCCTCGCCCTCCGAATGGCCCTTCACGAACGTGACCGTCTCCAGCTCGCCCTCCACCTCGCGCGTGGCGGTCGCGTCCTCGAAAACGGTTCCGATCAGCGCGAGCACGTCCACCACCTGATCGCGGCCGCGATAGGTGGTCGCCGGGCTCTGGAAGACCACATCGTCGGCCACCATCGCCGCAAGCGCCTCGCGATCGCCCTCCCGGATCGCGGTCAGCAAGTCCATGCGGCCATTATGCGCCCCCCGAACCCTCAACCACCCTCAGAAAAGGGTCAGACCCCTTTACGACACAGAACGACGAGGGGCCGCACGAAGGCGGCCCCTCTGTGACAGATGTGCGAAAAGCGAGCTACTTCAGCTCGACGCTGGCGCCGGCCTCCTCGAGCTCGGTCTTGAGCTTGTCGCCCTCGTCGCGGTCGATGCCCTCCTTGACCGGCTTGGGGGCCTCGTCCACGAGCGCCTTGGCCTCCTTGAGGCCGAGGCCGGTCGCGGCGCGAACGACCTTGATCACCTGGATCTTCTTGTCGCCGGCGCCGGTGAGGACGACGTCCACGGTGGTCGAAGCCTCCTCCTCGGCTGCGCCGTCGCCGCCACCGGCGGCGGGTGCGGCGGCAGCGACGGCCTGCGCCGACACGCCGAACTCTTCCTCGAGCGCCTTGATCAACTCGGACAGCTCGAGCACGGACATCTTCTTGATCTCTTCGATCAGATCTGCAGCAGTGGCCATGGGCCCTCCTTACTCCTTCGCGTCGCCCTCGGAGGGCGCATCAGTGGTCTCAGATTCATCGCCCGCGGCATCCGCCGCCGGCTCCTCGGCTGCTTCGGCAGCCGGCTCTTCCTCGGCCGGCGCCTCGTCCGGCGCTGCTTCCTCGGCGGCCGGCGCCTCCTTCGCTTCGGCGGCTGGCGCCTCCTCCGCTTCGGCCGCCTCCTCGGCGGCAGGCGCCTCCTCGGCCGGAGCTTCCGCCTCGGCCGGCTCGTCCCCGCCCACCAGGCCCTGCTCGCGGATCTGGCCGAGCTGGATCGCCAGGCCGGAGATCAGTGCGTTCAGCGTGCGAACGAGTCCGGTGATCGGCGAGGCGATCATGCCTACGAGCTGGCCGTGGAGCACATCTCGCGCGGGCAGGCGGGAGAGCGCCTCGAGCTGCTCGGCGCTCAGCGGGTCGCCGTTCATCACGCCGCCCTTGAAGATGAGGAGATCGGTCTCGCGCCGGAACGTGGCGAGGGCCTTGGCGGCCAGGGCCACGTCGCCGCGGTCGTCCGCGAGCACGAACGTGAACGCGGTCGGGCCCTCGAGGAATTCCTTCAGCGACTCGGCGCCGGCCTGGTCGGCAGCGCGCTGCGTGAGCGTGTTCTTCACCACGCGGAAGCGGGCGCCGGCATCGGTCAGCCGCGTGCGCAGCTCAGCCGCCTGGGGCACCGAGATACCGCGGTAGTCGACGGCGAAGACCGCCTCCGACTCCTGTATCTGCGTGGCCACCTCCTCGATGGCCGCTGCCTTCTGTTCTTTGTTCATCTCGTTCCTTTTGGAGTGCTGCCAGGCGGGCGCGCACAGGAACAAGATCTCCGGCGGCTCCACCTGCCCCGGTCTTACGAAGATCAGCCGGGGGTCTTTGGCAGAAAAGCTGTGACGGGTCAGGCTACAGCGGCGGCGCCCTCGACGATGTCCTTGCTGCGCGCCGGGTCCACGCGCACGCCCGGGCTCATGCTCGTGGTGAGCGTGACCGTGTACAGGTAGCGGCCCTTGGCCGACGCCGGCTTCGCGCGCGCGATCTCGTCCATCAGCGCGGCGTAGTTCTCGAGCAGCACCTGCTCGCTGAAGCTGGTCTTGCCGATCGGCAGGTGCACGATCGCGTGACGGTCGGTGCGGTACTCGATCTTGCCGGCCTTCGACTCCGACACCGCCTTCGCGATGTCCATCGTGACCGTGCCGACCTTCGGGTTCGGCATCTTGCCCTGCGGGCCGAGCACCTTCCCGAGGCGGCCGACCACCGGCATCATGTCCGGCGTCGCGATCGCCACGTCGAAGTCTGTGAAGCCCTCCTCCACGCGCGTGGCGAGATCCTCGGCGCCAACCACGTCGGCGCCGGCCTCCTCGGCCTCGCGGGCCTTGTCGCCCTTGGCGAACACCACGACCGTCATCTCCTTGCCGAGCCCGTGCGGCAGCGAGATGGTGCCGCGCAGCTGCTGGTCGGCGTGGCGCACGTTCAGGCCGGTGCGGATGTGCACCTCGACGGTCTCGTCGAACTTGGCCGTCTCGAACTCCTTGACGATGCGAACCGCCTCCGCGGGCGGGTAATGGTGCTCGCGGTCGACCTTGTCGAGGTTCGCCCGGTAGCGCTTACCGTGCTTCGGCATTACGAGCTCACATCCACGCCCATCGAGCGCGCGGTGCCCTCGATGATCTTGGCCGCCTGATCGATGTCGTTCGCGTTCAGGTCCGGCATCTTCTGCTCGGCGATCTGGCGCACCTGCGCCTTGCTGATCGTGCCGACCTTGTTCCGGTTCGGCTCGCCCGAGCCCTTCTCGAGCCCGATCGCCTGCTTGATGAGCACCGCGGCCGGCGGCGTCTTCGTGATGAAGGTGAACGAGCGGTCCTCGAAGACCGTGATCTCGACGGGGATGATCGTGCCGGAGTCCTGCTGGGTCTGGGCGTTGAACGCCTTGCAGAACTCCATGATGTTCACGCCGTGCTGGCCGAGCGCAGGTCCCACCGGCGGGGCCGGATTGGCCTGCCCGCCCGGCACCTGGAGCTTGATGAGTGTGAGGACTTTCTTCGCCATCTAGATCTTTTTGACCTGGTCGAACCCGACCTCGACCGGCGTCTCCCGGCCGAAGATCGAGACGAGGACCTTGAGCTTAGCTGCGTCCTCGTTGATCTCGGAGATCTCGCCGGAGAAGTCCGACAGCGGACCTGACACGACCTTCACCGACTCCCCGATCGAGAACTGCGCGCGCGTGCGCGGGCGCTCGGCCGTCTCGCGATGGAGCAGGCGGTCGACCTCTGCCTGGTTCAGCGGCACGGGGTTCTGCGCGGCGCCCACGAACCCGGTCACGCCCGGCGTGTTCTTCACGAGCTGCCAGGAGTCGTCGGTCAGGTTCATGTTCACGAGCAGGTAGCCGGGCATCGTCCGCTGCTCCTTGGTCTGCTTCTGCCCGTCCTTCATCTCCTGCACCTGCTCGGTGGGGATGACGATCTGGCGGATGTTGTTCTCCTGGCCAAGCGAGATGCGTCGATGCTCAAGGTTCTGCTTGACCTTGTTCTCGTGCCCGGAGTAGGTGTTGACTGCGTACCAGCGAAACATCGTGTGGGGCCTCGGCCTCTAGAGAATTGCCTGAATCAGCTCGGAGAAGATCGCGTCCAGCAGGCCCAGGTACCCGCCCGCGATCAGAACGAAGCCGAGCACCACGCCTGTGAGAGTGACCATCGCCTGGCGGTTCGGCCACTGGACGCGCTGGAGCTCGGCCCAAACTGCGATCAGGAACTGTACGACACGCGGCCGGTGCCTGTGCGCCTCCTGGTCTTCACGGCCGCGGCGGCCCTTGACCGCGTAGCCGGACTCGCCCGCCCCGCCCGGGCGCTGGCCGTCGACGAGATCGTCCTCGGCGAAGTCGTCCGCGTCGCGATCCGCGACCTCCCAGTCCTCGATCTCCTGCAGCGCCTCCTCCTCGGAGGGGGGCGGCGCGTCGGCGTCGGAGGGCGCCTCTTCGTGGACGATCCCAGGCCTGTCCCCGAGGACCGAGTCCTCCAGTACCGCGTCGCTCCGGCCCTGCTCCTCCGGAGGGGCGCCCGCGGCGATTTCGGGATCGACGGCGGGACCACCCAGGTCGGGCGGTGCCTCAGCACCCTGCTGCTCGAGACGGCGCGCGCGGCGCTCGGCTTGGCGCTGCTTCGAACGCTGGCGATCACGCGCCACGGATCAGCGCGTCTCCTTGTGGGGCGTGTGCTTGCTGCACCAGCGGCAGTATTTGCGAAGCTCAACCCGGTCCGGGTTGTTGCGCTTCGACTTCTCGGTTTGGTAGTTCCGCCGCTTGCACTCCTCGCATGCGAGGGTCACGGCGATTCGAACGTCTCCGCGAGCCATGGCTCCTTCGGAAGGTAGTAGGCGGGGGCGACCGGGGGCACACGAACGAGCCACGCGCGGCCGCGAGGACGAGCGTCAGTCTAGCGGCGAGATTGCGCCGAGGCAGCGCCGTCAGATCATGCGACACTCGGACATGCATGGATGCACGCGACGACCTCACGATGGCTGCCAGCACGACCTCCACACCCGACCTTGCCGCGATCCGGCGTGTGTACGACCGGATGGCTGCCGAGGGCACGCTCGCCGGCGTCGAGGAGCTGCTCACGCTCTGCCACGACGACATCGAGTTCCGCCCCTACGCGGCGGCGGGACCTTCCTCGTTCGGCGCCGGCCAACACGAGCGGCTTCGCGGGCGAGAGGCGATCCGCGACTTCTTCCAGACTTCTCTGCAAAGCGGTTACAAGCCGCAGCCGCGCGCGCGATCGTTCGAGGTCACCGCGGACTCGGTGATCGTGCGCGGCTCGATCCGCCTCACGCGGCCGGACGGCTCGTTCGCCGAGACCAAGCTGAGCTGGACCTACCACTTCCGCGACGGCCTGGTGGACGAGGTCGGCTGGGAGCCTCGCGCGGGCGAGTAGTTCCGGGCAGTTCCGGGCCCATAAGCTCCACGGGACCCGTGCAGAGGGTCATTGCGCTTGACCGCGGGCAGGCCAGAGGGCTTACTCCCGCGCGACGCGGGCGGCGTCCACGACCGGAAGGTCCGCAGGACCGTGATCTTTCTATACGTACTGGCAGGGTGGGCCGGCCTCAGCCTGCTCGCGTACCTCTTTCTTCTCCCGCTGCTGAGCGCCTCGGCGCGTAGCGACCGTCTGGCCCGGAGCCGGGGGCGGGTGCCGTCCCCGCAGCGGCTCGGCTATGCCGGGATGGTGCTCGAGCGCCTTGCCGAGCACGCGCGCACCGTGCTCGGCTTCGAGAAGGCGTGGATCCTCGTGAGTCCGCCGGGTCCGAGCGACGCACTGGCGGCGGTGGCGGGAGCCGGCACCGACCCGGACCTGATCGGGCGGCGCATGGCGACCTCGGGCGGCGCGCCTGGCTTCGGGAGCGCTGCCTCGGCGACCGTCCACGTGGGGGCCGAGGAGCGCGGCACGCTCTGCGTGGGCGGGGCCGACGACAGCCGCAGGCTCGAGCGGCGCGAAACGCGACCTGCTCGACGAGGTCGCGGGGCTCGTCGGCGAAATGCTGGGCCACCACGCCGACCGCCAGCTCAGCCTTGGCGACTCCGAGCCGGAGATCCGGGCGCTGGTCATGGCGCTTGCGGAGGCCGACGGCGCCACGTACCGGCACTCGCTCGAGGTCGCCGCAACCGCTCGGGACGTGGCGGTCCGCATGGGCCTGGAGGGAGCGGACCTCGTGGAGGTGGAGCTGGCCGCGCTCGTGCACGACGTCGGCAAGCTGCGTGTGCCCGCGAGCGTGCTGCACAAGCCGGGGCGGCTCGACCCGCAGGAGCGCGAGCTGATGCGCCTCCATCCCGAGTGGGGTGCGGACATGGTCGCGCGCGTGCCCGGCCTCGAGGCGGTGGCCCTGATCGTTCGGCTACACCACGAGCGACCCGACGGCCAGGGCTATCCCTACGGGCTGAGCGGCGACCAGATCCCGATGGCCAGCCGGATCGTCTCGGCGTGCGGCGCCTATGGGGTGATGACGAAGCGCTGGCCGCACCGCGACGCGGTCGAGCTCGACGCGGCGCTCAACGAGCTCATGCGACACGCGGGGACCCAGTTCGACCCAGATGTGGTCGAAGCGCTCGCCGCCTGCCTGCGGGAGCCCCTGCCCATCGCGGCCTAGCCGTAGCTACGGCTGTCGGAACCGACTCGCGCCGCGTCTTTACGCCCGGACGCAACTCGGTTTGAATAGCCCCATGAGCTTCGCCGTCGCAGGTGACAAGTACGACCGCTTCATGGGGCGCTACTCGCGCGAGCTGGCGCCGCGGCTGATCGAGTTCGCCGGGGTCGACCCCGGAATGGTGGTCGTCGACGTGGGCTGTGGTCCCGGCGCGCTCACCGAGCGCTTGGTGCAGCGGGTGGGTGCGGAGAACGTCGCGGCGGCCGATCCGTCGGAGCCGTTCGTGGCCGCCGCCACCGAGCGGGCGCCGGGCGTGGACGTGCGGCAGGCCGCCGCCGAGGAGCTTCCGTGGGGCGACGACCGGTTCGACGCAGCGCTCTCCCAGCTCGTGGTGAACTTCATGCGCGACGCCGACGCAGGCGCGTCGGAGATGCGGCGGGTGACGCGACCGGGCGGCGTGGTCGCGGCCTGCACCTGGTCCTACGGCGAGGACATGCAGATGCTGCGTGGCTTCTGGGACGCCGCGCGACGGCTCGACTCGGGTGCCCCGGACGAGGCAAGCACGATGCGCTACCGGAGCGCGGAGGAGCTGGAAGAGCTCTGGCAGCGCGTCGGGCTGAACGACGTGGATACGGACCACCTGCGCGTCGAGACGGGCTACACCGGCTTCGACGACCTCTGGGAGGGTTCGCCTACGGAGTCGGCCCGGCCGGGGCGTACCTGGCGAAGCTCGCTTCGGAGCAACGCGAGCAGCTGCACCGAGCCTTCAAGGTCTGGGCGAGCCGGCCGGGGGTTCACGCTGAGCGCGGCGGCGTGCGCCGTGCGCGGCAAGGCCGAAGCCGACGAGGGGACTCGAACCCCTGACCCCCTCCTTACCATGGAGGTGCTCTACCAGCTGAGCTACGTCGGCGTTATGGGCCAGCTTACGGCCTAGTGGGGGGAGCAGGATTCGAACCTGCGTAGGCAGAGCCAATGGCATTTACAGCGCCATCTCCTTTAGCCACTCGGACATCCCCCCGAGCTATGCGGAGGCCGATTGTAGAGGGGGTACTGAGATCGTCTCCGGGATCGGATCGCCCTGCTCGACTTCGAATTCCGCGTACTTCGGACCCCCGAGGAGCAGCCCCGGCCGCCCCCCAACTGAGTCGGATGGGATGAACCACCGCCGGCCGTCGCCGACCAGGACGAACAGGTAGTCGAATCTTGGGATCGAGCCTCTTCGCGACCCGTTCCAGCTCTGGTTGCCGCCGCGGGTACAGACGGTTACGTCCCAGCGTCCCTTTCGGAATGCGTCGTCTTTGACCTGGACGCGGAAGAGGCGACCCTCGAGTTCCGCGACCAGGTCGTAGTCGGGGCTATGGACCGGTAAGCGGGAAGACCTGCGCGTGCGAGCCAGACATCGCCGACAGTTCGCCGAAATCTCCCTGTTTGCGTGGCGCAAGCATCCTGTTAGGAGAAGATCCCGCCCGTGGAAATTCGCCCCCTTGACCCGAGCGAGTACGACGCCGCTGCTCGGATCTTTGCCGACGCCTTTCTCGACGATCCCGGCTGGGTCGCCGTCGGGCCGGATCGGCGAAACCATCGGTACTCGATCTCAGGCGCTATCACCGGACCGCTCTCAACGTCATCCACCGCTACGGCGGGCCGATCTACGGCGCCTTCACCAGGATGGGCTCGCCGGCGTCGCCGCCACGTTCGCGGCCGGCCGCTATCCCCCGCCCGCCTGGACCACCGCCTACTTCGTCCCCGGCTTCCTGCTCGCCGGCCCCGGCCCGATCGTCCGGGGCCTCCGGTTCTCCGCCATCCAGGAGCACGGGCACCCGAAGACGGAGCACGTGTATCTCTGGTTCCTCGCCGTCGACCCGAAGCAGCAGCGCGGCGGCATCGGCCGCGCTCTCCTCGCGCGCGTGTACGAGGAGGCCGAGGCGCCCGTCTACCTCGACACGGCCAACCCGGCCAACGTCCCCTACTACGCGAGCAACGGCTACGAGGAGATCGGCAGGGCCGAC
>CAWINK010000022.1:0-562629 GCA_963837445.1 uncultured Thermoleophilaceae bacterium | reverse complement strand
GGCTGTGCAGCCGAGACTTGCGATCAGGGGGAGAATTCGGGGCATCGGGCTTCTGTACGACTCCATAGGTAAGCGTTACACATCCGTGCGGCGGGAGGACCCTCGCATCGGCGCCAGAATTCGCGCGGCGCTCGGCGACGCCCGCACGGTGGTGAACGTCGGGGCCGGCACGGGGGCCTACGAGCCCTCCGACCTCGACGTGACCTCGGTCGAGCCGTCCGAGGTCATGATCGCCCAGCGGCCGGAAGGCGCGGCGCCGGTGGTGCGTGCCTTCGCCGAGGAGCTGCCGTTCGAGGACGGCAGCTTCGACGCCGCCATGGTCGTGCTGAGCGACCACCACTGGCGAGACCACAAGCGCGGCCTGGCCGAGCTGCGGCGCGTGGCACAGCGAGTGGTGCTCTTCACCTGGGAGCCGGCCAGCGCGCGCGACAGCTGGGTCGTGCGCGACTACTTCCCCTGCTTCGAGGCGCTGATTCCGGACGGCTACCGGCTCGCGACGACCGTCGAGCGCCTTGGCGGCGGCCGGGTGGAGGTCGTGCCCGTGCCGCACGACTGCCTCGACGGCTTCTATCACGCCTACTGGCGGCGCCCTGCGGCGTACCTCGACCCCGTCGTTCGCGCTGGGATCTCGGCCTTTGCCCTAATGGATGAGGCCTGTGTGGAGGCTGGGCTCGCGCGGCTGGCTCGCGATCTGGAGTCAGGTCGGTGGGCGCGCCGCAACGCGGATCTGCTCGAGCTGGACGAGCTCGACTGCGGGTACCGGCTGGTGGTGCACGATGGTGATTGACACCCTCCGGCGCGTTCGCCGCCGCTTCCTGCCCGCGCACGTGCGCGCCGACATCCGCGACACGGCGCTGCTTGTGGCGCTGCTCGAGCAGGTGCTGAAGCCGGACTCCGACTGCGTCGACGTGGGCGCCCACGCGGGATCCGTCCTGGGCGAGATGGTCCGGCTCGCGCCGCGCGGGCGGCACGTGGCATGGGAGCCGCTGCCGGCGTTTGCGGCCGGGCTTAGAGAGGCGTTCCCCGGGGTGGAGGTGCGCGAGGCAGCTCTGGGGGACAGCGCGGGCAAGCGAGTGTTCGCTCACGTGGTCGGAGACCCGGGCTGGAGCGGCTTCCTCGCCCGCCCGACACCGGCTCCCCGATCCGTGGAGGAGCTCACCGTGACAGTCGAGCGCCTCGACGATGCGCTTCCCGACGGAGTGCACCCGGCGTTCGTGAAGATCGACGTGGAGGGCGCCGAGGAGGAGGTGCTCCGGGGCGCGCTCGAGACGCTTCGCCGCCACCGGCCGCTGGTGGCATTCGAGCACGGCCTCGGCTCCGCCGACCTCTACGGCACCACCCCCGCCGGGATCCACGCCCTGCTCTGCGGCGAGCTCGGCTACGAGATCGCCGGCCTGGACGGGGACGGCCCCTACGGGGTGGAGCGCTTCGGCGAGATCTTCGCGAGCGGCGAGCGGGTGAACTTCGTGGCGCGACCGCGCTGAGGTGCCCGAACTACAGCATTGAGAAAGTCGACCGTCCTGCCTAGGGCTTGCCTAGCAAGCCTCAAGCAGGACGGTCGCCAGAAAGCCACCCCTTCACCGCTGCTGTAAGCGCCGCATTTCCTCGGCCGTAAAGGGATCCCCCAGCAGCTTCGGGTCACCCTGGTAGACCCGAAACAGGTCGGCGATGAAGTTGATTCGATCGGTGAGGTTCGACCAGCTCTGGGCGCCGCTTCCACGCGTCGTGTCGGGTGTGCGGTCGAGCCGCCCGAGCAGCGCGCGCAGGTCTGGGTTGTCGATCCTCCGAAGCTCGGGCGGGAACGTACCCGGCACGTCGCGACCCAGGCTCAGCGCCTCGCCCGGCAGCGATAGCGTCATCAGCAGTTCGGTGACGGCCTCGTGCGCGACCTGCTTGGAATGCCGGTCGAGCTCGTCCAGCACAGTCTTCACCCGCGTCCGGCGCCCGGGCACCAGCTCGCCCAACAGCCGAAGCGCCAGGCCGAAGCGCGCGCGCAGCAGCTGGCGCAGGAGCTTGCGCCGCAGCTTGATCGGCTCGTCGAACGGGGCAGTGAGCGCCTCCACGATCTCCGGCTGGAGCCGCGTCTGCTCGTGCCAGCCGATCGCCAGGTTCGCGAGCAGCATCAGCTCGGCTCTCGCCTTGGGGTCGCTCTCGCCGAACGCTGACGCGTAGGACGTGAACGCCTGCCGCAGGTAGTCCTGGCCGTCGGGCGGATCCCCCGGCCGTAGACCCTCGTAGAACGACTCGTCGGGCAGCGCCAGGAAGCGAGCGAACTCGCGCCCGATCTCCTCGAACACCTTGAGGTTGCCGCGCGCCACGGCATCGCTCGCGCGCTCGAAGGCGGAGTCAGGCACGAGCGCCCGCCGGATCGCATCCCAGACACGCTCCGGGCCGCGCCTGGCGCTCACGTCCGCCACGGCGGCGAGCGCGGTGTGGCCGACGCTCGTCGCGTCCTGCGACCGAGCGAACACGCGCTCGAACGCCCGCTGCAGGTCCTCCTTGCGGATGGTCTGGCCGGCCTGCTTCGACGCCCAGGTGGCGAACGTGCACCAGTTGGCCGGTCCACCGCCGGTCCGCGCGGCGAACAGGCGCGACAGCTCGGAGTAGCACTGCGTGATCTGAAGGTTCCGCGAGACCGGGTCGCCGAGCGCGGCGATCCGCTCGACGTCAGCGACGGTCGGCATCTTGCCATTCTCCACAAAGTCGCTACTACCGCAGCGCTCACCCGGGACTGATCCGCCCGCTGGGGAAGCTCGCGCCACGAGCAAGGCTGGCGGTCATCTATCTCGCGACCGCCGTGCTCGGGCCGTTCATCATCCTGGCGATCCTCATAGCGTCGACCATGGCTCAGGTGGAGGCCACTGACACATACCTGCAGTGGGGGATCCCCGCCGTGGCACTCGTGGTCCTGCTGGTGTTCATGTTCTACGGCGACCTCAACTCCTGGTCGCTTCACCCCTTCTACCGACGGCGGCTTTGTACGGCGTTTGCACTGCGCCGCGTGGTGCGGCCCGGCGATCCTCCGGCCGGCAGCGCGGAAGCGCGGGTCGAGGGCGAGCTCGTGCCGATGTCACAGACGCACGTTCGCCCCAACAGTCCCCCGTTCGAGGATCGGCAGTGGCCGACGCTGATCGTGTGCGCGGCAGCGAACGTCTCGGACCCCGGGGCGGCCCCACCCGGGCGGGGCGTGACGAGCTTCACATTCACCGCAGCCGAGATGGGTGGACCACTGGTTGGCGGTGTGGAGACGCAATTCTTCGAGACCAAGCTGCCGAAGGGTCGACAGCGCGATTTCACTCTCCCAGCGGCCGTCGCGATGTCCGGCGCAGCGGTGTCACCATCGATGGGCAAGCTGACGCGCCCCAGCATCCGGTTCCTGATGGCCATGGCGAATGTTCGATTGGGAGTCTGGGTGCCGAACCCACGGCGCATGGAGTCGTTTGTGAGGATGCGAAGCGCGCTGTGGCGCGGCGTCGCGCAAGGCTTTCCCGAGCAGGGCCGGGCGGCGCTGAACCCGTCATGGTTTGAGCAGGGGCGCCGGGGCCAGGCGGTGAGCCGAGCAAAGAGGAAGACCCCATCCACGATGCCGCGCCCCACGCCGATCTACCTCGTGAAGGAGCTATTGGGGTGGAACTCCGTCAACGACAAGTTCCTGTACGTGACTGACGGTGGCCACTACGAGAACCTTGGGCTTGTTGAGCTGCTGCGCCGGGGGTGCCGATCGATCTACTGCTTCGACGCGAGCGGCGGTAAGCCGCTCGCCCAACTGGGTGACGCCATCGCCCTCGCACGCAGCGAGCTTGGCGTCGAGATCGAGTTCTCGGACGACGAGCTTGCGAAGGTTCGCGAGAACAAGAAGGGCATCGCGCGGAGGTCGTGCGCGACGGGGACGCTGAAGTACACGCGCTCACACCCAGCGGTTATGGGGACGATCGTGTACGTCCCGACGGTTATGACCGCGAAGCTCCCCTGGGACGTTCACGCCCTCAAGCAGGAAGACCCGGAGTTCCCTCACCACTCGACGCTCGACCAGCTCTTCACGGACCAGAAGTTCGAGGCCTACAGGATGCTCGGGTACTGCGGCGCGCAGCATGCCATGAAGGCCATGGACAGCGCTCATGACGCGATCCCGGTGGCACCGGGGGGCGACCCGGGCGAACAGGATGATTGGCAGCGACACGACGACGTCAACACTCTCAACGCCCTCATCGGGGTTGCCTCGCGCCTGTGGCGCCCGGGTGGGATGACGCCGCGTCAGACGCCGTAGCCACTGCGTAGCGGCGCGACGGCTTCCCGCACGGCCGCCAGCAACGCCTGCGTTGACGGCCGCGCCCCGTCCGTGGCGCGCGTGGCGGCGAAGATCGCCCGGTTGATCGGCCCCTCGGCGATGTCGCGCAGCGTTATGCCCGGGTGCTTGCCCTGCAGGGCGAGGTCCGGCAGCATCGCCACTGCGAATCCGCGGGCCACGACCGCGAGGCTGATTCCCGCGTCATTGGTCCGGTGGCGTACGTCGGGCTCGAACCCCCCGAGCTCCTGGCACGTGCGGCGTGTCATCTCGTCCCAGCCCAGGCCGGCGTGGCCGGTGGTCCACGCCTCGCCGGCAAGCTCGGCGAGCGGCACGGCTTCGGGATGCCGGCGAGTGGCCGGATGCCTGGCGGGCAGCACGAGCCGCACCGGATCGCTGAGCAGGGCGTGGCGCTCCACGCCCGCGGGCAGCCGCTGGGGCTGGTGCTGCCATTCGTCCGCGAGCACGAGGTCGATGTCTCCGAGCGCGAGCGCGGGCAGGGCCTCCTCGGGCTCCAATTCCAGGAGCTCGCAGCGCAGTCCCGGCGCCTCGCGGGCGAGCGACTCCATTGCCGGAAGCGCGAGGCACAACGCCACGGACTCGAAACCAGCGATGCGGCCGCGGCCGGCCACCGTTCCCGCCGCCGCCGCAAGATCGGCCTCCGCCAGGGCCGTGCGCTCCAGCAGCGCCTCCGCGTGGTCCACCAGGACGAGCGCCGCATCGGTGAGACGCACGCCGCGTCCGGCGCGCTCGATCAGCGGGAGGCCGGCCTCGCGCTCGAGCATCGCGAGCTGCTGCGAGACGGCCGAGGGCGTGAACTGGAGGGCGTCCGCCACCGCGGCGATCGTTCCGCGCAGGTGCAGCTCGCGGAGGAGGCGCAGACGTCGGAGCTCGAGCATTCGGAAGTAACGCTACTGGATTAGGGCGAGAAATCGGAATCGACGCTGAAGCGTGCATCCGGCAGGATCGCTCCATGCGCTCCACCGGAACCCTCCTCTGCGTCGGATCCGCCGCCGGCTTCGGCGCCATGGCGGTGTTCGGCAAGCTCGCCTACGACAACGGCGCCACGGTCGGCACACTGCTCGCCGTGCGCTTCGCCCTCGCCGCGGCGCTCTTCTGGGCGCTGGTTCTCGCCGACGGCTCGGTGCGCGAGATCCGCTCACTCGGGCGGCGGGACATCCTCCTCGCGCTGGCACTCGGTGCCTGTGGCTACGCGGCCCAGGCCGGCTGCTTCTTCGCGGCCCTGGACCGCATCGACGCCTCGCTGCTGTCGCTCCTGCTCTACACGTTCCCGGGAATGGTGGCCGTGGCGGCGATCGTCCTCGGCCGCGAGCGCGCCGACTCGCGCCGCCTTGGCGCGCTCGCGCTCGCGTCCTTCGGGCTGGTGCTCGTCCTGGCTAGCGCCAAAGCCGGTTCGCTCGATCCCGTCGGCACCGCGCTGGCGCTCTGCGCCGCGGTCATCTACACCACCTACATCCTGGTGAGCGAGGGCGTGGCCGGGCGGATCCGGCCCGGCCTACTCTCGGCGCTGGTCTGCACCGGGGCGGCGGTGACCCTGACCGCGGGCTCAGCGCTCCTTGGTGACCTCCACCCAGGCGAGGTCAGCGCCGCGGGCTGGGGCTGGCTCGGCGCCCTCGCCATGATCTCGACGGTGGCCGCTGTGAGCCTCTTCTTCGCCGGCCTGAAGCGCGTGGGCCCCACGACCGCCTCGATCCTCTCGACCGTCGAGCCGGTGGTCACGGTGGTGCTCGCGTTCCTGGTCTTCGGCGAGCTGCTCGGCCTGGTCCAGCTCCTCGGCGGCGCTCTCGTGATCGCGGCCGTGCTGGTGCTGGCGAGCTACCGTCCACGCGAGGCGATCGGAGGTGCAGCGGCATGAGCGGACCATTGGAGGGCAAGGTTGCGCTGGTGAGCGGTGCGACCCGGGGTGGCGGGCGCGGCATCGCGGTGGCGCTCGGCGAGGCCGGGGCAACCGTGTACGGAACCGGCCGCAGCACTCGCGAGCGGCGCTCCGAGATCGACCGGCCCGAGACGATCGAGGAGACCGCCGAGCTCGTGACCGCGGCGGGCGGCGAGGGCATCGCCGTGGCGGTCGATCACCTCGATCCCGCGCAGGTGGCCGGTCTGGTCGAGCGCATCGACTCCGAGCACGGCCGCCTCGACGTGCTCGTGAACGACATCTGGGGCTCCGAGCACCTCTTCGAGTGGAAGTCGTCCCTGTGGGAGCACGACCTCGACAACGGCCTGCGCCTGCTCCGCCTCGCGATCGACACGCACCTGATCACGAGCCACCACGCGCTGCCGCTGCTGGTGCGCCAGCCGGGCGGGCTGGTGGTCGAGGTGACCGACGGGACCGCCGCCTACAACGCGGACAATTTCCGGATCAACGTCTTCTACGACCTCGCGAAGACATCGGTCACGCGGCTCGCCTGGGGACTCGCCAAGGAGCTCGCCCCGCACGACTGCACCGCGGTGGCGCTGACGCCCGGCTGGATGCGCTCGGAGCTCATGCTGGAGCACCACAGCGTGACCGAGTCGAACTGGCGCGACGCAACCGAGCGCACGCCGCACTTCTGCATCTCCGAGTCGCCCCGCTTCGTGGGCCGGGCGGTGGCCGCGCTGGCCGGCGACCCCGAGGCGTCGCGCTGGAACGGGCAGTCGCTGTCGAGCGGCGGGCTCGCGCAGGTGTACGGCTTCACCGACACCGACGGAACCCGGCCCGACTGCTGGCGCTACATGGTCGAGGTCGTGGACCGCGAGGGAGCGACCCCCGGCGACGACGGCTACCGCTGAGCCCCGCCGGCCACTCCATCTGACTTAACCCCGGCTATCCGGGGGAAACCTGGATCGAGTCGACCCGGACCACCCTTCAGTGCTCTCGAACTGCAGCGCGAGCAGCGCCGCCGCTAGCGGCGTGACCAGGCGTCCGGCGCCTCGGTGAGGCGCTGTGCCTGCTCCGGCAGGCGGCCGGCCACGACGTCCGCGAGCGTCACCTCGTCGACGACGCTGCGCAGGCTCGCCCGCACGGCGATCCAGGTGGTGCGCAGGTGTTCCGCCGCGCCGTCGTAGGTGAGGTCCTCCGGCGCCTCACCGCGCACGGAGGCAAGCGGGCCATCGACCGCGCGGATCACCTCGCCGACGGTGATCTTGTCGGGCGCCCGGGCGAGCCAGTAGCCGCCCTCCGCGCCGCGCTGGGAGCGCACGAGGCCGGCGTGGCGCAGGTCGATCAGGATGTTCTCCAGGAACTTCAGCGGGATCTCCTGCGACGTAGAGAGCCGCTCGCCCTTGACCGGGCCCTCGCCGGCCACCGCCAGCTCCAGCATGGCGCGGACGGCGTAATCGCTCTTGGCCGAGACCTTCACCGCCGCCATTCTGACGATACGCTCGCGCCGTGGACGTAGACGCGATCAAGGAGCGCAACCGCCACATCTGGGGGCTCGGCGACTACGCGGCGCTCTCGGAGGCGCTGCGGCCCGCCGCGGAGGCGCTGGCGGACGCCTGCGCGGTGTCCGCCGGACAGGAGGTGCTCGACGTGGCGGCGGGCGACGGCAACTTCGCGCTCGTCTGCGCGCGCGAGGGCGCCAGCGTGGTGGCCTCGGACCTGTCGCCCGGCATGGTCGAGCGCGGGCGCGCCCGTGCGCAGGCGGAGGGCTACGACGTGGAATGGGTGGAGGCCGACGCCGAGGCGCTCCCGTTCGAGGACGCGAGCTTCGACTGCGTCGGCTCCGTCTTCGGCGCGATGATCGCCCCGCGGCCGCGGATCGTGGCCGAGGAGCTGTTCCGCGTCGTGCGCCCGGGCGGCACGGTCGGGATGACGGCCTGGACGTTCGAGGGCTTCTCCTCCGAGCTGTTCAGGCTTGGCCGCAGCTACGCCCCGCCATCCGACCAGCCGTTGTCGGAGGAATGGTCGGCCGAGGAGAACGTGCGCGAGCGCTTCGACGGCCTGGCGGCACGCTTCGAGCTGGAGCGGCGAGAGCTCGCGTGGGAGGCGGATTCGCCCGAGGCGCTGGTGGCCATGCTCGGCACGTCCGCGCCGCCGTGGGTGGCGGCCAAGCAGAACCTCCCGCCCGAGCGCTGGGACTCGCTCGTGGCCGAGGCGCTCGAGCTCGCCCAGCGCTGGGCCGGGGATGAGCGCCCGATCAGGCTCGAGAACGAGATACGCGCTGATCGTGGCTCGCAAGCGCGGGTGACCGCCCGCCTGCTGCTCGAGTACGACGGCTCGGACTTCGGGGGCTGGGCGCGTCAGCCTGGAGTTCGAACCGTGGAGGGCACGCTCGAGGACGCGCTCGCCACCGTCCTGCGCCACGAGGTGCGGCTGAGCGTCGCCGGGCGCACGGACCGCGGCGTGCACGCGCGCGGGCAGGTGGTGAGCCACGGGGGCGAGCCGGCGCCACGGCGCAACGTGAACGCGCTGCTGGCGCCGGACGTGGCCGTGCTCGCCAGTGAGGCCGCGCCGGACGGCTTCGACGCGCGCCGCGACGCCCGCTCGCGCACCTACCGCTACCGCCTGCACACGCGCAGCGCGCCGAGCCCGTTCGAGCAGGGCCGAGCGCTCTGGTGGCCGCGTCCGCTCGACCGCGAGGCCCTCGACGCATGCGCGGCGGCGCTCCTCGGCACCCATGACTTCACGGCGTTCACCCCCAGCGAGACGGACCACGTGCGCTTCGAGCGGGACGTGTACCGCGCGGAGTGGGTGCAGGAGTCAGAGGACGTGGTGGCCTTCTGGATCGAGGCCGACACGTTCATGCGCCACATGGTGCGCGTGATCGTGGGGACGATGCTCGAGGGGGTGAGCCCCGAGCGCTTCGCGGAGCTGCTCACGGGCCACCCGCGCTCGGACGCGGGGGCGACCGCGGCGCCCCACGGCCTTTACCTGGAGAGCGTCGCCTACTCTTGAACCGCCCGAGATGAGAGTCCTCCTTACAAACGACGACGGGATCACCGCCACCGGCCTCAACACGCTGAGGAGGGCCCTGCTCGAGCTTGCCGGACGTGGAGCTGGAGGTGATCGCTCCGGACTCGAACCGAAGCGCGACCGGGCGCGCGGTCACGCTCCACGACCCGATCTGGGTCGAGGAGGTGGAGTTCGGCGACGGCACCTCCGGCTTCGCGACCGACGGCACGCCGGTGGACTGCGTGCGCTTCGCGGCGCTCGGCCTGATCGACTCGCCGCCCGAGCTGATCGTGTCCGGGATCAACCACGGCGCGAATCTCGGCGACGACATCACGTACTCCGGCACCGTCGCCGCGGCGCTCGAGGGAATCATGCTCGGCATCCCCGCGCTGGCGGTCTCGCTTGCGGGTGGACGCGACTTCGAGCCGCTGGCGAGGTTCGTGGCCCGAATAGTCGACGAGCTCGACGACTTCCCGATGCCGGAGGGGACGCTCTTGAACGTGAACGGCCCGGACGGCGAGGTGAAGGGCGCGCGTGCCTGCCGCCTCGGCAAGCGCATCTACAACGACGAGATGGAGCTGACCGAGGAGGAGGGTGGCCGGCGCCGCTACCGGCTCTACGGCCAGGAGCCCGGCTATGAGCACGAGGAGGGCACCGACTTCGCGGCCATCGCGGAGGGCCTCATCGCGGTCACTCCGATCCATTTCGACCTCACCGACCAGGCTGGCGTGGAGGAGCTCGCGGGCTTCGACCTCGAGCGCCTGCTGCGTCCCGCGACAGAGGCCGTTGAGTAAGGCAGTCGACGCCGCAGCGCGAGCCGAGGAGCTGCGGCGCCAGCTCGAGTACCACGGCCACCGCTACTACGTCCTCGACGACCCGGAGCTCTCGGATCCCGAGTACGACGCGCTGCTGAACGAGCTGCGCGACCTCGAGGCCGACAACGAGGAGCTGCGCACGCCGGACTCGCCGACGCAGCGGATCGGCGGCCAGCCGCTCGACAAGTTCCGCGAGGTGCCCCATCTCCAGCCGATGCTCTCGCTCGCGAATGCCCGCAACAAGGAGGAGCTGGAGGCCTGGGTACTGCGCAGCGAGCGCTACCTCGCGCGCCAGGGCGTGGAGATGGGCGACGTTCACTTCGTGACCGAGCCGAAGATCGACGGTCTCGCCATCTCGCTCGTATACGAGGACGGCGTGCTCGTGCGCGGCGCCACTCGCGGGAACGGCGAGGTGGGCGAGGACGTGACCCAGAACCTGCGCACGATCGGCGCGATACCGCTGCGCGTGGAGGACGCGCCGCCGCTGCTCGAGGTGCGCGGGGAGATCTACCTGCCGCTGGCGGCGTTCGCCCGCCTGAACGAGCAGCGCGCCGCGGCCGGCGAGCCGACCTTCATGAACCCGCGCAACTCCGCGGCCGGCTCGATCCGCCAGCTCGACCCCGCGCTGGCCGCCTCGCGGCCGCTGTCGATGTGGTGCTACGGGATCGGAGAGGTGGACGGCCTCGAGTTCGAGACGCACCACGAGTGGCTCGATTGGCTGCGCGACCACGGCTTCCGCGTGAACCGCGACGTGGAGGTGCACGACACCGTCGAGCAGGTGGCGGGCGCCTGCGAGGCCTGGCAGGAGCGGCGCGACCGGCTCGACTTCGAGATCGACGGTGTGGTCGTGAAGGTGGACGAGCTCGAGCTCCAGCGCCAGCTGGGCGTGGTCGGCCGGGAGCCGCGCGGAGCGATCGCCTGGAAGTTCCCGCCGACCACCGCCACGACCACGCTGAAGCAGGTGGCCTGGAACGTGGGCCGCACCGGCCACATGGTCCCGTTCGCGATGCTGGAGCCGGTGCACGTCTCGGGCACGACCGTGAAGCTCGCCACGCTTCACAACGAGGAGGACCTGCTCCGCAAGGACGTGCGCGACGGCGACGAGGTGATCGTCATGCGCGCCGGCGACGTGATCCCGCAGGTCGTGTCACCCACCTCGAAGGCCCAGAAGTCGAAATCGAGAAGCGGACCCCCATCACCCCCGGCGCGTTGTCCCGCCTGCAATACCCCGACGATCAAGCCCGAGGGAAGCGTGTGGACCATCTGCCCGAACCGCGCGGGGTGCCCCGGACAGGTGTTCCAGGCCGTCAAGCATTTCGTCGGGGCGATGGACATCGACGGTCTCGGTGAGGAGAACGTGCGCCGCTTCCTCTCCGAGGGGCTCATCGAGGACTCCGCCGACCTCTACGCGCTCACCGCCGAGCGCCTCTCCGAGCTCGAGGGCTTCGGCGAGCTATCCGCGGGCAACCTGATCGCCTCGATCGAGGCTTCTAAGGACCAGCCGTTCGAGCGCGTTCTCTATGGGCTTGGAATTCCGGGGGTGGGCTATGTCAATGCTCGGAATCTCGCTCGTCAGCTGAGGTCCATGAGCACGTTGATGGAGGCATCGGAAGAACAGCTCACCGACGTGGAGGGCATCGGGCCGATCATGGCCCGGACCATCGAGGAGACGCTCGCGGAGGATCGGACTCGCGAGCTCGTCAAGCGGTTCGGAGAGCACGGCCTGAAGATGGAGGAGGAGGGCCCGGCGGCGCCGGTGGAGGGGCCGCTGGTGGGCAAGACGCTCGTGCTCACCGGGACGTTGCCGAACCTCACGCGCGAGGACGCCACGCAGCGCGTGGAGGCCGCTGGCGGCAAGGTCACCGGCTCGGTGTCGAAGAAGACCGACTACCTGGTGGCCGGCGAGGACCCGGGATCGAAGTTCACGAAGGCGCAGGAGCTCGGCACGGAGATCCTCGACGAGGACGGCCTGCTGGCGCTGCTCGACTAGCCCAGCTTGGCGATCGACTGAAGCATGAGGTCCTGGAGCCTGCGGGCACCGGTGGGATAGACGCCGTTCATCAGGATCGAGTACGCGTAGTTGTCGCCGCTGCGGGCCTCGCAGTACCCGGAGAGCGCGCTCACGTTCGAGAGCGTGCCGGTCTTCCCGCGGCAGCGGAAACGCGCCGGCCCGCTGCGCATGCGATCGAAGAGGGTGCCGTCCTTGCCCGCGATCGGCAGCGAGTCCACGAACACGTCGTAGTCGTCGCTCCGGTACATGGCGGTGAGGAGCCGGACGACGCCCTGGGGCGAGGCGCGGTCGCTGCGCGACAGCCCAGAGCCGTCGGCGAGCGTGGCCCGCACCCCGAGCCCGCGCGCGTGCGCTACCGCGATCCGAGCTCCGCCGGCTGTCGTGCCGGCGCCGCCGGCCTGGTCGGCGAGGGCCTTCAGGAGTATCTCCGCGAAGAAGTTGTCCGACGGCTTGTTGGTGAGCCGGATCAGCCGGGACATCGGCGGCGAGTCCACGCTCGCCAGCACGCGCGCGTCGCTGGGCGTGAGCCCGGCGCGCGGCTTCAGCCGCACCCTCACGCCGCGCGCCTCCAGTGCCTCGTCCAGGCGAGCGGCCGCGAACGCCGGCGGACTCGCCTGGTACCCGCGGCCGCTCTCGGTGAAGAGGCCGCGGTTGTAGGACAGAGCGCTGAGCGGCCCCACCCAGGGCGAGACCCCGTAGCCCGACTCCGGGCCGCCGCGAAGCGAGTCGAATGCGGACTCGTCCCCGTAGACCCGCCCGGTCACGCGCTCGATCCCGATCTCCTCGAGCAGCGCGGCCAGGTCCTGCACGGTGGCCCCGCCGCCATACGAGCGCGTGGTGAAGCGGCGGCTGCCGAACGTCGGATCCCCGCCGCCGCGCAGGTAGAGGGCGCCTCGGAACACGCCCTCGGTGTCGAGCTCGCCCTTGCCGAGCACCTCCGTGCCCAGGGTGCCCTCGGTGCCGAAGCGAGACAGGGCGGCGGTGGTGGTGAACAGCTTCGCGTTCGAGGCCAGGATGCGGGGGCTGCGCTGGCGCCAGCGGAATACCGCACGCGGCTGCCCTCCGCTCACATCCACCACGTAGGCGCCGGAATAGGCGCCGGCAGCGCGCATGTAGCGGGCCAGGCGCTTCACCAGCAGGCCCTCGTCCTGCGCCGCAGCGGTGGCGGGGAGCAGGGCCAGCAGGGCTATGACGAGCAGGGCAATTCGGCGCATCAGAGGCCCGGAACACGCTAGCGGGCCTGGCGGAGCGCCTTTTCGCCATACTCGTGCCTGGATGGGCGAGGTTGTCCGGCTCGAGAAGCCGTCCCAGAAGGACCGCAAGACCACCGGGAAGCCGAAGCGGCGCAGGCCGCGGCGCTCGCGCACCGCTCTTGTGCTGGGCGGAGGCGGATTCACGGGCGGGGTCTATGAGATCGGGGCCCTGAGGGCACTCGACCTCCTGGCCGTGAACCGGACCGTGAACCAGTTCGACGTGTACGTGGGCACGAGCGCCGGCTCGTTCGTGGCATCGGCCATCGCGAACGGAGTGACCCCCGAGGAGATGATGCGGGTGGTCAACCAGCAGGTGCCCACCCCGTTCAAGGACGTGGACCGCAGCACGCTGATGCGGCCGAACGCGCTCGAGTTCGCCCAGGCCACCGCGCTGATGCCGCTGAAGATGCTCGGGCTGGCGCGCACCTTCCTCGGCCAGATTCGCTCCACCTCGGCGATCGACCTCGCCGTGGGCATCGCCGAGGCACTGCCGTCCGGCCTGTATGACGGCCGGGGAATCGAGGAGTACCTCGAGTCTGTGCTGAGCGACCCGGACCGCGTGAACGACTTCCGCCTGCTCGAGAACGAGCTCTTCCTCACGGCCACCGACCTCG
The DNA here is from genome assembly GCA_963837445.1 of uncultured Thermoleophilaceae bacterium. Lineage (GTDB taxonomy): Bacteria > Actinomycetota > Thermoleophilia > Solirubrobacterales > Thermoleophilaceae > JACVRW01. The sequence goes on along the minus strand of CAWINK010000022.1, from coordinate 548,760 downwards.
ACACCTGCGAGCGCATCGTGCTCGGCGGCCCCGAGTGGGACGACGTGCCGATCTCGCGGGCGGTGGCCGCCTCGACGGCGTTGCCGATGGTCTACAAGCCGGTCGAGATCAAGGGGCGCCACCTCGTGGACGGCGGGCTTCGCTCGACCACCAACGTCGACCTCGCCGTCGAGGCGGGCGCGAAGTTCGTGATCGTGGTGAACCCGCTCGTGCCGTACGTGAACGACTTCCAGAAGGTCATCCCGACCATGCTCGGCAGCCGCGTGCGGCGGGTCGCGGACATGGGCTTCCCGCAGATCGGCTATCAGGCGTTCAAGCTGCTGGCCCACCAGCGCCTGCACGAGGCGGTGGGGCACTGGAAGGAGAAGTACCCGGGCGTCGACATCATCCTGATCGAGCCCGACCCGAACGACGAGCTGATGTTCGAGACGAACATCCTGAACTTCACCCGCCGCGTGGAGATCGCCCGGCACGGCTTCGAGTCGGTGACCCTTAAGCTCGCCGAGGACTACAACCAGCTCAAGGCCACCTGCGCGAAGCACGGCATCGACATCTCGGCCACGCGCGTGCGCAAGGTCGTGAAGAAGTTCGACGAGGAGCGCGAGAAGACGGCGGCCTGGCGCCGCATCCTCGAGCAGACGACGGGCGCACTGCTGCGCCAGTCAGACCAGGCCTAGGCAACGCAAGCTATTTGCAACCCACCTGGCAACTCTGCTGGAAGCCCAGGGGCATCTGCATCAGGTAGGGCCCGTTCCAGCCGAAGGGCGAGCCCGACAGTGCTGGCGCCGCGGGACGAAGTGCGGCTACGTCACTGATCAGGTACAGAACCTGCAATAGCCCAGCCCAGAAGGAGACGAAGGAGATGGGGGCACGACCTCCGGCACGGGCATCGGTTCGGTGTGTACGCAGCCGACGCAGGGCTCGCTGCGGCGATGCTCGGACACCATCACCTCGAAGGACTGGGTGGCCCCACAGACCAGCCAAGCGGGCCACTGGCGCTGCACCTCCCAGCGGGATGCGATGTTGTCGACTCCGACTAGGACACGGTCCGCCAGCACGGTGTCACAGCCCGCGGTGAATAGGCCCTTCAACGGCTCGAGCTGCGGAAACATGGACGCGAGCGCGTCCACCTTGAACATGTCGAGCTGCGAGCGCAGGGCCATCGCGTTGCGGTTGAGGTTGGTGTTCGCGAGCGTGTCACCGTCTATCACCCGGCCATGCCACCCAAGGCGGGTGTCGAACCCGCCCAACACGTAGAGCGCGGCGCTGCTGATAGCTCCCGCGCTCACGAAGTCGAGCCGCCCTAGGTTGAGCTGGGACGGCAGCGAGCGCAGGACCGGAAACAGGTCTGCGAGATCGAATCCGGGCACTGGAGCCGGCTCGAGCCGAAGGTGACTCGCATGCACCGCCATTCCAGCCGCAGCACTCAAACGCTGGATCACCGCCCGCAGCGCTTCTCCTGCTCCGGATGCGGCAGCGGCGTAGGCGCCGACCGGCAGGCACGCGCTCGACATTGCGACACGCGTGTCGACGGACACCAGCGAAAAGGACGTGTCGCTGTACTGCATACGCAGCCCCAAGCCGGACCTTGAGGGGGAATCGCCGATCACGATCGTGAAGTCGGGGCTCTCAACGCTGCGAATCCCGGCCCCGGGGATCAGGTCCGAGGTGACGGTTGACAGTGCGGTCACGAGGCTGCGGCTGCGCAGGAGAGGGTGACGGATACAGAGAGCCGTCTCCGGAACCGCCAAGTCGATCGAGATGCCGCAGCGCACGAGCAGCATCCCAATGGTGACCAGCGCGTGCTGCGCCGCGGGACTGGCGGCGTTGCGGGCGTTGCTTTCGATCCGAACCGTCGAGGCCAACAGCCCACGGCCGATCCGTCTCCTCCGCGGCCTCGCCGCCGAAGAGCTGTTCGTTGAGAAGCCTGGTAGTGCGGGACAAGGCCTTGATGCCGTCGCTCATCCCGGCAACAGCTCCAGCTCCCTCGCGACGTCTACAGTCTGCCACTCGCCGTTTTGGTCGCGCCCGGCGAGTAGGCGCCGTTGAGGCCGACAGGCCCTTGGCCGAAGGTGGGCAACACCAGCGACAGGAAGCCGGCCGTGTTCAGCAGCGCGAGCTCGTCGTCGCGGGACGAATGGAAGGTCGACCCGGGATGGGTGTGCGCCTGTAGCAGGACCCGCTGGCCGTCCCGGGCGAGGTCGAGCCAGAACTGGTTGATCCAGGCGCCGTCCACGTCGTAGCCAACCGCGCTGGCGGTGTGGCGAGGATGCACCACTGCCCCGAACCGCCCCCCCACCCGGACCGACGAAGTACACCACGCACTCGGTGCGGCCGCGTCCGCAGGAGCGAAGTGCTCGAAGGCCTGGGCAAGGAGCGGCTCGGGCAGGTAAGCATCAGACGCCCCCTGTCCGGCGCTGGCGCAGGATCAGCTGCTCCTTGTCCGCCAGTCCATAGTGGCGGAGAGGGTGGCCGTCGTCCAGCAGAGTGTTATCCAGCCTGAATAGGGCGAGCTCTTCGCGGCCATTCTGGATGCCGAACTCGTCCATCACCGTGTTGCGGAACGCGCCCATCGGCTCGGCGTCGTCCTTGACGGAGAACTTCTCATCGCGGCCGCCGTAGTTCACGACCAGCTTGAGCTTCTCCTTGTCCGGCTTCCCCTTGTCCTTCTCGGTACTCATCACGACCTCCGTGTTATCGGGTCTCACCAATCCCGAACGCAAGGTCTGGCTGGCGTGTCCAACACGGTCCGCCGCAGTGGTCCGACCGGGCCGGTTCCGGCCTCCCCAACGCAAGGTTCAGACCCTCTGTCCAAAGACGAACGCTTTGATATGAACCGCGCGTGACGAATCGTACTGGGACGCGGGCTCGTCATCTCAACGACCAGGCCCTCGCTACCAGGCGCCAGAAGAAGTCGACCGTTCCTCATGATCCGGTGGATGGCGACCCGTTGCACACCGTGTGGCTGGTGGCCGGCAGCGCCAGCGCCTGGGAGGGGTCCCCTACAGCGCAAACTGGTGCCCGGGATCACCAAGGACGGCATGTTCAGCCTCTACCCGTTCGCCGTGGCGATCGAGGATCTGGAAGCGGCGGAGGCGGGCTCCGACCTGCCGCAGTCCGAGGCCAAGCGCATCCTGTCCGTTATCGAGGGCGACCTCACCGATCTCATATGAGCTGGCTACTAACAGATCAAGAATTCGCCACAGCTGGACGAGCCGCGAACGCCGGCGAGGTGACGCCCGCGCTGTACGCTTTTGTGTACAGACTGGTGTACGCCGTGGCCATGTCCCATACTCTGGCCCCGGCTCTATCCCCTACCGGGAAGTGGGACGACTCCGACGACGTACAGGAGACGGTGCAGGAGTGGTTCGCACACCGCTTGCCCAAGACCTTGCGCCGAGCCTTCGATCGGACCGAGACTCCGGCGACGTTCAGCAAGTATTTGGAGGTGGCGCTCCGCAACTGGTTGATCTCGCGTGCAAGAAGCCAAGGTCAGCCGCGTCTGCGTGCGCGCGCACGCGAGATCATGATGGCCGAACCGGAGTTCGCGCAGATGGGATCCACGAGCTCGGCTGCTGATGAGCTGTGGGGCTTGACAGGCTGGCATGACCGCGCGCCTTTCGCGGCTGACGATCGACGACTTGCCAGAGCTGCCTTCGCCGCGAGCGAGCTCCAGATCGTGCGCTCCTCCGCTGGCAGCAAGCTGCCTGATCCGGTCCTATCGACCGGAGACCTGAAGGCTCTGCTCTTGTCCATGTTCCAAGAGCTCGAGCAGCCGTTGCGAGTGCGCGACATCGACCGCGCGCTGAAGGGGCGCTTCGGCTTCGCGTACTCCCAAGAAGAGGTCGAACTTGAAGACGTGCCCTCGGTCGCGGATCACGAGTTGCCGGCGCTGGATCAGCTCGAGTTGGAAGACGCCACACGGGAATTGCTGGCGGAGTTGACCGGAAGGCAGGTGGCGATTGTGCGCGACCGCATCAACGACAAGGCAAGCTACGACGAGTTGAGCCGGCGACATGGTGTCAGTCGCGGCACGATCCAGAATGAGCTTGCGCGAGCGGAGACAGCCGTGCGTGCGCATACCCCGGAAGGCGTGGAGCCGAGCCAAGTGTTGGAAATGTTGGTCGACTTGCGTTTAAGAAGGTGAACCCGCTGGATGACTGATTCATGCCCCTCCATTACCGAGTTGCTTCAACTGCGAGATGACCCGCAGACGGTCGAGGCGCCAACGCGAGAGCACGTGTGGGCGTGTCCGCGTTGTTTCCGGCTGCTCCAGTCAATGCCGGACATTCCCAACCCTGGCCTATTGAGTCAGTTACGCAGCATCCGTCGCCACCCGTGCTGGCGTCTCCACTGAAGAAGCGCCGAAGGTCGGACAGCTGTGGACTGCGGTCGCTCCGGGAGAAGACGCCTGGCGCTACATCGTGGCCGTCATTGGGCGTCCGCGCTCAGCACTGGACACGCTGATCGTCGCGCCAACTACCACCCAGATTGAACACGCAACGGACCTCGACCTGATTGCAGCGGAGGAATCGGCCGGCTACCCGATGCTGATCGAGGTCTGGAACCAGGGGCGGATCAAAGCTGACCAGCTTGAGTCACCGGTTGGCCTGTTGCCGGCAGCTGACCAGGAACTCCTTAGCACGTTGCATAAAGCATTCGTCGTCGGTGCCAACTCTCCGGCATCAAGCAGGACGGGTGCCCATACGCAGTTTGGACGACCCCCGCCGCCGGTTTCGCAATGCGGAGGTGGAGCGCTTCCGACCTCTCTGGCGACCATTACGCGAGCAAGCTGAAAAGTCGACCGATCAGGCCGAAGAGACCCTTACAGTCGCGTATTGATCGTCGCTGCCGTGAGTGGCGATGAATGGGACTGGTCAAGCCTGGCCGAAGCCACCCAGACGGAACGATCGCTGCTTGACTGCTTCGCCAAAGACAAGATCGACTTCGCCAGGCAGTCGGACGTGTTGGCCCTGGCCAAGGTCACCAAAACCATCGGTCTGGAGAAGGACCAGGTGAGGCAAGCCGTAAGCGGAACCTTCTAGCGAAGCCCGGTTGGGACTCCCAGAGTTCCTCAGAAGGACGAACGGTGGCGGCTCGATCGCTCGGCGACCTCCCCGAAGAGGTGCGCGGCTTCGAGCTCTACCGCGGCGCATACCGGATAACCGATACGTCGCGCAAGGCGCAGGAGCAGGCGCTCGAGTCTTATCTGGACGCCCTGCGTCAAGCCTCGGAAGAACTCGAATAGTCCCCCCGCTAGTTCAGAAGGGAGGATTTCCCATGAGTTTCAGCTGCCTTGCGCAGTGCGGTTAGCGATACCTGGAAACGACTGGCAAGCACGCGCAACGAGGTCGTCTCGTCTACTGCAGCGAGCAACATCGGGCCGGGGACCAGAAGCTCGCCGGCAACGCATGGCTTCAATCTCCGCCTCCCTCCCATCGCCATGTGCCGACTCAAGAACGTGGTGGCCGAGCTCGTGCGCGATTGAGAATCGTTTCACAACCTCAGCGTCCCCGGCGGCAACCTCGATCAGTTTGCCTCGCATCCGTGCTCGCAATCTTCCGAGGCTAGGATGCTCCTCGACCCTGAATCCCTCCTCGTGCGCAACCTTTCGTACAGGGATGGCGGCTTGCTGACCTCGTGGCCTCCAGTAGGGCCCGGGCCGCCGCTCGGCGTAAACCTGTCGCAGCCGCCGCGGACGGTGTCCCGGTTCGATCGCTCAAGGACATCGTCACGCTCGTGATACGTGTCGACCGGTTCCGCCGGCTCTCCGCATTCCTCACAGTCAGCTGACTCGAGCGACGGAGCCCGATGAAAGAACTCGTGCTGGCACTCCGGATCTGTGCAGCGCATCAACGGCATCGCGTGTTTTCGCCCGAGTTGTCTCCTGATGATCGACGGATCTCCGCCGGGTGCGCTTCACCTGAGTGGAGCTTCGGGTGCCTAGCGTGAGGCACGTTCACAGCCATGAAATCGCCGTCGCGGACTCGCATGCTCCGATGGCGCTGTCCCAGCCGGCTACACATGGATTGCACAACCCGTCCTGTAGCGCAGGTCGAATCCTTGACTGCTTTCCGCCTTTACCGTTGGACCCTTTAAGTCACTCCAACGCAGCGCATGCCCGGCAAGTTGGCGCACAGCGCAAAGGAGTAATCGGTCGCTCGCGGCATCAATCGCAATTTCGCCGACGACGCAATCGCGTCCGCGTGCCGCGGCGTCGACGTCCTGTGCTTCGACCACCCAGATCCAGTTCGATGTCCCGGTATACCGGTGCCACCAGACCACGTCCGCTGGAAGTCCACGGTCGAACAGTTTCCCCTTGTACGCGCGCTGGAGATCACATAAGTGCGGAAGCGCAGCTTCAACGCGCAGTGGTCCGCCCGACTCGATCGCGATCAACGACCTCAGTCTTGCCCTCAGCTCCGCGGATTTCGCGTCACGTAGATCTACCGGTCAGCGGATACTAGCTTTTTCATATCTATTATTTATAATCGAATATTTTTTTATAATTAAATCATTATATCATCGTAGAATTTTTTTTTATTTTTTTATCATAACGATCAAGTCGATCTCTAGTCCGGGATTAGAAAAGCACCCGCAACAGGGAGATCAGTTACCGAAGCCAGTCGGTCGATTACTCTCTCTAATCGTCGAAGTTGTTATTAACATATTAGAGAATTTTAATCATCAAAGCAGAGCTATTTATAGTTAATAAAAAATTAAAATATCTAAATATCTTATAATATCTCATCATCAACAAATCCTAGAAGAAGTAACAAATGGTAGCATCCAAGTAGGATAGAGAGCGATTCTAGATCGCAGAGATCTCGCAGACACCGAACTGAAAATCTTATCTAAAAAAATCTTATCATATAATATAAATATAAATTTCATCATAATATATCACATAATAACAAAAAAAAAATCAAAAACTCAAAAAATACATTAAACATATCACTTCTTTAAAATAATCAAATCAAAAATATTCATAAATTAAATCATCATATCATCATGATTGTCGTTCTTACACCATTCCCAGCGCCAACCTTCACTCCTTGGGAGCGAGTAAGCGTCCGTCCTCGGCTCATCGCTTCGATTTCTCCTGTTGTCAAAAGTAAATCTTTGAGCGATTATTTTCTCGGAGTCCGCCACCTCCGAACGAGTTATGGATAGCGCTCCTTCTCGCTTTGAGTTAGCGAGAGCGATATCACGCGCTCGTCGCTTTCGCACTAAAACGATCGATCAAATTTTCTACCTCTACAGTGAAGAAGATCTGCGCATCAACATCAACAGAAATCACAAAATTAAAAATGCAAACACAAATCTAAATCTAACAACAACATCACAAACAAACAACAAAATAATATCAAACACAAACAAAAAAATAAAACAATCACAAAATCACATAAAATAAAAAACAAAAAAAACACACAAAAAACAAATAAAACACATTTATAAAAAAACAAAAAACAAAACATAAATAATAAAACAACACACAACACACATCACTAAAATAAAAACAAAAAAAAAATCAACATAACAATAAAAAAAAAAAAATATCAAACATAATAAGTCAATCATCACACAACAAAACAAAACAAATCACTAACAAAAATCAAACAAACAACACAATAACAAAAACACATAACAAAAACTAAACAAAAAAACAGACCCCTCTACCCCACCCCCTCGCCCACCTACCCTGCGTCCTCCCTCCTCTTCCCCCCCCCCCCCTAGCCTAGAGCAGGTTCTCGATCGCAACGAGCAGGCGCTTCGACGCCTGCTCGTTCCGCACGGCCGCGCGGATGTGGTGCTCCTCGCCAAGCGGGCCACCCGGCGCGACGATCACGCCCTGCTTGCGGAGGGCGTTGGCCAGCGTGTCGCCGCTCAGGTCGCCAAGGCGGATCCAGAGGAAGTTCGCCTGGCTGTCGGTCACGTCCGCGCCCAGTGCGCGCAGCTGACCCGTGAGGAAGTGGCGCTCGTGCACCACGGCGCGGCGGCGCCGTGCGATCTCGGCGTCGCCGTGCTGGAGCGCGTGCTCCACCGCCGCCTGCGACAGCGCGTTGATGCCGAGCACGGGGGCGACTGCTGCCAGGAGTCGCGCGTCCGAGCCCACCGCGTAGCCGGCGCGCAGGCCCGACAGGCCATAGATCTTCGAGAAGCTCCGCACCACGAGCAGGCGCGGGAAGGCGTCGACCAACCGCAGGCACGCGTCCACGCCCTCCACGTCCTGGAAGTGGATGAGGGCCTCGTCCAGCAGCACGTACACGTGGTCGGGCAGCGCCGACATCAGCGTGCCGAGCTCCTCGGAGGCGAGGTAGGTGCCGGTCGGGTCGTTGGGGTTGCAGATCACCACAGCCTTGGCCCGGTCGGTCACCGCATCCACCAGCGGCCCGTGGTCCACGGCCACCGGCGTGGCACCCGCGTGCGCCGCCAGCAGCGGATAGAGCGGATACGAGGGCCACGGCATGACCAGCTCGTCGCCGGGCGACAGCAGCGCCAGCGCAGCCGACTGGAGCAGCTCCGCAGCCCCGTTCCCCAGCGCGATCTGGTCGGGCGCGACCGAGAGGCGTTCGGCGAGCAGGCGGCGCGCCGTGGTGGAGTGCCGGTCCGGATAGACGTTCAGGCGCCCGCGCGCCCGCGCGATCGCCGCGTTCGCGATCTCCGAGTGCGGCAGGTCGGGCCACTCGGTGCCCGACAGGTCGATGTCCGGCACCCGCTCGAGCGCGTGCTGCTTCTCCTGCCGGCGGCGTTCGCGGCGCTCCACGTTGAGCGCCGACTCGTCGAAGTCGTCGAACTGCCTGTAGTAGTCGCGGAAGCCCGCCACCTAGTTGCTCGGCGCGATGGACGGTCCCGGGCCCAGGATCACGAGGAACCAGATCACGAACACGACCAGCGCCACGGCCACGCTCGAGGCGAAGATCCGCTCGAGCGCTCCGCGATCCTGGCGATGACCAGCCGCGCGGCGAACCAGCTTCCACGCATGGTCCACCCGCTTCGCCAGCGCCATCGTCAGCATCAGCGACGCCAGGCAGCCGAGCATGATCGTCGCGATGCCCGCCGTGACGTAACCGGTCTGGTAATCGACCTGGGATCCGAGCCAGAACCACGCGAGCGGCTGCGGTCCCAACAGCGACAGGCAGAGGACCAGCTCGATGGCGAGCAGCCCATGAGCCAACAGCGCATCCGCGCGGCGGCGGCGCTGGGATGCGGGCTCGACCTTCGGGTAGCGCACCGGCCCCGTGCCGGGGCGCCGGCCGACGAAGAGACCGCCGGTGTCAGTCGGGTCGTTGCTGGCCAACCTGCGAGAGGCTAGCTAGCGCGGGGCGCTGTAGATGCGGTCCACCACGTCGGCGAACTTCTCGTGCACCACGTTGCGCTTCACCTTCAGCGTCGGCGTGAGCTCGCCGGTCTCCTGCGAGAGGTCGTGGTCGAGGATCTCGAAGCGCTTGATCTGCTCCACCGGGCCCACGTGCGAGTTCACGTCGTCGATGGCCTTCTGGATCTCCTCCCGCACCTGCTCGTTCTGGGCGAGCGCGGCGGGGTCGGCGTCCTCGATCCCGAGCTCCTCGGCGAGCGCCGGCGCCTCCTCGGGGTCGATCGTCACGAGCGCGACGAGGTACGGGCGGCGGTCGCCGATCACCACGGCCTGCGAGATCCAGCGGTTCTGCTTGAGCCCGTTCTCGAGGTTCGCCGGCGTGATGTTCTTGCCGCCCGCCGTGATGATGATGTCCTTCTTGCGGCCGGTGATGTAGAGGAAACCGTCGTCGTCGAGCCGGCCGAGGTCGCCGGTGTGGAGCCAGCCGTTCTCGAGCGTCTCCTTCGTGGCGTCCTCGTTCTTGTAGTAGCCCTGGAAGATGTTCGGGCCCTTGATGAGCACCTCGCCGTCGTCGGCGATCCGCACCTCCACGTCCTTCTGGGGCTTGCCCACCGAGCCGAAGCGGAAGTTGTTCCCCTCGGGGCGGTTCACGCTGGCGCTCGTGGAGGTCTCGGTCATGCCGTAGCCCTCCATCACCGGCACGCCGCACGCGTAGAAGAACTCGAGGATCTCTCCGGCGATCGGCGCGGCGCCGGTCACGCACTCGCGCATGTTCGTGCCGAACAGCCCGCGCACGTTCTTGAAGAGGCTCTCCTCCGCCTTGTCGAAGGCCTGCTGGAGCTCCTCGGGCACCTCCTCGCCGGCCTCGCGCATCATGCGCACCTTCACGCCCAGCTCCACGGCCTTGCGAAGCTGCTCCTTGTCCTCGATGTTCGAGGTGGCGAGCGTGTAGATCTTCTCGAACATGCGCGGCACGGACGGGAAGAAGCTCGGGTTCACCTGCGTGATGTCCGCGATGATCATCTTCGGGTCGCGCGACCAGTAGGCGAGCGCCGCGCCGAGCTCGAAGGTGGCGAACTGGATCAGGATCGCGAAGGCGTGCGCGAGCGGGAGGAAGAGGTACGAGGAATCGCCCTCCACGAGCGGGCTCTGGTCCACGACGGCGTCCGTGATCGCGCGGTAGTTGGCGTGCGAGAGCAGGCAGCCCTTCGGCGGGCCAGTGGTGCCGGACGTGTAGATGTAGAGGCAGATGTCGTCCGGCGTGACGGCCTGGTAGCGCGCCTCCCACTCGGACTCGTCACGGCCGCGGCCGCGCTCGCGGAGCGCGTCGAGCGAGAGCGCGTCGCCAAGCTCGGCGCCGCTCGGGTCCATCACGATCACGTGCTCGAGCTCGGGACACTTGTCCTCGACCTCGCGCACCTTCGCGAGCTGCTCCGCGTCCTCGGCGAAGATCGCCCGCGAGTCCGAGTGCTCGAGCACGTACTGGCACTCCTCGGGCGAGTTCGTCTGGTAGATCGTGACGAGGGTGCCGCCGGCGGTGAGGATGCCGAAGCACGCGTGCGTCCACTCAGGGCGCGTGTGGGCGAGGATCGAGACCTTGTCGCCCGGCTGGATGCCGAGGTCCACGAGCCCGAGGGCTACCTCCTTGACCACCTCGCCGAGCTCGGCGTAGGAGGAGTCGACCCACTCGTCGCCGACCTTGTAGCGCTGAGCCGCCTTGTCGCCGTACTTCTTGACGGCGAGCGGCAGCAGGTCCGCAATCGTCTTTGAGCCCGTGCCTTCGGCGCGCGACGCGCCAGCGGTGACTGCTTCCATGCGCGGGAGTGTAAGCCCTAGCTGCGCACCGGGCACCGCCCGGTGCTTGCCCTACGGCCGACTCCCGGGGCTACGCCTTCGCGAGCTCGCGCTTCTGCTGTGCGTCCTTGAGGCTCGAGATGAAGAGCGTCTTGTCGATCCGTCCCTGGAAGATCGGTACGCCCATCTCCATACACCGTGAGATGACCTCCCTGCGGTGCATCCCAGCCTCGCGGCCGAGTTCGGTAGGCGTCAGGTGGATCGCCATGTACTTACATCCTCCTCGTCGCTTTGCACAGCGTCTCCCTGAGGGTATCGCTTGTGCCGGTCGGCGCAACCAAATTTCCCCAAAATGCGAACTCAAATCGGGTTCGGCGCGGCGATGAAGCGGTGTTCGACCCCGAACCTGTCCGCCACGAGCTCTCCCAGCCGCCGCACGCCGAACGTCTCGGTGGCGTAATGGCCCGCGGCGATGAAGTGCGTGCCGCTCTCGAGGGCGTCCGCCATCACGTGCTCGGCCGGCTCACCGGTGAGGAATGCGTCGAGGCCCAGGGCGATCGCCTCGCCGAAGCTCGAGGCCGCGGCGCCGGACACGATCCCCACGCTCCGCACGAGCTCGGGCCCGCTGTCCCACGTGAACGGCTCCTGGCCGAAGACCGCCGTGCAGCGGCGCCGCAGCTCCCCGAACTCGACCCCGTCGGCCGAGCGCCCCACGAAGCCGACGCTGCGCCCGCGGTGCTCCCCGAACGGCTCGCCCCGCTCGAGCCCGAGCGCGGCGCAGATGAGGGCGTTGTTCCCCACCTCGGGGTGGGCGTCGAGCGGCAGGTGGTAGCCGGCAAGGGCGATGTCGTTGTCGAAGAGCACCCGCAGGCGCTCCCTCATCGTGGGCGAGAGCGAGCGCGGGTGGAAGTCCCAGAACAGCCCGTGGTGAGCGATCACGAGCTGCGCGCCGGCCTCGGCGGCGTGCGTGAAGAGATCGAGGTGGGCGGAGACGCCGGTCGCCACTACCTTCACCTCTTCGGGACCCGGGACCTGAAGGCCGTTTGGGCCGTAGTCAGGGAAATCCGGGGCCTCGAGAAGGTCGTCGAGATAGGAGATGACGTCGTTTAAGTGCGCCATTTGTGCCGGACGATATTTAGAATCGCGCTCAACTGGGGTAAATCTTGCGGGCTCACGTGTTTTTCGTCGCAGGGATGCTTAATTGATCGCCACAGCAGGTTGCGAGGCCGCCGACGCCGAACTCGTCGCTGCGGTGCGAGCCGGTGATGACTCCGCCTTCGAGGAGCTCTACCGGCGCTACCAGCCGCGCATAGCGCGGTTCGTCTGCGGGATGCTCCACGACCCGGCGCGCTGCGAGGACGTAGCCCAGGAGGCGTTCCTGTCCGCGCTGCGCCGCATGCGCGCCACGGACGCGGAGATCAACTTCAAGCCCTGGATCTACCAGATCGCCCGCAACGCGGCGATCGACTCGTACCGGCGCAACAACCACGCGGTCGAGGTCTCCATGGACGCCGACGACGGCCTGCGGGCGTCCGACCGCCACCGCCTGGTCGGGCTCGACGGCTCGCCCGACGCCGCGCTCGTGACCAAGGAGCGGATGGATCACCTCCAGGGCGCCTTCGACGAGCTCTCGGACGTCCACTCGCGCGTCCTCGTGATGCGCGAGCTCGAGGGGATGTCCTATCGCGAGATCGGCCAGAAGCTCGACCTCACGCGGCCGGCCGTGGAGAGCGCCCTGTTCCGGGCGCGCCGGCGGCTCGAGACCGAGTACGAGGAGCTGTCCGAGGGGCGCCGCTGCGAGGCGATGGCGCTCACGATCGCGCGCATCGCCCGGGGCCAGCAGCGCGGCGCGGAGGAGCAGCGGCTCGCGCGTCACGCGCGCCGCTGCCACAGCTGTCGCCGCCGTGCCCGCGAGCTTGGGATCGAGCCGCTGTCCGCGCTCGCCGCGCTTCGCCAGAAGGCCGCGGCGCTGCTGCCGCTGCCCTGGCTCCTGCGCCGCTCCGGCGGAGACGGCGGCGGGATCATGGGATTCTTTGGATCGGGTGCCGGTGCGGCCCCGCTGGCAGAGCGTGCCGCGGCTCTTGTGGCCGTGGCGGCGCTGGCGGGTGCGGGAGGCGCGGCACTCGGGACCGGAGCGCTGGGCGGGGATCGCGACGGGGCCGGGAATGGCCGGGTCGCGGCCGAGCGCTCAGCAGGGGGGACGGGAGAACAGCAGCGCGGCGCCACCGGAGCCGCCACGGGCGGGGAGCGTCGGGGAACGCGCCAGGCGCCCGGGCGGGGAGCTTCCGGTCCGGCAGGGGGTCGCGCCGGCCGTTCGACCGATACCGGCGGTGCCGGTACCGAATCCGGCTCGCAGCGCGGCCCTGCGACGGTGCCCTCAGCGCCCGGCCTGGATGGGTCGTCCCCCGATCTGCCCGCCCTCCCGCGGACCGACCCGAGCCTGAGTCGCCCTCTGTCGAGGTCAAGCTCTCGCTGCCCGAGCTGCCTCCGGTAACGCCTGCCGCAGGGACCCGACCGTCCCTGCCGCGCCTGGAGCTCCCGGCCGTGCCGCTGCCGGACACCGCGCCGGTCACAGACGCGCTGCCCGAAGACCTTCCCTGAGCGCGGTGCCGCCGCGAGCGCGCGGGTAACCTGCCCGCCGTGGCCGCGAAGCGCAGCCGGGCGACGCGCCGAGGACCCGTTCCTCGAGTCGCTCATGGACACGAGCCTCTACTCGATGGGGGCCTATTTCTGCGACCAGCACCCCGATCTCGTGGAGGAGGTCATCGCCCAGGCCGAGGCGATCGAGGCCGCCGGGCTGCGGGTGTATGCCGATGAGCACGACATGACGCTCGAGGCCTGCTTCGAGACCCTGCTCACCGGATTGGCCGTGCGCTATTACAACGCCGTCGCAGCTTAGGGGAGACAAATTGTCCCAGCAGGGCTAGCTTTACGACCCACATGGGTATCACCAAGTGGTGGGCTCCGCGCTGACCACTTCAACGACCTTTCATCACGAGGCCGTTTTCTACGAGGGCGACGATCAATTCGTCGACCGCTCCTTGGCCTTCGTCCATGACGGTCTCGAGCGCGATGAGCCGGTGCTGGTCATGGTCGGCGCGCGCAAGCTCGAGCTCCTGCGCCAGGCGCTCGCCGCCCGCGCCGCGGAGGTGCACCTCGTCGACATGGAGGTGGTGGGTCGCAACCCGGCGCGCATCATCCCGGCGTGGAGCCGGTTCGTCGCCGACCATGCCGGCGGCGGAGGCGGGCATGCGCGGCATCGGCGAGCCGATCTGGGCCGAGCGCAATCCCTCCGAGCTGTCCGAGTGCCAGCTGCATGAGTCGCTGATCAACCTCGCCTTCGCGGGGGCGGACGACTTCCGCCTGATCTGCCCGTACGACACGGCGGCGCTTCCGGACGACGTGATCGCGGAGGCACGCCGCAGCCACCCGGTCGTCTCGTACGACGGCGCGGAGCAGGTGTCACACGACTACTGCGGGATCGAGCAGGTCGCCGCGCGCTTCGCCGACGACCTGACCGTGCCGCCCGCGACGTGCCGAGGAGCTGAGGGTCACCAGCTCCGCCCTGCGCGTCGCGCGCCTGCTCGTGCGGGCGCGAGCGGAGGAGGCCGGGCTCGGCGAGCGCGCGGAGGACTTCATGCTGGCGGTGAACGAGGTGCTCTCCAACAGCATCCACCACGCCGGCGAGGAGGGAACGCTGCGGCTGTGGGAGGACGCCGACGGGCTGGTCTGCGAGGTGCGCGACGGCGGCCACATCGTCCAGCCCCTGATCGGGCGCCAGGAACCCGCGGTCGGCCAGGTGGGTGGCCACGGCATGTGGCTCGTGAACCTGGTGTGCGACCTGGTGCAGGTGCGCTCCTCCGAGCAGGGCAGCACGGTGCGCATGCGGATGAACCGCCCTAGAGCTTGCGCAGCGCGGCAGTGGCGGAGGCGGCTGTCAAGGCGGCGATCGGGGAGGACCTCGCAGCGAGCCGGGCTGAAGCTCTGAGCCGCTCACTCCTGCCTGGCAGCTTCCGATCCGAACCCGGGTCGGGTCACGCTGGACGTCGACGGGCTGTAGTTCGACCAGGCGGCGACCTGTCTGCACTACGGGACGCTCGGTGGAACGCCAAGCGCCGCTAGAGCGGCGAGTGGCGCGGTAAGTCGGGCTGACTGGATTTGAACCAGCGACCTCTCCGACCCGAACGGAGCGCGCTACCAAGCTGCGCCACAGCCCGAAGGGCCGAAGATTAGCGTTGCCATACTGCGGTTGCGTGAGGGCTCGCCGATACATCCTTCCCGTACTGCTCGTCGCGTTCGCAGGCTGCAGCGAGGGCGACTCAGAGCAGACGATGGCCACGAAGCCGGCCGCGAGCACGCCGAGTGACGCGCCGGCTGCGCCCGCGCAGAAGCGCCCGGTGCGGCTCCTGCGGCTCGGCAGCTTCAACGAGCCGACCTACCTCACCGCTCCGCGCGGCGACAGGCGCCGGTTCGTGGTCGAGCGCGCGGGCACGATCCGGGTCGTTCAGAGGGGACGGGTGCTCGGGCAGCCCTTCCTCGACATCTCCGACCGCGTCACGAGCGGCGGCGAGAGCGGCCTGCTGTCGATGGCGTTCGCGCGCGACTACGCGAGCTCGCGGCGCTTCTACGTCTACTACACAGACCAGCAGGGCTTCCTCCAGATCGACCAGTTCCGGGCCGCCGCGGGCACACCGAACCGCGCGGACCCGGGCTCGCGCCGGTCGGTCATCCGCGTCCCGCACCACCGCGGCAACCACAAGGGCGGACAGCTCCAGGTGGGCGCCGACGGCATGCTCTACGCCGGCTTCGGCGATGGCGGTGGTGGCGGCGACCCGGACGAGAACGCCCAGAACCTGAGCCGCTTCCTCGGAAAGATCATCCGCATCGACCCGCGCGCCGACGGCGGCTACTCGATCCCGGCGAGCAACCCGTTCCGCAACCGTTCGGGGGCGCGCCCGGAGGTCTACGCCTACGGCGTTCGCAACCCCTACCGCTTCTCGTTCGACCGCCGGCGCGGCCATCCTCGAGATCGGCGACGTCGGGACAGGACGAGATCGAGGAGATCGACTACATCCCCGGGCGCGCCGGAAAGCCGCCGCGCGGGGGGTACAACTTCGGCTGGGACGTCTTCGAGGGCCGCAGCAACTACGAGTCGGGCAGGGCTCCCGGCCACATCCGGCCCGTGCTCCAGCACACCCACGGCGAGGGCTTCTGCTCGATCACCGGCGGCTATGTGATTCGCGACCGCTCACTGGGCCGCGGCTGGACCGGCCGCTACATCTACAGCGACTACTGCGAGGGAACGATCCGGCTGGCCCGCCTGCGCCGCCCGAACGCGCCAGCCCACCCCACACGCCTCCACGTGGACAGCCTTGCCTCATTCGGCGAGGACGGCCGCGGCCGCGTCTACGCAATCTCCCTGAACGGCCCGATCTACCGCATAGGCCGCCGCTAAACCCTCAAGCAGGGGTCTGACCCTTTTCGGAGGGTGGTTGAGGGGGGTTGAGGGTTGAGCGGCCGCGACTCATGGGGTCTAACCGCGGCCGCGACGACGCTGCCCAGGCGCGCTGAACGGCCCGATCCGCCGAATCGGCCGCCGCCAACCCTCAAGGAGGGGTCTGACCCTTTTCGGAGGGTTTGGGGGGTCTGAGCCCCTACCGCGACGATGCGGCCCGATCGGCATCCCTGGACGCAGACCGTGCCAGAGCGAGCCCTTAAAGGGCGAGCGAAGCGAGCGACCAGGTCTGCGGGAAGGGAATGACGATCGGGCCGCCCAGCAACGCTAGGAGCCCAGGTTCACCCAGACCGTCTTGTTCTCCAGATACCCCTCCAACCCCTCGCGGCCGTGCTCGCGTCCCACGCCCGATGCCTTGAAGCCGCCGAACGGGGCCGCTGGGTCGCCCGCGCTCCAGGTGTTGATCCAGATGTCGCCAGCCCGCAGCAGGCCGGCGAGCTTGTGCGCCTTTGCGATGTCGCTCGTCCAGACGCCGGCGGCGAGGCCGTAGTCGGTGTCGTTCGCACGGCGCGCGACCTCTTCGATCGAGTCGTAGGGCAGCGCCACCAGCACCGGCCCGAAGATCTCCTCGCGGGCGATCGTGAGGTTGTCGTCGGTCGCGCTGAACAGGGTGGGCTCGACGAACCAGCCGTCACCCTCGCGGGCGTTCCCACCGGTCACCAGCTCGGCGCCCTCGGACTTGCCGGACTCGATGTAGCCGCGCACGCGCTCCTCCTGCTCGGCCGAGATGAGCGGACCCATCTGCGTGTCGGGATCGAGCCCGGCGCCGAGCCGCGCCTTCCCGGCGGCGTCGGCGAGCCCGGACAGCACGTCGTCGTACTGATCCTTGTGCACGAACAGCCGCGAGCCCGCGTTGCAGGCCTGGCCGGTGTTGTAGTAGATCGCCTGGTAGGAGCCCTTGATCGCGGCGTTCAGGTCCGCGTCCGGGAGGATGATGTTGGGCGACTTTCCGCCCAGCTCGAGCGTCACCCGCTTGAGCGCGCGCCCGGCCTTCGCGCCGATCTCCCGGCCCACCGCCGTGGAGCCGGTGAACGCGATCTTGTCCACGTCCGGGTGGTCCACCAGCGCGGCGCCGGTCTCGCCGTCGCCCGTGATCACGTTGAGCACGCCCTCGGGGATGCCCGCCTCGAGTGCGAGCTCGCCGAGCCGCAGCGCCGTGAGCGGCGTCTGCTCGGCCGGCTTCAGCACGATCGTGCAGCCGGCGGCGAGCGCGGGCGCCACCTTCCAGGCAGCCATCAGCAGCGGGAAGTTCCACGGGATGATCTGCCCGGCCACGCCCACGGGCTCCTTCCGGGTGTAGCAGTGCATGTTCGCCTGCGCCACCGGGAGGACCTCGCCCGTGATGCGGGTGGGCCAGCCCGCGAAGTAGCGGATGTGCGCGGAGGCGAGCGGCACGTCCACGCGACTGGCCATCTTCACCGGCTTGCCGTTGTCGAGCGACTCGAGCTGGGCGAGCTCCTCGGTGTTCGCGTCGATGGCGTCCGCGAAGGCGAGCATCGCGCGCGTGCGCTCGGCCGCCGCGATTCCGCTCCAGCGCCCGTCCTCGAATGCCTCGCGGGCGGCCCGGACGGCCCGGTCCACGTCGTCGGCACCCGCGTGGGGCACCTCGGTGATCACCCGCCCGGTGGCCGGATCGAAGGTCTCGAAGGTGCGGCCGCCGGCTGCCTCAAGCCGCTCGGCGCCGATCACCATGCGGTGCGGACCGGCGGCGAAGGAGCGGGCGGCGTCGGAGAGGGCGTCGGGAAGCGTCGCGGCATCGGTGCTCATGCCGCCGGATGCTACGAAAAGCGGAGCTCCACTCCCCCCAGTGACTCGAGCTCGAGGCGCACTGTGTCGCCTGGCTCGGCCTTATGGGGCGGGGCGATGATCCCCGTGATGATGCGGTCGCCCGCCCGGAGCTCCTCACCGGCGGCGGAAAGCCGCGCGGCTACGGCCTCGACCATGGCCTCCAGCCTCGTGCCCGTGCGGTCCGCCGGCACGGTGTGCTGCTCCTCGCCGTTCACGAGGATGCGCGCCTCACCGGGCTCCTGCGTCTCAACTCGAGGGCCGAAGGCAACGGCGCGGTGGAAGATGTTCCCCGCCAGGATCTGCTCGATCGGGAGGTCGAGGTCCGGCGGGTCGGCGATCTCGAGGGCGGGGAAGAGGGCGGCGATCGAGCGGCCGTCGTCGCCGACCTCGAGAGCCACCTCGCTCTCCACGATCACGGGGTACTCGTCCCAATCGTCCTCGACGAGGCTGTCGCTCGTCAGGAACCCGGCGAGCGGCGCGTCGATTCCCAGCCGCTCCTGGGTCTCACGGACGTTGAAGCCGATCTTCCAGCCGAGCGGTTCGGCGCCCTGTGCGAGGATCTCGCGCCGCCGCATCAGCAGTGCCTCGGTGCCGCGCTCCACGCTCATGGCTTCATCACGATCTTGAGAGCCTCGCGGCGGTCGTAGACCGCGTAGGCCTCGGCCGCGTCCTCGAGCTTCATGTGGTGCGTGACGAGCGGGGTCGGGTCGAGCACGCCTGCATCGAGCATCGAGAGCACGCGGTCCACGTGGCCGATCACGTTCGCGTGGCCCGTCTTCAGCGTGAGCGCCTTGATCCACACGATCCCCATGTGCACCTCGATGCGCTCGGCGTAGACGCCGATCGCCGACACGATTCCGGCCTTGCGCGTGACGCGGCATGCGAGCTCGAGCGCATCGGGGTGCCCGACGGCGTCGATGGCGCCGTCCACCCCGCGGCCCTCGGTCGCGGCCTTGACAGCCGCCCGCGGGTCGTCCTCGGTCAGATGGACCGCCTGGGCCCCGAAGGACTCGGCCAGCTTGAGCCGCTCCTCCACCGTGTCGATCGCCACCACGTGGGCCGCGCCCGCAGCCTTGGCCGCCTGCACCGCACAGAGGCCCACGGGCCCGAGGCCCAGCACCGCGGCCGTGTCGCCCGGGCGGATGTTCGTCTGGTCCACCGCATGCCAGCCGGTGCCCATCACGTCGCCCGCGAACAGGGCGATGTCGTCCGACATCCCTTCCGGCACGCGCCGCAGCGTGATGTTGGCGTGCGGCACGAGCACCTGCTCGGCCTGGGCGCCCTGGAGCGAGCCGAGCGTCTTGCCGTGGCCGAACACGCGTCCCTCGTCGCACTTGTGGAAGTCGCCCCGGCGGCAGAAGAAGCAGTTGCCGCAGGCCGAGCAATAGCAGCCGAGCACGCGGTCGCCCTCCGCCACCTGGGTCACGCCGTCACCCGCCGCCAGCACCGTGCCGACGAACTCGTGCCCCAGCGTGAAGCCGGGCTCGATCTGGACGCGCCCGTGGTAGATGTGGAGGTCGGAGCCGCACACGCCTGTGGCCTCCACGCGCACCACCGCGTCGTCGCGCTCGAGCAGCTCGGGCTCGGGGCGATCCTCCACCTGCACCTCGCCGGGCGCCTGGAAAGTCACGGCCTGCATGGGCCAGCACGCTATAGCGTCCGCGCCCGTGACCGACGCGTTCTACTCGCTCGATGGAGAGGCCGTGGTGCCCACCGAGCACACCCGCGGCCCCTGGGACCCGAACGCCCAGCACGCCGGTCCGCCCTCGGCACTGCTCGCGCGCGCGATCGAGCTCTGCGAGCCGCGCGAGGGCATGCGCGTGGGGCGGGTGACCGTGGAGATTCTCGCGCCGGTGCCGATCGCGCCGCTCACCGCTGAGCGCGGGCGTGGTGCGGCCCGGACGCAGCGTCGAGATGCTCGAGGCGTCGCTGGCGGGCCCCGACGGCGAGGTGATGCGGGCGCGCGCCTGGCGCCTCGCCTCGGCCGACATCACAGCCGACTGGGAGCAGGAGGAGCCGCCGCCCGGCCCTGAAGACGCGGCCGCTCTGGAGTTCTTCGCGGATTACGGGGGCTCGCGCGCACCGCGCGCTCGCAGGTCAGGCGAGAGCGTGGGCTGGCACACGGCGATGGAGATCGTCTTCGCGCGCGGGAAGTTCCTCGACCCCGGCCCCGCCACGGTGTGGATGCGCCCGCGCGTGGCCCTCGTGGAGGGCGAGGAGTTCACGCCGCTCCAGCGCGTGATGGTGGCCGCCGACGGCGGCAACGGGGTGAGCGCGCCGCTCGACTGGAGCGGGTTCATCTTCATCAACACCGACCTCACGGTGCACCTGCTGCGCCCTCCCGCGGGCGAATGGGTCTGCCTCGACTCGGTGACCCACGTGGACGGCATCGGGATGACCGACACGGCCCTGTGGGACGAGCACGGGCGCATCGGCCGCGCGGCACAGACGCTGCTCGTGCGAGAGCGGGCATAGACTTCCCGCCGTGGCTTACTTCAAAGACGCGGACGAGGTCTACAAATACATCGGCAAGCTGTTCGAGCAGCTTGCCGAGGACGAGGAGCTGTCCCCCAAGTTCCAGAAGGCGAACACGATCGTCCAGTACCAGTACCGCGACCCGGAGTCCCAGATCACCGTGAAGCTGATTGAGGGTGAGGACGGGCAGGTGGACTGCGGCGCGACGGACATGGAGCCCGAGGTGGTCATGACCATGGACGCCGATACAGCCCACCGCTTCTGGCTCGGCAAGGTGAACGTGACGGTGGCGCTCGCACGCGGTCAGATGAAGGCCAAGGGCCCCGTGGCGAAGATCCTCAAGCTCGTGCCGCTCACGAAGCCGATCTTCCCGCGCTACCGCGCGCTGCTCGAGCAGGACGGGCGCGAGGACCTGCTCGAGGCCGCCGCCTGATGGAGGCCGGCTCCGCGCTGGACCCGACCCCGCTCAGAGGGTTCAAGGACTTCTACCAGTACGCCGGCACGACCCGGGTGATCTCGGGGCGCAACCTGCTCGAGTCGACCGGCTTCGAATTCCAGAAGGAGGGCGCGCGGCGCGTCTTCCTGGTCACGGACCAGGTGATCCGCGGCACGGGCCTCGTCGAGCGCGTGGAGGCCGGGATAGTCGACGGCGGCCTCGAGGTGGCCGGCATCTTCGACGACGTGCCCCAGGACTCGTCGACCGAGGTCTGCGACCGCTGCGCCGCCGCGGCCAAGGAGGCCGGCGCGGACTCCTTCCTGGCTGTGGGCGGGGGCTCGGTGATGGACACGGCGAAGGTGGCCGACGCGGTCTTCACCCACGGCGGCGACGCGCGCGAGCAGGAGGGCTTCTTCCTGATGCCGCGCGATGACGACGGCATGGGAAAGCCCGCACGAGATCGCCCCGCTCGCCTGCATCCCCACGACCGCGGGCACCGGCAGCGAGGTGTCGATGGCTGCCGTGATCAAGGTGCCGGACGAGCACGTGAAGATCGAGATCGCCGACTTCCCGCTCTTCCCGCGGCTCGCGATCCTCGACCCCGATACCACTCGCACGCTGCCCCCGGCCGTGGCGGCCGCGACCGGCATGGACGCGATGACGCACGCGATCGAGGGCTACGTGTCGGTTGACTGGAGCCCGCACCAGGACGCCCGCTCGCTCCACGCGCTGCGCATGATCCGCGACAACCTCGAGCGCGCCGTGCAGGGCGGCGAGGAGGACGAAGAGGCGCGCGGCAACATGCTGATCGCTGCCAACCTCGCGATCACGATCGCTCTCGGCTCTGTGCACGCGATGTCACACCCGGCCGGTGCGCACTTCGGCGTGCCGCACGGCGTGGCGAACGCGATCCACCTGCCGCACGTGATCCGCCACAACGCGCAGGGGACCGCCGACATCGCGGACCGCTACCGCGACATCGGCGAGGTCTTCGACGTGAGCGACCGCGAGATCGGCGACGCGCTCGCCGACTACCTCACCGAGCTGATCGGCCGGCTCGGGCTTCCCACCCGCCTGTCGCAGGTTGGCGTGCCGGAGGACGGGATCCCGGCTCTCGTGGAGGGCGCGATGGGCGACGGCACCACGCTGCTCAACCCGCGCGAGATGTCGGAGGAGGACTACGCGGAGCTGTACCGCAGGGCCCTCTGAGCCTCGGCCATCTCCTTGAGGGTCGCCCGGGCCGTGTGCTTGGGGCGCCAGCGCAGCAGCTTCTTGGCGCGCTCGGTCTTCATCAGCACCGGCTTCTTGACCGAGTGGATCCACGCCACCGTCTCCGGCATGAACGGCAGTCGCGTGGCCACCTCCGCCGTGGCCTCCACCAGCGGCTTCGGCACCGGCACCGAGTACCAGCCGAGCGCGTCGGCCACGTCGGACATGGTGAGGGTGCCCGCGCCCGCGAGGTTGTACGGGCCGGGCTCCCCGAGCTCCGCGCACGCCGGCGGCGAAGGCGCTCGCCACGTCGTCCTCGTGCACGAGCTGGAAGCGCACGCCGGGATCCGGGATCACGGGCTTCAGCACCGGCAGCGAGCCGAGCAGCCGCGCCACGGCGTCCGGCATCGCCTCGCTCAGGCGGTAGTAGGGAATCTCCTCGAGCATCGTGCGCGCCTCGGGGCCCGCCACGATGCAGGGCCGGAACGCGTAGGCCACCGTGCTCGGGTGGCGCAGCAGCACCTCGCCGAGCACGCGCTCCACCTCCGCCTTCTGATGCGAGTAGGGATGCTCGGGCGAGCCGCGCGGCGGGATCTCCTCGGTGAGCCAGTCCGGGTTGTCGTCGTGAAAGCCGTAGGCGGCGACGCTCGACGCGTAACAGATGCGCTTCGCGCCGGCCTTGGCGGCCGCCTCGAACACGTTCCGGGACCCCGCCACGTTGAGCTCGCGCGTGGCGTCGCTGGCGCTCAGGATCGCGAAGGCGAGGTGCACGACCACGTCGGCGTTCCTCACGAGCCCGCGCACACTTGCCGCGTCGGTCACGTCCCCCTGGCGGTACTCGGTCTTCTTCCACCCCTGCTCGGCCGGATCGAACGGGCGCCGCGCCATGCCGATGATGCTCTTCACGGCACGTGAGCGCTCGAGCGCGTTCACGATCGAAATGCCGAGGTCGCCGGTTGGCCCGGTGATCGCCACCGTCAGCCGTTCGCTCGCCATGTAGGGGTTTCTATCCGATTGGACGCGAGACGTTCTCGCAGCCGTGCAGCAGGTCGATCCGGTCCGCCGTCACGGTGTCGGTTCCGGGACCGCAGCGCACGCGATCGCGGCGGCCGTCCGCGACCTCGATGCGGTCGTTGCCGGCACCTGTGGCGAGCGAGTCGCGGCCGGGCCCGCCGGACGCGTGGTCGTTCCCGGTGCCGGTTCGGATCCGGTCGTGGCCGCCGCCGCCCTCGACGGTGGTCGGACCACCGGTGGCGGTGATGGTGTCGTGTCCGCCGGCCCCGAGGATCGTTATGCCGGGCCCGTCCGCGAACACGGTGTCGTCGTCGGAGCCCGCGTCCACGAAGTCCTGGCCGCCGCTGGCGTAGATCCGGTCTTCGTCGTTGCCTCCGAACAGCTGATCGCTGCCGTCCTGTCCGAACAGCGTGTCCATGCCCGCGCCGCCGAGTACCACGTCGTCACCCGCGCCTGCATAGACGACATCGTCGCCAACGCCGCCATCCACGTGGTCGTTGCCCGTGCCGGCGATCGCGAGGTCCAGTCCGCCGCCGGCGTCGATCTCGTCGTCTCCGGGTCCCGCCTCGATGTAGTCGTTGGCGCCGAGGCCCATGAGCACGTCGTCGCCGCCCTCGCCGTAGATCTGGTCCGGGCCCGGAGTGCCCTGGAGCTGATCTGTGGCGTCGGTGCCGATCAGTGTGTCCGCCATTGCGGCAGCGCCGAGCAGCGACAGCAGCGCTGCCGCGATTCCCGCTATTAGGAAAAAACGCCTCATCACCCGCAACAACAAGGTAAGGGCGCTGCGGTTGCGGCGCTAGGCGTCTTCGTAGCCCGGCTCGCCGGGCAGCAGGACCTGCGCGCCGCCGTCCCGGACGGCGACTTTCGGCATGACGGGCTCGACCGGGCGCGCCCGGGCTGCCGCGAGCGTCGCGTCGACCGAATCGTGCTCCGAGAGCAGCTCCAGGTGCTTGATCGTGGGAAAGACGAGCGCCAGCTCGTCCTGCGCGTGGGCGGCGAGGGCCGCCGCCGGGCGCAGCCAGCGAGCGTCCACGCACTCGCCTCCGTCGGGCGTGGCCTCGGTGCCGGGCGGCGCCTGCGCCGCAAAGAACCAGGTGTCGAAGCGGACCTTCACCTGCTCGGGGGTGATCCAGCGTGAGAACGGGATCAGCTCCACGTCCTCGCCGAGCACGATTCCGGCCTCTTCCTCGAGCTCGCGGATCGCGGTGGCGGCGTGGTCGGCGTCATCGTCCGCGTGATTGGCGCCGCCCGGGAAGACCCAGGCTCCGCCCATGAAGCGCTGCTCCGGGTTGCGCTGGACGAGCAGGACCTCCGGACCCTCGGGCGAGTCCCGAAGGAGGATCAGCGACGCCGCCTGACGCGCTTCGGTGACCTCACCGGGATTGAACTCCTCGCCTGACGGGGGCTGGACCACCTCAGGGCTCGTAGATCTCGAAGTCCTTCTTGCGGGCGCCGCAGACCGGGCAGAACCAGTCGGTCGGGATGTCGTCGAAGGCGGTGCCGGGCGGGATGCCGCCGTCGGGGTCGCCCTCGGCTGGGTCGTAGATGAATCCGCAGGAGGTGCAGATCCACTGCTGGGTGCTGGCGGTTTGGGTCTCGTTCACGGCGCGGGAAGACTAGCGCCGTACGAGCCGCTTCATCGCAGCGGCCACGTTGAGCTGCCCGCCGGACACGTGCTGGTCGAGCTGCCCCCCGCGCCGAGCCGATGCCAGCAGCGCCCTGCGCAGCCGGGGGCCGGACGCGGAGGGCTTGGCAGCCGCGAGGAGTGCCGCGGCGCCCGAGACGTAGGCCGCCGAGAAGGAGGTGCCGGAACGCAGGCCGTAGCGGCCGCGAGGCTCGGTGGTGAGGATGCTGTCCCCGGGCGCGGCGATGTCGACGCTGCCGGCCCCGTAGGCGGACCCGTAGCCGAGCCCGCCGCTGCGGTTGCTCGAGGCCACCGACACGACCGCGGGAGAGGCGATCGAGGCGGGGTAGGACGGGACGCTGTCGCGGTCGCCGCCGTCGTTGCCGGCCGAGGTGACCACGAGCACGCCCTGGGCCTCGGCAGCGGCGATGGCCTCCTCGAGCGCCAGGCTGCGGTCGGCGCCGTTCAGGCTCATGTTGACCACGCGGGCTCCGTTTGAGAGCGCGTAGCGGAGTCCGGCCACGAGCGTGGCGGTGGTGCCGAAGCCCTCGTCCGGAAGGACCTTGACGGGCATCAACCGGATGCGCCAGGCAACTCCGCTGACGCCGGCGCCGTTGTTGCCGCATCCGCCGATCACGCCGGCCACGGCGGTGCCGTGCCCCACACCGTCGGTGGGATCGCCGTCGCCGTTCACCATGTCGGCGCCGTGAACGTCGTCCACGAAGCCGTTGCCGTCGTCGTCGACGCCGTTCCCGGCGACCTCACCGGGGTTGGTCCAGAGGTTTGCTGCGAGGTCGGGGTGGGTCGCGTCGATTCCGGTGTCGAGCACCGCCACGGTGACCGCGCCGCCCACGCTGGTGCGCCAAGCCTTCGGGACGCGAGCGTCGCGCAGGGCCCACTGCCGCCTGAAGAATGAATCGGTGGGAGCGGGCAGCGAGCTCGGCGCGAACTGCCTGTTGGGCTCGACCCAGCGCACGTCGGGGCGGCTGCGAAGCTGCTTCAGCGTGGCCTTATCGCCGCGTACCACCCGAATACCGGGGGAGATCTGGGTGCCGGGCGTGGCAGCGGCGGCGCGAACGCCGGTCGTTGTGCCCACGAGCCACTCGGTCGGCTCGGCAGCTCCGGCGGCGGGCGCGGAGGCCAGGACCGCAAGGAGCGTGGCAGCGCCCGTCCTGCCCGCCAGTAGTAGTTCCTTTCGCCCCATACAAGCTTCCTCGACGGCCCCCGCAACCCGGGGATCGCCCCTTTGAGGTAGGCGGCGGCTCCATCGCCTGTCTGAGGTAGTTGGACTAGGCGGCTTCGCGCAGCGCTGCGGGGTTCGTGGCGGCCTCGATCGCCTCAGCCGTGATCTCCACGAGGCGGCTCAGGTCGTCCGTCGTGATGGCCAGCGGCGGCATCATCACGACCACGTCGCCGAGCGGGCGGATGATCGCTCCGCGCCGGCGCGCCTCGAGCGTGACCTGGTGCCCGATCCGCAGCGGCAGCGGGTGCTCCAGCAGCTCGATCCCGACCATGAATCCGCAGCGGCGCACCTCGCTCACGGCGGGATGGGCGGCGATCGGCTCGAGCAGCTCGCCGAGCAGCCGGATCTTCGGCTGAAGGACCTCGAGCGTGCGCTCCTCGCGGAACACGTCGAGTGTGGCGATCCCCGCGGCGCACGCGAGCGGATTGCCCGTGTAGGTGTGGCCGTGGAAGAACGTGCGGAACTCCTCGTGCTCGCCGAGGAAGCCCTCGTAGATCTCCTCGCTGGCGAGCGTGGCGGCCAGCGGCATGTACCCGCCCGTGATGCCCTTGGCCAGGCAGAGCAGGTCGGGCGCCACGCTCTCGTGGTCGCACGCGAACATCGTGCCCGTGCGGCCGAAGCCGGTGGCCACCTCGTCGAGGATCAGCAGCACGCCGTGGCGGTCGCACAGCTCGCGCACCGCGCGCAGGTAGCCGGGCGGATGCGTGAGCATGCCGGCGGCACCCTGTACGAGCGGCTCCATGATCACCGCAGCCACCTCGCCCTCGTGTGCGGCGAGCAGGCGCTCCATGTGCGCGGCGTCGCCAGGCTCGGCCTTGAGCGTGTCGAACAGGAGCGGGTGGTACATCGAGTGGAAGAGGTCGATCCCGCCCACGGACACCGAGCCGATCGTGTCGCCGTGGTAGGCCATCTTCAGCGATACGAACCGGCGCCGGTCCTGCCCGCGCTGGCGCCAGTACTGGAAGGCCATCTTGAGGGCGATCTCCGTGGCCGTGGAGCCCGAGTCCGAGTAGAAGACGCGCGTGAGGCCCGGCGGCGCGAGCCCCACGAGGCGCTGTGCCAGCTCGATCGCCGGGCGGTGGCTCAGGCCGAGCATCGTGGAGTGGGCGACCTTCGAGAGCTGGTCACGCACCGCGGCGTCGATCCGGGGGTGCGCGTGGCCGTGCACGTTGCACCAGAGCGACGAGACGCCGTCGATGTAGCGGTTGCCCTGAACGTCGACGAGGTCGGTGCCCTCGCCGCGCTCGATGATCACCGGGTCCTCCTGCGCCCATCCCCGCTGCTGCGTGAAGGGGTGCCACAGGTAGCTGCGATCCGCGGCGGCGAGGTCCATTGCGGGCGAGACTAGCCCGGCCTCCGGATGTAATCGCCCTCTGGAGGACTCGCGACCGCCTCGACGGCGCTGACGCTGCTGCTGCTCATCCCCGCCGGCGCTTCCGCAAAGCGGATCGCCGGCGTCGACGTGCGGCCCGGGTGTGACTTCACGGACCCGGCCGTCTGCCAGTTCCCGTGGCCCAACAACCTCTTCACGAAGCGCGACAAGAGCACGGATACCGGGCTGCGACTGAGTCTCACCAAGTCGGCGATGCCGCGCAACAAGAGCGGCAAGCCGATCGATCCCACGGACATGAACCGCGCGGACGGGTTCAGTCCCGGCAGCGCGATGCTCACCAAGGTTCCGGGGCTCGACTCGCCGGCGGCCGTGAAGCGCAGCAAGCTGCCGCCGCTCACGGACCTCAGCCGCGGCCTCGCCAAGAACTCGCCGGTGGTGCTGATCAACGCCCGCACCGGCAAGCGGCACCCGATCTGGGCGGAGATCGACTCAAATGCCAGGAGGCGCGCCGATAGCGTGCTGACCATCTAGATTCCGGAGCGCAACCTCGAGAGGGCGAGCGTTACATCGTCGCGCTGCGCAATCTCAAGAACGCGCGCGGCAGGGAGATCAGGGCCGGGCGCGGCTTCCGCATCTATCGCGACCGCATCCGCACTGGTGCGCGCCCGATCGAGGGCCGGCGCCGGAACTTCGAGCAGATCTTCAAGGCGCTCGGGAAGGCGGGCGTCGAGGCGCGCAAGCCTCTATCTCGCGTGGGACTTCACCGTGGCGAGCGAGCGCAGCCTCGCGGGCCGCATGCTCCACATCCGCGACCACGCGTTCGGGACGCTGGGGGACGCCAACCTGAGGGACCTCACGGTGGCCGGCTCCTCGCCGCCCGTCGTGATCGACACGGTCACCGACTACACCCCCGCCGAGGACGACCGCATCGCGCGCAAGGTCGAGGGCAGGATCGTCGTGCCTTGCTACCTCACCAAGGCGTGCGCGCCGGGCGGCCGCTTCCGCTTCGACAAGCGCGGGCTGCCGCGTCAGATGCGGCGTCATGAGCGCGCCGTTCGTGTGCAACATCCCGCGTTCGGCCCTGGACCCGGCCTCGCCGCTGCCGGCCCGCCCATCCCTCTACGGCCACGGACTGCTCGGCGAGGCCGAGCGAGATCGACGCGGGCAACGTGAAGTCGATGTCGAACGAGCACAACTTCGTGTTCTGCGCCACGCCGTGGGCCGGGTTCGCCAACGAGGACATCGCCGCACATCGTCGTCGGTGCTCTCGGACTTCTCCGGCTTCAACACGGTCGCCGACCGCATGCAGCAGGGCTTCCTCAACATGCTCTTCCTCGGCGCGCGATGATCCACCCGTCCGGCCTGGCGCCCAGGCGGCCTTCCAGAAGAACGGCCAGCAGCGTGCTCGACACCACGCGCCTGTTCTTCGACGGCAACAGCCAGGGCGGGATCATGGGCGGAGGCCTGACGGCGGTGCTCCCGACTTCGAGCGTGCGGCGCTCGGGGTGCCGGGCATGAACTACTCCACGCTGCTTCAGCGCAGCGTGGACTTCGACGTGTACGCGGCCATCATCTACCCGAACTACCCGAAGGTGATCGATCGCCAGCTGTGGCTCTCCCAGATCCAGTTGCTCTGGGACCGCGGCGAGGCGAACGGGTACGCGCACCACATGACCACCGACCCGCTGCCCGACACCCCGCGGCACAACGTGCTCATGCACGTGGCGTTCGGAGACCATCAGGTGTCGGACATCGACGGCCGAGGTCGAGGCGCGCACGATCGGCGCCCGCGCCTACCGGCCCGTGCTCGATCCAGGGCGCTCGCCCTGGCCGCGCCTCCAGCTGATCCCGCCGATCGGGAGCTTCCCGTTCAGCGGGTCGGCGATCGTGTTCTGGGACCCCGGCCCGGTCAGGACGGTCGGCACGGAGACCGAGGGCACGAGCGCGCCGCCGCAGACGAACATGCCGAACCGGACGGGCGACGATCCGCATGAGAACCCGCGCTCCACGCCGAGCGCGCGCACGCAGAAGTCCGAGTTCCTGAAGGTCGGCGGTCGCGTGGTGGACGTGTGCGGCGCCAAGCCGTGCTACGCCGCGCCGTACACCGGTCCGTAGTGCCTCCTCTGCCCTTCCTCGTGTTCGTGGTGGGGACGGGCTCGCTCGGCGCCGAGATCGCCGCCGTGCGGCTGCTCGCTCCCTACTTCGGCGCCTCGACGATCGTGTGGGCGAACACGATCGGCACGGTCCTCGTGGCGCTGTCGGTCGGCTACTGGCTCGGCGGGCGGCTGGCCGACCGCCACCCGAACATGCGCGCGCTCTGCCTCGTGGCCCTGTCCGCCGCGGTGATGCTCGCGCTCGTGCCGTTCGTGGCGGACCCGCTGCTCGACGTGGCGGTCGACGCGCTCGACGAGATCTCCGCCGGCGCGTTCGTGGGCTCGCTGCTCGCCGTGCTCGTGCTGGTGGCCGTGCCGGTGCTGCTGCTCGGCACCGTCTCCCCATGGGCGATCCGGCTCGCGGTGCACTCGGTCGAGGAGGCCGGCACGGTGGCCGGGCGCCTGTACGCGCTCTCCACCGCCGGCTCGCTGCTGGGCACGCTGCTCTCGGCGCTGCTCCTGATTCCGCTGGTGGGCACCCGCCGCACCTTCCTGATCTTCGCGCTCGCCATAGCGCTCGTGGCCGTATGGGGCCTGCGCCCCGTGCGCCGCTGGGCGCTCGCACCGGTGGCGATCGCCGCGCTGATAGCGCTGCCCGTGGGCACGCTCAAGGCCGACACCGACGGGAGCGGCCGCGTGATCCACGAGGCCGAGACCGAGTATCAGTACGCGCGTGTGATCGAGGAGGACGACGGCGCACGCTCGCTCGAGCTGAACGAGGGCCAGGCGGAGCACTCGTCGTGCCGGGCGGAGTGCGACGCCGGGCCCGGCGGGCCGCGCAGGCCGTCCTCGGTGCTCACCGGGGACTACTGGGACGGTCATCTGGTTCTGAATTTTGCGGGCGACGCCGAGCGGCCAGGGCGGGTGGCGATCCTCGGCAACGCGGCCGGAACCACGTCGCGCGCGTATGAGGAGTTCTTCCCCGCGACGCGCGTGGACGCCGTGGAGATCGACCCCGAGCTGTCCGAGATCGGGCGCAGGTACTTCGACATGAACAACCCGCGCCTGCACCTCTACCACGAGGATGCGCGCCCGTTCCTGCGCCGCATCGACGCGCGCTACGACGTGATCTCGGTCGACACCTACCGCCAGCCGTACATCCCCTTCTATCTCGCGACCGTCGAGTTCTTCGAGACCGTCCGCGACCGGCTCGCGCCCGGCGGGGTGCTGATCATCAACGTGGGCCACCCCGAGGGTGAGGACGACCTCGAGAAGGTGCTCACGGCCACGATCGGAGAGGCGCTTCCGCACGTGATGCGCGACCCGATCGAGGACACCAACACCCTGCTCGTGGCGAGCGCGGCGCCGCTATCGCCGGATCGGCTGCGCTCGGCCGTCCCGGGCCTCCCGCTCGCGCTCAGGCCCACCGCGCTCGCCGCCGCCCGCCGCCTCGCCGCGCCGCTCGACGGCGGCGAGGTCTACACGGACGACCGGGCGCCGGTCGAATGGCTGATCGACAAGTCGATCGTGGACTACGCGGGCGGGGATTGACCGCACCGGCCGACGTGGCGATCATCGGCGGCGGCATCGTGGGCTGCTCGGCGGCAGCCTTCCTTGCCGATGCGGGCGTGCGCGTGGATCTCTACGAGGGCGAGCAGGTGGGCGCCGCGGCGTCGGGCCGCAACTCGGGCTCGGTGCAGCACCCCTTCGACCCGGTCCTGAGGGACCTGCACGTGGAGACGCTCCGCCACTACCGCGAGCTGGCCGACTTCGAGCTGCCTGCCGAGCCGGCCGGGGTGCTGATGCTCGCGCGCGAGCGCGAGGTGCTCGAGCCGTCCGTGGCGGAGGTCGCGCGGGATTGCCCGGAGCTGGTGCCCGCTCTCCTCGAGCCGGACGAGCTGCGAACCGTGGAGCCGGCGGTGCGGCCCGGGCTCTGGGGCTGCCGGCTCGAGACGGGCTACCCGGTGCGCCCGGCTGAGGCCACGCGCGCGTTCGCCAAGCGCGCCTACGCCGCAGGCGTGCGCTTCCACGAGGGCGAGACCGCCTGGCCGTGGGTGATCGGGGCGCGCGCCAGAGGCGTGCTGGCGGCAGGGGTGCGACGGCCGGCCGCCGCCGTGCTCGTGACCGCCGGGCCCTGGACCCCTGAGGTGATCGACCCAACCCGCGCCTGGCAGCCGATCGTGCCGGTATGGGGAGTCGTGGCCGAGATCGAGATGGAGGGGCCGCCCCGGCACGTCCTCGAGGAGGCGGGGGTGGAGGCCGTGGGCGCGGGCGGCACGGCATCGATCTTCAGCCTGGTCCCGGCCGACGGGCAGGTCGTGGTGGGGTCGACGTTCCTGGGGGAGAAGCCCGACGCACCCGCGTGGGCGCCGACGTTGCGGCGCGCGGGAGCAGAGTTCGTGCCGGGTCTGCGCCGAGCCAAGGTGATCGGCGTCCGGGCGTGCGCGCGCCCGCAGTCGTTCGACGGCCGCCCGCTCGTGGGGGAGATCCCCGGCCAGGAGGGGCTATGGGTCGCGGCCGGCCATGGGCCGTGGGGCATCTCCACCGGTTCGGCCACGGCCCGGATCGCGGTGGATGCTCTGCTCGGCGAGGCCGAGGTGCCGGCGCCGCTGTCGGTCGCGCGCGCCTAGGCCGTCAGGGCGGGCTCACGCAGCAGGCTCGCGAGCGCGGGATTGTCGATCTCGGCGGCCAGCATCGCGGCTGCCTCGAGCGCACCCGGGTCACCCAGCCGGCCGGCGTGGATCCTGGCCCGCACCACCAGCTCGCGCATGCCGGAGCGGGCCGCCACCTCGGTCAGCTCGGAGACGAGATCGCGCGCCTCGGGGTCGTCCAGCTCGATGGCCACCCCGGCCGCGGCATCGAGGCTGTGCGCGTAGACCCACACGTAGCGGTCCGACACGCGTGAGGACGCGCCGGCGCGCCTCGGCAAACCAGTCACGGGCCAGCTCGAGGTCGCCGGCTCGCCTGGTGCAGAAGCCCGTTGGCGCGCGCGCCCATTCCCTCCCAGCACGGATCTCCGAGGCGGCAGGCCAGCTCGTAGGCCGTGTCGAGCCGTTCGCGAGCCGCCTCCGCGCGCCCGCTCATCAGCTCCACCTCGGCGAGCATGATCTCCGCCCACGGCGCAGGCTGACCCAGCCCTCGGCGGTCACGTGGGTGAGGCAGCGCCAGAGGGTCGCCTGTGCCGCGCTCACGTCACGGCGCAGCAGGTGCACGCGGCCGGCGAGCGACAGCGCGTACGCGGCGGTACGGCGGTCGCCCCCCTGAAGGGCGCGCTGCGTGCTCTCGTCGGCGAGCCTGATCGCCGCGTCGTAGTACGCCCGGTCGGACAGCGTCAGCGCTCTCACCGCGAGCACGCTGCACTGCTCCTCGTCTGTGGTCGCGAGCTCGGTCGCGCGTGCCAGCCAGCGCCCGGCCGAGGTCACCCGCCCCGCCTGAGACTCCACGAACCCGAGCTCCCGGCAGGCCGCCACCTCGGTCTCGCGCTCGGGCGCTGGGCCGGCAATTGTGAGAGCCGCCCGCAGTGACGCCGCGGCCTCGCCGTCGCGGCCCCGCACCGAATGGGCCAGCGCGGTGCCGAGTGCCACGAGACAGCGCGCGTGCAGCGCGGTGTCCCCCGATGCCTCGGCCTCCGCGCACGACAGGCGCAGGCAGTCGATCCCGGGCTGAACGGCGCCCGCTGCGATCGCGGCATGACCCGCATCGAGCTGCGCCTGCGCGGCCGCCGCGTCGCCGCCGCCGGGCGGCGCGAGCGGCACGCTCGCAAGGGCGGCCTCGCGCAGTGCCGGGCCGGGCTCGCGGCCGAGCTGCTCGCGGAACAGCGTCACGCATGCCTCGGCCTGGCGGAGCGCGGCATGCTCGTCGCCGTTCGCCGCCAGGCAGCGCACGAGCAGCTCCTGGTGGTTCTCGTCGAGCGGGTCGCGTGCCACGCACAGGGCTGCGAGCCGCACGGCTTCGCCGGTCTCGCCCTCGGCGAGCCGGCTGAGGGCCTCGTTTCGCAGCAGCTGCTCGTAGATGCCGGCAAGCCTGCGCCGCTCGACTCCCAGCCAGGAGTCGAAGGCCGGAGTGGCGCTGAAGTCCGCGCCCTCGAGCAGCTCGCCGTCCCCGAGCGAGAGCGACGGCGAGTCGCTCGTCAGCTCGAGCACGTCCACCCGCGTCCCGGCGGGTAGCTCGAGCTGGAGCGGATCTCCGTGCAGGACCTCGGAGCCACCGAGGGTGCGGCGCAGCTCCACCAAGGTCCAGCGGAGCGCTCGGAGCGGGTCGTCCGCGTCGGGAAAGAGCAGCTCTGAGAGGGCCAGGCGAGACACTGGGCGCTCTCGCAACAAGAGGTATGCGAGCAGCGCCCAGCACTTCCGCCCGCGAGGGGCAGCGACCGCCTCGCCGTTCCGCTCGACGTGGGGCGTCCCGAGCAGCCTGACTACGAGCTGGTCGGGAGCCTCCATCGTCGCTAGCTAGGCCGTCGCCTCGACCGGGTCGGGCCGGATGATGACCGTGTCCGCTACCTCGTTGATCTCGTCAGCGCTAAAGCCGGCCGCCTCGGCGTGCGTGCGGATGGCGTCGGGGCCCGTGGCCTCGTAGATGCAGTAGGTGCCGAGCGTGCCGTCGTCCTCCTGGAGCACGTAGCTCCGGATCCAGCGGACGCCCGAGTCGGGCTTGTTCCCCTCTTCGGTCGAGCGGCCGGCGGCGGCCTCGAGCTCCTCGGCGTTGGCCCAGGCGTTGCGCCTGCGAATCCCGTACAGCTGCATGCTTTCCCCCTCTGGGTTGCTGGCGAGCTTTATCGCTCTTGCGACCGTAGTCGAACGCATGCAACCCTTCCACTCTGTGAGCTTGCGCAAATACGAGATCGGCAGCTACGAGGAGATGTGCGCCGCGCACAGCTGGGAGGTGCCGGAGCGCTACAACATCGCCCGCGACGTGTGCGACAAGCACGAGCCAGACCGCCTGGCGATGGTCTGGGAGGACTGGCAGGGGAACGAGCGCCGGGTGACCTTCGGGGAGCTTCAGGAGCTCTCCAACCGCTTCGCGAACGTGCTCGAGGCGCTGGGCGTGGAGCGCGGCGACCGCGTGGCCACGCTGCTGCCCTCCCTGCCCGAGACCGCGGCGGTCTTCCTCGGCACCTACAAGCGCGGCGCGATCCTGCTGTCGATGTCCGTGCTCTACGGGGACGAGGGCATCCAGCACCGGCTGCGCGACTCGGGCGCGAGGCTCGTCGTGACCGACGCCGCGAATCGCGAGCGGATCCCCGAGGGTCTCGTCGAGCGAGTGCTCGTCATTGGCGACGACTTCGAGCCGGCGATGGACGCTGCCTCGCCGGACTACGAGCTGGCCGACACGGCAGCCGACGACCCGGCCCAGCTCTACTACTCCTCGGGCACGACGGGGCTCGCCAAGGGCATCCTCCACGCGCACCGCTACCTGCTCGCCCACGAGGAGTTCGAGTTCTGCCACGACGTGCGCGACGGGGAGCTCTTCCACGGCTCGGGCGAGTGGGCGTGGGCGGCGGGCATCTGCCCGCTGCTGGGGCCGTGGCGCTACGGCGCTGTAGCGCTCGTGCAGGCGCGCAAGGGCGGCTACGACCCGGAGGAGCACCTGAGGTTCCTGTCAAAGCACGGCGTGGAGAACATGTTCACGACGCCCACCGCGCTGCGCGCGATGACCGGCGTGGAGGACGCGGGCAGCCGCTATCCGCTCGAGCGGCTGCGCATCACGTGCTCGGCGGGCGAGCCGCTCAACCCAGAGGTGATCCGCTGGTTCCGCGACCAGTTCGGCGTGACCGTGCTCGACTACTACGGGCTCACCGAGAGCTACCCGCTCTGCGGCAACTTCCCGGGCAGCGAGGTGCGCGAGGGGTCGATGGGGCGGCCGGTGCCGGGCTGGGAGGTGGCGATCCTCGACGAGGACGAGCAGCCGCTGCCCACGGGCGAGCGAGGCGAGATCTGCCTGCGTGCGCGCTCGAACCCGCACTGGCCGATCGGCTACTGGAACCGTCCCGAGGACACCGAGGAGGTGTTCGGCGGCGACTGGTTCCACACGAAGGACGCGGCGACGATGGATGAGGACGGCTACGTCTGGTACGCCGGGCGCGCCGACGACGTGATCATCTCGGCGGGGTACCGCATCGGCCCGTTCGAGGTGGAGTCGGCCTGCGTCGAGCATCCGGCCGTGAAGGAGGCCGCCGCGGTGGCCTCGCCCGACGAGCGGCGAGGCGACATCGTCAAGGCGTTCATCGTGCTCGCGGGCGGCCACGAGCCGAGCGACGAGCTCGCGCAGGAGATCAAGGCGCACGTGCGCGAGCGCCACTCCGCGTACGCCTATCCGCGCGAGATCGAGTTCGTGGACGACCTGCCGAAGACGCTCACCGGGAAGATCCGGCGCATCGAGCTGCGCGAGCAGGAGCTACGGAGCAAGCGGCACGACAAGGCGGGAGCCACCCCGGCCGAGCCGTAGCGTGTAGCCCGCGCCCGGGTCGTCGGGCACGGCCCAGACGGTGTTCGAGCCCTGGACGATCAGCCCGATGCTGTGGCCCGCCTCGAAGGTCTGGTCCTGCGGCTTGAAGGTCACCGTGGCGCGCACCGGCCAGCCGGGGGGCACCGGGTTCGCGCTCGCGAGCCCGTCGCGGTAGAGCAGGTTCAGGAAGCCGCGCGAGACGGTCTTCGTGGTGCCGTCGGGCGCCACGTCCACGAGCAGCGGGGTCAGGTGAGCGCTGGCGCGGTCCACCACCACCGACAGCTCGAGGCGCGCCGAGCCCGTCATGCGGGTGTCGGTTGCGAGCGGGCCGCCGCGGAAGAAGAGCCAGTCGGACTCGGCGGCCGGCATGCGCGTCGAGCGCTCCTCGGTCGAGGTCGACAGGTCTCGGAAGGAGGCCGTGCCGCTCTCCGGGCGGCGGGTGAGCGTGCCGTCGGGCCGCAGGAACAGGCGCCTGTTCTGCGTGTCGGGCGGCGGCCAGGCGGCCTCGGTGCGGAAGCCGGTGCTCCTCTGCGTGGCGGAGCGCCCCTCGGTGATCACGGGCGGCTCGGTGTCCACGCCGTTGTCCACGCCCAGCAGCGTGTGGTCGAAGAAGCGGTCGAGCAGCGGCTGCCAGTTGTCGGCGCCCGGGCTGGAATGGCCGGCCTGCCACATGTACAGCCGCTTGAACGGCGTGTTCGTGAGCGCGCGGTAGAGGTCCACGCCCTCCTCCTGCTTCACGTTGTAGTCCTGCCAACCGTGCGCCACGAGCGCCGCGGCCTGGATGTTCGCGGCGTCCTTGCGGTAGTCGCGCTCGAGCCAGAAGTCGTCGTAGTCGGGTGTGCGGTCGTAGCCCTTCACCGTGTGGTCCGCGGACTCGCACGGGTTCGCCCGGCTCGCAAGCTTCTGGGCGAAGAGCGGGTCGCTCGGGTCGGTGGGTGGAGTGCGTGTCAGGCCGAAGTCGAAGGCCAGCGGAGTGTCGATGCCCTCGTCCGTCGGGCGCTCTGAGTTCAGGAAGTAGCGCACGCCGTCGCCGTAGGCGTAGCCGTACCAGCGGCTGATGCCGGCGATCGGGACGATGGCCGCCAGGCCGGGCACCTCGGCGCCGCGGGCGGCCACCATCGTGGCGGTGGTGCCGTCGTACGAGCCGCCGATCATCGCGACCTTGCCGTTCGTCCAAGGCTGCGCCGACAGGAAGTTCACGAGGTCCACGCCGGACTGCTGCTCGTCCGCGCCGCCGTAGTCCCAGCAGCCCGACGAGTTGCGCGTGCCGAGCACGTCCGCGACGGCGCGGGCGTACCCCTTCTCCAGGAAGTGCTGGCCGATGTCGTCGTTCGCCAAGTTGGGCGTGGTGGTCTCGGAGAGCGTGTTGTACGGCGAGTAGGTGAGGATCACCGGCGCGTCCGGGTTGTCCGCCGGGCGCATCACCTCGACGTTGATCTCAGCACCGCCGACCGTGGGCACCTTGTACTTCTCGAACACGGGCTCGGCGCCGAGCGCCACGCCCGGGAGGGCGAGCGCCAAGATGAGCGCGAGCATGCTCACGCGCAGATACGTCCCCTGCCAGAGCCGCATGAGTGAGGGCTACCCGAGCTAGAGCGGCGCTAATCCCTACAACACGGGTACGAGCGGGATATCCCAGAGGATCGCCGCTGCTGCGAAGCCGCCCACGGCGAGCGCAGTCGACGAGCCCGGCGATCACCCGCTGCTCTCGTGGTTGTCTGCTCCGCGCGCTCGGCCGCCTTGTCGCCCCAGATGATCACGCGCTCGAGCCAGCGCTCGGCTCGGTCGAACTCCAGCGCGAGGAACGTGAGCCCGATGATGATGGTCACGATGCCCGGGCCCGGCACGCCGGGGCCCGACATCACGATTCCGGCGCAAACGATCAGGACGCCGGCGATCACGACGGCGATGCGGTGCACGATGTGGCGCTGCTTGTGGCGCTCCTTGCGCTCCTGAAGCTTGATCAGAAGCTCGGGGCGGTCGTCCCCGGTTGGGCCGGCTGCGTCCTCCGTGGCCATGCGGCCGAGCTTAGAGCCAGTCCTCGAGCGGCAGGGATGCGCCGGCCTCGGCGAGGCGGTCTGGAGCCGTGAGGGGGAGACCGCTCACCGCTACGTCTCCAAGCCGCTCGACGGTGGCGCGGTTCGAGCGCTCCATCTCGGTCGGCTCGTCAGGCCAGGGCGTCATCACAACGCCGGCCACCCGCAGGCCCGCCGTGCGCGCGGCCTCGACGGTCAGGAGCGTGTGGTTGATCGTCCCGAGCCCGGTGCGCGCGGCCACCACCACCGGCAGCTCGAGATCGATCGCCAGGTCGCGCACGAGGTAGCCGGGCGTGATCGGCACCAGGAGGCCGCCGACCCCCTCGCAGACGAGCAGCTCGTGCACCCGGGCCGCCCGCACCAGCTGCGCCGGCTCGATCAGCTCTCCGGCGAGCTCGGCCGCGTGGTGCGGCGACACCGGCGGCCCGAAGCGCCACGGCGCCACCTCCTCCGGGGACTGGCCCGCGGCAGCCACCGAGGCGAGCAGCTCGTGGTCGGGGCCGAACTCGCCCGGGTCGTCGTCGAGGCCGCTCACGACCGGCTTGAAGGCCGCCACCCGCTCGCCGCGTGCGGCCAGAGCCGCGCAGATCGCAGCGGCCACGACCGACTTGCCGACCCCGGTGTCCGTGCCTGTGACGAAGACGCCGCGCAACTAGGCGGCGTCGCGGAGGCCGTCGAAGACCTGCACGTCCTGCACGGCGCGAGGCCCGACCCGCACGCACGCACCCAGCACCCGCGCGGCTTCGCGCAGCTCTGACTTCGTGTGCGAGGCCATCACGGTGAGCCGCAGCCGCGAGCTCCCGGCGGGCACCGTGGGCGGGCGGATCGCCTGCGCGAACACGCCCCTCTCGAGCGCGCGCTCGCTTGCCCTCACGGCCTCGGCGGCATCGCCCACGACCACCGGCAGGATCTGGGTCGTGGTGTCCGGTACCGGCAGGCCCTGCTCCGCCAGCGCCTCCCGCAGCACCGATGCGTTGCGCTGGAGCTTCTCCACGCGGCGCGGTTGCTCGCGCAGCAGGGCGAGCGCCGCCATCGCAGCCGCCACCGCCGGAGGCGACAGCGCGGTGGAGAAGATCAACGTGCGCGCGGTGTTGATCAGGTACTTCGCCATCTGCTGGTCGCAGCACACGTAGGCCCCGTACGAACCGAGCGCCTTGCCGAGCGTGCCGACGATCACGTCGACCTCGTCCTCCAGCCCCGCCTCGGCCACCGCGCCGCGCCCGTCCGGCCCGATCGCGCCGGTGCCGTGCGCCTCGTCGACCATCACGCGAGCGTCATAGCGCTTCGCCAGCTCGACGATGCGCTCCAGGGGCGCCACGTCGCCATCCATCGAGAAGACGCCGTCGGTCACGATCAGCGATCCGCGCCCCTCGGCCTGGCGCAGGCCCCACTCGAGGTGGTCGGTGTCGCAGTGGTCGTAGACGAACGTCTCCGCGCGCGAGAGCCGGCAGCCGTCCACGATGCTGGCGTGGTTGAGGGCGTCCGAGAAGACCACGTCGCCCTCCCGCCCCAGCGCCGAGACCACACCGGCGTTCGCCAGGTAGCCGGACCCGAACAGGAGGCAGGCCTCCGAGTGCTTGAACTCCGCCAGCTGCTCCTCGAGGCGCCGGTGGATCGTCATGTTGCCCGAGATCAGCCGCGACGCGCCTGATCCGGCGCCGTAGCGCATGGCGGCCTCCGCGGCCGCTTCGCGCACGCGCGGGTGATCGGCGAGGCCGAGGTAGTTGTTCGAGCAGAGCAGCAGCACGGGCTTCCCGTCGAGCAGCACGCGCGGCCCCTGCGGGCCTGACACGCAGCGCATTCGCCGGTAGAGGCCCTTGTTGCGGATCTCTTCGAGGCGGTCCTGGATGTCACTGGTCATGCGGCGGGCTCCACGTGGATCAGCTCGGGGTAGGTGTTCTGGGCTCCGTCCGGGCGGGGCGGCACGGACGTCTTCTTCCTGTGGCGAAGCTGCGTCGATGGGTTCCAGAAGTTGGCGTCGTCCTGCGAGTCGATCAGCTCGTCCACGGGGGTTCGCGGGGCCTCGCCCTCGAGCCAGCCGGAGCGGTTGTCGGGTCGCGGGTTGGCGCCGTTGTCGTCCTGGCGCGCCACGTTCAGGCCGAGCTCCTCGAACATCTGGCGGTCGGCCTCGGGCTCGGAGCCGAGCGTGGTGAGGAAGTTGCCCATCATCACGCCGTTCAGCCCCGCCTTCACGGCGAGCTTCTGGAACTCGCCGGCGCCCAGGTTCTCGTTGCGGCCGCCGCAGAGGCGGAAGAGGGCATCCGGGATGATCAGGCGGAAGATCGCCACCCACTGGACGGCCTCCCACGGGTCCATCAGCTCGCGGTCGCCGAACTTGGTGCCGGGACGCGGGTTCAGCAGGTTGATCGGGACCGAGGTGGGGTTGAGGTCCGCAAGCTGGAAGGCCATCTCCACGCGCTGCTCGCGCGACTCGCCGAGGTTGAGGATGCCGCCGACGCAGGTTTCGAGCCCGGCTTCGCGCACGGCGTCCACGGTGCGGATCCGGCCCTCGTAGCGGACGGTGCTCGACACCTCGGGGTAGTAGCTCTCGGCGGTCTCGACGTTGTGATGAACGCGCTGCACGCCGGCCTCCTTGAGCGCCTGCGCCCGCGTGGCCGACATGTGCCCGATCGACACGCAGCGCTTGAGGTTCGTGTGCTCGGAGACGAGCCGTGCGCCGGCGAGGATCTTCTCGAAGTCGCGCTTCGAGAGGCCCTGGCCCTGGGTGACCATGCAGAACCGGTGCGCGCCCGCGGCCTCGGCGGCCTTGGCGTGCTCGAGGATCTGCTCCGCGTCCATCATCGCGTGCATGGGCGTGTCCGCCTCCGCGAAGCGCGACTGCGAGCAGAACCCGCAGTCCTCCGCGCACCCGCCGGACTTCGCGTTCACGAGCGAGCACATGTCCGTGGAGTCGCCGAAGCGATCCTGGCGGACCTGCCAGGCACGCTCGACCAGCGCCTCGATCTCGGCACGATCGGTGATCTCGCCGAGCCGCAGCGCCTCTTCCCGGGAGATGAGGGACGGCACGGAGCCCCAAGGTAGGGCTATGCCCGGACGTATCGCGGGATACCTGTGGGAGGATCGGTCGCATGGCTCACGACTGGTCGGCCACAACGACCATCAACCGACCCATCGACCAGGTCTTCGCATTCCTCGCGGATGGGACCAACGACACGAAGTTCAGTCCCCGCGTCCAGGAGATCAAGAAGCTGACCGATGGCCCACCCGGCGTGGGAACGGTCTACTCGAGCACCGTCAAGGACGCCGGCATGAAGACCAGGCGCGAATTCAAGCTGACCGAGTTCGAGCAGCCGACGAAGATCCGCTGGACGGAGCTCACGAAGAACATGATCACCGTTCCGGACGGCGGCTACGACCTCGAGCCCGCGGGGGACGGGGCCACGCGCATGACGATCTTGAACACCTTCGAGGGCCACGGCTTCGGCAAGGTGATCCTCCCGCTCGCGCTCCGCGGGGCCAAGAAGGACGCTGATGCCCTCGCAGGCCGGATCAAGGCCGCCGCCGAGGCCTCCTAAAGGGAGCTGGCTACGTCCAGGAACTCCATGAGCTCCTCCTCGGGATGCCCTGGGGGCAGGACGAGGTTGAGGTTGT
This sequence comes from uncultured Thermoleophilaceae bacterium, assembly GCA_963837445.1. GTDB lineage: Bacteria > Actinomycetota > Thermoleophilia > Solirubrobacterales > Thermoleophilaceae > JACVRW01. Next base: position 506,825 of record CAWINK010000022.1, on the reverse strand, counting down.
CGGCGCCCGCGGCAAACCACGAGGCGATCGTGTCGCCGGCCTGGTCGTAGGTTCCGAACAGCGTTACGTCCTGAGCGAGCTCCTCGGCGGCTGCCGGGCGCTCGGCTCGTCGGGCCCCAGCGCCACCGGCACGCCGAGCGATGCGTCGGTCGGGGTGGGCGCCTCGGCGCGGCCCTCGCCCTCCTGGAGGAGTGCTCTGCCATCGCCGATGCGGGATCGGGCCCAGAGAAACGGCGCCCACCCGTCTGCGAGCTCGCCGGCCAGCCGGATCGACCCCGGTGCGAGAGCGGCGAGCACGATCGGCACCGGCGGCTCCGGCACGACACCCAGGCGCAGGGGCCGGGCACCCGCCGCGGGTGCCGGCAGGCGATCGCCGGCCAGGAGCGCGCGAACCGCGATCAACGTCTCGCGCAGGCGACTCAGCGGCCGCTCCCACTTCACGCCGTGGAAGCCCTCGGCCAGGGGCGGGCTTCCCGCCCCGATCCCGAGCGAGAACCGGCCACCGGACTGGCGCTGTAGCCCGGCTGCGCCGAGCGCCATGGTGGCCGGCGTCCGTCCCCAGACGGAGATGATCGACGTGCCCAGCCCGATGCGCGACGTGCGCGCAGCAAGCTCGGCGAGCACGATCAGCGAGTCGTGCGTCCAGCCCTCGGCCACATCCACGCGCTCAAGACCGATGTCCTCCGCGTGGCCGGTCACACGGGCGATCACCTCGGTCCGGGTCTCAAAGGGAGTGAACCCGACGCCGAGACCCATGCGGGCAACCATGAGCCTTCAGCCAGGGCGAGTCAAGCGGTCCCGAGGTACCGGGACAGCGTCACGGACGCGGTGACCGTGAGCGGGTCGGGCAGGGAGGCGAGGCGCTCGTCGACGGTCTGCTCGTCCACGTGCCAGGCGCTCGGGCCCATGCGGACGAGCTGCGCCGCCTCCTCGCGGTTCAGGAACATCGCGTGCTCGATTGCGCGGCGTTCGTTCAGCGCGAAGTGCGACGCGAGCTGTTCGTCGAGCCGGTCCTCCTTGTCGTCCGGCACCGAGAGCAGGCCGAGCGGGCCGACCAGCTCGTACAGGTGGCGAGTCGTGGGGGTGACGGCGAGGAGCGCGCCCCCCGGCGCGAGGATGCGCGCCATCTCGGCGGCGTTGCGCGGGGCAAAGACGCTGAGGATCAGCGCGGCGGCGCCGTCGCGGAGCGGCAGGTCGCGCCAGACGTCGGCGCCGACCGCCGCCGCGCGCGGGTGCGCCCGGGCCGCACGGCGAAGCGCGGCCGTCGACGAATCGATCGCCAGTCCGGTTCGCTTGTCGAGCGCGTCCAGCACGCGCGCGAGGTAATGGCCGGTGCCCGCTCCCAGATCCACCACGGCTCCTGGCGCCTCCGTCCCGGCTACCTCGTCTGCGAGGGCGTCGCCGAGCCGGCGGTAGTGGCCGGCGGCGAGGAAGGATTCGCGCGCCTCCACCATCGCGGGGGTGTCGCCCGCGCCGGGAACTAGGTTCACGTAGCCCTGGCGCGCGATGTCGAACGCATGGCCTCCGGGGCAGCGCAGCACGCCCTCGCCCTCCTCGAGACCACCCGCGCAGACCGGGCAGCGGAGCAGATCGACGACCTGGGCTAGCGGCCCCGCCACTGCGGCTTGCGCTTCTCCGCGAACGCCTGCACTCCCTCGCGGAAGTCCTCGGAGGCGAAGCACGATTCGCGCAGCTCCACCAGCTCGCGCTCCACGTCGGGGGGCAGGCGCAGTGCCCGCAGCTCGCGGAGCAGCTGCTTGTTGCCCGCCAGCGACAGCGGCGCGTTCGACGCGATCTCAGTGGCGAGGTCGAGCACGCGTGCCTCGAGATCGACGGGATCCACCACCTGATTCACGAGCCCCATCTCGCGTGCCCGCTCTGAGTCGACGTTGCGGCCAACGAAGAACAGCTCGGCCGTGTTGGCGGGGCCGCACACGTCGATGAACTTGGCCAGTCCGGTGTGCGAGTAGATCAGCCCCAGCTTTGCGGGCGGCATCCCCATCTTCACGCCGCTCGCGGCGATCCGGATGTCGCAGGTGAGCGCCAGCTCGAGGCCGCCGCCGATCGCATGTCCGTTGATCTCGGCGACCACCGGATAGCGGTACGCCTCGAGCGCCTCGAGGGCGTCGTGGAACGGATGCGCCACGAGCTTCTCGGCGCTCTCCTCGAATTCCTGCTCGCTGAGGTTCCCGATGTCGTAGCCCGCGGAGAACACGTCGCCAGAGCCGCGGATCACCAGGCAGCGGGCGTCGAGCGTTCGGGCGTGCTCCGCGAGCGCGTCGAGGATCTCGTGGTCGAGCGCGCCGCGGCGCTCGGGGTTCACGATCGTGAGCCGCGCCACTCCGTCCGCCGGCTCGTCGAGATGGAGCTTCTGCGTCACTCGAGGACGACGAGCGTCTCGCCCTCGGACACCGACTGGCCCTCTGTGCAGACGATCTCCTTGACCGTCCCAGCGTCCTCGGCCTCGACGGGCATCTCCATCTTCATCGACTCGAGGATCAGGAGCGTGTCGCCCTCCTCGACCGCTTGGCCGACCTGGCACTCGATCTTCCAGACGGTCCCTGTGATGTGCGCTTCGACGTCAGGCATGGGCCGGGAAGATACCTGCGGGATAGGCTGCCGCCGTCTTGATCCTCGCCATCGACCAGGGCACGACCGGGACCACCTGCATCGCGTTCGACGAGCGCGGCCGTCCGGTTGGGCGTGCCTACCGCGAGTTCCGCCAGCACTTCCCGCGTCCGGGCTGGGTGGAGCACGACGCGAGCGAGATCTGGGACGTGACGCGCGCCGTGGCGAAGGAGGCGCTCGACTCGGCCGGCATCGACGGCCGCTCGCTCGCGGGCATCGGCATCACGAACCAGCGCGAGACGGTGGTGGCGTGGGACCGTGAGAGTGGCGAGCCGCTCCACCGGGCGATCGTCTGGCAGGACCGCCGCACCGCACGCCGCTGCGACGAGCTGCGGGAGGCGGGCCACGAGCCGCTCTTTCGCGAGCGCACCGGGCTCGTGCTCGACCCATACTTCTCCGGCACCAAGATCGAGTGGCTGATCCGGGAGGGCGACGTGCCGGCGGATGCCGCCTTCGGCACGATCGACGCGTGGCTCGTCTTCAAGCTCACCGGCGAGCACGCCACCGACCTCTCGAATGCCTCGCGCACGCTCCTGTTCGACATCCGCGAGCGGCGCTGGGACCCAGAGCTCTGCGACCTCCTGGGTGTGGACCCCCGCTCGCTGCCCGAGCCGCGCCCGAGCGCCCACGTGTACGGAGAGACATCCGAGTTCGGCGGCTCGGTGCCGGTGGCCGGCATCGCCGGCGACCAGCAGGCCGCGCTCTACGGGCAGGCCTGTCATCAGCCCGGGCTCGGCAAGAACACCTACGGAACCGGCAGCTTCGTGCTTCAGAACGCGGGCCCCGAGCTGCCCGAGCCGGCGGAGGGACTGCTCACCACGATCGCGTGGGGGGTGGACGACCGCGTGGACTACGCGCTCGAGGCCGCGATCTTCGTGACCGGCGCGGCCGTGCAATGGCTGCGCGACCAGCTCGGGATCATCCGGACCGCCGACGAGACCGAGGAGCTCGCGCGTTCGCTCGACTCCAATGACGGCGTGTACCTCGTGCCGGCCTTCACGGGGCTTGGTTCGCCGCACTGGGACGCCTACGCGCGCGGGACGCTCGTGGGCCTCACGCGCGGCTCTGGCCGGGCTCACCTCGCCCGGGCCGCGCTCGAGGCGATGGCCTACCAGGCCGTGGACGCCGTGCGGGCGATGGAGGACGCGTCGGGCGTGGTGCTCGAGGAGCTGAAGGCGGACGGCGGCGCGGTCGTGAACGGGTGGCTGATGAAGTTCCAGGCCGACGTGCTGGGCGTGCCCGTGGTGGTGCCCGAGGTCTCGGAGACGACCGCGCTCGGCGCGGCCTACCTCGCGGGCGTGGCCACCGGAGAGTGGAGCGAGCAGGACGTTCGCGAGATGTGGCGCCAGGCCTCCCGCTACGAGCCGTCGATGTCGGAGGACGAGCGGGAATCGCTGCTGGCCGGCTGGGCGCGGGCTCTCGAGCGTACCCGGAGTAACGAACGGGACCGCGCCGGGTAGGGATCCTCAGTGAAGGCGCAGGTGTACAAGGATCCGCGGCCGGCGGAGCATTTCGACCGGTTCCACGAACGCACGCGCACCAAGCGGCCCAACTGGATGTACGAGTTCGTGCGGCTGGTGCTCACGCCGTACCTGTTGTTCATCTACAGGGCACGCTGCATCGACTCGCACAACATCCCGGCCGACGGTCCGGTGATCATCGCCCCGAACCACTTCTCGTTCCTGGACCACTTCTTCGTCGCCGTCTACCTGCGCCGCAAGGTGCAGTTCATGGCGAAGTCGCAGCTCTTCAAATGGCCGATGCAGGTCGTCTACCACAACGGCGGCGTGTTCCCTGTGCGACGAGGCCACCACGACGAGGAGGCCTTCAAGACCGCCCACGCTGTGCTCGCGCGCGATGGCATCGTCGTGATGTACGCCGAGGCTGGACGCTCACGCACCGGCGAGCTCGGCAAGCCGCGCCACGGCATCGGACGCCTCGCGCTCGAGTCGGGCGCCCCGGTGGTGCCCACGGCCATCGCGGGCACTGAGAAGGCCCGTAACTGGAAGCGCCTCCAGTTCCCGAAGGTCACGGTTCAGTTCGGCGAGCCGCTCAAGTTCGAGCGGGTGGAGGAGCCGTCGAAGGAACAGGCCCAAGCGGCCTCGGAGCGGCTCTTCGAGAACATCCGCAGCCTGCACACGGCCCTCGTCGGCGAGGGACGCAAGGGAGCGGTACGCCGCGCCCGCGACGCACGCCGCGCCGCCGGCGAGCACGCCGAGGCGGCGGGCCGCCGCCCGCTCGACGCGTAGTAGCCGCGTTCCGGGGCACTGAGGGGAAGCGAAACCGAGTCGACCGTCCTGCCTAGGGCTGGCCTACCCGGCCTAATCCAGGACGGTCGCAACCCCCCACCCCCTCACTGCTGCTGTAAGCGCCGGGCGCCACCGCGGCGCCGGGGTGAACCGGCGCGCCGCGCTGGCGGCGCTGGCACAATCGTCGCTCCGTGCGGGCAGGGGTGCTCATCGGTGCGGTCTTTGCCGCGTTCTTGTTGTTGCCGGCTGGCGCCGCGTTCGCCTGCGATCCGCTCGACCCTTCGGCCTGCCTGTACCCGTGGCCGAACGACCACTTCACGACGGAAGACGCCTCGAGCCCGACCGGCCGGCGGCTGGCGCTGCGGGACGACTGGATGCCGCGCAACCGGCTCGGCAAGCCCGTGAGCGCGGCGCCGTACAACTACAGCGACGGCTTCAGCCCGGGCAACAAGATCGTGACCAAGGTCCCCGGCCTGGACACGCCCGAGGCGTTCGCTCGCACGGGCGCGGTGCCGATTACCGACATCGAGCGCTCGTTCGACCCGGCCCAGCCGATCGTCGTGATCAACGCGCGCACGCTCGAGCGCCAGCTGATCTGGTCCGAGCTCGACGCCAACCCGGCCGACCCGCGCGACGTGACGCTGATAGTCCGCCCCGCGGTGAACTTCGACGAGGGCGAGCGCTACATCGTGGCGCTGCGCAACCTCAGGGACGCCCGCGGTCGCAAGCTCAGGGCCGGGGCCGCCTTCAGAGCCCTGCGCGACAGGAGGCCGGACCCGCAGGTGGAGGGGCGCCGTGCTCATTTCGAGCAGCTGTTCCGAACCCTCAGGGCCGCCGGCATCGCCCGCAAGGACCTCTATCTGGCCTGGGACTTCACCGTCGCGAGCCGCGAGGGACTGACCGGCCGCGCCCTCCAGATCCGCAACGAGGCCTTCTCCGAGCTCGGCGACAGCGATCTCTCCGACCTCGTTCCCGAGGGCAGCGAGCCGGCGTTCGTTCCGAACCCGGACCTGCCGGACAACGTTCCCGACGAGGCGGAGGCCGACGGCCGCCGTGACCTCGGCGACTCGATTCGCATCAGCGGCAACATCAGGGTGCCCTGCTTCCTCAACGCGCCCGGCTGTCCGCCCGGCTCCGAGTTCGCCCTCGGCCCCGACGGCAGTCCGCAGCGCATCCCGGGCAACACGACGCTCGCGAACGTGGTCTGCGTGATCCCGAAGAACCACGCCGGCCCGCTCCGTCCCTCGCTCTACGGCCACGGCCTGCTCGGCGGTGCGGGCGAGGTGACCGGCGGCAACGTGCGTGCGATGGCGAACGAGCACGGGTTCGTGTTCTGCGCGACGGACTGGACCGGCATGTCGACGCTCGACGTTCCGAACGTGCTCACCCTGCTCCAGGACCTGTCCCGCTTCCCCACGCTCGCGGACCGCGCGCAGCAGGGCTTCGTGAACTTCATGTACGTGGGCCGCTGGATGCTGAAGCGCGACTGGGGCGACGTCCCTGTGGACCAGTCGCGGCTCTTCTACGACGGCAACTCGCAGGGCGGGATCATGGGCGGCGCCCTCACGGCGCTCGCGCCCGACTTCGACCGCGCGGTGCTCGGCGTGCCGGGCATGAACTACTCCACGCTGCTGCGGCGCTCGGTGGACTTCGACATGTACGCGAACGGCGAGATCGAGGGCGTGGACACGCCGGCCGGGCTGTACGACAACTATCCGAACGAGCTGGAGCGGCCACTGCTCCTGTCGCTGATCCAGCTGCTCTGGGACCGCGGCGAGGCGAACGGCTACGCCCACCACATGACGACCGATCCGCTGCCGGGGACTCCGGCGCACACCGTGCTCATGCAGGTGGCGTTCGGGGACCACCAGGTGGCCAACGTGACCGCCGAGGTGGAGGCGCGCACCATCGGAGCGTCCGTGCGCTGGCCGGCGCTCGCGCCCGGGCGCCACACCGACGTGGACCCGTACTTCGGGATCCCGCACCTCGAGGCGTTCCCCTTCGGCGGCTCGGCGATGGTGATGTGGGACACCGGGATCCCCGCCCCGCCCACCACGAACACGCCGCCGCGCGAGGGCCAGGACCCGCACGGCGCGCCACGCGCGAGCCCCGCGGCGCGCCGGCAGAAGTCCGAGTTCCTGCGCGTGGGCGGCAGCGTGATCGACGTCTGCGACGGGGCGCCCTGCGTTCCCTGACAACCTGAGGCGGCGTGACCCGCCGCCTCGCGCCAATCGTCCTGCTGCTCGCCGGCGTCGCTGCCGCGGCATTCGTGCTGCTGCGAGACGACGATCCGCCCGCGTACAGCCCGCTCGAGATCGAGGGTGACCCATACGCCTACGAGAGCGGGCGCGAGGACGAGTTCGAGAGGCGCGCCGCTGCCGGGCACAGCCACGTGGTCTACGCGAAGAGTCCCGATGGCGTGCTTGCGACCGCGCGCCGCGTGTCGGCCTTCCGCGACGACATCGAGCGGGCCGCCGACGACTCCGGCGTCGACCCCGATCTGATCGAGGGCATGGTGCTGCTGGAGAGCGCCGGCCGGCCGGAGGTGCGCGCGAGCGACGACCTCGAGGGAGCCGTCGGCCTGACGCAGATCCTCGCCGAGACGGGCACGAACCTGCTCGACATGCAGGTTGACGTCCAAGCAAGCGAGCGGCTCACCAGGAGGCTCGCGAATGCGCGCGGACCGCGCGAGGCCGATCGAATCAGGGCGAAGCGCCGCCGCGTGGACGAGCGCTTCGACCCGAAGAAGTCGCTTGCCGCCACGGGCCGCTACCTGAAGCTCGCCAAGGATGAGTTCGGCCGCGAGGACCTGGCGGTGGTCTCGTACCACATGGGCATCGGCAACCTCCAGCAGGTGCTCGGCGCCTACGGGGACGACGACGCGAGCTACGCGCAGGTCTTCTTCGACACCGCCCCGAACCGGCACCCGCGCGCCTACCGAATGCTCCTCGGGCTCGGGGACGACTCGAAGACCTACCTCTGGCGGGTGCTTGCCTCACACGAGGTGATGCGCCTGTACAGGGAGGACCGCGCGAGGCTCGCGCGGCTGGCCGACCTGCACGCCGGCGCGGACTCGGGCGAGCTCGTGCTGCACCCGCCCGGCCCGACCGAGTCGTTTGCGACTGCCGAGGACGTCGAGGAGGCATACAACGACGGGACGCTCCGCCCGTTCCCGAACGAGCCGTCCCGCTACGGCCTGCGCCCGGCATCGGCGGGCGGTCTTCGGCACCAGGCCTTCGCGCTCGCCGTCTACATCGGGCAGGGCGTGCGCAAGGTGTCGGGCACGCAGGCGCCGCTGACCGTGACGAGGACGGTCCGCCCAGGAGGCGGGATCCACGCGACCGGCTTCGCCTTCGACATCCGCCGCCGCTATCGCAGCGACGCGCAGGCAGGAGCCTTCCAGTACATGCTCGACCGCCTCCAGGCGCTCAACCTGATCGCCTGGGTGCGCGATTCCGACGCCATCCACATCACGGCGTCAGGCGAATTTGACGTTCGCCGGGAGTGAGCCGCGCAACTAGTAGACGGCCTTCAGCTGCTCCCAGGCCTCCCAGTCGTGCCCCGGGATCACGACGGCGTCCGGGGTCTCCTTCACGTACTGGCTGATCTCTCGAAGCGAGCGCCGGAACAGGTGCTCGTCGAAGAGCATGTGGGGGAGGTGGTTCTCGTCGAGGGTACGGCGCATGAAGATCGCGTCACCGGCCACCAGCACCTCGCCGTGCTCAGTCTGTACGACGACGGACATGTGCCCCGCCGTGTGGCCGGGGGTGAAGACGATTCGCACACTGCCGTCCCCGAAGACGTCGAACGCGCGGGCGAAGCCGGAGAACGAGTTGGCGTCGTCCGAGTCGAAGTCGACCAGGCGGTACTCGAACCCGTGGTCGAACTGCCGCTTGACGTAGCCGTCGCGCGGGCCGCCCTCCGTGGCCGCCTCCCACTCGGCGGTGGAGACGAGGAACGTGGCCTCGGGGAAGTCGGAGATGGCGCTCGCGTGGTCCGGGTGGAGGTGGGTCATGATCACCGTCTTCACGGTCGACGGCTCGATGCCCTTCGCGCGGAGCTGCGCCGCGGCGGCCTGCTCCGCCCGCATGTCGATGTCCCTGTAGATGATCGTTCCGAACGCCCCGAGGTTCGACCTCGGGCTGACCGCGACCGAGCCGTGGAAGCCGGTGTCGATCAGAATCGGCCCGGCCGACGGGTGCTCCACGAGGAAGCACGGGATCGGTGAGCGCAGCCACTGGTCCTTCGGCACCCCAAGCCCGAAGGCCTTGCGCCACGCCATGCGGCCCTCCTCGCGCAGGAACCACGCCGGAGGGCCCGGCACCGTGGCCGTGAGGAGCGGGTGCAGGCGCACCTTCGCGCCGTCGCGGCCGCCCGGGAGCGGCAGCTCGGCCGGCCGGGGCTCTGCTGCGGTGGCCATCGCGCGGAACCCTACCCCGCGAGCTCCTCCCAGAACTCGATGAACCCCCGCTCGCTGCGGATGCCGGCCTCGAGTGCGATGCGCGGCCCCCTCGGCACGCTCTCGGGCATCCCGTCGCGGATGGCCTCGTATTCCGCGAGCTTCGCGCGGTGCGCGGGGAGCTGGGCGGTCGCGATCGCCACGGGATCGGCGCCGAAGAACAGCTTCAGGAGGGCGGGCTCGCGCAGCTCGCCAAGTGACGACGTGGGCTCGCTGCGCCAGTCGTCGAGCGCCTTGCGGCCCTTTGCCGTGATCGCGTAGAGCCGGCGCCTCCGTCCGCCGCGCTCCCGCTTCTCGGTCACGTATCCGGCCTTCGCGAGGCGCTCGGGCTCGCTGTAGAGCTGGGCGTGATGGAGCGTCCAGAAGTTTCCGACCGAGACGGCGACCACCTGTTTCAGGCCGTACGGCGTGCATTCCCCCGCGAACTCGAGCAGCCCGAGGACGATGTACGACGTGGGTGTGAGCCTTACCTCTTGCACGAGTCCATCCTGGACGATACATTATGGACTATGACGACGACGGAAGCATCTGAACGCACGGATTACCGGCTCGGTTTCACGAGCCAGGACGAGGAGACCTCGGTCGATCGCCTCCCGGTGACCGGCGAGCTGCCCGACTGGCTCACCGGCGCGCTCGTGCGCGTCACGCCTGCGCTGCTAGAGGTGGGCGGGAAGCGTCTGGCCCACTGGTTCGACGGCGTGGCGATGCTGAACCGCTTCGGCTTCGCGGACGGGAAGGTCTCGTACGGCAGTCGCTTCCTCGAGAGCCGCTCGCTACCAGGACGCGAAGGACGGTGAGTGGCGCCACGGCGGGTTCGCCACCGACCCGTGCCGCTCGATCTTCAAGCGCGTCCAGCAGATCTTCTCCCCTGACTTCACCGACAACCCCAACGTGAACCTCGCGCGGATCGGCGAGCGCTACATCGCGATGACCGAGACGCCGATGCCCGTGGAGTTCGATCTCGAGACGCTCGACACGATCGGCCACCTCGAGTACGCGGACAAGCTGAAGGCCCAGCATGTGACGACGGCGCACCCGCACCACGACGTGGAGCGAAACGAGCTGGTGAACTACACGGCGCACTTCTCGCGCGTGAGCGAGTACATGCTCTACGGCCTGCCCGCAGACAGCTCCACGCGCCGAGTGATCGCGCGCATGCCGGTGAAGGAGCCGGCCTACATGCACGCGTTCGGGATGAGCGAGCGCTACCTGATCCTCGCCGAGTACCCGCTGCGCGTGAACCCGCTGAAGCTCGCCTTCTCCGGGAAGCCGTTCATCGAGAACTACACGTGGCGGCCGGACGAGCCGACGTGCTTCCGCGTCTTCGACCGGGCGACCGGCGAGCTGCGCGGCACCTACGAAACGGGCGCCTTCTTCAGCTTCCACCACGTGAACGCCTTCGAGCGCGGCGGTGAGCTCGTGATCGACCTGTGCGCGTACGACGACCCGAGCATCATCGACTCGCTCTACCTCGACGACGCCGGGCCGAAGGGCGCGCTGCCGCCGGTGGAGCTGCGCCGCTACACGCTCGACCTCGACGGCGGCGCCGTGCGATCGGAGCCGCTCGCCGACGGCTACCTGGAGCTGCCGCGGATCGACTACGGCCGGCGCAACACCCGCGACTACTCGTACGCTTACTTCGCGGGCTCGGATGACAGCTGGATCGACAGGCTCGTGAAGGTGGACGTGCGCGATGGCACCCGCTCCGAGTGGCGCGCCGACGGCTGCTATCCGGGCGAGCCGGTCTTCGTCCGCCGGCCGGGCAGGGACGGCGAGGACGACGGCGTCGTGCTCTCCGTGGTGCTCGACGCGAACGCAGGCCACTCGTTCCTGCTCGTGCTCGACGCGGGGTCGTTCGAGGAGATCGCCCGCGCGGACGCGCCGCACCACATCCCGTTCGGCTTCCACGGCCAGTACTTCCGATGAGCGACCTGCTCGCATCCGACGCTGACCGCGAACGCGCGGCAGAGCGCCTGCGCGCGGCCGCCGGTGAGGGCCGGATCACGGCCACCGAGCTCGAGGAGCGGCTCGAGAGCGCGTTCTCGGCTCGCACCGAGGCCGAGCTCGAGCCGATCGTGGCGGATCTGCCGGGGCCGGCCCGCGAACCACGCCGGCGTGACCGCACTCACATCCGCACCTACGTCGCCGTCATGCTGCTGCTGGTGGCCATCTGGGCGCTCACCGGCGCCGGGTACTTCTGGCCGATCTGGCCGATGCTCGGCTGGGGGATCGCGTTCGTGGTGCCGGGCGGCGCCGGTAGGGTGGGCGCCCCGTGCGGTCGAAGATCTTCCAACCCGGGCTGCTCGACGCGCAGGTCGCCATCGTCACCGGCGGCGGCTCCGGGCTCGGGCGAGCCGCTGCGCTAGAGCTCGCCGCGCTCGGCGCGCAGGTGGTCGTCTGCGGGCGGCGGCTCGAGCCGCTCGAGGAGACCGCCGCGGCCGCGGAAGGCGGCCGTGTCGAGGCGCGGGTGTGCGACATCCGCGAGGAGGACCAGGTCGAGGCGCTCGTGGACGGCGTGCTCGAGCGCCACGGACAGATCGACCTGCTCGTGAACAACGCCGGCGGGCAGTTCCTCACTCCCGCCGAGGACATCACGCCGAAGGGCTTCCGCACGGTGATCCGGCTGAACGTGGAGGGCACCTGGCTGATGACCCACACCGTGGCGACGCGGGCCATGATTCCGGACTCGCGCGGCGGCAAGATCGTGAACGTGACGCTCTCCCCGCACCATGGCCTGCCCGGCATGGCGCACTCCTCGGCGGCCCGCGCGGCCGTGGAGAACCTCACCCGCGTCCTGTCGATCGAGTGGGCTCGCTTCGGGATCCGGCTGACGGCGGTGGCGCCCGGGCCCTTCGCCACCGAGACGCTGATGACCAAGTACCCGAAGCCGGTGGTGGAGGGCGTGGCGAGCACTGTGCCGCTCCAGCGGATGGGCACTGAGGAGGAGTTCGCCTGGCTGGTGGCCTATATCGCCTCGCCCGGGGGCGACTATCTCTCGGGCGCGATCCTCACCCTCGACGGCGCGCGCGACAACTGGTTCGGGCCGTGGCCCCCGCGCGGGCTGGTCGGCGAGGAGGGCAAGCCGCTCTCCGAGGAGCGGCGGCCGAAGCCATGAGCGAGGTGCCAAAGCTCCAGACCGAGCGGCTGCTCATGCGGGGCTGTCGCGACGAGGACTTCGAGCCGTTCGCGGCGATCTTCGCCGACCCGGACGTCGCGCGCGGCCACGGCAAGGAAGGGGGGATGACGCGGCAGGAGGCCTGGCGTGACGTGTCCATGATGGCCGGGCACTGGGCACTCAAGGGCTTCGGCCACTGGGTGCTGGAGGAGCGGGACAGCGGCGAGGTCGTCGGTCGCGCGGGGCTCTACTACCCGCCCACGTGGCCTGCGCTCGAGGTCGGCTGGACCGTGGCCCGCCCGCACTGGGGCAAGGGCTATGCCGGTGAGGCCGGACGTGCCGCGTGCAAGTGGGCGCACGACGAGCTGGGAGCGCGGCACATCGTGAGCCTGATCCTTCCCACGAACTCCCAGTCGATTCGTGTCGCGGAGAAGCTCGGCGAGACGCCCGAGGGCCACCACAAGGTCATGGAGTTCGAGCTCGTGGTGTACGGCGCTGATCTGCCGCTGCGCGATTCGGTCCACTGACACGCGGGTACACGCCCCGCATGACGACTATGGAAGACACGCCCGAGGATCCGCTGGTGCGGCAGGAGGAGGACGCCGCGGCCGCAGAGGCTGGCAGCATCGGCGGGCGCTCCCCGGCCTACGAGGACGAGGAGGGTGACAGCGCGGACGAGGAGACGCGCCCCCTGATCGAGGGCGGCGAGGGCGTCGAGGAAGGGTTCGAGACGGCCGAGAGCGACCTGCGTGACGCGGCCACACACGGCGAGAACCGCTACGACCCCGCGGCCCAGGACTTCGGCGACGAGGAGAGCGCGGGCGAGGGCGACGCGGTGTCAGGAGAGCCCGACGAGATCGAGGTTCCGGACGGCCCGAGCGAGGAGCACTAAAGGGGTTCGACCCCAGGTGGGGCATCCGGGTTGCGCTATACGCAACCGAGATGCCCCACCCGGCTCGGGCGGCCCCTCAATGCTGCTGTTTCGCGTGCCGCTAGCGCTCGAACAGCGTGGAGAGCACCACCTCGGTCACGGTCCGGCTGATGCCGTCCGTGGCCCGGATCCGCTCCAGGCACAGCTCCAGGTCCTGCGTGTCCTCGGCCATCACGTGCAGGAGGGCGCTCGCCTCGCCGGCGACGGTGTGCGCTGACACGACCCCCACCTCTCCCTCGACCGCCTCCTTGATCGAGTCGGCGGGCATGCCGCCCTCGCAGTAGAGGTCCACGAACGCCTCCGCGTGCCATCCGAACGCGCGCGGATCGACCATCACCGTGTACCCGCGGATCACTCCGTCGGCCTCCAAACGGTCCACTCGCCGCTTCACCGCCGGCGCCGAGAGGTTCACGTGCGTGCCGATGTCCTTGAACGACCGGCGAGCGTTGTCGCGAAGCAACGCAACGATTGTTCGGTCGATGGCATCCATTGACACCCCGGAGTGTGCCACGAACGCAACAGATCTGCATTGAAAGCTGCCGTTAATAACGGAATCATTAACCGCATGGCTACAACGACCGCGCCCGCGGCCTCTCCGCCCGTACCCGCAGACGACCGCATGCCGGTCCACGGCATCGATCACGTCGAGATGTACGTGGGGAATGCCGCGCAGGCTGCCTTCTACTTCGTGCACGCCTTCGGCTTCACGGAGACGGCCTACGCCGGTCTCGAAACCGGCAGGCGCGACCGCGTGTCGCACGTGCTGGAGCAGGGGCGCATCCGCCTGGTGCTCACCGGCACCCTCCAGGGTGGCGACCAGATCGCGGCCCATCACGCCCTCCACGGCGACGGCGTGCACAAGATCGCGCTGAGCGTGCCCGACGCGGAGGCCGCCTACCGCACCGCGGTCGAGCACGGCGCCCGCGGCGTGATGACACCGCACTGGGTCGAGGACGAGCACGGCCGCGTGCAGCTCTCCTCGATCGCCACGTACGGCGAGACCCAGCATCTGTTCGTGCAGCGCGAGGACTACAAGGGCGCGTTCCTGCCCGGCTTCGAGCGGCGCGGCGAGGCGTCCCGCGATCCCGACTCCATGCGGCTGATGGCGATCGACCACATCGTCGGCAACGTGGAGCTCGGCCACATGCAGGAGTGGGTGGGCTACTACGAGCGCGTCTTCGGCATGACCGAGATGATCCACTTCTCCGACGAGGCGATCTCGACCGAGTACTCGGCGCTGATGTCGAAGGTCGTGACCGACGGGAGCGGCCGCCTCAAGTTCCCGATCAACGAGCCCGCCGAGGGCAAGCGCAAGTCGCAGATCGAGGAGTACATCGAGTACTACAAGGGCGCCGGCGCCCAGCACATCGCCGTCGCCACGCGCGACATCGTGGCCTGCGTGGCCGCGCTGCGCGACCAGGGCGTGGAGTTCCTGTCGATCCCCGACTCGTACTACGACGACGTGCCCGAGCGCATCGGCGAGATCGAGGAGGACCTGGCCGACCTGCGCCGGCAGGGGATCCTCGTGGACCGTGACGACGAGGGCTACCTGCTCCAGATCTTCACGAAGCCCGTCGGCGACCGCCCGACCGTGTTTTTCGAGATCATCGAGCGACACGGCTCACGCGGCTTCGGCGAGGGGAACTTCAAGGCCCTGTTCGAGGCGATCGAGCGCGAGCAGGAGCGGAGAGGAAACCTCTAGCCATGCGTTACGCCAGCCTCGGCAGCATCCCCGCCAAGCGGCACGTCCAGGTGCGCTCCAACGGGAGCGGCTCACCCCTCCTCGTCGAGGAGGTCATGGGCTACGAGGGCTTCTCGGGGAACGAGTCGATCCTGCTGCACCTCCAGTCGCCCTGCCGGCTCGATCAGGTGGGCCGGTTCGAGCCGATCCAGCGCGAGGAGTGGGTGCCGGACGCTCACGTGCATCGCCTCGCGGATGCGAACGTCGTCGAGCCCGGCGGGGATCCCGTGTCCGGCCGCCACCTCCTGATGTGGAACAACGACATCGAGGTCTCGGTCTGCAAGCCGCTCCAGGCGCTCGAGGGCTTCTTCCGCAACGGCGAGGGCGACGAGGTGATCTACATCCACCGCGGCAGCGGCGTGCTGCGCACCGTCTTCGGCCGGGTGCCGTTCCGCGAGCGCGACTACGTCGTCATCCCGCGCGGCACCACGCACACATTCGAGCTGCCGATGGGCGAGGAGCAGTTCTGGCTCTGCTTCCACACGCCGGGTGAGATCGAGACGCCGAACCGCTACCGCAACCGCTACGGCCAGCTGCTCGAGCACTCCCCGTTCTCACAGCGCGACTTCCATCCGCCCGAGGAGATCGAGACGTTCGACGAGAGCGGCGAGTTCCCGGTCAAGGTCCGGGTGCGCGACGGCTACCAGGACTACGTGCTCGACCGCCACCCGTTCGACGTCGTCGGCTGGGATGGCTACGTGTGGCCGTACACGTTCAACGCGGACGACTTCGAGCCGCGCGCCGGACGCTTCCACCTGCCGCCGCCCGCGCACCAGACCTTCCAGGGGCAGAACTTCGTGATCTGCACGTTCGCCCCGCGCATGCTCGACTGGGACCCGGAGGCGGTCACGCTGCCCTACCACCACTCGAACATCCAGTCCGAGGAGGTCATGTTCTACGCCGCCGGGAACTACGAGGCGCGCAAGGGCGTGGACGAGGGGTTCATCACCCTGCATCCCTCCGGGCTTCCGCACGGGCCGCAGCCGGGCGCGGTTGAGAAGGCGCTCGGGAAGCAGTCGACGGACGAGCTGGCCGTCATGTGGGACACGTTCAAGCCGCTGCGCCTGTCCACGCTCTGGCGAGACGTGGACAGGCCCGAGTACGCCTACAGCTGGAACCCGGACAAGGCGGGAGCGGACGCGGGCGCGACGGTTACCGCGCGCTAGCCGTACATCCCGCCGAACTGACCGCCGGTCACGTGCAGCACCTGGCCGTGCACGTAGTTCGCCCACGGGGAGCAGAGGAAGAACACCGGGCCGGCGGCCTCCTCGGGTGAGGCGGGGCGTCCGAGCGGGATGATCATCGCCGCCATGGCGCGCATCTGCTCGGGGATGCCGAGCTGGATCTCCTCGCCGTCCTTGGTCATCGTGTTGCCGGACTCCTTGGCGGCGGTGAGGCGCGTCTCGACGAATCCGAACGCCACGGCGTTCACGTTGATCTTGAACTGGCCCCACTCCTTGGCGAGCGTCTTGGTGAGACCCACCACGGCGGCCTTGCCGGCGGAGTAGTTCACCTGGCCCGCGTTGCCCATCGTGCCGGAGATGGAGCTGATGTTCACGACCTTGCGGAAGACCTCCTTGCCCTCCTCCTTCTCCTTCTTGGCCGGGTCGCGCAGGTGGGGCGCGGCCGCGCGCAGCACGCGGAAGGGGACCACCGTGTGGATGTCGAGCATGGACTGGAACTGGTCGTCGGTCATCTTGTGAGCGACTCCGTCCCGGGTGTAGCCGGCGTTGTTGACGATGATGTCGATCTGGCCGAACTCGTCGACGGCCTTCTGGACCAGCTGGTCCGGCACGCCCTCCTTGGTGAGGTCGCCGCCGAACACTGCGGTCTCGCCACCGATCTCCGATGCGGCCTGCTCGGCCTTGTCCGCGTCGAGGTCGTTGATGAGCACGCGTGCGCCCTGCTCCGCGAGCAGCTCAGCGGTGGCGCGACCGATTCCCTGCGCCGATCCGGTGACGATCGCCGCCTTTCCGTCCAGGACTCCCATTCAGTCTCCTTTAGCGTGTGAGCGCCCGGCATCATAGGTACATGGGTCTGCACGCGGTGCGGTACGGCATACCGCTCGTCCTCGTGGTCGCGGGTGTGATCGTGAGCGCCACGGCGGGCGGAGTGGGTCTCGCCGCCGGGGCGCTCTTCATCAGCGCCGGGACTGCCGTGCTGCTCCTGAACGTGCTCTACCGGATCGGCGTCGAGGGCGACAAGGAGCGCGACACCGAGCAGAGCGCGCGCGACTTCTTCGACGAGCACGGCCATTGGCCCGACGAGCCGTCCAGCGCGGCGCGCGGACGCCCGCGCGCATAGCCCGGAGGCTCTAATGAGTTATACAGACTTATAACGAAAGCACTTATAGGATGGTATAACTCTGTAGAGCTTGGACCCGATCGCCAACCCCTACACACCCAACGCCGGCTCGCGTCCGCCAGAGCTGGCAGGCCGCGCGGCGGAGCTCGAGCAGTTCCAAGTCCTCATCGGGCGGCTCAAGCGAGGCGCGACCGAACAGAGCATGATCATCCGAGGGCTTCGCGGCGTCGGCAAGACAGTTCTCCTCAACACGTTCGAGGACTACGCCGAGGCCGAGGGCTTCCTGACCTACTACCACGAGCTCACCCCCAACAGCGGACTGGTCGCGGAGATCGCGCGGGACGCACAGGCGGCGTTGGCGCGGCTCAAGCTGAGCGCGCGGGCCACGACTGCCGTCCGGGACGCGCTCAGCCACCTAGGCACGATCAGAGTTGTTGGGCCTGAGGGCATCGAGTTGGCAGTGGATCTGCGAAAGGCGGATGAGGGAACAATCACCGGCGACCTGTCGCAGCTGTTCCTCCAGTTGGGGAACGCCGCGGCGAAGAAGCACTCCGGGGTTGTGTTTCTCCTTGACGAGGTTCAGTTCGTCAGCGAAGTCGAGTATCGGGCGGTCGTAAGCGCCCTACACCGCGCCACTCAGAAGAACGTGCCGATAACGCTCGCCGCAGCTGGTCTGCCACAGATCCCGAGGCTGACAGGGGAGGCGCGCTCGTACGCGGAGCGGTTGTTCACATTCCCAGTCATCGCGAACCTCCCAACCGACGACGCGCGCGTCGCGCTCGTCGAGCCGGCCCGGCAGCAGGGCGTCGAGTACAGGGAGGAAGCGGTGGAGCTGGCGCTCTCCTGGACAGAGGGGTACCCGTTCTACATTCAGCAGCTGGGGAAGCACGCCTGGAACCTTGCAGGCCGGTCGCCGATCAGCGCGAACGACATCGAGACAGCAATGCCGGTCGCCCAGGCCGCACTCGATTCAAGCATCTACGAAGTCCGCGTTCAGCGAGCCACCGACCAAGAGCGGCGCTACATGCGCGCCATGGCGGAGCTCGGGGGCGGTCCCTACAAATCAGGAGCCGTAGCGGCGAAGCTCGGCAAGACCACTGCGGCGATCTCGATGGTCCGGCAGCGACTCCTCGATAAGGGGCTCGTATACGCGACGGAGGACTACGGGTATGTCGATTTCACCGTGCCCCGCTTCGCTGAGTTCATGGGGCGGTACATGGCCTACCGTGCCCCGCGGGTCCCACGGAAGCCAAAGCCCGGGAAATAGACGGCGCTACGCAGGACGCTAGAGCCCCAGCTGCTTCCCGAGGATCTCCTTCATCACCTCGTCGGTGCCGCCACCGATCGGGCCCAGGCGGGTGTCGCGCATGGCGCGTCCCACCTCGAGGTCTCCGTCCAGCACGCGAAACGCCGTCTCCGCGACCTCGAACGCAGAGCGCTGTGACAGCAGCTTGGCCTCCGTGACCTCTCGGATCGCGTCGTGGCCGGCCGCGAAGAGCCTCAACGCGTGGTAGGTCAGGCAGCGCCCCGCCTCGTGCTTCACAGCCATCTCGGCCACCGCGTGTCGATAGCGGCTGCCCGGCTCCGCGGCCAGCACCCGCTCCAGCACCACATCCATGGACGCCACCGCGCCGAGCGCCATCAGTAGCCGCTCCCACTGGAAGTTGGCCATGATCAGGTAGAAGCCCTTGTTCTCCTCGCCGAGCAGGTTCTCGTCCGGCACGAACACCTCAGAGAACGCGAGCTCCCCGGTGTCGGATGCCTGCCAGCCGAGCTTCTCGAGCTTCTTCGAGGGCTCGAAGCCCTCCATCCCGCGCTCGATGATGAGGAATGACAGTCCCTGGTGGCCGCCGTCCTCGGTCGTCTTGACGGCGGTGACCACGAAGTCGGCGCGCACCCCGTTGGTGATGTAGGTCTTCGACCCGTTCACCACGTAGCCGCCATCGACCCGGCGCGCGAAGGTCCGGATGCCCGCCACGTCGGAGCCGGCGCCGGGCTCGGTGATGCCGAGCGCCGCGATCCGCTCGCCGCGGATGGCGGGTGCGAGGAAGCGCTCCTTCTGGTCGTCCGTGCCGAACTTCCAGATCGGCGGAGTGGCGATCCCGATGTGGGCGCCGATGCCGGCGGCAAGGCCGCCGGAGCCGCAGCGCCCGAGCTCCTCGGAGAGCACGGCGTCCTCCAGGTAGCCGCCCCCGCGGCCGCCGTACTCGACCGGGTACTTCAGGCCCAGCAGCCCCAGCTCGGCCATGCGCTGGAAGACCTCGTTGGGGAACCAGCACGCCTGCTCCCACTCGGCCGCGTGAGGGCGCAGCTCCTCGGCCACGAACGCGCCGGATCTCAGCCCGCAGCGCCTCGTGCTCCTCGCCGAACGGCGGCAGCGGCCGCCGCGGCGCAGCCTCCGGAAGCCCCGTGTCAGCAAGCGCGCTCACATGTCCAGGCTGTCACAAACGTGCGCCGTTGAGGTCGTCAGGCCGTGGCAGAATGACCCGATGCGGACCCGCCGCGCTCTCGAGGGGATCAGCAGCTCGCTTGCGAGACTCGACGGCACCGTTGCGAGACTCGACGGCACCGTTGCGAGCCTCGACGGCCGGTTTGGCGAGCTGCTTGAGGAGATGCGCAAGCAGCACGAGCTCGATCGCGAGTTGAGCCGCCGTGAGCATGAGCAGACGCGCTCGGCGATCCACAACGTTCAGCAGGTGAACCGAGCAATGCTCCTTGAGCTGCGAGACCACCGAGCAATCCTCGATCGGATCGATCATGGGGTTCAGGCGAACACCCAGGGCCTCCTGCACGTGCTCGACGAGCTGCGCAACGGCCGCAGCGGTCCCGGGACGGCGCCCGCCGCCTAAAGCCCGTACGAGCGGCCGATCACGTCGAGCATCACCTCGTCCGTGCCGGCGCCGATGCGGTTCAGGCGCATGTCGCGCCAGGCGCGCTCGATTCCGTACTCCTTCATGTAGCCGGCGCCACCGTGGATCTGGAGGCACTCGTCGGTCACCTCGCACGCCATGCGTGCGGTGTAGAGCTTCGCCATCGAGATCTCGCGCACCGGGTACTCGCCGTTCGAGAAGCGCCAAGCCGTCGTGTAGACCATCTGGCGACCGGCCTCGATCTTCGTCGCCATGTCCGCGAACTTGTGGCGGATCGCCTGGAAGCGGCCGATCGGACGTCCGAACGCCATGCGCTCGGATGCGTACTGGAGCGTCCTGTCGAAGCACTTCTGCGCCCCGGCCACGCACCCGGCGGCGCCGATCAGGCGCTCGCCCTGGAGCTCCCACATGATGTGGTAGAAGCCCTTGCCCTCCTGGCCGAGCATGGCCTCGGCGGGCACGCGCACGTCCTGGAAGGCGAGCAGCGCGGTGTCGGAGGCGTGCATCCCGAGCTTCTCGAGCTTCTTCTCCCGGATCACGCCCGGGGCATCCATGTCCACGAGGAACAGCGTGAAGCCGTCGTAGCCGGCGTCCGGGTCGGTCTTCGTCACGAGCACGATGAAGTCGGCGCGGTGCCCGTTCGTGATGTAGGTCTTCGAGCCGTTGATGACCCAGTCGTCGCCGTCTCGCACCGCGCGTGTCTTGATCCCTGAGACATCGCTGCCGGCATCGGGCTCCGTGATGCCGAGGCAGGAGATCTTCTCGCCCCTGATCGCCGGCACCAGGTACTCCTGCTTCTGCTCGTCGGTCCCGAACAGGTGCACCGGCGGCGTGGCCATGTCGGTGTGCACGGCCACCCCCATCGCGAGGCCGCCGCAGTTGGAGTGCACCATCTCCTCGGCGAGGACGAGGTTGCAGTAGTAGTCGCCGCCCTGGCCGCCGTATTCCTCCGGATATGAGAGCCCCAGGAAGCCGAGCTCGCCCATGCGCGTGAACACGGAGTCGGGGAAGGTGGTCTCCTCCCACTCGTCGGCGTGTGGCGCGAGTTCCTTGGTCACGAACGAGTGGATCGACTCGCGGAGCTGGTGGTGCTCCTCGGTGAAGATGAAGTGCTTTCGGTGGGCGCCGTGGTCCGGCTTCAGGAGCGCATCTGCGGTTGCCATGCAGGCAAAGTACCGTGCTGACATGGGCGAGCGCGAATTCGATGTGGTGGTTCTGGGGGCCGGACCGGCGGGCGAGGTCTGCGCCGGCCGCCTGGGCGAGGCCGGCCTCTACGTGGCGATCGTGGAGCCTCACCTGATCGGCGGTGAGTGCTCGTTCTACGCGTGCATGCCGTCGAAGGGGCTGCTGCGTCCGGGCGAGCTGCTCGCCGAGGTGCGCCGCATCCCCGGCGTGCGCGAGGCGGTGAGCGGCGACCTCGACGTGGACGCCGTGCTGAAGCGCCGCGACGAGATCATCCACGGGCTCGACGACTCGCACATGGTGCCCTGGCTCGAGGATCGCGGCGTGACGGTCGTGCGCGGCGCCGGTCGCCTCGACGGCGAGCGCAGGGTGAGCGTGGGGGACGAGACGCTCGTGGCCCGCCGCGCCGTGGTCCTGGCCACCGGCACCTCACCTCTGATCCCGCCGATAGACGGCCTTCGGGAGGCCGAGCCCTGGACGAACCGCGAGGTCACCACGACGGAGAAGGTCCCCGAGCGGCTCGCGATCCTCGGCGGAGGCGTGGTGGGGGTGGAGATGGCCCAGGCGTTCAGCTCGCTCGGCTCCAACGTCTCGCTGGTTGAGCGCGGCGACCGCCTGATCCCGCGCGAGGAGCAGTTCGCGAGCGAGGACGTGGAGCAGTCGCTGCGCGAGAACGGGGTGGAGATCCAGCTCGGCACGAGCGCCACGGCGGTGCGCGCGGAGAACGGAGAGGTGACCATCGAGCTCGACTCGGGCGGCCCGCTGCGCGCCGACCAGCTGCTCGTGGCCATCGGACGCGAGTTCAACACCACCGACATCGGTGTGGAGACGATCGGCCGCGAGCCGGGCAAGCCGATCGAGGTGGATGACGCGATGCGCGCCGAGGACTGGCTGTACGCGATCGGGGACGTGAACGGCCGCGCGCTGCTCACGCACATGGGCAAGTACCAGGCCCGCATCGCCGCCGACGTGATCCTCGAGGGCCGGAGCGCGTGCCTCCCCACCACCGCCCGCGGCTCGCTCTCGCCGCGGGTGATCTTCACGGATCCGCACGTGGCCGCCGTGGGCTACACGCTCGACGCCGCCCAGCAGGATGGGCTGAACGTGCGTGCCGTGGACGTGCCGACCCAGGGCAACGCCGGGGCGAGCTTCTACGGGCGCGACTCCAGTCGCGGAACCTCGCGGCTGGTGGTGGACGACGACAGGAACGTGATCGTGGGCGCCACGTTCACCGGCCCAGAGGTCGCCGACTTCCTGCACGCGGCCACGATCGCCGTGGTCGGCGAGGTGCCGCTCGACCGGCTCTTCCACGCCGTCCCCGCCTTCCCGACGCGCAGCGAGGTCTGGCTGTACCTGCTCGAAGCGCTCGGGATCGCCGGCCCGTGCGGCGGGCCGCCGCGCAGCTAGCGGCGTACGATCCAGGTCATGGACGTCGTGGTGGCCGGTGGGCACGGCAAGGTGGGCCTGCAGCTCCTGCGCCTCCTCGCGGAGCGCGGCCACCGCGCCCGCGGGCTGATCCGAAACCCCGATCACGCGCGCGAGCTCGAGGAGCTCGGCGCCGAGCCGGTGCTCTGCGACATCGAGGCGCTCGACGACATCTCGGCCTGCTGCGAGGGCGCCGACGCCGTTGTGTTCGCCGCCGGCGCGGGACCCGGAAGCGGGCCGGAGCGCAAGCGCACGGTCGACTACGGCGGCGCGGTGAAGCTGATCGACGCGGCGAGGTCGAACGGCAGCGCGCGCTACGTCATGGTCAGCGCGATCAGCGTCGACCGTCCCCACGAGTGGTCGGAGCAGATGCGCCCCTACTACGAGGCGAAGGCGGACGCCGACAGGGCGCTGCTCGAGAGCGGCCTGAGCTACACGATCGTGCGTCCGGGCGGGCTCACCGACGATCCGGGAACGGGGCTCGTCAAGATCGGCACGGACCTCGAGCGAGGCGAGGTTCCGCGCGAGGACGTGGCCGCCACGGTGCTGGCCGTCCTTGAGACGCCCAGCACGGTCGGCCAGACCTTCGAGCTGGTGTCGGGCGACACGCCGGTCGACGAGGCCATCCGCGCGCTGTGAACGAGCAGCGCGCCGCCGAGGTCCTGCGTCGCGTGCGCTCGGTCCCCGAGGGCCGCGTCACGACCTACGGCGACCTGACGCCCGGAGCGCCACGCTTCGCGGGCGCGGTGCTCTCCGCGACCGACGAAAACGTTCCGTGGCAGCGGATCGTACGGGCGGACGGCTCGCTTGCGAAGGGCGAGCGCCAGCGCCGCCTGCTCGTGGCCGAGGGCGTGCCGTTCCGCGGCGAGCGGGTCGACATGCGCGAGGCGTGGGTCCCGGTCAGCGCGTCTGGACGATGAGGACGTCGCAGGGCGCCTGGTGCGAGACCTTGTTCGCCACGCTCCCGAGGACCCGCCGCGCGCCCTGCATACCGACGCTACCGATCACGAGCAGGTCGGCTCCTTGCTCCGTCGCGATGGCCACGAGCGCGTCCGCGGCTGAGCCCTTCGGCGCGTGCTGCTGCACCTCGATGTCCTTGCCGCTCCGGTCGAGCGCCCGCTGAAGAACAGCGTCCGCCTTGAAGTCGGGCTGCGCGGCGAACTCCCCGGCCGGCGCGCCGCCTGTGACCCGCGCGGGCGCAGGCTCGTATGCGGAAACCACGTGGAGCGTCGCACCGGTGAGCCGGGCGAGCTCGATCCCCTTGCCGAGGGCGATCTCGGCGGTGGGTGAGCCGTCGGTGCCGACGACGATCGAGCTGTACATGCTGTCCTCCCTGAGTTGCGAGCCCGTGGAAGGTAGTACAACTCGACCCCGTGCCCCTGGAGACCGTCCGCTACGACGTGCGCGACGACGGCGTCGCCACCGTCGCACTCGACCAACCCGACACGCGCAACGCGCTCTCGAACCAGCTCCTCACGGACCTGACCGGGGCGCTCGAGCTGGCGGGCCACGACGACGGCGTGCGCTGCGTCGTGCTGACCTCGACGCACGAGAAGGTCTTCTCCGCCGGCGGCAGCCTCGACCAGTTCGCGGCGGATGTCCCGATCGTGCACAAGCACTTCGGCACAGAGCGCTTCCCGCGCCTCTTCCGGACGATCATGCAGCTCGGCAAGCCGACCATCTGCGCCGCCAATGGCCATGTGCTGGCGGGCGCGCTCGGCGTGGCGCTCGCGTGCGACCTGATCATCGCGAAGGAGAGCGCCACCTTCGGCACGCCCGAGATCGACGTGGGCGTCTTCCCCTTCATGATCATGTCGCTCATCTACCGCAACGTGCCGCGCAAGAAGGCGAACGAGATGCTCCTGCTCGGAGAGCGCATGTCGGCGGAGGAGGCGCGCGAGGCGGGCATCGTGAACCGCGTGGTCGCGGACGCGGACTTCGGGGCCGCGGTGGACGAGTGGGCCGTGAAGCTGGCCTCGAAGTCGCCGGTGATGATGAAGCTGGGCAAGGATGCGATGTACCGCCAGCTCGACATGCCCTTCGAGGACGCGCTCGACTTCCTGCGCTCCCAGCTCTCGCTTGCGTTCACGACCGAGGACATCCAGGAGGGCGTGAAGGCGTTCTTCGAGAAGCGCGCGCCGCAGTGGACGGGGCGCTGAGCGCGTGGCCGTCTCACTCGTAGCCCTGCGCTGCCGCACCGCCGACCGCTTCCCGGGCGCGCCGCGCGGTGTGGAGATCCTCGCGCCGCTTGTGGCGCACGCGCTCGGCGTCGAGCCGCGCTACATCGGCAGCGGTGGCGAGGTCCAGGAGACCCGTTACGAGGACGACCTGCGCGAGTCGCGCGGCTGCCTGCTCGAAGCAGGCGGCCAGATCGACGACGCGCTGGCCGCGGGCGACACGCCGGTGCTGCTGGCGGCGGACTGCGCCGTGTCGGTGACGACCCTGCCGGCAGTGAGCCGCAACCGGCCCGACGCCCGCGTCCTCTGGCTCGACGCGCACGGCGACTACAACACGCCCGGCACCTCAGGCAGCGGCTACCTCGGCGGCATGTGCCTGGCGGCAGCCACGGGCGAGTGGGACGCCGGCCTCGGCGAGGCCATGCCCGCCGAGCGCGTGGTGCTCGCGGGCGTGCGCGACCTCGACCCGGGCGAGCGCATGCTGCTCGAGCAGAGCCCCGCCACCGTGATCGGGGCGAGCACGGTCGAGACGCTCGTGGCCGCCAAGAACGCCCTCGACGGTTCGCCGGTGTTCGTGCACCTCGACCTCGACGTGCTTGACCCCGAGCACTTCCCCGCCGCGGTGCCCGCGCCGGGCGGCCTCCACCCCGACAAGCTCTACGACCTGCTCGACTCGGTGCTTGAGGACAGCGAGCTGGTGGGGCTCGAGGTCACGGCCTTCGAGGCGCCCGATCACGAGGAGGAGCAGATCGCGGCGACGGAGACGGCGATGCACGTGCTGGAGCCGTTCCTCGACCACCTGGGGGGCGAGACGTGACCGAGCGGGCGGCCGCCGACACGCTTGTGGCGCGCCCGCCGCTGCGCTCGCTCGTGGAGGAGCTCCACGAGCGGCGCGAGGCCGCGAGGCTCGGCGGAGGCGAGGAGAAGATCGCCCGCCAGCACGAGCAGGACAAGCTCACCGCACGCGAGCGGCTGGCGCTCCTCATCGACGAGGGCACGTTCACGGAGCTGGGCATCCACGGGCGGCCGCACTTCGCGCAGCGGGCGATGGACGGCAAGGAGGCGCCCGCGGACGGCGTGGTCACCGGCTACGGAAAGGTCGACGGCCGCCTGGTGGCGGTGGCCGCCTACGACTTCACGGTCATGGCCGGCTCGATGGGGATGACCGGCGAGCTGAAGGTCGCGCGCCTGCGCGAGCTCGCGCTCACGAAGCGCATCCCGATGGTCTGGCTGCTCGACTCGGCCGGCGCGCGCATCCAGGAGGCTGCGGGCTCCCTGTTCGCCGGCTCCGGCCACCTGTTCCGCGAGGAGGTGGTGATGAGCGGGGTCGTGCCGCAGGTGGCCGCGCTCATGGGCCCATGCGCGGCCGGCACCGCGTACATCCCCGGACTCGCGGACTTCGTCCCGATGGTCAAGGGCCGCGGCTCGATGGCGCTCGCGGGGCCGCATCTCACGAAGGCCGTGACCGGCGAGGACGTGACCCAGGAGGAGCTCGGCGGCTCGCGCATCCACACGCGGGTGTCGGGCGTCGGCGACCTGGAGGTCGGCTCCGACGAGGAGTGCGTCGAGGCGATCAGGAGCTACCTCTCGTTCTTCCCGCAGAACTGCGAGCAGCCGCCGCCGAGGCGCGAGACGGCGGACCCGGTCGAGCGCATGGACGACGAGCTCCTCGACGTGCTTCCCGACTCTCCCCGCAAGCCCTACGACATGTACGACGTGATCCAGCGGATCGTGGACGACGGCGACTGGTTCGACCTGAAGCCGCGCTGGGCGCGCACGATCATCACCTGCCTCGCGCGCATGGGCGGCCGGCCGGTCGGGATCGTGGCGAACCAGCCGAAGCACCTGGGCGGCATCCTCGAGAACGACTCCGCCGACAAGGCCGCGCGCTTCGTGAACCTCTGCGACGCCTACGGCATCCCGCTGCTGTTCCTGATGGACGTGCCGGGGTTCATGGTCGGCACCAAGGTCGAGCAGGCGGGCATCATCCGCCACGGCGCGAAGATGCTCTACGCCGTCTCGCGCGCGACCGTGCCCAAGATCACCGTGGTGATCCGCAAGGCCTACGGAGCCGGCTACTACGTGATGAACGGGCGCGCGTACGAGCCCGACCTGATCGTCGCCTGGCCGAGCGCCGAGATCTCGGTGATGGGGCCGGAGGGCGCGGTGAACATCATCTTCCGCAAGCAGATCGAGGCGGCCGAGGACCCGGACGCCACGCGCGCGGAGATGATCGAGGGAATCCGCAAGACGATCGATCCCTACATCGCCGCGGGCAACGCACTTATCGACGACGTGATCGACCCGCGCGAGACGCGCCCGACAGTGATCCGGGCGCTCGAGATGGCGGAGACGAAGCGCGTGCAGCGGCCGTGGAAGAAGCACGGCGTGATGCCGGTGTGAAGCCCATCTACTTCAGCTCGCCCCAGGGCTTCTACGACTGGCTCGAGGAGAACCACGAGACGGCGGACGAGGTCTACGTGGGGTTCTACAAGCAGCACACCGGCAAGCGCGCGATGAGCTGGTCGGAGGCGGTCGACCAGGCGCTCTGCTTCGGCTGGATCGACTCGCGCGCGAACGCGATCGACGAGGACCGCTACATGCAGCGCTTCACGCCGCGGCGGCCCGGCAGCAACTGGAGCAAGATCAACGTGGAGAAGGTGGCGAAGCTCACCGAGGCCGGGCTGATGCGGCCTGCGGGGTTGGCGGCGTTCGAGAAGCGCACGGACGACAAGACGGGCGTCTACTCGTACGAGGACGCCGCCAACGGGCTGCCGCCGGAGTACGACAAGCGTCTGCGCGCGAACCGCGCCGCCGCCGAGTACTTCGACTCGCGGCCGCCCTCGTACCGGAGGACCGCCATCTACCTGGTCATGGACGCGAAGCGCGAGGAGACTCGGCTGCGCCGCCTCGCGCAGCTGATCGAGGACTCGGCCGCGGGCCTCGACATCAAGCAGCTGCGCCGATGAGCCGCAACGAGGATCCCTGCATCATCACCTGCTCGATCTCGGGAGCGGTTGCCAACCGCGAGCAGTGCCCGGCGATCCCGTACACGCCCGAGGAGTACGCGGCGGAGGCGAAGCGGGCGGTGGACGAGGGCTGCTCGATGATCCACATCCACGCGCGCACGCCCGATGGCGTGCCGAGCTACGAGGTGGAGGACTTCCGGGCGATCACCGAGGCGATCCGCGGCGCCGTGGACGACGTGATCATCAACTACTCCACCGGCGCGATCGGCATCCCGATCCAGAAGCGGATCGAGTACCTGCGCGAGCTGCGGCCGGACGTGGCGGCGCTGAACATGGGCTCGATGAACTACGCGAAGTACTCGGCCAAGCGCAAGGACTTCGTGTTCAAGACGGTGTTCGAGAACTCGTTCGACACGATCATCGAGTTCGTGACCGTGATGAACGAGCTCGACATAAGGCCGGAGCACGAGTGCTTCGACTCCGGGCACGTGGCCAACCTGGACCCGCTGATCGACATGGGCCTCCTGTCCGAGCCGCTCCAGGTGTCGTGCGTGATGGGAGTGACCGGCGGGATCCGGCCGAGTGCCAAGAACCTCGCGCACATGGCAGAGCAGATTCCAGAGGTGCGGAGCAACTGGGGGGTCATCGGCATCAGCCGGGACCAGTGGCGTCTCATAGCCGCCGCCGTGGCGCTCGGGGGGAACGTGAGGGCGGGGCTCGAGGACAACTTCTACCTGCCCGATGGCGAAATGGCGCGCTCGAACGGCGACCTGATCGGGAAGGCACGCGAAATCGTGGAGAACGCCGGCCGGCGGGCCGCGACCGTCGCGGAGGCGCGCGAGCTGCTCGGCGTATGAGCGCTCTTGAAGACGTCCGCGTGCTGGACCTCTCGCGGCTGCTGCCCGGCGGTTTCTGCTCGCTGCTGCTGGCCGACTTCGGGGCCGAGGTCCTCAAGGTCGAGGACACCGGCATGGGCGATTACATCCGCTGGTCGCCGCCGTACCACGAGGGCGCCGAGGACAGCGCGAAGTCCGCGCTCTTTCTCTCACTGAATCGCGGCAAGCGGTCGATTCGGCTGGATCTGAAGAGCGAGGCGGGCAAGGAGGTGCTGCTCCGGCTGGTGCGCGAGCACGACGTGCTGCTCGAGTCATTCCGCCCAGGCGTGATGGAGCGGCTGGGGGTGGGCTACGAGCGCCTGCGCGAGGAGAACCCGCGGCTCGTGTACTGCGCGATCAGCGGCTACGGGCAGGACGGGCCGTACACGGGGCGCTCAGGGCACGACATGAACTACCTGGGCCTGAACGGCGTGCTCGGCCTCACCGGCGAGCCAGACGGCCGGCCCGTGCAGTCGGCCGGCCAGATCGCCGACCTCGGCGGCGGGGCGCTCATGGCGGCGTTCGGGATCATGGCGGCGCTGCGCGAGCGCGAGCGGTCGGGGGAGGGCCAGCTCGTGGACGTGTCGATGTTCGACGGCTCGCTCGCGTGGCTCGCGATGGTGGCGGCCCAGTACCTCGCCGATGGCGCCGTGCCGCGGCGCGGGGGCCTCCCGCTCGCGGGAGGGCTGATCTGTTACCGGCCCTACGCGTGCAAGGACGGCTGGGTCACGCTCGGCGCGCTCGAGCCGAAGTTCTGGCAGGCCTGGTGCCGGGGCGTGGGGCGCGAGGAGCTCGTGGAGAAGCAGTTCGAGGCGCCGGGCTCCGAGGCCCACGCCGAGGTCGAGCGCGTCTTCCTCGAGCGCACTCGCCACGAGTGGAGCACGTTCGCCTCCGAGCACGACTGCTGTCTCGAGCCCGTGCTGGACCTGGACGAGGCGCTCGACTCCGAGCTGGTGCGCGCGCGCGAGATGGTGGTGGAGCTCGACCAGCCGGGTGCGGAGGCGCCGGTGCGGCTGCTCGGGGTGCCCGTAAAGCTGTCACGCACTCCGGGGGCGCCCGCCGGTCCCGGACCCGCGCTCGGCGAGCACACTGAGGAGGTGCTCGCCGCGGCCGGCTACTCGGGCGACGAGATCGCCGCGCTGCTCGAGTCCGGCGCGGCGGCGGGTCCCGCCGTGGGCGCCGAGGGCTCGTTCCTCTCCTGACGATGGCCGCGGGGCGGCGCCGGCTGCCCGTGCTGGCGCTCGCGGCGCTCGCCCTCCTGCTCTGGCTCGTGTACGGCCGCGGATACGTGGGCTACGACACCCTCTTCGCCCTCCGCTGGGGAGAGGATCTGGCGTTCGGGCGGACGCCCCAGTTCGTGGGCCCGCACGGGCCGACGCCGCATCCGCTCGCGAACCTGCTCGGCCTGGTGCTCGGGCCGCTCGGCCCGGTCGCGGTGCTCGACGCCACGGTGCTGATCTGGCTAATGCTCACGGCATCCATGGCCGCGGCGGCCTTCGCGCTCGGCCGCGAGCTCTTCTCGGCGGCAGTCGGGGCCGTGTTCGCCCTGATCCTGCTCACGCGGCCGTTCGTCGTGGAGCTGCATCTCCACTCCTCCGTGGACGTGCCGTTCCTGGCGGCCGTGCTACTCGCCGCGACGCTCGAGGCTCGGCGCCCCCGGGCGGGCCTGCCGGTGCTCGCCCTGCTCGCGGTGGCCGGATTGCTCCGTCCCGAGGCGTGGGCACTGAGCCTGGCCTACCTCGTCTGGCTCTGGCCCGCGAGGGAGGGAGCCGACCGCCTGCGAGCCGCGGCGCTTGGGCTCTCGGCTCCGGTCACGTGGGCTCTCGCCGACCTCCTCATCACCGGGGACCCGTTCTTCTCGATGAACCGGACCCAAGGCCTGGCCACCAGGCTGGGGCGGCCTCAGGGTCTCGAGACCGCCATCGACCTAACGCCGGCGTACATCGAGAACGTCGTCGGCGAGCCGGTTGTCTGGGTCGGGCTGGCGGGCCTGGCGCTGGCGGTCCTGCTCGCGTTCGAGCGGGTGGTGATCCCACTCGCGGTGCTCGCGATCGGGCTGGGCGGCTTCCTGCTCCTCGGTGCGCTCGACCTGCCGGTGCTACGGCGCTACCTGTTCCTGCCGGCCGCGATGCTGGCGCTCTTCGCTGCCGTGGCGCTGGCGGGCTGGACCACGCTTGCGCGCGGGCGAGCCGCGCGCGCCGCGTGGATGGGTCTCGCGGTGGCGCTCGCCATAGCGGTGGCCGTGGATCTGCCCGACACGGCGGACGAGATCGACGACGCGGCCGGCGCCCTGAACGACCGCAGCCGGCTCCAGCGCAGCTTCCACGAGCTGGGCGGGACGGCGGTTGTGCAGGATGCGCTCGAGCGCTGCCCCTTCGCGGTCACCCCGGTCTACTCGCTCGCGCCCTCGCTGGCGCTCCTGAGCAATCGCGAGCCCGACGACGTGCGCACGGACCCGGACGGCCCGGGCCGGCGCGGGCTCTCCATCGCGCCGGCCAGGCGCGAGGTGGCGGAGGTGTTCGAGATCGCCGGCGCCCTGCCGCTCCGACGGCCACCGGGCTTCCGGGAGATCGCGCGCAACTCGGACTGGACGTTCATTGCCCGCTGCCCCGGGCTCGGGGCTAGCGCCGGGGCTTCGCCTTCACCGTGAAGGGGTAGGCCCGCGTGGTGCGGTTGCCGCTGTCGTCGGTTGCCACGATCGACGCCAACAGGCGCAGCTTGCCGTCGCGGGCCAGTACCGCCCGCGCCGCGCGGCTCAGCTTCACCCTCACCCGGGCCTGCTCACCCGCGTCGAGGTCCAGCTGCCGGCTGCCGAGGTTCAGCCGCCGCCGAGCCGACGCGGACGGGCCGGAGCGCGGGCGCGGGCGCGGGAGCACGACCCGATGCTTCGTGCGAAAGACGAACCTGCACACCACGTGCTCGTTGAACGGGTTGAGGGTGAACACGAACGCACCGCGACGCACCGGCACCGTCTTCTGACCGCCGGCGATGCCTATCGGCGGCGCCTGGCCGTCGGTCACGACCGGTGCCGATGCCTCGACGAACCCCTCGGACGTCGTCATCGAGTCGCAGTCGTCTCGCACCACGAGCGCCACGCGATGGCGGCCCGGGGGGAACGTGAACGTGATCTGATCGCCACCCTGCCCCGACGGGAATCCCGGGGCGTCCGAGTACCAGCGCACGCTGTTGAACGGTCTGCCCTCGGGGTCCGTGCTCGTGGAGCGGAGCGTGGCCGGCTGTCCGGGCGCGCCGCCCTCGACCACGAAGCTCGCGACCGGCGGCTGGTTGGCCATGCAGCTGCCCGACGTGGCCTGCGCGCCCGCCGGAAGCGCCCCACGGCTCGCGAGGATGCCGAATCCGAGCGCGGCACAGAGCGCCAGGGCCGCCGCTTGGACCAGCGTCTTGGGAGACACGCGAGCCAGGATGGGTCCATCGTCCCCCGGACGCGGAATTTCCGCAAGAGCTAGAAGGTGATCACGCTACGGATGCCCTCCTGGCGCTCCATCGCCTCGAAGGCGTCGTTCACCTCGTCTAGCGCCACGCGGCGAGTCACGAGCGACTCGAGGTCGAGGTCGCCGGACATGTAGGTGTCCACCAGCTCGGGCACACGGTCGCGGCCCTTCGCCCCGCCGAAGGAGGCGCCCGCGATGCGGCGGCCGGTGATCAGGTAGCGCGGCACCACCTCGAGCACCTCGCCCTTGCCGGCCACTCCGGCGATCGTGCAGAGGCCCCAGCCCATGCGCGCCGACTCGACGGCCTGGCGCATAACCGCGACGATGCCGGTGGCCTCGAAGGTGTAGTCGGCGCCGAAGCCGTCCGTCATCTCGAGGATCTGCTCGACGCTGTCGGGCCCGCCCACGAGCGTGTCGGTGGCGCCCTGCTGGCGGGCGTGCTCGAGCCGCTCCTCGGACAGGTCGATGGCCACGATCCGCTCTGCGCCCGCGAGCCGCGCGCCGGCCACCGCCCCGAGCCCGACCAGCCCGGCGCCGAAGACCGCGCACGTGGAACCGGGCTCGACCTTGGCGATGTAGAGCGCGGCGCCGATGCCCGTGGTGGCGCCGCAGGCGAGCGTGCAGACCACGTCGAGTGGCGCGTCGGGATTGACCTTGGCGAGCGCGATCTCCGGCATCACGGTGGCCTCCGCGAAGGTGCTCGTGCCCATGAAGTGGCGGATCTCGTCGCCGCCTGCCCCCTGCCCCGCGGAAGCGGGGGATCGGGGGTTGCGACGCAGCCGCGTGGTGCCGTCGGGCAGGTAGCCCTTGTTCTGCTGCTCGCGGATTGCGAGGCAGATGTTGGTCTTGTCGGAGACGCAGTGGATGCACTCGCGGCACTGGGGCGAGAAGAGCGTCACCACGTGGTCGCCGGGCGCCACGCTCGTCACGCCCTCGCCGACCTCCTCGACAACCCCCGCGCCCTCGTGGCCAAGCACGGTCGGCGCGTAGCCGGAGGGGTCGGCGCCGCTCGCCGTGTAGAGGTCCGTGTGGCAGACCCCGCAGGCCGCGAGGCGCACGAGCACCTCGCCCGGACCAGGCCCGCCCAGCTCGACCTCCTGGACCACGAGCGGCTTGGCGAACTCCTCCAGAACAGCGGCGCGAATCCTCATGGCGCGAAACCTAACGCGAACCGGCGAAGGGGTGGTTGAGGGTTAGCGGGGGCGGAGCGGCCCGATGCCCGGCCGGCGGCCCGCCACGCTCACCGTTCGCTTCCACGACGGCGAGCCCGGAGCCGCGGGGAGGACGGCGTAGTCCGGGTGGCGGACCCAGGTGGGGACGTAGCGGATCCGCCGGGCCCGCGCGCGCCGGCCGGGGCGGACCACGAAGTCGATCAGCGCGATCAGGCCGTCCTGCGCCGCGGTCGAGCAGCAGGCCGCCGTCTGGTTCGAGATCAGGTTGCCCTCGCCGAAGACGACCGGCTTGCCGTTCATGCGCCGGACAGGCTGCACCACGTGGGCGTGCTGCCCGACGATCGCATCGATCGCGGGCGAGCGCGTGAGCCGCTGCGCCAGCGCCCGCTGCGGCGGCGTGACCGAGTGCACGTACTCGCTGCCCCAGTGCAGGTTCACGATCACGATCCGCGCTCCTCGGCGCCGGGCGCGCCGGGCGTCGGCCAGGATGAGGCGCGGCGAGGCCCAGTTCACGGTCCATGGGTGCGGCACCGCCTGGCCGTTCGAGACCGCGGTGTAGGAGAGGAACGCCACGCGCACGCCCCGCGCCCGCAGCATGGTGGTGCGCCCACGCCCGCGGGCCGAGCGCGCGGTTCCGGTGGCCTTCAGGCCGGCGCGGCGCAGCGCGCGCAGCGTCGTGCCGACCCCGTACTCGCCGGCGTCGAGCGAATGGTTCGAGGCTGTGCTGCACACGTCCCAGCCCACCCGCCGGACGGAGCGCGCGAGGTCGGGCGGCGTCCTGAAGCTCGGATAGCCCTGCACGGCCCCCGGCACGAGCGGCGTCTCGATGTGGCAGAGAGCGAGGTCCGCCTGGGCGATGCGCCGCCGGACGGGGGCGAACAGCGGCGCGAAGTGGTACCTGCGCCCGCCGCCCAGCTGGAGTGCGCGCTGCGCGATCGGCGTGTGGATCAGCAGGTCACCGGACGCGGCGACGGTGAGCCGCACGGGCCGCTCCGGCTCCGCAGCCGGCGCAGGTGCCGCGCCCAACAGCACGGCGAGCCACACGAGGAACGCCCTCACCAGCGCACATCATGCTCCTCCATGACGCCATACCCCTCGGCGAGGCGCAAACCGCACGGCAGCTCGCCGCTGAACTCGCCGAAAGGCTGCCGGTAGCTGTTTCGCATCAGCAGCAGGTTCCTGCTGGACTCGCGCGCGGACCACTCGCTGAAGCGGAGGGCACCGACCGCGCTCAGGTCGGCCGCGAACTCCTGGTGGGGGATCTCGCGCGGCTCGCCGTCAACCCAGACCGTGCGCTCGCTCGCGCTGGGCGCATCGTGCACGCCGTCGACGAGGTTCCAGGCCACGCGACGGCCATCGTCCGTCCGCCCGACGCCGGCCGACCATCGCCACGCCGTGTGGCGAGCGTGATAGCCCGCGGACTCGTCGACGAAGCCGTCGTCGCCGTCGATCTCCCAGTCGCGGCCGGCGGCGGTCACCCGCCCGCGCACCTGCACCGGCGCGTGCTTGCGCGTCCAGATGTACGAGCGGCCGTGCGGCGAGACGACCTCGACGCCGTCGGGCTCGTCGAGCTCCAGCTCGAGAACGTCGCGCACGACCGCTCTCCCCGCGCTCAGCTCGACACCTCGGTTTCCCTCGAGCAGAGTCCCGTCCGGCAGCGCCACGGCCCACCAGCGCTGCGGCGCCCCGGCCACGCGCGCGTTGCCCACGCAGAGCATGAGGTCGGACCGGTACACGCCCAGGTAGCGCCAGCGCTTCAGCGGCCGGCCCGCACGTACCGGCGCCATGCGCTCTGGAGGCAGCGGTAGGGCGAGATCGCGGACGTCGGGGCCGCGCACTGGAAGGTCGCGCATGTCCGGCCAGTACACTGCAGATTGACTGGTCAGTCAATCGCTGGGAGGAGCGTTGGGGCCGGAGGAGATCAGGCGATGAGGGCCGCCGCTGTCCAACTGCAAGCGAGCACCGACACCGAGGAGAACCTCGCGTCGGCCGAGCGCCACGTACGCGCGGCTGCCGCCGACGGCGCCGAGCTGGTCGTGCTGCCCGAGCGGCTCGACATCCGCGGTGCGCCAGCCGATTACCTCGCCGGCGCGGAGCCCCTCGACGGCCGGCCGGTCAGCTGGGCCCGCGCGCTCGCGGGCGAGCTCGGGATCGATCTGGTGGCCGGTTCGGTGGCGGAGCGCCGCGACGGCCACGAGCGCGTGTCGAACACCTCCGTCCACGTGGGGCCCGACGGCGAGATCCGCGCCGTCTACCGCAAGATCCACATGTTCGACGTGGAGGTCGGCGGCGTGGAGTACCGCGAGTCCGAGCACTCCGAGCCCGCGGACGAGCTGGTGCTCTCGGAGACCGCGAACGGCGTCTCCCTCGGCCTGACCATCTGTTACGACCTGCGCTTCCCCGAGCTCTACCGGATCCTCGCGCTGCGCGGCGCCCGCGTGATCTCGGTGCCCGCGAACTTCACCCGCGTGACCGGCGAGGCCCATTGGGAGGTGCTCCTGCGCGCCCGCGCGATCGAGAACCAGGTGTTCGTGATCGCGCCCGGCCAGGGGAACCGGCCCGGGCCGGAGGGCGACAGCTACGGCAACTCGATGATCGTGGATCCCTGGGGCGAGGTGC
Organism: uncultured Thermoleophilaceae bacterium; assembly: GCA_963837445.1. Classification (GTDB taxonomy): domain Bacteria; phylum Actinomycetota; class Thermoleophilia; order Solirubrobacterales; family Thermoleophilaceae; genus JACVRW01. Next base: position 470,657 of record CAWINK010000022.1, on the reverse strand, counting down.
TCGCCCGCGCGCCGATGGAGGGCGATTGCTTCATCGCTATCGACCTCGACCTCGCCCGCCAGGACGAGCTGCGCGAGAAGCTGCCGAGCCTCGCGAACCGCGTGGGGGCGGCGTACAAGTGGCCCCAGGAGGTCACCGCCTGATGGCCACCGCCGCCAGCAACGCTCCCGACAAGCGGCGCATGATCCTCGACGCCGCGGTACGAGTCTTCGCGCGCCAGGGCTTCCACCACTGCCGCGTGTCGGATGTGGCCGACGAGGCGGGCGTGGCCTACGGCCTCGTCTACCACTACTTCAACTCGAAGGAGGAGATCCTCAACACGCTCTTCCTCGAGCGCTGGCAGATCATGCTCGACGCCATCGGCGAGATCGACGCCCGCGACCTCCCCTCGCGCGACAAGCTGCGCTCCGTCGCCGGCTTCATCATCGACTCGTACCGGCACGACCCCGACCTGATGAAGGTGATCATCGTCGAGGTCACCCGCGCGGCGAACTCGTTCGGGGCCCTCCACCTCGACGAGATCCGGAAGGCCTACGAGGGCATCGCCGCGATCGTCGAGACGGCCCGCGAGGAGGGCTCGTTCAAGTCGAGCATTCCCTCCGAGTTCGCCGCGATGTGCTTCTACGGCGCCATCGAGCAGCTGCTCACCGGCTGGATCTTCGAGGTCCTGCCGCGCACCGACGACGAGTTCGAGCGGGCCAAGGACCTCGTCGTGGAGGCGATCTGCGGCGGGCTCGAGGACGGCGAGCACGCGGTGCGTGCGAGCGATCGCAGTCCCGGTGTGGTCGATCGGCCGCCCGCGTCTGGTTGAATCCGGCGCCTATGGACAACGACATCGTCAAGCGGCTCATGTGGGGCGGCCTGCTCGCCGCCGTGGGCGCCCTGACCACGATCGTCGCGAACCGGATTGCCACCGAGATTTGGCAGCGGGTCTTCAAGGAGGACCCGCCGATCGACTGATGGCCGACGAGCCGATCGAAGAGACCGAGGCCACCGAGCCCACCGAGCCGATCAACCAGGGCGCTACTGGGGAACGGCCGTTTGGGGAGTCGCCGCTGAGCGTCGATAGCGAGAGCGATCCGTTCGCCGAGCGCCCCGAGGCCTTCGTTGGCGCCGCCTTCGCCGGCGGGCTTGCCGTGGCTCTGATCCTGCGACGATTCGCGCGATGACCGCCAACGGAATGCCCCCAGACGGCAGCGCCGACAAGTCGCTCGGCGAGATTGTCGGTGAGGTCTCGGAGAAGGCGTCGCAGCTCGTCCGCGAGGAGATCGAGCTCGCGAAGGCGGAGGTCACGGACAAGCTCTCGAAGCTCGGGAGGGGCGCTGTCATCGCCGGTGCCGCGAGCGTATTCGGAGTGTTTGGCATCACGATGTTCTTCCACACGCTCGCGTGGCTCCTGAACGATCTCAACAACTGGGACCCGTGGACGGGCTACGCCATCGTGACGGCCGGCCTGTTCCTGCTCTCGATCCTCGCGGCGTTCATCGCCTACCGGCTGTTCAAGAAGGGCGCGCCGCCCACGCCCGACCTCGCGATCCAGGAGGCCAAGGCCACCCGCGACGAGCTCGAGGCGGGGAAGTTGGAGCACGATCAGGTCAAGCGAAGCCTCGGGAGGGGCGAGCACGCGGTGCGTGCGAGCGATCGCAATCCCGAAGGCGAGGAGGTCAGGACGTAATGACCCGAGCCCGAAGCCCGGAGATGATCCGGGCCTCGATCGAGGAGACGCGCCACGAGCTGGCCTTCTCCGTGAACGATCTCCGCTCGAAGGTGGCGGAGATCACGAACTGGCGCGGCCAGCTCATAAAGAACCGGAAGCAGGCGCTGATCGGCGCCGCCGTGGCCGGATTCGTGATCGGCGGCGGAGTCGCGGCCGGCATCTCGCTCATCAGCCGTCGCCGATAGCTAGTCTGCGCCGCGCCGCTTAACCAGAACTCAACCTCAGGAGGCTGGGAACCCCCCATGAAACTGATCGGCGCCGGGTTGCCCCGTACGGCGACCACGACCCAGATGATCGCGCTCGAGATGCTCGGTATGCCCTGCTACCACATGCGGGACATGATGATGAACATGGAGACGAGCGTTCCTCAGTTCCGCAAGGCGCTCGAGGGTAACGCGGACTGGGACGAGATCTTCGAGGGCAAGGAGTCCGAGGTCGACTGGCCCGCCTCGTACCACTGGCGTGAGCTGATGGACGTCTACCCGGACGCCAAGATCCTGCTCAGCGTGCGCGACTCCGACAGCTGGGTGCGCAGCATGCAGAACACGATCAACCAGGTCTTCTTCGGCGACAGCCTGATGACCCACCTGACGAAGGCCCGCTACCACGTCGATCCGCCCTTCGCCGCCTGGATCGACCTGCTCACCGAGATGAACTGGAGCGAGGAGCGCGGCGTGTTCGGCACGAGCGACGACCCCGCCTCGATGGCCGAGGCCATGGAGCGCTGGAACCAGTCGGTGATCGACACCGTGCCCTCGGAGCGGCTGCTCGTCTGGAACCCCAAGGAGGGCTGGGACCCGCTCTGCGAGTTCCTCGAGGTGCCGGTGCCCGACACCCCGCTCCCGCACGTCAACGACACGGAGAACTTCCAGAAGAATCTGATCATGGGTCCCGCGATCGAGGCGATCAACGCCTGGTGGGCGGAGAACGGCCCGCCCGAGGACGCCGCCGCGAAGCGTCCGGCCCCGCCGGCCCAGGCGACGGCATGAGGCTGATCGGAGTCGGCTTCGGCCGCACCGCAACCATGTCACTGAAGGGAGCGCTCGAGGAGCTTGGCCTCCCGACGTTCCACATGATCGACCTGATCACCGGCGAGAACCGCGATCGCGACCTCGCCTACTGGATCAAGATCGCGAACAACGAGCCGGTGGACTGGGACGAGGTCTTCGAGCCGTGGGAGGCCACGGTCGATTGGCCCGCCGCCTCGCGCTGGAAGGAGATGGTGGACCACTTCTCCGACCTGCCGGTCCTGCTCAACGTCCGCGACTTCGACGGCTGGTACAAGAGCTGCGCCAACACGATCCTGGCGGTGAAGGAAGCCGCGATGGCGGGCGAGCTGCCCGAGGACGGGAACCGCGACGGCCCCTCGCCGGAGCTGTGGGGCGTGATCGAGAAGCTGATCTGGCAGGGCGACTTCCAGGGCAACTTCAAGGACAGGGACTGGACACGCCAGATGTACTACGACCGCATCGAGGAGATCAAGGCCTACGTGCCGGAGGATCGCCTGGTGGTCTGGGAGCTCGGCGTGGACGGCTGGGAGCCGATCTGCGAGGCGCTCGGCGTGGACGTGCCCGACACGCCGTTCCCGCGCCTGCACGACACGAACGAGTTCAGGACCGAATTTGGTCTGGAGCCGCTGCCGGCGTAGGCGGCGGTGGCTCGACCTCCGCGGTGCCGTAGCGGCGCCTGTGGATCACTGCCGCGACAGCACCCGCTGGGATCGGCAGCCAGAACGAGACAAGGCGGTACCCGAGCGTGGCCACGACGGCTGCGCCCGGGCCCACGCCCGCGAGCGCGAGCGTTCCCGTGAGCCCCGCCTCCACGAAGCCGAGGCCCCCCGGCGTGAGCGGCACGTTGCCCAGCAGCTGCGCGGCGCAGAACGCCAGCAGCACCAGTGAAGCCCGTGGGGTTGCGCCCACGGCGTAGAGCGCGGCGATCAGGGTGAGGTAGTCGAGCACCCAGCGACCCGCCGCGAGCAGCAGGGCCTCCCACCACTGGCGACCGAGAACGCCGACCACGATGTCGCGCTCGTGCAGCAGGCGCGCCGGGAGCCCCGTGATCGGCGGGTGCTTGCGCCGCACTCGGTTGATGATCGCCTGCGCTCCACGGCCGATCAGCTCGAGCGGCCGGTCCCAGATCACCGACGCTGCGCCGAGCAGGACCATGAAGACGAAGACGATCGCGCCCGCGAGCGCCGCCCTGGTCAGTGTCGGGTCGACCGCCACCCCGGTGACGATCGCCGGCAGGGCGAGCAGTGGGAGGGCCAGCAGGGTGGCGAAGACCACCAACGCCGATGCGGTGATGCCCGATGCCGCCGCCGCGGACGGCACGCCGCCGCGAACGAGCATCGAGTACTGCACCGCGCCGACGGTGGCGAGGCCGCCCGGGACCACCCTCCCGAACGAGTTGGCGGCGAGCTGCGAGAGGATCACGGGCCGCCATCGATCTGTGCGCACGGCCAGCCGCAGGATCCCCCAGGCGCAGCCGAAGCTGCCCACCTGGAGCGCCACCATCGCGAGGAACCAGAGCGGGCTGATCTCATCCAGCTCGTCGAACGCGCCGAAGACCCCGATCAACGCGGGCGCCAGCAGGTAGAGCGAGATCGCCGTGACCGCGAGCAGCAGTCCGCGGCGGGTGAGCGCGCCGGGCGACATGCGCCCAGGCTACGCGGGGGCGGGGTCTGGCGGCGGTGGCGCGGCGGGCGGCGGCGGCTCCGGCCCCTTCAGCGAGATCGTCCTGAGGTCCACGTACTCGCGGACCAGGATCTGGATCGACGCAGCGATGGGTATCGCGGCGATCGCTCCCATGACACCCAGCAGCGTGCCGCCGAACAGCACCGCGACGATCGTGATGAACGGGTGGACGTTCACCGTGCGCTTCTGGATCTGCGGCTGGATCAGGTTGTTTTCGAGCTGCTGGTAGACGATCGCCCAGATGGCCCAGATGATCGTCGCGGTGGGGAAGTCCTCGAACAGCGTGACCACCCCGATCAGCACGGCGGCGATCGTGGCTCCCACCAGCGGGATCAGCGACAGCAGGCCCGCCACGACCGCCAACGGGCCGCTGAAGGGAACGCCGAGGATCGTCAGCACGATGTACGTGGCGACACCGGCGATCAGCGCGATCGTGAGCGCGCCGGCCACATAACCGCTCACCGCGCTCGCGATGTGCTCGCGCGAGCGCAGCAGCCGCTGGCGCTGCTCGTGAGGTCGCGACGCGATGATCCGGTCGGTCCATTGTTTTCCGCTGCCGAGCAGGAACGCCGTCATCACGAGGATCGTGAGCAGCGCGAAGAGCGAGCTGACGATGCCGAAGCCGATGTCACGGAGCGTGCCAGCGGCCCCGCCGAGCCGATTGGGGAGCTTGCCGGCCTCCTCCTCGAGCTTCCCGGTGATGTCGTAGTCCTCGTTGATGTTCCGCAGGCGCTCGTTCTCCTCGACGAACTTGGTCACGTCGTCGGCGTACTGCGGGACGTTGTCGGCGAAGTTGTTCGCCTCGGTGATGAGCGGCGGGACGATCAGGGCGATCAGAAGGACCGGCACGAGCAGGAGGCCGATGTAGACGACGGTAATGGCCAGGCCGCGCTTCATGCGCCGTTGCAGGTAGTTCACCGGCGGCGAAAGCGCCACGGCGAGGAAGATGGAAATGAGAACCCAGCTGATCGGCTTTCGCAGCTGCCAGAGCAGGTACAGAGTGATCGCGGCGCAGACGACCACCAGCACGATGCGCACGATGTCGCGGACGCTGACCACCAAGGGCGGTATTCGCCCCGCTGGAGCCGCTTCCTACTCGATGAAGTGCTTCGGTATCGCGCCCGTCCCGAGCAGGCCGGGCCCGGTGTGGGCCGAAAGGACGGGTCCGATCTCGCTGACGATCGTGGGTTGCGACCCGTAGACCTCCGCGCAGCGCTCGATGAGCGCATCGCACTGGTCGGGTGCGTTGATGTGCTGGGCCGACCATGCGTCGGCGCCGGAGTCCGCGCAGCCCTGCGCGTACTCAACGAGGCGCTCGAACATGCGCGACGAGGTGCGGACGCGCTCGACCGGGGTCATCTCGTTCTCCACGGTCAGGATCGGCTTCACTCGCAGGGTCGAGCCGATCCAGGCGCTCGCCGCTCCGATGCGCCCGCCGCGCCTGAGGAACTCGAGCGTGTCGATCCCGAACCAGAGCCGCAGCTCCTTGCGCGCCTGAGCAACATGTTCCGCCGCCTCCTTCGCGCTCGCCCCGTCGCGTGCCGCCTTGGCGGCAGCGAGCACCATGAAACCGAGCCCGCCTGCCGCCGTGGTCGAGTCCACCACCTCGATGCGCTCGCCGCCCTTGCCGTCGCGGCTGAGCGCCTCCTTCGCCTGGCGGGCCGCCTCGGGCGTTCCCGAGAGCCCTCCGGAGATGTGCACCGACACGACCTCGCCGCCATCGGCGAGGAGCGGCTCGAACGCCGAGGTGAAGTCGCCCACCGACGGCTGCGAGGTGGTGGGCAGCGACTCGGCGCTGCGCAGCTCCTCGAAGAAGGCCGGGTAGTCGGTGATCTCCACCTCCGGCACGGTGCGGTCGCCGCCAAAGACCACGTACAGAGGGACGACGTGAATGCCGTGACGCTCGATCAGCTCCGGCGGAAGGTACGAGGTGCTGTCGGTCACCACGGCAACTGGGGCCATGCGCGGGGCAGCCTATCCACTGTCATCGCTCCCGAGGCCGTACACTCGAAACGAGTGGAGGAGCGAGAGCGCATCGAGGCGCGTCTCGACGCTCGGCTAGCTGAGCTGAAGCGCACGCGCTTGGCCATGCACCGCGAAAGCGACGGCATGCACGGCGGCGACCTCGCACACGTGCACAACCACCCGGGCGACGTCGGAACCGAGACCCACGAGGAGGAGCTCGACGAGACCGCCGGGATCTTCTTCGACGAGGAGGAGCGGCGGATCGCCGAGGCGCGCCGCGCGCTAGCGGACGGCAGCTACGGCAACTGCACCAACTGCCACCAGCCGATCCCGCCGGAGCGCCTGAGCGTGGTCCCGGAGGCGGTGCGCTGCCTGAACTGCCAGCGCCTCTTCGAAGGTCTCCACAGACAGCACACGCACCCTCTCTGACTTGGCGGCCACCCTCGTCACTGGAGCGACCGGCTTCATCGGGTCGAACGTGGCCCGGCTGCTCGCCGAGCGCGGAGACGAGGTCCGGCTCGGCGTCGAGGAGGGCTCGTCCGACGCCGCGATCGCCGATCTCGACTGCCAGCGGGTGAAGCTCGAGGTGCGCGACCGGCGCTCGGTCCGGCGCGCGCTGAAGGGGGTCGAGCGCGTGTTCCATTGCGCGGGCGTGACCTCCGTGCGGCCGGTCGACGAGGCGCGGCTCTTCGACGTGAACGTGGGCGGCACGAAGGTCGTGATGGAGGAGAGCCTGCGGGCCGAGGTCGAGCGCGTGGTGTACACCTCGAGCGCGGCGGCGGTCGGGCCGGCCACCCACGGCAAAGCCGCCACGGAGACGCAGCTGTTCACCGCCGCGCAGCTCGGCATCCCGTACGTGAACTCGGTGCACGAGGCGGAGGTCGAGGCGATGCGCGTGGCCGCGCACGGGCTCCCGCTCGTCTGCGTGAATCCGGCGGTCTGCCTCGGGGCGGGCGACCACCTGCTGTCATCGACGCGGTTGGTGCGCAGCTTCCTGCTGGGGCGGATTCCGGTCTACACCGACGGCGCGGTCGGGATCGTGGACGTTCGCGACGCCGCAGCGGGGCACCTGCTCGCCGACCTGCGCGGCGCGGTGGGCGAGCGCTACCTGCTCACCGGTCGCAACTTCACGTTCGAGCGGCTGTTCGCGGACCTGGGCCGGCTGTCGGGCGTGCCGACCCCGGTGCGGATACCGCCGCGCGCCGCCGAGGCGGCGGCCACCGTGCTCGGCACGAGCCGGCGCGCGTGGCCGATCACCCCGTCCGAGGTGCGGGCCGCCGGCAACAGCTGGACCTACCGCTCCAGGAAGGCTCAGCGCGTGCTCGGCTGGCGCGCGCGCCCACACGAGGAGACGCTCGAGGCCACGGTGGCGTGGCATCTGGAGCGCGAGCACGACCGCATCGCCCGCACGCGCCGCTCCCAGCAGATCCAGTACCGCGTGGCGGGCCTGGCGCTCGGCGCCGCGGAAGGCGCGGCTGGAGTGCTGCGCCGCACGATCGTCCGCTGAGGAAGCCGCGCCTCCGGGCCAGTGGAGGCGGCGGCGCGCTCTGAGCGCTGGGCGAGTAACCACCAGAAGGGCCGTTCTCCAAACCTCTCACGAGTCCACGCGTCCGTCAAATACTCTGAAGGGAGTGACGACGCTCTACCGCTGCAAGGCCCCCACGGACCTGGTGTGCCGCTGCGGCAAGGTGGCGCGCCGCATGCGTGCCATGGAGATCGACTTCGACGAGGTCAGAGTCCCGTTCCTGAAGCGTGACCGGCCAGAGGTCGAGGAGTTGACCGGCCAGAGATGGGTACCGGTCCTCGTGCACGGAGACGACGTGATCCACGACTCGCACCGGATACTGGAGTACCTCGAATGGCTCGAACGCAAAGACCCATAGGCCGCGCCGGACGCGCCCGAGGCGCCGTCCGCGGCGTGCGCCGCGCCTGGCCCTACGTCCTGATGGCCTGGGAGCGCTGGCAATCCCTCTCCCCGGAGGAGAAGGAGCGCTACAAGAAGCAGTTCCGCGAATTCGCCCAGCGCGGCAAGAAGACGCTGGACGCGCAGCGCCGCCGGCGCCCTCCACGCAGCTAGCGACCCTGTGTCGGGCGGCCTCTACTTCTTCGTGGTCGCCGCGGCACTTGCGTGATCGGCGGCCTGTACGCGTACCGCCCAAAGCGCGCATGCCCGCAGTGCGGAGCGCAGATCTCGATGTCAGCGCGCCGCTGCCGGCACTGCGAGTACGAGCTGGAGTGAGCACGAGGATGGCCCCCGAACGACGGCACCGAAGGGGCTCGGCCCCAGGTGGGGCATCCGGGTGTCGCTATGCGCAACCGAGATGCCCCACCCGGCTCGCGCCGCCGCGCTAGGGCGGTCTGCCGCACCCTGAGGGGGTGCTCCTCCGCACCCCCAGACACCTGCTCGCCGCATTTTTCGGGGTCCGGTCCGGTGGGACGCTCCATCCATGAACTCGAACCCCAACAACCAGGTCCTCTACATCGAGACCAGCATCCGCCCCGGGCTCACGATCAACGAGTACCGGCGCACGCGGCCGAGCAGGCCGTCGCGTTGGGAGCGGCTCAAGCAGCTCGCCGGCGGCGCGCAGGCCGCGACGGCCTAGCGGGCTACTCGTCCGGAATCAAGGGGTGGTGGCGCGGAAGCCCCATCCCACGAATGTGGCGCTGGTCGTACCGGTTAGGCGGACCTCCATCACGAGCCGGGACCCAGGCGCAACGGTCGCGGCCTGCGAGCCGCTGTTGCAGCTCTTGACGCTGGCACTGCTGATCGAGCACTCCAAGAGGAGGACTGCCGTAGCGGTGGTCACGTCCTCGAGCCGGTACGTAAGTGTTCCGCCTGAGCCCGACACGCTGGATTGCGTGACCATCAGATCACGGACGACGATAGTTGCGTTCGGCGACACCTGCGCCCGGTTGAGGTCGCTGCTGCTGAGCCCGCTCGCACCCGAGGGTGAGACGTTGGAAACATTTGCTCCGCCGCTATTGGCGGGGAGCTGGTCGGTGATGTTGCCGATCACCATGCTGGCGGCGGGTGATCCCGGCGCGCCAGGTGTTCCGGGAGTTCCAGGGGCGCCGGCTGCGCCTGTGTCGCCCTTCTCCCCCTTATCCCCCTGCGGGAGCTCTCCCGGCCGGAAGTCCTCGGAGAGCAGCGACCTATCCTTCACCTCCGATGAGGTCACGGCGTTCGGGGCGATGTGCTTGCCCTTGACGCTGTTGCGCGTGAGCGAGAGGGCTGCGACCGACGTGCCGCCCAGCGCCACGAACAGGGCGATGACGGAGACGACGTTGGCAAAGGTGAGGCGAGTCCGGAGCCCGGCGAGCATGCGATCCCTCCTGGGACGAGTGCCGCCACCGTAACCCGACCGCTCGGGTTACGCCACCCGTTGCCGGGCTAGCCCAGGCGGTTCTCGAGCCCGATTCCGCTCTGCCGCTGCGGCAGCTCGTGCTCCGGCTCGGCCGGCGCCTCGGCCAGGTCCGGCTGCTCGACTCCGAGCGTCTCGGCCAGGTCGCCCGACTCGAACATCTCCATGACGATGTCGCAGCCGCCGACGAGCTCGCCGTCCACGAACAGCTGCGGGATCGTGGGCCAACCGGACAGCCCGGAGAGCTCCTCGCGGATGCGCGGGTCGGGGAGGATGTCGAGCGCGGCGTACTTCACGCCAAGCGCGTTCAGGGCTCCGGAGGTACGCATGGAGAAGCCGCAGGCGGGCTGCTGGGGCGTGCCCTTCATGAAGAGCATCACCTGGTTCTCCTTGATGGCGTTCTCGATGAAGCCGCGGATCTCTTCGTTTGTCATCGTCCCTCTCCAGGGGTCTGGGTCTTTATTGAGAGCGCATGGATCGCGCCGCCGACGTCTTCGCCGAACACGTCATAGATGAGCTTGTGCTGCTGAATGCGGCTGAGGCCCTCGAAACGGTCCGACACGACCTCGGCGCGGAAGTGATCGCCGCCTCCGGTTGTGTCCTGCACGGAGACCTCGGCCCCGGGCAGGGCCTGCTCTATGCGCTCTCGAAGTTCTTCCTCGGTTGGCACGGGGTATCCAGAGTACTGACGCCGACGCCGATACAATCTGGGCAGATGGTCAACCTCACCGACATTGCGGCGGAGAAGGTCGCCGAGTTCATGTCCGGCCAGGGTGCCGAGGGCGACGTCGTCGGCCTGCGGGTCGGCGTCAAGGGAGGCGGTTGTTCCGGCTTCCAGTACGCGCTCGCACTGGACGAGAAGCGTGACGATGACCATGTCTTCGAGATCGCGGGCATCCGGGTCCTGGTGGACCCCGCGAGCATGCAGTACGTCGACGGCTCAACCGTCGACTTCACCGAGAGCTTCATGGGCTCCGGCTTCGAGGTCTCGAATCCGAATGTAGTCGCCTCGTGTGGCTGCGGCTCCTCCTTCCGCGTTGCGGAAGAAGAGCCGAGCTGCGGCGCCTCGGTCTAATCACCGAGCGCGACGTCCACTGGGACGGCTGCGCAAACGCACGCGACCTCGGCGGGTTGCCCACGGCTGACGGCCGTGTCACCCGCCGAGGCGCATTAGCTAGATCTCCGGCGCGTCGCCGCTGGAGATCACGCGGCGCTCAGCTTCGTCGTAGGCGGGCAGCGTGGCGTCATAGAGCTCTCGCTCGGTGATCTCGCGCTCGCCACGGCCGACTCGCCCGTCCTGATCGAGGTCCCAGCGCAGCTTCGGCCCCCGGGTGCCGTCCGCCCCGCTTCGAATCACGTCCTCGTCGCCCTTCGGGCCGTCGATGAAGCGGAAGTCGAACCGGCCGTTGAGGTCGAACATCCGGGCGGTGATAGGAGGAAGCTCCCTCCGCCGGATCTGCTCACCGATGATCTGCATCTGCACCCTGCGGATGTCTGCGTCCTGATCACCCCGCGTGTAGGCGTCAGGCTCATCCTGGCCCCCGCATCCAGCCCCCGGTACGCCGGCTCCAGCCACGACGACGACGGCCAGCACGACGAGCCAGGCCCTCTTCAGCAACCGTCGTCGAATGTAGTCCGAGGGGGACAGAGCAAGCGCTTCAGCCGGGGGTGTTGTCCAGCGAGCTCCAGAGGTAGAGGCAGGCCAGCGTCCGGTACGGGCGCCACGGGCGGGCGATCTTCTCGAGCCGCTTCGGATCGGGAATCTTGCGCAGCCGGTACTGCACCTGGACCGCGCGCCGGATTCCCTGGTCGCCCACGGGCAGGATGTCGGGGCGGCCGAGGTGGAACATCAGGAACATGTGCGCGCTCCACTCGCCGATGCCCTTGACCGCGGTGAGCTGCTCGATCACCTGCTCGTCCTCCATGTCGTCGAAGTGGTCGAGCTCGAGCTCACCCTTCTCGACGTGCTCGGCGAGGTCGCGCAGGTAGCTGATCTTGGGGCGCGAGAGCCCCGCGGCGCGGATCCTGTCCGGGTCGACCGCGAGCAGCTGCTTCGGGCTCGGGGCGTGGCCGTCGAACAGCTCCAGCATGCGCCCGTAGATCGTGGCGGCGGCCTTGGTGGAGAGCTGCTGTCCGACGATCGAGCGCAGCAGCGCGCCGTAGGCGTCGCCGGGCCGGTCGTTCTTGAGGTCCTTGCGAACGATGGCGCCGTGCTCGTCCACCAGCCGCTCCATCACGGGGTCGGCCGCGCGCAGCGCGGCCACCACCTTCGGCGTTGCCTTGACGGCCATCGTCAGGCGACCGCGCGGGTGTGGAAGGGCTCCTCGAGCTCGCCCAGGTCGGTGGAGGGCGGGTCACCGAAGAGCCACTCGCGGGCGATCCGGTGCCAGTTGGCGGTGGCGCCCAGCTGGCCCAGCACCCCGAGGGTCAGTGCCTCCATCCGGCGCGCGAGCATCGCCTGCGGGGGCATCGTCTCGCGGCGCATGAGCTGCCAGTGGCGCGAGCGCGGGTCGCCGAAGTCGATCAGGACCTGGGAGACCAGCGCTCGATCGACAGTGAGCTCGCGATCCTCGATGTACCAGGCGGTCACGTCGTGGAAGTGGGCGAAGACCGCCTCGGGCGTGACCTCCTCGTCGTCCGGGTCGAAGAAGCCCATCGCGGCGAGCCGGCGGTACAGCTCGTCCACCTCGCCGTCCATGGCAGCGCGCAGCGCCTCGACCTCGGCGTCGATGTCCTCGCGCGAGACTCGCTTGGTCATGCCGAAGTCCATGAACGCCACGCGGCCGTCGGGCATCAGGCTGTAGTTGCCGGGGTGGGGGTCGCCGGAGAAGTGCCCGTTGCGGTAGAGCGACCCGAAGAAGAAGCGGAAGATGATCTCGCCGAAGCGGTCGCGTGTCTCCCTGTCCCGCTCCTTCACCTCCTCGAAGCCGATCCCGTCCACCCACTCGCTCACCAGCACGTGCTCGGTGGACAGCTCGGTGACCACCGAGGGCACGTAGATGAACGGATGGCCGCGCCAGGTGCGCGCGAACGCGCGGTGCTGCTGCGCCTCGTGCTCGTAGTCGAGCTCGTCGGTGAGCCGCTCGCGGATCTCGGCGGTCATCGCCTTGGAGTCCATTCCGGGCGCGATCCGCTTCGCCACGCGCATGATCAGCCCGAGGTTCTGGAGGTCCGCGCGCACGGCCTGGGCCACGCCCGGGTACTGCACCTTCACCGCCACCTCGCGCCCGTCGTGCAGGCGCGCGCGGTAGACCTGTCCGATCGAGGCCGCGGCCACGGCGTCCTCGCGGAACTCGGCGAACACGTCGTCCAGCGTCTCTCCGAGGTCGTCCTCGATGACCTTGCGCATCTTCTTGAAGGGCACGCGCGGGGCGGCGTCGCGCAGCTCGGCGAGCTTCGCCTGGATGCGCTCCTGGAACTCCGGCGGGAAGGCGCCAGTGTCGATGAACGACGCCACCTGCCCGACCTTCATCGCGGCGCCCTTCATCTGGCCGAGCACGTCGAAGATCTGCTCGGCCGCCTCCATCTGGCGGCGCTCCACGGCGGCGCGGCTGGCCTCCTCGCCACGGGTGAGGTTCGCCGCCTTGGTCGCGTAGCCGCGCGCGGTCTGGCCGCCGGCGAGCCGCCCCACCTTGGCGGCCCTCCGCACCCTGCTCTTCGGAAGGCCCTTCGCCATCGGACCCCAGACTACGCATAGGCTCTCGACCCCATGAGACTGGTGAGCTTCGAGGCCGGCGGCCATCCGCGCGCGGCGTTGCTGAGCGACGGATGCGTGTTCGACATCTGGGGTGAGGCGTTCGCGCACGTCCGAGCCGACGACCGCACGCTCGAGGCGATCCTCGAAGGAGGGCTGCTCCACGAGGTCGAGCCGGTGGACGGCGACGAAGGCGTGCCGGTCGACGGGGTGCGCCTGCTTCCGCCCGTCACGCGGCCCGGAAAGATCATCTGCATCGGCCTGAACTACCGCGCGCACGCGGAGGAGCAGGGCGCCGAGCCACCCGAGACGCCCACCTTCTTCGCCAAGTTCCGCAACGCGCTCGCGGCGCCCGGCGCGACCGTGCCGCTTCCGTCCTGGAGCGAGCGCGTGGATTACGAGGCCGAGGTGGCCTTCGTGATCAGCGACCGCTGCAAGGACGTGCCGGAGGAGCGGGCCATGGACCACGTGGCCGGCTACACGCTCCTGAACGACCTCTCGGCGCGCGACTACCAGTTCAAGACGCCGCAGTGGATGCCGGGCAAGACCTTCGACGGCGCGGCGCCTTGCGGTCCGGCGCTCGTGACGCCCGACGAGGCCGGCCCGCACGACGGGATCGAGATCGAGCTGACGCTGAACGGCGAGCTGATGCAGAAGAGCTCGACGGCGGACCTCGTCCACTCGGTGCCCGCGCTGATCGCGTATCTGTCGAAGCTGATGACGCTCCAGCCCGGGGACGTGATCTCAACGGGCACGCCCGCGGGGGTGGGAAACCTGCGCGACCCGACTGTCTTTCTGAAGCCGGGTGACGAGGTCGTGATCAGCTCGCCCCAGCTCGGTGTGCTCGAGACGCGGCTCGCCTAAGCCGAGATCTCGACATCGCGTCCGAGCGCCTCGGCCAGCAGGTCCGAGTTGCGGCGCGCCGCCCAGATCGGAACGGTGGCGTCCAGGGCGGGGTTCGTGGTGGGCTCCAGCGACACAGCGCCACCGTTGGCCGACACGCGCACGTCGGTGATCGCCTGGTCGCGGCTGCGCTCCAGCTGCTCGGCGAGGCGGATCACCCCGCACAGGAGCCGCAGGCGATCGTCGTCGCCCGGGCGGGCGAGGTCGCCGAGCTCGGAGGCGTCCGGCGCGCCCTTCCGGTGGTAGCGCGCCACGAGGCCGATCAGGATCAGCTCGCGCGGATCGAACCCCGGCAGGCCGGCGTTCAGCGTGAGGTAGTGCGAGTGCCGGTGATGGTCGTCGTAGTTCACGGCCACGCCGATGTCGTGCAGCAGGCAGGCGGCCCAGAGCAGCTCACGTTCCTCGGCACCGAAGTCGTGCAGGCCGGCGGCGGCAAGGCCGTCGAACATCGAGCGCGACAGCGCCCACACGTGCAGGTCGTGCTCGCCGTGGTGCTCGAAGCGCTGCGCGAGGTTCTGCACCGACTCGGCGCGCACGTCGTCGAACAGCACGCCCTCGCCGAGCAGCCGCTCGAAGAAGATGCCCTCGCGCAGGCCCGCCTCCGTGACATCGATCGAGTCGAAACCGCCCTCGTCGAGCGCCGTGGCGAGCACGAGGGCGCCGCCGAGGATCACGTCGGCGCGGTCGTACTTGATGCCCTTGACCTGCGCGCGCTTCGAGGCGGGCCGCTCGGCCAGCTCCTCGATCAGCTGCTCGAGCGCCTCGCGGGTGAGCTGGAACCCCTGGACGTCGATGCCCGGGATGTCGAGCCGCTTCATCGCCGCGGCGGCGAGGTTGCGGATCGTCCCGCCGATGCCGACGAGCCGTCCGCCTCCGCTCCACCAGCCGAGCTGCCCGAGCTCGCCGGCAACGTGGGCGCGCAGCGCCTTCATCTGCTTCGAGCTCGCCTTCTCGTCGGGAAGGAAACGCTCGCTCACGCGCACCGCGCCGAGCGGCAGCGACTCCGCCGCCACGAGCTGCCGATCCTGAATTTGCAGACCCTGGATGCTGCCGCCGCCGATGTCGAGGCCGAACCCGTCCTCGATCGTCGTGGAGTTCGCCATTGCGAGCCAGCCGTAGTGAGCCTCCTCGCGCCCGCTGATCACGCGGGACTCAAGGCCGGTGGTGCGCTGGATCTCTGCGAGCAGCTCGGCGCCGTTGCTGGCGTCGCGGATCGCACTGGTCGCGACCGCCACCACGTCCTCCACGCCGGTCGCCTGGCAGAAGGCCGAGAACACCGCGGCCGTGTGCAGGGCGCGGTCCACGCGGTCGGCTCGGAGCACGCCCTCATCGCCCATTCCGGCCCCGATTCGCACCGCCTCGCGGATCTCGTCCACGAGGCTCCACCAGGGCGTCCCAGGCACGTATCCGAACACCACGAGGCGCCAGGAATTGGACCCCATGTCGATGACAGCGACCCGCTCCACACGCGGGATGATGCACTGCAGCCTTAATTTCAGCGGCGCAAGTGCCGATCTTGTGGGTGTGAATGCCACCGCACATGCATCTGCCGCTCCCATCGCCGGTCCCAAGCTCGACAACCGCCGCGTTCTGGCGGCTCTCGTCGACCTCGGAATCGTGGTTGCCGGCTCGCTGGTGATCCTGTTCGCCGCGGACGCCCTGTCGGGCGATACCGGCGAGATCCGGGGCGCGCTCGGCGCGGTGATCCTCGGTTGGGCGCTCTACTACCACTTCGCCATGGAGTCCGGCGACGGCCAGACCGTGGGCAAGAAGCTGATGAAGCTGCGCGTGGTGCTCGCCAACGGCCGCCCGGCCGGGATGCGCGAGGTCGCCGTACGCACCGTTCTGCGCGTGGTCGACGGCATCGGTGGCTACATCGTCGGCCTGATCGTGATGCTGGCCACCGGCCAGCGCCGTCAGCGCCTCGGTGACCTGGCCGCAGGCACGATCGTCGTGGACGCGTCGGCTACGTCCCACGCGCCGCCCGCCCCCGTTGCGATGCCCGTCAAGGAGACGGTCGTGGACGACGAGCCCGTCGAGGACGACTCAAGCATCACGCTTCCCGCGCGCCCCGCGCCGCCCGCCACGCTGGCGGACCTGGCCGCGCCTGAGGCGCCCGTCGCGCCCGAGATGCGCCCGTTCGACCCGCCGACGGTGGAGGACGAGCCGGTCGAGGTTGGCGAGCCGGTCCAGGTCGTCGAGGACGAGCCCGTCGAGGACGAGCCCGTCGCCCCGGTCGCGCTCGTCGAGGATGAGCCCGCCGCCCCGGTCGTGCTGGTCCAGGTCGACGAGCCGGTCGAGGACGAGCCGGTGGCACCGCTCGCACTCGTCGAGGAAGAGGTCGTCGAGGACGAGCCGCCGGTCTCACCGGTCGCGCTTGTCACGGTCGACGAGCCGGTCGAGGACGAGCAGGTCGCCGAGGAGCCGCTTCCGGAGGTCTCCACGCCGTCGCTCGAGGAGCTTGCGCATGACGTGGTCGCCGCACGGACCGAGCCGGTGCCGGTCGCCGAGCCGGTCCTTGAGGACGAGCCGGTCGAGGACGTGCCCGCTGAGGACGTGCCCGCTGAGGACGAGCCCGCTGAGGACGAGTCCACCGAGGACGAGCCCGCAGACGAGCCGATGACCCTCAAGTCAGTCGAGACGGTCTCCGCGATCGACCTCGTTATGGGCGACGCCGCCGAGGACGAGTCCTCGGAGCAGGATCCGGCCCCAGAGGGCCCAGCCGCCTCGTAACGAACCACGCGATGCCTACACTCGTGGGCTCGCGATGGCAGCGATTGGAACAACCGAGCAGCCGCTGAGAGTGGCGATCGTCGGCTCCGGGCCGGCCGGCTTCTACGCAGCGGGTCACCTGCTGAAGTCGAAGTCGCACCCCGACCTGTGCGTCCAGGTGGACATGTTCGATCGCCTTCCCACGCCGTGGGGCCTCGTGCGGGCGGGCGTGGCGCCCGACCACCCGAACATCAAGGCGGTCAGCCGCGTCTACGAGAAGACCGCCGAGCACCCGGAGTTCCGCTTCTACGGAAACGTCGAGCTCGGGCGCGACCTCTCCCACGACGACCTCACGGACCGCTACCACGCGGTGATCTACGCGGTCGGCGCCCAGACCGACCGGCGCATGGGCATCCCGGGCGAGGACCTTCCCGGAAGCTGGGCCGCCACCGAGTTCGTGGCCTGGTACAACGGCCATCCCGACTACCGCGACCTCGAGTTCGACCTCTCCGCCGAGCGCGCGGTGGTGGTGGGCAACGGCAACGTGGCCGCCGACGTGGCCCGCATGCTCGCGCTCACCCGCGAGGAGCTGGCCGAGACGGACGTGGCCGACCACGCGCTCGAGGTGATGGCGGAGTCGAATGTGACCGAGATCGTGGTGCTCGGCCGGCGCGGGCCGGCGCAGGCCGCTTTCACGAACCCGGAGCTGCTCGAGCTCGGCGAGATGACCGACGCCGACGTGTTCGTGGACCCCGGCGACGCCGAGCTCGACCCGCTCTCCAAGGCCTTCATCGAGAGCGAGGCGGCACACACCACCGCGAAGAAGAACGTGGACATCCTCGGCGGGTACGCAGCCCGTGAGGCGCTCGGGAAGCGACGCCGGATCGTGCTGCGCTTCCTCGTGTCGCCCGTGGAGATCCTCGGCGACGAGCGCGTGGAGGGCATTCGCATCGTCCGCAACGAGCTGGTCGAGGACGAGAGCGGGGCGGTGAGGGCGCGGGCCACAGAAGCGACAGAGGAGCTGGACTGCGGCCTGGTGTTCAGATCGATCGGCTACCGCGGCACGCGGGTGCCGGGAGTGCCGTTCGACGAGAGCCGCTGCGTGATCCCGAATGACCGTGGCCGCATTCTCGAGCGGACCGGCGAGTACGCGGTCGGCTGGATCAAGCGCGGGCCCACGGGCATCATCGGGACCAACAAGCGCGACGCCCAGGAGACGGTGGACGCGCTGCTCGAGGATCTCGACGGCGAGAACCTCGCCGCACCGAGCCACCCGGACCGCGACTCCCTCGACGCGCTGATCGCCGAGCGCCAGCCCGAGGCCGTGAGCTACGCCGGCTGGCAGGCCGTGGATCGCGCCGAGCGCGAGGCGGGAGAGCCGCACGGGCGCCCGCGAGTGAAGCTGTGCTCGTTCGAGGAGCTGCTCGAGGCCGCGAAGGACGCTACGCCGGCGCCCTGACGGCTTCCCCATCCAAAGCATCCAGCGCGCGCTCCACCGACAGGCGGATGCAGGTGAAGATCGGAGTCTCGGACTCCGTGTAGGTGCTCGACTCCGTCGCGCGCAGCTCGTGCACAAGGTCGAGGAACTCGGCCGGGTCGTCGGCGTCGAACGCGACGACGAACTCCTGGTCGTCGAGGCCGAACGAGTAGGCGGTGTTGGTCTCGATCCCGGTGAAGCGCCTCGCCACGTCGATGTGCTCGCGCATGATCCGCATGCGCTCCTCGGGCGCGAGCCGGTACCACGCGCGGGTCTTCCACATCGGATAGACGATCAGGTACTTCGAGTCCGCTCCCTCGCGCGGGCCGAGCGGCTTGTCGGGCTCGTCCGAGTAGGGCGACTCCTTCGTCATCGCGAGGAACGAGTGCGGGATCGTGGCGTGACGCATCAGGCCGCTCTGGTTCAGCAGCACGTGCAACTCGTGAATCGGCTCGAGCGTGCGCGAGATCGATCGGATCATGAGGTCGGTGTCGCCGCGTGTGCCCACGAGCGAGTAGGCGCGCAGGTAGTGCTCCTCGCCGAAAGCGCTGCAAGCGGCGGCAAACTCGCGCTTGTCGGACGCCCGTTCCTCGCTCGAGCGCAGGCGCCAGGCCGGATCCACCTTGAGAAAGGTGTATTTCACGTAGTTGCGCTGCTCGGTCACACGACTAGTGTGGCCGATACCATGGCCCCCGTGCGTGTAGCGCTCGTGTCGCCTTACTCGTACACGTATCCGGGTGGCGTCGGACGCCATGTGGAAGCTCTGGCACAAGAGCTGGCCGAGATCGGTCATGAGGTCCGGCTTCTAGCTCCCTACGACCCCGACGACCGCCTGGCACGTGTACTCCACCGCGGCGCTTCGCCGCAGCCCCGGCCCCTGCCCGATCACATGATCCCGCTCGGCCGGACCTTCGGACTGCCGATGAACGGCGCCGTGACGAACCTGTCGGGCCCGCTCGGCGAGACGATCGGCGTGCTGGGGCGCGAACTGCGCAGCGGCAACTACGACGTGGTCCACGTGCACGAGCCCAACGTGCCGGTGGTCTCCTGGTACGCCACGGAGGCGGCGCGCGTGCCCGTGGTCGGCACCTTCCACACCTACTCCACCAGCGCGGGCGTGGGCAGGTTCACCGCGAACTTCATCGGCGCCCGCCGGCTCTACTCGAAGCTGAGCGCGCGCATCGCCGTCTCCGAGGCGGCGCGCTGGACAGCCCAGCGCTTCTACGGCGGGCGCTACCGGATCGTGCCGAACGGAGTGGACCTGTCCGCGGCGCGACCCGATCACGGGCGCCCGAACGAGGAGCTGAAGCTGCTGTTCGTCGGCCGCGCCGAGGAGCGGAAGGGGCTGCCGGTGCTGCTGCGCGCCTTCGAGGCGCTGCGCGGGGCCGGCGTGGACGCCCGCCTCACCGTGGCCGGCGCCACGGCCGAGGAGGTCGAGCCACTGCTGCTCGAGCCCGAGGGCGTGGAGGTCGCGGGCCAGGTCGACGACGCCGAGAAGTGGCGCCTGCTCGGCGAGGCGGACCTGCTCTGCGCTCCGTCGCTCGGCGGCGAGAGCTTCGGCATGGTGCTCACCGAGGCGTTTGCGTCGGGCACGCCCGTCGTGGCCTCCGACATCGCGGGCTACCGCGACGTGGCGCGTCACGGCAAGGACAGCGTGCTCGTGCCCGTCGGGGATGCCGTGGCGCTCGGCGAGGCGCTGCGCGCACTGGCCTTCGATCCCGCCCGGCGCTCACAGATGGCCGAGGCCGCGCGCGAGCGCGCCGAGCGCTTCGCGTGGCCGAACGTGGCACGCGAGGTGACCGAGGTCTACGAGCAGGCGCTCGAGGTCCCCCAGACCGACGGGCGGGTCGCGCGCGTGGCACAGCGGGCCGGCATCACGCCCGCGGAGCCCGGGCCGCGCGTGGGTCCGCAGCGCCTCCCGTCACCCGAGCGCAAGGAACCCACCGCCGGCCGCCGCCGCGTGGCGCGTACGGCGCGGCGGGTGCTCGTGGCGGCTGGCGTCGCGGCCGGTGCCGGCCTGACCATCCTCGCCCTGCAACGGCTCGGGATCGAGTCGATCGGGCGCGCGATCGTGGCGGCCACGCCCATCTGGGTGCTCGTGGCCTTCGCTCTCATGTGCGCCTCGATGCTGCTCCGCGCGGAGGCGTGGAACGCGATCCTGCGCGCCGCCCTGCCGGGCACCCGGGTTCGGCGGCGCGACACCGCGCGCGCGACGATGATCGGGGTGCTGATGTCGGCCACGCTCCCCGCGCGGCTCGGCGAGCCGTCGCGCGCGTTGATCCTGGCGAGACGCGTGGGCCGCGTACGCGACCGCTTTCCGATCGTGCTCGGCACGCTCGTCTCCCAGACGCTCCTGAACCTGCTCGCGCTGGGCGTGCTCGGAGCGGTGATGTTCAACACGGTCGGCCTGTTCCAGGGCAACGAGGACGCGCTCGTGATCGCCACGATCGCGCCGGTGGTCGTGCTGGCGCTCGTGGTGTCGGCGCCGTGGCTCCTGCGGCGCGGCAAGCCCAGCCGATTCCAGCGCGTGCAGCAGGCAGCCGCCCTCGTGCGCGGCGCAATGGTGCAGGTGCGCTCGGGCCTCCAGGTGTTCCGCAAGCCGAAGCTGGGTGCATGGGCGGCCGTGATGCAGCTCACCGCCTGGGCGATCCAGTGGCTTGCGTGCTACCTGCTGCTGGTGGCGCTGGGCCTTGACCATCAGGCCGGCCTCGGCGCCGCGGCCGCGGTGCTGTTCGCGGTGAACGTGACGGCGGCGCTGCCCGCCACGCCATCGAACCTGGGCATCTTCCAGGCGGCCTGCGTGGCGGTGCTGTCGGCCTACGGCGTGGGAAAGACGAACGCCCTGGCCTACGGGATCATCCTCCAGGCCGTCGAGATCGCGACGGCCGTGGCGATGGGCATGCCTGCGCTCGTGCGCGAGGGCATGACCTGGCGCGATCTGCGCCTGCGCGCGCTGCACGCGGCCCCAGTTGAGCTCGGACACGCCGCCCGGCGCGGCGAGGCCGCCGAAGCCGAGGCATAGAGCGGCTTTCGCCTTGTAGCGCGGTTCCCGGCCAATTTGGGTGAACGTCCCCTGAATGGGGACTCTCATCAGTCGTCCAATGGGGTTCAGACGCACCTCAAGGATGACGACAACTCCAGTGAAGCCCATGGAAAGCGGGAATTTTGCTGACGCGCAACTTCGCGCCCTAATTGACGTGGCCACTGTGGCCGCGGGGGCGCACCGGCTCGAGGACGTCCTCTTGCTGGCGGCTGAGCGATCCCTGGAAGCGCTCGGCGCGGCATCGCTGGCGATCTCCCGGCTGGACACGGAGGCGGGCATCGTGCGGACACTCGTCAACGTCGGCGAGCTCGGGCCCGGCGAGGAGCGCTTTCCCAAGGACGAGACCTACCTGATGGTCGACTATCCCACCACGGCGGCCGCCATGCGCGAGGGCGGCGCCGCGATGGGCGCGATCGACGATCCCGATACCGACCCGGCACAACGCGCACTGCTCAAGCAACTCGGCAAGGAGTCGAGCCTCGCCGTCCCGATGATGCTGGAGGGCGCGCCCTGGGGCGAGCTCGAGGTGATGACGGCTCCCGGGCGCCCGCGGGTGAGCGCCGACGACGAGACCTTCCTGCGCGCGATCGCCGACCAGCTCGTCGGCGCGATCCACAGGGCCGAGCTGTTCGCCCAGATCGAGGCGCTCGCCTACACCGACTCGCTTACCGGGCTGGCCAGTCGCCGCGCGGTTGAAACCGCGCTCGAGGAGGCGTGCGACGCAGCGAGCGCCCCCGGCTCGCCGGCGATCGTGCTCTGCGACATCGACGACCTCAAGCAGGTGAACGACAACGGCGGCCACGAGGCCGGCGACCAGGTGCTGTGTCGCGCGGCAGAGGCACTGGTGGAGGCCGCCACGCGCTACGAGGACGCGGTGGTCGGGCGCTTCGGCGGGGACGAGTTCTGCATCCTGCTCCCGTCGGGCACCGCCGAGAACGCCAGAGACCTGGCGCTCGAGGCCGTGCGACGCCTCGGCGCCGTAGGTGGCGAGCGGATGTCGTGCGGCGTTGCCGCGCGGACCGAGGAGGCCACACGGCCGGCCGAGCTGCTGCGCGCGGCGGACAAGGCGCAGTACCGGGCGAAGCGAGGCGGCGCCGACATCGACGTGCTGGTGGCCGGTGAGGGGACCGACGAGCAGGCGCCCACGCCGGGCCGCGACCGCGCGTACCGGGCCGGCGATGCCGACGTCCAGCTGGCCCGCGCGCTGCTCAACCTCCTAGACAAAATGAACGGCGCGTCCGCCGAGGAGCGGCTGGCGCGCATCCGCGCTCGACTCGAGCGCGAGGCCTGACCCAAGGCGGTGGCCTGGGCGCGGCTAGAACGCGGTCGGCTTGCCGTCGCGGAAGAAGCCGCCGGTCGGGCCGTCGTCCGGCAGGGTCGCGAGCCAGACGATCCCCGCAGCGCCGTCCTCGACGGGCTTCTGAGCGCCAAACTGCCCACCCATGTCCGTCTTCACGAAGCCGGGGCACGCGGAGTTGACCTTGATGCCGGCCTCCTCGAGCTCGGTGGAGAGGATCCGAGTCATGGCGTTGAGGGCCGCCTTCGAGATGCGGTAGCCGGGCGACCAGCCGCCCATCTCGGCCACGCCGCCCATCCCGCTCGAGACGTTCACCACCCGCGCGTGCTCGCTCTCGCGCAGCAGCGGGAGCAGCGCGATCGTGAGCCGATAGGCACCGAAGAAGTTCGTGTCGAGGGCCGACTGGATCGCGCCGAAGTCGGGCTCGGCGCCGGCCACCCCGAAGTCCGAGCCGATGCCCGCGTTGTTCACCAGCACATCGAGCGCCCCGGGCTCTTCGAGAACCGCTGCGGCGGCGCGATCGATCGACGCCGGGTCGGACACGTCGAGCTGGAGCGGCCGGCCGCCGATCGCCTCCGCGGCCTCGCGGGCCTTCGCCTCGTCGCGCGCGGTCACGATCACGTCGTAGCCGCGTTCGGCGAGCTGGCGGGCCGTCTCGCGGCCGATGCCGCGGTTGGCGCCGCTGACAAGAGCGACAGGCACGGCTCGGCAGACTACCCTCGACCCGGGTGAGGGCTCGGCTCCAGATCGCAGCGATGGTCCTCGTCGCGGCCACGGCCGCGGCTCTGCCCCCTGCGGCGAGCGCCGCCGCGCGTTACGTGCCGGGGGAGGCGCTGGTGCGCTACGAGCCCGGAACGACCCCGGCCGACCGTGCCGCGGCGCGCGATCGGGCGGACGTGACGCTCGAGGACGTGCTCGCGCTTCCGCGGACGCAGCTGGTGAGCTTCCACGGCTCGGTGGGCTCGGCCGTGGCCCGGCTCGAGCGGGCGCCCGACGTGCTCGACGCCCAGCCGAACTACAGCTACCGCGCCAGCGCCGTCGCGCCAAACGACAGCTTCTTCGGAGAGCAGTGGGGCCTCGGCGTGGGACCCGGCGTGGACGTGCTCCCGGCGTGGGATCACACACGCGGGGCCGGGCAGGTGATCGCGGTCGTGGACACGGGCATCGACCTCACGCACCCCGACCTGCTCGGGAACCTCTGGGTGAACCCCGGCGAGATCGCGGCCAACGCGCTCGACGACGACGGCAACGGCAAGGCCGACGACCTGCACGGCTACGACTTCGTGACCAGCGATCCCGACCCGGACGATCTCCAGTACCACGGCACGCACGTGGCGGGGATCGCGGCGGCGCTGGCCGGCAACACAGAGGGCGCGGCCGGCGTGGCCCCCGAGGCGCAGCTGATGGCGCTGCGGGCACTGGACGGCAACGGCTTCGGCTCCACGGCCGAGATTGCGCAGGCCATCGTCTACGCCGTCGAGGAGGGCGCGGGCATCATCAACCTGAGCATCGGTGGGCCCAGCGGGGTCGGGGACAGCGTGCTCGCAAACGCGATCGCGGCGGCGGGCTCCGCCGATGCCGTCGTGGTCGCCGCTGCGGGGAACGCCGGTGCGGACAACGACGACGACCCGACCGTTCCGTGCGCCCTGCCCGCGCCGAACCTCATCTGTGTGGCGGCGCTCAACTCGAACGGCGCGCTCGCCGGCTATTCCAACACGGGCGTAGCGTCGGTGGACGTGGGCGCGCCGGGCACGTCGATCCTCAGCTCCAAGACCGACTGGGGCGCTCCGATCTTCAGCGAGGACTTCGAAGCCGGGCTCGCCGACTGGACGAACGCGCCCGGCAGCATCGCGTGGGCCGAGACGACCCCAGGGGCGGGTGGCACCGGCACGGCGGTCACGGACAGCCCTGGCGGCCCGTACGCCGCGAACACCGACGCCCTGCTCACAAAGGCCAGCCCGGTGCTCCTCGGCGGCCAGCGAGGCTGCCGGATGCATTTCGACCTGAGGTCCGACGTGCACGCCTCGGACGACCTCCGGGTGGGCGCGATCACGGATGACACCGGCGTGTGGGAGACGCTTCGGCTCCCGGACCCGTTGCCCGCATTCGAGGAGACGGAGGTCTCGATCTCGACCCTGGACGGCCGCGACGACGTGTACCCGACATTCGAGCTCAGCTCGGACGGCGCGACGGAGGCAGACGGAGCGTCTGTGGACAACCTGCGGGTGCTCTGCCGTGCCCAGACCTACGACAACTCGATCGTGGACGCCTTCGACTACGAGGAGCCCGATGCCGGCAGCTACATGAGCATCAGCGGCACCTCCATGGCGACTCCGCACGTGTCCGGTGTGGCCGCGCTCGTCCGCGCCGCGGATCCCGGTGTCACAGCCACGGAGGTCATCGACGCGATCGTGAGCGGGGGCCAGCAGTCCACGGCCCTCGCTTGGCAACACGAGCAGCGGGAAGCGCGTCAAAGCCCTCGGCGCCATCGACGCGGCTCTGGCCCCCGAGGCCGTCCAGCCACCCACGTTGCAGCCCGTGACGCCGATCCAGCCGCCGCCGCTCACGGAGACGCCCTCGCGGCCGGGGCCGGCCGGGTTCGCCACGCGCTATCGCGTGGGCCGGCGTGGCCGCATGACGATCCGCATCGTGGGCGATCCGGGCGTGCGCGGCACGTTCACGCTGCGGGCCGGCGCTCGCCGGGCGGTCGTCCTGAGGACCGCGTTCCGGACCTCGGCGCGCGGCCAGTTGCGGTCGTGCGCGACCGGCTGAACCGCACCGGCCGCCGCCTCCTCCGCCGGAGCGGGGGACGGCTGCGTGCGCGGGTGAGGGCGGTGCTGACGAACGCGGCGGGGCTGCGGAGTGTGACGACCCACAACCGGGTCGTGCTCGCGATGCACTAGCGCTCGCGCCGAATCGGGCGTACCTTGGGCCTAGCTTGATGGCCCGCAAGCTCATCGTCGTGCTCGCACTCGCGCTTGCCGCCGCGCTTCCAGCCGTGGCGAACGGCCAGGTCAAGACCGCCGCGGCGGCGCAGCGCTACGCGCCCGGCGAAGCGCTGGTCCGCTTCGAGCCCGGGGTGGTGGCCTCAGAGCGGCGGGAGGTCAGGCAGGACGCAGGAGTCGGCCTCGAGGACGTGCTCGAGCTGCCGCGCACGCAGCTCGTGACCTTCGACGGCGCGGTGAGCGCCGCGGTCGCGCGGCTGGAGGACCAGCCCGGCGTGGCCTACGCGCAGCCGAACCACCGCTACCACGCGCTCGCCCCGGAACCCAACGACACGTTCTTCTCGCCAGAGCTGTGGGGATTGGGCACGACACCCGGCGTCGGTGTCCTCGCCGCCTGGGACCGCACGCGCGGAGCCGGGCAGGTGATCGCCATCATCGACACGGGTGTGGACCTCACGCATCCGGACCTCGTCGGAAACCTCTGGTCCAAGCCAGGTCAGCCGAGCGTGCACGGTCACGACTTCGTGCACAACGACACCGATCCAAGCGACCACCAGTTCCACGGCACCCACGTGGCCGGTACGGCCGCCGCCGTTGCCGACAACAGCCTCGGCGTCGCCGGTGTGGCCCCGCAGGCGCAGATCATGGCCGTGCGCGCGCTCGACGGCGACGGCAGCGGGTTTACCTCCGACATCACCGAAGGGATCCTGTTCGCGGCGAACGAAGGGGCCGGGGTGATCAACATGAGCCTCGGTGGTCCCGCCGGCGGCGGCGACGCGATCATGAGCGACGCAGCCACGGTCGCCGAACAACGCGGCACCACCATCGTGGCGGCCGCAGGGAACGAGGGCAGCAACAACGACGTCGCGCCCACGACGCCCTGCAATCTGCCGAATGCGAACATCATCTGCATCGCGGCCGTCGACGACGACAGCGAGCTGGCGAGCTACTCGAACTTCGGCGCGACGACTGTCGACGTCGCCGCACCCGGCGGCGATGACGAGGCCGGCGAGCAGCAGATCCTCAGCACGAAGCCGGCCTGGGGGGCGCCGGTCTTCACGGAGGGATTCGAGGGGACGGGGACGCCCGGCTGGACCGCGACCCAGACTGCTGGCGATGCCGTATGGGGCCAGTCCACGACCATCGGCTCCGGCAGCACGAAGTCGGCGGCGGACAGCCCGAGCGGGAACTACGCGAACAGCACGAGTTCGAAGCTCGAGACCGCGGCTCCGATCCCGTCTCTCGCCGGCCGGCAGGGCTGCCGCATGCACTTCCACGCGCGGCTCGACACGGAGCTGAACGTTGACCTCAATGGGAACCCGTTCGACTTCCTGAGCGTCATGGCGGTCACGGGTGTCGGGTCGCAGGGGGTCGAAGACGTCTTCGGGAACACGGGAACGGGCTTCGCGGTCCTGGACACGACGATCTCGGACTTCGACGGCAGGTCGGACGTCAAGGCGTCGCTTCAGTTCACCTCGGACGCCAGCATCCTCGACGACGGCGTCTACGTGGACAACATCAAGGTTCTCTGCCGCGCATCCGCCCCCGCGGACTACGACAACGAGGTCGTCGACGAGGCCAGCTTCGAGCTACCGGCAGCGGCCGGCGGCGGCAGCTACATGGCCATCGTCGGAACCTCGATGGCGGCCCCGCACGCCGCCGGTGTCGCCGCACTCGTTCGTGCGGTGGATCCTGGCGCGCCTCCAAGCCAGATCGTCGAGGCGATGAAGAACGGCGCGACGCCGCTCCCCAGTCTCAGCGGGGCCACGGTGACCGGCGGAACCGTGGACGCGGTCGGTGCCATGGACGCCGCGCTCGCGATCGCTAATCCGGTGTCGTCGTCGCCGCCGCCCCCGCCGCCGCCACCGCCGCCGCCCACGTCGCTGGGCAAGCCGAGCTTCGCCGGCCTGAAGCTCAGCAACAGGGGCGTGATCACGCTGCCGATCAGGGGCCCGGCCGGTACGCGCGGCGTGCTGACGCTGACCGCGAACATCACGGCGGCGCGCGTCAGGTCCGTCGGGCGCAAATCCTTCAGGATCGGCAACAGCGGCCGGGCGACGGTGAAGGTGAAGCTGAGCAGGCCCGCGCTGAAGCAGCTGAGGCGCAAGCGGAAGCTGGCGGTCAAGGCAAAGGCCGTCCTGAGGAACGCGGCCGGGCTGACCAGCAGTCGCACGGCGACGATTCGCCTCAGGCTGGTGCGCCGCCGCTAACCCTGACACAGTTGTGTCAAGGTTGGTAACCTTCCCTCCTTGGCCACGCGTGACTACATCGAGGCAGTCCGCAACCGGGTCGTGGTGTTCGACGGCGGCATGGGCGCCACGCTCGAGCAGTTCGAGCTGACCCAGGAGGACTACGGCGGGCTACAGGGCAAGTGCCACGAGGCGCTCGTCCTCAACCGCCCCGACGTGATCCAGGGCGTGCACGAGTCGATGCTGGACGCCGGCGCCGAGGTCCTCGAGACGGACACCTTCCAGGCCAGCCGCCTCAAGCTCGAGGAGTGGGGGCTCGGCGAGCACACGCCGGAGATCAACCGCAAGGCGGCTGAGATCGCCCGGGCGGCCGCCGGCGAGAGCCGCTTCGTGGCCGGCTCGATCGGCCCGACGGGCCACCTGCCCGCGAGCGACGACCCCACGCTCGGCAAGATCACCTTCCGCGAGCTTGTCGAGGTCTTCACCGAGCAGGCACAGGGCCTGATCGAGGGCGGCGCCGACCTGCTGATCATCGAGACAGCCCAGGACATCCTCGAGGTCAAGGCCGCGATCTTCGGCGCGCGCGAGGCCTTCAACCTCACCGGCCGCCAGGTGCCGATCCAGACGAGCGTCTCGCTGCTGCCGAACGGCGGCAAGATGCTGCTCGGCACGGACATCCAGGCCGTGCTCACCACTCTCGTGTCGCTCGACGTCGACGTGATCGGGCTGAACTGCTCGACCGGCCCCGAGGACATGCGCGACGCGATCCGCTACCTCGGCGAGAACAGCCCGGTGCCGGTGCACTGCATCCCGAACGCCGGCCTGCCGCTGCAGGGCCCGGACGGCGAGACGATCTTCCCCGAGCAGCCCGACCCGCTCGCCAACGTGCTCCAGGAGTTCGTGGAGCGCTACGACGTGTCCATCGTCGGCGGCTGCTGCGGCACAACGCCCGACCACATCAGGGCGATCGTGGACCGCGTCGGCGGCCGTGAGCTGGCTGCGCGGCCCGCCACGCGCGAGACGCTCGTCTCCTCGATGATGACCGCCACCCCGCTGGCCCAGGAGCCGCGCCCCACCCTCGTCGGCGAGCGCGTGAACTCGCAGGGCTCGCGCAAGGCCAAGGAGCTGCTGCTCGCGGACGACTACGACGGCATCCTCCAGATCGCCGAGGACCAGGTGACCGGCGGCGCGCACGTGCTCGACATCTGCGTTGCGCTGACCGAGCGCCAGGACGAGGCCGAGCAGATGTCAGAGGTCGTGAAGCGCGTGTCGCTCACGCAGCCCGCGCCGATCCAGATCGACTCGACCGAGCCGGACGTGATCCAGGCCGCGCTCGAGCGCATCCCGGGACGCGCCATCGTGAACTCCGTCAACCTCGAGGCCGGGCGCGACAAGCTCGACGTGGTCGTGCCGCTCGCCAAGGCGCACGGTGCCGCGCTGATCGCCCTCACGATCGACGAGGTCGGGATGGCGAAGACGCCCGAGCGCAAGCTCGAGGTGGCCAAGCGGATCGTGGAGCTGGCGTGCGACGAGCACGGGCTCGACCGCGAGGCCCTGATCTTCGACGCGCTCACCTTCACCCTCACCACCGGCGACGAGGAGTGGCGGCCGTCCGCGGTCGCGACGATCGAGGGCATCAGCCTGATCAAGAAGGAGCTGCCCGGCGTGAAGACCTCGCTGGGCGTCTCGAACGTCTCCTTCGGCGTCTCCCCGAAGGCCCGCGCGATCCTCAACTCGGTGTTCCTCCACCACTGCGTGGAGGCCGGGCTCGACCTCGCGATGGTCAACCCGAACCACATCACGCCCTACTCCGAGATCTCCGACGAGGACCGCGGCTACGCCGACGACCTCGTCTACAACCGCCGCGAGGACGCGCTCGAGCGCTTCATCTCTGCACTTCGAGCAGCAGGGCGAGGCCGAGGAGGAGGCCGGCGGCGCCGACCCAACCGAGGGCATGGAGCCCGAGGAGGCCCTGCACTTCCACATCCTGCGCCGCAAGAAGGAGGGCGTGGAGGACTGGATCGACCGCTCGGTCGAGAAGATCGGCGCCGTGCCGACGCTGAACACCGTGCTGCTGCCTGCCATGAAGGAGGTGGGCGACAAGTTCGGCGCCGGCGAGCTGATCCTTCCCTTCGTGCTCCAGTCGGCCGAGGTGATGAAGCGCGCCGTGGCGCAGCTCGAGAACTACCTGGACCGCATCGAGGGCCACACCAAGGGCAAGGTCGTGATCGCGACGGTCTTCGGCGACGTGCACGACATCGGCAAGTCGCTCGTCAACACGATCCTCACCAACAACGGCTACACGGTCATCGACCTCGGCAAGCAGGTGCCCGTCGACACGATCATCAACGCGGCGATCGAGCACGAGGCGGACGCCATCGGGCTCTCGGCGCTGCTCGTGTCGACCTCGAAGCAGATGCCGACCGCGGTGCAGGAGCTGCACCAGCGCGGGCTCGAGTTCCCGGTGCTGATCGGCGGCGCGGCGATCAACCGTGACTTCGGCCGGCGCATCCTCTACCCGAAGGGCAAGGAGTCCGACGAGGTCTACGAGCCGGGCGTCTTCTACTGCAAGGACGCGTTCGCAGGGCTCGCGACGATCGACCAGCTCGTGGACCAGGAGGCGCGCGAGCCGCTGGTCGCGAAGTTCCGCGACGAGGCCCGCAAGCTGCGCGAGCAGGTCGTGGTGGAGGACGACTCGCCGCCCGTGACCGACGACTCCGTGCGCTCGACGGTGCGCACCGACGCCACGATCCCCGAGCCCCCGTTCTGGGGCGTGCGCGAGCTCGACCCGGATCTCGAGGACGTCTACCCGTACCTCGACCGCCACGTGCTCTTCAAGCTGCACTGGGGTGGGCGCGGCGTGAAGGGCGAGGAGTGGGAGCGGCTGATAGCGGACGACTTCGAGCCGCGCCTACAGCGCATGTGGCGCGAGCAGGACTACCTGCACCCGAAGGCGCGCGTGGGCTACTTCCCCTGCAACTCGGACGGCAACGAGCTGATCGTCTACGACCCGGAGAACCCGGACGTGGAGCTCGAGCGGCTCAGCTTCCCGCGCCAGCCGAAGCACGACCGCATCTGCCTGTCTGACTTCTTCCGGCCCGTTGATGCCCGGCCAGCGCGACGTGGTGGCGCTCCAGGGCGTGACGGTCGGCCCGGAGGTCACCGAGCTGATCCAGAAGCTCGAGCAGGACGGCGAGTTCGCGGAGCAGCTCTTCACCCACGGGCTCGGCGTGCAGACCGCCGAGGGCTTGGCCGAGTGGCTGCACGCCGAGGTGCGCAGCGAGCTCGGCATCGACCTCGACCAGGGTCGCCGCTACTCCTGGGGCTACCCGGCCTGCCCGGACCAGTCGGAGCACGAGAAGGTCTGGCGCCTGCTCGGCCTCGAGAACATCGGCATGACGCTGTCGGACGGCTACGCGGTCACGCCGGAGCAGTCGACGGTGGCGATCATCGCCCACCACCCGCAGGCGGTCTACTTCGGCATGAAGTCGGGCTTCGTGCCGAAGGAGAAGGCGCCCGACGAGCTGATCGCCGGAACCGAGCGCGGCGGCGAGCTGCCGCAGTCGGCCGACATCCCGGCCTAGCGGCACTCCGGCACGTCCCAGTCGCACGAAGCGCTTACGGCAGCGGTGAAGGGTGGTTTTCCATCGACCGTCCTGTTCTAG
This sequence comes from uncultured Thermoleophilaceae bacterium, assembly GCA_963837445.1. GTDB lineage: Bacteria > Actinomycetota > Thermoleophilia > Solirubrobacterales > Thermoleophilaceae > JACVRW01. Next base: position 438,995 of record CAWINK010000022.1, on the reverse strand, counting down.
GCCTGCTATCCAAGCCCTAGGCAGGACGGTCGACTTCTTTAGAGCTGCCGTTCTGGCGGTCGCGGGCCGCTATCTCCTCCATCCGCTCCAGGCGGTCCACGCCCAGGGCGGAGCGGGAGGAGGGCGCGACCCGGGCCAGCGAGTAGCGGCGCCGCACCGGGCCCGGCGCGGGTCGGTCGGCGTCCGGCACGAGCGTGTAGCGGCGCGGCTCCATGCCCCTAAATATCCCCGCATGCAGCGGTTTCTCGTACCGCCCTATGTCGAAAGATCAGGCGGGCGTTTTCGCCTGGGTGTCGAGGGCGCCGAGCACGGCGTCCAGCACCCGTCCGGCGCCGAAGCGCACGACGTCGTCGGCCACCAGGCCCGTTTCGCGCTCCGCCGCGGCCACAGCGGCGCGCGCCGCGTCCTCGTCGAGGTCGGACGTATTCAGTGCTATCGCCGCCACGGACGCCGAGCGCACCGGGGCCGCCACCGCCTCATAGGCCTGGATCAGCTCGCCGAGCGCCGGGATCGGCAGGTCCGGGTAGTGGCGGTTGTGCGTGGAGTTCGGCTTGTGGACCAGCACGAGCAGGTCAGGCGCGGAGCCGTGCAGCAGCCCGAGCGTCACTCCCGAGTAGGCCGGATGGAAGAGCGCGCCCTGGCCCTCCACGAAGAGCAGGTCCCCGCGCTCGGCGCCCTCGCGCACGAGCCGCTCGCCGGCGCCCGCCACGTAGTCGGAGATCACGTGGTCCACCGCGATCCCCCAGCCGGCGATCGCAACGCCCGTCTGTCCGGTCGGCACGTACACCGAGCGCAGCCCGCGCTCGCGCGCCGCCCTGTCGAGCTCGAGCGTCACGACCTTCTTCCCGATCGCGGTGTCGGAGCCCACGCTGTGCACCACGCGCACCGAGTCCGGGCGGCTGTACGGGCCCTCGGGCACCGTGAGGTCCGTGGGCGCGGAGCGCAGGTCGCGCAGCGCAACGCCGGCCTGATCGGCCGCCTCCCGCAGCTCGGGATCATCGGCAAGCCGGTCATGCAACCCGGCCTCGAGGGAAAGCCCAGCCTTCACCGCTTCCAGAAGCACGGGCCGCCACGCGGGATCGAGTTTCCCCCCGGCGGCGCGACGCCGATCAAGAGCGAGTCCGCCCCGCGCTCGATCGCCTCCTCGAGCGTCGCGACGATCGGCGCGGGGTGGAGGCAGAAGGGCTCGACCTCGTTGGCCGTGCGGCCGGCGCAGGTGGAGTCGATCACGGCCACGACGTCGCGGGTCCCGTAACGGATCACTCCGTGCGCCGTCTTGCCCGTGTGCTTGACGAACAGGCCCTCGGCGAAGATCGCGAGCCGCTCGCTCATGCGGGCGCCACCCCGAGGCCGGCGTCCATGCCGGGCAGCACGCGCCCGTCCTCGAAGCGCAGGCCGGTGAAGGGCTGGTCGGCCAGCAGCAGGTGGCCGTCCAGGTCCACCCAGTCCGCCAGCGAGGCGATCGCGGCGGCGGGCGCCACGCCCAGCTGCGATTCGACCATGCAGCCGAGCATCACCCGCAGTCCGAGAGCGCGCGCGGCGTGAATCATCCGCACAGCCTCGCGCACGCCGCCGGACTTCGCGAGCTTCACGTTGATCCCATCCGCGTAGGTGGCGGCCGGCGCGACGTCGCTGAGATCGTGGCAGCCCTCGTCCACGACCACGGGCAGGCGCGGCTGGAGCTCGCGCAGGGCGCGGAACGAGTCCAGGTCGTCGGCTGGAAACGGCTGCTCCACGAACTCCACGCCGAGCCGGATCAGCTCGGGCATCAGCTCACGCGCGGACTCGAGGGTCCAGCCCTCGTTCGCATCCACGCGAAACGCCGCGTCCGACTCGTCGCGGGCCGCCTCGAGGCGGGCGAGGTCCTCGGGACCACCCACCTTGATCTTCAGCGCACGGAACTCACCAGCGCGCCGCGCGCGGTCGCGCGTGCCGTCGATGGAGTCGATCCCGATCGTGTACGACGTGGGCGGGGCATCAGGGGACAGGCCGAGCAGCCGCCAGAGCGGCACGCCGAGCCGCTGGCCGATCCAGTCGTGGAGGGCGGCGTCGAGCGCGGCCTTGCCGGCCGAATTGCCGTCCACGTCCTCGAGCCGCCCCTCGATGGCCTCGAGCGCGAACGGGTCGTCGCCCACGAGCGGGGGCGCCGTGGCGGTGAGGAACTCGGCGGTGGAGTCCACCGAGTCGCCGCGGTAGTAGACCGGTGCGGCCTCGCCGCGGCCGATCAGGCCGTCGTGCTCCAGCTCCAGCTGCACGACCGTCTGGGTCGTGCGCGAGCCGCGCGAGATGCCGAAGGCCTCGGCCAGCGCGAGCGACGTGGTTGTGGCGCGAAGTTCCACGGCGCGGACAGCATGACGGAGGCCGTGTGCCGGGTGCCCGCGCTCAGCCGATCGGCGCTGATTCGGTGAGCCCCTGCCTGTGGGCCACCGCGGCGGCCTCGGTCCGGGAGCGCACGTTCAGCTTCGCCAGGATCCGCGAGACGTGGACGCTCGCCGTCTTCTCGGCCATATGCAGGCGCTCGCCGATCTCGCGATTCGTGGCGCCCGCGGCCACGAGCGCGAGCACGTCGCGCTCGCGCGCGGTGAGGCCGAAGGGGTCGTCGCTCTCCGGGCGTACGGCGGCCGCGGCTGCCTCCGCGCCCTCGCCGAGCTGCAGCCGCGCCCTGGCGGCGAGCGACTCCACCTCTTCCGCCAGCCATGCGCTGCCGAGCCGGCGTGCGGCGGCCAGCGCCGCCGAGGCCGCCAGCGCCGCGCCCTCGCGGTCACGACCCGCCATGAGCGCCTCGGCCTCGCGCCAGCGCGCGTACGCCGCGATGTAGGGGCGGCCAAGCGCGTCCCAGCGCTCGGCGGCGGTGCGCCAGTGGCCGACCGCATCGCCCCCCGTGGCCCGTGCGTGCTCGCCCTCGGACGTGGCGAGCTGGGCGGACTCGACCACAAGCCCGGCCTCGGCCGCCGCGCGGGAGCGTTCGAGCAGGGCGTCCGCGCGCGTCCTTGCGATCGCGGTGCCCTCCTCGTCGCGCCGGTCCTGGGCCGCCTGGCCGGCGTCACCCTCGACGCGCAGCCCCAACACCGCCAGGGCCGCGATCCGAACCACGTCCTCGGAGCAGAACTCGATCCGGTCGAGCGCGTCGTCGATGACCGCGCGTGCCGCATCGATGTCACCGCGGCGGCGCGAGAGCTCCGCGCTCAGGATGCCGTGCATTCCCACGAACTGCGGCTCTCTCAGCCCGGCCGTGGCCTTCGCGAGCGCCGCGACCGCCTCATCCGCGGCCTCCACGTCCCCGCGCCCGAGCGCGAGTTGGGCTCGGCAGGTATGCCAGTAGAGCAGCGTCCCCCCGGTGTGCCGCCGGCTCGCGGGCGGGATTGCCTCCTCCGCGCCGCTCCAGTCCCCGAGGTGGAATCTGAACTCCGAGATCGAGAGTTGCAGCCAGTCCGTGGTGCGCCAGTCCTGCGTGTACGCCGTCTCGAGTCCCTGCAGCGCCGCCTCTAGCGCCTCCTCGGTACGGCCGGCGAGGTTGAGCACGTCCGAGATGTTGATCCAGGCGCCGCTCTCCTCCATCTCGAGGCCCTCCTCGCGAGCGATTGCGAGCGACTCGCGCAGGTACGCCACGCCGGCATCGACCTCGCCGCTCTCACCGAGGGCGGTGCCGAGCGCGTTCAGCGCGATGGCCTCGGCCTCGCGGTAGCCGACCTCGCGCGCCACGCCGAGCGCCTCACGGGCGCACTCGGCCGCCTCGGCGAAGCGCGACTGCACCATGCGGCGCCTCGCAAGCTGGGCCAGGAGCTTCGCGCGCGCGGCGCTCGGCTCGGCCGGCAGGAGGGCGAGCCCCTCGCGCAGCGCCTCGAGGGAGTCGTCTTGGCGGTGCTGGCTCCAGAGCGACTGGCTGAGCCGCTCCTGGATGAGCGCGGCGCGGCCGGGATCGGCCTCGGCGTCCACCAGTTGGAGCGCGCGCCTGAGCAGGGCCTCCTGGCGCGTGGGGTCGCCCGCCTGGTCCGCGGCCACGGCGGCGTGGCGCAGGAGCTCGAGCTCCTCCAGTCCCCCGAGCGCCTCCGGGTCGGGCACCCGCTCCCAGAGCGAGAGCGCGCGCTCGAAGAGCGCCTGGGCCTCGCCGAAGGCGTTCACCCGCTCCGCGGCCAGCCCGGCTCGCACGGCGCCCGCGAGCGCCCGGGGCTGGTTGCCGGCCGCGACCCAGTGGTGCGCGGCCTGGGCGGTGATGTGGGCGCCGCGGTCGCCACCCTCGATCCGCTCCTCGAGCTCGCCTGCGAGCGCCGCGTGCATCTCGGTCCGCTCGCCCGGCAGCAGGTCCTCGTAGACCACCTCGCGCAGGAGGGCGTGCCGGAAGCCGTAGCTCTCGTCGTGAACGGTCACGACGATGTGGCTCGCCACCGCCTCGCGCAGCGCATCACGGAGGTCGGCGGGGTCGAGCCCGGCCACGGCAGCCACCAGCAGGTGGTCGGCGGCGGGCTGGCAGGCGAGCCAGCGGATCAGCTCCTGCGCGCGCGGGGACATTCGCTCCACTCGGAGCATCAGAGCGTCGCGGAGCGTCGGCGGCAGCGCTCCGCGCCCGTCGAGGCCCGCGGCCAGGATCTCCTCGGCGTAGAGGGCGTTGCCCTCGCTGCGCGAGTACAGCCGCTCCACCAGCTCCGGCTCCGGGCGGTCGCCCACGATTCCCTCGAGCTGCTCGGCCAGCTCCTCGGACGTGAAGCGCGGAAGCTCGATCAGCCGCATGTACGGGTCGCTGCCGAGCTCGGCCAAGAGCGGCCTGAGCGGGTGGCGGCGGTGCAGCTCGTCGGAGCGATAGGTGCCGACCACCAGCAGGCGCTCCGTGCAGACCGTGCGGGCAAGGAAGCCGATGAACGAGCGGGTGGAGCTGTCGGCCCAGTGGAGGTCCTCGATGACGAGGACGGCCGGTGCGTCCTCCGAGAGCCCCTCGAGCAAGGCGAGCAGGGCCTCGAAGACCCGCGACTGGGTGGCCTCGGCTCCACTGCTGACGTCTCCCAGTCCGGGGAGGATCGCGTCGAGGGCGGCGCGGAGCGAGGGCGCAAGCGCGTCCAGGGCCGGGTCGCCGTCGCGGACGAGCGGGCGCAGCGCTGTTAGCAGCGGCGCGTAGGGAAGCTCGTCCTCGCCCAGCTCCACGCAGTCGCCGGACAGCACGCGCGCCCCGGCCTCACGCGCGTGCCGTATCAGCTCGTCGGCAAGCCGCGACTTGCCGACGCCGGACTCACCGCCAACTAGCGCGAGGGACGGACGGCCCTCTGCTGCGTCGCGCAGGGCGGCGTCCAGCTCGGCGAGCTGCTCTGATCGCCCGACGAAGCGGGCGCTCGTCATGCGCGTGCTCATGGTCTGCCAATCCTGCCACCCGGGCCGAACGGCGTCCGAAATCTGCGAAGACGGAGTCGATGTAGAAGGCGTGAAGGCGGGGGTCCATGTGTGCTCCTCTCGGATCGGTTGCACTCATGGAGTGTCGACCTGAGGCCCCCGTCCCACATCGGGCATTCGGTGCGACTTCACGTACCCGACCCCTTACCTGGCTAAGTGGAAGCCTTACCCAGTGTGAAGGCCGGTCTCTGCGACAGCTGCGTCCACCAGAAGCTGATCCGAAGCGGCCGCGGCAGCGTCTTCTCGATGTGCCTGCGCTCAAAGACGGACGAGCGGTTCCCGAAGTACCCGCGCATCCCGGTGGAGCGCTGCCCTGGTTACGAGAAGGCAGACGCTAGGTGATCGCGCCTACTCACCCAGTTTCGCGGGAGTCGCTCGGCCCGGCCGATGACAACGAGCCGGGGGTCGTCAATCCCGCGCCGGCGAGTGTCGTTGCGTGGCGTCGGCCTGCGACTTGTTCCCGTTAAGCGACCCGCCGAGTGCATGCGGGGCCTGGGAACGGTTCTTGTCGATGATCGCGGCCAGGATCAACGCAAACGCGAGCAGCCGAAGCGTGTAGACGAATACGCGTCCCTCAGCGTCCTCATCAAGTAACGCGAGGATCAACCGACTGCCCGCAAACGTCAGGAACCCGGCCGCGAACATCAGGAACAGCCGGTCACGCGTCAGTCGCCAGTAGCGGAAGAAGAACAGGGCCACGACCAGCGCCGCCACCATCGTCCCGCCGCTGATGAGGTCAGCGCTCAGGGCTGCGTCTCCTCCGCGACGAGCCCGTACACGAGCAGCAGCATTCCGCCCAGCGCGGGAAGCGCGCGCCAGGTCGACAGGTCGACGTCCGTCACGAGCACCTTGTCCACGAACAGCATGAGGTTGTTCAGGCTCAGCCCTACGAAGCAGAGGCCAGCCCAGAAAAGGAGCCTGCTCCGCGTGTGCGCGAATGACCGAAGCAGGAGCACCGCGCTCGCAAGGCTGATCAGAGCCGACAGGATGTACACGGAGGCGGCCATGTCAGTCGTCGCGCCGCCTGATCCTGAACGCCTCCGAGAACCGCGTCACTCCTTCGCTGGGCCGCGAAAAGATCACGCCGATCACTGCCACGCGATACTTCGCGTAGCTCTCCGCAAGCCGGTCTATCGTCCGCTCGACATCCGCCGTCGGGGGCGCGAACCGGTACGTCGCATCGGTCGACTCGACGAGCCCCCTGCGCGCCATCCTGTCCAGCCAGATCTCGACAGACGGTGCCTGCATCACGAGCGCGCGCGCCACTTCCTCCGCGGTCCAGCTCTTGTCGGCGACCCCCCGTAGGAGGAGCAGCACCTCGAGTTGTCCCACGGACTCGATCTCAGCGGCGATGAACCGCTTTACCTCGGCTGGCACGCCTGTCTGAGCCAAGCTGCCGAGTCTATGTAGAACGGGATGTTCGAGGAGTCAGTGGCAGTTCGACGTCCCGGCGTCGGCTGCGCGCCCCCTGGGCGTGGTAACGAGCTCCCAGTCGTAGCTGCCCTCGCGCAGCGTCAGCTTCAGCACGCCGTGGTAGCGGTTTTCGCGCAGTTCGCTGTTCGGCGCGGCCGTCACATACCCGAAGCGACTCTTCCCGCCGGTGCCGGCGATGATTTGACGCAGCCCGCGCACAGAGTCGAGCGCGCCCTCGGGCGTCTGCGGCGCAAAGCGCTCGTAGAAGTGCTCGTGGCCGTTGATGACCAGGTCGGCGCTCGCCTCATACAGCGCCTGCCAGATCGGATACATGCTCCCCCCGGCGTCATGCCGTCCAGAGCTGAAGCGCGGGTGGTGCCAGAAGGCCAGGGTGCACGCGGCCGGGTGGCCTGCCAGGTCAGCTCGCAGCCACTGCTCCTGCGGTGACCCTGGCCCGCAGCCGCCCACCTGCGCGCACTGGGAGTTGAGCGCGACCACGTGCCAGCTCCCCACGTCGAAGCTGTAGTAGCCGCGCCCCCGCTCGCCCGCGGGCCCCGTCTGAGCGCCCGGGCCGTTGAAGTAGTCGAAGTAGCCCGCTGCGCCGGGGTCCTGGTACTCATGGTTTCCCGGTACGGGCTTGATCAGCGGCTTGAGGCGCCCCCAGCTTGGGTCGAACGACTGCTGGAACTTCCACAGCTTGCCGTCCTCGTATTGCAGGTCCCCGGGCGCCAGGATTGCCGCCAGGTCCATCCGAAGCAGCAGGTCCGAGGTCCGGCGCTGGCGGCAAGACGCGCCTACGCCCAGGCCTCCGCCGAAGTGTGGGCTGAGCGGGTCGCACGCGATGTCGCCCGCCGCCGCCACGACCGGGTCGAGGCCGGCGGGCTGCCAATCCGGCGCGTGTGCCGCGGCCCCGCTCGAGGTGAGCGGCCGCACGCCGGCACGATCAAGTCGGCGAGCCGGCTCCCGCCGCAGACGCATCACGTACACCCGGCGCCGTCCGCGAAGGCGATGGGCGAAAGCGAGCCAGCGGCCGTCGGGAGACCACGCCGGGTCGGTCTCGTCGCCGGGCAGCGTGGTCAACGCCCGGCTCCGCGAGCCATCCGCGGTGATCAGGAACAGGTCCCGCCGGCCAGGCCGCCCGCGCGCGAACGCGAGCGTCCTCCCGGTCGGGGACCAAGCGGGTGCGGCGGCATCCGGGGGACCCCCGCTGAGCCGCCGCGCGACGCCCCCGGCGGCGGGCATGCGGTAGAGCCGGCGTCCCGTGCCCGAGCTGCGCACGAACGCGATCTGCCCGGTGACCGACCAGCTCGCGGAGTGATCGTCCGCCCGACTGCGAGTGAGCCGGCGGGTTCGTGCTCCGTCCGCCGTCGTTACGTAGACGTCGCGGCGGCCCGCCGGACCGCGCGTGAAGGCGATCGCGTCGCCGGTCGGCGACCACTCGGGGAACCCGTCCGCGGGTCCGCTCGTGAGCTGCCGGAGACCGCTCCCGTCGAGGTAGGTCACCCAGATCTGCGAGCCCAGACCGCCCATTCTTCTGAACGCGAGCCTCGCACCGCCCGGCGAGACAGCCGGTCCCCTCGCCCAGCCGCGCGTCGGCACGACCCGCAACCCCCCACCGTCCGGCGCGCGCATGTAGATCACCGGCTTGGCTGCGCGCTTCGCCGCAAAGGCGACGCTGCCGTTCTCGATCTGCGCATGGGCCGATGGGCACAGCGAGAGCGCCGCAAGGCAGACGGCGCCGGCGAGCGGGGTTCGCGGAGATCCAGGCACGGCATGACTAACACCCGAAGCCGGCCTCAGGTGCGGATCGCTACTCGTCGTCCCAATCCGGCGTCTACGCCGCGACCGCAACCTCGGGTGGGCCGCCCGGGTTACCTCGTGCGAGGGCCAGGGAGGCCCGAATCAGGACGTCACCGAGACGTCGACGACTACCGAAGGAGTTCTACCTCGATGTTGAGACGGCTGAATCGCTTTAGGGACGGGCAGGCAGGAAACGTCAAGCTGGGACTTGCGGCGGGTGTTGTGCTCGCTCTCGTGATCGCGCCCTTCGCCATCGCGCAGACGACCGGACTGATCGGCGGCAAGCGCAACCCGAGGTCCGGATCGTTCAGCACCGAAACCCAGGTGATCGCGAGCAACTCGACCTGGGGCATGCGCTACTCCAACAGGGCGGTTGGCGGCGGAGGCGGCCTCCTGTTCGGCTGCCGCTCCGCGCCGGGCGGCACTCCGCAGAAGCACTATCCGTGCGCGCGGTCGCGCAATGTCGCCGACGGCCTGGCCTTCGAGTTCCTCACCGGCGGTTCGCTCGTCGGCACGATCACCGCAGGGAAAGGCGGTGACAGCACCAAGCCATTCACCACGAACGCCACCGGCGTCGCCACCGGCCTGAACGCCGAGCGCGTAGGCTCGCAGACCCCCACGCAATTGACCAACGCGGCGGTCAGCGCGGTGCAGGGGACGTTGAGCTTCGCGCGGGTCTCGGCGGCTGGCAACAGCATCGCAGCACGAAACGTCAGCGCTGTCGCACATCCTTCGACGGGAACCTACGACGTCACGTTCGCGAACGCCGTCAACGCCTGCGCGCTTACCGCGACCCAGTCAGCGTCGGGCACCGACGTGGGACCCGTGGGCACCCAGGTGGGCCCGGACAACAAGACGGTGACGGTCACCACGCTCACGCTGCTGCCGGCGCCGGCGGAAGCCGATCGCGCGTTCGACATCACGGCTGTCTGCTAGCCCACCGGAGCTCGTCCGCCCGCAACGGCCAGCATCGCGTTGCGGGCGGCGGGCTGGGTCAGCGAGTCCCGTCGACGACGGTCTTGCCGTCGTCCGCCACGCGGACGTCGGGCGCCTCGTCGGAGACCGTGCCTGAGAAGCTGCCGCGCGGCGCGGGGCCGCCGCCCGGGGCCACGGCCTTTGCCTTGCCGTCGAGGCCGGCAGCCACACGCCAGCTCACCTCGAACTCGCCGGCCTGCACCGCCGTGACCGACCAGCGGAACGTCTTTTGCGCGCCCGCGCTGAGCGGACCGCAGGCCCAGGTGTTCACGTAGGCCGTGTCGCAGCCGCGCGGGGCGGCGTCCTTGGCCTCCGGGAAGCCGGCGATCTCGACCTGGACACCGTTCAACGCGAACACCGGCCGGGTCGGGTCGGCGAGGTCGGGGTTGTTCTTGCGCTGATCGAAGCCCTTCACCGTCATGGCGATGTTCGGGATCGTCTCCTGGCCGGCGTTGCGCACGGTCACCAGGAGGTCGGAGCTCTTGGCGAGCTTCTGGTCCTCGGGGAACTTGGCCTCCACGACTTCGACCGGGAAGTTCCCCTCCGGCTCGTTCTCGTCCTGGCGCTCCCCGCCACCGCATCCTGCGAATGCGAGAAGGCACGCGGCCGTGAGCAAGCACGCGGCTCGGCCGCGTGCACCGCTCCTGCTTCCACCAACGCTCCAGCCCCTCAAAGCGCGCCGAACATACCACCACGAACCGCGTCAGCGCGCCGGTTCCGCCTGCATCCGCGCCAACGACGGTTCCCTCTGGCGGACCCGGCGGGCATGCCATAGGCTTCCCACGCGTACGTGTTTTTGGGGGAACGAGGGTAGTTCTCCCCGGGGAGGAGTTTAGTGGTAAGAGCTGCAGCCGATCGGGTCTTCCTGCCGACCAAGAACCTGCTTGAGCAGGTTGGCGACATGATGATCCTGACCGGTAAGACGCTGGTCTCCGCGCTGCGGCCGCCGTATCCGTACGGCACCGAGTTCGTGCAGCAGTTCCTGTTCATGCTGCGCCTCTGCTGGCTGCCGCTGACCATCTCCACGATCGCGTTCGGCTACGGCGCGCCCGGGCTTCAGGCCGGCAACTTCCTGGTGCTGTTCGGCGCCATCGACCGCCTCGGCGGCTTCTTCGTGCTCGCCTCGATCCGCGAGTTCGCGCCCTTCGTGACCGCGATCATCCTCGCCGGCGTCGGCGGCACCGCGATCACCGCGGACCTCGGCGCGCGCAAGATCCGCGAGGAGCTGGACGCCCTCCAGGTGCTCGGCGTGGACCCGATCAAGAACCTCGTCGTGCCGCGCTTCCTGGCGCTGATGGTCGTGACCGGGCTCTTCAACATCTACGCACTGATCTTCGGCATCTTCGGCGGCGTGCTGGCCACGCTCACGTTCGACGCCCCACTCGGACCCTTCTTCGCGACGCTGCTCAACAACGCCAGTACCACCGACCTCTGGGGGTCGGTCGTAAAGACCACGTTGTTCGGCGCGATCATCGCGATCGTCTCCTGTTACAAGGGGATGACTGCGTCCGGAGGCGCCGAAGGGGTGGGTAGAGCCGTGAACCAGGGCGTGGTGATCGAGTTCCTGGGGATCTTTGCGTTCAACTACGTCTTCACCCAGACCCTGCTCGCCACGCACCCCGAGATCTCGGTGATCAAGTGACAACGAGTGCTCACACCCACCGGGTGTTCGCCTGATGGGGACCGGCTGGCTGAGCGTCCCGCGCGACTGGATCGCGTCGTTCGGCGACATCGCCAAGTTCTGCGCGCGCGTGATGGGCGCGGTCTTCAACGGGAAGGTCTTCCACTTCTTCGGCGAGGCGCTGCGTCAGGCGGGGATCCTGATCCTGGGCTCGGCGCTGGTGATCTGGGGCCTTGCGTTCATCCTCGGCCTCCAGTGCGGGATCGAGGGCGCGTACTTCAACCGCTCTGTCGGCGCCCCCGCGTACGCGGGCGTCTTCTCGGCCTGGTGCGATCTGCGCGAGATCATGCCGTACGCGTTCGGCTACATGATGTCGGCGAAGGTCGGCACCGGCCTCGTGGCCGAGATCGGCGCGATGCGGATCTCGGACGAGATCGACGCGCTCGAGGTGATGGGCATCAACTCGCTCGTCTTCCTCTGCGCCACGCGTCTGCTCGCGGCCTGGATGGTGCTGCCGTTCATGTACATCGCGGCCGTGGGCGCCGGCTTCTTCGCGAGCTATTTGGCGGTGGTGCAGCAGATCGGCGAGGTGTCGTCGGGCGGCTTCTTCCTGATCTTCTGGATGTTCCAGAACCCGCCCGACCTCTTCTACAGCCTGATCAAGGGCATGTCGATGGCCACGGTGATCGTGCTGGTGGGGTGCTACTACGGGTACAACGCGGGCGGGGGGCCGGTGGGAGTCGGCACCGCCACGGCGAAATCGATGGTGTTGAACACGGTGATGGTGCATCTGGTGGGAATGGTGGGGACGCAGATCTTCTGGGGCTCGAATCCGAGAGCCCCCATAGGCGGGTGAGGGAGACTTGACCGAAGAACGCAAGGAAGAGGAGCAGGCCCAGGAGCGCCACGAGGCGGCGTCCGAGGAGGACACGCGTCCGCTGGACCCTCAGGACTGGGAGGAGAACCGCGGCGCCGAGGAGCAGGAGGAGCGGCCGCAGGAGCCAGTGGATAAGCCCAAGAGCACGGGCGAGATGACCCACGAGCGGGGCTCGCAGGCGGAGGCCGACGAGTACCAGTGGCACACCGGCACGAAGCGCGAGCACGGCTCGGACGACGCCGTCGAGTTCATCGACGTGGTCAAGGCGTTCGGCCGCAACCGGGTGCTCAACGGCCTCAACCTCGGCCTCCCGGACAACCAGATCTCGATGATCCTCGGCCCCTCGGGCACCGGCAAGTCCGTCTGCATCAAGCACATGGTCGGGCTGCTCTATCCCGACGAGGGCGACGTGATCGTGCACGGCGAGTCCGTGCCCGACATGGCGGACGAGGATCTGTTCGAGATGCGCAAGAAGTTCGGCGTCCTGTTCCAGGACGGTGCGCTCTTCGGCTCGATGAACGTCTACGACAACACGGCGTTCCCGCTTCGCCAGCACACGGACAAGGGCGAGGACGAGATCCGCGAGATCGTGGACCGGCGCCTCGGGGAAGTGGGCCTGGGCGCCGCTGCGGACAAGATGCCCAACGAGCTCTCCGGCGGGATGCGCAAGCGCGCGGGCTTCGCGCGCGCGCTCGTGCTGGACCCGGACATCGTGCTCTTCGACGAGCCTGACTCCGGGCTCGATCCGGTGCGCACGGCGCTCCTGTGCGAGCTCATCATGGAGGTGCACGAGGAGAACGGCGGCGCGTATTGCGTGATCACGCACGACATCATGTCGGCGCGCCGCGTGGCCGATTACATCGCGATTCTCTGGAAGGGCAGGATCGTCGAATCAGGCCCCGCCAGTGAGCTCTTCAACTCAGATAACCAATTCGTGAGACAGTTTCTGTCAGGGGAGGCGCAGGGCCCCCTCGGGATGGAGTAGTTGCAGGTGAGCGCGCCGGCAGCGCGCTTCGGGAGGCGTCGGTCGATTGACCGCGCTTGGACTCAAGTAACAGAGAGGGAAGGACTCGCGAGCCGCTCCAGAGTGAGCGTGGCTCAACCGTGGCGCGAATTCTCGCGCTTGCGGCGCTAGTAGCTGCCGTTGCACTGGCGGCTCTCGCGATGTTCGGGGGCCCCGAGCCGTACAAGGTCAAGGCGGTCTTCCAGAACGCCGGCCAGCTCGTGCCCGGCAACGAGGTGCGCGTGGGCGGCCAGCCCGTCGGCAAGATCGCGGACATCGAGCTGGACCAGTCGGCCAACGCGATCGTGACCCTGGAGGTCGGCGACGCGGTGGCTCCGCTGCACGAGGGCACCAGCGCGACGATCCGGGCCACCTCGCTGTCCGGCATCACGAGCCGCTACATCTCGCTCAAGCCCGGGCCCAACAACGGCACCGAGCTCGAGCACGGCGAGCAGATCGGGTCCGACGAGACCAGTGCGCCGGTGGACCTCGACACCCTCTTCAACACGCTCGACGCGAAGACGCGCGAGGGCCTGCGCAACTTCATCCGCGGGTCGGGCACCCAGTACGAGGCGCGCGGCGTGGAGGCCGGCGAGAGCATCGAGTACTTCGCGCCGTTCCTGGGGAGCACGTCGCGGCTGACCCAGGAGCTGGCGCTCGACCAGCAGGTGCTCGAGCGGTTCGTGCAGGACGGCGCCGACACCGTGTCGGCGATCGCCTCCCGCCGCGGCGACCTCACCGACCTCGTGAGCAACACGAACTCGGCGATGCGCGCGATCGGCGACGAGAACGTGGCGCTCCAGCGCGCGCTCGAGCTGCTCCCGGGCACGCTGCGCAAGGCCAACACCACCTTCGTGAACCTGCGCAACACGCTCGACGACCTCGACAAGCTTGTCGAGGAGTCGAAGCCGGCCACGAAGGAGCTCGCGCCGTTCTTCAGGGCGCTGCGCCCGCTCGTGCACGACGCGCGCCCCACTGTCGCGGACCTGCGCGACCTGATCCGCTCGCCCGGCGCGAACAACGACCTGATCGAGCTGACGGCGAAGCAGCCGCGCCTCGCGGAGCTCACCGCGAGTGTGTTCCCGCGCGCGATCCGGACGCTCGACCGCTCCGACCCCGTGATCTCGTACGCGCGGCCCTACATCCCGGACCTGTCGGGATGGCTCACCGAGTTCGGCCAGGTGGCGGCGTACTACGACGCGAACGGGCACTACGCGCGCGTCCAGCCGGTCTTCGGTCCCACGGCCCTCGACCGCGTCCAGTACAGGCTGAACGGCGTCTCCCCCTCCGATCGCCTGAACTCCTACGACCGGGACAACCGCACCGACTGTCCGGGCGGCGCCACGCAGCCCACGCCAGATGGCTCGGCCCCCTGGGTCGTGAACGGCTGTGAGCCGACCGCGACCCCCAACTCCGAGGACCCACCGGGGCCATGAGGCGGTTCGTCTACCTCTGCCTGCTCGTGGCGCTCCTGCCATGGATCGTGATCGGGATCGTGCGCGAGAGCACGGACGACGACACGAAGGACCACTACTTCGTGCGCGCGATCTTCGACAACGCCTCGACGCTCGTGAACGGCGAGGACGTGAAGGTGGCCGGCGTGCCGGTCGGCGTGATCTCGGACCTGGACGTGACGCCCGACAAGAAGGCCGCCGTCACGCTCCGCATCGACGACCAGGGCTTCATCCCCTGGAAGAGCGACGCGAAGTGCAAGATCGGCTCGCAGGGCCTGATCGGCGAGAAGTTCGTGGACTGCCAGCCGGGATCGAGCTCGGCGGAGCCGCTGGCGCGGATCGACGAGGGCGACGGCGAGGGGGAGCGGCTGCTGCCGATCGAGCAGACCAGCTCGCCGGTGGACCTCGACCTCCTCAACGACATCATGCGGCTGCCCTACCGTGAGCGCTTCGCGATCCTCCTGAGCGAGTTCGGCGCCGGGCTGGCGGGGCGCGGCGAGGAGCTGAACGAGGTCATCCACCGCGCCAACCCGGCCCTGCGGGAGACCGACGAGGTGCTCAAGATCCTCGCCGACCAGAACCGCGTGCTCGCCCGCCTGGCGCGCGATTCCGACCAGGTGCTGGGCCCGCTCGCCCGCGAGCGCGAGTCCTTCGCCGACTTCGTGGTCCAGGCCAACGCGACCGGCGAGGCCTCGGCCGAGCGGCGCGGCGATCTCGCCCGCAGCATCCACCTGCTCCCCGGCTTCCTGCGCGAGCTGCGGCCGCTGATGGCGGACCTCGAGGACTTCACCGACCAGGGCACGCCGCTGCTCACCGACCTGAACGCCGCAGCACCGGCCCTCGGACGGCTGATCGAGGCGCAGGGCACGCTCGCCGACGCATCGCGCGAGAGCTTCCCGAGCCTCGGCGACGCGCTCGAGCGCGGCCGTCCCGCGCTGATCGAAGCCCGCCCGCTGATCCGCGACCTCGGCGAGTTCGGGCAGGAGGCCGCACCGGTCGCGGTGAACCTGGACGACCTCACGAAGAGCCTCAACCGGACCGGCGCGGTCGAGCGCCTGAACGACCTCATCTACTACATCACGCTGGCCAGCAACGGCTTCGACGGTCTCGGGCACTACCTCCGCGCCGGCCTCGTGACCAACGTCTGCTCGACCTAC
Source organism: uncultured Thermoleophilaceae bacterium (assembly GCA_963837445.1). Lineage (GTDB taxonomy): Bacteria > Actinomycetota > Thermoleophilia > Solirubrobacterales > Thermoleophilaceae > JACVRW01. Next base: position 423,316 of record CAWINK010000022.1, on the reverse strand, counting down.
GCGCTCGAGCCGAGCCCGGCCTGCCGCTCGACCTTCTACGACCCGGCCGCCGAGACGTCGTCGGCGAGCACCGGGCTCGAGGCCGCCAACGCGGACCCGAGCACGCAGACGGGCAAGGGCAGCGTGCCGCCCACCGGCATCCTCCTCCAGGACCTGCTCGGGCAGAGCGACCCGAGCGTCGACAGGCAGCGCAAGCAGAACCTCGAGGCGCTCCGGCGGCGCTCCGAGCAGCGCTCGCCGTCGGGCGACCCGGCGGAGCCGGCGCTCGATTACCTGCTGGGCGGTGAGCCGCAGTGAGCCCGCGGCGCGGCCAGGCCGCACTCACCGCCAGCCCGGTGCTCGTGGGCGCGGTCACGGTGCTCGTGACGATCGTGGCCGTCTTCCTCTCCTACAACGCGAACTCCGGGCTGCCGTTCGTGCCGACCTATGACCTGAAGGCAAACCTGCCGAACGCGGCCCAGCTCGTGAAGGGCTTCGAGGTGCGCATCGGCGGCGCTCGCGTGGGCTTCATCTCGAAGATCGAGCCGCGCAAGCGCGCCGACGGGTCGGCGTACGCACAGGTGACGATGAAGCTCGACAAGGAGATCGAGCCGGTGCCCGCCGACTCGACCCTGCTCGTACGCCCGCGCTCGTCGCTCGGCCTGAAGTACATCGAGCTGACGCCGGGCGAGGGCCGCGCGGGCCTGGCCGCCGGCTCCACGATCCCGGTTCGCCAGGCGCGCCCGGCCGTTGTGGAGCTCGACGAGCTCTTCGACATGTTCGACGACAAGACCCGCGTGGGCTCCCGCAACTCGCTGGACGGCTTCGGCGGTGGCTTCGCGGGGCGCGGCCAGGACATCAACCTGGCGATCGAGGCGTTCGTGCCGCTGCTCGCCGACCTCGAGCCCGTGGCCCGCAACCTGTCCGACCCGGACACGCGGCTCAACCGCTTCTTCGCCTCACTCGCGCGGGCGTCCGCGGAGGCGGCGCCGGTGGCCGAGGAGCAGGCGTCGCTGTTCGTGAACCTCGACACCTCGTTCACGGCCTTCGCGTCGATCGCCCGGCCGTTCCTCCAGGAGACGATCTCAGAGAGCCCGGCGAGCGAGCAGGTGGCCATCGACGAGTTCCCCCGCCAGCGCCCGTTCATCCGCAACAACACGGCCTTCTTCCGCGAGCTGCGACCCGGCGTGGCGGTGCTGCCGCACGGCGCTCCGATCCTCGCCGACGCCTTCGAGGCCGGCACGGAGGTGCTGCCCAGGACGATCCAGATGAACGAGGACCTGGCCGACGTGTTCGAGGCGCTGGCCGACTTCTCGGATGACCCGACGGTGCGCCAGGGCGTGAACCAGCTCACCCGCCTCGCCAGCTCGCTGCGGCCCACGCTGCGCTTCCTCACCCCGGTCCAGACCACCTGCAACTACGCCACGCTCTTCCTGCGCAACGTGGCGAGCCTGCTCTCCGAGGGCGACGCGAACGGCAACTACCAGCGCTTCCTCGTGGTCTCGGCGCCCACCGACCCGCTCACCTTCGAGCTTGGCCCGAACAACGAGGGCGGCCCCTCCGACGCCCCCGCGAACGGCCCCGGCCGCCACAACCACCTGCACGTGAACCCGTATCCGAACGCGGCGGCGCCGGGCCAGACGCAGGAGTGCGAGGGCGGCAACGAGCGCTACACGGTCGGTCAGACGCTGATCGGCAACCAGCCCGGCAACCAGGGCCTGATCACGGACGGGAAGCCATGAGGCGCGGGCACGGCAGCCGCTTCACCCCGTTCCAGGCGGGCCTGATCGCGCTGGTCGTGATCCTGGTCGGCACCTACCTCGGCGCCTCGAAGGACATCCCCTTCACCAGGCCGTACCAGCTCAAGGCTGTGTTCGAGAACGCGCCGCCGATCCACAAGGGCCAGGCGGTCCGGATCGCCGGCGTGGACGTGGGCAAGGTCTCGGCCGTGGAGCCGGTGGGCGGCGACTCGCCGGCGGTCGTCGTGACGATGAAGCTCGAGGACGAGGCGCTCCCGATCCACAAGGACGCTCAGATCAAGGTGCGGCCACGGCTGTTCTTCGAGGGCAACCTGTTCTTCGACATCCGGCCGGGCACCCCGGAGGCGGGCACGGTGGACGACGGCGGCACGATCCCGGTGTCGCAGACCTCGGCGCCGGTGCAGCTCGACCAGGTGCTCGGGATTCTGAAGAGCGACACGCGCGAGGACCTCCAGAAGCTCCTGATCGGCTATGGCGACGCGCTGAACGGCGAGCCGCAGCCCGGCGAGGACGACGACCAGGACCCGGACACCCAGGGTGAGACCGGCGCGGAGGCGCTGAACGACTCGCTCGAGTACTCGCCGGACGCGCTGCGCGGTGGCGCCGTCCTGAACGACGCGACGCAGGGCACGGAGCTGCATGACCTGTCGAAGCTGATCGGCAGCCAGCAGAAGATCTTCGCGGCGCTGTCCTCGCGCGAGGGCTCGCTGAAGGAGCTGATCACGAACTTCAACACGACCATGGGCGCCCTCGCGTCCGAGGAGTCGAACCTGCGCGCCACGATCCACGAGCTGCCGCAGGTGCTCGAGGCGGCCGGGCCTGCGCTCGACAACCTGAACGCTGCGTTCCCGTCCACGCGTGCGTGGGCGCTCGAGATGATCCCCGGCGTCCGCGAGACGCCGGCCACGATCGACGCTGGGTTCCCCTGGATCCGCCAGACCCGCGCTCTCGTCTCGCCCGCCGAGCTCCAGGGCCTCGTGGACGACCTCCAGCCGGCGGTGGCCGACTTCGCCGAGTTCACCGATGGGCAGATCGACTTCCTGCCGGTGCTCGACGATCTCAACCGCTGCATATACGAGGTGGTCCTGCCGACCCAGGAGCAGCGCATCGACGACGGGGCGTTCTCCACCGGGCTGCGCAACTACGAGGAGTTCTTCCAGGGCATGGTCTCGCTCGCCGGCGAGTCCCAGAACTTCGACGGCAACGGGCATTTCGTGCGCATCCAGGCCGGCGGGCCGTTCGCGGTCCAGACCCCCGCCCTCCCGGAGCCGACCGGCCCGCTGCACGCGAGCGCGAGCCAGCAGCCGCTCGGCACCCGCCCGGTCAAGACGCCGAAGCCCCCCTACAAGCCGAACGTGAAGTGCCACACGCAGCCGGTCCAGAACCTGAGCGACGCCGGGATCGGCGGCGGCCCATGATGCGCCAGATCAAGAAGCAGGCGCCGGTCTTCGTCGCGATCCTGTTCCTGTTCGTGATCGCCGTCGGGATCGGCGGCTACATCCTGTCGAACCAGCGCTTCTACCTGCCGGGGTGGGTGCCGGTGCTCGGCACCGAGTTCTACACGGTCAAGGCCGAGCTACAGACCGCCCAGGCCGTGGTTCCGGGGCAGGGCCAGACGGTGAACATCGCCGGGGTCAAGATCGGCGAGGTCGGCTCCGTGAACCTGGAGGACGGCAAGGCCGTGGTCGAGCTGAAGATCCGGGCCGAGTACAAGCCGATCTACCGCGACGCGACCGTGCTGCTGCGCCCGAAGACCGGCCTCAAGGACATGTACATGGCGCTCGACCCCGGCAACAAGCGGGCGGGCGACCTTCCCGAGGGCGGCCGCGTGCGCGTGGCCAACACGCTTCCGGACGTGAACAGCGACGAGTTCCTCGCGCAGCTCGACTCGGACACGCGCGCCTACGTGCAGATCCTGCTGAATGCCGGGGGCACGGCCTTCGACGACGAGGTCGCCGGTGCCGATCGCCGCTACCAGCAGACCGCCGCGCAGGACCTGCGCGAGGTCTTCAAGCGCTTCGAGCCGACGGCGCGCGACGGCAAGAAGATCACGAGGCTGCTCGTGAAGCGCCGCCACAACATCCGGCGCGTGATCCACAACTTCCAGACGTTCTCGACCGCGCTCGCGCAGCGCGACGAGCAGCTGGCCTCGCTGGTGGACTCCGCGAACGCGAACTTCGAGACGTTCGCGTCCGAGGAGGCCGCGCTGCGGGAGGCCCTCCGGCTGTTCCCGGGCGCGCTCGACCAGACCGAGCAGACGCTGCGCAAGACCAGCGGGCTGGCCGCCGAGCTCGGACCCGCGCTCGAGCGGCTGCGCCCGTTCGCGCGCAAGCTCGCCCCCGCGCTGCGAAAGACGCAGCCGTTCTTCGACGAGACCACGCCGATCATCCGCGACCAGATCCGCCCCTTCGCGAGGGACGTGCAGCCGACCGTCCGCGACCTGCGCGCCGCCACCAACGACCTCGCGGTCGTCACGCCGCGGCTGGCGCGCAGCTTCGGCGTGCTGAACCGCTTCTTCAACGAGCTCGCCTACGACCCGCCAGGCGCCGCAGAGCCGTACCTGTTCTGGGCGTCCTGGGGCGCGCACGCCGGCGCCACGATGTTCAACCTCGAGGACGCCCACGGGCCGATGCGCCGCGGGATCGTGCTCGTGTCGTGCAACGGCTACGACGTCCTGGAGCAGGTGATCCTCGGTAACCCGCAGCTCGGCCTCCTCACGCGGCTCCTCAACCTGCCGCCCGAGCAAGAGGCCTGTCCCAACCATCCACCCGACCAGTTCGTGCCGTGATCAAGCAGACCCCCAGCCTCGGCCGTATCTTCGCGATGGTCGCGTTCGGCCTCTCGTGCTTCGGCATCCTGGTCTTCCTGTGGCTGAACTTCGGCGGCTCGGTGCCGCTCCAGCCGAAGGGATACCGGGTCACGGTCGGCTTCCAGGAGGCCACGCAGCTCGCCGCGGAGGCTGACGTTCGGATCTCGGGCGTGCGCGTGGGCCGCGTGAAGAAGAAGGCCGCGAACCCGCAGACCGGGCTCACCGACACCGAGATCGAGATCGACGCCCGCTACGCGCCGATCCCGAAGGACACCCGCGCGATACTGCGCCAGAAGACGCTGCTCGGCGAGACCTACGTGGAGCTGTCACCCGGTACGGCGAACGTCGGGAACGTGGCGGACGGCGGCAAGCTCGCCGCCGGGCGGGTGGCCGAGACGGTGCAGCTCGACGAGATCCTGCGCGGGTTCGACCCGGAGACGAGGGCGCGCTTCACCACCTGGTTCGACCAGGCCGGCGTGGCTGCGAAGGGCAGGGCGGAGCAGCTGAACGACGCACTCGCACTGCTCACCCCGTTCGCCGAGGACACCGACGACGTCCTCCAGGTGCTGCGCTCGCAGAGCGACGCCACGCAGCGCCTGGTGCGCGACACCGGGTACGTCTTCGACGCGCTGAGCGAGCGCAAGGGCCAGCTGCGCGACCTGATCAGGAACTCGAACCGCACCTGGGAGGCGATCGCGAGCCGCGACGCCCAGCTCGCGGACACCTTCCGCGTGTTCCCGACGTTCCTGCGCGAGGGGCGCGCGACGACCCAGCGCCTGACGAGGTTCGCCGATGACACCGACCCGCTGATCACGCAGCTGCGGCCGGCCGCGCGCGAGCTGTCGCCGACGCTGATCGACCTGGACGCGCTGGCACCGGACCTGAAGGGCCTGTTCCGGTGACCTCGGCCCGCTCGTGCGCGTGTCGAAGCGCGGCCTGCCGGCCACGGAGCAGGTGCTCGACAACACGCGGCCGATCCTGCGCCGCCTCGACCCGTGGCTGCGCAACTTCACGCCGATCGTCGACTACCTGGGTCTCTACAAGCGCGAGATCTCGGCGTTCCTCGTGAACGACGCCGCGGCCACGCAGGGCTCGGAGCGGGGCTTCAGCGACGGCAGCAAGTTCCTCCACTACCTGCGCACGACCAACCCGGTGAACCCGGAGATGATGACCGGCTGGCCCTTCCGGCTCGGCACCAACCGCTCGAACCCGTACACCGAGCCCGGCGGGTACGACAAGCTGCGGACCGAGGGCCACCTCGAGGTGCTCGGCGGCCAGGTCTGCACCTCCCGGCCCACGCCGCCCCCGCCGGAGCCCAACGAGTGGCTGACGCCGACCGTGGCCGCCCAGATCGAGCAGTTCATCTTCGGCGGCGCCGCGAACCGCGGCAAGGCGCCCCCGTGCGACCCGCAGGCGCCGCTCGGACGCGTGGTCGGCCAGTCGGGGCAGTTCCCCCACCTGGAACCGCTGCCGTGAGCTTCTCCTAAGCTGACTGCGTGATCGAGAGCGCGCTCCGACGCCTCGTGGGCGCAGTTACGCGGCGCCCGCTGCTGGTGCTTGGGCTCACAGCGGCGCTTGCCCTGGGTGGCGCCGCGCTCGCGCTGCGGCTTGAGCCGAGCGCGGCCACCGAGACGCTCGTGGACCGCGGCTCCCAGAGCTTCAAGGACACGGAGCGCTTCAAGCGCGACTTCGGCGGCGAGGCCATCCTCGTGCTCGTGCGCGGCGAGCTCACGCGCACCGTGCTCACCGCCGACCTCAACCGCCTGCTCCGGCTCGAGGGCTGCCTCGGAGGCCGCGTCGCCGGACAACAAGCAGGGTCTCGGCAGCCTGCCGCCGGTCTGCCGGGAGATAGCCGAGCTGAAGCCGGCGAAGGTCGTGTACGGGCCGGCCACCTTCATCAACACGGCGGTCGCTGAGATCCAGGACGAGCTCACGCGGAGGCAGCAGAAGGCCGCCTTGCAGTCGCAGCAGGCCGCCCAGGCCGCGCGCCGGCTCTCGAAGCGGCGCGGCGACTCGCGCGCGGAGCAGGAGCGCCTCGCCCGCGCCGCCGCGGACGCGGTGCAGGCCCAGTTCATCAACCAAACCCTCCAGCAGGCGCTCAAGTACGGGATCACGCGGCCGCCCGGTGATCGACGACCCGTCGTTCGTGTCGACGCTCGTGTTCGACCGGTCGGCCGGTGAGCCCGGCGTGCCGAAGTCGCGCTTCGCGTACCTGTTCCCCTCGAAGAACTCGGCGCTGGTCCAGATTCGCCTGCGGCCGGACCTCACCGAGGCCGAGCAGGCGCGCGCGATCGACCTGATCCGGGAGGCGACGGGGGAGAAGGTCTTCAAGCCCCAGGAGGGCGCGCGCTACATCGTCACGGGCGTGCCGGTGGTGGCGGAGGGGCTCGCGGACGCCGTGCAGCGCTCGATCTTCATCCTGCTGGGCGCCGCCCTGCTGCTGATGGCGGCCACGCTTTGGCTCGTGTTCCGATCGCGGCTGCGGCTGCTGCCGCTGGGCCTTGCGCTCGCCGCGGCGGCGATGACCTTCGGCGCGCTGTCGGTGGCCGGCGGAAGCCTCACGATGGCCTCGATCGCGGCACTGCCCGTGCTGATCGGACTCGCGGTGGACTACGCGATCCAGTTCCAGGCGCGCTTCGACGAGGCCGAGGCGCGCGGCGACCCCGAGCCGGCGATGTCTGCTGCCGTGGCGGGCGGGCCCACGATCCTCACGGCCGGCCTCGCAACGGCCACCGGGTTCCTCGTGCTGCTGCTCTCGCCGGTGCCGATGGTGCGCGGGTTCGGCCTGCTGCTCGTGCTCGGGATCGTGCTCGCGCTGGGCTGCGCGCTCTGCGCCGGCTTCGCTGCGCTGGGGCGCTTCCCGCGCCGACGCGAGCGCACTCCGCTGCGGATCTGGGCGCATCCCCGGGTTCACGCTGCCACCGAGTGGCTCGCCGACCGCTCCTGGCGGGCGCTCGGCGTGGCGCTCTCGCGCCCGCGGCGCGTGCTCGCGATCGGCTTGGCCGTGGCCGTGGTCGGCCTGGCGCTCGACACGCAGAGCGAGGTGGTCTCGGACGTGCGCGAGCTGGTGCCGCAGGACCTCCAGGCCCTGCGTGACGTGAACGTGCTCCAGGACGAGACCGGCGTGTCCGGTGAGATCGACGTGACCGTGCGCGCCGAGGACATCACAGACCCGGAGGTGATCGCGTGGATGACGAGCTTCCAGAGCCGGGTGCTGCGCGAGCACGGCTATCGCCCGGGCAAGCGCTGCACCCAGAAGCGGGATGCGCCCGAGCTGTGCCCCGCGCTGTCGCTCCCGGACCTGTTCAGGACGGCCACCCAGGTGCAGGTGGGCACCCTGCTCGACGCGGTGCCCAGCTACTTCTCGCAGGGCGTGGTGACCGCCGACCGCACGACCGCCAACCTGGCGTTCGGGATCAGGCTGATGCCGCTCGACCGCCAGAAGCAGGTGGTCGACGACATCAAGGCCGCGCTGAAGCCGCCTGAGGGCGTGAACGCCTCCGTGGTTGGCCTGCCCGTGCTGGCGGCGGAGGCCAACGACGCGCTGTCCTCGCCGTGGCGCCGGGGCCTCACGCTCCTTGCCGCTCTGGCGGGCGTCTTCCTCGTGCTGTTCGCGGCGCGCAGGTCGGCCCGCGAGGCGGCCGTGCCGCTGATCCCGATCGCGCTCGCCACGGGCTGGTCCGGCCTCGTGCTGTTCATCCTCGGCCTGCTCCCGGGCCCCTTCGAGGTGGACCTCAACCCGATGTCGGTGACGCTCGGTGCGCTCGTGATCGCGATCTCGACGGAGTTCAGCGTGCTGCTGTCGTCGCGCTACCGCCAGGAGCGGGACGCCGGGGCCGGCCCGGCGAGGGCGATCGAGCTCGCCTACGCGTCCACGGGGGCCGCGGTGCTGGCCTCCGGGACGACCGCGATCGCCGGGTTCGCCGCGCTGATCTTCTCCGACATACGGATGCTGCGCGACTTCGGCATCGTGACCGTCGTGGACCTCAGCGTCTCCCTCGTCGGCGTGATGATCGTGCTGCCGGCAGCACTCATGTGGGCCGAGGAGCACGGCCCGTTCCGCGTTCGCGACCTGCTCGCCGCCGTGCGGCTCCGCAGGCCTCAGGCCGACAGCACGTGACCGACGACAGGGACCGCTTCGAGGATCTCTCGCCCGGGGAGCGGCTCGCCGAGCGCGACCGCACTCACCCGGAGCCGGTGCGCAAGCCGGAGATGCCGCAGGCGGGCAACAAGTACGCCTGGCTCGTCGGCATCGTGATGTTCATGGCACTGGCGGTGCTTCTGTTCGCGCAGACGATCCCGAACAGCGGCGAGGGGCTCGAGGGGCCGCCCGTGGGCAAGCGGCTGAAGGCGTTCGCGGCGCCGTCCGCCACCGGTGCGATCAGCGGCGACGCGAACGTGTGCCAGAAGGAGCCCTGCCCGAAGCAGGCGGGCGCGCTACCGGCGTGCGAGCTCGTCTCCGAGGACGTGGTGAATGTCTGCGAGCTGCGCAAGCGGCCGCTCGTCCTCACCTTCATCTTCGACCGCGGTGCCGACTGCTACCCGCAGGTGGACCGGACCGAGCGGGTCAGGGACGACCTCGACGGGGTTGGGTTCGCCACGGTCTTCTTCACCCACAAGAAACGCGAGGAGATCCACCGCCTCGTCGAGGAGCGGCGCTGGACCCAGCCGGTGGCGGTCGATCAGGATGGGGCGGTGGCGAACCTCTATGGCGTGGGCGGCTGCCCGACGACTGTCTTCGTGCATGCGGGCGGCAAGGTGGCGGGCACTCAGCTCGGCAACGTGACCGAGCAGGAGCTGCGGACGCGGGCGGAGCGGCTGCGCGGATGAGCGAGCTCGACCTCGTGGACGGCTGGGTGGAGCCCGAGCTGGCCGACGAGTTCCCGCAGCTGAGCCTCGTGCACGCGCGCATGGAGGTCCACCCGGGCCCGTCCCCGCGCGAGCTGAAGCAGCGGCTGCGCATGCTGGCCGACCGCTACACCGGGGGGAAGGTGGTGCACATGCGCCAGGATCCCGTCCCGTGGGCCTACCGCGTCTTCTCACGCCAGGTGGGCATCGATCCGGACACCGACCGCACTCCGGTCGAGGGCGTGGCCCTGCGGCGCCTGAAGCACGGAGGCCTCCGGAGCGAGAACATCGTGGACGATGCGCTCACGATCGCCATCGCGGAGACCGGGGTGCCGCTGATCGCGCTGGACGCCGAGCGCGTGAACGGCGATCTCGGGCTGCGCCTGGCGCGCTCGGACGAGCGGCTTGGGGAGACGCGTCCGCTGTCGGCGCGCCAGCTCGTGATCGCGGACGGCGAGCGGCCCTTGGCCGTGGTGCTCGGAGACGTGGGGGAGGACGCCGGCGTGACGCGCGACACCGAGCACATGATCCTCTGCGCACTGGGCGTGAAGGGCGTTCCGCGCATCAGCCTGGAGGAAGCGCTGTGGTGCGCGGCCGAGACGCTTTACACTTGAGCCGTCGTGCCTGACGTTCTCGATACCCAGGTCGGGGCTGTTGCCCCTCGGGGCACCAGCAGGACGGTCGGCCCGCTTGCACCGACGCTCCCGGACGAGCGCGCGGCGCGGCGCACGCTGCTGGATCAGGTCGCCCGCCTCGAGAACGAGCTCTCGCAGCTGTTCTGCTCCACCTGGCCGCGCACGAACATGCCGCAGCCGGTCGTGGCCGCACGCGGTGGCGGGCCGCGCCTGCTGTCGCTGGGCGAGCTCGAGGAGCTGCGCGACGAGCTTGCGGAGCGGGTGGGGAACACCCGACGAGCACTGTCGGACCGCACCTGGGTCGAGGAGCAGAACCGCCGCCTCATCGAGGAGATGATGCTGGCGCCGGAGCGCCACAAGTGGGTTCGCGTCTCGCACGAGGACATCGGCGAGCCGGGCTGCCGCCACTGGCACGTGCGGCCGCGCTGGAGCTTTATCGGGATGCTCATGGGCTGGTGGCGGGTGGTCATCAGCTCGGGCTGTCCGTTAGCCACCTGAAATGGGCCGGCGGAGCCGCAAGCGCGGTGACTCGACGCGCGCCGAGCGCGACGCTGCGCGGCGGGAGCGCGCGCTCCGGCAGCAGGAGCTCGGCTCGGGTCCGCCCCCGCGGCCGGGCCGCCCCGCGCGCCACGAGCGCCCCAGGGCGCCCTGGGGTGGCTTCCCGCTGTCCGAGCTCGTCATCCTCCTCGGGATCGTCCTGATCCTCGTGGGGGCCGTGAAGGGCAGCGACGGCGGCGCCCGCTTCGTCGTGGCGGGGCTCGTGCTGGCCGGGCTCGGAGGCGGCGAGCTGGCGCTGCGAGAGCACATGGCCGGCTACCGCTCACACTCCTCCCTGCTCGCGGGAGCGGCGGCCTTCGTGGCGGTCACGGCCGTGGCCCTCGGCATGGGACCAGTGAAGCTCTGGGTGCTGCTCCTGCTCGGTGTGGGCGTCTTCGCCGCTACTTTCTACGCGATGCGCGAGCTCTTCAAGCGCCGCTCCGGCGGCCTCGGGTTCCGGTGACCGGGCGCCGCCTCCGAATCGCGGGGCTCCACCACGTGACGCTCCTCTGCAAGGACGTGGAGCGGTCGGTGGGCTTCTATCGCAACCTGCTGGGGATGCGCCTCGTGAAGCAGACCGTGAACGAGGACGACCAGGGCGCGCGCCACCTCTTCTTCGGCGACGAGGAGGGCCGCCCCGGCACGCTCATCACCTGCCTCGAGTACCCCGACCTCGACGAGGGCTCGGTGGGCCGCGGCTCGACCCACCACTTCGCGCTCTCGGTCGAGACCGAGGAGGAGCTCGGCGGCTGGCGCGACTACCTGATCGCGCAGGGCATCCCGGTCACCGAGGTGATGGACCGGACCTACTTCAAGTCCGTGTACCTCCGCGATCCGGACGGTCACATCGTGGAGCTCGCGACCACCGGCCCGGGCCTGACCGCCGACGAGCCGCTCGAAGAACTGGGCCGAAAGCCCGTCTAGGTGTGTCATCTCGGTTGCTCTATCCGAGACCAGGATGACCCACCCGGAAGGAAACCCCGTCGGGACCCACCTTTAATGCTGCTGTAAGCGGCGGCGGTGAAGCGGCGCCGAACGAGGGGCGAGCGGCGAGCCACGGACGGCCGGCCTCTCCCCGGCCGCCCGTGCGCTCTGCTCCGGTCAGGCGGGCGTCAGCGCGCGTTCGGGAGTGGCAAGCGAGCCCCGCGCCGGACTCGGGGGCATGCGCTTCTCGTCCGCGGGTTGCGCGGCGGCGTCAGCTCCTGCCGGGGCGTTCTTGGCGGTGAGCACGGCGGCCAGCGCGAGGCGCTGGCGCTCGGTGAGGGTTCCGACCTGCTTGTTCTCGGGCACGCCGAGCGAGACGAGCAGCCTTCTGCAGCGTGCCCTGCCCCAGCGCTTCTGGCTCATCAGCAGGTCGCTGATCGACATGCTGTGCGCCTGCCAGGGGCAGCTGAGGATCACCTCCGCGGCGGAGAGTTCGCCTGCCGCGATTCGACGCTTCATTCGAGCTCTGGACAGGCGTACGCGATTGGCGTACTCCAGCGCCCGCAAATGTTGCTCTTGACCAGCGTCGATCGTGGCCGACTTGCCCATCAGACCTCCCCGCACTAGGTGCGATCTCTCTTACACCGTCATTAAAAATGCAGATCCCCGGGCCTCGGACATCGGCGTGTATCGCATGCTCATTAGGCCAGACACGCGGGCTCAAGCTGTCGCAAGGCCGGAGCCCATCAAAGCCTCTCCGGTCCCAGCCGTCAACATCGCTCTCCGGTCCTCTGTCGCTAAGAGCGGCCTTTTCGTGAAAGCGCCGTGATGGGTATGTTGCACGCGATGCGCTCCACCAAGATCGTCGCGACCATCGGTCCTGCGTCGAAGGATCTGGACGTTCTCGAGCAGATGATCAGGGCCGGAATGGACGTCGCCCGGCTGAACTTCGCGCACGGCACCTCGGAGCAGCACGCCGAGATCGCCCGGACGGTCCGGCAGGCGGCGGAGCGGGCGGGCCGCGACGTGGCGATCCTCGGGGACCTGCCCGGCCCGAAGCTGCGCATCGGCCCAGTGGCGGGCGGCGTGGCCGAGCTGGCGCGCGACTCGGAGGTCGTGCTCACCCCCGATCAGGCGGAGGGCAACGCCGAGCGCCTGCCCGTGGCATGGGAGGGCTTTGCGGAGCTGTGCGGCAAGGGCGATGTGCTCTACCTGGCGGACGGCGCCGTGCGGCTGCGCGTGGCCGAGGTGCGCGACGGCGACGTGATCACCAAGGTCGAGGTGGGCGGCAGCGTGGCCTCCCGGCAGGGACTGAACCTGCCGAACGTGACCGTCTCGCTGCCCGCCGTCAGCGAGGAGGACATCGGGCTGATCGACGACGGCCTCGAAATGGGCGTGGACTTCTTCGCGCTCTCGTTCGTGCGTCGCCGCGAGGACCTCGATCCGGTGCGCGAGCACCTGAAGATGCGCGACGTGGAGGTGCCGCTGATCGCGAAGATCGAGAAGCCGCAGGCGGCTGCAAACGGCGAGGAGATCATCCAGGCCGCCGACGGCATCATGATCGCCCGCGGCGACCTCGGCATCGAGCTGCCCATCGAGGAGGTCCCGCTGGTGCAGAAGCGGCTGCTCGCGGTGGCCGGGCGCTACGCCAAGCCCACGATCACCGCCACCCAGATGCTCGAGTCCATGGTCCACTCCACGCGCCCGACGCGCGCCGAGGTGGCCGACGTGGCCAACGCGATCTTCGACGGCACCGACGCGGTGATGCTCTCCCAGGAGACGGCGGTGGGGAAGCACCCCGTGCTCGCGGTGCAGATGATGGCCTCGATCGCGCAGACCACCGAGCGCGAGCTTCCGTACGGCCGCTGGCTCGCCGAGCGCGGGCCCCAGGCGAACAACCAGTACCACGCAATCGCGTTCGGAGCGGTCGGCGCCGTCTACCAGCTCGGCCTCAAGTGCATCGTGTCGCCCACGAACACGGGGACCACCGCGGGGCTGATCTCGGCCTACCGGCCGAAGGCGCCTGTCCTGGCGCTGTCGCCGCACAGGGACGTCGTGCGGCGCTGCCAGCTGCTCTGGGGCGTGCACCCGCGGGTGAACGAGGAGCCGATGGACACGCTCGGGCTGATCGAGGCCTGCGCGCACGTCGCCGAGCGTGAGGGGTTCGCGCAGACCGGCGACAAGATCGGGATCACCGCGGGCCTGCCGGCGGGCAGCGCCGGCGGCACGAACCTGTTCAAGGTCCACACCCTCGAGAGCTAGTGGCGCCCGCCGCGGCGGCGCTCCCGGAAGGCCTTCGCCTTCTCGATGTTCCCGCAGGACTCCATGGTGCACCAGCGCCCGGAGCGGTTCTTCGACTTGTCGTAGAACGCCCACTCGCACTCCTCGCGCGGACACGCCTTCAGCCGCTCCCAGCGGCCGTGCTCGACAGCAGCGGCCACGATCGCCATCAGGCGGGCCACGGCGCCGTCCACCCCCTCGGCGTCGGGCACGAGCTCGGGGTCGCGCCCGCCCTCGAAGCGCACCCTCACGCCCGCGCGCCGCACCGCGCGGTTCAGGCGCTCCACGCGCTCCTCGTCCAGCTCGTGCCCGTTGTTGTGGAGGAGCACGGCGCGCAGGCCCTCGCGCACGTCGATAGCGCGCCTGAGGTCGGCGCGGCCGACCTCGTCGTCGCCGCTCATCAGGCCGCGCTCCACGAACCAGTCGCGTAGCGCCTCGGGGCTCGAGAGCTCGTCCTCGCCGCTCTCGACGTCGACGCTGTTCACGAACCGCTGCACGAGGTAGAGCGGCTGCGGCGCGGTCTTGGCCGGTGTGGATTCTCCTGGTGCCATAACTGGTAAAACAGTTTAGCTGGTGCTATGATTCCTGCATAACGATTTAGTCGGTTATGTCACAAACAAGGTGCCACGGCCGTTGAGCATGTGAAAAGGCGCCGGAAATGTTTCCAAGCTCGTAAGGAGGGCGCAGCATGAACGCAGCACTCAGCTGGGCGGTTGCCAGGGCGCGCCGCCACTAGCCTGTTCGGCTTCATGACGGACGCCGGCTACAGGGATGGGATCCGCGTGATCCTTCCGCTGTTGCCGGCGGTCGTCGCGTTTGGTGCGTCGTTCGGCGTGCTTGCCACGGCCGCCGGCGTCGATTCGCTTGCAGCGGTCGTCATGTCCGCAACCACATTCGCCGGCTCCGCGCAGTTCGCGATCGTCTCGGTGCTGGGAGCCGGAGGCACCGCGGCGGCCGCCATCGGCGCCGCGGTGCTCCTGAACGCCCGCTACGCGCCGATGGCGCTGGCCGCATCGGGGGCGTTTCGCGGGGGGCCCGTGCGGCGCGTGCTCGAAGCCCAGCTGCTCGTGGACGAGAGCTGGGCGCTCTCGAGCCGCGAGGGCGGCTTCGACATCAAGGTCCTGCTCGGCGCCGGCGCCACTCTCTATGTGGGCTGGAACGCCGGCACCGCCGTCGGCGTGCTCGCCGGGGACAGCCTCACCGACCCCGCGACGCTCGGCCTCGACGCGGCCTTCCCAGCGCTCTTCCTCGCTCTGCTCGCCCCGTTGCTCCGGTCTGACGGGCGGATCGCAGTCGGGGCCGCGCTTATCGGCGCGGGCATTGCCCTCACGCTGACTCCGATCACGCCGGCCGGGATTCCGGTGATAGCCGCCACGGCCGCCTGTCTCGTGGGCTTCGTCCGGGGAGGGTCATCGTGAGCACCGTCTGGCTGTGCGTGATCCTGGTGGGCATGGCGACCATCGCCCTCAAGGCCGCCGGGCCGGTCCTGGCCGCCGGGCGCGAGCTTCCAGAGGGCGCGAGCCGGGTCGTGGACCTGCTCGCGCCGGCACTGCTCGCAGCGCTCGTGGCCACCCAGGCCTTCGCCGAGCGACGAGCAGCTCGTGCTCGACGAGCGCGCTGCCGGCCTCCTCGCGGGCGGCGTCGCCATCCTGCTGCGTGCTCCGCTGCTCGTGGTGGTGCTGGCGGCGGCGGCCACCGCCGCCGGCCTCAGGGCCGTCTCGTGAGCGCCCGCGGCTGGGTCCTGTTCGCGGCGGTCTCGGTGATCTGGGGTGTGCCCTACCTGTTCATCAAGGTGGCCGTCGACGAGATGTCGCCGAGCGTGGTGGCCTGGTCCCGCCTCGCGCTGGCCGCGGTCGTTCTGCTGCCGGTCGCCTGGAAGCTCGGCGCCCTGCGCGGCCTTGGGGAGCGCTGGCGCGTCCTGACGGTCTTCGCAGCGATCGAGATGGCCATCCCGTGGCCGCTGATCGGCTACGGCGAGCTGCACATCAGCTCCTCGTTCGCCGCGATCCTGATCGCAGCGGTGCCGCTGTTCGTGGCCCTGATCGCCCTGCGCTTCGACCACTCGGAGCGCCCCACCCCGATCCGGCTCGTGGGGATGCTGATCGGGTTGGCCGGGGTCGTGGCGCTCGTGGGGATCGACGTGGGCGGGCAGACCGACGAGCTGCTGGGCTCACTCGCGGTGCTCCTGGCAGCCTTCTGTTACGCGGTCGGCCCGATGATCGTGAAGCGGAAGCTCTCGGACGTGGATCCGCTCGGGCCGGTGGCGGCGTCGCTCGCCCTCGGGGCGGTGCTCGTCACGCCGTTCGCGCTGGCCGACGTGCCGGACGCCGTGCCCTCCGCCGAGGCGATCGCGTCGATCGTGGCGCTCGGCCTCATCTGCTCGGCCGCGGCGTTCCTGCTGTTCTTCCGCCTGATCGCCGAGGTGGGGGCCAGCCGCGCGACCATCATCACCTACGTGAACCCGGTCGTGGCGCTGGCACTGGGCGTGGCGATCCTCGACGAGAGCGTGACCACGGGCGTCGCCGTGGGCCTCCTGCTGATCCTCGCCGGGTCGTGGCTGTCCACCGACGGCCGCCTCCCACCGGGGCTCGCGGGCCTCGCCGACCGCGTGCGCGGACGCCCCGGTGCACGAGGTTCCGAGGCCCCCAGCTAGCGCAAACACTGCGTTTTGGAAGTCGAGTAGTCGCTGAAGGCGCCGGAGTACTAGGCTGCCGACCTGCGGCGGGCAGGACGCTCGTCACAACCAACTCTTGGGAGGGAATTGGATGAAGTTCCGTTCAGCGTTTGCTCTGGTCACCGCGCTCGTCGCACTGCTCGCGACCGCAGCGTCCGCGTCAGCCGCCATCGGGCTCAATGCGTACAAGGCAAAGGCGCGCGGCGCCGCTCAGCTCCGGGAGCTGAAGCGCCAGGGCTTCGACATCACTGAAGGTCAGCGCCGTGGTGGACTCGAGATCGTCGCGACCAAGCGGCAGATCGCAAAGCTCCGTCGCGCTGGGGTCTCCGCGAAGCTTCTCCGCGACCGCCGCGGACGCACCGGCCGCCGGGCGGCGGCCGCTCAGGCGGCAGGCGGCTGGGAGGTCTGGCGGCCTTACGCGCGCACCGACATCGCGATGTCGAGCGCTTCGGGCAACCCGACCGTGAACCTCATGACTCAGCTCGAGAATCTTGCGCAGCGTCACTCGAAGATCGCGAAGCTCGAGACGATCGGACACACGATCCGGGGCTTGCCGATCTACGCGATGAAGGTCACGAAGGACGCCCGGAAGCACAAGGCCGGGAAGCGTCCCGCGGTTCTCTACTCGGCCGTTCAGCACGCGCGCGAGTGGCTCGCCGGCGAGACCGAGCGGCGCACGCTCCGCCTGTTCCTTGACAACTATGGCCGTCAGGGGACCGCTCTCGGTACCGACGGCAAGCCGGTGGACGGCGTCTCCTCGCGCGACCTGACCAAGCTCGTCGACACGCGTGAGCTGTGGTTCGTCATCATCGCGAACCCCGACGGCTACGACTTCACCTTCACGCCCGAGAACCGGCTCTGGCGGAAGAACCTCCGCCAGAACGACGACAACCCCGAGATCACGGCGATCGACGGCGTCGACCCGAACCGCAACTTCCCGACGCGCTGGGCCTACGACGACGAGGGCTCGAACAACGAGCGCTCGTCCGAGACCTACCACGGCACGGGGCCGGCATCCGAGCCGGAGACGCGCGCGATCCTGTCGCTCATGAACCGCGTGCACTTCACGTCGAACAAGAACGACCACACCTTCGGACGGCTGCTGCTGTGGCCTCCGGGCTGGCAGGTCGACACCCGCTTCGCCGACGAGCCGATCATGACCGCGCTGGCGGGCGATGACGAGAACCCGGCGATCCCGGGCTTCGACCCGGACGTGGGCGCCGAGCTCTACACGACCAACGGCGACACGAACGACCACCTCTACCAGGACGACCGCGTGCTCTCCTTCACCCCGGAGGGCAGCGGCGGAGTGGGCACCGGCAGCGGCTTCATCTTCCAGGACGTCGAGGCCGACGTTCAGGAGGAGTTCGAGAAGCACGTGCAGTTCGCGCTCGACCTGGCGCGCTCCGCGGACAACGCGTCGCGCCCGGACAGCCACCTCGGCAACGAGGTGCCGGACTTCGTGGTGGACGACTTCAATGTGTCCTACGGGAATCCGCAGACCGTCCAGGTGAACGCTCGCCGCGACCTCGGGAAGATCACCATGAGGTACCGGGTGAACGGCGGCCGCACGCAGTCCAAGTCCACCCGCGAGTGGGACGGCGGCCTGCGCTACGGCGACGAGGGCGACTACTGGTACCACCGCATGCGCGGACAGGTCACCGGCACGAGGCCCGGCGACAGGGTGGAGGTCTGGTTCACCGCCAAGGACGACGATGACGACGACGACCGCGGGAAGCGCGGCAAGAGCTCGAAGCACGGGCACGGGGACGACGAAGCCCGAAGCGAGTCGTTCGACTACAGGGTCCGCTCCGACTCGAACGCGGACGTGCTCGTGCTGGCGGTGGAGGACTACAGCGGCAACAGCGACCTGCCGCCGTACGAGGACAGGACGCAGCCCAACTACCTCGACTACTACACCGCCGCGCTGGGCGACACCCGGCACGACGTGTACGACTACGACGCCGAGGATCGCACGGCGCCGCATCCGCTGGGCGTCCTCAGCCACTTCGACGCCGTCATTTGGTACACGGCAAACGACAACGTCACGCGCGTAGGCCCGACGCCGGGCGTGGCGGATCTGGAGGCGCACCGCACGATCACCGCGGTGCGCGACTTCGTGAACGAGGGCGGCCGGGTAGCGCTTCAGGGCGTGAACGCCGGTCGGCAGTACGACCTCGTGGAGTATCCGCAGGAGGGCTTCGCGAACACGGCGTGCGACGGCAACCTCCAGACGACCGACAACGGGAAGTGCCAGCCGCTCTCGAACGACTTCGCCCAGTACTACCTGGGGTCGTACGTGCGAGCTGACGGCGGCGGGCTCGACGAGAACGGGAACACGCTTCCCGTGACGGGTCTGACTGCGCCGCTGGATGGCTGGAACGCCACCATGAACGATCCGAACGAGAGCGCGGGCAACCACGGCGCGTTCGCTGGGATCGAGACCGGGACGCACCTGGTCACGTCGAGCATCCTGCCGGTTGAGCAGTACCCGCAGTTCGCGAGCGAGCAGGCGGCCGACTGGGTGACCACCGGCGACAAGCCGTTCGACCCGCACTCGGGCGAGTGGTACATGACCTCTCAGAACATCAACGAGGGGTACAAGCGCCTACGCAGGACGATCGACGTCCCAAGCGGGGCCACGGCCGACCTGTCGTTCTTCACGTCCTACAACACGGAGCAGGACTGGGACTACGTGTTCGTGGAGGCGCGCACGCAGAACGCGGATGGCACGTTCAACGACGACTGGACGACGCTGCCGGACGCGAATGGGCACACCAGTAACGACACCGGCGCCAGCTGCCCGGCGGGCTGGTCGCAGGAGCTGCACCACCACCTCCAGCACTACACGACGTTCGACCCGGCGGGCGCGGGCAGCTGTACGCCCACCGGCACGACCGGTACGTGGAACGCTGCCTCCGGGAACTCCGGCGGCTGGAACGAGTGGAAGATCGACCTGTCCGCCTACCAGGGCAAGCGGGTCGAGATCTCCATCGTGTACGCGACCGACTGGGGGACGTTGACGGTGCCCGGCATGCTCGTGGACGACACGAAGGTGACCGTCAACGGCGTGACCACCCACCAGACGGACTTCGAGACCGATCAGGGCGGCTGGGAGATCCCAGGCGCACATCCGGCCGGACCGTCCTCGAACCTGAACGACTGGATCCGCTCACAGCGGATCTTCGAGGACGCCGCCGTCACGAAGACGCGCTTCGGCCTGATGTTCGGATTCGGGCTCGAGGGCGTGGACGGGGCGGCGAACCGCGCCGACCTGATGGACAGGACCGTTAACTACCTGCTGGACGGCTAACCGACCGGCGGCCGCTTCTCGACCCCGCCCTTGACTCGATCGACAAGACGTCAAGGGTGGGGTCGAGACGCGCGGCTCGCCGCCGCCGTGCTGTGCGCGGGTCTGGCGTTCGGTCTCGCGGTGGCGCCGTTCGATCCCCCGGCTTTCTCGCAGGATCCCGAGGTGACCTGTCCCGGTTACCAGACCGTCGAGGCGACGGGTACAGCGGCCGAGCCGTCGCTCTGGCCGCCGGGTGAGACGAAGTGCGAGTACACGACTCCCTACGGGGGCCGTCAGACACTCGACCCACATGCCGTGGCTGGACTACATCGTTCTCGCGCTCCTGGCGGCGTCCGGCTGGCTGGCCTATCTCGCGTTAAGGCGCCTCGTTCCCCAACGCGCCGTACGCCTATACCGCACAGCCGTGTTCTTGACGGTCGCCGCGGCGGTCCTCGTCACCGGTCCATGGGCATTCGGCTTGGTGCCAGTTGCGCTGATCGCCGCGGCACTCGTCGTCGCTACTTGGAGGTGGGTGCGGCTGCGGGCGGCTCCCAGATCGGCGGCTCGACGCCGTCGACTGAGTCCTTGACCCGCTCGAAGACCGCGAGGGCGCGGTCGAGGTGCTCCTTCTCGTGCGTGGCCATCACGCTCGTGCGCAGTAGCGCACCGCCGCGCTGCACGGCGGGGTAGATCGCCACGTTCACGTACACGCCGGCGTCGTAGAGCGCCTTCCAGAGGAAGACGGCCTTCCAGTCGTCGCCCACCAGTACCGGCACGATCGGCGTGATCAGCTCGGAGCCGTCCGGCATCCGGGCCGGCTCGGTCACCTGGTAGCCGAGGTCGGCCAGGCCGTCGTGCAGGTAGCGGGCGTTGTCGAGGACCTTCGTCATCAGCTGCGGCCCCTCGTCGGAGCGGATGATCTCGAGGGCGCCCAGCGCCGCCCCGATCGCCGCGGGCACGGCCGCCGCCGTGAACATGAACGCGCGCGACTGCACGCGCAGGAAGTCGATCACGTCGGTGGGGCCGGCGATGAAGCCGCCGCAGGAGGCGAGCGACTTCGAGAACGTGCCCATGCGGAGGTCCACGTCGTCCTCGACGTCGAAGGCCTCGCAGGCGCCGGCGCCGCGAGCGCCGAGCACGCCCACGCCGTGGGCCTCGTCGACCATCAGGCGCGCGCCGTGCTCGCGGCAGAGCGCGACGATCTCGGGCACGGGGGCGAGGTCGCCCTCCATCGAGAAGACGCCGTCCACCACCACGAGCACGCCGCCGCCGTCGCTCTCGGAGCGCTTGAGCATCGTCTCCAGCTTGTCGAGGCGGTTGTGGCGGAACGGGCGGATGCGCGCACGCGACATCGAGACCGCGTCGAGGATCGACGCGTGGTCGCCCGAGTCGCAGATCACGGTGTCGCCGGGGCCGAGCAGCGTGCCGATCGTGCCGGTATTCGCCAGGTAGCCGGTGGTGAACACGAGCGCGTCCTCGGTTCCCATGAACTCGGCCAGCTTGCTCTCGAGCTCCAGGTGGAGCGAGAGCGTGCCGTTCAGGAAGCGCGAGCCCGTCAGCCCGGTGCCGAAGCGCTCCAGCGCATCCCTGGCGGCGTCCTTCACGCGAGCGTCGCCGGTGAGCCCGAGGTAGTTGTTCGAGCCGAGCATGATGCGCTCGTGGCCCTCCATCTCGACCACCGGCCCGGCCGGTCCCTCGAGCACCCGGAAGTAGGGCATCAGGTCGTGGTCGCGAGCGGCCTGGAGCTGCTCCAGGCGCTCGTGGTTGCGTGCCTTCTCGAATAGGTCGATAGCCGTTGGCATATACAGTCCCGCGCCGTGTCAGTCGAGGTAGCGCCCGTCTCCTCACGCGGAGAAAGGCGCGAGTTCATCGAGCTCCCGTTCCGCCTGCACTCTAACGCGGAGCAGTGGATTCCCCCGCTCAAGATCGAGCGGCATCAGTTCCTCAGCCGCCGCACCGGCCCGTTCTTCAAGCATGGTGAGGCCGAGCTGTTCCTGGCACGCCGCGACGGGCGGGTCGTGGGGCGGATCAGCGCGCAGATCGACCGCGCCTTCAACGAGTTCCAGGGCAATGCCTGGGGGATGTTCGGCTTCCTCGAGCTGGAGGACGACATCGAGGTGCTGCGAGCGCTGCTCGACGCCGCGGCCGCCTGGCTCGCCGAGCGCGGCCGCGACCGGATGGTGGGCCCGATGGACTTCACGATGAACGACGAGAGCGGCATCCTGATCGATGGCTTCGAGCGCGAGCCGATGGTCCGCCAGGCCTGGCATCCGCCCTACTACCGGCGGCTATGCGAGGAGGCCGGGCTCGAGAAGGCCGTGGACACCTTCATGTGGTCGCTCCACATCTCCGGGCGCGAGAACGTGATGCCGATCATCTGGGAGCTCGCGGAGAAGCTCGAGTCCAAGCACGGGATACGCATCCGCAAGATGAGCCGCCTGCACCTGCGCCGCGACCTGGACGCCTTCGCCGAGATCTACAACGAGGCCTGGTCGCGCAACTTCGGGTTCGTGCCCTACACGGACGAGGATGTGGACGCCTACGCCCAGGAGCTACAGCTCGTCTACGACCGCGACTGGTTCATGATCGCCGAGGACTCCGAGGGCAAGACGGTGGGCATGGCGATCACGGTGCCGGACATCAACCAGGTGCTGAAGAAGATGAACGGCCGGGTGCTGCCCGGCGGCTGGTGGCACTACCTGAACCGGCGCCGGATCATCGACCGCTGCCGGGTCGGCTTCCTCGGGGTCAAGCCCGCCTACCAGCACACGGGTGTGGCCGCCGGGCTGTACGCAGAGCACTTCGACATGGCCGAGACCACCCGCGTGAAGGGCGGCGAGATGGGCTGGATCCTCGAGACGAACAAGGCCATGAACCGCGCAATGGAGGCGATGGGCGGCGAGATCGTGAAGAAGTACCGGGTGTACGAGCGGGTGCTCTGACGTGGGGCAAGCGCCGGGCTCGGCCCGGCGCGCAGCCTTGCCGTACACTGGCCGCCGTGTCCGAGAACCTTCCTGTGCTCGCCGAGCCGCGCCCCATCGAGCGCCGCGTGGAGGTCTCGCTTCCCGCCGCCGTTGCCGCCGCCACGGGCGGCTTCCTCATCGGTGTGATGACCTTCCTGCTCGTGCGGGTCCTGCGCAGGCCGAGGAGTGGCGCGTCGCTACGCCTCGGCGGCGGCCGGGGCCGGGGCAAGAAGCTCGACGTGGCCGCCAGCCGCTCATTCCTCGTCGACGTCCACCTCCTGAAGGACCGATAGCCACCACCGTCGAGCAAGACGTCGTGCCCGCGGGGCCGTACAGGCTTCCGGGGCCCGGGCGCGACGGAGTGATGATCGCGCGCGACGGCGCTCTCACGCGGGCGCTTTGGATCGGCGAGGAGGAGGTCGTGGTTCGGGCGTGGGGCGTTGGCACTGCCGTGCGGTTTTCGGCTTCGGCGGGGTCTCGGGACGCTGCACTCGAGGGGATCGAGCGCATGCGGTTTGGTCTCGGCGTTGATCACGACCTGCACGAGTTCCAGCGCCGCTTTCGCTGGGATCCGCTGATCGGGCCGGTGATTCGGCGCAAGCCGTGGCTGCGGCCGCGACGGCGTCCCGAGCCGTTCGAGGCGCTCGCCTGGGCGGTCTGCGAGCAGCTGATCGAGTCCCGCCGGGCGGCCGCAATCCAGCGCAGGATCGTGCGCCGCCACGGGCGGAGCAGCTCCTGCGGAACACTGCGCGCCCCGCCCTCGGCGTCCTGGCTGGCGGGGCGCTCGCCGGCGGAGCTCGACGCATGCGGCCTTGCGCCGAAGCGCTCCATCGCGCTGGTGCGCGCGGCGCGCGAGGTGGCCTCCGGGCGCGCCGACCTCAGCGAGCACGAGCCCGCCTGGCGGCGCCTGCGCGCGATCCCGAACATCGGCAACTGGACGCTCGAGATGCTGGCCGTGGAGGGCCAGGGCCGCGACGACCAGCTGCCGGCGCTCGACGTGGCCTACCTGAAGCTCGTGGGCGCGGCGGCGGGGCTGGGCCGGCGCGCGACCGAGGAGGAGGTGCGCGAGTTCTTCTCGCCTTATGAGGAGTACGCGGCGCTGGCCGGGTGCTACGCGCTTCAACTGCGGCATTGACGGTGCCCGGACACCTGCGCGTAGTCTTGGGGTATGACAGAGAAGCTTGAGAAGACTGAGCAGGAGTGGCGCGACGAGCTCTCGGCCGAGCGCTTCCACATCCTGCGTGAGAAGGGGACCGAGCCGCCGTTCACGGGTGCCTACACGCACTCGAAGGCCGACGGCATCTACCGCTGCGGGGCCTGCGGAGCGGAGCTGTTCAGCTCTGACACGAAGTTCGACTCCGGCACCGGCTGGCCGAGCTTCACGGAGCCGGCGGTGGCGGACGCCGTGGAGCTACACGAGGACCGCAGCCTCGGGATGGTCCGCACGGAGGTCACCTGCGCTCGCTGCGGCGGCCATCTCGGGCACGTCTTCCCGGACGGCCCGGGGCCGGACGGGCAGCGCTTCTGCATCAACTCGCTGTCCCTGGACCTCGACGAGGCCGATCCTCACTCGTCGACGACGTCGACCACCTCGTAGACGCCCGCGACGTACTCGTTCTGCACGAACGCCGAGATCTCGTCCACACGCCGGTTCTCCTCGGCATCCGCATCGGCGCGCCAGCGGCGATAGTCGTCCTCGCTCATGTCGAAGAGACCGAACGAGATGACCTCGTCCTCGTCGCGGATGTTGCGCGCGTGGTAGGCGCGCTGAAAGCCCGGTGGCTTGCTGCTGCCCGGATCCCAGGCGCGGCGGAACTGGTCCCACGCACCCGGCTTGAGGCGGCGGGCCGAAAACATCACGATCATCGTGCTACCTCCTCACTGTGGTTTGCCGAGTCTCCCACCTAGAGCTCCCAAGCGGTGAGCTCACGCTGTGGCAGCCCGAGGAGGCTGCCGAGCTGCCGGACGACGGTCCGGTCGAGTGGGCGCCGATCGCGCCGTTCTGGGAAGTGCTGTGGCGCAGCGGCGTGGCGCTCGCCCGCGAGCTCGACGCCAGGCCGCTCCGCGGCCTGCGCGTGGTCGAGCTCGGCTGTGGGCTGGCCGTGCCCAGCATCGCCGCCGCTCGCGCCGGCGCCGTGGTCATTGCCACGGACTCATCCCGCGAGGCGCTCGAGCTCGTCGAGCGCAACGCCGAGGCGAACGACGTGCAGATCGAGACGGCCGCGATCGACTGGGCGCACCCGGACGAGCTGGTCGGCCGAGGGCCGTTCGACCTCGCGCTCGCCGCCGACGTGCTCTACGAGCGCGGGAGCGTCGCCCTGCTGCTATCGCTACTGCCGCGGCTCGCGCCGGAGGCCTGGCTCGCCGATCCGGGCAGGCCGGCCGCCGCTGCGTTCCTCGAGCAGGCGCGCCGGCGCTGGTCGGTCGACACGCGCGTCCGCGACGTCGTGCGGATCCACCGGCTGCGGCTTGGTTAGGTACCTACAAGGCCAGTTGACGGTGTCAATTGCACGCTAGCTCAGAGCCCGCCGCCCGGGAGGAGCCCGTTGTCGTGCGAGGCCTCCGGGTCGGGTGGGTTCTCCAGCAGGTCGTTGTCCTTCATCCACGCGGAGAACGCGTCCCACTGCTCGGGGTCCTGCCAGCCGAAGGGCTGGCTCTCGGGCGGGAAGAAGAGCGGGAGCGTCACGTCCACGACCGCGGCCTGGAGCTTGGGGTCCAGGTCCGGGTTGGCGTCGAGCAGGCCGTCGATGGCGCGGCGCGGGTCGCGCCGCAGGGCGCGCGTACCGCGGGAGACAGCGCCGATGAACGCCCGGATCTTGTCGCCGTCGCGCTCGAGCGCGTCCTCGTTCGCCACCAGCACCAGCTCGTTGTAGCTCGGCACGCCGGCGTCCTCGATGCGGATGATCTGCGGCCGCTTCCCGCGCAGCCTCAGCTCGGTGCCCTCGTAGTTCCAGAACGCCCCGAGCACGGCGTCGACCCGCCCGGTGAGCAGCGCGGGAGTGAGGCTGAAGCCCACGTTCCGCTCCTTCACCGACGACGCCGGCACGCCCGCGTCGCGAAGCACCGTCTCCAGGTACGCGTGCTGGTAGTCGATCCCGGCCGTGCCGACGGTCTTGCCCTCGAGATCGGCCGGCTTGCGGATCTTCGCGCGCGGGAGCGAGATGATCGACGTGAGCGGCTTCTGGACGAGCGCGGCAACGCTGACCACGCTCAGCCCCTGGTCGCGGGCGCGCAGCACCTCGGGCTCGTACGAGATCGCCAGGTCCACGCGCCCGGCCGCCACCTGCTTGATCGGCGCCGCTGGGTCGGGCGGCTGCCGGATCTCCACGTCGAGCCCCGCCTCCTTGAAGTCGCCATTCGCCTGCGCCGCGTAGATGCCGGCGTGGTCGGCGTTCGGGAAGTAGTCGAGCATCAGCTCCAGGTGCGTGGAGCCGGACGGTCCGAGCACGTCCTGCTTCTCGCCGCATCCCACGGCCAGGAGCGCGACGCAGATCGCCGCCGCAAGGCACCTCATGCTGGTTTTTCCTTTCGATTCCATGGACAGGCGACCCGCTCGCCCAGAGACACGAGTGCGAACAGCGCCACCGCCATCAGGGTAAGCAGGACGATTCCCGCGTACACCCGCGGGGTCTGCAGCTGATTGTTGCCAAGCAGCACGAGGCGGCCCAGGCCCTCATCCGCCCCGGCCCATTCTCCGAACACTGCGCCGATCACCGACACGGTAGCGGCCACCTTCAGGCCGCTGAACAGGAACGGAAGCGCCCACGGCAGCTCCACCGAGCGCAGCGTGCGCAACCGCGAAGAGCCCAGGCTGCGCATCAGCTTGAGGAGGTCGGGCTCGACCGAGCGCAGCCCGTCCAGGAGGTTCACCGTGATCGGGAAGAAGCAGATGAGCGCCACGATCGCGAGCTTGGGCCCGATCCCGTAGTCGAAAGCGAGCACGAAGAGCGGCGCGAGCACCACCACGGGGATCGCCTGCGATCCCACGAGCAGGGGGTAGGCGGCGTCGCGCAGCGGGCGGTACAGGTGCATGGCCACCGCGGAGGTCACCCCGGCGAGCGTGGCCAGCCCGAGCCCGAGGACCACCTCGACGAGCGTCACGAGCGCGTTGTCGCGGAGCAGCGCCCAGTCGTCGCGCAGCGCCTGGAAGGTCTCCACGGGCGAGGCCAGCGTGAGGTCGTCCACCGACTCGAGCGACGCCACTCCCTGCCAGGCGAGCACGAACAGCGCGAGCAGCAGTGCTGCGAGCAGGTATCTCACAGGCCGAGCGCCTCCAGGACATGGCGCTTGACGCGCCCGAACTCGGGGCTCGTGACGTCGCGGGGACGCGAGAGCTCCACCGGGATCTCCGCCACCACGCGGCCGGGCCGCGGCGAGAGCACGGCAATCCGGTCGGCGAGAAAGGCAGCCTCCTCCACGTCGTGGGTCACGAGCAGCACGGTGCGCGGCTCGTCCGCGAGCGCGTCGGCCAGCCAGCGCTGCATCGACGAGCGCGTGAGCGAGTCGAGGCCCCCGAAGGGCTCGTCGAGGAGGAGCACCGGGCGCCCGGGCAGGAGCGTGCGCAGGAAGGCCACGCGCTGGCGCATCCCGCCGGACAGCTCGGCCGGCCGGGCGTCCTCGAACTCGGCGAGCCCGAAGCGCTCGAACAGCGGCTCGGCGCGGCGGCGCGCCTCCGAGCGCGGCACGCCCTGGCACTCCAGCGCAAGGGCCGCGTTCGCGAGCGCGTCCCGCCACGGAAGCAGGAGGTCGCGCTGTGGCATGTACGCGCAGGCCTCCCGCCGCGAGCCGGCGTCGGTGGCGCCCAGCACGCTCACGCTGCCGGCGTCGGGCTCCTGGAGCCCGGCCACCAGCTCGAGCAGCGTCGACTTGCCGCAGCCCGACGGGCCCACGACAGCCGTCAGCTCGTCCTGCCGGACGGCCAGATCGATTCCCTCGAGGGCGGTGACCCTGGGGTACCGCCGCGTCACGTTCCTGAACGAAAGAGGCTCCGTCACAGGAGCCTCGACCTCAGTCTGCATCGCTCCCTCCGCGGGCATTACCCCACAGGTTCAAAGGGTCAGCGCCGGGGTCCTTGGCGCTATCTCAGCCCGCTCCCGCGAGCCCCCCTGGCTTGTCAGGCCAGTGTATCTAGGCTGCCGCCCGCAGTTCGCCCAGGGCGTTCACGAAGGCCTCGAGCTGCTTGGTCGTCCAGCATTCGAACACGCCGTCGCAGAAGGGCTCGTAGGCCGACATCACGGAATCGCCGTAGTTCCAGTAGAGCTTCGGCTCCGGGTTGATCCAGAACATGCGCCCGGCGCGCTCGGCCACGTGGCCGAACACCTGGGCGTGCGGCTCGCGTCCGTTGGTGCGGGCATCGCCGAGCACGATCACGGTCGAGCGCGGGTCGAGGTCGTCCACCACCATGTCCAGGAACTCGACCCAGACGCGGCCGTAGTCGGTGTATCCAGACACGTCCGCCACGCCGGCGTCCGTGGCGATCCGGCGCGAGACCGCCTCGAACGAGCGCTCGCGCTCGAAGACGTCCGTGACCTCCGAGATCCGCTCCACGAACACGAACGAGCGCAGCTTGCGGAACTGGTCGTGCAGCGCGTGCAGCACCGACAGGAAGAAGACGCTGGCGCTCGTGACGCTCGTGGACACGTCGCAGAGCACGTACAGCTCCGGCCGGCGGGGACGCCGCGGCCGGTACTTCAGGTCGAGCGGGACCCCGCCCGTCTGGAGCGACGCGCGCATCGTGCGGCGCACGTCCACCTGCCAGGAGCGCCTGCGGCCGCGGTGCTCGCGACCGTGGGAGGCGAGCCGCTTCTTCAGCTGCGCCACGGTCCGGTGCACCTGGGAGAGGTCCTGCGCCGGGTTCGTGGGCAGCGCGCGGTCGAGCTCGCGCAGCGGCTTCGCCGGCGGCAGCGACTGCGTGCGCTCGATCATCTGGCGCTCGAGCTCGCGGCGCACGTGGCGCTCGAACTCCTGGAGGCGGTCGCGCGGCACGGCGTCCGGGTCGGGCAGCTCGGCGCCCTGCTTCTCGCCCTTCAGGCCGAGCGTGCGCCGGATGCGCTGCACGTCCACGCCGATCACGCCGGAGCCCTCGCCCTGGCGCCCGAACGCGGCGATGGCGAGCCGCGCGAGGTCGCGCATCTCGCCGTCCGAGCCGGCCCGGATCGCCTCCCGGATCCGCTCTCGCAGCGCCTCGAGGTCCAGCTCCTCGCCGCCCTGGAAGCGCTCCTCGCGCAGGCCCTGCTCGATCGCCTCGCGCTCCACCGCCCTGAAGAAGAAGCGGTCGAACAGCACGTCGAGCACGTGGCGGTCCTCCTGCGACTTCGCGAGCGTGGTGGCGAGCGCCTCACGGAAGTCCTCCGGCGAGGTCCAGCTCACGGCGTCGAGCGCCTGGAACGCGTCGAGCAGCTCGGAGGTGCCCACGGCCACGCCCTCGGTGCGCAGCTCGTCGGCGAACTCGAGCAGCCGCGGCGCCATGCCGGCCGGCCCGCGGGCCGGGGGCATGCCTCCGTAGAGGGCTGGGTTAGCCCGCTTGCCGGGTTCCGAGGAGGCCATCGCCAAGCTTCACGCCCACGCGCTCTGCCACCAGGTCCAGGTCGGTGCGGTGCTTCACGATGATCGACATCGTCTTCTGGAGCACCGCCTGGTCCACGTCCTCGGCGCCGAGCAGGAGCAGCGCGCGCGCCCAGTCGATCGACTCCGCTATCGACGGCGGCTTCTTGAGGTCGAGCGCGCGGACCATGTGGATCACCTCGACCAGCTTGCGGGCCACCTTCTGGTCCAGCTCGGGCGCGTGCAGGCGCACGATCTCGAGCTCGCGCTCCACGCTCGGATAGTCGAGCCAGAGGTAGAGGCAGCGCCGCTTGAGCGCCTCGGTCAGCTCGCGCGAGTTGTTCGAGGTGAGCAGCACGAGCGGGTGCGTGCGGGCCTCGACCACTCCCAGCTCCGGGATCGAGATCTGGAAGTCGGACAGCACCTCGAGGAGCATCGCCTCGAACTCCTGGTCGGTCTTGTCGATCTCGTCGATCAGGAGCACCACCGGCTCCTCGGTGGTGATGGCGTTGAGGAGCGGGCGGGCGAGCAGGAAGTCCTCACCGAAGATGTCGTCCTTGACCTCCTTCCAGCCGGTGTCGGCCGCTTCGGTCTGGATGCGCAGCAGCTGCTTGCGGTAGTTCCACTCGTAGAGCGCCTTCGCCTCGTCGAGCCCCTCGTAGCACTGGAGCCTGATCAGGTTGCGCCCGGTGGCGCGCGAGACCGCCTTGGCCAGCTCCGTCTTGCCCACGCCGGCGGGCCCCTCCACGAGCACGGGCTTGCCGAGCATGCCCGCGAGGTACGACACGAGCGCGGCCGACTCGTCCGCGAGGTAGCCGACCTTGCCGAGGCGCTCGCGCGCGTCGTCGATGCTGGTGAACCCGTCGCTCATCCGACTCGAAGGATACTTTCGCCTTAGTGCTCGCCGCCCTGGTCCCCCTGATGGCGCAATTCCTCCCGGAGGACGGCCCGGGCCAGTCGGGCGACTTCCGGGTCTCGCCCACGTTCTTCGTCGTGCTGCTGGGCCTCGGCTTCCTTGTCGGGACGCTCGGTCACATCATCAAGTCGCGCATCCTGGTGGCGGCCGGCATCCTGATGATCTTCGCGGCCACCGTCTTCCTGCCGCTCGCCTACTCGGTCTCGCGCTGAGGCGCGAGCGACTCCGCGAACCCGCTGCGCCAGCTCGGGTGGGCGGGCCGCCAGCCGAGCTCGCGCTTGGCCTTCTCGTTCGACGCGCCGCGCAGCTCGGAGGCGAAGGTGCCGGCCTGCTTACCGCCCACGAGCTTCGCCAACCAGACCGGCACGCGCAGCGGGCGCTTTGC
Source organism: uncultured Thermoleophilaceae bacterium (assembly GCA_963837445.1). GTDB lineage: Bacteria > Actinomycetota > Thermoleophilia > Solirubrobacterales > Thermoleophilaceae > JACVRW01. Next base: position 392,771 of record CAWINK010000022.1, on the reverse strand, counting down.
GCCGGCGGCGTCGGCGAGGACAGGCACCCACTCGCTTCATCGCGGCGGGCTCATCGTCCGTGACGTTGTAGAGCCCCGCCGCTCCGCGCTCGACCGCGGCGATGGTGGCGTCCGCCGCGTCCTCCACGTGGATGAACGAGAACACGCCCGTGCCCTTGCCCACGATCGGCAGGCGCCGCCGCCGGACGTCCGCCACGAGCGACCCGTCCCGGCCGTAGTGCGTGCCGGGGCCGTAGAAGAACCCGTAGCGGAGCACCAGGCCGTCGAGGCCGTCGGCGCCGAGCACCATCGCCTCCATCTCGTGCAGCGCCGTGATGCCGCCGTCGAAAGGAGCGGGGGCGTCGTCCAGGAGCGGCTCGTCCTCGGTCTTCACGCGCGCGCCGTCGTTGCGGTACGCGAAGGCGATGCTCTGCGAGATGAACCGCCGCGCCCCGGCCCCGCGCGCGCCGTCCAGCAGGTTGCGGGTGCCCTCGGTCCGAAGCCGGTTGGTGAGCGTGTAGAGGTCCTTCTTGCGGAAATCCATCCGGTCAGGCAGCGCGGTGAGCTGATGGATCACGACCTCCGGCGAGGCCGCCGCCAGCGCGGCGCGCAGCGCGTCGGCGTCGAATACGTCCACCACCGCCGCCTCGGCGCCCCGGGCGCGAATCTCCTCGGCCCGCGCCTCCGAGCGCGTCATGCCGGTCACCTCGTGGCCCGCGGCGATCAGCTTCGGCACGAGCGGGCGCCCGATCGCCCCGCTGGCGCCTGCCAGGAACACCCTCACGACGCCACCTCGCTCTCCTGGCGCAGCATCCAGCCCAGCAGCAGCGCCGTGAGCAGCAGCGAAGCGAAGTTCGCCGGGCCGAGCCAGGACGTGTCGGACTCGCCGATGTCGATGAGGTGGTTCAGCGAGTGCAGCCCGTACTGGATCAGCGCAAGGGTCAGCACCGGCACGCGCCAGCTCGCACGCTTCACCGCCACGAGCGCCACCGCACCGAGAGCCAGATAGAAGGTGGCGATGTCCGCCATGTAGTGGTCGTTGCGCGGCGGGTAGGGGCCGATCTCGTCGTAGAAGAAGCCCGGCGCGAGCCACAGCAGCAGGCCGAGCACGAGCTGTCCGAGCGCGAAGGCGATCAGGAGGATTCGCATGAACCGGATCATCCCCGGCCCGAGCCGGGTATAGGCATGCGATGGCGGAAAACGGGACGATTGAGGAACTGCTCGGCGCGGGCGCCGGCTGGGCGCGCATGCTCGCCGCCGCCGGGGGCGACGTGGCGGGCGCGCTCAATCCGGTGTCGGGGAACGGGCACGGGCCGGACGACTGGCTCGACGCCTGGGATCCCGAGTACATCCGCACCACGCTGCCCACTCTGCGGCTGTTCTCCGACGTCTACCACCGAGCCGAGGTCCGCGGTCTCAACAACATCCCGGCGGAGGGCCCCGTGCTGCTCGTGGGCAACCACTCCGGAGGCACGCTGATCTCGGACACGTTCGTGTTCTCGCAGGCGTTCTACGACCACTTCGGGCCGCTGCGCCGCTACCACCAGCTCGCCCACGACCTGGTGTTCCAGATTCCGGGCGTGCGCGGCTCGCTGTCGCGCTGGGGAACCGTGCCGGCCTCGCCCGAGAACATGGCCCGCGCGCTGGAGCGCGACGCCGCGCTGCTCGTGTACCCCGGCGGCGACCACGAGACATACCGGCCGAGCTGGGAGTCCGCGGAGATCGACTTCGCGGGCCGGACCGGCTTCGTGAGGCTCGCCATCGAGCACAACGTGCCGATCGTGCCGGTGGTGGCGATCGGCGGGCAGGAGACGGCGCTGTTCCTCGGCCGCGGGCGCCGCTTCGCGAGGCTGCTGCGGCTCGACAGCCTGCTGAGGCTGAAGGTGCTGCCGCCCCAGCTCGGCCCGCCGTTCGGCCTGACCGTGCTCGACCTGCCCGGCCGCATCCCGCTGCCGGCGAAGATCACCGTCCGGGCGCTGCCGAAGATCGACCTGAAGAAGCGGCTGGGCGCACAGCCGGACATCGAAGAGGCCTACGAGCTGGTCACGGGCAAGATGCAGAAGGCGCTGACCGACCTCGACGCCGAGCGCAGCCTGCCGATCGTCGGCTAGCGCCCTAGCGGCGTGCCGCGACGCCGATTCCGTCGCCCACGGGGAGCACGCATGCGAGCCAGCGCTCGGAGCTGAGCAGCTCGCTGTTGAGGAGGCGGGCGGACGCGAGCGAGTCGGTGTTCCACCGAGTCTCGGCGTCCTCGGGCAGCGCCACCTCACCGCTCATCAGGAGGTTGTCCACCACCATCAGCGCGCGCTCGGAGAGCTTCGGCTCCGCCAGCTCGATGTAGCGGGCGTACTCGCCCTTGCTGGCGTCCACGAAGAGCAGATCGAACGGGCCCTCGAGGCCCGGCAGCGTCTCGAGCGCGTCGCCCTCGACGATCTCGACACGGTCGGACACGCCGCCGCGCTCCAGGTACGAGCGGGCCTGCGCGGCGCGCTCGGGGTCGAGCTCGAGCGTGACCACGCGCCCGCGCTCGAGCTGCTCGGCCATGTGGAGCGTCGAGTAGCCGATCGCCGTGCCCACCTCGAGCACGACCGGGTCGAGCACCCGGCTGAGAACGGCGAGCAGGCGGCCGGTCTCCCAGTGGACGATCGGCACGGAGTCGCGCTCCGCGAGCTCCTCCATCTCCCGCATCACCTCGGAGCGCTCCGGGCGCAGGTCCCGCAGGTAGCGCTCGACCACCTCGTCCAGGATGCTCATCGCGCGAGGCAGGGTACTCTGGTCGCCATGGCTGGACAGGTAGAGGCGATCCGGATTTCCCCCGAGCACGAGAAGCTCCCGGAGCCGGTCGACAGCGTCGACGTGACGGACGAGGGCGTTTCCGGTGACCGCTACTTCGGCCGCGGCGACATCACGCTGGTCGAGGCCGAGGCGCTCGAGGCGTTCCACGAGGACACCGGGATCGAGCTCTCGCACGCCGAGATCCGCCGCCAGGTTCTCACCCGCGGAGTCCGGCTGAACGACCTGCTCGGCAAGCGCTTCCGAGTGGGCGGGGTGGAGGCCGTGGGAGCCGAGTGGTGCGAGCCGTGCAACCACGTCGAGGGCCTCACCTACCCCGGCGTCCTCAAGGGGATGGTGCACCGCGCGGGCCTACGCGCCGACATCGTGCAGCCCGGCCGCATCGCGGTGGGCGACGAGGTCGACGAGGTCAGAGACGCAGCCGCATAAAGAGGTCGTTCCCGCCGGCGGCCGCGGACCAGCTGTCGAAGCCCACCGACCTGTAGAGCGCCAGCGCGGGCGCGTTCGCCTCGTTGGCGTCGAGGCCCATGCGGGCGCAGCCCCGCTCTCGCGCTCGCTCAAGCGCCGCCTCCACGAGCCCCCGACCAACCCCCGAGCCGCGCAGGTCGCCCTCGACGAAGAGGTCCTCGAGGCAGCAGTCCTCGGTTCCGGTCCAGACGGAGAGCCGGAAACGGAGCTGGCAGACGCCGGCCGGCGGGCTGCCGGCGAGCAGGAACTCGGTGCTCGGGTCGGCGAGCAGTTGCCGGACCGTGGCCTCGATCACGTCGTCCGCCGGTTCGCTCCGGCCCTGCCAGTCGCGGAAGCCGATCATGAGCCGCGAGATGTCGGCCGCGTCCTCGTGTGTGGCGATTCGAATCAAGGGACCGTAAGTATTCTGCGCCCATGGCGCTGATCGAGGTTCCGTCGGGACTTGAGGGAGTAATCGCTTTCGACACGTCGATCGCCGAGCCGGACCGCGAGGGCGGCGCGCTCCGGTATCGCGGGGTCGACATCGAGGATCTGGTCGGCAACGTGCCGTACGAGAAGGTCTGGGGACTGCTCGTGGACGGCCAGTACGATCCCGGCCTGCCGCCGGCCGAGCCGCACCCGCTGTCGGTGCGCACCGGCGACCCGCGCGTGGACCTGCAGGCGGCCCTCGCGATGCTCGCGCCGGAGTGGGGCCTCTCGCAGCTGATCGACATCTCCGACGAGCAGGCGCGCGCGGACCTCGCCCGCGTGTCCGTGATGGCGCTCTCGTTCGTCGCGCAGTCGGCGCGCGGCGTGGGCCGCCCGCCGATCCCGCAGGCGGAGGTGGACAGGGCCAGCTCCATCCCCGAGCGCTTCCTGATCCGCTGGCGCGGCGAGGCCGACCCGCGCCACGTGAAGGCCATCGACGCCTACTGGATCTCCGCGGCCGAGCACGGGATGAACGCCTCGACCTTCACGGCGCGCGTGATCGCCTCGACCGGCGCCGACGTGGCAGCCGCGCTCTCGGGGGCGGTGGGCGGCCTGTCCGGGCCGCTGCACGGCGGCGCACCGTCGCGAGTGCTCCAGATGCTCGACGAGGTGGAGGCCGAGGGCGACGCCGAGCGCTGGGTCAAGCAGGCGCTCGACCGCGGCGACCGGCTGATGGGCTTCGGCCACCGGGTGTACCGCGCCGAGGACCCGCGCGCGCGGGTGCTGCGCAGGACCGCGCGCGAGATCGGCGCACCGCGCCTGGATGTGGCCGAGAAGCTCGAGAAGGCGGCACTCGCCGAGTTGAAGGCGCGCAAGCCCGATCGCGTGCTCGCCACGAACGTGGAGTTCTGGTCCGCGGTGGTGCTCGACTTCGCCGAGGTGCCGCCCGATCTGTTCACACCGATGTTCGCCAGCGCGCGCGTGGGCGGCTGGGCGGCGCACATCATGGAGCAGAAGCGCGAGGGCCGCCTGATCCGGCCGAGCGCGAAGTACGTGGGACCGGGGCCACGCGCGGCGGACGCGGTGAACGGGGCCGACCCCGCCTGATGGAACAGGCTGCGAGCACCAAGCGACTGGTGCTCGTGGCGGCAATCCTGGGGACGACCGTGGTCACGGTCGACTCCACGGTCGTGCACGTGGCGCTGCCGGCCATCGAGGACGACCTCGGCGGCGGGCTCGCCGGCCAGCAGTGGACCGCGAATGCCTACCTGCTCACGCTCAGCTCGCTGCTGCTCGTGGCCGGCTCCCTGGGAGACCTGTTCGGGGCACGGCGTGTGTTCGCTATCGGCGTGACCGGGTTCGGGGTCACGTCGATCTTCTGCGCGGTGGCGCCGACCGTCGAGCTGCTCGTGGTGGCCCGCGCTCTCCAGGGCGTGTTCGGCGCGCTGCTCACGCCGGCGGCGCTCGCCGTGATCGTGGCCACCTTCCCGCCGGACGAGCGCGGCCGGGCTGTGGGCGCGTGGACGGCGTGGGGAGGCATGGGCACGATCCTCGGACCGCTGATCGGAGGGCAGCTCGTGGACAGCGCGTCCTGGCGCTGGATCTTCGCCATCAACGTGCCGATCGTGCTGATCACCCTGTTCCTCGTACTGCGCGTGGTGCCGGAGGGGGAGGGGCGTGCCGCGGACGCCAAGGTTGACGTGATCGGGGCGACCCTGTGCGCGCTCGGTCTCGGCGGGATCACCTACGGCCTGATCTCGCAGCCGGTGCACGGCTGGGGCTCCCCGGGGGTTGCGGTTCCCCTGATTGCGGGCGTGATCCTGTTCGCGAGCTTCGTGGCCTGGGAGGCGCGCAGCGCGCACCCGATGCTTCCGCTCACCCTGTTCCGGCGGCGCAACTTCGCGGTGGGCAACATCGAGACGTTCTCGATGTACGCGGGACTTGGGCTGCTGTTCTTCTTCCTCGTCCTGTTCCTCCAGCAGGTGGCGGGCTACTCGGCGCTCGAGGCGGGCACCACCACGATTCCGGTCACGCTGGTGTTGTTCGCCCTCTCCACGCGCTTCGGCGCGCTGGCCGACCGCCACGGCCCGCGCTTCTTCATGGGAGTGGGGCCGCTGGTGGCGGCCGTGGGGCTCGCGTTCTTCCTGCGCGTGGATGCCGATGTGGATTATCTAACCGACCTGCTCCCGGGCCTGATGATCTTCTCCCTGGGACTGGCGATGACTGTCGCGCCGCTCACGGCGACGGTGCTGGCCGACGCCGACGAGCACAACGCGGGGATCGCATCGGGCGTGAACAACGCGATTGCGCGCGCGGCGAGCCTGATCGCGATCGCCGCGGTCGGTGCGGTGGTGGCCTCGTCGTTCGGGTCGGCGCTGCGCGACGAGCTGGGCGCCCAGGCGAGCCGTCCCGAGGTGGCGAAGGCGATCGCCGAGGCGGAGAAGCAGCCGCTCGCGCGCGTGGAGGTGCAGGACGTGCCGCCGCCCGTGCGTGCCGAGGTGGAGAGTGGCTCGCGCGAGGCGTCGGTCAAGGCGTTCCACGTGGCCATCGGGATCGCCACCCTGCTCGTGGCGCTGGGCGGCGTGCTCGGCCTGATCGGCATCGTGAACCCGCGCCGCCGGGTCGAGGCGAAGGGTTGCCCCGGCGGCCAGCTTGCGGGTTGCCCGGGCGAGGCCGCGCGCGAGGCGGTGGCGCCTGCCTAGAAGCGCCGGACGCGCTGCTTGCTCAGGGCGAAGCCGTGCCCGTTGCGCACGTTCACGCAGCGCATCCCGCTCATGCGCGAGCGGCACCTGAAGCGCCCGCGCTTGATGGACTTGCCGTAGTCGAGCGTGCGGCCGCTGTCGACGGCGTCACTCACGCACGCGAACCGGCCGCGCCCGCGGAGGCCGACCCTCAGGCTGTTGCCCCAGTCGAACTCGCATGTCCGCGGCTTCGGCGGCGGCGACCAATCCCGATTGGTGATGTCGCAGCGCGTGAACGACGCCCCGTCGATCACGCAGCGGATGTTGCCCGAGGGGCTGTGGAAGAAGGTGGCCGCCGAGGCGGGCGCGGCGGCGGCGAGCGCCGCGATCAGGGCCGCGAGTGGGACCAGCTTGCGCATCGCGCCACTCTAGCCCGAGAGCTCGCCCCCGTCGATCGTGACGACGGTCCCGGTGATGAACGCGGCCGCTGCCAGGAACGCGAAAACGTCGGCCACCTCTGCGGGCGTTCCGAGCCGCCGCGCCGGCACGCGCTGGTCCAGATGCGCCTGCAGGAGCTCGCCCGCAGGCCGGCCCTCGCGGCGGCTCACCGTTTCGAGATCGGTGGAGTTCATGCGCGTGTCGATCTGGCCCGGGGCCACGGCATTCACCGTGAAGCCGAGCGGCGCCAACTCGATCGCCAGGGAGCGCACCAAACCGATCACGCCGGCCTTGCTGGCGCAGTATGCGGCCGCGTCCGGCTCGCCGTGCAGTCCGGCAATCGAGGCCGTCGCGAGGAGCCGCCCGCCGCGTGGCATCGCGAGGGCGGCCTGCTGGAGCGTGGTCATCACGCCGAGCAGGTTCACCCTCAGCACCCGCTCCCAGGAACGGAGGTCGCCCTCGAGGAAGGGCTGCATCAGCGAGATGCCCGCGTTCGCGACGCAGATGTCGAGCTCTCCGGCCGCGCGCACGGCGGCCGCCAGCTGATCCGGGTCGGTCACGTCCGCCACCACTCCGTCGTACGCAGGGTCGGCGTCCACGCCAAACACGTGCGCGCCCTCGGCCCTGAAGCGGGTGACGGTGGCCGCGCCGATGCCGGTGGCCGCGCCGGTCACGAGCGCGCGCCGTCCTTCGAGAGCTCCCATGGAGCCACGACGATCCCGCGCCCGGCGGCCATGGGCGAGGCACGTTCACGTCTCATCCCGCGAACCCGCCGATCGCGGGATGTGCGGGCCGGCGGCCGCTGGCAGCGTTTGGCGGAGGTGCGCCCAACCCTCAACCACCCTCAGAAAAGGGTCAGACCCCCCAAGCCCCAACCCTCAACCACCCTCAGAAAAGGGTCAGACCCCTCACGCGTAGACCCCTCACGCGTGGCGCCGGTGCTTGCTGCGGCGGCGGCGCTCGGGACCGTGTCCGTGCTCGCCCGGCGGGCGTACGAGCTCGGCTCGACCCCGGCGTCCCTGCTGGGCGTGCGCCTGCTGGTGGCCGCGCTCGTGCTGGGTGCCCTCTGCGCCGCCAGCCACGGCCCGCGTGCCCAACCTCGCGAGCTGGCCGCCGGAGCGGCGGCGGGCGTGGCCTTCGCGGCCGCCGGCCTGGGCGAGTTCGAGGCGCTCTCCCGGGCTCCGGCCCCGACGGTCGTGCTGCTCGTCTTCGTGGCGCCGGTGTGGGTGGCGCTCGCGTCGTGGGCGGCCGGGCGCGGGCCGCCGGGCTGGGCGACGGCAGGGGCGCTCGCTCTGATCCTCGGAGGACTCGCGCTCCTGGTCGGCGTGCCCGGCGGGAACGGCCTCGAGCCCGGCGCGGCGGCTCTTGCGCTGGGAGCCTCCGTGATGTCGGCGCTGTTCTTCATCGTCATGGCCGACCTGGCCCGGCGGGTGCGACCGCTGCGGGCCGCATGCACTGCGGCATGGGCGGGCGCGCTCGTGACGCTCGCTCTGCGGCCGGAGGGGATCGTGCACGAGTTGTCGCGGCCCGCCACGGCCGGGTACGGGATCGCGATCGGCTGTCTCACCGCCTGCGCGCTCGGACTGCTCGCCACCGGACTTCGGACCGGCTCGGCGCTCTGGGCCTCCGCGGTGATCGGGGTGGAGCCACTCGTGGCCGCGGCCCTCTCCGCCCTGTTGCTCGGTGAGTTTCTGAGTGGGCCTCAGCTCGTGGGCGCGGCCGCCGTGCTCGCAGGCGTCACGGCGACATCGATGCTCTCACCGGTCCCGAGCCTCCTTCGCCCTGCGCCACTGGTCGAACCAGACAGCGGCCACGAGGATCACGCCAACCACGACGTCCTGCCAGAAGCGCTCGACGCCGCCGATTAGGAGGCCATTTGCCAAAACGACGGGGATGAAAACGCCCACGACGGTGGCGGACATGATCCCCACGCCCCCGGTGAGACTCGCGCCTCCGATCACCACCGCGGCGAGCGCGGCGATCAGCTCGGTCGTGTGCCCCGTCGAGACGCTCGCCACCGCGAAGCGCGCCACCTCGATCAGCCCCGCGCAGCCGGCGAGCGCTCCCGAGAGCGCGTAGAGCAGGAACAGGTGGCGGCGGATGGCGATCCCGCCGCGCCGCGCCGCCTCCTCGTTCGACCCGATCAGGTAGTTGTGCTCGCCATAGCGGGTCCGGGCGAGCAGGAACCCGCACGCGATCACGAGGATCACGGCGCCGACGAACGGAACCGGCACACCGAGCACGGTGGCGAGCCCGACGTGCTCCTGCACCTCGGGCGGCGTGCCGCTCACGTTGGCCCCGCCGCTCAGGAGTCGCGCTGCGCCGAGCGCGGCGCCGAGGGACCCGAGCGTGACCACGAACGGGGGCAGGCCCGCGTACGCGATCAGGAGGCCGTTGATCGCACCCCACGCCAGCCCGGACAGGACGCCGACCCCGACGCCGGCGAGCGCAGCGGTGAGCGCGTGATCGGAGGAGTCGCCGGCCACCTCCTTCATCGTGAGCGCGGCCGCCACCGCGGCGAAGGTCATCACCGAGCCGATCGACAGGTCGAGCCCGCCGCTGATGATCACGAGCGTGGCTCCGGTCGCCAGGATCAGGATCACCGACGCGTCCCCGGCGACCGTCTGCGCGTTGAAGGTCGTGGCGAAGGTGTCGGCCGGGAGGATCGCCGTAAAGGCGGCCACCAGCGCGATCAGCACGACGAAGATCCAGAAGACGCCCGAGGCGGGCAGGGTGCGGGCGAGCCGCAGCGCAGCGCTCACCGGGCGGTACCCACCATCGCGTTCACGATCCAGGCGCCGTCCGCTTCGTCCCGGGTTCTCGTGCCCGCGTTCTCGCCGAGCCGCAGCACCGTCACGCGGTCGGCGATCGAGAGCACCTGCGGCACGTCGTGGGAGATCAGCAGCACGCCGAAGTCGCGGCTGCGCAGGTTCTCGATCAGGGCATTCACCGCCTCCCGCTGCCGCACGCCGAGCGCCGCCGTGGGCTCGTCCAGGAGCACCACGGTCTGGGCCCAGATCGCCGCGCGTGCGATCGCCACGCCCTGCCGCTGCCCGCCCGACAGCATCCGCACGGGGCGCTCCACGTCGGTCACGGGCACCGTGAGCCGCTCGAATGCCTCCTTCGTGCGCGAGCGCATCGCGGGCCGGTCGAGCACCCCGAGCCTTCCCATGACTCCGGCGCGCACGAGCTCCCTGCCGATGTAGACGTTCGCCACGCAGGAGCGGTGATCCGCGAGCGCGAGGTCCTGGTAGACCGTCTCGATTCCGCGCCTGCGCGCGTCGAGCGGCGACGTGAACTCCACCTCGCTTCCTCCGGTCAGGACCTGGCCGCCATCCGGCCGCACGACGCCGGCGGCCACCTTGAGCAGGGTGGACTTCCCGGCGCCGTTGTCGCCCATGACGGCGTGGACCTCACCTCGCTCCAAGGTGAGATCCACGCCGCGCAGCGCCTCCACGTGGCCGAACGACTTCGTTATCCCGCGGAGCTCGAGCACCGCGTCTCGCGGGCTACTGGGGGGCACGCGAGTAGAGGCAGGGCTCGTTCTCGGGATCGTCGAGGTTCTCGGCGGTGAACGCGCAGATCTTCGGCTGGATCTGCTTCGGAACGCTCTTCCCGTTCAGCGCGTCCACGGCCGCCTTCACGGTCGCCGTGCCGTATTCGCGCGCCGCCACCGACACGACCGAATCCAGCCTGCCGGCCTCGAGCATCTTCATGTTGTGGACGAAGGCGTCGAAGGCCACCGTCTTCACCTGGTCGAGCTTTCCCGCCGATTCGAGGGCCGGGATCGCGCCCTGGCTTCCGAACGCCACGCCCACGAAGGCGCCGGCAAGGTCGGAGTGCCGCGTGATCGTGGTGCGCGTGATGGTGTTCGCCTTCTGCGGCTCCAGGTCGAAGTACTGGACCGGCAGCAGGTCGAGGCCGGGTTCGCCTTCCACGACCTCCGTGAAGCCCTCGCGCAGGTCCTGTGCGAAGCCCACCCCCGGCGCGTGGTCGATGTACATCAGCTTCCCGTCGCCGCCGGTGAGGGTCACGAGCTGCTCCGCGACGGTGCGACCCGCCTCCACCACGTCGCTCGAAACGTGCGTCACCGCAAAGCTTGGATCGCTCACCGTGGTGTCGAAGGTCACGACCTCGATGCCGCGCTGCGCCGCCTGCTCAAGCGGGGCCTGGAGCGCCTCGGCGTCGGTGGCCGCGACGATGATCGCGTCAGGCTTGCGGGCCACCGCGGCGTTCACGATCGGGATCTGCGAGGCCGGCTCGTACTTCGGCGGGGCCTGCTGCTCGATGGACACGCCGAGCCTCCCGGCCTCCTCCTCGGCCCCCAGCCAGATCGTGTGGAAGAAGTCGTCTCCCGTGACTCCAGGAATGAAGACGACTTCGTAGTCCTGCGCCGGCTTTCGACGATGACGACGAGCCCTTGTCGTCGTCACCACAGCCGGTGTAAAAGGCCAGCGTGGCAACCAGGGCCAGGGCCATCGCCATCGTGCGTCGCATGCAGTCTCCTCCGCAGGGTCTCGTCGCGGCGGTTGCCGCGTAATGGAGAGCTACTCAGAGGCGACGCGCCCCGGACAGGCCTCCTAATGTCCCTCGCGGCGACGGCCATCACTGCGCCGTGAAGCCCCCGTCCACCGGGAGCGCCACGCCGCTGACGAACGAGGCGGCGGGAGAGGCGAGGAACAGCACGGCCTGCGCGCACTCGTCCGGCCGAGCGAGCCGGCCCAGCGGCTGCTCCACCGCGAGCCGCCGGTGAGCCTCGGCGGGGTCGGGCTGGGCGTCGGCGAACGCGTGGAGCATCGGCGTGTCCACGAGCCCCGGGCAGAGGGCGTTCACCCGTATGCCCTCGGGCGCCCAGTCGAGCGCCAGCGCCCGCGCGAGCTGAACGGCCGCCCCCTTGGTGGCCACGTACACCGGTGAGCCCCGCTGCCCCACGAGGCCCTTGTTCGAGGCGATAACGATGTAGGAGCCGCGCGTGTCAGCGAGGGCGCCGTGCGCGGCCTGGGCGAGGTAGACGAGCGCCTTCACGTTCACCGCGATCAGGTGCTCGAGCTCGTCCTCGGTGGTGTCGTCGACGCTCTTGGCGAGCGTCACTCCGGCGTTGGCGACCACCGCGTCGAGCCGGCCGAACTGCTCGAGCGAGGCGGCCACGGCGCGCCGGCTCGTGAGCGGGTCGGTCACGTCCCCGGACAGGGCGAGCGCGCCGGGCGGGGCGCCACCGGCGCCGCGCGCGACCGTCACCACTTTCCATCCAGCCTGCGCGAACGCCAGGACGGTGGCGGCCCCGATCCCGCTCGTGCCGCCGGTGACGAGCGCTACGCGGCGCATCGCTCGGCCGCAAGCGAGAGCGCCAGCGCCGCGATCGCCTCCGCGCCGCCCACAGCCGGCCGGGTGCCGGAGCGCACGCAGGCCACGAAGTGGCGCATCTCCTCCAGGTACGCGGCGCGGTGGCGCTCCACGTGGTCGGCCGGGAGCCGGGTGAGCGCGCCGCTCGCGGTCAGCCGCTCGACGCCGCTCGCCGCGGTGGCCGGCCCGACCCGCAGCGTGGAACGTGTGCCCACGAGCTCCGCGGCGCACTCGAACCCGTAGCCCGCACGCCGCGTGTTGTCGATCACCCCGAGCGCGCCGTTCTCGAAGCGGACCACCACCAGCGTCGAGCCCTCGGCCGCGAACGCGCTCACCTCGCTCACGGGGCCCACGAGCCACAGCGCGGTGTCGAAGTCGTGGATCGTCATGTCCACGAAGGGGCTGCCGAGTCGGGTGGTGAGGGGGCCGTCGTGCGGCGGAACCCGGTTGCGGTGTGCGATCCGCAGCAGGAGCACGTCCCCGAGCTCGCCGGCGGCGATCCGTCGCCTCGCCTCCACGAAGTCGGCGTCGAAGCGGCGCTGGAATCCCGTCTGGAGGCTGATGCCGGCGGTCGCGGCTGCCGCGCTCGCCCGCTCTCCGCTCGCCACGTCGAGCGACAGCGGCTTCTCGCAGAAGACGTGCTTCCCCGCCTGTGCCGCCTGCTCCACCATCCCGGCGTGCAGCGGGCTGGGCGTGGCGATCACGACAGCCGCCACCGCCGGGTCCTCCAGGGCCGCCTCGAAGGAGGTGGATGGCGTGACGCCGAGCTCGCCCGCGGCGGCCTCGGCGAGCGCGCGGTCACGGTCGACGACGCACGCGAGCCGCGCGCCGCAGACCTCGTGCGCGATGTGCCGCGCATGCAGCAGCCCGATCGCGCCGAGTCCGGCCACCGCCACTCCAGCCGGTTCTGACGCTCGCGCGCGCACGGCGTGCACAGCCTGCACGGGGAGGCGCCGACCGGCATCAGCCGATCGGTTGACCGCTGGGATGACGGACAGAACGCTGCCTCGCCGGCTCGGCCCGCCGCGCCGAGAATCGCGCGGTGGAGATCGCGCTGATGTCGGCGAGCATGCTCGACCGCCCCTGGGAGGCGATGCTCGATGCTGCCGCGGCGCTTGGGATCGGCCAGATCGAGGCCTGCGGCGGCGGCCACATCCCAACGCTCCATTTCGACCCGGTCCGGCTGGCGAGCGACCCGGACGAGCTTCGCCGCTTCCGCGCGAGCCTCGAGGAGCGAGAGCTCTCGCTGTGCGCCTTCTCCTGTCACGGCAACCCGCTGCACCCGGACCCCGAGCGCGCACGCCGTGACCACGACGACTTCGTGGCCACCTGCCGGGTGGCGAGCGAGCTGGGCGTGGGCTTCGTGAGCCTGCTCGCCGGGCTGCCGGCCGGGGCGCCGGGAGACCGCACCCCGAATTGGGTGATCAACTCTGCGTTCCCCGGCCTCGGCGACGTCTACCGCTGGCAGTGGGAGGAGCGGGTGCTGCCGTACTGGCGCGAGGCGGCACGGATCGCGGACGGCCACGGCATCGTGCTCTGCATCGAGCCGCACTCGGCGGACGTGGTCTACAACACGCCCACATTCCGGCGCCTGCGCGACGAGATCGGCCCGGTGATCGGCATGAACTTCGACCCGTCGCACCTGTGGTGGCAGGGCATCGACCCGATCGCCGTGGTCGAGGAGGTAGGCCGCGACATCCGCACCTGCCACGTGAAGGACGCTCACCTCGACCGCCGCCGGATAGCCCGCGATGGCGTGGCCTCGCCGGTCGAGTACGAACGCTGGGACGAGCGACCCTGGACCTTCAGCACGCCCGGTTACGGGCATTCGGAGCTGTTCTGGGCCAGGCTCGTCGTGGCGCTCAGGCGGGTGCGCTACGGCGGCACGCTGAGCATCGAGTGCGAGGACCCGTTCCTCACACCCGACGACACGCTCACCGCGTCGGTCGAGTTGCTGGAGCGCGTGCTGCCGGGCGGGGAGCCGCCGCCGGTCGACTGGGCATCGCGCGTGGCGTTCAAGCAGGAGGTGAGTGGAGTGCGCTCCGAAGCGCCTCCTCCGCGGCCTCGAGAGTGAGGTCCACGTCGGCATCCGTGTGGGTGTACATCAGGTGGCTGCGGCCCAGGTTCTCCGGCATCTCGAATACGCCGCGCCGCCGCAGCTCGCGTCGGTAGCGCACGAACAGCTCCGCGTCGTTCCGGAGCGTGTCCTCGTAGGTCTCGAGCGGCGGCCCCATGAAGCAGAGCGCGAACACCGAGCCGAAGCCGCTGACGGTCGCGGGCACCGACACCCGCCGCGCCAGCTCGCGCAGGCCGGCGCGCATGCGCCCGCCCAGGCGAAAGACGTGCTCATGGACCTCGCCGCCCTCCAGTAGCTCGATGCTCGCGAGCGCGGCCGCCACGCCCGGCAGGTTGCCGTTGCAGGTGCCCGCGAACCACACGTCGCCGCCATCCGCGGTCGAGAAGCGCTCCATGTGCTCGGCGCGGCCGGCCACCGCCGCGATCGGGAACCCGTTGCCGAGCGCCTTGCCGAGCGTGGTGAGGTCGGGCGTCACGCCCGCGATCGCCTGGTAGCCGCCGAGGTGGTGGCGAAAGCCGGTAATCACCTCGTCGAAGACGAGCAGCGCGCCCGCGCGGCTGCAGAGCGAGCGCAGGCCCTCCAGGAAGCCCGGCCTCGGCATGAGGCTCGCCGCGTTGTGGACGATCGGCTCGACGATCACCGCGGCCACGTCGCCCGCCGCCCGCTCGAAGGCCGCCTCGACGGTTTCGAGATCGTTGAACTCGCAGACGAGCGTGTGGTCGAGGGCCGCGCGGAGCGAGCCGGCCGAGAACGGCTCGCGGCTGAGGAAGTTGCGCGCCACGTAGTCGTGGAAGCCGTGGTAGCAGCCCTGGAACTTCACGATCCGCGACCGCCCCGTCACGGCGCGGGCGAGCCTGATTGCGTGGAACGTGGCCTCCGAGCCGCTTCCGCACAGGAGCACGCGCTCGGCCGACGGCACATGCGAGACGATCCTCTCGGCGAGCTGTGTCTCCGCCTCCGTGACCCCCACGCCGAACAGCACGCCGCTCTCGATCGCTTCGGCTACCCGCCGCAGCTGCGGCGGGTAGCCGTGGCCGAGGAAGACGGCGCCGTAGGCGGCGTGGTAGTCGATCAGGCGCCGTCCATCCTCGTCCTCGATGTGACCGCCATCGCCGCGTCGTACGCAGAGCGGCGGTTGCGCCCGGCGCTTCGCGGTGTTCACGCCGCCGGGAATCGACAGCGCGGCCCGCTGGAGCAGCCGCTCGGAGGCCGTCACCGGTTCGAATACACCCGCTCGTGGCCGTGCGAGTAGAGCTCGACAACGTTGCCGAACGGGTCCTCGCAATAGCACGTGAGGTACGGCTCGCCCTCGAAGATCTGCCAAATCCGTGACGTGCGCCGGCCCCCGCTGGCGGCGATGCGCTCGGCCGTGCGGGGCAGGTCCTGCGCAACGAGACAGACGTGAAAGATCCCGCGCCGCGCCGCGGTCGCGTCTTCGAACTCGAACAGCTCGAGCCCGACTCCGTTGGCGCCCACGAGCTGGCCCTGCGTGAACGAGCCGAAGCCGGGGCCGAGCACATCCGCCGCCACCACGCCGGCGTGGCCCTCGCCCGCGCGCACCCGCGCGACCCCGCCGAGCGCCTCGAAGCCGAGCACCTCGCCGTACCAGCGCAGCGCGGGCTCCAGCTCGGGCACGCCGATCCCCACATGCGTGAGCAGGGTCATGCCGGAACGCGGATGCCGCAGCAGCGCAGCGCAGCGCCGAGCTCGGCGGGCGTCACGTCATCGGCGATCACCGTCTCCCCGAGGTCGACCGGCAGCACGAAGCGGTAGCCGCCGCCGCGGATCAGCCGGATCCGCTCGGTGGCGGCGAGCAGCCGCTCGGCGTCCACCTCCGCGGGCAGCTCGCGAGCGCTTGTCGGGAGGCCGACCCTCTGGAGCAGGCCGAGCATCCGCTCGAGCAGCTCGGGCGGGAGCAGCCCACGCGCCGCTGCGATCTGGGCCTCCACAGCCATCCCAAAGGCCACCGCCTCGCCATGCAGGAGCGCGGTGTACGAGGTCACCGTCTCGAGCGGGTGCGCCAGCGCGTGCCCGAAGCCGAGCGTCCGGCGCGAGTCGCGCTCGTACGGATCGCGCTCGATCAGCTCGGCCTTGATCGCGCCCGCGCCGTGGACGAGCGCCTGGAGCGCAGAGGCGTCGCCTTCCAGGATGGCCTCCGCGTCGCGCTCGATCAGCTCCCAGTAGGCCGGCGAGGCGATGATCGCCTTCTTGATGCACTCCGCGAGACCGGCGCGGAGCTGGCGGCGGTCAAGCGTGCGCAGGAACGAGACGTCCGAAATGACGCCGAGCGGCTGGTGAAAACTTCCGATCAGATTCTTGGCGACCAAGTGATTGACCGCCAACTTGCCTCCGATACCAGCGTCGACCTGCCCGATCAGGGTGGTCGCCAGAGCCAGATATGGAACGCCCCTCATGTACGCACTGGCGACAAAGCCACCCATGTCGATGACAACGCCGCCCCCGAGGAGCACCACCACATCTCGACGGCTGATCTGGGTCCCTGTGAGCCAGTCCAAGAGCTCGCCGGCCTGCCGCAGCGTCTTGTGGCGCTCCCCCGCAGGTACGGCCGCCACCTCCGGCTCGATGCCGGCCTTCTTCAATGCACCGATCACCAGCGGACCATGGAGCTTCGGCCACGGTGGTGTCTGTGATCACGGCCACGTGCGCGTCGCCCACGAGCTCGAGCAGCCGCTCCACGGTGTCCTCAGGCGACCGCGTAACGACGATCGGATACGAGTCCCGGCGCTCCGAGCGCCCCTCGACCGCGCTGCCGAGCGGGGGCAGCTCGATCGCGTCGACGGTGTGGACGAGGTCCCGGCTGAGGAGTTCCGCGGGCATGGCGGCAGTCTGCGCCCGCGCGCAGCGGGCCGGGATCATCCAATCGGCTGATCGCAGGGCGCAATCGCGCGCGGCGATCGGGGGGCTCGTTTGCGCCCAGAAACCCCTCAGGTGGCAGAGATTCGGTGCGGAAAACGCACCGATTTCTCTGCCACCTGGTGGCCGGGCCACCCTCAGTGCTGCCGTTGATCGCGTTCGGTGAGCCGAGTTGCTTTGCGTGTGGGTGGATGGCTGCCGATCCGGATGCCGAGCCTGTTCTCTGGCGAGTCTGGGATGAGGCGCTTCTCGAACGCTGCCACCTGGTCCCGTGCGCTCTGGGCGGTCCCGATCGCCCGGATAATCTCGTGCTGCTGTGCGGCCGCTGCCATCGCGATGCCCCTGATGTCGGCAAGGCCGAGTACATGCTTCATTGGATCGGCGACCGCGACTCCTGGGGATTGACGCTCGGCCGTGCAATCGAAGAAGCACTGCGGCAGGCGGCGGTAACCGAGGCCGAGATCGTTCGTTTCAATGACCGGGTCAGCCAGGACCCGGCCGCTTTTGAGCAGGAACTCGGTGGGCTCATGAGGGACTTTGCTGTGCCGGTAGGCCAGTTCTTTTCGATGGCGACGCTGGCGGCCTGCTCGGTCGAGCTTGTGCGTCGTCACTGAGGTGTCCAGAAATGTCCACTTCTGTCCAATGATGGGCTAAAGTGACTACCGGACGGCGACGATAGGTAGGACCGATGCCCGAGACAGCTGCAGCGCCAAAGCTCCTGACCGTCGCGCAAGCGGCCAGCTTGCTCGCTGTCAGTGAGAAGACCGTCCGACGTTGGATCGACGACGAGCGAATTCCGTATCTGAGGTTGCCTGGCGGTGGCTACCGGATACCGCAGGGTGCCCTACTCGCATCGCTCGGGGGGAACTACGAGCTCGGCGATGAGCTCGAGGAGATCGACGCCCGTATGGCGGATGTCACTGAGGACGAGGTCCGCGGCGCTCTCGAGTAGCGATTGCGCCATTAGCTTGGGCGCGTGCCGTACGTCGTGCTCGACACCAACGTTTCACTGCCCGCGACCCTGATCTCGACCGGACTAATGCGGAAATTCTGGGTTCTGCTCGTGTTCGGCGCAGCGACGTATCGAGCCGAACACCTGCAACTGGAGCTGGATGGGCTCGAGGCCGAAGCGACCGAGGCGGGCGGCGAGATCCATGGACTTGAGGCGCTCAAGCGGCTCACAACTCAGGCTGAACGGGCGTGCGTAGCGATGGAAGACCGGCTGCCCGTAGGTACACCGTCGGACTGGGTCGCAATCGGCGGAGTGGATCTCTTCTCGGAGTACGAGCGCAAGGTCAAGGAGGTTGCGGCGAAGCTCCGCGTTGATCCTCCGCCCGACCCAGCCACGGCGCGGCGGCAGGTCGAAGCCGTCTGCGTAGCTGCAGAAGGTTCGTTCGCCCCGAACGACATACCGGCGTTGACGGCCGACCCGGATGACGACTTGATCGTTTGGACTGCCATGAGCGGCGGCGCGGACCTACTCATCAGCGATGACAAGCACATGGTTCCTGATGAGGCCGATGGCTCGCGGTCCTATGCCGATGGGGACAAGACCGTCCAGGCCGTGCGTTTCGGTTACCTCGTCGACACCTACCTGGACGACGTGGACTGGCGTCGAATCGATGGCCGGATGCTTCCGCAGCTATACCGGACCGCGCTTCTTGATCGGTAGGTCGGTCGGCGGCGACCTCCGCACCACACCGTCGCTTACGCGCCGACCGGGTGCCAGGCCGTCTTCAGCTCGGTCACTGCCTCCAGGCGGCTCAGCGGGTCGGCGGTGGCCTCCGCGTACGAGGCCGTGGGGGCGGCGTGGCGCACGCGGGTCACCGACTCGGATGCGAGCTTGTCGATCTCGGCGCCCAGCGACGGCGTCGGCGGAGGCGTCGATGATCGCGTTTAGCGCGTGGTGGCCGGCCAGCGCCTGGGCCAGCTCGCCGCGCCGGCCCGACAGCAGGTTCACCACTCCGGCCGGAACGTCGGCGATGCCGAGCACCTCGGCGAGGTCGAGGCCGGGCAGCGGATCCTTCTCCGAGAGCACCGCGACCACCGTGTTGCCGGCCGCCAGCACGGGCGCCAGTTCGGCCACGAGACCGAGCAGCTCCGGCTCGTCGGGCGCTACGAGGCCCACCACGCCGGTCGGCTCCGGCTGCGAGAAGGACAGGAACGGCGCGGCCACCGGGTTGATGCCGCCGAGCACGGGCTGGAGCTTGTCGGTCCAGCCGGCGTAGTGCACGAGGACGTCGATGGCCTCGCCGACCTCGCCGGCCGGCGCGCCGATGTCCGCGCGCCGCGACTCGAGCGCCTCGGCGAAGCGGTAGAGGATCTGCCCGCGGTTGTAGGCGGTCCGCCCGGCCCAGCCGCCCGCGGCTTTGCGCGCGGCCGCGACCGCATCGCGCACGTCCTTGCGCGACCCGCGCGGCACGTTGAACTCGCCGGCGCGGTCGTACCGCCCTGATTCCGAGCGCACGAAGGCGCCGCCCACGAACAGCTTGTAGGTCTTGCGGACGGGTAGCCGCTCGCTCACGAGACCACCCGCACGTAGGGCCGCACCCCGGACATACCGCCCTCGCGCCCGAAGCCGCTCTCCTTGTAGCCACCGAACGCGGCGGTCGGGTCGAAGTGGTTGTAGGTGTTCTGCCATACGACCCCGGCCTGGAGCGCGCTCGCAACCTCGAAGGCCTTGGAGCCCTTGTCGGTCCAGATCCCGGCGGCGAGGCCGTAGGGCGTGGAGTTCGCCTTCTCGATCGCCTCGGCCTGGGTGCGGAAGGTCAGAACGGACACCACGGGCCCGAAGATCTCCTCCGCCGCGATCCGGTGGGCGGGCGCGACGTCCGTGAACAGCGTGGGGGCGAACCAGAAGCCCCGGGTCGGAAGCTCACAGGTGACGCTCCGGCGCAGTGCGCCCTCCTCCTCGCCGCTTGCCACCAGCGCCTCGATCCGATCGAGCTGCTCGCGCGAGTTGATGGCGCCCACGTCGGTGTTCTTGTCGAGCGGATCGCCCACGCGCAGGCGCGCCATGCGCGACCACAATTTCTCGACGACCGTGTCGGCCACGCTCTCCTGGATCAAGAGCCGCGAGCCCGCGCAGCAGACGTGTCCCTGGTTGAAGAAGATGCCCTGCACGATGCCCTCGACCGCCTGGTCGATCGCGGCGTCCTCGAAGACGATGTTGGCCGACTTGCCGCCGAGCTCGAGCGTGAGCGATATCCCGCGTCCGGCGAGCGCCGCCTGGATGTCCTTGCCCACTCCGGTGGAGCCGGTGAAGGCCACCTTGTCGATGTCCGGCTCGCGCACGAGCGCCGCGCCCGCCACGCCGTCGCCGGGCACGATCGAAACCACGCCGGGCGGCAGCTCCGCCTCCTGGAGGATCTCGGCGAGCAGCAGCGCCGTGAGGGGCGTGGTCTCGGCGGGCTTCAGCACCGCCGTGTTGCCCGCGGCAAGCGCCGGCGCCAGCTTCCACGCGGCCATCAGCAGCGGGAAGTTCCACGGCACGATCTGGGCGGCCACGCCGAGCGGCTCGACGGCACGTCCACCCAGCGCATAGGAGAGCTTGTCCGTCCAGCCCGCGTAGTGGAAGAAGTGCGCGGCCGCGAGCGGCACGTCCACGTCGCGCGACTCGCGGATCGGCTTGCCGCCGTCCATCGACTCCACGATCGCCAGCTCCCGCGCCCGTTCCTGGATCAGGCGGGCGATGCGGAACAGGTACTTGCCGCGGTCGAGCCCGCTGAGCGCAGCCCAGCCCGGCTGGGCGGCGCGCGCCGACTCCACTGCGCGGCGAACGTCGCCGGGCCCCGCGAAGGCCACCTCCGCCACCGGCTCCTCGGTCGCGGGATTGATGCTCGGAACGCGCGTGCCGTCGGTGGGATCGCGGAAATCGCCGTCGATGAAGAGCCCGTAGCTGTCGCGCAGCCGTACGTGGTCGGGCGACTCCGGCGCCGGCGCGTAGTCCCAGACGATGCTCGTGCGTTGCTCCTGCGTGGCCACGGCTACTCCTTCGAGAAGTCCTCGGGTCGCGCGTAGCGCCCGGTCTGGGTCTTCTGGTACTGCATCAGCAGGTCGTTGAGGAGCGACGACGCGCCGATCCGAAAGCGCTCCGGCGTGAGCCACTCGTCGCCGAGGGTCTCCTTCACGAGCACCAGGCGGTGCAGTGCGGCCTTGCTGTTCGACACTCCGCCGGCCGCCTTCATCCCCACCACGCGCCCGGTGCGGTCCACGTAGTCGCGGATCGCCTCGAGCATGACGAGTGTCACGCCTGGGGTGGCGCCGCTGGCGGCCTTGCCCGTGGAGGTCTTGATGAAGTCGGCGCCCGCCTCCATGGCGAGCATGGACGCGTGCCGCACGTGGTCATACGAGCCGAGCTCGGCGGTCTCGAGGATCACCTTCAGGTGGGCGTCGCCGCACACCTCCTTCACGCGCACGATCTCCTCCATCACGCGCGCATCGTCACCGGAGAGGAACGCCTCGCGCGAGATCACCATGTCGATCTCCTCGGCACCGGCAGCCACGGCCTCCTCCGTGTCGCGCAGCTTCAGGTCGAGCGATGCCTGTCCCGACGGGAAGGCCGTCGAGACGGAGGCCGACCGCACACCCGTTCCCTCCAGCGCCTCGCGCGCGACGCCCACGAGCGAGGGGTAGACGCAGACCGCGGCCACGGAGGGGATCTCGGGCATGGTCGGAGCCGGGCAGACCGCCTTCGCGCACAGGTGCCGCACCTTGCCGGGCGTGTCCGAGCCCTCGAGCGTCGTCAGGTCGACCATCGACACCGCGAGGCGGATGCCCTGCTGCTTGGCGGTGGTCTTGATGGAGCGCTTGCCGAGCGTGGCGGCCCGCTCCTCGATGCCCACGCGGTCCACATGGGGGAGACGACGAATCACCCCTTGAGTATGGCGAAGCTGGGCATCGACATAATCGCTGCGCAATGCCTCGTGCGATCGTGATCGTCATGGATGCCTGCGGCGTGGGCGCGCTGCCGGACGCCGACACCTACGGAGACGCCGGTGCGAACACGCTCGGCCACCTCTCCGAGCGCGTCGGCGGGCTCGATCTGCCAACGCTCGGGCGGCTCGGGCTCGGCTCGATCATCCCGCTCGAGGGCGTGCCTCCCGCGTCCGATCCGGTGGTCCACGGGCGGCTCCACCCGCTCGGCCCCGGCAAGGAGTCGACCACCGGCCACTGGGAGCTGATGGGAGTGGTGCCGCAGCACCCGCTCCCCACCTACCCGGAGGGCTTCCCGCCGGACGTGATCGAGCGGCTCGAGGAGGCCACCGGGCTGCGCTTCTGCTGCAACCGCCCCTACAGCGGGACCGAGGTGATCGAGGACTTCGGCGAGCACCACCTCGCCACCGGTGAGGTGATCCTCTACACCTCGGCCGACTCGGTGCTCCAGTTCGCCGCGCACGTGGACGTGCTGCCCGAGCCCGAGCTGCTGGTCGCGTGCGAGCGCGCGCGCGATGTGATGACCGGCGAGCACGCCGTGGGCAGGGTGATCGCGCGCCCGTTCGACGGCAAGCCGGGCAGCTTCCACCGCCGCGAGGGGCGGCGCGACTACGCGGCGCCGCCGCCAGGCCGCTCCTACCTGGACGAGCTCCAGGATGCGGGGTTGCCCGTGCACGCGGTCGGGAAGATCCGCGACCTGTTCGCCGGCGTCGGCATCAGCGAGAAGCACGAGGGCGCCACCAACGCCAAGGGGATCGCCTCGACCACGCGCCTGCTGGAGGAGCTGGACGCTGGCCTGATCTTCGTGAACCTCGTGGAGACCGACCAGGTCTACGGGCACCGCCACGACGTGGAGGGCTTCCACGGCGCGCTCAAGGAGATCGACGCGGCCGTCGCGCGCTGGCTCGAGCTGCTCCGCGAGGACGACCTGCTGGTGCTGACCGCCGACCACGGCGTGGACCCGAACGCGGACCACACCGACCACACGCGCGAGTACGCGCCCCTGCTGGCGCGCTTCGCGGGCCACGACGGGCGCCGCCACGACGGCCCGCTCGCCGACGTGGGCGCCAGCGTGCTGCGCTGGCTCACCGGCCGCGAGCTTCAGGAGCTGCCCGGCGAGCCGTTTGCGCCGTCCGCCGGGCGGGTGTAGCGTTGCCGTAACGGGGGCTGATTTCGCCTGACGAGCCGGCGACGTGCCGACGGGCTTGGCTTTCGAAGTCAAACGACCAGGAAGGAGCAACCATGCTCCGCACCGTCTCCGGCCACCTCGGGAAGAACGTCATTGCCTACCTGGCCCTCTTCGTAGCGCTCGGCGGTACGTCGTACGCCGCGCTGAAGCTTCCGAAGAACAGCGTCGGCTCCAAGCAGATCAAGAACGGCGCCGTGGCCAAGCGCGACCTGGCTCGGACGGTCCGCGCCGAGCTCACGAGGACCGGCGTGCCCGGCGCCCCTGGGTCACAGGGCCCCCAGGGAATCCAGGGACTCCAGGGACTCCAGGGGCAGGCGGGACAGCCTGGCGGGCGTGGCCCGAGCTTCGGTGACGGCAAGCACCTTCCGAACATCTCCAACTTCGCCTGCGGCGAGGATGTCGTCGTTGGCTCGCAAACGCTGACGCTCACCGAACCGTCGCGCATCTGGGTGCACGGTCACGGCACGGTGCGGAACCAAAACGATGATCCCAGGGACTACGGCCTCTGGCTCCAGCTGCGCGATGCGGGCGACACCGCGACGCTCGCGGTGGCGATAAGGGCCTGGGACACGGGTGGCGGGGACGACAAGCTCGCGCTCTCATCCGGCGGCGTGATGCTCTCGGGCGAGGACGCCGACGCGGCGGGTCCCGCATATGTGGCTCCCGCGGGGACCTACATACTGCAGCTCGCCGTGACCGCTGGAGGCGACTGTACGGACCCGTTGCCGGACTTCGGCTTCAACCACGGCAACGCAATGGGGTACCTGCTGTTGGGGACGGGGTAACCGTCTGCGCTACGCCGCTGTGCGGACCGCCGCCATGAAGCGCGCCAGCTTGTCCGGGTCGAGGTCGTAGCCCTCGCCGCTGCGGATTCCGGAGCAGAGGTCGAGGGCGAAGGGCTGCACGGTCTCGATCGCCTCGCGCGCGTTCTCGGGGTTGAGCCCGCCCGCGAGCCACACCGGCACGTCCACGCGCTCGCGGATCTGGCGGCTGATCGCCCAGTCGTGGCGACGCCCGGTGCCGCCGAGCTCCTTCACCTCGAGCGTCGGGTTGCCGGAGTCGAGCAGGATCGCGTCCACGTCCGGCGCCACCGCCGCCGCCTCC
This sequence comes from uncultured Thermoleophilaceae bacterium, assembly GCA_963837445.1. Taxonomy (GTDB): domain Bacteria; phylum Actinomycetota; class Thermoleophilia; order Solirubrobacterales; family Thermoleophilaceae; genus JACVRW01. The sequence continues at coordinate 368,482 of CAWINK010000022.1, read as the reverse complement.
TCCACGGACTCGGGACCGGTCACGTGGATCACCTGCACGAGCTTGATCCCGGGCATCGCGCGGCGCAGCTCTCCGTGCGCGCCGGGCGCGAGCGCGTCCACCAGCTGGAGCGTCCTCGCCTTCACGAGCCGGTTCTGCTCCACCAGCTCCTCGACCGTCTGGAGCGGCGTGAGCAGGAAAGCGTCGATGCCGGGCGGCACCTCGGCGGCGATCTCGGCCGCCTTCTCGTTCGAGATCGGGCCCGGGCCGCTCGGCATCGGCGACACCAGCCCGATGGCCGACGCCCCGGCGTCGACCGCCATCCACACCTCGTCGATGCTCTTCATGCAGCAGACCTTCACGCGGGTGTGGGTGGGCGAGCGCATGGGCGGCCCGACAATTTAGTGCTCACCGCCTAGCCTCCCGTCGATGCGGCGCATCTGCGTCTTCTGTGGGGCGAGCCCCGGCGCGCGGCCGGCGTACGCCGAGGCGACCGCCGAGCTGGCCCACCTGCTCGTGGCGGATGGATTCGGCGTGGTGTACGGCGGCGGCGGGGTGGGTCTCATGGGCGTGCTCGCCGACGCCGTGCTCGCCGAGGGCGGCGAGATCACCGGCGTGATCCCGCGCGCGCTCATGGACAGGGAGATCGCCCACCGCGACGTGACCGAGATGCGCGTGGTCGGCTCCATGCACGAGCGCAAGGCGCTGATGGCCGAGCTCTCGGAGGCGTTCATCGCGCTCCCGGGCGGGATCGGGACGCTCGAGGAGCTGTTCGAGGTCTACACGTGGGCGCAGCTCGGCCTCCACCGCAAGCCCTGCGCGCTGCTGAACGTGGAGGGCTATTTCGACGGCATCGCCGACTTCCTCGCCAACGCCGTCGAGGAGCGCTTCCTCAGGGTGGAGCACCTCGAGGTATTGATGGTCGAGAACGAGCCCGGCCCGCTTGTCGAGCGCCTGCGCGAGTTCGAGCCGGACTCGCTGCTGCCCAAGTGGATCGACCGCGAGGAAACCTAGTCGGCGCATGTAGTCTGGCGCCCTCGATGGCCGATCCCAACGTCGGAGAGATCCTCGTCCAGCCTGACGAGCTTGCGCACCGCGTCAGCGAGCTCGCGGCGCAGATCTCAAAGGACTACGCCGGCAAGGACGTGCTCCTGATCGGCGTGCTGAAGGGCGCCGTCTTCTTCCTCGCGGACCTCATGCGCAAGATCGACGTGGACTGCGAGGTGGACTTCATGGCGGTGTCCTCTTACGGCTCGTCGACCGACTCCTCCGGGGTCGTGCGCATCCTCAAGGACCTCGACGCGTCGATCGAGGATCGGCACGTGCTGATCGTCGAGGACATCGTCGATTCGGGCCTCACGCTCTCGTATCTATTCCGGATGCTCGGGGGCCGCGGGCCCGCCTCGCTGGAGGTCTGCGCCCTCCTCACAAAGCCCGACCGGCGCGAGGTGGACATGCCGATTCGCTACGTCGGCTTCGAGATCCCGAACAAGTTCGCGATCGGTTACGGGCTCGATCACGCAGAGCGCTACCGCAACCTTCCCTATGTGGCGGTCCTGAACGAGCCCTGACAGCTCGATTTCAGGCGCGAAAAAGGGGAATTAGGTTGATACCCCACTGCTACGCTTGCGTTTCACCCCGGACGCAGGTTCTTCTCGCGTGAGCAGATTCTTCAAGAGCGCGGCATTCCCCATTCTCATAGTCGTCGTACTGGCCTTCTTCGCCCAGAAGCTGATCAGCCCTGGGGACAAGACTGAGCCTCCGGCCTACTCGCAGTTCCTCCAGCAGGTCGACCGCGGCGACGTGAAGAGCACCACGCTCTCGACGAAGAACAACCGCGTGGACGTGGAGCTCAAGGACGGCAAGAAGTACCAGACCGCATATCCGGACAACACCGAGCAGAACCTGATCAACCAGCTTCGCGACGAGAGCGTAAAGGTGGACGTGAAGCCGAAGGGTGGCTCGGGCTGGCTCACGGCCCTCACCTACATCCTTCCCTTCGTCATCTTCCTGCTGTTCTGGCTGTTCATCATCAACCAGATGCAGGGCGGCGGCTCGAAGGTCATGTCCTTCGGGAAGTCGCGCGCGAAGCGGATGTCGGTGGACGCGCCGAAGATCACCTTCCGCGACGTGGCGGGTGTCGACGAGGCCGTGGAGGAGCTCCACGAGATCAAGGAGTTCCTCGAGAACCCGAAGAAGTTCCAGGCACTCGGAGCGCGCATCCCCAAGGGCGTGCTGCTCTACGGCCCGCCGGGCACCGGCAAGACGCTGCTGGCGCGCGCCGTCGCGGGCGAGGCCGGGGTCCCGTTCTTCTCGATCTCCGGCTCTGACTTCGTCGAGATGTTCGTGGGCGTGGGCGCCTCGCGCGTGCGCGACCTGTTCGAGCAGGCCAAGCAGAACTCGCCCTGCATCATCTTCATGGACGAGATCGACGCCGTGGGTCGCCACCGCGGTGCCGGGCTCGGCGGCGGTCACGACGAGCGCGAGCAGACGCTGAACCAGCTGCTCGTCGAGATGGACGGCTTCGAGATGAAGGACAACATCATCCTGATCGCCGCCACCAACCGCCCGGACATCCTCGACCCGGCGCTGCTGCGCCCGGGCCGCTTCGACCGCCAGATCGTGGTTGACCGGCCCGACCGCAAGGGCCGCCAGAAGATCCTCGAGGTGCACACGCGCGGCAAGCCGCTCGCGAAGGCGATCGACCTCGACGTGCTCGCCGGCCAGACGCCGGGCTTCACCGGCGCCGACCTTCAGAACCTGGTGAACGAGGCGGCCCTGCTGGCCGCCCGCCAGGGCAAGCGCGAGATCGACCACCTCCAGCTGGAGGAGGGGATCATGCGCGTGATCGCGGGCCCGGAGAAGAAGACCCGCGTGATGTCCGAGAAGGAGCGGCGCGTTACGGCCTTCCACGAGATGGGCCACGCGCTGGTGGCCCACTACCTCAAGAACACCGACCCCGTGCACAAGATCTCCGTGATCTCCCGCGGCCAGGCGCTCGGCTACACGATCTCGCTGCCGACGGAGGACAAGTTCCTCACGACGCGCGCCGAGCTGTCGGACACGATGGCGATGACGCTCGGCGGCCGTGCGGCCGAGGAGATCGTGTTCGGAGAGGTCACCACTGGCGCGTCGAACGACCTCGAGAAGGTCACGGCGACCGCGAAGCAGATGGTGATGCGCTTCGGGATGTCGGAGAAGCTCGGCCCGCGCGTGTTCGGCCACGACCACGGCCAGCCGTTCCTGGGCCGCGAGTTCAGCTCCGAGCCGGACTACTCAGACGACGTGGCCCGCGAGATCGACGACGAGATCCGGCGCATCGTCGAGGAGGCGCACCAGCTCGCTCGCGCCGTGCTCGACGAGCACCGCGAGTCGCTCGATCTCACCTCCGAGATCCTGCTGCGGCGCGAGACGATCGAGCGCGAGCAGTTCATAGACCTGCTCGACGGCAAGTCCGAGGAGGAGGTCTTCGGGGCCGACGACGCGCCGGTGCCGGTGCTGCCGGCGCCGACGCCGGAGGCGCCGGAGCGCAAGCCGGAGCGGGCGCCCAAGACGCTGCCGCGGCCGGGCCTTGCCGGTGGGACCGCTGAGATGCGCAGCGATCCTTCGCCCGAGAAGCCCTAGGGCTCGTTTCGTTGCTGGCGGGCGGCGCCGTGCCGCATCGCCTTCCCGCAGACCTGGTCGCCGTCCAGGCATGCCGCACGGCCCGCCCGTCGCAGCGCCGCTGAGGGTCAAGAGCCTCACTCGATCCAGGTTTCCCCCGGATAGCGGGGGTCAAGTGCGACGAAGTGGGCCTTCGCCCGGCGCGCCGCCCTTCGGTGCTAGCTGTTCAAGAGTGTCAGTAGCTCGTCCACGTCGGCGTCCGTGTTGTAGACGTGCCAGGAGGTTCGGAGCAGGCCTGCTCGGGCCGCTGCCATTACGCGCGTGCCGTTCAGGCGCTCTTCGGCCTCCGGTAGCTCGGCCGAGACGATTGCCGAGTCTCCCGCTGGGAGGGCCAGGCCGGCGCGGAAGCGGTTGGCCAGGCGGAGGTTGTGCTCGTGGATGGCGGCGATTCCGATCTCCAGCAGGAGCTCGAGGGTCGGTGCCGTGGCGATCCAGGGGAACCAGGCCGGGCTCACGTCGAACCGGCGTGCGTCGCTTGCCAGGCGGAGCGGTGGGCCGTAGTAGGAGGAGTGCGGGTCCTCGCCCGCGTACCAGCCGGCCGCGTGGGGGGTGAGCCGGTCGTGCAGCTCCGGTCGCACGCTCATGAACGCCGTTCCGCGCGGGGAGCAGAGCCACTTGTAGGCGCTGCACGCCAGCAGGTCGATCCGGGTGGCGTCCACCGGTAGCCAGCCGCACGCCTGCGTCGCGTCCACCACCACGCGCGCGTCGTGCGTGGCCGCGGCCTCGATCACCGCCTCCAGGTCCGCGAGCTCGCCCGTGGACGACTGCACCACGCTCACCGCGACTACGTCGGTGTGCTCGTCGACCGAGTCCGCCACGTCGGCCACCGGCACGCATTCGACCTCGATGCCGCGCCCCTGTGCGAGGAACGGCCACAGGAGCGAGGTGAACTCCGGCTCGGCCGAGACGACGCGGGCGCCGTCCGGCAGCGAGGCGGCCATGACTCCGACCATGCTTGACGTGTTCGCGCCGATCGCGACCCACTCCGTCGGCACGCCCACGAGCCGCGCGAACGACGCCCGGGCGCTCTCGGTGGCGTCGCCCCATCCCTCCCAGCTCGTGCGACCGCCGCGCCAGTCGGCGAGCACCGCCTGAAGCGCGTCCCACGCCGGGGTCGGTGGCAGTCCGTAGCTGGCGGTGTTCAGGTACAGGGTTTCCGGCTGCCAGAGCCGCTGCGCGTCCTCAATCCTCACCGCGCCAACGGTATGCCCTCAGGGCAGCGCCGAAAAGTTCAGGGGCACTGTCAGGGGAAATCCCCGATGTCCCGAATGCGCGCCGGGGCGAGGATTGCGTGCACGAAATCACACACCGACTCCCGAGTGGACGGAGAGACTTACTTCTTGTAAGTTGATCACGACAATTCGATAACCCTCGAACAATGCGATCCGAAGCCACCCCACTTTCGAAGCCGCCTCTCAGCCGGATCATCGGGGCTGCGGCGCTCGCAGCGGCCGCCACGCTGAGCTTGCTTCGCGCGCGCTCAGGCGGTGCCGGCCACGACGCGGCCGCGGACGAGCCGCAGCGCAGCGAGGCCGCAGAGCGCACCGAGCCCCGCGCCGATGAGCCCTCCGGCGATCACGTCGAGCGGGAAGTGCACACGCAGGTACACCCGCGAGAGAGCCACGGCCGCGGCGAGCACGAGCACGGCGGGACGAAGCCGCGGGCACAGGATGGCGAGGGCGGTTGCGGCGGCGAAGGCCGTGGCGCTGTGGCCGGAAGGGAACGAGGGATTGCCCGGAATCGCGGTCAGCGACCCCAGGCCGGGATCGGCCACCGGCGGGCGAGCTCGCGCGAAGGTCTCCTTCAGGACGTGAGTCACGAGCGACGCGGCCCCGGTGGCGGCGGCCGCCGCGGCGAAGGCCACGGGAAGGCGGCGGCGCCACAGGTCGGAGCACAGCCCCAGCCCCACGAGCAGCGGCCCCTTGACCCACCACGCGGACAGCACGACGAACAGGGCAGTGAGCCATGGATGCTCGAAGGCCGAAGCGGCTTCGACGAGCGCACGGTCGAGGTCAAGCAAGGGAGCCATCGCCGAGAGCAAACTCAACGTAGCAGGACGACCCGGCTGATCCTGCTGGTGAACGGCCGCGCCAGTGGCATCGAGGATCCGCTGAGGACCGCCGACGAGCTCGTCGCGATGCTCGAGGAGCTCGGCGCCGAGGCTGAGAGCGTCGTCACCCACAGCGAAGAGGAGCTCTGGGACGTGCTGCGCTTCGCCGCGACGTCCGGCTGGCGGGTCGCGCTGGTCGGTGGCGACGGAAGTCTTCACGCGGCGGCGAACGCGCCGCTGGCGCGGCTGCCCGAGCTGGCGCTCGTGCCGGCCGGTCGCGCAAACAACATCGCCCGCGCGCTCGGGATCCCCACGGACAGGATGCAGGCGCTGGCCGTCGCGGCGGGCGCGTCCGCCAAGCCGCTCGACGCGCTGCGTGTGGCCACGCCCGACCGCTTCATCTACGCACTTGAGGCCGTCAGCGCCGGTTTCCAGGCCGAGGCTCGCGCGGACTACCGCGCCGATAACTCCGCCGACCTCCGACAGGGGCTGCGCGCGCTCGCGCGGGCAATTTGGCGCTACCGGCCCTACAGGGCATCCGTGCGCGTCGACGGCGAGGCGATCCACTCGAGCTCTGCGGCACAGCTCTTCTTCTCCAACCTGCCGTTCTTCGGCTTCGGTTTCGAGGTGGCGCCCGGCGCCGATCCCACGGACGGGCGCCTCGACGCGATCGTGCTCGAGGCGCGCGGCCGCACGCGGTTGCTGCGACTGCTCGCCGCCGCCCGGCGCGGGCGGCACATCGGCCGGCGCGGGGTCACGCGCATGCCCGCCACGCGCGTGAAGCTCTCCGAACCACTGCCGTTGGTTGCCGACGCGGTACCGCTCGGCACCACCACGGCCACCGTGAGCGTGGAGCCCGCGCGGCTGCGCGTGGCCTTCTCAGGAGGTTCCGCATGACCGCGGCAACTGCACGTCTGGGCGGCAGGCGCCTCCTGTTCGCATTCGCGCTGGCGGCCGTCGGCGCCGGCGCGGGACGAGCGCTCACGACCACCTACCTGCCCGTTCTGCTCGAGCGGATCGAGGACGCTCCCACGCTTATCGGCGTGGTGATGATGGTGAACGCCATTGCAGGCTTCGGCGTGCCGATCGCTGTCGGGATCTGGTCGGATCGCCGCGGGCGCCGCCTCCCCTACATCACCGGCGGCGCCGTGCTGACCGCGGGTGGCCTCGTTGCCGTCGGGCTCGGGAACGGAACCTCGTACATCGTCCTCGGCCTTGCCGCATCACTCGTCTACGTGGGGCTCAACGCCCTCACGACCGCGCACCGCGCGATCATCGCGGACGACATCGAGGACAGCGGCCGGCCGGCCGCCACGAGCGCGCAGGAGATCGCAGGGCTCATCGGGGCCGTCGTGGCGGTCGCTCTCGGCGGCGCGCTCATCGAGCCGGCTCCCGCGGCAGCCTTTGCTCTGGCCGCCGGCGTGCTCGCCGCCACGGTCGTGCCGACCGCCCTCGTCACCCGCCGGCTCGGCCTCGGCGAGCGGCCCGCGGAGGCGAACACGGGCGAGCGCGCGGCGGGACTGCGGGAGCTGGCGCGCCGGCCGGGGGCTCGCGAGGTGCTCATCGCTCAGACCCTGTGGGTATTCGGCTACGCCGCGCTGCCCGCATTCTTCGTGCTCTACGCCGAGCGCAGCCTCGGATTGAGCCTGGGCGCGGCTGGAGCTCTGCCGCTCGCCTTCGGTGTCCTCACCGCACTCGGCATCGTCCTGGCCGGCCGTGCGCCGGCGGAGCGGGTGCACAGCCTGCTCGTGGCCGGAGCCGCTCTGCTGGGTGCAGGGCTGTTGGCGGCCACGCCCGCCACGAGCGTGGCAGCGGCGGCGCCTGCATTCGCCATCGCGGCGGTGGGCGCGGGAATCGTGACCGCGCTGGGCTTCCCGTACTTCGCGCGCTTCGTGCCCGACGGTCAGGCCGGACGCTACAGCGGCGTGTTCTTCGCCGGGCGCTCGGTTGCCTCCGCCGCCGCGCTCCCGCTGGCGGGACTCGCGGTGGAGCTGACCGGCAGCTACCGGGCGGTGCTCTGGTTCGGCGCGGTCGCCCTGGTCGCCGTGGTGCCGCTCGTGGCCGCCCAGCGACGGGCTCCCGACCGCGCGCGGCCGGCGCGACGGGCCCTGCGTCCTCGGCCCGCGAGCGTGGCCGCAGTGATCCCCGTGTTCGCCTCCGATCGCGCGGTCGAGGTGGCGAGGAGCACGCTGAGCTACGTGGACGAGATCGTCCTCGTGGACGACGGCGCGCCGACGGCCATCTCACGTTCCCTCGACGCCCTCGCCGACGACGACCGGGTGCGCATCCTCCGCCTCCCTTCGAACGAGGGCAAGGGAAGCGCGGTGGCCGCGGGCGCCGCGCTGCTGCTCGCAGACCCGACACCGCCGGAGGCGATCGTCATGCTCGATTCAGACGGCCAGCACGACCCCGCGCGCATCCCCGCGTTCGTCGAGGCGAGCCGCGGCGCCGACCTCGTGATCGGCCACCGGAGAGAGCGCGAGTCGATGCCGCTGATTCGCAGGATCGGGAACCGCGCCGCAAGCGTCGCGCTCTTCGCCACCACCGGGGCCTGGGTCCCGGACACCCAGAACGGGATGCGGCTGTTCCGCCGCGAGGCGCTGACGGAGCTGCCGCTCCCCGACGGCGGCTACGACGCCGAGAGCCGGCACCTGCGCGGGCTGGTCAAGTCCGGCCGCGAGTACGAGTCGGTTGAGATCCCGACGCTCTACGACGGCGAGCCGAGCCACTACCGGCCCGTGATCGACACCGCGCGCGTTGCGCGTGCGCTGATGGCCCCAGCTCGCAAGCCAGCCCGCGAGGGTGGCGCACACGAGGCGTTCGCGGTCCTGCGCGCATGGACGCCGCGGCTCGGCGCGCTGATTCTGGCCGTGATCGCACTCGGCGCCGCTATGCCGGTGGTACAGCCGCTCGACAACACGTTCATGCTGGCCATCAACGGCCTCGGCGACGGCCCTGAGTGGCTCTACCAGGCGCTCGACCCGCACACGCGCAACTACATCCTGCTGCTCTCGGCGACGGTGATAGCGGCGGCCGTGACCCTCCGCCGGCCGCGTTACGTGCTCGGCGCCGCCCTCGGCGTGGTGCTCGCGGCCTACCTCGCGGGCGCGGCCCTCGAGGTCGTGAAGCTCTTCATCGAGCGAGCCAGGCCGGAGGAGGTTCTGGGAGGCCAGATCGAGTTGTCGCACAGTCGCAGCTGGGCGCACCTCGCCTCGTTCCCGTCCGGCCACCTGATCGTCACGTCCGCGATGGCCGCTGCGGCCGCCAGCGCGGTACCGGCACTCCGTCGCCCGCTGCTCGCCTACGTCGCGCTGGTGGCCCTGACGCGGGTGATGTTCGGCGCACACTTCCCGCTCGACGTGCTCGTGGGCGGAATCGTGGGCTACGAGCTCGGGCTGTTCGCGGCGCACCTGATGGCCAGCGGACGACTGCTGCCGGCCTCCCGGACCGCCCCCGCGTTTGAGCGCGTCGCCGTCCCATCCACCGCTCGGCCTTGACTTCAAGTGCACTTGAAGATGCATCATGCGGTGCATGCCAGTTGGAATCGTCACCGGAGCCTCGCGCGGGCTCGGCCTTGCGCTCACTCGCGCGCTCGACGAGCGCGGCTGGCGGCTCGTGGTGGATGCGCGCGGCGCGGAGGCGCTCGCTGAGGCCGTCGAGGGATTGAGCGGGGTCACGGCGATCGCCGGTGACGTGGCCGACGCGGATCACCGGCGCGCGCTCGTGGAGGCGGCCGGCCACGAGATCGACCTCGTGGTGAACAACGCGAGCCTGCTCGGGCCAAGCCCGCAGCCCGGGCTCGCCGACTATCCGCTCGAGGAGCTGCGCGCCGTGTACGAGGCGAACGTGCTGGCGCCGGTTGCGCTGCTTCAGCTCGCGCTGCCGCGGCTGCGCGAGGGCGCCGCGATCCTCGACATCACCTCCGACGCCGGGGTCGAGGCGTACGAGGGCTGGGGCGGATACGGCTCGTCGAAGGCCGCGCTCGAGCAGATGTCCGCGGTGCTCGCGGAGGAGCACCCGGGCCTGCGGGTCTACTGGGTCGATCCGGGCGACATGCGGACCCAGATGCACCAGAACGCCTTCCCCGGCGAGGACATCTCGGACCGCCCGCCGCCCGAGGACAGCGTGCCCGGGTTGCTCGCGCTCATAGAGGGCTCGATGCCGAGTGGGCGCTACCGGGCCAGCGAGCTCGCCGGAGCGCCGCGGTGATTCACGCCGGCGTGGCAGAGCCGCTCCAGGCCGAGGAGCCGCCGGAGCTTCGCGGAGCGGGCCGCGCCGACGTGGCGCTGCTCGTGGCCAACCGCGCCGACGGCGGTCTTGCTCACGCCCGCTTCGGGGAGCTTCGGCGCTTCCTGCAGCCCGGCGACCTGCTCGTGGTGAACACCTCGGCGACGCTGCCGGCGGCGCTGCCGGCACGGCTCGACGGCGAGGAGGTGCTCCTGCACCTCTCGACTCCGGCGGACGCGGGGAACTGGGTCGTGGAGCTCCGCACGTCCGAACTCACGCCGCTGCCCGCCCCCAGGATGGGCGCGGTGGTGGAGCTGCCGGGTGGCGGCTCCGCGAAGCTGCTCGCGCGCTACCTCGCCAGCAGGCGGCTGTCCGTGGCGCGGCTCTCGCTCGGCGAGCCGACCGAGAACTACCTGCGCCGCCATGGGCATCCGATTCGCTACCGCCACACGCCCGGCGAGTGGCCGATCGACACGTACCAGACGGTCTTCGCTACCGACCCCGGCAGCGCCGAGATGCCAAGCGCGGCGCGACCGTTCACCGCCGAGCTCGTGGCGGAGCTGGCGGCCCGAGGGGTGCTGTTCGCCCCGCTGACGCTCCACGCCGGCGTGTCGTCGCTCGAGCTGGGCGAGAGCCCTTACCCCGAGCGCTACCGCGTGCCGGGGACCACGGCGCGGCTCGTGAATGCCGTGCACGGCTGGGGCGGACGGGTGATCGCCGTCGGCACCACGGTCGTGCGCGCGCTCGAGACGGTTGCGACCCTCGGCGGCCGCGTTCGGGCAGGCGAAGGGCTCACGAACCTTGTGGTGACCCCGGAGCGCGGCCTGCACGCCGTGGACGGGCTCATCACCGGCTGGCACGAGCCGAGCTCCTCGCACCTCCAGCTGCTCGAGGCCGCCGCGGGCCCCGACCTGCTCAGTCGCTCCTACGCAGCGGCCGAGGCGCGCGGCTACCGCTTCCACGAGTTCGGCGACAGCCACCTCATCCTGCCGTAGCCTCCCCGCATGAGCAGCGACCTCCTCATCCGTTATGGCGGCCCGTTCGCGCCCGGCCTCGTCAAGTCTGCCTCCGGCTCGTTCATCGAGATGGAGGACGGCAGCCGGGTGCTCGACTTCACCGCCGGCCAGATCTGCGCGACGATCGGGCACAACCATCCGCGCGTGGTCGAGGCCATCGAGCGCTCCTGCCGCGAGGTCATGCACCTGAACTCGTGGTCGCTCTCGCGGCCCGTGATCTCGCTGGCCGAGCGGCTCCTCGACACCCTTCCGGCGCCGCTCGAGCGCGCGATGTTCCTCTCCACCGGCGGGGAGGGGATCGAGGCCGCGCTGCGGATGGCGAAGCTCGCCAGCGGCAAGTTCGAGGTGATCGCGCTCACACGCAGCTGGCACGGCGTGACCGCCGGCGCGTCCGCCCACACGCACGCGGGCGGCCGCCGCGGCCACGGGCCGGTCACACCGGGCGCGTTCGCGATCCCGGCGCCCTACGCGTACCGCTGCCCGATACGCCACTGCGACGGCAACTGCGATTGCAGCTGCCTCGAGGCCGGGTTCGACCTGTTCGACCAGGCCAGCGTGGGCGCGCCCGCCGCCGTGCTCGCCGAGCCGGTGCTCTCGGCGGGCGGCGTGATCGTGCCCCCTCCGGGCTACTTCGTGCGCATGGCCGAGCTGTGCGCCGAGCGCGACATGCTGCTGGTGCTCGACGAGTGCCAGACCGGCCTCGGGCGGCTCGGCTCGATGTACGGCTTCGAGCTCTACGACGTGGTGCCGGACTTCCTCGTGCTGTCGAAGACGCTCGGCGGCGGCGTGCCCGTCTCGGCCGTGATCACGACGCCCGACATCGAGGAGCGCTGCTTCGACATGGGCTTCACCCACGTGACCTCCCATGTGTCCGACCCCATGCCCGCGGCAGCGGCCGAGGCCGTGCTCGACGTGGTGATCAGCGAGGACCTGCCGGGCGCGGCAAAGGCGCGTGGCGACCGGCTCATGGCCGGCCTGCGCGAGCTCCAGACCCGCCACGAGTCGATCGGTGACGTGCGCGGGCTGGGCCTGCTCGTGGGTATGGAGCTGGTGGAGGACCGGGACACGCGCGCGCCGGCGGACGCGCTCGGCCGCGCGGTCACCGAGGAGTGCCTGCGCTGCGGGTTGTCGATGAACCTCGTTCGCGGTCAGAGTGCCGGCTCGGCGAACTGCCTGCGCATGGCCCCGCCGCTCACGGTGAGCGACGACGAGGTGGACCTTGCCGTGACGGTGATCGACGAGGCCCTCACGACCGTGACGAGCGAGCTGGCCGTGGGCTGACGGCCGCGGCGATACTGAGACCGTGCCCGCGCCGCTGATCATGGGGGTGGTGAACGTGACGCCCGACTCCTTCTCGGACGGCGGGCTCTTCCTCGACGCGGACGCCGCCGTGGAACATGGCCTGCGCCTCGCCCGAGAGGGCGCGGACATCCTCGACGTGGGCGGCGAGTCCACGCGGCCGGGCGCCGACCCGGTCGGGGAGGACGAGGAGCTCCGACGCGTTGTGCCGGTGATCGAGCGGCTCGCCCTGAGGGGCGATGCCCGCCTGTCGATCGACACGACGAAGGTGACCGTGGCCCGCGCCGCGCTGGGCGCCGGCGCCACCCTGGTGAACGACGTCTCCGCGCTCCGCTTCGACCCCGCCATGGCGGGACTCGTGGCCGAGACCGGCGCCGGCTGCTGCCTCATGCACATGCTGGGCGAGCCGCGCACGATGCAGGAGGACCCGCGCTACGACGACGTCGTATCGGAGGTGAAGGCGTTCCTCGAGGAGCGGCTCGCCTTCGCGGTCTCGGAGGGGATCGACGAGGAACGCGTCTGGCTCGATCCGGGCATCGGCTTCGGCAAGACCGTGGAGCACAACCTCGAGCTGCTGCGCCGCCTCGACGAGATCGCGGCGATCGGCAGGCCGGTGGTGGTGGGCACCTCGCGCAAGAGCTTCCTCGGCAAGCTCGCCGGGGGGCGGGACGAGGGCGAGCGCCTGCCCGGCACCATCGCCACGAACGTACTCGCCCTGGAGCGCGGCGCCAGCGTGTTCCGCGTGCACGATGTGGCCCAGAACGCCGATGCCCTCACGGTGGCCGCTGCTACGGTCCGAAGGGATGTGGGAGAGCGATCCTGACGACGATTTCGAGGAGATCGAGGGGGATGATCTCGACGAGGACGATCGCGCCGACACCTCACCCGCGGTCTCGATAGAGGTCACTGGCCTCTCGCTCTACACCCACCACGGCGTCGGCGAGGCGGAGCGCGACGTGGGCCAGCGGCTCGTGTTCGACATCGCGTTCGAGCTCGACGACTGCGACGCCACGATCACCGACCGCATCGAGGACACGGTCAACTACGCCGAGGTCTGCGAGCAGGTGGCGCTGGGCGCGCAGGAGCGCAACTACAAGACGCTCGAGCGCCTCTGCGCGGCGGTCGCCGACCGCCTGATCGACCGCTTCGGCGCCGAGTCCGTGCGCGTGAAGGCGACCAAGCCCGAGCCGCCGATCCCCCTGCCGGTCGACGAGGTCTCGGTCGAGGTGTGGAAGGAAGTCTGACCGCCTACCTCGGGCTGGGCTCCAACGAAGGAGACCGGCTCGCGAACCTGCGTGCCGCGCGCGACGCGCTCGGGCGGCACGGGGTGGAGGTGCTTGCCGCGTCGTCGGTGTACGAGACCGCGCCGCAGGGCGAGGTGACCGACCAGCCGGACTTCCTCAACGCGTGCCTGCGGGTTCGGACCGCGCTGGGGCCGGAGGAGCTGCTCGAGGCGAGCAAGACGGTGGAGCGGGAGCTCGGCCGCACGCCGGGAGGTGTCCGCCACGGGCCGCGCCCGATCGACGTGGACGTGCTCCTGCTGGGGAACCTGGAGTTTCGTTCGGAGCGCCTCGCGCTTCCGCACCCGGAGGTCACGAGCCGCCGCTTCGTGCTCGAGCCGCTGCTCGAGCTCGACGCGGAGCTGGCGCTCCCCGACGGCACCCGCCTCGCGGAACAGCTCGACTCCGTGCGCGACCAGCCGGTCACGCGGGCGGGCGCCCTGTGACCCCCCGCCGTTTGGGGGGTTTACCGTCTCGTTCAGTGGCCCCCCAGGGACAGGTTGGAGACGGTAGACGTAATGCAGGACTCGCTGGAACTCGCAATTTTCCGCGGGGACGACGAGCCGTCCCTCGTGGCCGCCTCCCTCGCCTGCCGGGCGTGTCTGTCCGGCGAGGTCGAGTGGTCGCTGCGGGTGGACGATTTCGAGGGCGCGGTCGAGTGCCGCTGCCTGAGCTGCGGGTACGTGCGCGAGGTGTCGCTGACCTCGGAGCAGACGCTGCGGCTCTCGCTGGAGCACGCGTAACCTAGAGCGGGCAATGGCCGACGGCCCGGCCCTATCTCAGCGCACGGATGCACTCGACGTGATCGTGGAGCTGCTCGGCGCCCTCGATGGCGAGAAGGGCGTGGCCTCGGGGCGCGATTTCTACGACCGCCTGTGCGAGGCGTGCTGCCGCGTGGCATCCATGGAGCGCGCCGGGCTCTTGCTCTACGACGACGCGCGCCAGCTCGTGGTGCCCGTGGGCGGGCACGGGCTGGAGCCGGGCCTGTTCGCGGAGGTGTACGGAACGCTCGAGGAGACGCCGATCGCGCAGGTGGCCCTCTCCGAGGACCGGGTGGTGGAGGTGACCGGCGACCTGGAGCGCTGGGTGCCGCAGCGCTACGCGCGTCTCGGAGGCGTGGAGACGCTCACCTGCGTGCCGGTGTCCGCCGGCGGGCGCTGGCTCGGCGTGATCTTCACCGACCGCGGCGGCGTCCGCTTCGAGCTCACCGAAGAGGAGCGCCACGCCATGTGGACGCTCGGCAAGACCGCTGCGCTCGCGGCGAGCGTCCGCATCGCTACGAGCCAGCAGGGCCGCGCCCGGCTGCTCCAGGCGCGCATCGACCTCGCCCGCGAGCTGCACGAGCGCGTGGTGCAGCGGCTGTTCGGCGTGTCGCTGGTGCTCGGCTCGGAGCACGCGCTGAGCGACGAGGCGCGTCAGCGCTGCGCGAGCGAGATGCACGCCGCCCTGGCCGACCTCCGCGAGGCGCTCTCGCGACCGCTCGCACCGCCGAGCCTCGACACCGGCGCCACCCTGCACGGCGAGCTCGCGAGGCTCGGGCGCCACTACAAGGACCTGCCGCTCGAGCTCGACTGGGACGAGGGGGTGGAGGTCCCCGACGACGTGGAGGCGCTGGCGCAGTCGGTGTTGGCGGAGGCGCTCCGCAACGCGCACAAGCACGCGCGGCCGAGCACGGTGCGCGTACACGTGGGGCGAGTGGATGGCACGTTCGTGCTGGAGGTGCGAAACGACGGCGTCACGCCCGGCTCCCGAGGGACCGGCACCGGCATGGGCCTTCGCCTCGCCGCCTTCGAGGCGCTCCAGCGGGGCGCGCTGGTCGAGTTCGGACCGGAGGGACAGGACTGGCGAGTGCGGCTCGTGGTGCCGGTGGAGGAGGATTCCCCAGAGTGAGTCCCGACCGCAACCTTCGAGTGCTGGTGGTGGACGACCACGACGTGGTCCACTGGGGCTTCCGGCTGCTGTTGACCGAGCAGCCCTGGGTGGAGCGCTGCCTGACGGCGTCGAGCGTGGAGGAGGCGCTCGAGATGGCGCGCCGCTACGAGCCGCACGTGGCGCTCGTGGACCTCTTCCTCGGCGAGGAGTCGGGCGCGGAGCTGTGCGAGGCGATCCGGCGCGAGTCGCCCGGCACGCGCGTGCTGCTGATCTCGGGCGCCGGCTGGATCTCGCCTCAGGCGGCGAAGGCCGCGGGTGCCGCCGGTTTCGTCTCAAAGGACTGGCCGGCCCACGACGTGGCGATGGCGGTGCGGATGGTCGGGAAGGGAATGACCGTCTTCGCTCCACGCGCGGAGCAGCCCTCCACGCCGCTGTCGGACCGCGAGCGCGAGGTGCTCACTCACATGGCGAGCGGCGCCACCAACAAGGAGATAGCCGAGCGGCTCTTCCTCTCCCCGCACACCGTGAAGGAGCACACGAGCGCGCTCTACCGAAAGCTGAACGTCCGCAACCGGGCCGAGGCCGTGCAGCGCGCCGAGCGGCTCGGCCTGACGGCCTGACGCTAGCGCGATCTCCTCACGCGGGTTATAGTCAGGGCACCCCGCTTGTCCTGACCGATGGAATCACCGGCGGCAGACACCACAGCAGTAACGATCGGCTGGGCGGTCGCCTTTCTGGCCGCAGCGCTCACGCTGGTGGCCTTCACCTGGGTGGCGGAGCGCTGCACCGATGTCGGCCTCGTAACGGGTAAGGATCGACGAGCATCCACGTCGAAGTTCCAGGCCGTGATATGGACCTACGCGGTGGGCTTCGCCCTGTTCGCCTTCCTGTGGGCGTGGGTTGTCGACCAGGTCGCCACCGAGGTCTGGAGCAGCAAAGACTGGCAAGGCGAAATCAGTGCTTCGCTCGGGAGCGCCTTCGAGCACCTCACGGACCAGCTCGACGAGACGTACTTGCTCCTGCTCGGGGTGCCGCTCGGGACCGCGGTCACTGCCAAGGCGATTACGCAGACCAAGGTGGCCAGCGGAGCCGTCGTGAAGGCCCCCAAGACGGAGGCAGGGGCGCCTGAAACGGCCGGGCAGTCGACATCAGCAGTGCAGGAGCTCGTCCAGGATGACAACGGGAATGCTGACCTCGGCGACTTCCAGTACCTGATGTTCAATGGGTTGGCGGTTCTCTATTTCCTGGCGCAGTTCGTGCCGCACCCTGCGAAGGGACTCCCCGACCTGCCCGACACGCTCGTGGGGCTAACCAGCGTCGCGGCTGCCGCCTACGTCGCAAAGAAGGGCGTGTTTCGCGAGCCGCCGATCCTGTTCAGCGTCCTGCCCCCGGCGGCCCCGGGCGGCGCGATCGTGACGCTGTACGGTGAGCGTCTCAGCCTGACTGCTGCAGCCGCGGACACTCCTGCGCTCAGTCAGGTCGTGTTCGGTAGCAGTCCCGCGGAGTCGGTCGAGCTCGTGGCCGGCGCAGAGGAACAGCTCAAGGCAACCGTCCCACGCCAGGCACCCACGGGGCCGGTCAAGGTGCGGGTCATCCGCCCACCCGGCGCCGCGAGCGACGAGGTGGCGTTTGAAGTGCTCGCGGCACAGCCGAAGATCACGAGTCTCGTTCCGCCCAGGGTCAGTGCCAACGCGGAGGCGACCATCATGGTCAACGGCACCGGCTTCCTCGACCCGTCGACCGCCGAGGCGACGGAGAGCAACAGGGTGACCTTGGACGGGCGGGTGCTCGAGTCTCAGGGCACCTGGCAACGGGATCGGGTGTCCGTCGTGGTCCGCGGCCTCGCGGCGGGCGAGCACAAGGTCGTGGTGCACGATTGGCTGGGGCGGCCCTCCGAACCGGAAGTGGAGGGACGAGACATCTTGACGGTGGACGAGACGAACTAGGCGCGCTTCATCGTCCGGACGCCGCCCTCCGGCGTCCAGACCTCGATCACGAGCGCCTTGCGCTCCTTGTCGAGGCCGACGGTGGACACCTCGCGCAGATCGAGCCTGAACAGGTGGCTGGCCCCGGGGCCAGCGGCCTCCCCGTTGATGGCCTTCACGCGCTCCAGGTCGGTGATCTCCTCGGCGATGCCCGCCAGCTTGGCGTCGCCGCTCCACCCGGGCGGGTCCTCGGAGCCACTGTGGAGCGCGAAGCGCGGGTCGCGCTGGAGGTCGCGGGCCTTCAGGGCCTGCCACATCGAGCCGATCCAGAGCTCGCCCTCCGTCAGGTTCGTCTCGCTGCCCGAGATGCGCGGCGAGCCGTCCCGGCGCAGCGTGGCGAGCGTCTTGTGGGTGTGGGCGTCGAGGCATGCCCGCACGCGCGCGGCGAGCTCCGGTGCCGCGGCCTCGAATTCGGACCAGCTCGCCACGTGCCTAGCCCCGCCCGTCCAGGAGGATCTCCCACGGCTCGACGTTCGCGGTCCTCAAGAGGCCCATCGGCCTCCAGGGGTCCTCGGCCAGGCGAGCCTCCACCGCCTGCGCGCTCTCGGCCGAGACCGCCATCAGAACGCGGTCGCCGTCGCTCACCGGCCCGCCGAGCACGACGAACCCCTCGTCCACGAGAGCGTCCATGAACTCCGCGTGGGCGTGCCACTCGTCCTGCTCGCGCATCGGTCGCGAGCTGTCCCAGTTCAGATCGTGCTCGACCGTGACCGCGAAGTAGGGCATCCGCGCGCCGCCTAGGTCCGGTCGGGGATCTGCTGCACGGCCCAGCCGTTGCCGTCGGGATCGCTGAAGAACACGAACGAGCCCCACGGGAATTCCTGCACCTCGGAGACCTCGACGCCGCGATCGGCCAGCTCGGACCGCGCGGTCTGGATGTCGTCGACCACCAGCATCAGGCCCTGCACCGAACCGGGCGGCGTGTCCACGATCCCCTTGCCCAGCGAGATCGAGCATGCCGAGCCCGGAGGCGTGAGCTGGATGAAGCGGATTTCGTCGCTGACCGTGTGGTCGTGGTCCGCGTTGAATCCGGCCTGCTCCGTGTAGAAAGCCTTTGCCCGATCCACGTCTGAGACGGGGATCGGCACCACCTCGAGTTTCATCTGCATGGCGCGGCAGCGTATCCCCGGGGCGCTTCCGGTGTACCCCCCAGCGGTTCCAGTTGACCCCCCCGACCGGGGGGTACTGTGTCCCCCCGCGCTAACCGAACGGCCGCGCCAGACAAGGTCTACGTATGGCTCGCAACCAACTCACTGCGCTGCTCTTTCCCGGGCAGGGCAGCCAAACCGCCGAGATGCGCGGGACGGTGGAGCGTTACCGTCCCGATCTGCTCGAGGTCGCCGAGCGCGAGGTCGGTCCCGATTTGTTCGATCGGGCCACCGAGGGCACGCGCTGGGCGCAGCCGGCGATCTACTGCGCCGCGCTGGCGGGCCATGCGGAGCTGGGCACGCGGGCGGACCTGATGGCCGGCCATTCGCTCGGCGAGATCACAGCGCTCGTGGCCGCGGAGGCAATCGGAGCGGAGGACGGGCTGCGCGTGGTCGCCGCTCGCGGCAGGCTGATGCAGGAGGCCGCCGAGGAGACCGGTGACGGCGGGATGACCGCCGTTCGCGCCCGCGAGGGCAACCGCGAGGCGATTGCCGAGGTGGCGGCCGCGACCCAGGTCGCGATCGCGAACGACAACGCCCCGGACCAGCTCGTCCTGTCGGGTGCGCTCAGCGCGCTCGACGACGCGGAGGCGCAGCTCAAGGAGCGCGGCGTGCGCGGGAAGCGGTTGCCGGTGGCCGGCGCCTTCCACTCACCCCTGATGGAGCCGGCCGTGGAGCCCTTCCGCGCGCTCCTGGCGGAGACCGCGATCTCGGAGCCGCGCGTGCCCGTCTACTCGTGTGTGACCGCCGAGCCCTTCGACGACATCCGCGAGCGGCTCGTGCAGGCCATCACGCACCCGGTTCGCTGGCTCGACGTGATGCGCGCGCTCGACGCGCGCGGCGCCACCAACTTCGTGGAGACCGGGCCGGGCCAGGTCCTGACGAACCTTGTACGAAAGTCACTCGCCGGTGCGATGGAGGCCGCCGGTGCGTAGTCCAGACGTTCTATGGACGGGCGCGAGGGCGGCCGTGCGCGATGCCGCCGCCTCCGACCCCGCAGCGGCGGCGACGGCGACCCCCATGCCGTGGGAACGCCAACAGCGCGCGGCCGCCCTGGCGTCCGTGGCCACGGCCATGCCCGAGCGCGTGGTCTCGAACGCGACGGTGGCGGAGGCCGCCGGTGTGACGGAGCAGTGGATCGTGCACCGCACGGGCGTGCACGAGCGGCGCTGCGTGTCGGAAGGCGAGCGCCTCCAGGACATCGCCGCGGCCGCGGGCCGCGCGGCGCTCGTGGAGGCGAACGTGGCACCCGAGGACGTGGACCTCGTGCTGGTGGCAACGGTGGCCGCTGACGATCTCCTCCCGAACGCCGCTCCGCTTGTGGCAAGGGAGCTCGGTGCCACGCACGCGGGCGCGATGGACGTTGGGGCGGCATGCACTGGCTTCCTGTCCGCACTCTCACTTGCCGCGGCCCAGGTGGAGGGTGGCCGCAGTGAGAACGTGCTCGTGATCGGCGCAGAGGTGCTGAGCCGCTTCGTGGATAGCTCCGACCGCGGCACGGCGGCGCTGTTCGCGGACGGCGCGGGCGCCGCGCTGGTGGCGCCCTCGACCGACGGTGGCCAAATCGGCGACATCGTCCTGCACTGCGACGCCGCCGGAGCCGGCGCGATCTGTGTCTCACATGAGGAGCGGATCATCCACATGCAGGGCCACGACACCTTCAAGGCGGCGGTCCACCGGATGTCCGACGCGAGCGTCGAGGCCACGCAGCGCGCCGGCCTGGACCTGGACGAGATCGACCTGTTCGTCTACCACCAGGCGAACGCGCGCATCCTCACGGCGGTTGGCGAGCGGCTCGGCCTGGACGACGACCGCGTGATCAACTGCATCGACCGCTACGGCAACACCTCCTCGGCAACGCTCCCGATCGCCCTCGCGGACGCCCGCGAGCGCGGAATGCTCGAGCCCGGCATGAACGTGCTGCTCGCCGCATTCGGCGCGGGTTTCACCTGGGGGGCCGGCGTGATCGAATGGGGGGCATGAATGGACGACCGGATGGCAGCGCACTCGTCACCGGCGCATCGCGCGGGATCGGTGCGGCGATCGCCAAGGCGCTCGCGCGGGAGGGCTGGCCGGTGGGCGTGAACTACCGCAGCGACACCGAGGCGGCCGAGGCCGTGGTCGAGGAGATCACGAGCGCGGGCGGCCGCGCGAAGGCACTCCAGGGCGACGTGACCGATCCCGCCACCGCCGATGCGCTCTTCACGGCACTCGAGGAGGAGTTCGGGCCGGTGCTCGTGCTGGTGAACAACGCTGGCGTCACGGCAGACGGCCTCGCGCCGATGATCGATGACGACGACTGGAACCGCGTGATCGACACGAACCTGTCCGCCGCCTTCCGGCTCACCCGCCGCGCGCTGAGGCCGATGATCCGCAACCGCTACGGCCGCGTGGTGAACATCGCGTCGATCGTGGGCGCGGTCCGGGGAAATGCCGGACAGGCCAACTACGCTGCATCGAAGGCCGGCCTCGTCGCGATGACGAGGACCGTGGCGGCCGAGGTGGCTCGCCGCGGGGTGACCGTGAACGCCGTGGCCCCCGGTCTGATCGAGACCGACATGAGCCACGGCATCGCAGAGAACTTGCTGGAGCACGTGCCCGCCCGCAGGGCAGGCACGCCGGACGAGGTGGCCGAGTGCGTGCGGTTCCTGGCGTCAGACGGCGCCGCGTACGTAACCGGGGTCTGCCTCACCGTTGACGGAGGCCTCACCGCCTAATGAAGACAAGGAGGAACTGAATGGCAGCAACAGCTACACGTGAAGAGATCGAGGGCAGGGTGTTCGAGGCCCTCGAGGAGTTCGGCGCCGAGCCGGGCGCGATCAACCCTGATGCGACCTTCGAGTCGCTGGACGTGGACTCGCTCGACCTGGTCGAGCTCGCGCAGATCGTCGAGGACGAGTACGGCGTGCAGCTCAAGGGCGAGGACATGGAGGGTGTTGCGACCGTCCGTCAGGCCGTCGACCTGGTGATGTCGAAGCTCGGATGACGCGGTCGGTTGTCATCACCGGCGTCGGCGCCGTCACGCCCCTGGGCGTGGGCGCCCGCACGCTGCACGAGCGCTGGAGCGCTGGCCAGTCCGGGATCGAGGACGGGTTCGGCCGCGCGAGCGAGTTCGAGCCCAAGGAGCACCTGTCCGTGAAGGAGGTGCGCCGCTCGGACCGCTACACGCAGTTCGCGCTGGCCGCCGCCGCCGAGGCGATCGAGGACGCAGGCTGGGAGAACGGTGGGCCATACGACCCGGACCGCGCCGCCAGCGTCATCGGAACCGGGATCGGAGGCCTCGGCACGCTGGAGGCCCAGCACATCATCCTGCGCGACGAGGGCGCCGAGCGCATCTCGCCGCTGTCGATTCCGCTGCTGATGGCGAACGCCGCCGCCGGCGTGGTCGCGATGAAGCACAACCTGCGCGGCCAGTCGTTCGGGACGGTGTCGGCCTGCGCGGCCGGCGCCCACGCGATCGGCATGGCCGAGCGGCTGATCCGCTACGGCGACGCCGACGCGGTCGTGACCGGCGGCAGCGAGGCCGTGATAACCCCGCTCGCCACCGCCGCGTTCGCGCGCATGGAGGCGCTCTCGCCGAGCGGCATCTCGCGCCCGTTCGACCGCCGCCGCGACGGCTTCGTGATGGGCGAGGGTGCCGGCATCCTGGTGCTCGAGGAGGAGCAGGCCGCCCGCGAGCGCGGCGCGCGCATCCTCGGCTACGTCCGCGGCTACGCCGCAACCTCGGACGCACATCACCTGACCGCCCCCGAGCCCGACCGGCCGCGGCGCGGCGAAGGCGATGGAGCTGGCGCTGAAGGACGCGGGGATCGAGGCGAAGGACGTCCTGTACGTGAACGCGCACGGCACGTCCACGCCGCTGAACGACCGCTCCGAGACGAACGCCATCAAGGCGGCGCTCGGCGAGGAGCTGGCGGCGCGCATGCCGATCAGCTCGACCAAGTCGGCCATCGGCCACCTGCTCGGCGCCGCGGGCGCCGTGGAGGCGATCGCCACGCTGCTGGCGCTGCGCGACCGCATCGCGCCGCCGACCCTGAACTACGAGGAGCCCGACGAGGGGCTCGACCTGGACTACGTGCCGAACGAGGCTCGTCCGCTGACGAACGGTGACGCCCGGGCCATCGGGCTGTCGAACGCGTTCGGCTTCGGCGGGCACAACGCCGTCCTCTGCCTGGAGGCTTCATGAGCGCCCTTGCCGACAGGATGCCCGCAGAGCGCATCTCGCCACTGCTGAAGGAGCCCCGCGAGATCACCGCTCGCGACCGGCTCGAGCTGCTCTGCGATCCGGGATCGCTGCATGTGATTCGCTCGACCGTGCTGCCGCGGCGCGAGTCCAAGCGCATGCGCGAGGGCGACGGCGTGATAGGCGCGGCCGGCACGATCGCCGGGCGCCCGGTCTACTGCTACGCGCAGGACCAGACCTTCGCAGGCGGCTCGCTGGGCGAGGCCCACGCCGAGACGATCGTGCGCGTGATGCAGCTCGCCGGCCGGGCCGGCGCTCCGGTGATCGGCTTCGTCGCCTCCGGCGGCGCCCGGATGGACGACGGGATCGCCGCCCTCGGCGGCTACGGCCGGATCTTCCGCGAGAGCGTCCGGCTCTCCGGCAAGGTCCCGCAGATCTCCGTGATCACGGGCGTGTCCGCCGGCGGCGGCGCGTACTCGCCGGCGCTCACCGACTTCGTGGTCATGACGGAGGGCTCGGCGATGTTCCTCACCGGGCCAGGCGTGGTGCGCGAGGTCATGGGCGAGGACGTGACGCACCGACGAGCTCGGCGGCCCGCGCGTGCACGCGAAGAACGGCGTCTGCCAGTTCGTGGCGGCGAACGACCACAAGGCTGTGGGACTGGTGCGCGAACTGCTCGCCCACCTTCCCCAGCACGCCGGCGAACGGCCCCCGCACGGCATCCCCGCGCCGGTGCCGCACCTGGACCCTGCGGCACTCGTGCCGGAGTCGCCACGCAAGGTCTACGACGTGCGCGACGTGATCCGCGCGATCGTGGACAACGCGGAGCTGCTCGAGGTGTCCGAGCGCTGGGCGCGCAACATGGTCACCGCGTTCTGCCGGATCGATGGCCGCGCCGTGGGCGTGATCGCGAATCAGCCCTGGTATCTCGGCGGCGTGATCGACGCGGACGCGGCGCAGAAGGCAGCCAAGTTCGTGCGCACCTGCAACGCCTTCGGGCTGCCGCTCGTGGTGCTCGTGGACACGCCGGGCTTCCTGCCCGGCACCAAGCAGGAGGGCCTCGGCGTGATCCGCCACGGGGCCAAGCTCTTGCACGCGTTCGCCGAGGCCGTGGTGCCGAAGGTCACCGTGGTGCTGCGCAAGGCCTACGGCGGCGGCTTCATCACGATGAACTCCAAGGACCTCGGCGCGGACCTGGCGCTCGCCTGGCCGGACGCGCAGATCGGGATCATGGGGCCGAAGCAGGCCGTGGGCATCGTGCACCGGCGCGAGATCGCCGCGGCCGACGACCCCGAGCGCGAGCACGACCGGCTCGCCGACGAATACGCCGCGGAGCACGTGTCCGCTGTCGCGGCGGCGCGCGAGGGGTTCATCGACGAGCTCGTGCCGCCCAGGGAGACGCGCCGGCGCCTCGCCGGTGCGCTGGCCGCGCTGTCGGGCGCGGGTGATTACGGCAACGGCGGAGGGAACATCCCGCTGTGATGTACGTGGCCCTCGGCGACAGCTTCACCGCAGGCCTCGAGCCCGGGCAGCCCCGCTGGGCCGACGAGCTTGCGCGGCAGCTCGGCGGCCGCTACGTGAACCTGGCGTCGGTGGGTGCCACCAGCGAGCAGGTTGAGCGCGACCAGCTCGAGCGCGCGCTCGAGCTCCAGCCCGACGTGATCACGCTCGTCTGCGGTGCCAACGACGTCCTGTTCAACACGAGGCCGGACCCGGAGGCCTACGCCGCACGTCTCTCGCGGATGTTCGCGCGGCTGCGGCGAGAGCTGCCGAAGGCGCAGATCGTCACCGCCACCTATCCGGACATCTCGCGCTTCCTCGACCTGCGCCCGCGCACGCGCGCCCGCGTGGAGGAGGGGATGCAGCGCTTCAACGCCGCGCTGCGCAGGGTCGCTCGCCGCCACGACGTGGTCCTGATGGAGAGCTTCGACCACCCGCTGGCAAACGAGCGCAAGATCTACGCGGCAGACGGCTTCCACCCCTCGGCCGAGGGACACCGCCAGGCGGCGCGCGAGTTCCTGCGCGCCATCCGAAAGCGCTTCCGGCTAACCGCAGCGTGAGCCGCGCAACGCTGGGCAAGCCGCGCGCGGCCGAAGCGGGGCACGAAAGCGACCACATGTGTCGCCAACGTGTTGACCTTCCCGGGCCGGACCTTTTCGTGCGGCCGTTCGGCGCAATCTCAGTCGGCGATACGTTCGAGACCCCCGGCCGGGCCATCGCCGAGTCGGACATCCTCTCCTTCGCCGCCCTGACAGGCGATGGCCATCCCCAGCACACCGACCCCGACTGGGCCGCCACCAGCCGCTTCGGCGAGCAGATCGCCCACGGCCTGCTGGTGCTGTCCTTTGCCGTGGGCCTGCTCCCGCTCGACCCCGACCGGATCGTCGCCCTGCGCCGGGTGGACGACGCCGTCTTCAAGCAACCTGTGAAGATCGGCGATTCCGTGCACGTCGAGGGCAAAATTGTGCGCACGCAGGAGCTCGATGGCGGGCAGGGCCTCGTCGAGGCGCACCTGCGGATCGTGAACCAGGCTGGACGGCTCGTGGTTCGCACGAACGTCGAGTTGGTGTGGCGCGGTTGATGCTCGAAGGGAAGCGCCTGCTGATCACGGGCGTGCTGACGAAGGGCAGCATCGCCTACTCGGTCGCTGAGCGGGCCCAGCAGGAGGGGGCCCAGGTGCTGCTCACCGGCTTCGGGCGCACCCGCCGCATGACCGAGCGCGCCGCCGCACGGCTCCCGGACCCGCCGGACGTGCTCGAGCTGGACGTGAACAACCCGGAGGACTTCGACGCGCTCGTCGCCGAGCTGAAGCAGCGCTTCGGCGGCCTCGACGGCGCGCTGCACGCGATCGCCTTCGCCCCCGGCGACGCGCTGGGCGGCAACTTCATGTCCGCGCCCCCGGAGTCGGCCGTGCAGGCGTTCCGCACGAGCGCGTACTCCTTCAAGGCGCTCGCCGAGGCGGTAGCTCCGCTGATGGAGGATGGCGGCAGCCTCGTGGGCATGGACTTCGACGCCTCGGTCGCGTGGCCGGTGTACGACTGGATGGGTGTGGCGAAGGCGGCGCTCGAGTCGGTCTCGCGCTACCTGGCTCGTGACCTCGGCGAGCGCGGCATCCGCGCGAACCTGATCTCCGCCGGGCCCGTCGAGACCCCGGCCGCGCAGGGAATCCCCGGCTTCGACGCACTCGCCGGCCTGTGGGGAAAGCAGGCCCCGCTCAAGTGGGACAGCGCGGACCCGGCGCCGGTCGCGGACGCGGTGCTCTTCCTGTTCTCGGACCTCTCGCGCGCGATCACGGGCGAGATCCTGCACGTGGACGGCGGGTTCCACGCCATGGGCGCGCCCTTGAAGCCTTAAGCTCGCCGCCGTGCTGCTCGCCATCGACGTCGGCAACACCCAGACCCACGTGGGCATGTTCTCGGACGACGAGCTCGTCCATCACTGGCGCTTCGCCACCGCGCGCTTCGCCACGGCCGACGAGGTGGCCACGGTGCTTGCGGGCCTGCTCGGCCTGCGCGAGCTGAAGCTTGCGGACGTGCACGCCGCGATCGTGTCGTCGGTGGTCCCGACGCTGGCGCACGAGTACGAGCAGATGATCGAGCGTTACTTCGACGGCCGCGGCGCGCTCGTGGGACCCGAGCTCAAGACCGGCATGCCGATCAGGATCGACCGTCCGCAGGAGCTGGGGGCCGACCGCCTCGTGAACGCGATCGCCGCCTACGAGCGCGTGGGCGGCGCGTGCATCGCGGTCGACTTCGGCACGGCGATCAACTACGACGTCGTCTCGTCGGAGGGCGAGTACCTCGGCGGCGTGATCTCGCCCGGAATCGAGATCTCGCTCGAGGCGCTGTCGGCCCGGGCGGCGCGCCTCCCGCGGGTGGACATCGAGGCACCACGCCACGCGATCGGCAAGGGCACGCAGGAGGCGATCCAGGCCGGAGTCGTATACGGCTTTGCGGGTCAGGTCGATGCGATCGTCGCGCGCCTGCGGGAGGAGCTCGGCGAGGAGGCCACCGCGATCGCCACGGGCGGCTTCGCGGAGGCGATCGTGCCCTTCTGCGAGCAGGTCGACGAGGTGGACGACAGGCTGACGCTTCAGGGGCTCAAGCTGATCTGGGAGCGCAACAGCAACTGACTTTCGCTGCCGGGCGACCGGGTGTAAGTTGAAGCACTGACCCGCGTCTCCCCCAAACCCTTCCAGGTATCGCTCGACGACAACGGGCGTGTGGTGGTCGTGCGCGTGCAGGGCGAGGTGGACACTGCCACGGCGCCGCGGATGGGCCAGATGATCGACGACCAGCTCTCACGCGGGCGCCCGGTCGTGCTCAATCTCTCCGAGGTCGACTTCATGGACCTGCACGGGCTGGCCGTGCTGATGCGAGCCAACCGTCGTGCGCGCGCCGACGGAGGCAGCTTCGCCCTCGAGCGGCCCGCGCACTGCGTGATGCGGCTGTTCGAGCTGGTCCGCATGGACGGCGAGATCCGCATCCTTCCGGACGACACGGGCCCGCTCGAGGCGGCCTGAGCTACCGTCTTCCGCGTGCGCTCGCTCACCGACACGTGGACGCTCGGCGGCCTCAAGCTCGCCAATCGCGTGGTGCTCGCGCCGCTCGCCGGCATCGGCAACTGGTTCGTGCGCCTCCAGGCGAAGCGCTACGGAGCCGGCCTCGTGGTATCCGAGATGGTGTCGAGCTTCGGCCTCGTGCACGGCAACGAGCGGACCGTGCGCGAGTTCCTCCGCATCCACCCGGACGAGCACCCGGTCTCGATGCAGCTCTTCGGGCATGACGCGGCCGTGATGCGCGAGGCCGCCGCCATAGCGGCCGATGCCGGCGCCGACGTGATCGACCTCAACATGGGCTGCCCGGTCCGCAAGGTCTGCAAGACCGGCGCCGGCGCGGCCCTGCTGGACGACCCCGACCGGGCCGTGGCGATCGCGCGCGCCGCCGGCGAGGGCAGCGGGCTGCCGGTGACGGTGAAGCTGCGCCCCGGCCGCGAGCCCGGTGACCTCGCGGGCGTCGAGCTCGCCCGGCGGCTGGTGGGCGAGGCCGGCGTGGCCGGCATCGCCTTCCACCCGCGGCACGCCTCGCAGCAGCATTCGGGAGCGCCCGACTACGTGCTCGCGAGCAAGCTCGTCGACGCCCTGCCCGTGCCCGTGATCGTGTCGGGCGGGCTGTCGAGCGACGAGCGCACTCTGCTCGCGTTCGAGGACAGCGGAGCGGCCGCCGTGATGCTGGCACGCGGCGCGCTCGGCAACCCGTGGCTGTTCGGCCGCCTGCTCGGCACCTACGAGGGCGAGCCGACCCCGCAGGAGGTCGTCGAGGAGCTCGAATGGGTGATCGGCCGCGCCGAGGAGCACCTCGGCGTGGAGCGAGCGGGTCGCTATTTGCGCAAGTTCTACCCCTGGTATGCGGAGCGTCTGCAGCTCACGCGACGCGAGCGCGAGCCGCTCGTCACGGCGCCAACCACCGTGCACGCCCGCCAGGCGTGGAGCGGGATTGCGGGTGCTGCAAGCCCGCTTGCCGCCTGAAATCGGGCCTAGATCGACGGTGTGTGCGGTTGCTACACTCCTGCGTCCCTCGGGGCCAGAAACGGGGGTTTTCTTATGGCACGAGAGACAGTCCTCACACCTGAAGGCCTTGTAGAGCTGAAGGCCAAGATCGACCACCTCAGCGGCGACCGTCGCCGCGAGGTCGCCGAGCGCATCAAGGAAGCTCGCGAGTTCGGTGACATCTCGGAGAACGCCGAGTACGACGACGCCAAGAACGAGCAGGCGATGCTCGAGAAGCAGATCTCCGACCTCGAGGAGAAGCTCCGCAACGCCCGCGTGATCGACGCGAAGTCCGTCGACACTGACACCGTGAACGTCGGCGCCACCGTGCACGTGAAGGACCAGAAGACGGACAAGTCGACGAAGTTCAAGATCGTCGGCTCCGCCGAGGCGGACCCGTCCGAGAACAAGCTCTCGAACGAGTCACCGGTCGGCCGCGCACTGATCGGCCACAAGCGCGGCGAGACCGTCAGCGTCCAGGTGCCCCGCGGCCCCGCGCGCAAGCTGAAGATCACCAAGATCGAGCGCTAGCGCCCCCGGCGCCCGCGCGCCGGCCCACTCCATCCAGGTTTCCCCCGGCTAGCAGGGGTCAAGTGAGAGATAGTCGGCGGGCGCTGCGTTGGGCGGGCCCGCCACGCCGTGAGGTGAGTAGCCTCCCGCCGCGTGGACGACTCCGCCTCCGACGAGCCGCGCGTTGACGATCGGCGCGCCAAGTTGCAGCGCCTGCGCGAGCAGGGCATTGATCCGTTCCCGCATGAGTTTCCGGGCGTCAAGCCGATCGCCGAGATCCACGCGGCTCATGACCCGCTCGAGGCGGGCGAGGAGACCGACCAGGAGTACCGCATCGCAGGCCGCATGACGGCGCGGCGCGGGCACGGGGGGGCCGCGTTCCTGGACATCGTCGACCGCAGCGGCAAGCTTCAGGCCCACGCCAAGACCGATGTCCTCGGTGCTGAGTCTTTCGAGACCCTGACGTCCCTCGACATCGGCGACGTGATGGGCATCGACGGAACAGCATTCAAGTCCAGGCGCGGCGAGCTCAGCCTGCGCGTCACGGACTGGAAGCTGCTCGCGAAGTCACTGCGCTCAGTGCCCAAGGAGTACTACGGCATCGAGGATGTCGAGACGCGATACCGGCATCGGGAAGTTGACCTCCTCGCGAACGAGGAAACCCGCGAGCTCTTCATCCTCCGCACCAAGGTCGTCCGCGCGATCCGGCACTGGCTCGACGAGCGCGGCTTCCTCGAGGTGGAGACGCCGATCCTCCAGCCGCTCTACGGCGGGGCGCTGTCGCGGCCCTTCGTGACCCACCACAACGAGCTCGACCGCGACCTGTTCCTGCGGATCGCCGACGAGCTGTACATGAAGCGCCTGATCGTGGGCGGCCTCGAGCGCGTGTACGAGATCGGCAAGGACTTCCGCAACGAGGGCGTCTCGCACAAGCACAACCCCGAGTTCACGATGCTCGAGTGGTACGAGGCCTACGCGGACTACAAGGACATCGCGGCCCGTCTCGAGGAGCTGATCTCGTACGTGGTCGGGGAGGTTGGCTACGACGGCCCGATCGACTTCTCGGCGCCGTGGAAGCGCGTCACGCTGCGCGAAGCCATCAAGGAGAAGACGGGCCTCGACATCCACGGCGACGATGAGCTGCCCGGCGAGGGCACCTGGGCCAAGCGGGTGGACGACCTGCTCTCGAAGCACGTGGAGCCCGACCTCCAGAACCCGACCTTCGTCATGGACTATCCGAAGGAGCTCTCACCGTTCGCGAAGGACCACCGCTCCGAGGAGGGCCTCGTGGAGCGCTTCGAGGCCTTCGCCGCCGGCATGGAGTTCTCGAACGCCTTCACGGAGCTGAACGACCCGGACGAGCAGCGCGCCCGCTTCGAGCAGCAGCGCGCGGACCAGGCGGCCGGGGACGAGGAGACCCAGCCCTACGACGAGGACTACGTGCAGGCGCTGGAGCACGGGATGCCGCCCACCGGGGGGATCGGCATCGGGATCGACCGCCTCGTGATGATCCTCAGCGGCAAGCACTCGATCCGCGAGGTCGTGCTGTTCCCCGCGATGCGGAACTAGCGCCGGACCCGGATCGTCCTGACGACCGCCCTGCCGCGGTTGCCGGCGGCGTCGGTGGCGATCACGCGCAGGCGGACGGTGAACCGTCTCGCCCTCCCGACCAGGCGCCTGCGTGGCTTCAGCCTGACCGTACGCGCTGCCGAGGAGACGCCCAGCATCCGCTCCGCGAGCACCAGGTCTCCCACGCGCGCGATCCTCGCGCCGCGCGCACGCGCGAGCAGAGCGACCTCGAGGCTCACCGCCTCGCTGGGGGAGACTCGCGCGGAGACGCCCCGCCTCAGGAAGCGCCTGAGCGACAGCCGCTTCGGCGCGCGGGTGACGCCGATCGCGGGGTCGGTCGTGTCGGTCGGCGGGGGCGGCGGGGGCGGTGGGGTCACCACAGCCGGCGGCAGGATCGCCAATGAGCGCAGCTCGACAGCCAGCCGGCCGATCGCGGTGGCCGCGCCGTCCTGGAGGTTCACGCTGTGGAGGTTCGGCACCCCGGTCGTGCGCAGGGCCGCGTATGCGGCGCCGCCGGGCGAGATGTCGAAGCCCGCGTCGCTCGAGTTGTCCACGACCACCCCGAGCGGGCCGATGGCTGTGATGGTGCCTCCGTTCACGCCGCCGGGGCTGGCGCCGTTGATGCCACCCTGCACCACCAGCCGGTCTGAGCCCACGTCGATGCCATACAGGGTGGTGAGCGTGCCGGGAGGCGCGACCGTCCCCGGCGGGCCGGGGGCGACGTTGCGGTCGTAGGCCACCGCGGTGACCGGCCCGGTGGCCGGGGCGGTGTAGGTCAGGTTCGTGTCGTCGCCCGCGAGCGCACCGTTGTTCGGGTTGATGCGGTAGCTCTCGTTGTTCGCGTTCACCACGCGCATGCGGTCGACAACCGGTTGGAAGTCGAAGCCGGTCTGCCAGTCGCCCGCGCCCGGCACCACGCCGCCCGCAAGAGCGGCGACGAACGTCGCGGCCGCGCTCTCCGGATCGAGCTTGTAGGTGCGCGTGATGACGAGCGGTCCGCTCACCACGCCCTCGGGCGTGGTGATGAGGAACAGCTCGCCGGTGGCGGGACGCGTGTCGAGTCCGATGGCCTTCTCACCGACGGTCTCGAGGCCGGTGATGAGCCGAACGTGCACGTCCCCCGGCGTGGCGGTGTCGAACCGAACGAGGTTCAGGCTGCCGTTGATGCCGGCGGCGCGCTCGGCCGCTGCCGCTCCCGGCGCAAGCAGGCCGAGGGCCGCCGCGGCCAGGGCGAAGCGCACGAGTCGAGCCGCGCCGAGGGCCATGTGGCCAATCTACACCCGAAACGAGCTTAGCCCTCGACGGCCTGCGCAAGCGCGGTCTCTGCCCGCTGGACGTCCGCGCTCGACTCTGCCAGCCGCTTCGCGGCCCTCTTCTGCTTCACGGGATCCTTCGAGCGAACGCCGTCGGCAACCGCGCTCAGATCCTTCGTCACGCGGTCGAGGCTCGACAGGAGCTCGTCCATCTCGTCCTGCGCGTCGTCGGGCGGATCGAGCGCGACCAGGTTCTTGCGGGTTTCGCCCGTTCGGTCGGCGAGCCGGTCGAACTGCCCCGCACTGGTCCCGAGGTCGGTTTTCAGCTCGCTCAGCGGCCTCACCGCCCGGTTGTAATCCTCGCTGAAGGAGTCCCCCGAGCCACCGCCGCAACCGGCTGCGGCAAGCAGGACGAGGACCATCGCCGACGAAGTCAGCCTCATGACCCGGAACCTACCCACGATGCGGGTTTTAGGCCTTCGTGAAGGCGAAATCGACGCTGGGGTGCATTGGTAGAGTTGTTCAAGCGGGCCGGAGTCCTCCGCCACCTCTCACGCGAACGGCGTAGTTGCCGATCTAATGGGAAAGAACGGGTAACGCCGCCCCCGTAGTTCCCCGACAGATAAGAGAGCACAGCGTGTTTGAGCGCTTCACCGAACGGGCCCGGCAGGTCGTAGTCCTTGCCCAGGAAGAGGCCCGCATCCTCAAGCACAATTACATCGGGACCGAGCACATCCTCCTTGGCCTGCTGCGCGAGGAGGAGGGGCTTGCCGCGCGCGTACTCGAGTCACTCGACATCACCGTTGAGCGCGTTCGCGCCCAGGTGGTCCGCATCGTGGGCTCCGGCGAGGAAGTGACCTCCGGCCAGATCCCCTTCACCCCGCGCGCCAAGAAGGTGCTCGAGCTGGCGCTGCGCGAGGCGCTGTCGCTCGGCCACAACTACATCGGGACCGAGCACATCCTGCTCGGCCTCGTGCGCGAGAACGAGGGAGTTGCCGCCCGCATCCTGCTCGACTTCGACGCCGACTCGGAGAAGATCCGCAACGAGGTCATCCGCATGCTCTCCGGCCCCGGTGGCCGCCAGGGCCGCGCGGGTGCCGCCGCCGGCGTGCAGGGAGAGGGCAAGAAGTCCTCGAAGCTGCTCGACCAGTTCGGCCGCAACCTCACCAAGCTCGCCGCCGAGGGCAAGCTCGACCCCGTCGTGGGGCGCGAGACCGAGATCGAGCGGATCATGCAGATCCTTTCGCGCCGCCAGAAGAACAATCCCGTTCTGATCGGCGAGCCGGGCGTGGGCAAGACCGCCGTGGTCGAGGGCCTCGCCCAGCTGATCACGAACGGCGAGGTGCCGGAGCTGCTGAAGAACAAGCAGATCTACACGCTCGACCTGGCCGCCCTCGTGGCGGGCTCGAAGTACCGCGGCGAGTTCGAGGAGCGCCTCAAGAAGGTGATGAAGGAGATCACCCAGCGCGGCGACATCATCCTCTTCATCGACGAGCTCCACAACCTCGTCGGCGCAGGCGCCGCCGAGGGCGCGATCGACGCTGCCAGCATCCTGAAGCCGGCGCTCGCCCGCGGCGAGCTCCAGACGATCGGCGCGACCACGCTCGACGAGTACCGCAAGTACCTTGAGCGCGACTCCGCGCTCGAGCGCCGCTTCCAGCAGATCCGGGTCGACCAGCCCTCCACCGAGGACACGGTCCAGATCCTCAAGGGCCTGCGCGACCGCTACGAGCAGCACCACCGCGTCGGCATCACCGACGAGGCGCTCGAGGCCGCCGCCGAGCTGGCCGACCGCTACATCTCCGACCGCTTCCTGCCCGACAAGGCGATCGACCTCATCGACGAGGCCGCGTCACGCGCGCGCATCAAGTCGATGACGGCCCCGCCCGTGTACCGCGAGCTCGAGGAAGAGATCGAGTCCACGCGGCGCGACAAGGAG
The DNA here is from genome assembly GCA_963837445.1 of uncultured Thermoleophilaceae bacterium. Classification (GTDB taxonomy): domain Bacteria; phylum Actinomycetota; class Thermoleophilia; order Solirubrobacterales; family Thermoleophilaceae; genus JACVRW01. The sequence goes on along the minus strand of CAWINK010000022.1, from coordinate 334,961 downwards.
GCCGCGATCGAGGCGCAGGAGTTCGAGAAGGCCGCGAACCTGCGCGACAAGGAGCGCCAGCTCACCAACAAGAAGCGCGAGCTCGAGGAGCAGTGGCGCTCAGGCGAGTCCGGCGAGCGCCCGGAGATCGGCGAGGAGGAGATCGCCGACATCGTCTCCATGTGGACCGGCATCCCTGTCTTCAAGCTCACCGAGGCCGAGACGCAGAAGCTGATGCGCATGGAGGATGAGCTCCACAAGCGCGTCATCGGGCAGGACGCCGCGATCGAGGCGGTCTCGAAGGCCATCCGCCGCTCGCGGGCCGGCCTGAAGGACCCCAAGCGGCCCACCGGCTCGTTCATCTTCCTCGGCCCCTCGGGCGTCGGCAAGACGGAGCTTGCGCGCACCCTCGCCGAGTTCCTGTTCGGCGACGAGGACGCGATGGTCCGCATCGACATGTCGGAGTACATGGAGAAGCACTCCGTGTCCCGGCTCGTCGGCTCGCCCCCCGGCTACATCGGGTACGACGAGGGCGGCCAGCTCACCGAGGCCGTGCGGCGCAAGCCGTACAGCGTGCTCCTGCTCGACGAGATCGAGAAGGCGCACCCGGACGTGTTCAACATCCTGCTTCAGATCCTCGAGGACGGACGGCTCACGGACGCCCAGGGGCGCACCGTGGACTTCCGCAACGCGATCGTGATCATGACCTCGAACGTCGGCGCCTCCGAGATCGCCAAGAACACCGGCATCGGGTTCACGGTGGGCGACGAGACCGGCGTGACCTACGAGGACATGAAGGTCCGGATCATGGGCGAGCTCAAGAAGGTCTTCCGGCCTGAGTTCCTCAACCGGATCGACGAGGTGATCGTCTTCCACAAGCTCACCAAGGAGGAGATCACCGAGATCGTCGAGCTGCTGCTCAAGCGGATCCGCGAGTCGCTGGCCGAGCGCGAGCTGTCGCTCAACCTCTCCAGCGATGCCGCGGACTTCCTCGTCGAGAAGGGCTGGGACCCCGCGATGGGCGCTCGCCCGCTGCGCAGGGCGATCCAGCGCTACATCGAGGACCCGCTCGCCGACGAGGTGCTCGCGCAGTCCATGCCACCCGGCTCGACCATCGAGGTCGGCAAGGCCGCGGAGGAGGACGAGAAGGACATGACGATCACCATCGTCAAGCCCAAGGAGCGCAAGCGCGAGACGGTCGGCGTGGGAGCGAAGGGCGACGCCCGCGAGGAGGGGTCCTCCACGGACCCGTCGAACGAGGACGCGCCCGAGCTACCCGAGGCCGAGCTGCCGGACGCCCGGAGGACCACCTGAGCTGCCTGACGATCCGGAGGTCCTGCCGGACGTTCCGGACGCTGCCGCCCGAAGAGAACTAGTCGCCGAAGCTCACGCGGAAGCCATCAGGAGTTCGTCCAGGTCAGCGCGAGCCTGCGTCTCGAACAGGCGCAGGCCCGCGCCTTCCGCGAAGCTGAGCGCGTCCTCAAGGTGCAGAACGGCCACGTCGCGCTCCCCGCGCGCGGCGGCGAGCAGTCCGAGTAGCCGCGCCACCGGGCCGACGCTTCCCGCGTAGCCCACCTGGACCATGCAGGAGGCGTACGGCTCGAGCTTCTCGTAGAGGATCGCGGCGCTCTCGGGGTGCGGCAGTCTTGCGGCCGCCTCCGCCAGCAGGCCGATGGTCGTGAGCCAGAAGAAGTCCTGCGGCAACTCGTCGAGCCCCGCCACGGCGCGCTCGAGCTCCCTGGCGCTGTCCGCCTCGCGCCGGTCGGCCAGGTAGGCGAGCGGCAGCGCCGCCCGCCACGCCGCGAGCGCCGGATAGGCGTCGACGAACTGCTCCACGGCTGGCAGCAGCTCGCCCACGCGGCCCTGCCCCAGACGGATCAGGAACAGCTGGGCGGCGAACACGGCCTCAGCGTCGGCGGTCTCCATCAGGCGCCGCATCTCGGCCGACGCCGCGGCCAGCCGCTCCGCCTCCTCGAGCCGGCCCTCCATCTGGGCAAAGGCGGCCAACCAGGCCACGGCGAAGTGCTCGAACAGCGGCTGGCGCACCTCCCGGGCGATGGCCGAGAGCTCGTTCACGGCCTCCTTCGCGGCTCTGATCTCACCGGCCTGGATCAGGTCGAAGATGCGCGCATGAAGGCCCTGGAGGATGCGCTCGCGGTCGCCGATCTGGCGCGAGATCCGAATCAGCTCGTCGCTCGGCGATCAGGCGTTCCGACAGGCGCCCGATGTGCAGCATCGACACGTGGTTGCCGGCGAGGGCGTCCACGCGCACGTGGTCATCGCCCAGGTCGTGCGCGATCTGCACCGCCTCGCGCCCGAGCGCGAGCGATGCCTGCTCGTCGCCCGCGAAATGCAGGATCTCCGCGAGCCGGGCAAGCAGGCGCGCGCGCAGGTCCTGCTCGTCGTCCTCAATTTCCGCCAGCGCCTCCCGCAGCAGCTCGATCAGCGTGTTGTCCACGACCCCGGCCTCGTAGTAGCGGCCGGCGTAGCCAATCGCGGCGCGCGCGAGCTGGGTGCTCGAACGCCCGCGCGCCGCCTCGGCAGCCTCCGCGAAGGCATCGGAGAAGCCAGCGCTTCCGGCGCGGAGGCGCATCTCGCCGAGCCGGAGCAACAGCTCGCAGCGCTCGTCGGTGTCACCGGCGTCCGGAAGGGCCTCCAGCTCGAGCGCCCGCTCCAGATGGAGCGCGGCGTCCTCCCAGGCGAGCGAGTCGGCCGCGCTGTCGGCGGCCTCGCGCGCGTAGTCAAGCGCCGGATGGGCACCGAGCGAGTGACGCGCCTCGTAGAAGTGATGGCTCAGCTCGGCGGGATGCGGCCGAAGCTCGGCGCGGTGCTTCTCCAGCGTCTGAGCGACCAGCTCGTGGAGGTGCGCGCGAGCAACGGTTCCGAGCTCGTCGTGGAGCGTCTGGCGAATCAGCTCATGCGAGAAGGAGAGCTGTCCGCGCTCGTCGATCCCGGTGAGCAGGCGGGCCGCGACCGCGCGGTCGAGGATCGCGACCACCTCCTCGCGCACGAAGCCGCCCGCCCGGGCGAGCACGGCCACCGGGAAGCTCAGCCCCATCACGGCCGCGAGCCCGAGCACCTCCTTCGCCTGCGCGCCGAGCCGCCCGACCCGCCGCAGCACCACCTCGCGAACACCCGGCGGCACCTCGCCAGGGTCGGCCGCCGCCAGGATCGACTCCTCGAGGAAGAACGGGTTGCCGCCGGTGAGCTCGTGGAGCCGATGCGCAAGGTCAGCAGCGGGTGCAGCGCCCTGGTGGGCCTCGATCAGCGCCTGGGTCTCCTCCTCGTCGAGGCCGTCCAGGGTCAGCAGCTCGAGCGAGCTCTCGCGCCGCACGTCGGCAATCACGTCGGCCAGGGGCGAGTCGGCCTCCACCTCCACGTCCCGGTACGCCGCGACCACCACGAGGCGTGCAGGTTCGGGGGCGCGGGCGAGGTGTCTGAGCAGCAGCAGCGTGGGGTGGTCCGCCCAGTGCACGTCGTCGAACACGAGCACAAGCGGCTTGTCGCCAGCCACGCGCGCGAGCGTGGTGACCACGGCCTCGAAGAGGCGGTAGCGCTCGGTCTCCGGCAGGCCGCCGGACGTTTCGCGCATGGCTGGGATCTGGCGGCGGAGCTCGGGCACCAGCCGGCCGAGCTCCTCGAGCTCGAAGCGCAGGCTGTCGCCGAGCTGGTCGACCCGGCCGTTCAGGACGAGGTGAGAGATCACGTCCACGAACGGCTGGTAGGGCACGAGTGCCTCCTCGTCACAGCGCCCGTACAGCACGATCGCTCCACCGTGGTGGGCCTCGCGCGCGAAGGCCGCCGCCAGGCTCGTCTTGCCGATCCCCGGCTCGCCCGCGGTCAGCACGAAGCGCCGGCCGCGCTCGCCCGCCGCCGCGAGCGCATCTCGGAGCTGTGCCAGCGCCCCCTCACGCCCCACGAACGGACGCCCGTCGACCTTCGCGAGTGTCGGCGGCAGCGGCAGCTCGGCGGGCCCGTCGTCCTCCGTGGCGGAGAGCACCTGCTCGTGGAGCGCGCGCAGCTCGGCGGACGGCGTCGCCCCGAGCTCCTCGCGCAGCAGCACGCGAACCCGGTCGAAGGCCTGGAGCGCCTCGGCATGGTTGCCGCGGGCCACGTGGGCCCTCATGAGCAGTGCGTGGCCGGACTCGCGGAATGGGGCGAGCTCCACGAGCTGGCGGGCGGCGAGCTGGGCGCGGAGCACTCCCGTGTCACCCATCGCGAGTGACGCCTCCGTCAGCAGTTCGAGCGCCTCGAGCCGATGCTCTTCCTGGTCGCGGCGGTGCTCCTCGATCCAGGGAGCGTCGAACGTGGGCACCAGCGGACGCTCGTAGATGTCGAGGGCTGCCTGCGCGGAGGAGCAGGCCAGCTCGGGGTCGCTCGAAAGCGCCGCGCGCGCGGCGGCCAGCGAGCTCGCGGCCTGGTCCACGTCCACCTCAGCGTCAGCCGGCAGCTCCAACTGAAGCTCCGAGCGCCCCTTCACCAGCTCCGGGCCGAGGGCGCGCCGCAGGCTCGACAGCAGTGTGCTGAGTGTGGCCGCGGGGTCGCGTGGCGTGCTGGTCGGCCAGAGAGCATGAACGAGCTCGTCGCGCGTGGACACCCGGCTGCGGTTCAGGACGAGGTAGGCCAGCAGAGCGCGCCCAAGGCGCCCTGGAAGCCTGTTCTCGCGGCGGCTCCCGCCAACCTCGAGCCGCAGCTCACCACGGAGGTGGATGCGTACCGTTGACCCCAACCCGCCTAACGTACCCGCTTCGGCGGGTGCATATCTTTCTGGGTGATGGCAGAAGCCCCGAAATCAGCCCTGGTCGTCGTCGACATGCTCAACAGCTACGAGCACGACGACGCCGAGCCGCTCACGAAGAGCGTCGAGACGATTATCGATCCCGTGACGAAGCTGATCGGCCGCGCTCAGGACGAGGGCGTGGAGATCATCTACGTGAACGACAACTACGGCGACTGGAACTCATCATCGGAGGAGCTCGCGCAGCGGGCGCTCGACGGCACCCGGCCGGACCTCGTCGAGCCCATCCTGCCTCCCGAGGGCGCGGACTTCGTGATCAAGGCCCGTCACAGCGATCTTCTACATGACCCCGCTCGAGTACCTGCTCGGCCAGAAGGAGATCGGGCATCTCGTCCTCGTCGGCCAGGTCACCGAGCAGTGCATCCTCTACAGCGCGCTCGACGCGTACGTGCGCCACCTGCGGGTCTCGGTGCCGCGCGACGGCGTGGCCGGCATCCACGAGAAGCTCGCCGACGCGGCGCTCGAGATGATGGAGCGCAACATGCGGGTCGAGATCACGTCCTGCGCGACGTGGCCTTAGCGCTGCTGCCTGACGCTCTCGACCTTCCCGGTGTTGGCGTCGATCCGCACGATCGCCAGCTCGCGGAAGCTGTTCTCGGTCTCGCCCTTGATCGACAGCGAGACGATCCAGAAGGGCTCCGACTGTACGCCCTGCCGCAGCAGGCGGATCTGGGTGCGGTCCGGCTTGAAGTCGATCTCCCGCTGCGCCTTCGCGATCGCCTGATCCTTGGTCAGGCGGATCTGTGACTGCTGGCAGGTCTGCGCCACCACGAATGCGACGACCAGCACGCCGACGATCACGGCGACGCGGAGCCACGTCGGCCCGCCGCCCGTGAGCCGGCTCCCCCAGCGGCCCACCTCCGCCCGCGCGGCCGGGGTCACCGATTCCTGCCTCGGCTCAGGCGGTCGGACGGAACTCGGTCCCAATGTTCGTAAAGAGCACGATCACCAGGACCACGATGGCACAGAGGATCGAGATCGCAAGCATCGCGATCTCGAAGCCCTTGACATGAGTCTGCAGGGGCAGGAACTCGATCTGCCGCTTGCCGCTTCCGTTGTTGATCATCTTGCGTCTCCTACTCCTCCGGGCTGTGGCGGCGGGCCGACGGCCGCCGGTTCCCGTCCGCCAAGCCTCGCGACGTGCCGGATCAGTTGCCGGTTCTCGTAGATGACCCACGCGACCAGCGCTGCGAGGATCACGATGATGCCGGCCCAGGTCAGGATCATGTACAGGGTTTCGGCGCTCGAGCCGTCCTCGCCGTATGTGGAGCCCGGGCCGAACGTCATGAACCCGGCGCAGTCCTGGTAATTGGCCTGCAGGATGAAGTCGGCGCTGTCCTCCACCCGCGCGTTCTCCGCGCCCGCTCCGGACGTTACGCAGTCGGGTGCGCTGTTGATGATGCCCGGCATCTAGACCACCACCTCATCTCTGGCGTTGCGTAGGACCGTTTCGGAGGGAGTCAGCGCTCCATCCGGCTCCACGACCATCTCGCCCGTCGTAGCCACCTCGGGCATGTACAGGTCCTGGTCGTACTCGGACACGTCGAGGCCCTCGAGCTCGACCACCGGCGGCACGCGCAGGAGGTTCAGCTTCTTCAGGACGAACGAAGCGACGTAGCCCGTGAGGAAGCCGAGCGGCAGGAAGGTCGCGATGCCGAGCACCTGCCCGCCGATCGAGCTCTCGACGTTGTTCAGCCCGTCGGGTACCCCGCGGCGAAGACGCCGACCCACAGCACGCCGAGGAACCCGGCGAAGCCGTGCACCGCCACCGCGCCGACCACGTCGTCGACGCGCATCTTCTTCTCGATGAAGCCGCCGACGTAGACCGTCAGCGCGGCGGTTGCCATCGCCAGCAGGTAGGCGAGCGTCGGCGCGTATACGTCGGCACCGGCGGACACGCCGATCACGCCGGCGAGACCGCCGGAGACCGTCCAGAACGGGTCGCCGCGGCTTGCGAAGTAGCCGCCCGTGAAGCCTCCGGCGAAGCCGAACGTGATGACCATGGTGATCGAGCCGAGCGTCGTCGGGCTGAGGTAGATGTTCGCCCAGCCCGGGAAGCTGGTCGATGCGATCACGAGGCAGGCGGCGTAGAAGCCGTAGAAGCCCGTGAAGATGAGCATCAGCCCGATCAGCGTGATGTGCAGGTTCTGCGGTCTGAACTGGCGGGCCAGACCCTCCCGCGTGTATTTCCCTATTCGCGGACCGAGGTTGAAGAGCACCCCGAGCGCGAACGCGCCCGCGACGCCGTGCACGACGCCCGACGCGATCGAGTCGTGGTAGCCGAACCGCAGCGTCATCCAGCCGCCGGCGCTCCAGCCCCATGCGGCGTCGAGGATCCAGACGACCGAGCCGAGGATCGACGCGAGGATCAGGTACGCCGAGAGCCGGATCCGCTCGAGGCAGGCACCCGACATGATCGAGGCGGTCGTCCAGGAGAACAGCAGGAAGGCCAGGAAGAAGATCAGGTTGATGTTGTTGGTCAGGTTCGGGCCGAACGCGTCGCGACCACGGAATGCCGCCCTGGCAGGCGGCCGCGGTGAAGTCGCGTGGAGTTCGGGCCGATCGGCAGGCCGGGCTGGTTGCAGTTGTAGATCCACCAGCCGACGTAGTAGAAGGTCGGCGTCACGACGGCGATCGTCAGGATGTTCTTCATCGCCGTGGCGAGCACGTTCTTGCGGCGCACCACGCCGGCCTCGTATGACATGAAGCCCACGTGGATCAGCCACATCAGGACGACGGTGAAGAAGTAGAACTGCTCCGCAAGGATCGCGCTGTCGAGCGTCTGCGCCCGCCGCGCTTGCGGCGTCCTCGAGCTCTCGACCTGCGCGATGACCAATCCGATCATGCTTCCTCCATAGCCAAGCGGCCGCTGACACTGTCAGTTCAGAAACAGGGCCTTCGGGCGCGACCGTATTCCCGCCCGGCGCGTTCCCGCAACGTATGATGGACACATCGTTCGGGACGAACGAGTGTCACAGACGACACATATGGTGAGCGGCGGCCGCGGTTACGATGGCCGCCCAACCGCGAAGGAAGGCTCGTTTGACGGTCTCACCGGTGGCGGGCGGCGGCGACGCCCTGGCCCGCGTACAGCGCGAAAACGAGACGCTCTACGCCGTCATCAAGACGGTCTCGTCCTCGCTGGACCTCGACCGCGTGCTGGACGGGATCGTCGAGATCGCCACCGACGCGACCGGCTGCCACGCCTGCTTCATCTACTTCCTCGAGGACGAGCGCCTGGTGCTGCGCGCGGCCTCGCCGCGCTACTCGCACCTGGTCGGGCAGCTCAGCTGGGGTTCGACGAGGGCCTGACCGGCTGGGTCGCGCGCACCAAGACGCCCGAGTTCATCCGCGACCACGCGATCGACGACCCGCGCATGAAGTACGTGCCGGAGCTCGAGGAGGAGCGCTTCCAGTCGATGGTGGCCGTGCCGGTGATGCCGCGGCGGCGACGTGCTCGGTGTCGTCGTCCTCCACACGCAGGCGCCGCGCGAGTTCGACGACGGAGTCCTCAACTTCCTCGTGCACACCGCGTCGCTCGTCGGCGGGCGCGATCGAGAACGCCAAGCTCTACGAGGGGACGCGCCGGCGCGTCGAGGCGCTCACCACGCTCACGCAGCTGAGCCAGGCGCTCGCCGCGGTCACGCTGCGCGAGGACCTCTACGACGCGGTCACGCGCGGCGCGCGCCAGCTGCTCGGCGCGGACTCCTGCCAGATCTGGCGGATCGACCCCGAGGCCGACGAGCTCAACCTCGCGCGGCGCGGACCCGCCCGACGCGCGGCCCCGCCGGGCGGCGCGCCCGCGCCGATGCTGCTCGCGGCTCGATGCGGGGCGGCCGCAGCGGCGCCGTCGAGGACGAGCCGTGCTGGTCGCGCCGCTGCGCCGCCGGCGACGAGCAGCTCGGCCTGCTCTGCTGCATGCGCCGCGCGGGCGCGCGTTCGACGACGAGGACGCGGAGCTGCTGCGCGCCGTCGCCCACCAGACCGCGGTGGGCCTGAAGAAGGCGGAGCTGATCGAGCGCCTGACCGCGGAGAACATCGTCAAGGACATGTTCGAGGCGCTCGCCGCCGGCTCGGTCGAGGCGGCGGAGGCGAAGGCGGGCGAGGCGCGCTGCGACCTCAGCCGCCCCACGTGTTCCTGCACGCCGAGCGCGCGCCGCGGCCGACCGCGACGGCCCGCCTGGCCGGAGCTGGCCGCGCGCGCTGCAGGCGCGGCTGCGCGGCTCTACCCGCGCGCGTTCTTCGACTCCGCGCCACGACTGCGCTGCGCGCGCTCGCTGCCGCTGCCCACCGCGGCCGCCGCGCCCGTCGAGCGGCTGCGGCGCGCGCTGCGAGGAGCTAGCGCGCGAGGAGGGCGTGGTCGTCGGGCTCAGCGACGTCGACCGCGGCGCCGCCAGCGCGCGGCGGCGCATGCGCGAGGCGGCCGACGCCGCGCGCATCGGCCGCTCGCTGGCGGCCGAGGGCGGCGCGGTCTCCTACGAGCGAGCTCGGCGCCTACCAGTACCTGGTCCACCTCGAGCTCGACGACGCGCCGCACGACCGCTACCGGCCAGGCGGTCGAGGAGCTGCTCCACTACGACCGCCGCCGCGGCGCCCGCCTCGTCGAGACGCTCGAGCGCTTCCTGGCCGACCGCGGCAGCGTCGCCGCGAGCGCCCGCGCGCTCTACATCCACCCGAACACGGTGCGCCAGCGGCTCGAGCGGATCGAGCGGGTCACGGGGCTCGACCTCGCGCAAGCGAGGACCTGCTCTCGCTCGAGCTGGCGCTCAAGCTGGCCCGCCTCCACCACGTCCGCGGGGGACGGCGCTGAGGCTGTCTGGCGGCGGCGCCGGCTGCGACCGCGAGCCAGACCCGGAAGATCACGTAGCCGACGACATGCGTCAGCAGCACGAACAGGACCCACCACGCCTTGGGCAGGAACGGCAGGTCCTCCTCCTGCCAGAGCTCGATGACCGCGAGGTAGCAGCATGACCAGCGAGCGCCACGAGCAGGATCGGCGGCGCCTGGCCGGTGAGGACGAACAGCATCATCGGCGCGGCCACCCTATATGCGGAGTCGGCGCGTGACCATCAGGGCGAAGCTCTACGTCGCGATCCTGCTCACGCGTCCTCGGCCCGCTGGTCACGATCGCGGTCGCCCTGAACGGGCATGCACCGGCTGGGCGACCGCTTCGACGAGGTCCAGGAGCGCGCCGACGACGGCGCGCTCGCGCTCGACCTGAAGTTCGGCGTGACCGACTTCAACGGCTGGCAGACGGCCTACGGCTACGACGACGGCGCCTCGCGGCCGCGTTCGAGGCGCTCGGTGCGCGCGCTTCCGGCGCGACCTCGCGCGCGGCACGGCGACGCTCACCGACCCGCGCGAGCGCCGGCTGCTGCGCGAGCTCGAGGCGCAGCTTCGACGGCTTCATGGCGCTCGACGACGTCGCCTACGCGCGCGCTCCAGCGCGGGCGACGACCGAGCGCGTGAAGCGGATCTTCCTCGGCCCCGAGCTGGAGCCTTCGACGCGATGGCCGCACGGCCGCAGGCGCTCGCGCCGCTACGAGAGCCGCGCGGCGCCCGGCGACGGAGAAGGCCTTCGACGACGCCCGCGACGACTCGCGCCAGCGGCTGATCGCCGTCGCGCTCGGCGCGCGCTCGTGATCGTCCTGCTGCTGGTCACCGCCGCGCGACATCGCGCGCTCGCGCTCGAGGGCGCAGCGCGCGCGGGACCGCCCGAGTGACCGACGACGTTCTCCTCACGCTCAGCCTGCTGCTTGATCGGCGCGCTGCTCGGCGCGCTTCTCGCGAGCGCTGCTGCGGGTCCCGGAGATCCTCTGCTGGTGGCGTTCGGGCGCGCTGTTCGGCCCGTCCGTGCTCGACGTGGTCGACGTGCCGTTCGACTCGCTCGGCGCCCAGCTGATCTTCACGCTCGGCGTCTCGCTGATCCTCTTCTACGGCGGGCTGAACCTGTCGCTGCCGATCCTGCGAAGGTCTGGGTCGGCGCTTGGCGATGCTCGCGCGTGCCGGGCATGCTGCTCACGGCGGCCGTCGTGGGCGTCGCGGCGCACTTCGCGTTCGACCTCCCGTGGGCCATGGCGTTCCTGGTGGGCGCCGTCCTGGCGCCCGACCGACCCGGCGATCCTGATCCCGCTCTTCGTCCGCTCGCGGCTGAAGCCCAAGGTGGCGCAGACGGTGATCGCCGAGTCGGCCTTCAACGACCCGACCGGCGCGGCGCTCGCGCTCACGCTCGCCGGCGTCGTGCTCACCGGCGAGTCGACTCGGTCGCCGGCCCGGCGAGCGAGTTCCTCGTGGACCTCGGCATCAGCACCGTGATCGGCATCGTGGCCGGGGTCGTGCTCGCGGCCGCGATCTCGAGCGACCGCGCCGGGATCTGGCGCGAGAGCGCGGCGCTCGCCGTGCTGGCCGTGGTCACGATCAGCTTCTTCTCGCTCGACACGGCCGGCGGCAGCGGCTACCTCGGCGCCTTCCTCGCCGGGCTGATCGTCGGCAACATGGAGCACCTGGGGCTGGCGCATGCGACATGCCGCACGAGCGACGACGTGCGCCAGTTCGCCGTTCAACCTCGCCGACCTCGTCACCCTGATCGTGTTCATGGTGCTCGGGGCGAACATCCCCTTCGGCGAGCTGGGCGACAACCTGCTGCCCGCGCTCGCCGTGCTCGCGACGCTGATGCTGGTGGCGCGGCCGATGACCGTGTTCGCGTGCACGCTGCCGGACCGAAGGCCGCGCTGGACGCGCAACGAGCTGGCCTTCCTGTGCTGGACGCGCGAGACGGGGGTGGTGCCGGCCGCGCTGGTGGGCGTCCTCGCCGGGCTCGGGGTGCCGGACGTCGACGTCTTCGCGAGCGTGGTCGCCCTGGCGATCGTGCTGACGCTGCTGCTCCAGGCGCTGCCCGCCCGCTGGCTTGCCGACCGCCTGGGGCTGCTGGAGTCCGAGGACAGCCGGCGGCTCAGTAGAGCTGCAGGTAGCGCTTGATCTCCCACGGGTGACCTCGTTGTGCCACTCGCCCCACTCGGCCTGCTTGATCTCGCACGTAGTAGTCGACGTAGTCCTCCCGCGGCGGTCGTGCCGAGCGCCTCGCGCAGCACGTCGTCCTTCTCCAGCTCGCGAGTCGCGTCCAGCAGGTTCGCCGGCAGCAGCTCCACGCCCAGCTCCTCGCGCTGCTCCTCGGTCAGCTCGTGGAGGTTGAGCTCCGTGGTGGGGTCGCCCGGGTCGAGCTGTTCGCGATCCCGTCGAGACCCGCGGCCAGCACCGCCGCGGCGCGCCAGGTACGGGTTGCAGGAGCCGTCGACCGTGCGGTCCTCGATCCGCCCGGCGGCCGGGATGCGCAGCATCTGCGTGCGGTTGTTGAAGCCGTAGCTCACGTACACCGGCGCCCAGCTCGAGCCGCTGCGCGTGCCGATCACCAGCCGCTTGTACGAGCTGACCGTCGGCGCGGTGACGCGATGTACGCCTTCGCGTGCGCCTTGAGCCCGCCGATGAACTGGTACGCGGTCTCGGACAGCCCGAGCCCGCGCGGGTCGTCGGCGGGGTCGCCTCGAACACGTTCTCGCCGTCCCTCCACAGGCTCATGTGGAAGTGGCAGCCGTTGCCGGTCAGGTGGCCGAACGGCTTCGGCATGAACGTGGCGATCATCCCCGCGCTCCTGCGCGAGCGACTCGACCATGTAGCGGAAGAAGATCGCCCGGTCGCACGTGGTGAGCGCGTCCGCGAAGTCGAAGTTCTGCTCGAACTGGCCGTTCGCGTCCTCGTGGTCGGTGGCGTAGTTGTTCCAGCCGAGCGTCGGTGATGTTGCGCGCAACCTGGGAGACGAAGTCGAGGTTGCGGGTGAGCGCCGCGCATGTCGTAACAGGGCTGGTCGAGCGTGTCGAGCGGGTCGGCCAGCTCGATCGCCGCCGTCCTCGGTCTCGCGCACCAGGAAGTACTCGAGCTCGGCGCCGATCATGAACTCGTAGCCGAGCTCGCGCGCGCGGTCGAGCTGGCGGCGCAGGATCGTGCGCGGGCAGTAGGGCCACTCCTCGCCCTCCACGTGCACGTCGCAGGCGAGCCGCGCCACGCTCGGGCTGCCACGGCAGCGGCGTGAAGCTGCGCACGTCCGGCATCGCGGCGAGATCGGGGTCGTGCGGGAACTGGCCGATCGTCGCCGGCCGCGAAGCCGGCGAAGCCCGCGCCGTCCTCCATCAGGCCGTCGAAGCAGGCGCGCGGGAACGAGCTTGGCGTTCGGCTTGCCGTGCATGTCCACGAACTGCGCGAACAGGAACTCGATGTCGTTGCTCGGCGATGTAGCGCTTGACGTCCTCGGGCGAGGTCGGCGCGTGTGAAGGGCTCGGTCGCGCTCATGGGCGCAAGCTATCCGCATTCGGCGCATGGGCCAATGTGGATGACCTCACATACCGAACACCCGAATTGTTCACCCATTCTCCATGGGAGTCACGAGGTGGGCGCGTGCCTACACTCGGTGGCTCTAGGAGGCTCGCAATGTGTGGAATCGCAGGACTCTTCTCGAAGTCGCTCGACGTGAGCGAGAGCCTCGGGAGCCATCTGGGGGACATGCTCCTCCAGCTGAGCGACCGCGGCCCCGACAGCGCAGGCGTGGCGATCTACCGCGACCCGGCGCCGTCCGGCTCGTCCAAGGTGTCGCTGTTCAGCCCGGATCCCGAGCAGGACTGGACCGGCGTGCGCGACGCGCTCGCCGAGGCGTTCGGCGCCGGCGAGCCCGAGCCGCGCGGCAGCCACGCGGTGATCGTGGTGGAGACCGACGCCGACGAGGCCGCGGCCTGGCTGCACGAGCGCTATCCCGAGCTGCGCGTGATGAGCGCCGGGCAGGCGATCGAGATCTACAAGGAGGCGGGCCCGCCGCAGGAGTTCATCGAGCGCTTCGCGGCTCGACGGACATCCAGGGCAGCCACGCGCTCGGCCACACGCGCATGGCCACCGAGAGCCGCGTGACCACCGAGCACTCGCATCCCTTCTCCACCGGGCTCGACCTCTGCCTCGTCCACAACGGCTCGCTGTCGAACCACAACCGGCTGCGGCGCGCGCCTGCGCGACGAGGGGATCGAGTTCCAGACCGACAACGACACCGAGGTGGCCGCCGGGTACCTCACCTGGCGCCTGCGCGAGGGCGCCTCGCTCGAGCAGGCGCTCGAGGGCTGCCTCGAGGACCTCGACGGCTTCTACACGTTCGCGGTCGGCACGATCGACGGCTTCGCGGTGCTGCGCGACCCGATCGCGTGCAAGCCGGCGGTGATGGCGGAGACCGACGACTGGGTCGCGATGGCCTCCGAGTACCGCGCGATCGCCGTGCTGCCGGGCGCCGAGACGCGCGCGCACCTGGGAGCCCGAGCCGGGCCGCGTCTACAGCTGGGAGCGGGCGACCGTCTGATGGCCGCTCTCGGGAGCGGCCTGGAGGCTGCCGAGTTCGACCTCGCGGTCACGCCGCTGCGCGAGCTGAACGCCGCGCTGCACGCGCGCCGACGACGTCGCCGCCGCGCCACTGGCGCGTGCTCAACCCGCGCGGCGCGCACGCGCTGGCGGTGGGGATCGACGCGCCGATCGAGGTCGAGATCGAGGGCCACGCGGGCTACTACTGCGCCGGGATGAACAAGGAGGCGACCGTGCGCGTGCACGGCAACGCCGGCGTGGGCGTGGCCGAGAACATCATGTCCGGGACGGTGATCGTCGACGGCAACGCAAGCCAGTCGGCGGGCGCCACCGGCCGCGGCGGGCTGCTCGTGATCCGCGGCGAGCGCCTCGGCCCGCTGCGGAATCTCGATGAAGGGCGTGGACATCGTGGTGCAGGGCTCGGTGGGCCACATGAGCGCGTTCATGGCGCAGAAGGGCTGCCTCGTCGTGTGCGGCGACGCCGGCGACGCGCTCGGCGACTCGATCTACGAGGCCCACCTGTACGTGCGCGGCAGCGTGGCCGGCCTCGGCGCCGACTGCATCGAGAAGGAGATGCGCGACGAGCACGTGGCCGAGCTGGCGGCGCTGCTCGAGCGCGCCGAGGTCGAGGACTGCTACGCCATCCGACTTCAGGCGCTACGGCTCGGCGCGCCAGCTCTACAACTTCGACGTCGACAACGCGGGCTCGTACTGATGGGTCCCGTTACAAACCCTCAACCCAAGGGTCAGACCCTGACAAGGCTCGACCCCTTGAGGTCTGACCCCTTGACCGAGTTCGACGCGCTCGGCAAGGCCCGCGACGACGTCGAGCGGCGCTCCGCCGGCCGCGGCTGGCGGCCGGGGCTGCGCGAGGGCGCGATCTTCAACCGCGACGTGATCCACGAGATCCAGCGCGCCGCGCGCGAGGGGATCTACGACATCCGCGGCTTCGGCGCCAAGCGCCCGGTGCCGCACTTCGACGACCTGCTGTTCCTCGGCGCGAGCATGTCGCGCTACCCGCTCGAGGGCTACCGCGAGCGCTGCGACACGGACGTCACGCTCGGCGCCCGCCACGCCAAGAAGCCGCTCCACCTCGAGATCCCGATCACGATCGCGGGGATGAGCTTCGGCGCGCTGTCGGGGCCCGCGAAGGAGGCGCTCGGGCGCGGCGCCAGCGCGGTCGGCACCAGCACCACCACCGGCGACGGCGGCATGACGTCCGAGGAGCGCGAGGCGTCGAAGCTGCTCGTCTACCAGCTGCTGCCCTCGCGCTACGGGATGAACCCGGACGACCTGCGCCGGGCGGACGCGATCGAGATCGTGGTCGGCCAGGGCGCGAAGCCGGGCGGCGGCGGGATGCTGCTCGGCCAGAAGATCTCCGACCGCGTGGCCGAGATGCGCGACCTGCCGAAGGGCATCGACCAGCGCAGCGCCTGCCGCCACCCGGACTGGACCGGGCCCGACGACCTCGAGATCAAGATCGGCGAGCTGCGCGAGATCACCGACTGGGAGAAGCCGATCTACATCAAGGTCGGCGCCACGCGGCCCTACTTCGACACCGCTCTCGCGGTCAAGGCCGGCGCCGACGTGGTCGTGCTCGACGGCATGCAGGGCGGCACCGCCGCCACGCAGGAGGTGTTCATCGAGCACGCCGGCATCCCGACGCTCGCCGCGATCCGGCCGGCCGTGGACGCGCTCCAGGACCTCGGCGTGCACCGCGAGGTGCAGCTGATCGTCTCGGGCGGGATCCGCAACGGCGCCGATGTGGCGAAGGCGCTCGCGCTCGGCGCCGACGCGGTCTCGATCGGCGTGGCCGCGCTGATCGCGCTCGGCGACAACTCGCCCGAGCTCGAGGAGGGCTACGCCAACCTCGGCACGTCCGCCGGCTTCTACGACGACTGGCACGAGGGCAACGACCCGGCCGGAATCTCGACGCAGGACGACGAGCTCGCCGCTCGCTTCGACCCCGAGCTCGGCGG
Source organism: uncultured Thermoleophilaceae bacterium (assembly GCA_963837445.1). Classification (GTDB taxonomy): domain Bacteria; phylum Actinomycetota; class Thermoleophilia; order Solirubrobacterales; family Thermoleophilaceae; genus JACVRW01. Next base: position 318,818 of record CAWINK010000022.1, on the reverse strand, counting down.
CCGCCGGCTCGCGAACTACCTGCGCACGATGACGCTCGAGGCGCAGACGCTCGCGCGCGCGTGCGGGAAGTCCCACCTCCACAACCTCGAGCCGGAGGACGTGGTGGCGCTGACCGTCGAGGCCGCGGCGATGGCGCGGGTGCCGCTGGCCGGTACGGGCTGGGTGCCGGGAGACTCCGTCCGGTTGATCGTTTAGACCAATTTGTATACGGTGGGCCTGCGCCCTCCGGCGAGCCATGTCCTACGTACTCACCTGTCCAAACTGCGGTCCACGCGAGGTCACCGACTTCGGCTACGGCGGCGAGCTGAACCCGCGCCCGCGCGAGGCGCCGACGCTGCGCGAGCTCAGCGAGTACAACTACTTCCGCAGGAACGTCGCGGGAGTGCAACGCGAGTGGTGGAACCACCGCTCCGGCTGCGGCGACTGGTTCGTCGCCGAGCGCGACACGCGCACGAACGAGGTCCTCTTCACCGCGCTGCCCGACGAGGTGTTCGGCGAGGGCGCGCCGGCACCGCCGGCGCGGGCGACGGTCACGGCGCATGACCCGCCTGCCCGAGCAGCGCGGCGAGCGCATCGACCGCGACAGCGAGGTCACGTTCACGTTCGACGGCAAGAACGTGGCGGCCCTCGAGGGCGACACGATCGGCTCGGCGCTGTTCGCCTCCGGCCAGCGCACCTTCTCGCGCAGCTTCAAGTACCACCGCCCGCGCGGGCTGCTCTGCTGCGCCGGCCAGTGCCCCAACTGCCTCGTCCAGGTGGACGGCGCGCCCGGCGTGCGCGCCTGCACCGAGCCGGTGCGCGAGGGGATGAAGGTCGAGCACATGAACGCGTCGCCGTCGCTCGACTTCGACGTGATGCGGGCGACCGACCTCGTGGGCGGCCCGTTCACCCCGCCCGGCTTCTACTACAAGACCTTCATCCGGCCGAGGCGCCTCTGGCCGCTCTACGAGAAGGTGCTGCGCCACGCGGCCGGGCTCGGGAAGCTGCGCAAGTCGCAGCCCGAGCGCGAGTGGCGCACCGAGTACCGGCGCCGCCACGCGGACATCCTCGTGATCGGCGGCGGCGCGGCCGGGCTGAACGCCGCCGCCGCGGCGGCCGAGCTGGGCGCCGACGTGGTGCTCGCCGACGAGGGCCCCGAGCCGGGCGGCCGCCTGCTCGCCGAGGGCGGGGTGGGGTACGCGCGCGAGCTGGTCGAGCGGGCCCGCGCGGCGGGAGTCGAGATCCTCGACAACGCGCCCGCGCTCGGCACCTTCGACGGCCTCGTGCCGGTCTGGCAGGGCGACACGCTCCACCAGATCCGCGCCAGGCGCCAGATCCACGCCACCGGCGCGATCGAGCAGCCGCTGCTGTTCCCCGGCAACGACCTGCCGGGCGTGATGCTCTCGGGCGGCGCGCGCAGGCTGATCTCCATGTACGCGCTCCAGCCGGGCACGCGCGCGGCGGTGGCGACGGTGGACGACCGCGGGCTGCACGCCGCGCTTGCGCTGCTCGACGCCGGGGTCGAGGTGTGCTGCGTGGCGGACCTGCGCGAGAACGGCAGCGCCGGCCCGAAGGGCGCGCTCAAGCGGCTCGGCGTGGAGGTGCTGAACGGCGCCACCGTGCTCGAGGCGACCGGGCGCGGTCACGTGTCGAGCGTGGTCGATCGGCCCGCCCGGGTCGAGGGCCGCCGAGCGCAGCTTCGGCGTGGACCTCCTCGTGGTGTCCGGCGGCAGCGCGCCCGCCACCTCGCTCGCGGCGCAGGCCGGCGCGAAGACCTCCTACGACGACGAGCGCGGCTACTTCACGCTCTCCCACGTGCCCGAGGACGTGCACGTGGCCGGCCAGCTCACGGGCCACGCCGAGCTCGAGGCCGCCGAGCTGTCCGGATCGGTGGCCGGCGCCGAGGCGGCCCACGCGCTCGGGCTCGGCGACGCCGACTCGCGCGCACGCGCGGCGCAGCGAGCGCGAGCACCTCGACCGCCCGCAGGCGTGGCCGGCGAAGGTGGCCGTGCCGCCGCCCGTCACGAGCGGGCGCCCCGGCAAGTGCTTCGCCTGCCTGTGCGAGGACGTGACCGCGAAGGACATCCACCTCTCGGTCGAGGAGGGCTACGACTCGATCGAGCTCTCCAAGCGCTACACCACCACCACGATGGGCCCGTGCCAGGGGCGCATGTGCCAGCTGCCCGCCGTGCGGCTGATGGCGGAGGAGACCGGCACGAGCATGGCCGACGTGGGCACCACGACCGCGCGCCCGCCCTGGCACGCCGTGCCGATGGGCGCGCTGGCCGGGCGGCCCGTTCGAGCCGGCGAAGCGCTCCTCGATCCACGCGCGCCACCGCGAGCTGGGGGCCAACGTGATGTGGGCGGGCGACTGGCGCCGCGCCTACGACTACGGCGACCCGAAGGCCGAGGCCATGGCGGTGCACAAGGCGGCCGGGCTGATCGACGTGTCCACGCTCGGCAAGCTGATCGTGCGCGGCCCGGACGCCGGCGAGTTCCTCGACCGCCTCTACCCGAACCGGTTCTGCAACCTCAAGCCCGGCCGCATCCGCTACGGCGTGATCGCGAGCGACAGCGGCCGCATCATGGACGACGGCACCATCTGCCGGCTCGACGACGACAGCTTCTACGTGACCACCACCTCGAGCGGCGCCGGCGCGATCTTCGACTGGTTCACCTGGTGGCTCGCCGACTGGCGCCTCGACGTGCACCTCACCGACGTGACCCAGGGGCTCTCCGCCGTGAACCTCGCGGGCCCGCGCGCGCGGGAGATCATGGGCAAGGTCACCGAGCTCGACTGCTCGGCCGAGGGCTTCACCTACCTCGACGGCAAGCAGGCCGAGGTGGCGGGCGTGCCGTAGCCTGATCCTGCGGATCGGCTTCGTGGGCGAGGTGGGCTACGAGATCCACTGCCCGGCGGCGCAGGGCGAGCACCTCTGGGACGCGCTGATGGAGGCGGGTCGACGAGCTCGGCGTGAAGCCGTTCGGCCTCGAGCCGCAGCGCCAGCTCCGGCTCCACAAGATGCACATCCTGATCGGGCAGGACACGGACTCCGAGTCCACGCCCTTCGGCGCCGCGATGCCGTGGATCGTGAAGCTCGACAAGGAGCAGGACTTCATCGGCAAGTGGGCGCTCCAGCACTACGAGAACGAGCAGCTCGAGACCTCGCTCGTGGGCTTCACGCTCGAGAACGGCTACGTGCCGACCGAGGGCGCGGTCGTGATGCCGGAGAACGGCGGGCCGATGGGCCAGGTCACGAGCGCGCGCTACTCGCAGCAGCTCGGCCGGGTGATCGGGATGGCGTGGGTGCCGGCCGCCCTGGCCAAGGACGGCGCGCGCATCACGATCTCGGACGAGGACAGGCGGATCGAGGGCGAGGTCCAGACGAAGCCCTTCTACGACCCGGACGGGGAGATCCTGCGCTCATGAGCAGCCTGGCCTTCCTCTCACCCGGCCCGTCGGCCACCGCGCGCAGCCCGATGCCGAGCCCGCGCCGCGTCGGCCGGGCGCCACTATCGAAGAACGCGACGGCTGGAACGTCGCCGTCTCGTTCCCCGGACGAGGAGCGCTCCTCCTCGGTTGGCTTCGCCGACATGTCCCACCTGGGCAAGATCGAGATCCAGGGCGACATTTCAGCCATCACCGGCCACGAGCTCGAGCTCGGGCAGCGCACTGCGTGCCGACGGCGCCTGGTGGTGCCCCTACTCGGCGCAGCGCGCGGTGGTCCTCTGCTCACCGAAAGACACCGCGGCGCACCGCGACCGCCTCCTCGCGTCCGCCGCGGGCGCCAACGGCCTCGCGAGCGTAATCGACACCACCACCTCGCAGGGCGCGATGACGATCGTGGGCCCGCTCGCGCGCGAGACCTTCGCCCGCTTCACGGCGATCGACCTGCGCCCGCAGGTCACGCCGGTGCACGCCTTCCGCCCCGGCTCGGTGGCCCGCACCGGCGGCGCGATCCTCTGCGAGGCGCCCGACCGCTACCTGATGCTGTTCGGCGCGGCGCTCGGCCAGTACGTGTGGACGCTGGTGGCCGACGCCGCCGGCCACCTCGGCGGCGGCCCGGTCGGCGTGGACGCACTGGAGCCGCTCGACCCACCGGAGGCGCCGGATGCTTGACATCTTCCGCCGCCGCCGGATGTGGCGCCCGCGCCCCGACCTGAAGGACTCCTACGACGTCGTGATCATCGGCGGCGGCTCCCATGGACTGGCCACCGCCTACTACCTCGCGCGCGACCACGGCGTGACGAACGTCGCGGTTCTCGAAAAGAACTACATCGGCTCGGGCGCCGCCGGCCGCAACACCACGATCCTCAGGTCGAACTACAAGACGCCCGAGGGCGCCCGCTTCTACGACGCGAGCGTGAAGCTCTACGAGGGGCTCTGCGAAGGAGCTCAACTTCAACCTGCTCTTCTCGCAGAACGGCCACCTCACGCTCGCCCACTCGGACCGCGCGATGTTCGTCATGGCGAACCGCGCCGAGGTGAACCGGCTCCACAACATCGACTCGCGCCTCATCTACCCGGACGAGATCAAGAAGCTCGCGCCGGCGATGCAGGTGGACAACCCGGACGCGGTCTGGCCGATCCAGGGCGCGCTCTACCACCCGCCGGGCGGGGTGATCCGCCACGACGCGGTGGTGTGGGGGCTCGCGCGCGGGGCCGACAAGGGCGGCGCCGAGATCCACCCGTACACCGAGGTCACCGGCATCAACCGCTCGAACGGCAGGGTCACCGGCGTGCGCACGAACCGCGGCGAGATCAACGCGCCCGTCGTCCTCAACTGCACCGCCGGCTGGTCATCCCTCATCTCGGACATGGCCGGCGTGGACATGCCGATCACGACCCACATCCTGCAGGCGCTCGTGACCGAGCCGATGAAGCCGCTGCTCGACGTGGTGATCGTCTCGTCGCAGATGCACGTGTACATCTCGCAGACCGACCGCGGCGAGTTCCTCATGGGGGCGGAGATCGAGCCGTGGACCACCTACCGAATGCAGGGAACGCTGAACTTCCTGCAGGAGGTGTCGCGGCACTCGCTCGAGCTGTTCCCGCAGCTGGAGCGCGCGCGGGTGCTGCGCAGCTGGGCCGGGCTGTGCGACCTGTCGCCCGACTACTCGCCGATCCTCGGCAAGACCGAGGTCGAGGGCTTCCACGTGAGCTCCGGGTGGGGGACGTACGGGTTCAAGGCGGCGCCGATCGTCGGCAAGACGCTGGCCGAGCTGGCCGCAACCGGAAAGACTCCGGAGTTGATCGAGCCGTTCAAGCTGGAGCGGTTCTATGAGGACAAGCTCGTATCCGAGCTCGCCGCGGCTGCGGTGAGCCACTGACTCGCATGGAGGAGCACGCATGAAAAGCAGTCTCGAGATCGCGCAGGAAGCAGAGCTCCTCCCGATCGAGACCATCGCCGAGCGCACCGGGCTGACGCCGGACGAGTTCGAGCCGTACGGGCGCTACAAGGCGAAGGTCTCGCTCGACGTGATCGAGCGCCTGGCGGACCGGCCGAACGGGAAGATCGTCTGCGTCGCGGGCGTCACGCCGACCAAGGCGGGCGAGGGCAAGACCACCACCGCGGTCTCGCTCACCCAGGGCCTCGGCAAGATCGGCAAGAACCCGGTCCTCTGCCTGCGCGAGCCCTCGCTCGGACCGGTCTTCGGCATCAAGGGCGGCGCCGCCGGCGGTGGCCTGACCCAGGTGGTGCCGATGGAGGACCTGAACCTCCACTTCACCGGCGACATCCACGCGATCGGCGCGGCCAACAACCTGCTGGCGGCGCTGCTCGACGCCTCGATCCTCCACGGCAACCCGCACAAGATCGACGCGCTGCGGGTGGGCTGGAAGCGGGCGCTCGACATGAACGACCGCGCGCTGCGGCAGATCACGCTCGGCCAGGGCGGCCGCGCGAACGGCTACCCGCGCGAGAGCGGGTTCGACATCACGGCGGCCTCCGAGGTGATGGCGATCCTGGCGGTGGCGCGCGACCTGCACGACCTGCGCGCGCGCCTCGGCGCCATCACCGTGGCGTACTCGTACGACGGCGGCAAGCCGGTCACGGCCGAGGACCTCGGCGCGGCGGGCGCCATGACGGTGCTGCTGAAGGACGCGCTGAAGCCGAACCTGATCCAGACGCTCGAGGGCCAGCCCTGCCTGATGCACGCGGGACCGTTCGCGAACATCGCGCACGGCAACTCGTCGCTGGTGGCCGACCTGATCGGCCAGAAGCTCGGCGAGTACGTGATCACCGAGTCGGGATTCGGCTCCGACATGGGGATGGAGAAGTTCTTCGACATCGTGTGCCGGAAGGGCGGGATCGCGCCGTCGGCGGTCGTGCTCGTGGCGACGGTGCGCGCGCTGAAGCACCACGGCGGGCTGGAGGACGACCCGCGCGCCGATTCGGGCGAGGCACTCGCCGCGGTGGAGAAGGGCGCGGCCAACCTGGTGCGCCACCTCGGGATCGTGAAGACGTTCGGGCTGCCGTGCGTGGTCGCGGTGAACCGCCGGCCGGGCGACACCGACGAGGAGGTCGCGCTCGTGAAGAAGCTCGCGCTGGACGCGGGCGCGTTCGGCGCCGAGATCAACGACGGCTTCGCGCGCGGGGGAGAGGGAGCCGCCGAGCTGGCCCAGGCGGTGGCCGACGCGTGCGAGCAGCCGAACAGCTTCGAGCTACATCTACGAGGACGACGACTCGATCGAGGTGAAGATCGAGAAGGTCGCGACGAAGGTGTACGGGGCGAAGGACGTCGTCTTTTACCTGGACGCGCAGAAGAAGATCAAGCAGTTCAACGACGACGGCCTCGACAAGCTGCCGATCTGCATGGCGAAGACGCACCTCAGTTTGTCGTCCGACCCGGCGCTGCTGAACGCGCCGGAGAACTTCACGCTCCCGGTCCGCGACGTCCGCGCCTACACGGGGGCCGGCTGGCTGGTGCCGCTGTGCGGAGACATCCAGCAGATGCCGGGGCTGGGGAAGGCGCCGGCGGCGCTGAACGTGGACATCGACGCGGAGGGACGCACGGTCGGGCTCTTCTGAGCCTTAGGATCGGACGTACATGGCGACCAGGGGTCAGTCCGCCGCCGCTTCCCGGAGTGAAGGAAAGCCCTCGCTGGTCGACATCGCGGAGGAGGCGCTGCGGTCGTGGCTGGCGACGGGCCGGCACCGCCCAGGCGAGCGGCTCCCGCCGGAGCAGGAGCTCTCAGCCCAGCTGGGAATCTCGCGCGGCACGCTCCGGACCGCGCTGCAGCGCCTGGAGGACACGGGCGAGATCGTGCGCCGCCAGGGGAGCGGGACGTACGTAGGCCGAGCGGCAACGACCTCGCTTGACGAGGGCCTGGAGAAGCTCGTGAGCTACAGCGAGCTGGCCGAGCAACGCGGAGTGAAGCTCGAGGTAGGCGACCTGTCGGTCGAGGAGCGCGGCCTCTCCGCGGCGACCGCCGAACTCTTCGGCGTCGCCCCCGACACGCCGGCCACCCACATCACCCGCGTCCTGCTGATGGACGGCGAACCAGGCGCCTGGATGCGCGACCGAGTGCACCCCGACGTAGAGCTCCCAGCACCACCCCGAATCAAGTCAATGCTGGAGAAGGGCCAGATGGTGCTGGACGTCCTGCTGAAGCAGGGCGTGCCCGTGGCCTACACCCGAGCCCACATAACAGCCCGCGTGGTGAGCAAGCGCGACCGAATCGGAAAAGCCCTCGACGTAGACGACACCCTGGCCGCCCTAGAAATCGACCACGTGACCTGCACGGCCGAAGGCGCCCCGGTCGAGCACAGCACCGACATCTTCCTGCCGCAGCAGCCTGGACCTGCACGTGATGCGGTGGCTGCAGGACGTGCCGCCGGTGCCGGCGATAGGGCGCGCTTCTAGGGTCTAGGTCCCGTGCGACAGGAGGCGCCTTGGCCGAAGCAGCAGTCGGGAAGGCCCTGCTCGCTGGTGTCTCTTTGACATGCAGTCCGCGCCGGTGCTGTGCGTCGGTGCCCCCGCCGAGCAGCGCGACCTCGCCGGATAGTTGGGCGGTGCCGCCCCGAGATCCAGATGACGTATCAAGCTGTCGGCGAGGTGTGCTGCAGGCCGGGGCGCTCGATCTCGTCTTCGAGCCGCGGAGCGGGGGCAACCGTCTGCAGCTGGCGCACGATGCTGCGATCGTCCTCGCCGCGCTCGCAGCGCAGCAGGGCAACCGGCGGCGGCCACTGTTCGACCGGGCCCAGCTGACGTCGAGGAGCTGCTCACCTCGATGGGGATCGGTGAGGCGGTGGTGACGACCCTGTCCGACGAGGGCGTGCCGACGCCAGTCGTGCACACTAGGCTGCGAGCGCCCGCCTCCCGCATCGGCCCCGCCGACGACGTGGACGGCGCCGCCAAGGGCTCTCCGCTCTACGCCAAGTACGGCACCCGCGTGGAGGCCGAGAGCGCACGCGAGAAGCTTGCGGCGAGAATGGAGGAGGCTACCGTCGACGCCGACGACGCCGAGCCGATGGCGGAGAAGCCGAGGGCACGCCGTCGCCGGAAGGCAGCCCCTGCTCCGGCTCCTTCGGGTGGAACAGACGTACTCGGGGGCTTCCTCACCTCGCGCGAGGGCAAGGCGGTGCAGCGCAAGGTGCTTCTAGGCGTGTTCGGGATGCTCAAGAAGCGCCTCTAGCGGGCCGCGCGGCGCTGGTGTCGATTCGTCAGGGGACGTAGCGGAAGATCCGCAGGCCGCGGTCACGGTCGGACCCCAGGATGTACTTCGTGTTGCCTAGGCGATGAACCTCGACGCCCCAGTAGTTGGAGCCGCCCGGCTCGACGAAAGCGCCGACCTCCTCAAGGCCGTTGTCGTCGTAGCGCAGGACGCGCATGCCGAGCGCGTAGTGCGACACGTAAACCAGGTTGCTGTCGGGGTCGGTCGCGACCTCGTGGACGCTCATGTCGCCGAAGTTCTCGGCGAACTCCTCGAGCTGGCCCTCGTCGGGCGCGTAGATGTCGACCTCCTGCATCTTCGCTCCCTTGCTGAGGTCGGTCCTGTACATGTGCGTGTAGCCCCAGCCGTCGAAGACGGCGGAGATGTCCACCCGGACCGACGGCCCGGGCGGCGTGGCCGTGCCGCTGCCGTCCAAGCTGCAGGTATAGCCGGCCGGCGGCTCGATGCCGAGCAGGCGGAAGCCGTCCTGCCGCGACACGAAGACGGCCGGGGTCGTGTCAGACGCCGCGAGCATGTTGACCAGGGTCTCGCAGCCGTCCTCGCCTGTTCGATTGAACACGATGAGTCCCGAGTAGCCGGACGCGATGATGTTGTCGAGCTTGACCTGGAAGTCGCAGACGCCGCGCTCGACGACGGCGATCACGTCGCCTCCGGCCGCCGGGACGGGGTCGCAGCCGAGCCCCAGGAAGCGGGTGTCTCCGCTCAGCGGGTTGTCCTTGTTGATTGCCGGGGTGTCGCTGCCCTGAATTGCCGTGAAGGTCTTGCCGGCGGCCTCACCGCCCAGGAAAGTGGCGACCACCCGGTACGGGTCGAAGTCCTCGTCGGTCGCAAAGAAGAACTTGTTGTCGCGTGTGAACTCCGCCTCGTGGGCATTGCCCTCCGGGGTGATCGTCTGCCCGTACGGGATGCGAGCGGGGTCCGTGGGCGCGAAGTCGGTGTCCGACAGCGGCGCCGGAGCGGCCGGGTTGCTGACGTCCAGCGTGACGTAGCCCCCGTCCCAGTAGGACATCAGCATGATGTCGCGCCCAGTGATGTGCTTGACGATCATGTCGTGGCTGAAGACGGCGTCGCCGTGGGGGCGGGTCGGCCCGGTCTGGGCGAACTGATCGAGGTTGGTCTCCGAGATGAGCTTCGGCTTGCTCGGGTTCGTGATGTCGAGGATGTCGACGTCCGGCTCCTCGAGGTCGTCGATCAGCACCACGAACACCTTGCCGGTCTCCCGGCCTGAGGCGTCGCGCTGCTTCCATGCGAACGCTGAGTGCGTCTGGTTCGCCCTCGTCTGCGGCACGCCCTTGCTCTGGCTGCCGTCCTTCTTGGTGAAGTCGCCCGCTCCCTCGACCAGCTTCTTCGGCTGGCGCGGATCGTCACATCGACGGGCTGATGCCGCCGACGCCATTGGTGGTGTTTGGGCACCACTCGTTCTGGTAGACGAGCAGATCCCCCTTGAACGAAGGCGTGTTCAGCGAGACGACCTGCGATCCCTTACCCGAGTATGTGTCGACGTGGCTCGGGATGTACCCCGCGGCCTTCGGCGCGGCTGGGTTGGAGATGTCGACGATCTGCACTCCGCCACGCCCGCAGGTCGGCTCGTAGAACATCGTCAGGTAGGCGTAGTTGCCCTTGGCGGACACATCCGCCACACGCCCCATGCCGCCCGTCCTGCCCGCGGTATCGAACTGCCCGACGAGCGCGAGGTGCTCGGCACGGGGGGCACGGTCGAACGGCCGGCGACGCTCCCGGCGGCGCCATGGGAGTTCCAGTGCTCGGCAAGGCTGCTGGTCAGCAGGCGGTCGGCTGTAGGTGCAGACCCCACGGGGTGATGCGCCCCGGCCGTGCCCGTGGCAATCAGAAACGCCGCGACGGCCGCAGTGGTCGTCCCCAGAACTCGGCTTCCTCTGAACATGAAACGGGCCCCCCCACCAATCGTGCCCCTCGGTGACCGTCCGACACTATTCCGCACGGTCAGTGGAGTCAACGCGCGCTACCGCCCGCCCTATACAAATTTGCTCAAAACTGCGTTATAGTCGCCCACGCGCCCCCGGTCGCGGCTCGTTAGGCCCCCACCCATCGGAGGAGACGTATGAGCGACGGCGTCACCGTTGACGCATCGGCCCCCTTGACGTTCGGCGGAGACGTCAACACCGTCCTCCAGAGTCCGAGAACGGTCCTGCCGCCCAAGACGCTCGAGGAGGCTCGCAACCAGCCCGGCCGGCGCGAGCAGATCGAGGGGATCGTCAAGCAGATCGAGGCGCAGGGCATCAAGTACGTCTTCTTCCAGCAGGTCTCCGTCACCGGCCGCGTGATGGGCAAGGGCGTCGTCGCCAGCCTTCTTCCCGCAGGTCGCCGAGAAGGGCTACCAGCTCGTCTACGGCGCCACCGCCAACCTCTTCACCGACCGCGCCGGCGACTACATCGGCTTCGGCCCGGAAGAGTCGGAACTCGCGGCGATCGCGGACCTCTCCACCTTCGCCCAGCTCCCCTGGGATCCGCGAGTGGCACGAGTGTTCTGTGACTGCTACGACACGGAAACGGGCGAGCTCCTCGACGCCGACCCGCGCCAGAACCTCAAGCGCGTGGTGGCCGAGTTCGAGGAGGAGCTCGGCTACAGCTTCCTGATCGGCATCGAGCCGGAGATGATGTGGCTCAAGAAGGGCGAGGACGGCGCCGCGCCCGAGGGCGTGACCAAGCCCTACTGCTACCACATCCACCAGTTCGAGGAACTGCGTCCGGTGCTCCTCGACGTCGTGGAATACGGCCAGGCGCTCGGCCTCGACATGTCCTACGGCGACCACGAGGACGCCCCCGGCCAGCTCGAGCTGAACTTCCGCTTCGACCGTCCCGGTCAAGACGGCCGACAACATCACCACCTACCGGCAGATCTGCGCCGCGGTGGGCCGCAAGCACGGCCTGCTGCCGACCTTCATGCCGAAGCCGTTCACGGGCGTGTCGGCGAACGGGCACCACCACCACTTCACGCTCATCGACGACGAGGGCAACAACGTCTTCCACGACAAGAGCGGCCCGGCTGAGCTGAGCGATACGGCCCGTCACTTCCTGGGAGGCATGCTGGCGCACTTCGGCGCGCTGATGTGCGTGGGCAACCCCACCGTGAACTCCTACTGCCGCATGTGGGACTTCGGCTTCTGGGCCCCCGTCTACAAGAACTGGGGCTGGCAGAACCGCACCTGCACCGTCCGCGTGGCGAGCGGCGGCCGCTTCGAGTACCGCGGCGTCGACTCGAGCTCCAACCCGTACCTCACGATCCCGGCGCTGCTCTACGCCGGGCTCGACGGCATCCGCAACAAGATCGATCCGGGCGAGCCGCAGTCGCGCAACACCTACGACATCCTCGCCGAGCAGGCCGAGAACGGCAGCAAGCCGAGCGAGAAGCTCGAGCGCGTGCCGGACTCCCTCGGCGCCGCACTCGAGGCGCTCGAGGCGGACGACCTGATCAAGAGCGCCATGCCGGGTCGCCTCTACGACGTGTTCAAGCACTACAAGCGCGACGAGTGGGAGCGCTACCTCGCCGCGGTGACCGACTGGGAGCGCGACGAGTATCTCGAGGTGCTTCCTTGATCCGCGGGCTGGGGCGAGGCCAGCCTGCCGGCTGTCGTTCCGCGGGCCGGGGCAGGCGGCCTAGCCATGTGCGGGATCGCCGGCATCATCTACCGCGACGGTGGTGGCGAGCGGCACGTGGGCCGCGACATGACGGCGATGCTCCAGGCGATGAAGCACCGCGGCCCGGACTCGACCGGGTACGCGCTCTACAGGCCGGCCGGCGACGGCTACGTGATGCACGTGAAGCTCGCCGAGTCGAACGGCCATCACGACTTCGACCTCGCCGGGAAGCACCGTCGCCAGCGCAGCGACGTGGAGGCGCGGATGCGCTCGCTCGGGGCCGACATCGCCGACATCCAGGGCCCGTCCGAGCACGCGATGACGCTCACCTTCGGCTTCGAGGGCGACCTCAAGGAGCTGGCCGACTACGTGGAGGACGTGCGCGGCACCGAGGTGCTCTCGCTCGGCAAGACGCTCGAGATCGTGAAGGACCTCGGCGACGCCGAGACCGTGGCGCGCGACTACGGGCTCGACAAGTTCATCGGCACCCACGCCATCGGCCACGCGCGCATGGCCACCGAGTCCGACGTGGACATCGCCAACGCCCACCCGTACTGGGCCTACCCGTTCCCGGACGTGGCCGTGGTGCACAACGGGCAGCTCACGAACTACCACCAGTGGAAGCGCCGCCTCGAGCGCGCCGGCCACCGCTTCCAGTCCGAGTGCGACTCCGAGATCATCGCCGTCTACCTCGCCGAGCGCATGGCGCAGGGCGACTCGCTCGAGGAGTCGATGCAGCGCAGCCTGTGCGAGCTCGACGGCGTGTTCACCTACATCTGCGTGACAGAGGACGCGCTCGGCGTGGCCAAGGACGAGCTGGGCGCCAAGCCGCTCGTGCTCTACGAGTCCGACGACATCGTCGCGCTCGCGAGCGAGGAGATCGCCATCCGCAAGGTGGTGGACCGCGAGATCGAGACCTACGACCCGTACGAGGGCGCGGTGATGGTGTGGACCCGGTAGAGGCCGAGGTCCTCTTCGACCCCCGCGGCCTGGTCGAGCTCGACGAGACGGTCCCGAACGTCGCCGAGATCGACGGCGACAGCGCGCAGTTCGACGCCAAGGACCTCACCACGCGCAAGATCAACGCCGAACTGCGACGGCTCGTCTACGAGCTGGGCCTCAAGGAAGTGACGATCCTCAACCCGCAGCGCGAGGCACAGCCTCGGCACGGGCATCCTCACCCGCTGCAAGATCACCTTCGAAGGAAGCCTCGGCTACTTCGGCGTCGGCCTGATCGACGGCCCCGAGATCCAGATCAACGGGCGCGTGGGCTGGTCGGTGGCCGAGAACATGATGTCCGGAGTAGTCGTCATCGAGTCCAATGCCGGATCGTTGGCGGGCGCCGCCCTGAGGGGTGGGGACCTCGTTGTGAAAGGCCAGGTCGGCGCCCGCACCGGTATCGATCAGAAGGGCGGCACCATCATCGTGATGGGCGACGCCGGCTCCATGACCGGCTTCATGATGCAGCGCGGCCGCCAGATCATCTGCGGCGACGTGGGCCCCGGCCTCGGCGACTCCATGTACGACGGCACGCTGTACGTGGCCGGCAAGGTGAAGGCGCTCGGGATCGACTGCGTGGAGGGCGAGTGGGACGACGCCGACACCGAGCTGATCCAGCGCAAGTTCCGCATCTACGGCCTCGGCGACCCGCCGCAGTTCCAGAAGTTCGTCTGCGGAAAGAAGCTCTACAACTACGACAGCCTCGAGCCGAGCGAGCGAAAGCTGGTGCTGTGATGGCCGACGAGAACGCACCCGGCCAGAAGACCGTCCTCGGCCGCAGCAAGATCTTCACCCCGGAGGTCATCGACGACATCCACATGAAGGCCGAGCTCGGCCGCTACCGGATGCGCGGCTTCTCGATGTTCAAGAAGATCCCGCACTGGGACGAGCTGATCTTCCTGCCGGGCACGCTCACGCGCTTCGTGATCGAGGGCTACCGCGAGAAGTGCGTGACGAAGACGGTGCTCGGCGCGCGCTTCGCCAAGAAGCCGATCGAGCTCGACATCCCGATCTACATCACCGGGATGAGCTTCGGCGCGCTGTCGCTCGAGGCGAAGATGGCGCTCGCGAAGGGCGCGTCGATGGCCGGCACCGCCACCTGCTCCGGCGAGGGCGGAATGATCCCGCCGGAACGCGATCTGAGCACCAAGTGGTACTACCAGATCATCCAGAGCCGGTACGGGTTCAACCCGCACCACCTGATGCTGGCCGACGCTGTCGAGTTCTTCATCGGCCAGGGCTGCAAGGTCGGCCTCGGCGGGCACCTGATGGGCCAGAAGGTGACCGAGCAGGTGGCGGAGATGCGCTCGCTCCCCGCCGGGATCGACCAGCGCTCGCCGGCGCGCCACCCCGACTGGCTCGGCCCCGATGACCTCTCCCTCAAGGTCCAGGAGACGCGCGAGGCCACCAACTACGAGATCCCGATCCAGCTCAAGCTCGGCGCCGCGCGCGTGTACGACGACGTGCGCATGGCCGCCAAGTGTGGCCCGGACATCATCTACCTCGACGGGGCCGAGGGCGGCACCGGCGCCGGCCCGCACACGGCCGCCGAGGAGACCGGCATCCCGCTGATGGCGGCGATCCCCGAGGCGCGCCGCGCGCTCGAGGACGTGGGGCTCGCGGACGAGATCGACCTCGTCGTGGCCGGCGGCATCCGCAACGGCGGCGACGTGGCCAAGTGCATCGCGCTCGGCGCCGACGCCATCGCGATCGGCCACTCCGCCCTGATGGCGCTCAACTGCAACAAGGAGATCCCGGGCGTCACCGACTACGAGGGCACGATCGGCGTGCCGGCGGGCCAGTGCTACCACTGCCACACGGGTCGCTGCCCGGTCGGCATCACGACCCAGGACCCGGAGCTGCGCAAGCGCCTGAACGTGGAGGAGGCGGCGGGCCGCGTCTACAACTTCCTCCACACGCTCACGCTCGAGGTGCAGATGCTCGCGCGCGCGTGCGGGAAGACGAACGTGCACTCGCTCGAGCCCGAGGACCTCGCGGCGCTCACCGTCGAGTCCGCCGCGATGGCCAAGGTGCCGCTGGCGGGCACGAACTACATCCCGGGAGTGTCCGAGGAGAACGCGCTCGCCCGCATCGAGACGCTGCTCGACCGCTACCTCGAGAACCCGATCGACGAGCTGCCCGCGGTGCGCGCTCCCGCCGGCGCGGAGGAGCGCCGATGAGCGAGATCGAGAACCTGCCGCGCGGCGAGCCCGAGAAGATCTTCTCGATCGACTCGGAGTACCTGTCGGGCAAGCGCTACCCGTACCAGGAGGACATCTCGGCGGTCGAGGACATCGACCTCGAGGCGTCCACGCCCGGCCAGGACCTCAACTGGCTCGAGGACATCGAGCTGCTCGAGGAGGAGGGCATGCCGGCCGTGTTCGACCGCTACTCGAACTCCTTCCTGAAGCTCTACTTCGACGTCCCCGAGGGCCGCGAGGACGAGATCGCGCGCAAGGTGCTGATCGCCCACCTCCAGTCGGGCAACTCCTACGGGATCCGCCTGAAGGAGAAGCACTGCAAGTTCCCGCAGCCCGAGCTGGGGCCGTGGGTGGAGGGCTCGCGGACGGTCGGCGAGAACTGGAAGGCGCCGGTGCTCGAGGGCTGGGAGCCTCCGCTCCACTGATGCCGGGCGAGCGCTCCGTCCCCTACTCTCGTGATCGGGGCCGGCGTGCACGGCCTCTCGACCGCCTGGCACCTCGCCGAGCGCGGCGAGGAGGTGCTCGTGGTGGACAAGACCGGCGTGGCGGCCGGCGCGTCCGGCATCGCCTGCGGCGTGGTGCGCAACAACTACTTCCAGCCCGCGATGTCCGAGCTGATGGCGGCCTGCGTGGAGATCTGGGAGTCGGACCCCGAGACGCTCCACTACCACGGCTCCGGCTACATCGCGCTCGGCGACGGCGCGCAGGTGGACGACCTCACGACGGTCCACGAGCGCCAGGGGCGGATCGGCTACGAGTCCGACCTGATCCTGGGGGAGGCCGAGGTGGCCGACCACATGCGCTCGCTCTTCCCCGACTGGCGCGCGCCCGGCCTCAGCGTCTGCCTCCACGAGCACCGCGGCGGCTTCGCGTTCAACAAGGAGTCGATCCACGGCCTCGCGACGAAGGCGCTCCACGCCGGCGCCGAGATCGCCGAGGGCGTGGAGGTGACGGCGTTCGACCTCGACGAGTCGGGCGCGGTCACGCGCGTGCAGACGAGCGAGGGGCCGATCAACGTGGAGCAGGTGATCGTGGCCGTGGGTCCCTGGGTGGCGAACATGTGGGGGCTGCTCGGCCTCCCGCGCCGGCTCGAGGTGGCCGGCGAGCAGCGCGAGATGTGGACCTACTGGTACCTCCAGGAGGGCGAGATCGACGTGGACCCGAACGTCTTCGTGACCGCGGACGGCCGGCTGCCGCCGGTGCTCCACGTGGACAGCCACGCGCCGCTCGAGGCCGACGACGGCACGCTGATCACCGACGAGCAGTGGGGCGTGTACTTCAAGCAGGACAAGACGGGCGTGCAGGGCGGGGCGTCACCGCTGCCGAAGGGGCACGACTTCCAGGTGGACCCGTACCCGACCGGCTCGGCCGAGGAGAGCTTCCCAGACCTCTGGTGCGCGGCGCTAAGCCACTGCATGGAGCGCTTCGAGGGGGCACGACCGAAGTACCACGCCGTGCGCTCAGGCGGCGTGGGCGCGTTCACCGCCGACAACTTCCCGGTGTTCGACTACATGCGGCCGAACGTCTTCGTGGTGGCCGACTCGAACCACGGCTACAAGATGATCGCCGTGGGCCGCGAGGTGGCGAACGTGGTGCTGGGCGAGCACTCGAGCCTGCTCCACCCGTTCAGGTACGAGCGCTTCGCGACCGGCGACCTCCACCCGGTCTCGCACAGCCCCTATCCCTGGAGCTGAGCAGACCGTCCGGGCTCGAATGCCGCCCGCGCGATAAGGCCGTCGACGAGCTCGTAGAAGACGGTGAGCTCTGAGGTGACGGGAGTCCCGCTTCCTCGTCCCTCGGCGTCCACGCGCGCGAGCACCGCGAATTTGCCCTCACCGAGCTCTGCCCACTCGCAGGGCGTCCAGCCGAAGCCGGACCAGGTCTCCCACATCCGGTCGTAATAGGCGCGAATCTGATCGCGGCCGCGCAGGACGCTCTCGTCCGGGAGGAGGCGCGACACGTCCACCTCGGCGTCCGCCGTGTACATGTCCATCATCTCGTCGAGGGCACGCCGGTTCCAGCAGTTGAACCCGTGCTCGAGGTACTCCATGACGTCTGGGCTGACGGTGCGCACGCCTCCATGTTCGCACGGTCCTAGCCGTGGAGCTGCGCGGCGGCTTGGAGGGCCTCCTCGCGAGTCCCATAGTCGTGCATGCGGATCAGCTTCCCGTCGCGCACGGCGACGACCTGGCAGATCTCGAGATCCACCTCGACCCCGCTGTCCCTGCCTCGCCCCCGCATGCGGTGACGGACGATCACGCTCTCACCGGCGTCGATCATCTCTTCGACCTGCGTCGTGATCTCGTCGAAGGCGCCCGTCCACTCGTCCATCCCGCGAAGGAACTCGTCGAGCCCCACGTAGTTGCCCATGAACGGCACCTCTGGGGTGGTCCGCCACTCGATGTCCGGGGCGAGGAAGGTCCTCAGCGTGTCGAGGTCGCCGCGTGCAAAGGCGTCGTAGGCGCGGCGAACAACTTCGAGATCCTCAGGCGACATCGCCTATAGCATCGCGCGTCATGCCGCTCGTCGCCCCCTGGAACCGCAAGAAGCGCACCGAGCGCGAGAAGATCGGGCACGAGGCCCCGGGCACCGTCCTCCGCGGCCCGCCGATCGCCGTGACCTGCGAGTGCGGCGAGAAGCGCGACCTCCGCTACGGCGAGGAGTGGCGCTGCGAGAAGTGCGGGCGGCGCTGGGACACGAACCAGATCCCGCAGGAGCAGTACGCGGCGATCCGCAAGACGCAGCTTCGCTTCCGCGTGCTGCCCGTGGCCTACGGGTTCGTGATCCTCGCGCTGGCGATGTTCTTCACCCTGACCGGCAACATCTTCTCGGTCTTCATCCTGCTGCCGCTCGGGCTGATGCTCTGGTTCTACTTCGTCCGGCCGGCGCACCGGAGGCGCTACCGCAGGGCGGTGGCGGACCTTCCGAAGTGGGAGCTACGCCCGCAATGAGCGACTACCCGCGCACAATCGACAACGGGGCCGGCGAGCTGCTCACCTTCTCCGCGCCCCGCGCGGACGAGCGCGGCGAGGTCCAGGACGCCACGAACGTCGTCACCCCGGGCAGCGGTCCGCCGATGCACGTGCATCACCTCCAGGAGGAGTCGCTCACCGTCGAGCGCGGGACGATGGGTTGGCAGCGCAAGGGCGGGGAGGAGCAGGTGGCCCACGTGGGCGAGACGGTCACGTTCCCGCCCGGCGACACGCACCGCTTCTGGAACGCCGGCGACGACGAGCTTGTTTGCAGCGGCCACGTCCGGCCGCCGGACAATCTCGAGTATTTCCTGACCCAGATATTCACCTCCATGCGTGAGAACGGCGGAAAACGGCCGCGGCTATTCGACGCCGCCTACCTCACGTCGCGCTACCGCTCCGAGTTCGGGATGGCGGAAATCCCGCAGCCAGTGCAGCGCGTGGTGTTCCCCATCGTGGTGGGCATCGGCCGGCTGTTTGGGCGCCATCGCCGATTCGATGGCGCCCCAGAGCCGGTGAGCCGCTCTCGAGCCGCCGCCTAGGTGGTGCCGGTCGCCGGCGCGGCCGTCTGCCGCTCGCTCGCCGGAGGCATCGTCGGCGTCTCCTCGCGGAACGGCACACGCGTCCGGTCCTCGACCACCTTGCGGTACACGTAGAGCAGCAGGCCCACCGCGAGCACGATCAGCCCGATCCGGGTCTTGTCCCAGCCGTAGCCGTACTCGTCGGCGTAGATGAACCCGCCCACCACGATGAAGGACAGGTTGACCGCCGCGAGCAGCGCCGCGATCGGCGCCCAGGCCGCCGCCAGCCTGATCGGCCGTGGCCAGTCGGGCCGGTCCTTGCGCAGCAGCAGGAACCCGCTGAGCGCGAACACGTGCGCCAGCATGTAGCCGAGGTTGCCCGCGGCGAGGATGTCGAGCGGGTAGCCGAAGTACGAGATCAGCAACAGGTTGAGGATCACGTCTGCCGTCATGGCAATGCCGGGCACGCTGTAGCGGTTGAGGTGACCCAGCCACTTCGTGGTCATCCCGTCCTGGGATATGCCATAGAGCGCCCGCGAGCCGTCCATGGTCGCGGTGTTCATCGAGAGCAGGAGACCCGCGATCAAGCACCCGATTAGAACGTGTCCGAGCCCGGTCCCGACGATCGCGTTGAAAGCGTCCGTATAGAACGCGATTGCGGTGGCGTCCTCGGCTATGGCCGCCGTCCCGAGCGTTCCGCCGACGCCGAGCGGCAGCAGCGCGTAGACGACCACGGAGAACGCGGCCGAAGCGCGCAGCGCCCTCGGCGTATCGGTCTCCGGGTTGTGGTACTCCGGTGCGAACGCGGCCACCGCCTCGAAGCCGTAGGCCGACCAGCCCATGAAGTACAGCCATGTCATCGCGAGGCCGAGGCCGCCGCCCGCGCCGATCTCCCACGTCATGTTGTCGCTCGACCAGTCCCCTGTGATGTAGGGCAGGAACATGAGCGCCGCAGCCGGGAGGATCAGCATCGCGCCCGTCACGTAGCTGAGCCACACCGCGGGCCGTACGCCGAAGATGTTGAAGAGCCAGACGGCGAGGATGCAGCCGATGCCGATCCAGACCGGCAGACTCCACTGGAAATCGCCGACGTCCTGGGTGAAGGTCGTATCCGAGAACCACTGGGCCTGGGCCAGGGTGCCGATGACGTAGCCGTTGATGGCGAGAACGCTCGACCAGGCGAACCAGTAGCCAAAGGTGGCGATCGGCCCGATCCAGGCGAAGTACTTCCGCCAGGCCTCGTGGGCGTACAGCGAGATGCCGCCGGCCTTGTTCGGGAACATCGTCGCCATCTCGGCGTAGACGTTGTTCTGAAGCGCGCCGATGCAGACCGAGATGGTCCAGAGGACGAAAGCGCCGGTCGTGCCCAGCACTCCGATCGAGGCGCCGAGCGCCGCAATCAGGAACCCCGGGTTGGCCAGTGCGATGACGAAACCGTCCCACCAGGTCATCGCCTTGAGGAGTTGCCTCTCCTCTACCTCGGCATGCGCCATCGACCCTTCCTCTCCCTCGAGTAGTAAGCCCCCAGCAGCCGTACCAATTGGTACAGCGCCCCTTGTACCATGCGTTACGGACGCACGTCAACATGGCGCAGCTCATCGACCACGACGCGGATCTCGCAAAATGGAGCGTGAACCCGACACGCGCGCGGCCCGTGGTCTTGGCGACGTTGTCGGTGCGCGTGGACCCCAGCGCCGAGCGGATGGCGATCGACAGCGCGCTCGAGGCGAGCGTGCCATTGCTGCTCGTGAACCTGATCCGGCTGCCCCCGTACGCGACCACGCTGATCCTCGCCGGGCCCGAGCACACCACGCTCCCGCACGAGGAGGACCTCGACGCGGTGCGTGCCACGGCGAACCGCGCGGCCGAGCTCGGGGTGAAGACCGAGCTGCTGCGCGTGAGGACCAAGCGGCCCGTGCAGGCGCTGCTCGAAGTCGCGAGTGAGCGCGACGCCGGCCTGATCGTGTTCGGGCCGCACCTCGGACGCGTGGGGCGGATGCGCTTCCGGCGAGCGGCGAAGCGGATCAGGCGCGACGCCGCCTGTCTCGTCTGGGTTGCGCCGGACGGCTAGGCGCGCGCCGGTCTAGGCTCACCGCCATCCGGGTCGAGGAGTCCATCGAAATCGAGCTCCCACCCGAGGCCGTGTGGGAGCTGGTGTCCGATCCGCTCAAGGATCCGGACTGGTGCCCGAAGGTGAAGTCGGTCGAGCCGACGGGCGAGCGTCGCTGGATCGTTCTCCACAAGCCGGTCCCGCTGCGAAGTCCCTTCGAGCTGACGCTCGAACAGCTTGACGTCCAGCCCCCGAGCAGGCTGACCCTCCGCCAGGAGGATGAAGCCTCGATCTTCAATGTCGAGTACCGGCTCGAGCCCACCGAAACCGGCACGCGCTTCACCCAGATCAGCGAGTTCGAGTGGAAGAAGCTGCCTCGGGTCCTGCACGGGACGTTCGCGCGCGGCGTCCGGCGCGACGTCCGCGGCCAGCTCGTTCAGCTCAAGCGGTTCCTCGAGCGAAGCTAGTCAGTCTCGAGCGGCTCTCAACGAGGCAATCGCCCGCTTGGCCGCCGCCTTCGCTGCGGAGTCTCGCTCGCCGCGATCGAGCATCGCCGTGAGCGGATCGATGGCTCGGGGGTCGTTCTGGGTGGAGAGGCCCAGCGCTGCGCCTTCGCGCACGTAGCCGTCGTCGTCGTCCAGGAGCGCGATCAACTGATCGACGATGCGAGGATCCTCGGTCGGTCCGAGTCCGGCAGCAACCGTGTACCTCGCCATCGGATCGGGGTCGCGCAGTGCATCCAGTGCGAGGTCCGCTGCACCCGGCGCCTGCAAGCGGACCAGCGCCAAAACGGACTGGCTTCGGACGGAGTCGCTCTCGTCAGCCGTGGCGGTCACCTGCAGGACGTCGATCAACCTGATCCGTTCCTCATCGGAGAAGTGTCCGGCGTCACGCGACCAGACCCAGATCGCCGCGTCGACTCGATGTCGTTCCTTTTGGTCCTGCAACTTGGCGATCGCGGAGTCGGTCCTCATGCGCTCGCCACGTCGAGTGTGATCAGCCCGTGGTGCCCGTCGCCCTCCTCTGAGAGCGTGAGCTCCAGATTGCGGTCGTAGAGGCCGTCGGTCGCGTTGAAGCCGTCGCGGTTCGACTCGCCCGGGTAGGGATCGTCCACGAACACGCGCGCGCTGACCGTGTCGTCGAAGTAGACCTGCGTTGTGAGCACGGTCTGCCTGTCGAGGTGCACCTTCGCGTGGATGTGCACCGTGCGGCCCGGATACCAGCCGGGGTACACGGTGGTGAACTCGACGATCCCGTCGGCGTTGGTGACCTGCGCTCCGCGAAGGTAGGTCTCGCCCGGCTCCGAGTAGCTGCCCTCTGCGTCGCAGTGCCAGATGTCCACGACGGCGTTCCCGATCGGCTCGCACTCCGCGGCATCACGGACTCGCACGCCGAGACGCAGCATCGCGCCCTTCCGGTCCTCGCGGATGTCGCTGCGGATGCGGTCGACGTCGAAGTAGAAGGGGCCCTCGGTCTGCTCCGCCGTCTGCGTGCAGGTGGCGGCGTCGTCGAAGCGCGAACTCGTGCCCTCGGAGGTCTCCACGCGTGCTGTGGGTTCGTCGTCATCGCCACTGCACGCCGCGATCAGGGCGCCGAGGCTGACGCTGCCAAGGCCGGCGAGCGCCTGACGTCTGCTGAGGCGGCTCACCGTCTGGACGCTAGCGTCTGGATGGACACGATTCGCCGAATACGGTAGAACCGGTCTGTACATATTTGTACGAACGCGCGCCCGACCCGGGGAGAGAAAGATCGTGGAGAAGACGTGGGGAGGCGAGCCCTTCTGGGGCCTCGGCTACGAGTGGGACCCTGACTGGTTCCTGACGGAGCGGCAGAAGGAGCTGCGCGCCAAGCTGATCGAGCTCTGCGAGTCAGAGATGCGCGCGAACGCGAAGCGCTCGGATGACGAGCTGCTGTATCCGCGCCGCAACTTCGAGATCCTCGCGGAGCACGGCTTCCTGGCGCTGACGGTGCCCGAGGAGTACGGCGGACTGGGCGAGAACCACGTGGCCTTCACGATGGTCTGCGAGACGCTCGCCCGCTACGGCTGCGCCTCGACCGCCATGTGTTACGTCATGCACATGGCCGCGGTCGCGACGATCATGTTGCGGCCGACCCCCGAGCTGGTCGACAAGTACGTCCGGCCGCTCAACAGCGAGGTCAAGATCGGCACGCTGTCCTACTCGGACCCCGAGACCGGCTCGCACTTCTGGTACCCGTTCTCCTCGAAGGCCGAGAAGTCGAACGGCG
This sequence comes from uncultured Thermoleophilaceae bacterium, assembly GCA_963837445.1. Lineage (GTDB taxonomy): Bacteria > Actinomycetota > Thermoleophilia > Solirubrobacterales > Thermoleophilaceae > JACVRW01. The sequence continues at coordinate 295,553 of CAWINK010000022.1, read as the reverse complement.
GCTACAAGGTGAACAAGAAGGCGTCCTGGACGACCTCGGGCGGCTTCGCCGACTTCTACGTCGTGCAGACCACGAGCCCGGACTTCAAGGGCTACGACGATCTGTCGGTGTTCGTGATCGACGGCGAGGACGTGAAGGCGCAGCCCTCGCTCTGGGACGCGCTCGGACTGCGCGGCAACCAGTCCGGTCCGATCCAGGTGGAGGACGTTGAGATCCCGGGCGAGCAGGTCGTCGGCCCGCTGGGCGACGGGGCGGCGTCGAACGACGAGGCCGTGGACCCCTGGTTCCTGATCGGCTCCTCCTCGGTGTGGAACGGCATCACGATGGGCGCGATCGACATCGCCAAGCGCCACACCACGCGCAAGCGCCACGTGGACGTGGGCATGCGAGTGGCGGACTACCCGACGATCCAGGACTACGTGGGCGAGGCCGTGATGGACACGAACGCGTGTCGCGTGTTCGTAATGTCGGTGGCTCAGGCGATGGACCGCGTGACCGACGACAACCGGCGCATCCTCGAGGTGGGGGAGACCGCCCGCGCGGACTACCTCCACTGGGCCTGGCAGATCAAGTTCGAGGCGGCCAAGAACGTGGCCCACCACGTGGACAAGATGCTCCACGCGTGCGGCGGCTCGGGCTACAAGCGCGACATGGAGCTCGAGCGCTACGTGCGCGACGCCAAGGCCGGCTGGGTGATGGGCCCGACCAACGAGGTGCTGCGGCAGTTCGTGGGCAAGGCCGTGCTGCTCGGCTTCGACGTCCTCGACTACTGGAACCAGACCTACAACCGCAGGGTCGTCGAGAATGAGGTGAAGAAGCTCGACTCCGCCGCCAAGCGTGACCTGGCCAAGGAGCTCATGGAGCAGGCCGAGAAGGACGAGGCGAAAGAGCCGGCCGCCAAGACGTGACGATCCAGCGCACTCCACCCTCGCTCGTCTCCGGTCTTAGGCCGATCGACCGGAGCTTCGAGACGTGGTGGGTGCGCCCGGGCTCGGCCACCGTGGTCGAGCTGCACGGCGGCGACCGGGTCACGGTGATCGACCCGGACGGCGGCCAGCCGGCCGAGCTGACGGTCGTGCCCGATGCTCTTGGCGTCCGACAGGATGCTCCGGCATCAGTCCTCAGGGAGTCGTCTGACCAGGACTTCCTCCGTTCGATCCACACCATCGGTCTCCGCCCGGACGAGGCAACGGCCGCGCTCCTGTTCGGACCCGACAGCCGGCCCGGCGCTTCTGAGACGTTCGTCGCTGATCGGGACGCCATGCTTGTTGTGGCGGCGCCCGGCGGCCGGCTCGTGGACGGCGACCCGCCGGCGTCCGCTCTCGTGGTCGAGGTCAAGCGCGACACGCCGCGCACCGAGGCCGAGGCGGAGCTGCCGGCACCGCTCGCCGACCCGCGGCTCGACTTCCGCGTGGACCGCGCGAGCGCGCTGTCCTACGAGGTGCGCGAGGGCGAGTTCATCCAGGTGATCGACGTGCGCGGGCGCCAGTGCTCGGACTTCCTCGCCTTCCACAAGCACAAGCTCGAGAACGGGCTCGAACGCGGGATGGACGGCGTGACCACGCGCACGCTGATGGGCGCCGCCTACCCGCAGCCCGGCCTCTACGCCAAGTTCTTCGACGTGGACATGGACCCGCTCGTGCAGGTGGTGCGCGACACGGTCGGCCGCCACGACACGTTCGGCCTCGCCTGCACGCGCCGCTACTACGAGGACATGGGCTACCCCGGCCACGTGAACTGCAGCGACAACTTCAACGGGCAGGTCGCGCCGTACGGGATCGCCGCGCGCGCCGGCTGGGAGGCGGTCAACTTCTTCTTCAACACGCACGTGGAGGACGACAACGTGATCGTCTCCGACGAGCCGTGGTCGCGGCCCGGCGACTACGTGCTGATGCGGGCGATGACGGACCTTGTGTGCGCGTCGTCCGCATGCCCCGACGACATCGACCCGGCCAACGGCTGGGACATCACCGACATCCACGTACGGGTCTATTCGCCCGAGAACCGCTTCTCGACGGCCATCGCCCACCGCGTGACCCCGGAGGCAGAGCCAGTGCTGACCAAGGAAACGGCGTTCCACCCGCGCACCAGCGAGCTCACCGAGAGCTTCGTGGAGTACCGCGGCTACTGGCTGCCCCAGTGCTACAACACCGAGGGCGCGATCAACCAGTACTGGGCGTGCCGCGAGAAGGCGGTGATCATGGACCTCTCGCCGCTGCGCAAGTGGGAGGTGCTGGGCCCGGACGCGGAGGCGCTGATCCAGATGGCGATCACGCGCGACGCGCGCCGGCTGGCGGTCGGGCAGGTGGTCTACACGGCGGTCTGCAACGAGACCGGCGGCATGATCGACGACGCCACCGTCTTCCGGCTGGGCGACAACAACTTCCGCTTCATCGGCGGCGACCCGTACACGGGCGTGTGGCTGAAGGAGCTGGCGGAGCGGCTCGACCTGAAGGTGTGGGTGAAGCACTCCACGGACCAGCTCCACAACGTGGCGGTGCAGGGCCCCGAGAGCCGCGAGATCATGAAGAAGCTGGTCTGGGCGCCGCCCACGCAGCCGGGCCTCGAGGACCTCAAGTGGTTCCGCTTCCTGGTCGGCCGGATCGGCGACTACCAGGGGATCCCGGTGGTGGTGTCGCGCACGGGCTACACGGGCGAGCTCGGCTACGAGGTGTTCTGCCACCCGGACGACGGCCCGGCCGTCTGGGACGCGATCTGGGAGGCGGGGCAGCCGCACGGCATGACGCCGCTCGGCCTCGACGCGCTCGACATGATCCGGATCGAGGCGGGACTGATCTTCGCCGGCTACGAGTTCGACGACCAGGTGGACCCGTTCGAGGCCGGCATCGGCTTCACGGTGAAGCTCGACAGCGAGGACGACTTCGTGGGCAAGGAGGCGCTGATCGAGCGCTCCGCGCATCCGCAGCGAAAGCTCGTGGGCCTCGAGCTCGAGGGCAACGAGACCGCGGGGCACGGCGACGAGGTGTACGTGGGGCGCCAGCGCGTGGGCGTGGTCACGAGCGGCACCCGCAGCCCGCTGCTCCGCAAGAACGTCGCGCTCTGCCGGATGTCCGTGCAGTACGGGGAGGAGGGCACCGACGTGGAGGTGGGCAAGCTCGACGGCCTCCAGAAGCGCATCGCCGCGAAGGTGGTCGGCTTCCCGTTCTACGACCCGAAGAAGGAGCGCCCGCGCTCGTGACGCAACCGCAGGAATTCAAATTCCCGCTGAGCTTCACGGGACCCGACGGCATCGGAGCGAGCCCCTTCGACGACTACGCCGAGGCGGAGCGGCTTGATGTGGGCGATGACGGACAGGACCCCGCGGTCGCGCTTCGCCGCACGCTTGGCATGTTCGCCACCGGGGTCACGGTCATCACGGCGCTCAAGGGGGAGGAAGTGCATGGCATGACGGCCAACGCCTTCATGTCGGTTTCGCTCGAGCCCCCGCTGGTCCTGATCTCGGTCGACCGCCGTACCAAGATGTGCGGCCTCCTGCACGAGGGGATGCATTACGGCGTGAGCGTGCTCTGCGCGACCCAGGCGGCTCTCTCGGATCGGTTTGCGGGGAGGACCGACGACGTGGACCCGAAGTTCCTCGTGGTCAAGGACACGCCGCTCGTGGACGGCGCGCTCGCGCACTTCGTCGCGCGCGTGGAGAAGTCGTACTGGGGCGGCGACCACTCGCTCTTCCTCGGCCGTGTGGAGTACGCGCGCCAGAACGCGGGCACGCCGCTGCTCTTCCACGGCGGGCGCTACGAGAAGCTCGGTGCCTAGAGCGATCGTCGTCGGGGTTGTAGGGGATTCGGGCGCCGGTAAGACGACGCTCACGCGCGGTCTTACGAGAGTCATCGGCGACAGCCACGTGACCCACATTTCCGCAGACGACTATCACCGCTACGACCGGAGGCAGCGCCGCGAGCTCGGGGTCACTCCACTGCACCCGGACTCGAACCATCTGGACATCCTGACCCAGCACCTGACGCATCTCCGTCGCGGCGAGCCGATCCTGAAACCGGTCTACAGCCACCGGAGCGGTGAGTTCGAGCCGCCGGCATATGTCAGGCCGGCGAAGTTCCTGGTCGTCGAGGGCCTCCTCAACTTCCACACCGACACGCTGCGCTCGCTGCACGACGTGCGAGTCGTGCTCGCTCCACCCGAGGACCTGCGCCGAGCGTGGAAGGTGAATCGCGATTGCACGCGGCGCGGCTACACGACCAACGAGGTGCTGGCCGAGCTGGACAAACGGCAGACGGATGCGGAGGCGTACGTCCAGCCCCAGCGGGCGTTCGCTGACATCGTGGTGGCCTTCTCGGAGCGCCTGGACGCCGACGTGATCCTCCGAGACACCCTTCCCCATCCGGATCTGTCACCGCTCATCGATGGAAGCGGACCTGCGCTGATCAAGCGCGAGCGCGAGTGGCTCCTGCGGATCCCCGGGAACCTCGACCCCGGCCACGCGGCCGAGCTGGAGGAGGCGGTGTGGGAGCGGATGAGCTTCGCGAGCCACCTGCGGATCCGGCGGCTCGGCGAGTTCACCGTCGGGATGGACCTCCACCGCTCCGACTCGCTCGCGCTCGTGCAGCTTCTGATCCTGTACCACGTGGTCACCGCCCGGGCGGCGCTGGCCATCGGCGGCTCGCCGCCGCGCGCGGACCCGCGCTTCCCGACGGGCGCGGACTCGGCTTTGCACGCTTGAACCCAACCCACACCGATCGGAGAATGAGAATGCCGCAGCGCCGCGCCGCACGTATTGGACTGGCAGCCGCCGCCATGGCGCTCGCCGCCGCGCTGGCGCCTGCGAGCGCGTCAGCGGGACTCATTGGTGCGTACGAGCGCTATGTACCCGGCAGGGGCTTCGACATCGGGCTGGCGAACATCGCGACCGGCGTGCCGATCGTCCCTCCGTCGTCGGTGAACACGGCCGACGACGAGCTGCACCCCGCGCTGTCGCGTAACGGCCGGTTCGTGTACTTCACGCGAATGCGCCTGCTCCCATCCTTGAACGGCGACATCGTGCCGCCGGCCAGCCGCACCATCATGCGGTGGGACCGACAGAACGGCACTGTGAGCACGGCAATCGCGACCGGGGAGGTCGGCGGGCCGGCCGTGGTTCGCGGGATCGTCCCGACTACCGGTGATTTCACGGACACGTTCTCGGCGGGGCGCGGGCCGACGCCGGACGGCAGCAACTCGCTCGTGTCCCTGCACCAACCGCTCGACAGCGCGGGCAACGCCACGGGGACCATCTTCAACCGAGGCGTCGTCGAATCCGCGGGCGCGGGCAACCAGGTCGTGACGACGCACGCCGCCGTGGACGGCAGCCCGTTCCTGAACCCAACCGTCGGGCCGGGCCGGGATCGCATCATGCTCACGCTCGCGTACATCAACTCGACGACAGGCGCGCTTGTGAAGAGCGTCGCTCACCTGGGACTGAACCTCCGCCAGAGCGGCAGCACTCAGGTCCTCAAGCGGGAGTTCGGCTCGGCCGAGTCGCCCGCGAGCCACCCGATGACGCGCGCGAGCGATCACACGGTCGCGTTTGCGATGGCGAGCGGCGGCAACTTCGACATCTTCACTACGAACCTGCCCAACGAAGGAGTCTTTACGGTGCCAGATCCGGCTTCGGGGCCGGCAGGGCTCAACACCAGCGCGGCGGAGCAGATGCCGGCCTGGGCGCCCGACGACATGAAGCTCGGTTTCGTCCGCAACGAAGCGGCGCGGCGCAAGCTCGCCGTCTTCGACGCAACGCCGGGAATCCAGGCGGTGGTCAACACGCCGATCCACCTGGGACTGGAGGCGCCGACCCCGCAGACGCGCTCCTTCCAGGACGTGTGGGGCGGGGTGTCGCTCGCGGACGCGCCGGACACGGTCACGCCGACCACGGTTTGTGGCACGGTCTGCCTGAGCTCGCTGCGCAACGCGAACCTCGGCAGGGTCCCGCTGAACCCGACCGTGACGAAGGCGACGAGCATCGGCATCTTCGTCGTACGCGTAATCGGCAAGCGCAAGCTGCTCGGCCGCACGGTGCCGAGAATCCGGCCCGTCGGCCGAGTGCCGCTCGGCCGCGCGCGGCGGGGCAGGAACCTGTTCCGCTGGAACGGCAAGGTGAACGGTAGGCGCCTGAAGCCGGGCCGCTACCTGCTCACGTATCGCACGCTTCGGCGCAAGCGGATCCTCACCACGTCCAACTCGGTCAGGTTCCGCGTGACGAAGGCGGGCAAGATCACCAGAGTCGGGCGCCAGCGCTGACGGCTTTGCACGCTTAGGCATTTCTCTATACGTTCTGTCGCGGCTATGGCCGTGACACTTACGCAGCTGGTCGCCTTCCTGACGGTCGTGCGGCGCGGATCGGTCACGGCGGCGGCGGAGGAGCTGGTGGTCACGCAGCCGTCGGTGTCGGCTGCCGTCTCTGCTCTCGAGCGGGAGCTCGGGGTTCAGTTGACGGAGCGGGCCGGGCGTACCGTGCGGCCCACTGCCGCGGGCGCGGCCTATGCGCCGTATGCGAGCGACGTGCTCGGCCTGCTCTCGCAGGGCGCGCGCGTGGCGCGCGAGGCGGAGGAGGCGCTGCCGCACACGCTGCGGATCAGCGCGGTCACTACGGCGGGCGAGTACCTGGTGCCCCAGCTGATCCAGGCGTTCCGCGAGCGGCGGCCCGACCTCGAGGTCAGCCTCGACGTGGGCAACCGCGAGCTGGTGTTCCAGCGGGTGCTCGACCACAACGTGGACGTGGCCGTGACCGGCCGGATCCCCGACGACGAACGGCTCGTGGGCGTGGACTTCGCGGACAACGAGTTCGTGTTGGTCACCAGCTCGGATGACCCCCTGGCCAGGCGTCGTTGGGTTGCGATGGAGGAGCTGGCCTCCCGGCCCTGGCTACTGCGTGAGCCCGGGTCGGGTACCCGCACGCTCTGTGAGGAGTTCCTTGCCGCGCACGGCATCGAGCCGAACGTGCTCACGCTCGGGTCGAACGGGGCGATCAAGCAGGCGGCCCGCTCAGGCCTCGGAATAGCCCTTCAGTCACGCGCGGCCGTGGAGCTCGAGCTGGAGCTCGGCCTCCTCGACACGATCAGCCCTCGCGGCGGCCTCCCGGAGCGCCGCTGGCACGTGGTCCGCTCCGCTGTCGGCCCAGTCCGCGAAGACGTGGACGCCTTCATGGCCTTCTGCACATCACCCGCGGCGCAGCACGCGCTGCAATTACGCTAAGTGGGGTATGCAGTTTCCCCCTAAAGGGGGAGCCTGAGGTGCCGATAGGCCTCGAATGGGCAATCGCCGAGGCGCCAAGGCCGCCGTGGCCAGGGTCGCCATCGGTGTGGCGGCCTTAATGCTGGCTGCCCTGGGCGCGGCGCCGGCATCCGCCGCGGACCGCGCGTACGCAAAGCGCTACGGCGTGAACGAGACCGGCGATGTCCGCATCGTGGGCAACACGTCGATGTCGTGCCCGAGCTCGGCCGCCTGTACCTCGGCCAGGGCAGGCACCGGTACCACCTTGAACAACGACTCGTGGAGCATGGCGTACGTCGACGCGGACTCCGACGCCATCACATTCAGCTCGAGCCGTGCGACCCTCGACCTGCCCGCCGGCACGACGGTGCTATTCGCCGGGCTTTACTGGGGCGGCGACGCACCCGCGGCCGCCGAGCGCGACGAGGTGAAGTTCGACACGCCCGCTCCTGGCGCCTACCAGGACCTGGTGGCCACCACCTTTGATACGTCCACTACGACGCCGACCGCTTACCAGGGCTTTCGCGACGTGACGGGTCTGGTAGCCGCGGTCGGGGCCGGGGACTACTGGGTCGCCAACGTGCAGGGCACCGCGGGTTCAACCAACAAGCACGCCGGATGGGCGCTCGTCGTCGCCTACCGGGATGCGGCGAGCCCGCGGCAGAACCTCGCCGTCTTCGACGGCTTCCACGACGTCAAGTCCGGGGATCCCCACTCGGCCACGCTGACTGGGCTGACCACCCCTGCGAGCGGCACCGTCGACGCGACCGTCGGCGTGTTCGCCCATGAGGGCGATCTCGGCATCACGGGAGACGCTCTCGCCCTCAACGCGACCACGTTGTCGAACGCCCTCAACCCGGCCAACAACTCCTTCAACTCCTCGATCACGCGCCGCGGAGTGCGCCTGAGCGCCAAGCTGCCCGACTACGTGAACCAGTTCAGCGTCGAGCTGGACACCTTCGCCGCGGACGCCATCGTGGCCCCCGGCGCCACCAGCGCCACGGTCAACATGACCTCCAGCCAGGACCGCTACTACCCGGGCGTAATCACCTACGCCGGGGAGGCCGAAACAGTGCCGCCGGTGACGACGATCAACAGCGGGCCGTCCGGCTTCACCAACGACCCTACGCCGACGTACGCGTTCTCGTCCAACGAGGCCGGCTCGACCTTTGAGTGCCGCGTTGACGCGGCCGCATGGACGTCGTGCACCTCGCCGAGCACCACGGCTTCGCTCGCCGACGGCGCCCACACCTTCGAGGTGCGCGCCACGGATCCGACCGGGAACGTCGACGCGACACCGGCGTCGCGCGCCTTCACGGTGGACACAGTCGCGCCGGACACCACGATCGCCAGCGGCCCGTCTGGACCGACGAACGACGCGACGCCGACGTTCGCGTTCTCGGCTAACCAGGCGGGCTCGACGTTCCAGTGCCGGGTTGACGCCGGCGCGTGGGCCTCCTGCAGCTCGGCCCATACGACCGCGTCGCTGGCGGACGGCGCCCACACCTTCGAGGTGCGGGCCACGGATCCGGCCGCCAACGTCGACGCGACCCCGGCGTCGCGCAGCTTCACGGTGGACACGGTCGCGCCGCAGACGACCATCGACAGCGGCCCGTCTGGCCCGACGAACGATTCGACGCCGACGTTTGCGTTCTCGGCCAGCCAGGCGGGCTCGACGTTCGAGTGCCGGGTTGACGCTGGCGCGTGGGGTTCGTGCTTGACGCCCGAGACCACGGCGTCGCTGGCCGACGGCGCCCACAGCTTCGAGGTGCGGGCGACGGATCCGGCCGGGAACGTGGACGCGACTCCGGCGTCGCGCAGCTTCACGGTTGACACGTCGGCGCCGGAGACGACAATCGATAGCGGTCCATCGGGCCCGACGAGCGATGCCACTCCGACCTTCACCTTCTCGTCCGGCCAAGCGGGATCGACCTTCGAGTGCCGGATCGATGGCGGCGCGTGGGCTTCCTGCAGCTCAGCCCACACGACTGCGTCGCTGGTGGACGGCGCCCATACCTTCGAGGTGCGCGCGACGGATCCGGCCGGCAACGTCGACGCGACCCCGACCTCGCGCAGCTTCACGGTGGACACGGCCGCACCCGACACCACGATCGACGGCGGCCCGTCCGGCCCGACCAACGATCCGACGCCGACGTTCAGCTTCTCGTCCGACCAGGCGGGATCGACCTTCGAGTGCCGGGTCGACGGCGGCGGGTGGGCCTCGTGCTCGACGCCCGAGACCACCGCATCGCTCGCGGACGGCGCCCATACCTTCGAGGTGCGCGCCACGGATCCGGCGGGGAATGTCGATCCCACTCCGGCGTCGCGCAGCTTCACGGTCGACACGGCGGCGCCCGACACCACGATCGACGGCGGCCCCTCTGGCTTCACGGGCGACCCGACGCCGACGTTCGCGTTCTCGTCCGACCAGGCGGGCTCGACCTTCGAGTGCCGGATCGATGGCGGCCCGTGGGACTCCTGCAGCTCAGCCCACACGACCGAGTCGCTGGTGGACGACGCCCACACCTTCGAGGTGCGCGCGACGGATCCGGCCGGCAACGTCGACGCGACCCCGGCCCTGCGCAGCTTCACGGTCGACACGGCGGCGCCCGACACCACGATCGACGGCGGCCCGTCTGACCCGACGGGCGATGCCACGCCCACCTTCACCTTCTCGTCAGACCAGGCCGGCTCGACCTTCGAGTGCCGCGTCGATGGCGGCGGGTGGGCTTCGTGTTCCACGCCCGAGACCACCGCGCTGCTCGCGGACGGCGCCCACACCTTTGAGGTGCAGGCAACCGATCCGGCCGGGAACGTCGATCCGACGCCCGCGTCGCGCAGCTTCACGGTCGACACGGCGGCGCCCGACACCACGATCGACAGCGGCGCGTCTGGCCCGACCAACGACGAGACGCCGACGTTCACCTTCTCGGCTGACGAGGCCGGCTCGACGTTTGAGTGCAGCGTCGATGGCGGCGCGTGGGGGTCGTGTTCGACGCCGGAGACCACCGCGTCGCTGACCGACGGGGCCCACACCTTTGAGGTGCGGGCAACCGATCCGGCCGGGAACGTCGATCCGACGCCCGCGTCGCGCAGCTTCACGGTCGACACGACCGCGGCACAGACGACCATCGACAGCGGCCCGTCTGACCTGACGAACGATGCAACACCGACGTTCGCGTTCTCGGCTGACGAGCCGGGCTCGACTTTCGAGTGCCGTGTCGACGGCAACTCATGGGGTTCGTGTTCGACGCCCGAGACCACCGCGTCGCTCACAGACGGCGCCCACACCTTTGAGGTGCGTGCCACCGACCCGGCCAGCAACGTCGACGACACTCCAGCGTCACTCAGTTTCACGGTCGACACGGCGGCGCCCAACACCACGATTGACAGCGGCCCGTCGGGTCTCACGAGCGACGCGACGCCGACGTTCGCGTTTTCGTCCGACGAGGCCGGCTCGACCTTTGAGTGCCGTGTCGACGGCAACTCATGGGGTTCGTGTTCGACGCCCGAGACCACCGCGTCGCTGACGGACGGCGCCCACACCTTTGAGGTGCGAGCAACCGATCCGGCCGGCAACGTCGACGCGACTCCGGCGTCGCGCGCGCTCACGGTCGACACGACGGCTCCGGAGACGACTATCGACATCGGCCCGTCTGGCCCGACGAACGATGCGACGCCGACCTTCGCGTTCTCGGCTGACGAGGCGGGCTCAACGTTCGAGTGCCGCGTTGAAGACGGCGAGTGGGGCTCGTGCTCGACGCCCGAAATCACGGCATCGCTGCCGGACGGCGCCCATACGTTCGAGGTCCGCGCGACGGACCAGGCCGGGAATGTCGACGCGACCTCGGCGTCGCGGGCGTTCGTCGTCGACACGGCGGCGCCCGACACCACGATTGACGGCGGCCCGTCTGGCCTGACGAGCGATGCGACGCCGACGTTCGCGTTTTCGGCTGACGAGGCGGGCTCGACTTTCGAGTGCCGTGTTGACGCTGGCGCATGGGGTTCGTGCTCGACGCCTGAGACCACCGCGTCGCTGGCAGACGGCGACCACACCATCGAGGTGCAAGCCACGGATTCGGCCGGGAACGTCGATCCGACGCCCGCGTCGCGCAGCTTCACCGTCGACACCGCCGCTCCGGAGACGACTATCGACAGCGGCCCGTCTGACCCGACGAACGACGCGACGCCGACCTTCACCTTCTCGTCCAGCCAGGCGGGCTCGACGTTCGAGTGCCGCGTCGATGGCGGCGTGTGGGGTTCGTGCTCGACGCCCGAGACCACCGCGTCGCTGACAGACGGCGCCCACAGCTTCGAAGTGCGCGCCACGGATCCGGTCGGAAATGTCGATCCGACTCCGGCGTCGCGCAGCTTCACGGTCGACACGGCGGCGCCGCAGGCGACTATCGACAGTGGCCCGTCTGGCCCGACCAGCGATGTCACGCCGACGTTCGAGTTCTCGTCCAGCCAGGCGGGCTCAACGTTCGAGTGCCGGATTGACGGCGGCGCGTGGGTCTCCTGCACCTCAGCCCACACGACCGCCGCGCTCGCTGACGGGCCGCACACTTTCGAGGTGCGCGCCACGGATCCGGCCGGGAACGTCGACGCTACGCCGGCGTCGCGTGGCTTCACGGTCGACACCGCTGCTCCGGACACCACGATCGACAGCGGCCCGTTGGGTCTCACGGGCGATGCGACGCCGACGTTCGCGTTCTCGTCCAGCCAGGCGGGCTCGACGTTCCAGTGCCGGGTCGACGCTGGCGCGTGGGCCTCCTGCAGCTCGGCTCATACGACCGCGTCGCTGGCGGACGGCGCCCATACCTTCGAGGTGCGGGCGACCGATCCGGCCGGCAACGTGGACGCGACTCCGGCGTCGCGCAGCTTCACGGTCGACACGGCCGCGCCGCAGACGACGATCGACAGCGGCCCGTCTGGCCCGACGAACGACATCACGCCCACGTTCGCGTTCTCCTCCAGCCAGGCGGGCTCGAGCTTCGAGTGCCGGGTTGACGCTGGCGCGTGGGGTTCGTGCTCGACGCCCGAGACCACGGCGTCGCTCGCGGACGGCGCCCATACCTTCGAGGTCCGCGCGACGGATCCGGCGGGGAATGTCGATCCGACTCCGGCGTCGAGGGCGTTCACAGTGGACACGGTCGCGCCCGACACCACGATCGACAGCGGCCCGTCTGGCCCGATGAACGACCCAACGCCCACGTTCAGCTTCTCGTCGAACCAGGCCGGCTCGACGTTCGAGTGCCGAACGGACGACGGCGCCTGGGCTTCCTGCACCTCACCCCACTCGACCGCGTCGCTCGCTGATGGGCCACACACCTTCCAGGTGCGCGCCACCGACGCGGCCGGAAACACCGACGCTTCCCCAGCCCAGCGGGCCTTCACAGTCAAGACCAGCCCGCCCGATACCACGATCGACTCGGGTCCGTCCGGTGCCACGAACGACCCGACCCCCACGTTCGGCTTCTCCTCCGACGAGCTCGGCACCACGTTCGAGTGCCGCGTCGACGGCAACGCATGGAGTTCGTGTTCCACGCCCGAGACCACCGCGTCACTGACGGACGGCGCCCACACCTTCGAGGTGCGGGCGACCGACTCGGTGGGCAACGTCGATCCGACGCCCGCGTCGCGCAGCTTCACGGTCGACACCGCGGCGCCGCAGACGACTATCGACAGCGGCCCGTCGGGCCCGACCAGCGACGCCACGCCGACCTTCGCGTTCTCGTCCAGCCAGGCGGGCTCGACGTTCGAGTGCCGCGTGGACAGCGGCGCGTGGGGCTCGTGCTCTACGCCCGAGACCACCGCCTCGCTGGCCGACGGTGCCCACACCTTCCAGGTCCGCGCGACGGATCCGGCGGGGAACGTCGATTCGACGCCGGCGTCGCGCAGCTTCACGGTCGACACGGCCGCTCCGCAGACGACGATTGACAGCGGCCCGTCTGGCCTGATGAGCGACGCGACGCCGACATTCACGTTCTCGTCCAGCCAGGGTGGCTCGACGTTCGAGTGCCGGATCGACGCCGGCGCGTGGGCCTCCTGCAGCTCGGCCCACACGGCCGCGTCGCTCGCGGATGGCGCCCACACGTTGGAGGTGCGGGCGACCGATCCGGCCGGGAATGTCGATCAGACGCCCGCGTCGCGCAGCTTCACGGTCGACACGGCCGCTCCGCAGACGACTATCGACAGCGGCCCGTCTGGCCCGACCAGCGATACCACGCCGACATTCGCGTTCTCGGCTGACCAGGGGGGCTCGACGTTCCAGTGCCGGGTTGATGGCGGCGCGTGGGCCTCCTGCAGCTCGGCTCATACGACCGCGTCGCTGGCCGACGGCGCCCACACGTTCGAGGTCCGTGCGACGGATCCGATCGGGAATGTCGATTCGACTCCGGCGTCGCGCGGTTTCACGGTCGACACGGCCGCTCCGCAGACGACGATCGACAGTGGCCCGTCTGGCCAGACCAGCGACGCCACGCCCACATTCGCGTTCTCCTCCAGCCAGCCGGGCTCGAGCTTCGAGTGCCGCGTTGACGGCGGCGCCTGGGGTTCCTGCACCTCAGGCCACACGACCGCCGCGCTCGGTGACGGGCCACACACCTTCGAGGTCCGGACGATCGACCCGGCGGGCAACGTCGACCCGACGCCCGCGTCACGCAACTTCACGGTCAACACGGTTGTGCCGGAGCCCGACCCACCAGCGGAGCCCCCCAGCAACCCTGCGCCAGGCCCCACCCCCTCGGACTCCCCGCCGGCCGCGGACCTGAGCGCGCTGCCCGGCAGCCTCGTGGGAGAGCGCTCGTGCCAGCGGCTGGGCGCCGGACTGCGGACCAAGCGACTGAATGTCCGCGGCATCGGCCCTGTGACCGTGCGCATTCAGGCCAGCGCCATCGTGATGGCAGACGATCCGATCATCGTCGGCGTGACCGGCCCGCGGGCCGGCAAGGGTCGACTGCGTTCAGTTGGCTATTCGCTTGACGGGCGCGCGATGCGCGGTTCGCGCCGGCAGCCGTTCCCCATGGCAATCACGCCGTCTGCGCTGGCGCGTGTCGGCCGCCACGCCCTCACACTCAAGCTGAAGCCCACGAGCGGCCGCCCGGGCACGGTCAAGCTGGGCATGCAGACGTTCCCCTGCAAGACGGTCTTCCGCGCCTACCAGAAGCGGACGTCCGGCGGCTCCCAGCTCAAGCTGCGCGTCGACGCGCGCGACGCCATCGCCGGGACGACCTTCACTGTGCCGAGCAAGATGCTGCCCAAGGGCAAGGCCGGCCTCAAGGTCGGAACCCTCCGGGCGGTTTCGGCGAACGGCGGGTCGCGCGTCTGGAGTCTCGCCCTTGGCGCCAAGCCTGCAACGCCGCTGGTTGTCGGCGGGGTCGGGGCTCCGTCGGTAGCCATGCGCGGCAGCCAGGTGGTCGTAGGCGGCCTGCCCGCGGGGAGCGGGATCGTCGAGCTCCTCCTCAATTCGAAGCGCTCGGCGCTCGTCAGCCCCCGACGCACCGCCGGGCTGCGCGCCAAGGTCACCGGCACGTTCCCGCAGAGCCTCTCGTACAAGCTGCGCGGCCGTTGAGCTAGGAGTCAGCTGGCGGCAGCCACCGCCGCCGGTTCCTCGGCCAAAACTGCATCCAGGGCAGCCAGCACCCGATCGGCTGTCTCCACCGTCGCGTTCTGTCCCATCAGCCCGATGCGCCACATGGCGGGCGCGTCCGGTCCGAGCCCGCCGCCGATCTCGATGCCGTGGTCGCGCAGCATGCGGCCCTGCACGGCCTTGCCGTCCACGCCCTCGGGCACGCGCACGGCGGTCAGGGGCGCGAGCCGGTGCTCCGGGTCCGCGAGCAGCTCCAACCCACGGGCCTCCAGTGAGCCCTGGAGGTGCGTCGCCGCCTCGGCGTGCCGCAGCCAGCGCGCCTCGAGGCCCTCGCGCAGCACGCCGCAGAGCGCCTCGTGCAGCGCGTAGATCCCGAGGATCGGCGCCGTGTGGTGGTAGGTGGCCGGGCGCTGCACCCAATAGCGGGCGAGCATCAGCAGGTCGAAGCTGAACGGCACCGGCGTGCGGCGCGAGCGCAGCCGGTCCAGCGCCCGCTCCGAGACGGCCAGCGGCGAC
Organism: uncultured Thermoleophilaceae bacterium; assembly: GCA_963837445.1. GTDB lineage: Bacteria > Actinomycetota > Thermoleophilia > Solirubrobacterales > Thermoleophilaceae > JACVRW01. The sequence goes on along the minus strand of CAWINK010000022.1, from coordinate 280,225 downwards.
ATCCCGGGCGGCGCGGCCAGGCACTTCTGCGTGCACGAGTAGGCGAAGTCCACGCCCCACTCGCCCACCTGGAGCGGCACGCCGGCCAGCGAGGTGACGCAGTCGGCCATCAGGAGCGTGTCGCGGTCCCGGAGCAGGGCGCCGAGCTCCGCCAGCGGGTGCTCCACGCCGGTGGAGGTCTCGGCGTGCACAACCGCAACCATCCGAGCCCTGCGCTCGTGGTCGAGCGCATCCATCAGCGCGTGGTTCGAGACGCACTCACCCCAGTCGGCGCGCACGGTCACGACGCGCGCCCCATGCCGCCGCGCGATCTCAGCGATCCGGTGCCCGAAGTAGCCGCACTGCGCCACGATCACCGTGTCGCCCGGCTCGACGAGGTTCACGATGCCGGCCTCCATGCCGGCCGTGCCGGTGCAGTGGAGTGGCAGCACGAGGCCGTCCGGCATGCAGTACACGAGCCGCAGCAGCTCCACGACGTCGAGGAGGATCTCGTGCATCTCCGGGTCGAGGTGCCCGAGCATCGGCCGGCTCATCGCTTCGAGCACCGCTGGGTCCACGTTCGTGGGACCGGGACCGCACAGCAGCCGCTCGGGCGGGCGAAGCTTCGGGAGGGCGTCGTCCATCCCCCCAGAGTGCCGCAGCGCGACCGTGACTGCAAGCTAAGAGTTTTGCGTAACACATAGACAAATTCCTCTAATCGAGCTTGCCGAGAACGAGGCCCGCGGTTCTACTGGCGGGCATGACGCCCACGAAGACCCGACTCCACCGCAGCGAGCTGGCAGTGCCGGGCAGCAACGTACGCATGCTCGAGAAGGCGCCCTCGCTCGGGGCCGACGTGGTGATGCTCGACCTCGAGGACGCCGTGGCGCCCGACGACAAGGACCAGGCCCGCATCAACCTCGTGGACGCGCTGCGCGAGCAGGACTGGTCGCGCTGCTCGGTGTCCGTGCGCATCAACGGCCTCGACACCCACTGGTGCTACCGCGACATCGTCGACGTGGTGGAGCAGGCGGGCGAGCATGTGGACGCGATCGTGATCCCCAAGGTGAGCGGCGCCGGCGACGTGCACCTGGTGGCCACCCTCCTCACGCAGATCGAGGAGGCGATGGGCTTCGAGCGCAGGATCGGCCTGACCGTGCTCATCGAGACCGCGATCGGGATGGTCAACGTGGACGAGGTCGCGCAGGCGTGCCCGGACCGGATGGAGGCCATGATCTTCGGCGTGGCCGACTACGCGGCCTCGATCCAGAGCCACACGGCGTCGATCGGCGGCGTTGACGAGAACTACTCGGTGCTCACCGACCCGAACGGCTCGGATGAGCGCGACCGCCACTGGGGCGACCAGTGGCACTACCCGCTCGCGCGGATCGCGGTGACCTGCCGGGCATACGGCCTGCGGCCGATCGACGGCCCCTACGGCGACTTCACCGACCCCGAGGGCTACATCGCGGCCGCGCGCCGCTCGGCGGTGCTCGGGTACGAGGGCAAGTGGGCGATCCACCCCTCGCAGGTGCCGCTCGCGAACGAGGTCTACACGCCGGCCCCGCGGCTCGTGGAGAGCACGCGGCGCATCATCGAGGCGATGAGCGAGGCCGCGGCGGACGGGAAGGGCGCCGTCTCGCTCGACGGCCGGCTGATCGACGCCGCCTCGATCCGGATGGCGGAGAACCTGCTCGCCAAGCTCGAGCAGATCGAGGCGCGCGACCCGGTGGAGGCCGCCCCGGAGCCGGCGCCGCTCGCGGCCGCCCCCGAGGCCGCAGCCTCCTAGCGCGAACGCCGCCTACACGTGGCCCTCCGGCTGCGCGCCCGAGGGGGCGTAGCGGTTGTGCAGCATCAGCGCGTTGCCGTCGGGGTCCGAGAAGTAGGCCATGTGGCAGACGCCGCTGTCGAGCGTGTCAGCCTCGAACGTGACGCCGCGCGACTCGAGCTCAGCACGCGCGGCCTCCACGTCATCTACCTGGAACGCGATCGGCGCGTTGTTCTTCTGGAACTCGATGCCGAGCTTGCCGACGTTGAGCAGGGCGATCGTCACGGTGCCCGGCTCGAACTCGGCGCCCATCGGCTCCTCGTCACCGCGCTGCCAGCGCTTGGACGGCGCGAGGCCGAGCACGTTCTCGTAGAAGTCCATCGCCGCGGCGATGTCCTGGGTGGGCACGCATACGAAGTCCACGCCGGTCACGAGCTTCGTCTCGACGCTCATGCGGTTGCCTCCGAGTAGCGCAGTGAGCCCGGCGTGGTCAGGAGCTCTCCGGTCTCGAGCAGGGTCTTCAAGCCGGAGAGGATCATCGGCCAGCCGCCGTAGATCTCATCGTTGGCACCCTCGCGCAGCTCGTCGTGGGTCACGGTCAACCGGCATGAGTCACCGACCGGCTCGATGTCCCACGTGACTCTCGAGGTTCCCTCGCTCTGCACGTCGTCGCTCCACAGGGCATTGAAGCTCTGGACGAGCCGGCGCGGCGGATCGACCTCGAGATTCTCGCCCTCGGAGATCCGGATGCCGGCTCCCGCGTGCACGGCTTCGTAGCCGGACCCGGCCGTCCAGTCCGAGCGGATGCCCACCCCGAAGGTGTACTTCGCCCTCATCTCGCTGTCGGTGATCGCCTCCCAGAGGCGCTCCGGGGTCGTCTTGATGTAGATCTCGAACACCTTCTCCATCGTTCTGTCCTCCAGTCGATGCTTAAGGCCGCTGAGCGTGGCCGCCCAGGGCTCCGCGTACTTGCTCACCCACCTGTCGTGGACGAGCCGGATCGGGACGGGGTTCAGGAAGTGGTGCTTCTCGCGCCCGCGCCTCTTGGTGGTCACTAGGTGCGCCTCCTCGAGCACTCGCAGGTGCTTCATCACGCCGTAGCGCGTCATCGGCAGGCGCTTCTCGAGCGCGCTCAGTGTCTGCCCGTCCTCGTCGAAGAGCTCGTCGAGCAGGCTGCGGCGCGTCGGGTCTGCGAGTGCCTTGAAAACCTCGTCCATCGCCGTTGATAATAGGTGACCGAATGGTCACATGTCAAGGGAGCGCGGGCAAACCTTCCAACCAGCTGGATCGCCCGCCGTTCTCGTCCCAGAGCACGGGGAAGAACGACTCGTCGAGCGAGAGGTCGCCGCGGCGGCGGTAGCGGGAGTAGACGAGGTCGGTGTTGGTGGGGTGGAAGCGGGTCTCGACCGGGATCAGGTGCGAGACAAGGGCGCGCCGCTCCACGGTCGACTCGTTCGGGCCGCTGCCGTGGAAGGTGAGCGAGTGGTGGAAGGCGCAGCCGCCGGGCTTCACCACCACGGGCACGCGCTCGGGCTCCACGCCGTCGGGGGTGGCGCCGTCGAGCGGCGCCAGCCAGTTGTCGGGCGCGTGGAAGCTGCCGCGGTCGGGCGGGGTCTTCGGCCACAGGTGCGACCCGCGGACGTACTCGATCGTGCCGCCCTGGGCGAACGTCTCGTCGAGCGCCACCCAGCAGGTGATCATCTCCGGCGGGCTGAGGTAGTCGGCGTAGGAGCCGTCCTGGTGCATGCCGAGCGACTTCGTGCCGGGCGGCTTCCAGAGGCAGTTGTCCTGAAGCATGCGCGTGCCGCGGTAGCCGCCGAGCCGGGCCGCGATGCGACCGGTCCTCTCGCTCAGCACCTGGGCCGCGATCACCTCGTCGGCGCGCCAGCCGTTGCAGATCTGCCGGGTCACGTCCTCCGGGTCGCGCCCACGCCTCCAGTTCACCTCGTCGGGGGCGATGCCGGTGGCGTAGTCGCCGTCGAAGAGGGCGGCGAAGCGCTCTCGGAGGAGCTCGACGGCGGGCATGGACACGAGGCCCTCCTCGACGATCAGGAAGCCGTCTCGCCTGAAGCTCTCGACCTGCTCCGGGGTCACGTCGTCGAAGGTCGTGCGGTGCGGGATGGTCGTGGCCACGCAGGTACGGTACCCGCGCATGGAGGAGCTCAGCAAGCAGACGCTGGAGGCGTTTCTCGCGTCGGTGGCGGATGTCACGCCTGCGCCCGGGGGTGGGAGCTCAGCCGGCGTGGCAGCGGCCCTCGCAGCGGCCTTGGTCGAGATGTCGGCCGGGCTGGCCTCGCCCGCGAGTGGCGCCCCTGCGAGTGGCGCCCCTGCGAGTGGCGCCCCTGCGAGTGGCGCCCCTGCGAGTGGCGCCCCTCCTTCCCGCGCGGCCGACCACGCGCGCGCGCTTCGCGCGCGGGCGTTGAAGTTGGCTCAGGAAGAGCTGAGCTCCTATGCGCCGGTGCTGGAGGCGCGGGATGAAGAGGAGCGCTCGCTCGCCCTCGCTGCGGCGAGCGAGCCCCCGAGCCAGATCGCGGAGACCGCGGCGGAGGTGGCGGAGCTCGGGGCCGAGGTGGCGGCCTCGGCATCGGCAGCCGTTCGCGGCGACGCCCTGACCGGCGTGGTGCTCGCGGAGGCCGCGGCGTCGGCCGCGTGTCGGCTGGTGGAGATCAACCTGGGCGGGGGGCCGGTACTCGAGCGCGCACGCGAGGCCGAACTACGGGCAGCCACGGCCCGAGCATCGGCCACCGGCTGACTCGGTCGCACTTTCCGTTGTAACGCAACGGAAACCTCGACGAGGTGACGACCGGGCGGACAATTGCGCCCCACGTCACTCTCCCGTAACAAACCCTCAAGGAGGGGTCTGACCCTTTTCGGAGGGTTGGGGGGCGCGCTCCACGAGCGCCACGAACGTGAGGCTCGCCTTCGCCGCGCTGCCGGTGATCTTCCAGCACCCGGTCGAGGGCAGTGTGAGTCCCATTGCCTGGAAGCCGGTCAGTCCGTAGCCGAGGGGCTCGACCGTGTAGTCGACCCGTGGAGCAGGAGCGTCGAGCCGCCGGGCTCGAAGCCTGATTCGGCCGGCGACGCCGGGTCCCCGCCACCAGGGGGCCTTGATCCCCACCGAGCCGTCTGGCCGAAGCCCGCCGTCCACCGCGATCTCGCCGTGGGGGCCCAGATATTCCGGCGCCGACTCAGGTGCGACCGCGAATTTCCCGTCTCGGTTGAGGGAGGTCCAGAGCCTGCCGTTGCCGTGGCGGTCCGGGCTCGGTCTCTCGCCCGGGGGCGTGCTGCCGTTGGCGATCGTCACGGCGCACTGCGGCTGGCCCGGTGGCGCCTGTTGGACTGCTCCCGTCTGGCCGCAAGAGGCGAGCACGGCCGCGATCGCTGCGGTGAGCGCAGCGCCTGGCACAGCAGCTGTTGCGAAGGTGGGCATTCGCCAGGACTACGCTGCGGCCATGGCCTTGGTTCCCCAGGGTCAGCGGATTTGGCGGCCCATTTCGGTGCCGAGGCTGTCCTCGCGGAGCGCCGCCCGCAGGCGCGCGCCGAGCTGGAAGTGCGGGTCGGGGCCGTCGGAGAGCCGGGCCGGGTGGATGCCGCGGACCGACGAGGCAAGCAGCAGCTCGTCGGCGGCGGCCACGCGCTCGAGCGACAGTCGCTCCTCGCGCGCGGGATGGAGCGCCAGCACGCGTGCCCGGACGGTGCCGGGAAGCTGGCGGCCGTCGAGCGGCGGGGTGATGAGGTGCGTGCCCTCGACGATGAACAGGTTGGCGTACGCCGCCTCGAGCACGTCGCCGTCGAGGTCGAGCAGCAGTGGCACGGCGTCGAGCCGGTGCGCGAGCTCGTCGAGCAGGCGGCGATCCAGCCACTTATGAGCGCCGAGACCGCCGGGGAGGACGGCCGGCGCGAGCGTGACCGGGTCTGGCGGCGGCTCGGCGGCGAGCGGCTCGGCCTCGATCTCGATCTGCCCCGCTGGCAGAGCGCTCACGCGGAGGCGCTGCAGCGGCGAGGACGCGGCGGCGGCCACCACACGCGCGTGCAGATCGTCCGGCAGCTCCTGCCCGTAGAGGGCGCTCACGCTTCGCTCGAGCCGGGCCAGGTGTGCGCGGGCGTCGACCGGCGAGCCGCGCCGCACCAGCAGGGTCTCGAACACGCCGAGAGTCGGGTCGGGCCGGTCGGCTCCGCCGGCCAGCGCCGGAATCGGCGGCACGCGGCTCACGCGCGGCTCCTCCACCAGTTGGGCGCCCGCGGCCGCGATCACCGGACGCGCCTTCACGAAGCACTCCTCGAGCTCGCGCTCGGCCACGGAGTCGGTCACGATCCCGCCGCCCGCGCCCATCCAGATGCGCTCGCCACGGATCTCGAGCGTCCGGATGGTCACGTTCAGCTCGAGCCCGGCCACTGGGCTCGCGTATCCAAGCGCCCCGGTGTAGGCCTCGCGGCCACCGGATTCGAGCTCCGCGATCACGCGCATCGCCTGGATCTTCGGCGCGCCGGTCACCGAGCCCGGCGGGAAGCTGGCGCGCAGCAGATCGGAGTCGCCGGCGTCCTGGCGGAGCGTGCCCGTGACGGTCGAGACCAGGTGCCAGACCCCCGGCGCGGGCCGCGGCTCGGTGAGCCCCGGCACCCGGATCGAGCCGTACTCGCACACGCGCCCGAGGTCGTTGCGCATCAGGTCCACGATCATCACGTTCTCGGCGTGGTCCTTGACGGAGGCGGCGAGCGCGGCGCGGGCGTCCTCGGTGCGCCCGGCCTCCGAGCCGGCGGCGAGCACCCGGGGCGCCGTGCCCTTGATCGGCTCGCTCACGACCTCGCGCCCCCGGCGGCGAAGGAACAGCTCCGGGGAGAGGCTGCACACCGCGCCCCACGGGCCGGCCACGACCCCGGCGTGGCGTGGCTCGAGCGTGCCCGCGGTGCGCGCGAACAGGTCGAGCGGGTCGCCCTTCCACTCTGCCTCGAGCCGCAGGCACAGGTTCGCCTGGAAGATCTCGCCCGCGGCGATGCGCTCGCGGCACTCCTCGATGGCGGTCATGTGACCCGCGCCGCCCGGCGGCGCCGGCTGGAAGCTGCCCACCCACACGGGTCGCTCGCGCACTCCCTCGGCGAGCCGCGTGCGCAGCAGCTCGAGCCGGGCGCGCAGCTGAGCGTCGCGCTCGTCGGTCCAGAGCGCCTCGAACCACCAGCGGCCGTCGTCGTCGAGGCGAAGCAGGTGGTCGTAGAAGGCGAGCGCGAACTCGGGGAGCGGCACGCGCCGCGGCGGGGGCGGCGGCACGCGCTCGAGCCGCGCGCCGAGGTTGTAGCCGAGGAAGCCGAACCAGCCGCCTCCCACGGCGCCCTCCGCTTCGCCGGCCCCGTCCACGACCGGCTGCCGGTCGAGCAGCTCGAACGGGTCCTCGTGGGCGCCCGCCACGACGAGCGGCTCCGAGCCCACGAGCGCTCCGCCGCCGGCCCAGTCGCCGGCGAGCCCGAACGGGTGCTCGTCGCCGCGCACCAGCAGGCAGCCCTCTGGTCCCGACAGCTCTCCCTCGAGCTCGACGCGGACCAGGCGCGCGCGTTCGGGGACGGGCATCGCTCAGCTCCCCGCGTCCGCGGAGAGGAAGGCCACCGCGTCGCCCGCCGCGAGCGGCAGCTCGGGGTCGCGGCCGATCTGGTCGCCGTTGAGCGCAGCCACGACGTTCCGGTCGAGCGCCAGCCCCGCGGCCGCGGCCGCCGCCTCGAGCGTGGCCGCCCGCACGGCCAGCGGCTCGCGCCCGAGGCCCGCGGCCAGCGTGCCGAAGCGGCGCACGGTCACGCTGGGCGCCGCGCGCGCCCGCGCCCGCTCGTAGTCCGACGGCTCGTTCACGTTCAGCACCGAGAGCAGCTCGGGGTCGGCGTCGGCAAGGTCGCGGTCGCGGAGCAGGTCCTCCTCGCTCAGCTCGCACACGCGGCTGCGCTCGAACAGGAACGCCGGTCGCATGCGGTCCTGTTCGATCAGCTCCTCGACGGCGGCAAGCAGCGATGTCCGGTATGCCGCGGCAAGCGGGTGAGGGTAGCCGTGGACGATCGGAAGGGCCACGTCCACATCTTCTCGCGCCGCGGCGGTGAGCACCGCACGAACGAAGGCGGGGTGGAGCAGCGGCACGTCGGTCGACGACACGTACGCCAGCTCGGCCTCAGCCGCCACGGCCGCAAGACCGGCCGCCAGGCCCTGGAGCGGCCCGCGTCCCTCCGCGGCGTCCTCGACCACGCGCACATGCACCGGCAGGTCGGGCAGCTCCTGGTCGGGCGCGCGCACGACCACGACCGGCCCGTCGACCGCGCGCGAGACGATCCCGGTCACGCGATGGAGCAGCGTGGAGCCGTGCCATTCGAGGCTTGCCTTGGGCCGGCCCATGCGAGTGGAGCGGCCCCCGGCCAGCACGACACCGGCTACCGCACTCACACCGTCGAGTGTACCTATTTGTCCGAGGCGTCAGAGTCAGAATACGCGCGTGATTGACGGAGCACTTGGCGGCCCGGGCAACCAGGAGTACCTGCTCCAAGCGCGGGAGATGCAGGCGATGTCCTTCGCCGTCCACATCCCGCTGGTCTGTTTCGGCATCGCTTTCCCAGCGATGGTGGTGTTCCTCGAGGGCCTGTGGCTCCGCACCGGCGATCCGCTCTACAAGGCGCTCGCCAAGCGCTGGTCCAAGGCCATGCTGATCCTGTTCGCGATCGGCGTCGTGACCGGCACGATCCTGTCGTTCGAGATGGGCCTCCTGTGGCCGGAGTTCATGGCCACCTTCGGCGACGTCTTCGGGCTCGCCTTCGGGATCGAGGGCTTCTCCTTCTTCATGGAGGCGGTCTTCATCGCAATCTACGTGTACGGATGGGACCGCCTGTCGCCGAGGGTTCACCTCGCGGTCGGCTTCCCCGTGATCCTCGCCGGGTTCATCGGCTCGTTCATGGTGATCTCCGTCAACGGTTGGATGAACCAGCCGACCGGGTTCTCGATCCGGAACGGGGAGGTCACAGACGTCGAGCCGCTGACGGCGCTCTTCAACAAGAACCTCTGGCACGAACTCACGCACATGTACCTGGCAGGCTTCATCGTCGCCGGCTTCATGGTCGCTTCGGTCTACGGCTACGCCTGGCTGCGCGGGCGCCGCGACCGGCGTCACCTGACCGGGCTCGTGGTGGCGCTGACCTTCGCTGCACTCGTCGCGCCCGTCCAGGTGCTCGTCGGCGACTGGTCGGCCAGAACCGTCGCGGAGCGCCAGCCGATCAAGCTCGCCGCGCTCGAGGGCCTGAAGGAGACCACGAAGGGCGCTCCCTTCGATCTTGTGGGCGGAATCGAGATTCCGAAGGCGCTGTCGCTGCTTGCCTACCACGACCCCAACGCCAGGGTGAAGGGCCTCGACACCGTGCCGGAGGAGGACCGGCCGCCCTCGGGGATCGTGAAGTTCTCGTTCCGCACGATGGTCGCGATCGGGAGCGGCCTCGCGGCGCTGGGCTTCTGGTTCATCTGGAGCTGGTGGCGGCGGAGGCGCCTGCCACGCACGCTCTGGTTCCATCGAGCGCTTGTGGCCGCCGGACCGCTGTCGGTGGTCGCGCTGATCGCGGGTTGGATCACCACGGAGGTGGGGCGCCAGCCGTGGGTGGTCTACGAGGTGATGAGGACGGAGGACGCTGTGACGGGCGCGAGCGGAATCCCTGTCGGGTTTGCGGCGCTCGGGTTGGTCTACGTCGCACTGGCGGCGATCGCCTACGTCATGCTGCGACGACTCGCTCGCACGCCGTTCGAGGTCGAGGCCTGATGCTCGCGGACCTTGCGGCCACGCTGATGCTGGTTGGAGTGACAGCGTATGTCGTCCTCGGCGGCGCCGACTTCGGGGCGGGCTTCTGGGACCTGACCGCCGGCGGGGCCGAGCGCGGCGCTCCCGTGCGGGCGATGATCAAGCGAGCGATGTCGCCCGTCTGGGAGGCGAACCACGTCTGGCTCATCTTCGTGCTCGTCGTGCTGTGGACGGCCTTCCCGGAGGCCTTCGGCTCGATCAGCTCGACGCTCGCGATCCCACTGTTTCTCGCCGCGCTCGGGATCGTGTTGCGCGGCGGCGCGTTCGCCTTGAAGGGCGAGGCGGCGACGATCGCCGAGGCCCGCGCGCTCGGGGCCACGTTTGCGCTGTCCTCCGTGCTCGTCCCGTTCTTCCTCGGCGCCTCGGCCGGCGCCATCGCGGTGGGCGAGGTTCCGCTCGGCAATGCGGCCGGAGACGAGTGGGGAAGCTGGACGGGGACGCTTCCAATCCTTGTCGGCTTGCTGGCCGTTGTGACTGGGACGCATCTGGCGGCCGTCTTCCTCGGCGCTGACTCGCGCCGAGCCGGGCGGCCGGAGCTGGTCCGCGCGTTCCGCAAGCGGGCGCTCGGGTCCGGGCTCGCGGCCGGCGCGCTCGCGATCGCGGGACTCGCCGTGGTGAACTCGGACGCACCCGACCTCTACGACGGCCTCACCTCCGGCGCCGGGCTGGCCTGTGTGATCGGCTCCGCCGTGGCGGGGGTCGCGACCCTCGCGCTCGAGTGGCGCGAGCGCTTCGAGATCGCGCGTTACTCCGCGGCTGTCGCGGTGGCCGCGATCGTTGCCGGGTGGGCATTCGCGCAGGAGCCGTACCTGTTGCCGCCTGACCTCACCGTGAGGGAGGCGGCGGCGCCGGACGCGACCCTGACCGCACTGCTGATCGCCGCCACTCTCGGGATGGCCCTGCTGATCCCTGCTCTAGCGTGGCTCTTCCGGCTGGCGCTCAGCGGGCGGCTTGCCTATGAGGAGGAGCCACGCCCGTGACTCGCCTGGAGATCGTGACCGCGGCGTGCTTCGTGCTTGGTGCGGGCCTGCTGGTTCCTTTCGATGGCACCCTCACGATCCTGGCGGGGGTGTTGCTGCTGGTGGCCTTCGTGATCTGCGGCCTGTTCGTCCTTCTCACGCCTGAGGCGCTGGGCCGCGATCCCGACTAGCGCGACAGGCAGGTGGTCGCGACGTAGCGGCCCGGCCGGTCCGAGCGCTCGAGCGGGAACGCAAGCGAGCCGTTGACAGCCCACAGGTCGGTGTGGCGGTCGCTCACCGCCCAGCCGGGTGGCCAGCGGCTCACGTCGGCGTCCTGAAGCGCGGCGACGAGCGCCTCGGCCACCACGTCCGTGCCGCGCTCGCGCACGGGCCGGCGCTGCCTGAAGCGCACCACGCAGTGGTGGGAGGGCACGATCTCGTGCACCTCTGGATGGTCGAGTCGCGCCACGCGTTGCACTCCAAGCGAGAATAGGAGGCATGAGCGAGGTGGTAATAAAGGTCCGCCACAACGGGCCCTACAAGGTGACGGGTCCGGTGACCCTGACCGATGCGGACGGCAACGAGTACGCACTCCCGGAGGGCGAGTCGGTAGCTCTCTGCCGCTGCGGTGCGTCCACGACGAAGCCGTTCTGCGACAAGACGCACTCGAAGATCGGCTTCGAGGCCGCCGAAAGGGCGGTCCGAGAGGCGGACCAGGCGTAGTCTCTGTACATGACCCGAGCAGAAGCTGTGGCGGAGAGCGCGCGGCTCGCACGCGAGCATCCTGAGCGCGCGACGACTACCTGGCTGCCTCGAGAGGAGAAGTCGGGGGACTGGGTCGTGGTGCGAGTGCCCCGCGCCGGCCGTGCGCTGAAGCGCGACGAGCTGCGCACCGGTCAGGACCAGTCACCGCGCCCGGACCCGAGCCAGGACGTACCGCGGGAGCCCAACCCACTCTGGGGCTTCTAGGCGGCGCCGAGCGCCGACGCGGCCTTCGCCGGCACGGCCTTGCCGGCGAAGCGCACCAGGGCGGTGTGGTCGGGCGCGGGGTCGAGCGTGAGCGTCGGCGGCTCGTGCTCCGCGATCCAGCTCGCCACGATGCGGATCTCGTCGATCTCGTTGGCCGGGACCGCGCTGCGGCCGGGCGGTCGGGACAGCGCCGCCTCGGTGCGCTCCGCGAGCTCGGACGGCCCTGGGAGCGGGCCCCAGTCCACAAGCCGGCCCTGCACGAGCCAGAACGCGTCGAAGCGCTCCTTCACCGGGTGTTGCGCCAGCACAAGTTGCGGCGCGCTGTGCGTGGCGCGCAGCATTCCGTCTAGTCGCTCCAGCACCCACGCCAGCCGTTCCTTGCGGCGCAGCAGCGCCGCCGCTCGCTCGAAGAGCTGCGCGGCCGATGCCTCGTGCATCCGCCGGTCCAGCTCCTCTATCAGCGCCTCGCCGGCACCCGGCTCCTCGAAGTGCCCGAGCGCCTTGTCGAGCTGGCGCCGGTAGGCGTTCGGGTCGAGGTCGCCGAGGCAGGGCGAGACGCAGCGGCCCATCTGCCCGTACGCCGACGGGTGCTCGCGGACCTTCAGCTTGCGCCCGCAGTGCCGGAGGCGGTAGAGCGAGGTGAGCTGGTCGGCCAGCTCGCGGGCCAGCGCCCGGCTGCCGAGCGGGCCGACGTTCACCGCGTGTCCCGCTGCCGGCTCCCCGGCCACCTCCAGCACGGGATACGCGATGTCGAGCCGGCAGCGCAGGTAGCAGTAGCGGTCCGTCCGCTTCAGCGCCTTGTTGCCGGTGGGCTTCCATTCCTTGATCAGGCGGTTCTCGAGCACGAGCGCGCCCAGCTCCGAGTTCGTCGGCCGGTAGTCCACGATCTCGGCGCGCTCGGTCCAGCCGGCGGGCGCGCAGAAGTGCGCCCGCGCGCGCGAGCGCAGCGACACCGACTTGCCCACGTACAGCGGCCGCCCGCGCTCGTCGCGGAAGACGTAGACGCCGGGGTCGTCCGGCAGCGTCGACAGATCGGGCCGCTGGTCGCGCGGGATCGCCTCGCTCGGCTCGGTCTTGCGGGCCCGGCGACGGGAGCGCAGCAGGTCCAGCGCGTCGCCCAGCGTCACCGCGTTCGCGCACAGCTTCGGGAACAGCGCGCAGAACACGCGCGCGCACGTGAGGGCGTCGGGCAGGGCGCGGTGCACCTCGTCCACCTCGATCCCGAGCGATCCGGCCAGCGGCGCGAGCCCGCGCTTGCGCGCGAGCGGGGCGAAGCGGCGCGCGAGCTGAACGGTGCAGAGCGCCGGCGGCGCGGGCCAGTCGAGCCCGGCGCGCTCGAACGCCTGGCGCAGCACCCCAACGTCGAAGCGCGCGTTGTGCGCGATCAGCACGCGGCCCTCCAGGAGGTCGGCCAGCTCGCCCAGCACCTCCTCCGGCGGCGGCGCGCCGTCGACCATCCCCTGGGTGATCCCGGTGAAGCGCTGGATCCCGCGCGAGAGCGGGCGCTCCACCTGCACCAGCGAGTCGTAGGTCTCGTGCAGCTCCCCGCCGCCGACCAGGACGGCACCGACCTCGGTCATCTCGCAGAGGTCGCCGCCGTACCCGTTGGTCTCGGTGTCGAGCGCCACGAACTCGGCGGGCGCAAGGGGCTGGTCCAGCTTCAACACGAACGTGTGATCGAATCGCGCGCGCCGGACGGATGGGGCGAGTTCGTCCACCCGCGGCCTTAGCCTCGCTGGAATGGCCCGTTCAGCCACAGTCTTCGCCTGCTCCTCCTGCGGACACGAGAGCCCCAAGTGGCACGGTCGCTGTCCGGGCTGCGGCGAGTGGAACACGATGACCGAGGAGAAGCGTGCGTCCGCGCCGGCGGGCCGCGCCGCGCCGGCAAGGGGCGCCGCCGGCCGGGCGCTCACTCCGGTGGCGCTCGGGGACGTTCAGGCGCCGAAGGTCGCGCGGCTCCACACCGGCATCGGCGAGTTCGACCGTGTCCTTGGTGGCGGCCTCGTGCCCGGCTCGCTCGTCCTGATCGGCGGCGCCCCCGGGATCGGCAAGTCCACGCTCACCACCGCGGCCCTCGCCAACCTCGCCGCCGCCGGCCGCAAGGTGCTCTACATCTCCGGTGAGGAGTCGGCTGCGCAGGTGAAGCTGCGCGCCGAGCGGCTCGGGCCGCACGCGCTCGGCGTGCCGATCGTGGCGGACACGGATTTGGATGCCGTCCTCGCGACGTTGGAGGCCGAGCGCCCAGAGGTCTGCGTCGTGGACTCGGTGCAGGTGCTCTACGACCCCGCGCTCACCGGCGCGCCCGGTTCGGTTTCTCAGGTGCGGGAGGTCGCCGGCCGGCTGATGCGGCTGGCGAAGGAGCGCGGCATCGCAACGATGCTCGTGGGCCACGTGACCAAGGAGGGCTCGCTGGCCGGGCCGCGCGTGCTCGAGCACCTCGTGGACTGCGTCCTGTCGTTCGAGGGCGAGCGCGAGCGCACCTACCGCACCCTGCGGGCGCTCAAGAACCGCTTCGGCTCCACCAACGAGGTGGGCGTCTTCGAGATGCACGAGGAGGGGCTCGTGGAGGTGGAGGACGCCTCGGCGCGCTTCGTCACCGAGGCCACGCGCGCCCCCGGCTCGGTGGTGCTCTGCGCGATGGAGGGCTCACGGCCGCTGCTCGTGGAGGTGCAGGCGCTGGTGGCGCCGAGCGAGATCGTGCCGCCGCGGCGCGTGGCGAACGGGGTGGACCGCAACCGGCTCGCCTTGGTGCTCGCCGTCCTCGCCCGCCACGGCGGGTTCTCGCTCGGCTCGGCCGACGTCTTCGTCTCGGTGGCCGGCGGCGTGCGCGTGGACGAGCCGGGCGCCGACCTCGCGATCGCGCTGGCACTCGCGTCCGCCTCGAAGGGCATCTCGATCGGCACCGACAAGCCGCTCGCCGCGTTCGGAGAATTGGGCCTCACCGGCGAGCTGCGGCACGTGGCGCACGCCGATCGCCGCACGGCCGAGGCGCGCAAGTTCGGGCTCACGCGTGTCCTCCACCCGGGGGACGGGGTCGGTACGTTGCGGCAGGCTCTGGCGCTGCTGAACGCCAGCACTGAAAAGGCCGCCGCCAAGGCCGCCTGATCGCGGGCTCAACACATCGACGACATATGTGGTCGCTTTCGTGTTGAGCTTCCGCTCGGGCACCCCTCAGAGCGGCTGTTTGAAGCCTCCCGAACCGCCTAAAAGCCTGCAAACCAAACCAAATGCGGCGAAACCGCTGTTAGTCACGTAGAATTGGTCTTCATGCCGTATGCCGGGGATGACGTCGCAGAGCTCGAAGCCCGGCAGGAACCGAGGCTCGTACGAGCCCTTGAGATGGTCGCCCCCGGCACCGCAATACGCGAGGGGCTCGACAACATCGTCCAGGGCGGTACCGGCGCCCTGATCTGCATCGGGGAGTCGGAAGAGCTCAGCTTCCTGCTGTCGGGTGGCGTCAAGCTGGAAGTGGACTACACGCCCGCGATGCTCTACCAGCTCGGCAAGATGGACGGCGCGATCCTGCTGGCGTCGAACGGGACCAAGATCGTGTGGGCGAACGTCCAGCTCATGCCGGATCCCACGATCCTCTCGCTCGAGACCGGCACCCGGCACCGCACCGCCGAGCGCGTCTCGAAGCAGACCGACGCGCTCGTGATCGCCATCTCGGCGAGCCGCAGCGTCGTCTCGCTCTACCTGGACGGCGCGAAGTACATCCTCGAGGACATCCCCGTCGTGCTCGCCAAGGCGAACCAGGCGCTGGCCACCCTCGACAAGTACCGCAGCCGCCTCGACCAGGTCTCCACCCGCCTCACCGCACTCGAGTTCGAGGGCGGCGTGACGCTCCACGACGTGCTCACGGTGCTCCAGCGCTCCGAGCTCGTCACCCGTATGGCCGTGGAGATCGAGCGCTACATCGTCGAGCTGGGCGCCGAGGGACGCCTGATCGAGATGCAGCTCGAGGAGACCATGGTCGGCGTGGCCGCCGACAAATCCGCGCTCGTGCGCGACTACATAGTCGAGTCCTCGGAGGAGGGCTTCGCAATGGTTCTCGACTCGCTGGCCCGGCTCCCACACCAGGATTTGCTCGACTTCGGCCGCCTGGCCGAGCTGCTCGGCTACGACCGGAAGCTGAACACGCTCGACCATCCCGCCGCGCCACGCGGCTATCGCATACTGGGGAGAATCCCGCGCCTGCCGAAGATGGTGGTGGGATCAATCGTGAGCGAGTTCAACGGATTGGACGAGATCCTGGCCGCCGCCGACCCTGAGTTGGAAGGGGTCGAGGGGGTCGGGGACTTGCGTGCGAAGGACATCCGCGAGGGCCTTCGCCGCCTACAGGAGATCAACCTCGTGGATCGGTATCTGCAAACCTGAAACCAGACGGCGCGCCGGATTGCGCCCGTGACAACGCAGGAGGGGAACATCATCAGCGACGCAGTGTTGGAAGACGAGTTCATCGAGGACCTCGAGATCGACCGTGAGCCCACGGTCTACGAGCTCGGCGACCAGGTCGTATATCCGCATCATGGGGCCGGCAAGGTCCTCAAGAAGGAGATGAAGGAGGTGCTTGGCGAGAAGCGCGAGTACCTGACCATCAAGATCCTTCATAACGACATGACGGTCATGGTCCCGTGCTGCAACGCCGACAAGGCGGGTCTGAGGCGCGTGATCGGGGAGGAAGACGTCAAGAAGGTTCTTGCGGTCCTCCGCGACGACGTGAGCCAGATGCCGAAGAACTGGAATCGGCGTTTCAAGCACAACCGAGAGAAGATCAAGACCGGTGATGTCTTCGAGCTGGCGGAGGTAGTCCGCAACCTCGCCATCCGCGAGACGGAGAAGGGCCTCTCGACGGGCGAGAAGCAGATGTACACCCGCGCCAAGAAGATCCTCGCGTCCGAGCTGATGTACGCGCTCGACATGGAAGAGGACGAGGCCGAGTCGCATCTGGAGGAGCTGATCGCCGCGGCGCACGAGAGTCGCAACGGCGCGCCGGCCACGGCGTAGGACCACGGAGATATGGCTGTCGTCGGGATCGTTCCCGCCGGCGGCAGCGGCGAACGCCTTGGTGCCGACCGGCCCAAGGCGTTCGTCGTTTGTGCCGGCCGTCCGCTGCTCGACTGGAGCGTCGAGGTGCTGGACTCGGTCTGCGACCGGGTGGTCGTAGCCGCGCCCGAGGGCTACGACGAAGGGCCCGACCGGGTACGCGGCGGCGACTCGCGCTCGGCCTCCGTGCGCAATGCGCTTGAGGCGGCACCCGAGGCGGAGGTCGTCGTGGTGCACGACGCCGCTCGCCCGCTCGTCACGCGCGAGCTCGTCGAGCGTTGCCTGGCCGCACTCGAGCCGGGCATCGACGGCGCGATCGCGGCGGTGCCGATGACCGACACCGTGAAGGAAGCGGCGTCGGACGGCCGCGTGGTGCGCACACTCGATCGTTCCGCGCTCTGGGCGATCCAGACTCCGCAGGTCTTCAAGGCCGACGTGCTGCGCGCGGCACTCGAACGTGACGCCGCGGCGCTCGCCGCTGCCACCGACGACGCGGCACTGGTGGAGGACGCGGGTGGGGTGATCAGGGTCGTGGAGGCGTTCCCCGAGAACCTCAAGGTCACGCGAGCGTCGGACCTGCGCATAGTCGAGGCGCTCCTTGCTGACTGACTACCACGTGCACCTGCGCCCCGACGAGGAGGGCACAACCGCGGAGCGCTACTTCACCGCCGACAACGTCGACCGCTACCGGGAGGCCGCGTCGGAGCGGGGGATCGAGGAGCTCGGAGTGGCGGAGCACATCCACCGCTTCGTGCAGTCGCTCGATATCTGGGAGCACCCCTGGTACCGCTACTGGGCGCAGGACGACCTCGACTCGTACTGCGACTTCGTCCGCGAGCACGGACTCAAGCTCGGCATCGAGGCGGACTACCTCCGCGGGCGCGAGGACCGCGTGGCGAACCTGCTCGACGGACGGCCGTGGGACTACGTGGTCGGCTCGGTGCACTTCATGGGCGACGATGCCGTGGACGTGCACGGCGAGCCCGACTGGGAGGCGTTCGACATCTGGCGCGGCGGCGATCCTGAGAAGGTGTGGTCGCGCTACTTCGAGACGCTCGGCGAGGCCGCGCGCACAGGCATGTTCGACATCCTGGCCCATCCCGATCTCGTGAAGGTGTTCGGCAACCGCGTGCCGGTGCCGGACGGTGACCTGCGCCACTACTACGAGCGGGCGATGGACGGGATCGCGGACAGCGACGTGGCGATCGAGGTGTCCACGGCGGGCCTGCGCAAGCCGGCCGGCGAGATCTACCCGGCCGCTCCGTTCCTCGAGATGTGCCTGGACGCCGGGCGGCCCGTGGCGCTGTCGAGCGACGCGCACACGCCTGAGCAGCTCGGCCATGAGTACGAGCGAGCGGTGGAGTGGTTGGGCGAACTCGGCGTGAGCGAGGTCGCTGTGTTCGACCAGCGATCGCGGCGGCTGGAGCCGCTCGGATGACCCGCACCGGGATCGGCTGGGACTCCCACCGGCTCGAGCCGGGCCGCCGCCTGGTGCTAGGGGGCGTGGAGATCCCCGGCGCCGAGGCCGGCCTCGCGGGCCACTCCGACGCCGACGTGCTCACCCACGCGGTGATCGACGCGCTGCTCGGCGCCGCCGGCATGGGCGACATCGGCCAGCACTTCCCCGACACCGACGAGCGCTGGCGCGACGCCGACTCGATCGAGCTGCTGCGGGCCGTGAGCGCGATGCTGGACGAGGCGGGCGTGGCTCCCTCGAACGTGGACGCCACCGTGGCCTGCGAGGAGCCGAAGCTGGCGCCCTTCCGCGACGACATGCGAGAGCGGCTGGCCGCCGCAATAGGTGTGGAGCCCGGCGCCGTGAACGTGAAGTTCACGAGCGGTGAGCGCATGGGCTTCGTGGGGCGTGGCGAGGGAATCGCCGCGCTGGCGATAGCGACGCTGGCGAGCTAGGTCGCCGGGCCGAAGCGGTTGCGCGCGACACGGCGCGCGCGCCCGGACTCGACCGCCACGTGAAGGGCCGCCGGGAAACGGCCGGGACCCCAGAAGCGCGCGCCGACGAGCCGCGCCAGCTCGCGCCGCTCTGTCGGTTCGCGACCCGCGAGCACACTTTCGATGGCCGCAACCTCGGGCTCCAACTCGACCTTGATCGGAGCGGAGACGAACATGCCCGGAGAGGACGAGGTCTGGCCTGGTCCGAGGCGGTAGCGGCGCCGGCGCTCGCGTGCGGCCGCGTCGTCGCGCGGGCGCTCAGCCTCGGGCTCGCCATCACCCTCTGCGTCCTCCGCAGTCAGCGGCTTGGCGATGTCCTCGAGCGACTCCTGCTCGGCCTTGACACCCAGGAACAGCTCCACGATCCCGCCGATCGCCATGATCGCTGCGCCGATGTAGAAGGCGATCGCCACCTGCCCTTCCTCGCCCGACTCGATCATTTTCCCGAACAGGTACGGGCCCGTGATCCCGCCAACGGCGGTGCCGATGGCATAGAAGAAGGCGATTGCGAGCGCGCGCGTCTCCATCGGGAAGATCTCCGACACGGTCAGATAGGCGGCACTCGCGCCTGCTGAGGCCAGGAAGAAGGTCGCGAGCAGGAACGCCATGAAACCCCAGGTGCCGAGCGTGTCGTCGACAAAGAGGAACGTGAGCACCGCGAGAATGACGGCCGACCCGATGTAGGTGCCGGCGATCATCGGCTTGCGGCCCACGGTGTCGAACAGTCGCCCGAGCAGGAGCGGGCCCAGGAAGTTGCTCAGCGCGAAGAGCACGATGTAGAACGGCACCTTCGCGTCGCTGATGCCGTAGAACTCGACCAGGAACGTGCCCAGGCCGAACGTGACCGCGTTGTAGATGAAGGCCTGGCCGACGAACAGCGCAAAGCCGAGCGCGGTTCGCTTCGGGTACCGCTTGAACGCCACCGAAGCGATCGTTCTGAAGGAGATGGTCTTGCGCTGGCGGACCGTGATCGCGTCGCCCGGCTCCTCGAGCTTCTGGTCCGTGCTCTCACGGACGTCGCTCTCGATTCCCTCGACGATCCGCTCGGCCTCTTCCTCGCGGCCGTGGATGAACAGCCAGCGGGGGCTCTCGGGCACGTGTCGCCGGACGAGCAGGATCGCGAGGGCAAACACCGCGCCGAGCCCGAAGGCCAGGCGCCAGCCGAGATCCTCGGCGAAGATGCTGGTATCGAGCAGGAAGATCGCGGCGACGGCTCCGCCTGCGGCGCCGAGCCAGTACGAGCCGTTGATTATGAGGTCCACGCGGCCGCGCACGCGGGCGGGGATCAGCTCGTCGATCGCCGAGTTGATCGCTGCGTACTCGCCGCCGATGCCGGCGCCGGTGACGAAGCGGCAGGCGTAGAAGTAGAGGGCGCTTTCCGCGAACGCGGTCGCGACGGTCGCAATGAGGTACACGAAGAGCGTGATCAGGAACAGCCTTTTGCGCCCGAAGCGGTCGGTTAGCTGCCCGAAGAACAGCGCGCCGAGGCAAGCGCCCGCTACGTAGATCGATCCCGCGGTGAGAACCTGGCTCTGGCTGAGCGCGAGCCCGCTGCCCTCGCTGGTGAGCCGCGCGGCGATCGAGCCGACGATCGTGACCTCGAGGCCGTCGAGGATCCACACAGTTCCCAGCCCGATGACCACCATCCAGTGGAAGCGCGCCCATGGCAGGCGGTCCAACCTGGCCGGCACCCGCGTCTCGACGGTTCCCAGCTCCGCGCTCTCGCTCGCCATGCGGCGCCGGTACCCCCTGGTGGGTGCCTGCGAAACCGGGGCGGCTAGGGTCAGGGCGTGCTTGCCTGTCGCGTATTCGGTCATCGCTGGCGCTTCTCCGCGGAGGGCGAGACGATGCGCTGGGCATGCACGAGGGGCTGCGGCGCCGGGGGCGAGAAGTGCTACGACTCCGCCGAGCGCGCGGCGCGCTTCGCACGGGCGTTCGACCGTGAGGACCGCGACGACCTGGGGCGGCGGCCGCTGTTATCGCTGCTGCCACTGGGACTCGCGCGCCGTGGGCGTCGCGCGAGCCGCGGACGCGGCGAGTAGTCCGCCTACCCCTCAGCCGAAACGGACGACCCTCTTCGCGGCGCGCTTGCTCGACAGGACGGCGTTGCCCCGGAAGGTGGTCGTCACCCTGAGCCGGCCCTTGGATGCTCGGAGTCGGCGAGTGGACTTGAAGGAGACGACCTTGCGGTATCTGCATGATCTCGACAGCCTCGCCCGACGGGTCACCACCTTGCGCTTCCCCCGCCTGACCTGGATCGTCACTCTGCCACCGCAACCTCGCGAGGCGGCCACGCTTGAGGGCAGGCGGAGACGCCCGCTGAAGACGTAGCGGAAGGGCAGCCTGCGATCGCGCCGCGGCGTGACCCGGAGGGTGAGTGACCGCGGCGTTGCCTTGGGTGTCCGGAAGGTCGCGTCGCCTCCCGCCGTGGTGCCGATCGCGTTGCGCGCGAGGAGCCGCACGTGGTAGTCGGTGGCCGGCTGGAGCCCGGTGACGTCGGCCAAGACCGCCTGCGGGCCGACCGGCGCGGGCGCCCCGGCGTCGGCTGTGCGGGCCCCGTAGGCGGTGGTCACGCCGTACTCGAACCAGTACGTCGACGGATGGAGGACGGTCGAGTCGATGGTCCCGTTGAGCTTCGCCGTGACGGTGGTCACGTCGGTCGCAGGCTGAGTCAGGGCCGTCGGGGCCCGGGGAATCGGCTGCCAGCGCGGCCCGCTGCGGATGAGTGTGTCGATCAGGATCGGGGCGGCGCCGGTGCCGTCCGCGTTCATCATCCAGATGTCAGACCCGCCTCCGCCCAGGCTCAGAAATACGATCCGGGTGCCGTCCGGTGACCAGCTCGGGGCTTGCGAGCTCGGAAGGGCCGGCCCGAGCTGTGCGAGTCCGGTGCCGTCGGCATTGACGACGTAGGGATGCAAGCCGGCGGGCCCATCGTTGCGGTTGAAGAGGACCCTGCGCGCGTCCGGCGACCACTGAGGGCCTACCGAGCCCGCGCCAGGAACGAGCACGTGCTGGTTCGAGCCGTCGGCGTTCATCACATGGATCACGTTGCCTGCGGCGAAGTATGCGATCCGCGTCCCATCGGGAGACCACTCTGGACCGGCATCGGCGACCGTGTTGTTGGTGCGTCGGTCCACGCCGGAGCCATCCACGTTCATGACGAAGATCTCGTCGTCGGGGTCCCTGCGGACGAACGCGATCTTCGTGCCGTCGGGCGAGAAGCTCGGGTGCGCCTCCTGCGCCGGGTCGGTGGTCAGCCGTAGCTGGTCGGTGCCGTCCGCGTTCGCGATGTAGATGTCGCCCCCGCCAGTCCGCCTACTCCAGAAGACGATCTTCGTGCCGTCGGGCGACCAGGACCCGCCCTGGTCGTCGTTCAGGTCGGTGATCAGCGGCGCGTTCCCGGTGCCATCGGCCTGGATCGTCCAGATGTCGAAGTTGCCGGTGGTCTGGAGCGTGTAGAGCAGCTTCCCGTTGGCACCGGGCGCGACTGCCGATGCGGGCGCGGCGGCCACCAGGCCAACGACGATCGTCACAGCCAGCAGTCGCGTCGTCATGCGGCCGACCGTAACTCTCAGAAGTAGGCGGCGCAAGGCGCGTGTAGATTGCGCTCCCGATGGACCGCGACGAGCTCGCCTTTGCAGGAGTCGCCCGCCAGGCGGAGCTGATCCGCAGCGGCGAGGTCACGTCGCGCGAGCTCGTGATCCTCTACCTCGAGCGGATCGAGCGGCTGGATCCGCAGCTGAACGCGTTTCGGCAACGTCATGGAGGAGCGCGCGCTCGTGGACGCGCAGCAGGCCGACGGGCGCCGCGGCGCGGGGGACGACAGGCCTCTGCTCGGCGTTCCGATCGCAGTGAAGGAATCCGAGGACGTGACCGGAGAGGTCACGACCTGGGGCACGGCGGCGAACTTCACGCCGGCCTCCCAGGACAGCGAGCTGGTGCGGCGACTGCGTGCCGCGGGTGCCGTGATCATCGGAAAGACCAACTGCCCCGAGCTCGTGATCATTGGGGATACCGAGGGACCGGCGTTCGGGGTCACGCGCAACCCCTGGAACACCGACCGCAGCACGGGCGGCTCGAGCGGCGGCAGCGCGGCTGCCGTGGCAGCCGGCCTCTGCGCCGCGGCGACCGCATCGGACGGCGCGGGCTCGATCCGCATTCCCGCGTCCAACTGCGGCCTGGTCGGCCTCAAGCCCACGCGCGACAGAATCCCGCTCGCCCCGCTCACGGAGCACTGGTACGGCATGAGCGTGGTGGGCTTCGAGACGCGGAGCGTCGAGGACACCGCGCTGCTGATGAGCGTCGGCGCCGCGGACGACGACCTCCGGGACTCGTTCTCCGCCGACCCGGGGCGCCTCCGCGTGGCCGTCTCGACGAAGGCGGCCCTGCCGACGCGCGTCCACGACGACGTCAAGCGCGTGCTGGACGCAACCGCCGGGCGGCTGCGCTCGCTTGGCCACGAGGTCGAGCAGAGCCACCCGCCCTTCCCGCCGGTGAGCGCTGGCACGATCCGCTACCTCGCCGGCATCGCACAGGACGCCGACGAGCGCATCGAGCGCCCGGACCGGCTCCAGCGCCGCACCAAGGGCTTCGCTCGCATGGGGAACGCGATCCCGCGGCCCGCGCTCGAATGGGCTCTCGGGGAGGACGACAGCGAGCGCATGCGGCCGTTCTTCGAGCGCCACGACGTGCTGCTCACGCCGGTCAGTGCGGTCCCGGCGGTGCGAGCCGGCCAGTGGGAGGGCCTCGGAGCCGCCCGCACCTTCCTCGGGCTGGCACAGGCCTATCCGTACACGCTCGAATGGAACCTGACCGGCCAGCCGTCGCTCTCCGTGCCCACCGGCAGGAGTGACGACGGCGTGCCGATCGGCATGCAGCTCGTGGGCCGCCACGGCGAGGAGGCCACGCTCCTCGCGCTCGCCGCGCAGCTCGAGGGCGAGCTGCGCTGGACGGACCATCGGCCGCCCCTGTCCTGAGTAGCCTCCCGCGCGTGCGCCAGCTGCGCATCCAGGACACGCTGAGCGGCGGGGTCGTTCCCGTCGAGCCACGCGAGCCGGGCCGCATCGGCATCTACGCCTGCGGCCCGACGGTCTATGGGCGCATCCACGTCGGCAACGCGCGGCCATACGTCGTCTTCTCGCTGCTGAAGCGCTTTCTCGAGCACGAGGGATACGACACCTCGCTTGTAATCAACATCACCGACGTGAACGACAAGATCTACGACGCCGCCCGCGAGCGCGGCGTGCCGAGCGCGGAGCTCGCGCGCGAGATGACCGCCTCGTACGTGGAGGACACCGACGGGCTCGGCCTCGGCCGCCCGGACCAGGAGCCGAAGGCCACGGAGTCGATCGGCGAGATCATCGCCCTGATCGAGGCGCTCGTGGAGTCGGATCACGCCTACGAGCGCGGCGGCGACGTGTACTTCCGCGTGCCCTCCTTCCCCGGCTACGGCAAGCTCTCGAACCGCCCGCTGGAGGAGATGCAGCAGGGCGAGGGCGACGACGCTGCCGAGCTGAAGGAGTCGCCCCAGGACTTCGCGCTCTGGAAGGCGCGCAAGGAGGGCGAGGACACCTACTGGGAGTCGCCCTGGGGCGACGGCCGGCCGGGCTGGCACATCGAGTGCTCGGCGATGGCCGAGACGGTGCTCGGCATCCCGTTCGAGGTGCACGGCGGCGGCTCGGACCTGGTCTTCCCGCACCACGAGAACGAGATCGCGCAGACCGAGGCGGCGCGCGGCAAGCCCCTGTCCCGCACCTGGATGCACAACGGCATGGTGCAGATGGGGGAGGAGAAGATGGCGAAGTCGGTGGGCAACATCCGGCTTCTGCACGGCGCTCTGGAGCAGTTCGGCCGCGACGCGTTCCTGATGTGGATGGTCGGCGCGCACTACCGCAAGCCGGTGGCGTACAACGAGGAGGCGCTCGAGGACGCCACCCGCGCGGTGGCGCGCGTGCGAGACGTCGTGCGCCGGCTCGATCCGGACGCGCCCGGAATCGACGACCTCGTCGAGACGTTCTTCGACGCCCTGGCAGACGACTTCAACACCCCGCAGGCCCGAGCCGTGCTGTTCGACTGGGTGGCGGAGGCCAACCGGCGCATGGAGGGCGGAGATGCCGTCGGGCCCGGCCGGCTCGGCGAGATGCTCTACGCGCTCGGGCTCGAGACCCTGCTGGAGGCGGATGACGAGGCGCCCAGCGGAGCTCCAGCGGCTCGCCGCGGAGCGCGACGAGGCGCGCGCAGCGCGCGACTTCGAGCGAGCCGACCAGATCCGCGACCAGCTCGCCGAGAGCGGCTGGGAGATCCGAGACACCCCCGATGGCGCGCGCCTGGTGCGGCGGTCGTGATCGTCTACGGCCGCAACCCGGTGCGGGAGGCGCTGCGCGGCAAGCGGCGCGTGCAGCGCGTGTTCGCCAGCGAGCGGGCGGCGCAGGAGGTGTGGCTCGGCGGCGTGGAGACGGTGATCGCCGAGCTCTGGGAGCTCGAGGAGCGCTGCGGCTCGCCGGACCATCAGGGCATCTGCGCGGAGGCGGGCCCGTATCCGTACGCGGACGCGGACTCGCTGCTCGACGCCGAGGACGCGCTGGTGCTGGCGCTCGACGAGGTCCAGGACCCGCACAACCTCGGCGCCGTCATCCGGGTGGCCGAGGCGGCCGGCTGTGCGGGAGTCGTGTTGCCGGAGCGCCGGTCCGCCGAGGTCACGGCGGCGGTGTGCCGCGCGTCAGCGGGCGCGGTCGAGCACCTGCCGGTGGCGCGGGTGCGCAACCTGGCCGACTGGCTCGTATCCGCCAAGGAGCGGGAGAACACCTGGGTGTACGGGGCGTCGGCCGAGGCCGCGGTGCCATACGACCGGCCGGACTACCGCGGGAGGGTGGTCCTCGTGCTCGGAAGCGAGGGCCGCGGTCTGCGACCGCGCGTGGCCGAGACCTGCGACGAGCTCGTGGCCCTGCCGAACACGGGGCAGGTCGGATCGCTCAACGTGTCCACCGCCGCGGCGGCCCTGGTGTACGGAATCTTGCACTTCCGCAAGTAGGACTTGACAAGGGTCCATAACCCACCATAATTCACCCCGTTGATCAGGCTGAAGTCGAGCTTTAGACATGCGAGGCTCGCACTTCAGAGAAACCTGACGCCAGGGGAGGTAGTGCGTCACCGAGGCCAAGGAGCCTTCGATGGCAGCATCCTCTACTTTCCGCCCAGGCGCGTTCAAGTCTCACACTCAGGTTGAGCTTGATGATCACTACCTGATCGCGCTTGCCAAGCAGGGCAAGAAGGACGCCTACGACCGGATCGTGAAGCGCTACTACGGCTTCGTCCGGCTCAAGGCCTCGTCCTACTTCCTCATCGGGGGAGATGCGGACGACCTGATCCAGGAGGGCCTCGTGGGCCTCTACAAGGCGGTTCGTGACTACCGCTGGGACCGCGAGTCGAGCTTCCGCAACTTCGCGGAGCTCTGCATAACGCGGCAGATCATCACCGCGGTCAAGACCTCCACGCGGAACAAGCACACCCCGCTGAACGAGTACGTGTCGTTCTCGCAGACGCCCGCCGCCGGCGGTGGAGACGGCGATCCCACCCTCGACGAGCTGCTCCCGGGCCCCACCGCGCACGACCCGGTCAACCAGGTGATCTCCACCGAGGAGCTGCACAGCCTGGTGGCGTGCCTGTCGAGCGTGCTCTCAGAGCTGGAGGCCTCGGTGCTGTCGCTCTACCTCGACGGTCACAGCTACGAGGCGATCGCGGAGCGCCTCGAATGCGACACGAAGACCGTGGATAACGCTCTCCAGCGCGTAAAGCGCAAGGTTGGCGCGCACCTCAGCTCGCGCGAAGTGCTGCTCTAAGACAAACGTCCATCCTGGTCCCGGCATGAGTCCGGGACGCGGGAGTAAGCCGATGCGAAAAGGGACATGCCGTCCCGATCCGCATCACCGCTGCTCCTGCTCGCCGCGCTCGCCGCCGCGTTCGTGTTCAGCTATTCCGCTCTGTCAGCGGCTTCGGTGAACCCCGCGCAGCAGACGCTCACGCCGGTCGCATCCGAGCTGCCCGCGGCGCCGGCACCAGCCCCCAAGCCGAGATCCGGGCCGCGCTGGCGCTCTGTGGTCGTTCGCGGGACGGTGCCGCTGCGGGAGAGCCCGAACGGGCGCGTGGTCACCCGCGTGGGTACGAGCACCGAGTTCGGAAGCGCTCGCGTGATGAGCGTCTCCGGACGGCGCGGTCCGTGGCTCAGCGTCGTGACCACCGAGATGCCGAACGGGGAGCTCGCCTGGGTCCACCGGCACAACCCGGGCCTGCGACTGCGCCGGGGCGCCTACTCGCTGCACGCGGACCTGTCCGGCCGCCGGCTCGAGCTGCGCAGGGGCGGGCGGGTGATCCGCCGCATCTCGGTGGCAATCGGCCGCCCAGGCTCGGAGACCCCCACCGGGCGCTTCGCGGTCACGGACAAGCTGCGCGGCGGCACGTACGGCCCCTACTACGGCTGCTGCATCCTCGCCCTGAACGCCCACCAGCCGAACCTCCCGGCCGGCTGGCAGGGCGGCAACCGGATCGCGATCCATGGCACCAACTCGCCCGGCACGATCGGCTCGCCGGCCTCCGCCGGATGCCTTCGCGCTGCGGATTCAGACCTCGAAGTCCTGATGCGCCGCGTGCCGCTGGGCACGCCCGTGTTCATCAAGAACTGAGTTTCTAAACCGTTTCTGGGCGGCCCCGAGCGGGTATCCCCTGGGAGCGCCAAGCGTCGGCGCGAATCCAAGGAGGAGATAGAGATGATCGGAATTCTGTTGACCGTGCTGGTGGCCGCTCTTGTCTACCTGCTGCTGGCAGCCCTCACCGTGCCCATCGTCGGCATCATCGGCGCGATCCTCGTGCTGATCGCGGGCATCCCGAGCGGAGGCTTCGGATTCGGGAGCCGCTGGAGCGGCAGGCGCATCTAACTGCAGCACGACAGTGTTGAAGGACCTCGGGCCCCGCTGACGGGGCCCGAGTCGTTCTGGGGCGGGGTTATCCTGCGCTGAGCGCCCGCCTAGCTCAACTGGAAGAGCACTTCACTTGTAATGAAGAGGTTGTCGGTTCGAGTCCGACGGCGGGCTCTACTCCGCGGCCTCGGCCTCGGTCGCGCCCACGGACGCGTGCTCCAGGTTCCCGTGACCGTTTGAGGAGACGGGGACGCCCTCCAGGGGCTCGAACTCGCCCTTGTCGTTGAGGCGGCGCTCCAGTTCGGCCAGCACGACCCCGAACAGGAAGTGGCGCCAGGTGGCCTGGGCGAAGGCGCGGCGGTTGCCTCTCAGCGGCTCGAGATCGGCACGCGCCGGGTGGTGGCGGTCGATCAGGGCGCCGAGCGGCCAGAAGCCGAAATGCTCCGCCATGCCGGCGGCCACTCCCGCCAGGATGGGCGGGTCCCGGCACCAGCGGCCGTGCCAGCGCGTACACGGCTCCGAACATCGCGCCGTTGGCCACGTGCAGGCCGAGGCCGGCGGCCGGCCAGGCCGGCCCGCGCGTGACGAGCTTGCCGAGCAGCTCCACGTCGTCGTAGCGGGATCCGAAGACCCGCTTGTCGAGCGGCTGCTGGGCGGCCCAGACCGCTGCGGCCGCTGCACCCGCCAGGGCGCCGTTGAGCGTTCGCTGGAGCTCCATGGGCGCAGAGTAACGCGAGCGCGGGACTCGGGTAGGTCTTGGGGATGGCCCCCCGCCCTCTATCGCTGTACCACGAGCGCACGCGCCGGCGGGGCGTGAACTCGTTCGTGTACTGGCCTCTGCGCTGGATCCTGAAGGTCGGGATCCATGTCTACTTCCGCCTCAGGCGGCGCGGGATCGAGCACATTCCCGAGGGAGGCGTGATCCTGGCGTCGAACCACCGCAGCTTTCTCGACCCGTTCGCGATCGGTTGCTGCCTCCCCCGCCCGATCTACTTCGTGGCCAAGCAGGAGCTGTTCAAGAACCCGGCTCTCGGTTGGATTCTCAACTGCCTCGGGGCGTTCCCGATCAAGCGCGGCGAGTCCGACGAGGAGTCGATGGACACCGCCCGAGCGCTGCTCGAGCGCGGCCAGGCGGTCGTGATCTTCCCCGAGGGAACCCGCATCCGCACCGGCTCGCTCGGATCGCCCAAGCGCGGCGTTGGCCGCATCGCACTCCAGAGCGGCAAGCCGGTCATCCCAATCGCCGTGACGAACTCGGAGCACGTGCGCCGCGGCTGGCGCATCAAGCCCGTGAAGGTGCACATCCGCTGCGGGCCGCCGGTCACGTTTCCGCGGGTGGACGACCCCTCGCCGTTCCTCGCCGGCGAGGTCACGGAGCGCATCTGGCCATGTGTCGGGCTCCAATGGGAGTGGCTCGGCGGCCTCCCGCCGCTCCGCACCGCCGCCGTGGTGGGCGCGGGCTCGATGGGCACAGCCGCCGCGGTCGTGCTGGCGCGCGCGGGGCTTCAGGTGCAGCTCGGCTGCCGCACCGGCGCGCAGGTCGACGCTCTCCGCGCCGACCGCGAGAACTCGCGCTATCTCCCGGGCCTTCAGCTCGACCGCGCCATCGACGTGAAGACCGTGCCGGAGATCGAGCTCGCCGGCGTGGACCTCGTGGTGCTCGCCGTGCCCTGCGCCAGCCTGCCCGCCGCCGTCGGCGAGGTCGGCGCCCGGGTGGGAGACCGCTCGGCGGTGCTCGTGACCTCGAAGGGCCTCGTGCCGCCGCTCGGCACCACCCCCGCCGCCTACGTCTCCGAGCGCGTGCGGGCGCGCGCCGTAGCCACACTCGCCGGGCCGGCGCACGCACGCGAGGCGATCGAGCTGGGCGCCTCCGTGGTGCTCGCCAGCCACGACGCCGACCTTCGTCGCCAGCTTCGTGACCTGCTCGGAGCCGGGGGCCTGACCGTGGAGGCCACGGACGACGTGACCGGCACCGAGCTAGCCGCGTGCGCGAAGAACGCAGCCGCCCTGGGGAGCGCGGCGGCCGCTCCGCGCGGCGCGAACCTGGCCGGCGCAGCCGCCGGGCACATCTTCGCCGAGATCCATGAGCTGGCGCTCGCCAGCGGCGGGCGCAGCGAGACCTTCGCCGGCCTCGCTGGAGCGGGCGACCTCGTGGCCACAGCCATCGCCGAGGGAAGCCGCAACCGCCGCGCTGGCGAGATGGTCGGCGCCGGGGTGCCGGCCGGGCAGGTGGAGGCTTCGATGGATCAAACCGCCGAGTCGCTCGCCACGGTCCCGCTGCTGGGCCTCGCGTTCGAGCGCCAGGGCATCCACGCGCCGGTCACGGATGGCCTGCGCCGCGTGCTCGATGGCGAGTCCTCTCCCGAGCAGTGGCTCGAGAGCGTCCGATCGGCCCGCCCCGCGCGGCGCCGGACTCACGCGGCATAGGACCGGGAGTAGGCTCCGTGGTGAGTGGAGGAAGTGGCCGACAAGCAGCGACTCGACCGCGATTTCACGGAGCTCTACAAGGCGCACCTGCGCGACGTCTACTCCTACTCGTACTACCGGGTGGGCAACCATCACGACGCGGAGGACCTGACCGAGCAGACCTTTCTCCAGGCCTACCGCCACTTCGAGCGAGCTCAACGCGAGTCCAACGGGCGGCCGATGCGGCCCTGGCTCATCCGCATCGCGCACAACCTCGCCGCCAACTTCTACCGCGACCGCTCACGCCGGCCGACAACTCAGCTGGACGACTCGAGCGTCCTGGCCGAGCCGATCGGCACGGAGCAGCTCGTGGAGGGCCGCGAAGAGGTGAAGGAGGTCCTCGAGGGCGTGTCGAAGCTCCCGGAGGATCGCCGCGAGGCGCTCATCATGCGCTTCGCGCTCGGCATGGACAATCGGGAGATCGCGCGAGCGCTCGGGCGCTCCGAGGGAGCGACCAAGGTGCTCATCCACAGGGCCATCAAGCAGCTGGAGCAGAGCCTCGAGGGGGATGGCGATGAGTGACGTGGATCGCGTCGAGCGCCTGCTGCGCTCCGCCCTCGTGCCGGTGGAGCCGCCGGAGGCGCTCAGCGACCGCCTGGAGCGCGGCCTCTCGGAGCTGACCGAGGCGGCCGCCACCGAGCTTGCCGACTGGGAGCTGTCGGCAATGCGCGACCCGCGCAACTGGGCGCGCCCAGCCGCCGCGATCGTGGTCGGCAGCGTCGCCGCCGGCGGGCTCGTGCTGGTACGGGCCCGCCAGCAGCAGAAGAAGCGCCAGGACACCGGCCTGCACGCTCTCGAGAAGTCGATCCGCGGGGTCGCGGACGACATCGAGAAGCGCCTTCGCGGCTAGCAGCGCGCCAGGGCGCGGGCGTAGAAGCGCGCGTAGTCGCGCCAGTGCTCGTTCCAGTAGGAGCCCTCGTGCCCGCCCGGCCATGTCCGCCCGGTGACGGGCGCCCCGGCCTCGCGGAGGGTCGCGAGGAAGGCCTGTACGCCGGGCTGGAACGGGTCGGCGTCGCCGGCGTCGATCCACAGGCGGGCGCCGGCCCAGCTGGCGGGCGACGAGGCCGCGGCCACGACGTCGTGGCGGGCGAAGTCCTCCGCGTCGTCGAAAGCCCCCTCCGCCGTCTCGCCGCCGGTGGTCCAGATGGCGGGCGAGTGACCCGCGACCGCGCAGAAGCGTCCGCGGTGCAGGCGCGCCACATCGAGGGCGCCGAAGCCGCCCATCGAGATGCCGCCGATCGCGACCCGGCGCGGGTCCGTGCCGAAGCGGCGCGTGACCGTGGGGATCACCTCACGCACGACGTAGGCGCCCCAGCGCCCGCCCTCGCGGTCGTGCCAATAGGAGGAGTCGCCGCCGTACGGGAGCGCCACCACCGGGGCGCGCTCACCCAGCCCGGCCAGCGCAGAGAAGAACGCATCGTCCAGCTCGCTGCGCTCGTCCCCGCCGCGACCGTGGAGGAACACGAGCAGCGGCGGCCGCTGAGAGTCCTGGGCCCCGCGCGGCACCACCACGGTCGTCGGGAGCGTCTGGTCCACCGCCTCGCTCGCGATCTGGATCGTGCTCACCTCGGCGCCGCGCTCGTCGGCGCCGATCAGCCGCGTGGCGACGACGGCCGCCGTCGCCGACAGGACGATGGCGGCCAGCGCTACGGCCAGCCGCCGGTGGGACGCGCGCTTCCGGGCCACGCGCCCCACCCTAGGCGGAGACGTGGCGCTAGGCGGCGGGCGCGGCCGTCGGCGGTGCCGGGTGGCGCTCCGTCGCCGGCGTGGCGAGTCCCGCAGCGATGCCCGCGATCCCGATCAGCAGGTGGAAAAAGTTGTCCTCCGTGTTCACCGGGATCAGGTTGAGGATCTCCTCACCGTCGCCCGCCATGAAGCCGAACAGCGTCACGAGCAGGTAGACCACACCGAGACCGAGCGCGTACGCGCGTGCCCCTCGATAAGACCCCACGACGAGCAGTCCGACCGCGCCGCTCGCGATGTGCACGAGGTTGTGCCAGCCGTTCACGTCGAGGATGCCGAGCACGGCGTCGCGCTCCGTGCCGTCGCCGGTCGAGAAGCTGGCGCTGTAGAAGAAGCCGGCGATCCCGGCCACGACCAGCGTGAGCCCGATCACCAGCGCGTATACCTGAGCGGGAGAGCGCTCGTCCATGAGAACCTCCTTGT
This sequence comes from uncultured Thermoleophilaceae bacterium, assembly GCA_963837445.1. Classification (GTDB taxonomy): domain Bacteria; phylum Actinomycetota; class Thermoleophilia; order Solirubrobacterales; family Thermoleophilaceae; genus JACVRW01. The sequence goes on along the minus strand of CAWINK010000022.1, from coordinate 248,202 downwards.
GGCGGATTTTCGCCTTATTCGCACTTGGCGCGCATTTGGATCATCCAAATCGGGGGCTAGCGCGTAGGAACACCGAATGACGCACGACATCCGCGACCTGGCCGACGAGGAGCTCATGCAGCTCGTCCAGAAGGGCGATCCGCGCGCCTTCGAGCTGGTCTACGATCGCCACGGCGGGGCGGCGTTCTCGCTCGCGTACCGGATAGTGGGGAAGCAGGCGGCGGCCGAGGATGTCGTCCAGGAGGCGTTCCTGTCGATCTGGCGAAGCCGCCTGCGCTACGACAAGACACGCGGCAGCGTGCGCACGTGGGTGCTCGGGATCGTCCACAACCGAGGGATCGACGGGCTGCGGCGCAGCACCGTCCACGACCGCCGGCGGGAAACGCTCGACGTCGTGGAGGAGCGCCACGAGGCCAAGGAGCGGACGGATGTGGAGGTGGCTAGACGCGAGGAGGCGCGTAGCGTGCGGGGAGCCTTGAACACCTTGCCTGACGAGCAGCGCAAGACGATCGAGCTCGCCTACTTCGGCGGGTTCAGCCAGAGCGAGATCGCGAAGCTGCTCGACCAGCCGGTCGGGACGGTCAAGGGCCGCATGCGGCTCGGCCTCGACAAGATGCGGCGCCAGCTCACCGTGGAGGGTGTGGCATGAGCGACCACACGCGCCATCAGGACGATGTCGGGGCGTACCTCCTCGGCGCGCTGAACGACCTCGAGCGCCAGGCGTTCGAGCGCCACCTCGCGCGCTGCGACGAATGCCAGGAGGAGCTCGCGCGCCTGCAGCCGGCCGCCGATGCGCTGCTCGGCTCGGTGCAGCAGTTCGAGCCGCCGGCCCGGCTGAAGGCATCGCTCATGGATGTGGTGGAGCGCGAGGCGCGGGAGCAGCAGCCCGAGGCCGAGCGGCGCCGCCCCCGGCTGCGCTTCCTCATGCGCCCCGCGTTTGTGGCGGCCGCGCTGCTGATCGGACTCGTCGTCGGATTCGCCGTGGCGCAGCTCGGCGGCGAGGACGAGTCGCGCACGCTCGCGGCCACCGTCGACAGGGCCATGCCGGAGGCCGGAGGCACCCTGCGCGTCTCGAACGACGACGCCACGCTGCGCCTGCACGACATGCCGGCCCTCAGCGGGTCGCGGGTCTACCAGGTGTGGCTCCAGCACGGCGAGCGCATGGTGCCCGCACGGACCTTCGAGGTCGGCGACGACGGACGTGGGGCAGTCGACCTCTCGGGCGTGGACGACGCGGACGGCGTGTACGTGACGCGCGAGGCGCGCGGCGGCGCGCAGGTGCCGAGCGAGGATCCGATTGTGAGCGTGCCGCTGTAGCTACTGTGGCCTCCCACTGATGGAGGTCTGCTACCGCCACCCGAAGCGCGAGACCGGCGTGCGCTGCTCCAGCTGCGAGCGGCCGATCTGCCCGGACTGCATGACCTCGACGCCCGTCGGGATGCGCTGCCCCGAGTGCGCGCGCCAGAGCACCAAGGTGCGCACGATGCGGACGATGACGGGCGAGCCGACGCTCACCTACATCCTGATCGGGATCAACGTGATCGTGGGCATCGGATCGCTGCTCGGCGGAGGCGCCGGGGCGGACAGCAGCTCGCTCACCGACGACGGCGGCGTCTCGCAGGCCACCATTGCCGACGGCGACTACTGGCGGCTCATCACGGCCGGCTTCCTCCACGCCGGGCCCTTCCACCTGCTCACGAACATGCTGGCGCTCTGGATCCTCGGCTCGCTGATCGAGCCTTCGCTCGGGAAGTGGCGCTTCGGGCTCGTCTACTTCGTGTCGCTTCTCTGCGGCTCGTTCGGCGCGCTGCTGCTCTCGCCCGACAGCCTCACGGTGGGCGCCTCGGGCGCTGTCTTCGGACTGATGGGGGCGGCCGCCGTGGTGGCGCGCAACCGCGGCCTCAACCTGATGGAGAGCGGCCTCGGGATCTGGATCGGCCTGAACCTGCTGATCACCTTCACGATCCCGAACATCTCCATTGGCGGGCACATCGGCGGACTCATCGGCGGCGTCGTCACGGCCTTCCTGCTGCTGGAGCTGCGCGAGCGCATGCGGCTCCCCGCCATCGTGCCTTCGCTCGTCTGCGTGGCGCATCGGCGCGGCGGCCGTGGTCGGCTCGATAGTGATCTCGGGCTAGGCAGCCGTAGCGAACCTCGCGGGCGTAACCGCTCCAGCGACGCGCTTACGGCAGCGCTCAAGGGGTGGTTTTCTCCCGACCGTCCTGTTTTAGGCTTGGTACGCAAGCCCTAGGCAGGACGGTCGACCCCCTCAATGCTGTTGGTCGCGACTCGGCCCGCCCCTAGTGCGTGTCGCGAGCCGTTTCGCCAGACCCTCCTAGGCAGCCAGTTCCAGCTCGATCGAGCGCCGCGTGGGCGGCGCGGGCACGAGCTCGGGGTGCAGCAGGTGGCCGAGCAGCTCGATGCCCTCCACGAGACGCGGCCCCGGGCGCGAGAAGTACGCCGCCGCGTCCACGGCCACCACGCGGGCGCCGAGCGCGGCCAGCCGCTCGCGCTGCTTCATCGTCTCGGCGGCGGCCTGCTCCGCGTAGTAGCCGCAGGGCATCGATACGACCACCTCGGGGGAGAGCGCCTCGAGCTCCGCCCAGTCCGCCGTGCGTGACTTCTCACCGGGGGAGCCGAGCACGTCCAGCCCGCCCGCCAGCTCGATCATCTGCGGGACCCAGTGGCCGCCGATGTAGATCGGGTCGAGCCATTCGAGCGCCGCCACCCGCGGCCGGGCGGCGCCTGCGACCGCGTGTTCGACCGCCGCGATGCGCGCGGCGGCGTCCTCGGCGAGCGCCTCGCCGGCCCCCTCGACGCCGGCGGCCTGCGCCAGCCGCGGCACGTCGGCCAGCACCTCGCCGAGAGTGGTCGGGTCGAGCGAGATCACCTGCGGCTGGGTGGGCAGCCGGTCAGCCACCGCGCGCACGTCGTCGAACGAGACGGCGCAGACCTCGCAGACGGCCTGCGTCACGATCAGGTCAACGCCAAGCGCCTCGAGCGTGCCCTCGTCGAGTTCGTACAGGGACTCGCCGCGACCGGTGCGCTCGCGCACCGCGGCGTCGATCTCGGCGGCCGGCAGCCCCTCTGGGATCACGCTGCGTGTGAGGTGCGGGAGTTGTTCCGCGCCGGGCGGGTAGTCACACTCATGCGTGACCGCGGCGACGTGGTCGCCGAGGCCGAGGGCAAACAGCATCTCGGTCGCGGACGGTACGAGTGAAGCGATACGCACGGAGACGAGGATGGCACCTCTTAGCGACGAGGAGATCGAGGAGCGGCGCGCCGGCCTGGACGGCTGGGAGCGGTCCGGCGACGCGATCGTCAAGCAGTTCGACAACGGCGACTTCAAGGGATCGGTCGAGTTCGTGAACCGGCTCACGCCGGAGGCCGAGGAGATGAACCATCACCCCGACCTCGAGATCTCTTGGAAGACGGTCACGGTGACCATCACGACGCACAGCGAGGGCGGCCTGACGGAGGGTGATTTCGAGCTCGCACGCCGCATTGATGCGCTGGGCTAGCCGCTACACTCGCCGCGTCAGCGCATGAGCGACGACGATCCTCCTCGAAGTAGCCACAGAAAGCTGGGCCTGAGATGACCCAGCTCCTGCTCTTGTTCGGCGTCGCCGTGCTGGTCGCCCTGAACGGACTCTTCGTGGCCGCGGAGTTCGCGCTCGTGCGCGCGTCGCAGGGCCGCATCGAGCAGTTCCGCGACGACGGCAGGCGCGGCGCCGCGCTCGTCCTCAAGCAGATCGACCGCATCGACGAATACCTGTCCGCCTGCCAGCTCGGCATCACGATGACGTCGCTCGGCATCGGCTTCCTCGGCGAGCCGGCGATCGCAAGCCTGTTCGAGGACGTGATCGGTAGCTCGATCTCGCACGGCGCCTCGCTCGCGATCTCGCTCGGCATCGCCTACCTGATCACCACCGCGCTGCACATCACCTTCGGCGAGCAGGTTCCGAAGATCTACTCGATCGTCCACTCCGAGACCACGGCCATGCGGGTGGCGCGGCCGCTGGAGCTCTTCCGCACGGTGTTCAACCCGCTGATCTGGCTGCTGAACACTGCGTCGAACTGGATCCTGCGCCTGGTGGGCGTGGACGCTCGCGCCGAGTTCGAGGAGGTCAGCTCCTCCGAGGACCTGAAGCTGATCATCGCGCGCAGCGCCCACGGCGGAAAGCTCGACCCGGGCGAGGCGGGGATGCTCTCGGGCGTCTTCCACCTGCACGAGCAGCAGGCACGCCAGGTGATGACGCCGATCCCGGCGGTGGTCACCGTGGACGCCTCAGAGGGCGCCGAGGCGGCGCTTCGGCGCGCGGTCGACTCGGGCCACACGCGCCTCGTGGTGACCGAGGAGGCCAACACCGACCGCATCAGGGGCATCGTGCACGTGAACTCGCTCGCCCGGAAGGTGATGACCGAGGGGCCGGAGGCGTCGATCGAGAGCAGCGTGAAGGAGGCGCTGATCGTGCCGGAGACGAAGCCGCTCGACGACCTGCTCGCGGATCTTCAGCGTGAGCGGGCGTCGATGGCCGTGGTGGTGGACGAGTACGGCCGCACCGCCGGCATCGTGACCGTGGAGGACATCATCGAGGAGGTTGTGGGCGAGATCGCCGACGAGACCGATCCGGCTGTGGCCGGGGTGCGGCAGCTCGCGAACGGCGACTGGTGGGTCCGCGGCCACGTGCCGATCATGGACCTGGCCGACTACGGCCTCGACCTGCCGGTGGACTCGGACGCCTACAACTCGGTCGGGGGCTTCGTCTTCGGCGAGCTCGGCCGGCTCCCGAAGCGCGGCGACATGGTGAACGTGAACGGCTACTCGCTGCGCGTAGAGGCCGTCCGCGAGAACCGAGTGGAGGCGGTGCGCATCCGCGACCACCACGCGCGCGGCGAGGACGGCCCCCGCGAGGGCACCAGCGCCCCGGTCGAGCAGGCCGCGCAGGCGTCGCCGGAACAGGAGCGTCGCGACGTCAGCCCGAGCTGACGCCCGCGCTGGAGCGCGCGGCGTTTCGTCCTAAACGGACCGGGTAGGCCCGCCACAGGGCCCTCGGATGGATCCCGCGGGCCCCCGGACTCTGTGCCCACGACCCCACAAGGTCGGCAGGGCACCCACGAACCCACAAAGGGGGAAGTATGAGGAAGGGCCTGACCATGGTGGTCGTCGCGCTGGCGGCTGCCCTGCTTCTCGCTCCCGTGGCCTCGGCCATCGACAAGGTCAACACCCGCGAACTGCGCCGCGGCGTGACCCTCGAAGGCATTCTCGAGCACGAGCGGGCGTTCCAAGACATCGCAATCGCAAACGACGGCAACCGCGCAGCCACGTTCCCCGGCTACGACGCGTCGGTCCAGTACGTCACGAACCGACTGCGCCGCGCCGGCTACAAGGTCAAACTCGACGCGTTCAACTTCGCGCAGTGGGAGAAGACGGGTCCGTCGACGCTCGAGCGGACGAGCCCGAGCCCGCACACATGGGTTGAGGACACCGACTACATCGTGTCCCAGTTCTCGGGAGGCGGCGACGTGACCGCCCCGGTGTTCGTGGCCGGGAACACCGTCGTGCCCCCGCCTGGCGGACCGGGCACGTCGACCAGCGGCTGCGACCCGGCGGACTTCGCCGGAATGCAGGACGGAGCAATCGCGCTGATGCAGCGCGGTACCTGCCCGTTCACTCAGAAGTACCAGAACGCGCTGGACGAGGGCGCTGGAGCCGCGCTGATCTTCAACGACGGCTTCGAGGGCCGCGAGGAACCGCTGTTCATCACCGCTCCGCAGGGCATGACGATCCCCGCCGCGATGACCAGCAGCGGCGTCGGTGAGGAGATCTACAACCAGGCGCAGAGCGGCCCGGTGACGCTCCACATCAACGTGAGCGCAACCACGACGCCGATCACGCAGTACAACGTGATCGCCGACTCGCGCAGGGGCGACAAGGACCGCACGATCGTGCTCGGCGCGCATCTCGACTCGGTCCAGGAGGGCCCCGGAATCAACGACAACGGCTCCGGCTCGTCGGCCCTCATCGAGACGGCCGAGCAGGTCGCGAAGCTGCGTGACAAGCCGCGCAACCGGCTGCGCTTCGCGTTCTGGGGCGCTGAGGAGGCCGGCCTGGTCGGCTCGACGGATTACGTCAACGAGCTCGTCGGGAACGGCAAGATCAGCGAGATCGAGGCGAACCTGAACTACGACATGATCGGTTCGCCCAACTTCGCACGGTTCGTCTACGACGGCGACCTGTCCGACTCGGCACCGCCGCCCGGCGGCGCTCCGCAGGGCTCAGGCCAGATCGAGGGAGTGTTCAACCGCTACTTCGAGAGCCAGGGCCTCGAGTATGAGCCCACGGCGTTCGACGGACGCTCCGACTACGGGCCGTTCATCGCGAACGGCGTACCGGCCGGTGGCCTGTTCACCGGTGCGGAGGGCATCAAGTCCGAGGAGCAGGAGGACAAGTACGGCGGAGTCGCCGGCTTGGCGTTCGATCCCTGTTACCACCAGGCGTGTGACACGTTCTTCAACCTGAGTCACACCGCGCTTGACGAGATGTCAGATGCGGCGGCTCACGCGGGTTGGACACTCGCGCAGTCGAAGAGCCCGGTCACGAAGGCCCAGGGCGGAAAGGCGTCCAAGGCCAAGGCGGGCAAGCAGCGGCACACGAAGTCCCTGAAGTACAAGGGTCCGTTCCGCGTCCGCTGACACAAGGCAGGTAGCGGTATCGCGAGGGGCGGTCTACGGGCCGCCCCTCGTCGTTCACAGGTCCGTCCGGGAGGGGGACTAGCTTCGCCCGAAGAGTGCTTCTCGGAGGAGGAGGTCTCCCCGGTATGTGGTGTGTGAAGCTGAGCGATTCCCAGCGCGATGCTCTGCGGGCGCTGGTCCAGGAACAGGACGAGAAGGGACCCGCTCTGGCCGCCGCGCTCGAGGCGCTGGAGCTTGGCCGCTGGGACGACCTGCCCGAGGCCACTCTTCCCTGGGAGCGGGTGTCCGAGCTCGCCGAGAAGCAGGGGATCGGTGAGGCCGACGTGGTCTGGGACCTCACCGCCGGGATCCCGCCCGCGCCGCCGAAGCGCAGAGCAGGGCGCAAGACCCCGATGGTCAAGCGCGCTAAGCCGCCGGCCTAGCCGGTCTTCGGCGGGTACTCGTAGAAGCCCTCGCCGGCCTTTCGGCCGAGCTTGCCCTCGGCGATCAGCTCCCGCACGCGATCGGGCACCTCGGCGCCGATCGACTCCCCGATCGCAGCCGCCACGTCGAGCCCGACGAAGTCGAGCAGGCCGAGTGGCCCCATCGGGTGGCCGGCGCCCAGCTTCATGCACGTGTCGATCGCCTCTGGGGCGAGCCCATCGCGCTCGAGCAGGCGCACGGCGTCGAAGAGGTAGGGGAACAGCAGCTTGTTCACCACGAAGCCCGCGGCGTCCGGCACCTCGACCGCCGTCTTGTCGAGCTGCTTGCAGAGCTCGTGCAGCCGCTTCTTCGTATCCCCGGAGGCCGTGGCCGGGAACGACAGCTCCACGAGCTTCATCTTGTCGACCGGGTTGAACACGTGGAGGGCGGCGAACCGGTCCGGCCGGCCGCTCGCCTCGGCGAGCTCGGCCACTGACAGCGAGGAGGTGGTGGTGGCGAGCACGGCTTCGTCATGGAGCACGTCCGCGAGCTGCTCGTAGAGGCCGCTCTTCGTCTCCACGTCCTCGCTGATCGCCTCCACCACCACGGGGCAGCCGGCGAGCTCAGAGAGGTCGGTCACGACGGTGGCCGCATCCTCCACGCGAGCGCACGCTCGGTCCTTGGACCCCTCGCTGCGGGCCCACAGGATCACCTCATGGGAGCCACCCGCCGCGCGGGCCAGCCCGCACGCGATTGCCCCGCTACCCGCTATCCCAAGCCGATTCAAGCCCTCGCCACCTTTGGTTGACTCGCCAGTCAATCGAGTACGCTTTATACACAAGCGAGCGTGGAGGAAGCACCAGATGCAGAACGGAAACGGCCGCGAGGTCGTGATCGTGGAGGCCACACGGACGCCGATTGGGCGGGGGCATCCGGAGAAGGGCTACTACAAGGACACCCATCCGAACGAGCTGTTGGCGAAGACCTACACCGAGGTCATCGAGCGCGCCGGGATCGACGCTTCCGAGGTTGAGGACGTCATCTCGGGCTGCGTGCAGCAGTACGGCGAGCAGATGTTCAACGTGGGCCGCAACGCGTGGCTCCAGGCCGGGCTGCCGGTGGAGACGCCCGCCACGACCGTCGACCGCCAGTGCGGCTCCGCGCAGCAGGCCGTGAACTTCGCGGCCGCGCTGATCGCCTCCGGCGTGCATGACGTGGCGATCGGATCCGGTGTCGAGCACATGGGCCACATCCCGATGGGCGTGGGCTTCAAGTGGGTCGACGACGTGGGCTCCCCGTGGCCGCCCGAGCTGATGGAGAAGTACAACCTCGTGCCGCAGGGCATCTCGGCCGAGATGATCGCCGACCAGTGGGAGATCCCGCGCTCAGAGCTCGACGAGATCGGTTTGCGTTCGCATCAGAACGCCGCGCGCGCCACGGAGGAAGGTCGCTTTGAGCGCGAGATCGTGCCGTTCGCGGTGAATGGCGACACCTACGTGACGGATCAGGGGATCCGCCCGGACACGAGCTTGGAGAAGCTGTCCGAGCTGAAGCCGGCCTTCAAGGAGGACGGCAAGATCACGGCCGGCAACTCCTCGCAGATCTCCGACGGCGCCGCCGCGGTGCTGCTGATGGAACGAGGGAAGGCCGAGTCGCTGGGCCTGAAGCCGCGCGCCAAGATCGTCGACCAGACGACCGTGGGCGTGGACCCCGTGATCATGCTCACCGGTCCCATCCCGGCCACCAGGAAGCTGCTGGAGCGGAACGGGATGAAGATGGACGACATCGACCTGGTGGAGATCAACGAGGCGTTCGCCTCCGTGCTCGCGGCCTGGCGCCGTGAGCTCGAGCCCGACATGGACCGGGTGAACGTGAACGGGGGCGCAATCGCCCTCGGACACCCGCTGGGATCGACCGGCGCCCGCCTGATCACCACGCTGCTGCACGAGCTGGAGCGCTCCGACAAGGAGATCGGCCTCGTGACGATGTGCTGCGGCGGCGGGCTCGGCACGGGGACGCTGATCCAGCGCGTCTAACGGCAGCACTGAAGCCGGCTTCCGGCCAGGTGGCAGAGATTCGGTGCGTTTTCCGCAACGTTTCCCTGCCACCTGGGGTCGGGTAACACCCGGCAGTGACTTTGTCTACGAAAGGCTCACTTCTTGACGGCCGCTATCGGGTAGTCAGGCATCTCGGCTCCGGTGGCATGGCATCGGTCCTCCTGTGCGAGGACGAGCGCCTCGCGCGCCAGGTTGCCGTCAAGCGCCTGCATGCCGACAGCCCGGTCGATGTGGAGCAGCGCTTCGCGCGCGAGGCGAAGCTGGGTGCGTCGCTGAACCACCCCAACCTCGTCTCGGTGTTCGACACCGCCACGGACGACGAGGGCGTGCTGATCGTCATGGAGTACGTGAAGGGTGAGCCGCTCTCGAAGCTGCTGCGCCGGGGGCCGCTGCGGCCTGACGAGGTGTCCGCGATGGTGCGCGACCTCGGCGACGCGCTCGACCACGCGCACGCGCAGGGCGTCGTGCACCGCGACGTGAAGCCCGGCAACGTGCTGATCCGCGAGGACGGCGTCACGAAGCTCGCCGACCTCGGTATCGCGACAGCCTCAGACGGCACCAGTATCACCCGCAGCGGCACCGTGCTCGGCACCGCCGGCTATATGGCGCCCGAGCAGCTCGACGGTCGCGGGGCCGGCCCGCCGGCGGACGTGTACGCCCTCGCCGCCATCAGCTTCGAGGCGCTCAGCGGCAAGCGCCCGCGCGAGGGCCGCACGCCGGTGGAGATTGCGCACCAGATCGCAACCGAGGGCGCGCCCGACGTGCGTCAGGTGTGGTCCGCGGCCCCCGCGGAGGTCGCGCGGGTGCTGCAGCGGGGGATGGCGGTGGAGCCGGAGGACCGGCCGGCATCGGCCGGTGAATTCGCGACCGAGCTTGTTGAGGCGCTCGAGGACGCGCCGGAGAAGACACGCGAGACCCGACAAGCGCCGGTGGCAGCAGCGCCCGTGACTGCGGCGCCCGCGGCAGCTCACGCACCAACCAAGCCCCCCTTGCCGCCGCGGCCCACGCCGCCGCCCGCGAAGGCCGGCGGTGGCGGCGGGCGTCCGCGCGCGGGCGCGCTCCTGCTTGCCGGGATCTTCATCGCCCTGGCCCTGGCCACGATCGCGGGCGCCGTTCTCTCGGGTGGAGATGACGAGGGCACATCGCCGCCGAGCGCCGACAACACGCCCGCGGAGCCGAAGGCCGGCGCAAAGAAGGAGAAGGAGCCGAAGGCCAAGAAGGAGCCGAAGGAGGACGCGCCGGCCGCCCCGGCGCCCGCCGAGGACGAGGGCTCCGGTTCCTACGACGAGGCGCGCGGTGCCGAGCTGAACAATCAAGGCTTCGACCTCATGAGCGCGGGTCAATACGACGACGCGGTCCCCGTGCTACAGGAGGCGGTCAGGTCCTTCCCGCCCGGCACCGGCAACCTCAACTACGCCTACGCGCTCTTCAACCTCGGCAAGTCACTGCGGCTGGCGGGGCGGCCCGACGAGGCCATCCCGGTCCTCGAGCAGCGGCTCGAGATCCCGAACCAGACCGACGCCGTCCAGGCCGAGCTCGACCGGGCCAAGCGCGAAGCCCGAGAAAGCTAGGCAGCACCCGGTCGCGAGACCGCGGACGCCAGCCGATCGACTATCGCGGGCCGGTCTCCGAACGGCATCGCAAGCAGGGTGGTGGCGCCGGCCCGCTGGTAGCGAGCGAGGTGCTCGTCGAGCTCTGCCGGCCGGCAGCAGATCGCCGAGCCGTCGATCAGCTCCGGCGTGAGCGCCGCTGCGGCGCCGGCGCGGTCGCCCGCCATGAACAGGCGCTGGACCTCGCGGGCCGTCTCGCCCTGCCCGGAGCGCTCGGCGGCATTCACGTAGAAGTTCTTCCCCTTCGCGCCCATCGCGCCGAGATAGACCGTGAGCCACGGGCGCGCGAGATCGCGGGCGCGGTCGATGTCCTCGTCCACGCAGACCATCACCACAGGGGAGATGTCCACGTCCGTGCCCCTGAAGGGCTCGACCAGCTCGGCGCTGAACCTCGACGGCAGCCAGCCGTCGGCGATCTTCGCCGTCTGCTCGATCGCCTTCGGGCCCATCGAGCCGAGGTAGATCGGGATGCGGTCCTGCACGGGGCGGGCCAGCAGCTTGAGCGGCTTGCCGAGCCCCGAGCCGCCGTCCACCGGCAGGCGGAACTCCTCGCCCTCGTACTCGAGCGGCGCCTCGCGCGCGAGCGCGGCGCGAACGATCTCCACGTACTCACGGGTGCGGGCGAGCGGGCGCGAGAACGGCACGCCGTGCCAGCCCTCCGACACCTGCGGGCCGGACACTCCGAGCCCGAGCCGGAAGCGCCCGCCGGACAGCACGTCGAGCGTGACGGCCGTCATCGCGGTCATAGCGGGCGTCCGCCCCGGGATCTGCATCAGGCCGGAGCCGAGCGCCACGCGCTCGGTGACCGCGGTCAAATGGCCGAGCACGGAGACCGCATCCTGGCCCCATGCCTCGGCCACCCAGACCGAGTCGAGCCCGGCGCGATCGGCCTGCCGGGCCAGCGAGATCTGCTCCTCCGGAGAGAACCAGGGCCAGTATGCGAGGAAGAGCCCGACGCGCACGCTGGCATTATGGGCGTATGACGCCCGCGACAACCCAGGCCGTGCTTCCGCTGGTGCCCTCGGACGAGGAGCGCCAGATCCGCGAGGCGGTGCGCGGCATCTGCGACGGATTCCCCGAGGACTACGCCCGCCAGAAGTACGCGGCGGGTGAGCCACCCACGGAGCTGTGGGACGCGCTCGCCGAGAAGGGCTACCTCGGTGTGAACCTGCCCGAGGAGTGGGGCGGCGGCGGACTCGGCATGACCGGGCTCGCGACCGTGGGGGAGGAGATCGCGGCGGCCGGCAAGTCGCTGCTCCTGATCGTGGTGTCGCCGGCGATCGTCGGGAACATCCTCGCTCGGCACGGCACGGACGAGCAGAAGGAGCGCTGGCTGCGCGGCATCGCGGCGGGCACCACCAAGATCGCCTTCGCGATCACAGAGCCGGACGCGGGCACCAACTCGCACAACCTGTCGACCTCGGTGGAGCGGCGTGGCGACACACTCGTCCTGCGCGGGCAGAAGACCTACATCTCGGGCGTGGAGCACGCCGACGCCGTGCTGGTGGTGGCGCGCAGCCGGATGGCGGACGGCTCGCTCGGCCTCCCGTCGCTCGCGATCGTGGACGTGGACGCGCCCGGCTTCACCCGCGACCAGATTCCGATGCCCTACCTCGGCCCGGACAAGCAGTGGACGCTCTTCTTCGACGACGTCGAGCTGGAGGAGGAGCGCCTGATCGGTGGCGAGGGCGGCGGCCTCGGCCCCGTGTTCGACGGGCTGAACCCCGAGCGCATCATGGGTGCCTCGATCGCCTGCGGGGCGGGCCTTCGGGCGCTCGGCAAGGCGGCCACGTACGCGAACGAGCGCGCCGTCTGGGGTGCGCCGATCGGCACGCACCAGGGCATCGCGCACCCGCTCGCGGAGGCGAAGATCGAGCTCGAGCTGGCCCGGCTGATGACGCAGAAGGCGTGCGCGCTCTACGACGCCGGCGTGCCCGGTGCCGGCGAGGCCAGCAACATGGCGAAGTACGCCGCGGCCGAGGCGGCGATCAAGTGCGTGGACCGGGCGATCCAGGCGCACGGCGGCAATGGCTTCGCGCTCGAGTACGGGCTCTCGGACATGTGGTGGGGCGTGCGCCTCACCCGGACGGCGCCCGTTTCGCGCGAGATGATCCTGAACTACGTGGCCGAGCACTCTTTGGGGCTGCCGAAGAGCTATTGATGATCCCCGGGGCCAGTAGCGGCAGGTACGCCCAGGGCACCTGCTCGAGCGAGGCCGGGTCGCCGCGCGACATAAGGATCTTGTAGATCGGTATCGAGTGCAGGAGGTCCACGAGCGGCTCCACCTCGAGGTCCGGCCGCAGCTCGCCGCGCTCGATCCCCCGCTCTATGAACAACCGGAGCAGGTCGCGGAACGGGTTGACCACCCTGTCGACGAAGTTCTGGTGCAGCTCTGGGTCGCTCATCGACTCGGCGAGCACGCGCGGGACGATGCCGGCCAGCCCCGAGCCCGCGAGTCGCCGCCGCTGAATCTCCGCAAGGGCCGCCATGTCTCCACCCATGCTGCCGGTGTCCGGCGGGTCGCCCGAGGGAACCAGGTCGGAGATGGCGGCCAGGATCAGGTCGGTCTTCGTGGGCCAGCGCCGGTAGATCGTCGTCTTGCCGACGCCCGCGTCCGCGGCGACTCCCTCGATGGTCATGCCCGCGACCCCCCGCGTGCCGAGCATCCGCAGCGTCGCGTCGAGGATCGCCTGGTGCGCCTCCTCGCTGCGCGGCCTGCCACGACCGCGGGCCGGCGCCTCCTCGGCGCCGGCCCGGTCGTCCTGCTGCTCTGGATGCGCGTCGCTCACGCTGCCGCCGGCTCCGGCTGCATCGCGAACGCGTGCTTCTCGGCACGTTCGCGCCTCTGCCCGGGCAGGACCACGAGCGCCACGACGGCCCCGGCCAGAGCGGTTGCCGCCGCGACCGTGAGCGTGCTGCTCATGGCCGTGGTGAAGGCGGTCTCGGCCGCATTCGAGAGCGCCCGCCCGGCGTCGCCGCCGACCTGGTCGGCCACCACGCTGGCGTGGCCGAGCGAGTCGGATGCGGCATCTGCCGCGGGCTCGGGCAGCGACTTCACCGCAGGCTCCATGTCGGCACCGTAACTGCTCGACAGGAGGCTTCCGAGGATCGCCACGCCGAGCGTGCCGCCGACCATCCGGACCGTGTCGTTCATCGCTGAGCCGACGCCCGCATGGCTCAGCGGGACCGAGCTCATGATCGACTCGGTTGCCGGTGCCATCGTCGCACCCATGCCGAAGCCGAGCAGGACGAGCGACCAGGCGACGAGCGAGTAGCCGCTCGACGCGTCCGCCGCGGTGAGCATGTAGAGCGCGCCGGCCACGACGCCGAGTCCGACGGCGACCACGGCGCGGGTTCCGAAGCGGACCGAGAGCTTCGCGGACAGCGGCCCGCCGAGGATCAGCCCGCCGGCCACCGGAAGCATCCGGACGCCCGCCTCGAACGGCGTGTAGTCGAGCACTCCCTGGAGGTACTGGGTCAGGAAGTAGATCGCGCCGAACAGGGCGAAGAACACCAGCGCGATCGAGATGCTCGCGCCCGAGAAGCGACGGATGCGGAAGAGCCGCACGTCGAGCATGGGGGACGAGCTGCGGAGCTCCCAGAGGATGAACCCGGCGAGCACCAACGCCGACGCGGCGAAGCTGCCGAGGATGCGTCCGTCGGTCCAGCCCCATTCCGGCGCCTGAATGATGGCGGCGGTGAGGATGCCGAGGCCGACGGTCGAGAGCACGGCGCCCATCGGGTCGAGCCGCGACTGCTCGGGATCCTTCGAGTCCGGCACCAGCTTCGGGATTGCCAGCAGCGCCGCGACTGCGATCGGGACGTTGATGAGGAACACGGCCGCCCAGTCGAACTGCTCGAGCAGCCAGCCGCCGCTCGCCGGGCCGAGGCCCACGCCGATGCCGGCCACGGCAGCCCAGATGCCGATCGCCTTCGGCCGCTCCTCGGCGGGGAAGACGTTCGTGATGATCGACAGCGTCGTGGGCATGATCAACGCGCCGCCGATGCCCATCAGTGACCTGGTCGCGATCAGCATGTTGGCCGACTCTGCAAACGCGGACGCGAGCGAGGCGCCTCCAAAGATCACGAGCCCGGCCACGAGTGCACCGCGACGGCTGAAGCGATCGCCGAGCGCGCCCATCGTGAGGAGAAGGCCGGCGAAGACGAGGGTGTACGAGTCGACGATCCACTGAAGCTGGCCGCTGCCGGCATCGAGATCGCGCTCGATGCTGGGGAGGGCGACGTTGAGGATCGTGTTGTCGAGCGAGATGACGAGTAGAGCGACGGAGACCACGAGTAGCGTCCACCAGCGACGGTCGTGGATGCTCTGGGCTGTTGCTGACATGCTTTCCTCTCCTCTTCGAATAACGATACGGGACGGTGTCGTTTCGCTATTGAAGCACAGCTCCGGCATTTATGCAACGCCTACGTTGCGAATTTATGTGGCGTTGGTCACAGTCGCGCTCTGCTGCGCGCCCGCGGCGGCCGCCGGAACCTGGCGAGCGCACGTCGGCGAAGCGCGTGCGTACGCCGACAGCCGGGCGGGCGCGGTGTCGTTCGGCGTGCGCACGAGGCACGGGCTTAGAGGAATCGGGGTCGAGCGGACCGTGCCCTCCGCCAGCGTCGTCAAGGCGAAGCTGCTCGTTGCCTACCTGCGCCAGCGGGACGTCCGGCACCGAAAGCTGCGTCGCGCGGACCGCGCCCTTCTGGGGCCGATGATCCGCCGCTCGGACAACGCCGCGGCCTCGCAGGTGTGCAACATCCTCGGGTACCCCATCCGTCCGTGGGGGCTGACACCCATCGACGTGGCGGGCCAGACGCGCTTCTTCCTCCACATCGACCGCCGGATCCCGAGGCGCCACCGTCGCTACGCGATGCGGCTGCTGGGCTCGATCGTGCCCTCGCAGCGCTGGGGCGTCGCGCGCGCCCGCCCGCGCGGATGGGCGCTCTACTTCAAGGGCGGCTGGGGATCCGGCACCGGCTGGGCGGACCACCAGGTGGCGCTGCTGCGCCGCGGTCGCCGGCGCCTCTCAGTCGCGATCCTGATCACGTCGAGCCCAAGCCACGCCTACGCGAACGAGACGCTGCGCGGGGTGGCGGCGCGGCTGCTGCGCGGCCTCGGGCCGGGCTCCGGGCCGCGCTGAGCCCTAACGGGGCGAAGGGCTTGCATTGAAGGCGGCCCCGGTGGGGGTGTCGCGGGCCGGGATCGCCTAGGTCGACAACTCGCCCCACCCCCCGCCGCCAGGAGGGGTTGCCGAGGTTGGCGTTCGAATAGCCACACAAGTGACCTAACCCTCCGCCGCAAGGGCTCGAGTGGCGAGTTGTCGACCTACCGCTTCACCGCTGCTGTCAGCGCCGGCAGGCCGGCGACGATTCGGAAGCCGCAGCGGCTACGCGAGCTTGGCCGCGGCCTCCGGGCCGGCCAGCTGCGCCACCTGGAGCCGGAGCAGGATCGGCTCCAGCTCGCGCAGGTCGCTCCCGTCGCGCAGGCGGCGCACGACGAGGTCGTCCGCTGCGGCCACCACCGCGTGGAAGATCTCGTCGGGCACGCCGACGCTCTGATCCTGTAGCTCGCGCATGCGCTCGGCGTAGCGGTCGCGCAGGCGCTCCCGGCACGCGAGCGCCTCGGGGCCGGCTGCCGCTATCTCGATCAGGAACACCCGCGCGAGCGCGGGCTCGGCGGCCAGCCAGCGCAGGTAGGCGTGGATGCCCGCATGGGTGCGGCCGACCCAGTCGTCGGCGCTGTCCTGGGCGGCGCGCACGTGCTCGTAGAGCTCGTCGCTGGCGGCCTCGTATGCCGCCAGGAAGCAGCCGAGCTTGTCTTCGAAGTGCTCGTAGAACGTCTTCTTCGACACGCCCGCGCCGCGCACGATGTCGTCGATCGTGGCGGCGGCGTAGCCCTTCTCCGCGACCGTCCTTCCGACCGCCTCGAGCAGGCGCGTGCGCTGCGACGCGGCCACGAGCAGGGGATCGAGGCCGTGGGTGCCACGAGGTAGCCGGCGGGGGATGTTGGGGGTGGCTGCCACGTTGTGTACGCCCTGGTACATTACACCGCTATGGACCTGACGCTCTCGCCCTCAGAGCAGGGCTTCCGCGACGAGCTGCGCGCCTGGCTCGCCGACAATCACCCGGGCGACGATCCGCCCGGCGACGACGAGGCGTTCGAGCACCGGCGCGACTGGCAGCGCCAGCTCTACGACGCCGGCTACGCGGGCTTCTCGTGGCCGAAGGAGTACGGCGGCCGCGGCGCGACGCTGGTCGAGCAGGCGCTCTTCGGCGAGGAGATGGCGCGCGCACGGGCGCCCCAGCCCGTGAACGTGCTCGGCATGGTCATGGGCGGGCCCGTGGTGATCCACCACGGCAGCGACGAGCAGAAGGAGCGCTGGCTCAACCCGATCCTGACCGGCGACGAGATCTGGTGCCAGGGCTTCTCGGAGCCGGAGGCCGGCTCCGACCTCGCGTCGCTCAAGACCAAGGCCGTGAAGTCGAACGGCGAGTGGCTCGTGACCGGGCAGAAGGTCTGGACCACCTACGCGCACAAGGCGAAGTGGTGCATGCTCGTGGCGCGGACCGACCAGGAGGCGCCCAAGCACCAGGGCCTCACCTACTTCATCATGGACATGGAGCAGGACGCGGTGCAGGTGCGCCCGCTCCACCAGATCACGAACGAGCCGGAGTTCAACGAGCTCTTCATGGAGGAGGCGCGCATCCCCGACGAGAACGTCGTCGGCGGGGTGGGCAACGGCTGGTCCGTGGCGATCACCACGCTGATGAACGAGCGCGCCGGCCTCGGCGCGGCGTCCGCCGCCGGCATGCGGATGGCACTCACCGACCTCAAGCAGCTCGCTGCCGAGCGCGGGGTCACGGACGACCCGCTGATCCGCCAGCGCATCGCTCAGCTCGCCATCGAGGTGGAGCTGCTGCGCCTGAACTCCTGGCGCGGGCTCACCCAGATCATGAAGAGCGGCGTGCCTGGCCCCGAGGGCTCGCTGCCGAAGTGGCAGTGGGGCGAGATCCACCAGTCGCTCACCGAGCTGGCCGTGGACATCCTGGGCGAGGACGGCGCGGACTGGGAGTCGCCCTGGACCTACCGCCTGCTGCGCTCGCGTGCCAACTCGATCGAGGGCGGCACCACCGAGATCCTCAAGAACATCATCGCCGAGCGCGTGCTCGGCCTGCCGAAGCTGAGGTAGGGGCAATGAACTTCGACTTCACAGACGACCAACAGGCGATCAAGCGCACGGCCAACGAGCTGCTCAGCGCGCGCTTCAAGCCGGAGCGCGTGCGCGAGCTGGCGGAGTCGGCCAGCTATGACGACGACGCCTGGAAGGAGATCTCGGAGCTCGGCTGGGCCGGCATCTTCATCGACGAGGAGCACGGCGGCCAGGGACTTGGGATCGTCGAGCTGGCGATCCTCACCGAGGAGCTCGGCTACGCGCTGGCGCCGGTGCCGTTCCTCTCCAACGCCGCCGCCGGACTCGCGCTCCAGTTCGCCGGCACGGACGAGCAGAAGCAGCGCTGGCTGCCGGGGATCGCCTCCGGCGAGGCGCGCGGCACCGTGGGCATGCTCCGCGATGGCGAGGCGCGCCTCGTGCCCGACGCCGACTCGGCCGAGGTGATCGTGCTGATCTCATCCGACGGCTCGACCGCCGTGGTCGAGGCGTCGGCCGCCGAGATCGAGCCCTTCGAGACGATGGACCGGACGCGCCGCTTCGCGCGCGTTCGCGCAGACGGCGGCGAGCCGCTCGGCGGCGACTGCTTCGCGGCCGGCGATCGCATCGCAACCGCGCTGTCGGCCGAGACCGTGGGCGTGGCGCAGAAGGCGATGGAGATGGCCGTCGAGTACGCCCGCGACCGCAAGCAGTTCGGCCGGGCCATCGGCGCCTACCAGGCGGTCTCGCACCGCTGTGCGCAGATGCTGCTCGAGGTGGAGGGCTCGCGCTCGGGCGCCTACTACGCAGCGTGGTGCGCCGACGCCGAGCCGGACTCGCTGCCCGAGGCCGCCTCGGGAGCAAAGGCCTACTCCTCGGACGCCGGCTGGCGCGTGTGCGCCTCGTCGCTCCAGGTGCACGGGGGCATCGGCTTCACCTGGGAGCACGACCTCCACTTCTTCCTCAAGCGGGCCAAGACGAACGCCCTGCTCTACGGCTCCGCGAGCGAGCACCGCGAGCGCGTGGCCGCGATCGGCCTGGCCGAGCTCGCGAGCACCCCCGCCGCAGAGCCGGTCGAGGCCTAGAACGGCGACGGGCCCTCCGAAGAGGGCCCATCGCTGCCGGAGGGGGATCTGGCTTAGCGGGGTCTAGCGACCCTCGTGGAGGAAGGTTGGGCCACCGGCGCGCTCCTTGAACTGGACCTGCACCGGACCGCGGGAACCCTCCTCGGGGCCGCCGTCATAGCGGGTGTCCGGGGCGGGCGGGAAGGCGATCGCGCCGCGGGTGCCCTCCTCGGGGCCGCCGTCGTAGCGTGTCGCGGGCGCGTTCT
The DNA here is from genome assembly GCA_963837445.1 of uncultured Thermoleophilaceae bacterium. Classification (GTDB taxonomy): domain Bacteria; phylum Actinomycetota; class Thermoleophilia; order Solirubrobacterales; family Thermoleophilaceae; genus JACVRW01. The sequence goes on along the minus strand of CAWINK010000022.1, from coordinate 228,956 downwards.
GGGTCTGCGGCTGCACCGCCGGCGTCGCCTTGGATGCCGTGTCGACCTTGTTGTCGTCGTTTACGAGGACCACGACGGCTGCGGCGAGAGCAAGCATGGCGCCCATCGCGATGATGAGCAGCGTGCGAACCAGCTTGTAGTGGGAGCGGAGAACGACTGACGGGTGCTGCGCGGGGATCGGCTGTCCCATGACTGCCTCCTGTGAGGGGCGGCCGCGCTTGGCGGGCGCTCCGTCGATTTCCAATTGAGGCAAGCTTGCGGCGAGGCGGTTGCAGGACAGCGACAGGGCGGTAACAGCGCGGTAACGTTGGACTCCCGGCCCTCCGTTCCCTGCGTATGGACTTTCACATCCTCGGCCCGCTCGAGGCCCTCGACGGGGGCCAGCCGGTCACCTTGGGCGGCAGCAAGCTCCGCGCGGTGCTCGCGCTGCTGCTCCTGCACAGGGGCGAGACGCTCAGCAGCGAGCGCCTGATCGACGAGCTGTGGGGCGAGGATCCGCCCGCCACCGCAGCGAAGACGCTTCAGGTCCATGTCTCGCGCCTGCGAAAGGCGCTCGCGAGCGGAGCCGGCAGCGACGCTGCCGACGTGGTGGTCACAAGCGCGCACGGCTACACGCTCGAGATCGATCCCGAGCAGCTGGACGCCGACCGGTTCGAGCGGCTCCTGGCCGACGGCCGGAGCGAGCTGGCCGCCCACCGCCCCGAGCAGGCGCTGGCCGCTCTGGAGCAGGCCCTCGCGCTGTGGAGGGGCCCGGCGCTCGCCGACCTCGCCTACGAGGCGTTCGCGCAGGCGGAGATCGCGCGGCTCGAGGACCTGCGCGTGGCCGCCATGGAGCAGCTGATCGAGGCGAAGCTCGCTCTTGGCCGCCACGTGCGAGGTGGTGGGGCAGCTCGAGACGCTGATAGTCGAGCACCCCTACCGCGAGCGGCTGCGTGCGCAGCTGATGCTGGCGCTGTACCGCTCCGACCGCCAGGCCGACGCCCTCCAGGCCTACCAGGACGCCAGGCGCAAGCTCGTCGAGGAGCTCGGGATCGAGCCGGGCGAGCGCCTCCGCGAGCTGGAGGGCGCGATCCTCGCGCATGACGCATCACTCGCCGTGCCTCGCCGTGCCCGCCGGCCCGCGGTGGAAGGGCCACCGGCGGAGGTCGAGGCGCGGACCGTGGAGCTCCCGACCGGCGTCGTGACCTTCCTCCTCACGGACATCGAGGGCTCGACCGCTCTGTGGGAGGCCGACGCCCAGGCGATGGCCGACGCGCTCGAGCTGCACGACGAGCTGATCGCGCGCACTGCCGAGGCTCATGGTGGACGGCTTCTCAAGACGAAGGGGGAGGGCGACTCCACGCTCACGGTGTTCAGGCGTGCCTCCGACGCGGTTGCGGGTGCGCGCCGAGCTGCGCGTGCTCTCTTGCCGGCGCTTCGTGGCCGGAAGGACTCGAGCCGCGCGTCCGGATCGCGATCCACACGGGCGAGGCCCACGAGCGCGACGGCGATTTCTTCGGGCCCGCGCTCAACCGCGCGGCCAGGCTGCGGGCGCTCGCGCCGGGGCGGCGACGCTGCTCTCGCAGGCCACCACGGAGATCGTGCACGACCACCTGCCCCCGGGCACCGAGCTGATCGACCTCGGGAGCAAGGAGCTGCGTGGCCTGTCGCGCGCCCGAGCAGGTCTTCGAGCTGCGCACAACGGCGGCCGCGACCGATGCGATCTCACCGCCGGAGCACGAGACCCGCAAGACGATCACGGTCCTCTTTGCCTGCGTGATCGAGTCTTCGCCGCCGGCGGAGGCTCCCGACGCCGAGGCGCGCCGCCGGGCCAGCTCGCGCTACCTCGACGGCATGCGGGCGGTGTTCGAGCGACACGGCGGGACGGTCGAGGCATACCCGGGCGACGCGCTCATGGCCGTGTTCGGCGTGCCGGCGCTTCACGACGACGATGCCCTGCGTGCGGTGCGCGCGGCCGTGGAGCTCGAGGAGGTGCTGCCGGAGCTCGCGGACGAACTGGACGAGGGCTTCGGCGTGCGGCTCGGCACCCGTGTCGGGCGTGGGCACGGGCGAGGTGATCGCAGAGCGGCCGGCCCCCGGCCGTCCTCCCGCGAGCGGGCACGCGGTGAACGCCGCGAAGCGCTTGGAGGAGGCGGCGGGCGCCGGCGAGATCCTGATCGACGACGCGACGCTCCGGGTCGTGCGGGACTTCGTGGACGTCGAACTCGGCCGACCTCCGGCAGCCGGCGTCGTGGCGCTGCGTCCTGAGGGTGCGCGCCCACGGAAGCTCGATTCCCCGCTGGTCGGGCGCGCCCAGCAGATCGAGGGGCTGTCGAGCGCCGTGGCCGCGGCGCTGGCCGACCGCTCGTGCCACCTCGTGACCGTGCTGGGCGCCGCGGGCGTCGGGAAGTCGCGGCTCGTGGAGGACTTCGTGGACGGGCTGGGCGGGCGCGCGTGCGTCCTGCGCGGCCGCTGCCTGCCGTACGGCGAGGGCATCACCTACTGGCCGCTCGCCGACGTTGTACGTGACCTGATCGGCGACGGGGACGGGCGGGAGGCGAGCAGCGCGCGAAGCCATCGCCGCGCAGCTCGCGGACGAGCCGAAGGCCGAGCTGATCGCGCACGGTCGTGGCGGACACCGTCGGCCTCGGCGGCTCCGGCCGGGGCCACCAGCGAGGAGATCTTCTGGGCGGTGCGCCGGCTGTTCGAGGCGCTTGCGCGCACCGCCCGCTCGTGCGTCGTGCTCGACGACCTCCAGTGGGCGGAGCCGACCTTCCTCGACCTCGTGGAGCACGTGGCCGACCTCGCGCGCGACGCGCCGATCGTGCTGCTCTGCATGGCGCGGCCCGAGCTGCTCGAGGCCGCCCCGGCTGGGGCGGCGGCAAGCTGAACGCCGCATCGATCCTGCTGGAGCCGCTCGGCGAGGACGAGAGCCAGGCGAGCTCGTGGAGAACCTGCTCGAGCCACGCGAGCCCGTCCGAGCGAGGCGGCCGCGCGCATCGCCGACGCCTGCGAGGGCAACCCGCTCTTTGCCGAGGAGCTCCTCGCGATGCTGATCGACGACGGGCTGCTTCGACGCGAGGAGCGAGCGCTGGGTCGCTCGCGGACGAGCTGGCCGAGCTGCCCGTGCCGCCCACGATCCATGCGCTGCTCGCCGCCCGGCTCGAGCGCCTGCCCGGAGGAGGAGCGCGCGCTGCTCGGCGCGCATCCGGTGGAGGGCACCGTCTTCCACCGCGGGGCGATGCGCGAGCTCGCGACCGAGGCGCTCGCGCCGCTCGTGGACCGCAGCCTGACGGCGCTTGTCCGCAAGGACATGATCCGCCCCGACCGCTCGAGCTTCGTCGACGACGAGGCCTTCCGCTTCCGCCACATGCTGATCCGCGACGCCGCCTATCGCTCGCTGCCCAAGGAGGCGCGGGCCGACCTGCACGCAGCGGTTCGCGGACTGGGTCGAGGAGGTCGCGCAGCTCGCGCCTGACCGAGTTCGAGGAGATCCTCGGTTACCACCTCGAACAGGCCCACCGCTGCCTCGCCGAGCTCGGGCCGCTCGACGCCGAGGCCGAGGCGCTCGGACGCCGCGGGTCGGAACGGCTCGAGGCCGTTGGACGGCGCGCCCTCGTACGCGGCGACCTCGTCCGCCGCGGTGAGGCTGCTGGAGCGCGCGGTCGCTCTGGTCCCCGGCTGACAGCGCCCGCCGGGCGTCGCTGCTCCCGGATCTCGGTGCGGCGCTGATCGAGGCGGGCAGGCTCGCGGAGGCCACCGATGTGCTCGACGAAGCGAGCCGGGAGGCCACCGAGGCCGGCGACGAGACCGCCGCCGCGCGCGTGCTGGTCCGGCGCGAGTTCCTGCGGCTGCAGCGCGGCGCGGCAGCGGGTACGGCCGAGGCGGCCGCCGTGGTCGAGCAGGTCACGCCGATCTTCAGCGCAGCAGGAGATGAGCGCGGGCTCTGTGCAGCGCTGCGCCTCGACGCGTATCGGCACTGGATCGGAGCGCAGGCCGGCGCGGCCACCGAATCCTGGGAACAGGCCGCGGCTCACGCGCGCAACGCGAACGCCGAGCACGAACGGATCGAGATCCTGGCCTGGATCGCCTCGTCGCTCGTCTTCGGCCCCACCAATGTGACCGATGCCATCCGCCGGACCGAGGCGATCGTCGCCGAGGTCGAAACCAATCCGGCGGCCAGCGCGGGGGTGCTTCAGTCGCTTGCCGGGCTCCATGCCATGCAGGGTCGCTTCGACGAGGCGCGCGAGCTGCTGGCCACCAGCGAGGCCACGTTCGAGGAGCTCGGCCTCACGCTGAGCACGGCCGTCTCGCACGATGCCGTCGACGGTCGAGATGCTCGCCGGCGACCCCGTCGCCGCTGAGCGCATCCTGCGCCAGGGCTATGCCGTGCTCGAGGAGATGGGAGACACGGCGCTGTTGTCGACCACGGCCGCGTTTCTCGGACAGGCCCTGCTTGCCCAGGACCGTTACAAGGAGGCCGACGGCCTTGCCGAGCTGAGCGCGGAGCTGACCGCGGGCGACGACCTGGTCACGCAGGTGCTGTGGCGCGGCGTACGGGCGCGCTGCCTTGCCGTGGACGGCCGTCTGGACGAGGCCGAGCGGCTTGCGCGCGAGGCCGTGACGCTGGCCGAGACGACGGACTTCGTGAACCAGAGGGCCGACGCGCTGGTCGATCTCGGGATCGTCCTGGGCAGGCTCGGCCGCGGCGAGGATGCTCAGTCCACCTTTGGTGAGGCAATCCGCCTGTACGAGCACAAGGGCAACGTCGTGGCGGCAGGGCGCGTGCGTGTCCGACCTTGTCATGCCCGCACCGCTCTGAGACGATCGGACTCACTATGGTCTCCAGGTTCAAACCCGTACTGCCGTCCTCAAGGGCGAAGCCGGGCAGCGCTTCGGCCTGTGCGCGATGGGTCCCGTCGCCGACGGCGACGAGATCACCTGGATGCGCGTCTGGCTCTGGCAGCAGGACGGCAAGAAGCTGGCGGCCTGTTTCGGCACGAGCGGCAAGCACCCCGGGAGCTCATCCGCTCGCGCCGACGGAGCGGCTCCCCTTCAAGAGCAAGAAGGACTGGATGATCCAGACCGAGCTCGAGCCCGGCTCAAAGCAGTTCTCGAAGGGAAAGCCCGCCCTCGCGGTGGCGATGGCGATGGTGAAGCACAAGGACGGCAGCACCGGCGTCGAGCACTGGAGCCAGGCCGTGATGGTCGGCAAGCAGGAGCTGCGGGCCGACGGATATAAGCGCGCTACCGCTTCGTGATCATCCGCGGCGAGCGCCGAGCACGCCGTAGCGCGGCTTTTCGCGCACAGCCTCGATGTGAATCTCCGGGCGCGGAGGCTGCGAGACCACGTGCCGCACCGACACGGACGTGAGCTTCTCGAGCCGGTGCGGTAGGTCGAGGCCGAGCCAGCGCGACGAGCCGGTCGGCAGTGTGGAGACCACGATGTCGTCGAACTTCATCGGGTCCCAGACGTCCATCACCGCCACCACCGGATCAGGATCGCCAACGCCGCCCTCCACATTGTCGAGCCCGCCATCGCGCATGTGCGCGAGAGCCGCCTCGAGGCGCTCGTGACGGTCGGGCCCGCTCGCCGGCATCACGAGGGTGAAGCGGCACGCCCCGGCCTCGGAGCGCTTACGCAGTGCCGCCAGCAGTTCGGCCGACTCGGCGGTCACGTTCGCCACGACCAGGACGCTGAACTCCCAGGCCACGAGCCCAGGTTACTCCTACTTTTCAAGCTCGGCGAGCGCCCACGAACTGCGTGACACCGGCGATCCGCTGGCGCACGTCCTCGAAGCCGCGCTGCTCCAGCGCGTCCACCAGCTCGTGCTCCTCGAACAGCCGCGCGCCGCTGCGGATTGCGAGCAGCGACTCGGCGGTGCGGAGCGGCGCCGTGCGGTGCCGGGCCGTGGTGAAGATCGCGATTCGCCCGCCCGGCGTGAGCACCTCGGTCATGCGATCGAGCGCCCGCATCGGGTCCGCGAACAGGTGGAAGGCGGCGAAGCAGCAGACGGCGTCGAAGCTCGCGTCCTGGAAGGGCAGCTCCTGGGCGTCGCCGCGGACGTAGGCCGTGTTCGAGAGCCCTGCCTTGCGCGTGTCCTCCACCGCCCGGGTGAGCATGGTCTCGGATACGTCGATGCCCACCACGAGGCCGGTCGGCCCGACCGTGCGCCCGAAGTCGCGGCTGAAGTTGCCGGTGCCGCAGGCCACGTCGAGCACGCCGTCGCCGGGGGAGAGCGAGAGCAGCAGGCGGGCGATCCGGCGCTCGTCGGCCATGCCGGGTCCGAGCACGCCCTTGAACATGCGGCCGAGCGCGGGTCGCCACCAGCGCTCGTAGACGCGCGGGATGGCGCCGCTCAGCATGAGGTTCTGGATCAGGCCGGTGGAGGGCGGCGCGTCCGAGGGGCCGATCAGGTCGAGGTAGCCGCCGGGCGCCCAGCGTGCGGGCGCCCGCTCCTCCGGGCGCAGGAGGTCACTCGGGTCCGCGGTAGCTGGGGAGGCCGTGCTCGTGCTCCTGGATCGGGCCGCGCTTCTCGGAGCCGAGCGCGAGCTGCTCGAGCCGGGCGATCTCGCGCTCGCCCTCGCGACGGGCCGGGTGGTCGGTGGGCAGTCCGGAGATGAGGGTCCGGATCCGGTTGCGGATCTGGAGCGCGAAATGCGGCGTCGAAGCGCCCATCAGCTGGTGCACGTCCTCGACGGTCGGCTCGCGCCGGCTTCGGTCTGGGCGCTCGAACTCGCTCACGGAGCCGAAGCCTACCGGCGCCCTACGGCGCGTTCGCCTGGACCGGGACCAGCTCGGTGAGCTGGTCGATCTGCGCCTGCTGGGACACGGAGATCGCCTCGTCGTCCCCCAGCACCCACGCGCGGTTGTAGACCGCCTGGCCGGGGTTGTCCTCGTAGCCGGGCTGCACGCTCAAGAGGTACTCCTCGAGCTCGGGTGGCAGGGTTTCGGCGTCATCGCTGAGCAGCAGCGGGGCGAAGACCCCACGGGTGCCGAGCGCGGCTGCGGCCGCCGCGTCGGACGGGCGCGTGGTGCTCGCAATCGTGAAGTTGTATCCCGGCACGACCACGCCCCAGCCGAAGTCGCCCTTCTCGTAGCGGGTGAACGCGATTGCGTTCTCCACCGCCGTCGGCCCCTCGATCCGGTTCACCGACCGCGCGAGCTTGCGTTTCTTCAGCTGGTCGAGCACCTTCTTCGAGATCACCGACTCCGGCCCGAGCACGAACACGTTGGGCCGCTCGTGCTCGCGGAGGGCCTTCACGATCGGGGCCGGGATCCCATTCCTGTTCACGGGCAGCACGGCGTCCCCGGAGCGGGCGGCCCAGGCGGCGGCCGGCATGGCGAACTCGCCCCGGTCGGCCGAGTAGAGCACCACGTCGTTCGACGGGTTCGCGCGGGCCGCCGAGAAGAAGCGGTCGATCGCCGCGGCCGCCTCGAACGGGGTGTCGCCTTCGATCAGCGCGGTCTTGAAGCCCTCGGGCCGCGCGGTGTCGGGCCCGATGCGGATCACTTGCGCGTCCTCCGAGAGGTCGGAGCCCTTCGGCTTCAGCTGCTCGAGCACGTCTTCGGTGACAGGCGGGAGGTCCTGGCCGTCCGTGAGCAGGATCGGAGCCCCGATCGGGCGCCCGGCCAGAACCGCGGCGGCGATGCCCGTGACCCAGTCGTCCTGGTCCACCAGCACCACTGCCGTAGGCCGGTCGCTGTCGCCCGTGGCCGGATAGAGCGCCCCCGCCACGCCCGCGGCATCCGACGCCGGGTCGGCGCCGCCGACCCGCACGGTGTTCCGGGTTGCGGTCGACGGGAAGCCGAGCTTCTCCACGGCCTGCTCGTCGTCGCCCTGCACGCCGAGCTGAGGCGGCTGCGATTCGTCGTCGGACGTGCTACAGCCGGCGGCGAAGAGGGCGATAAGTAGGAAGAGGGCGGAAAGACGGCGCAATACGCGGCGGACGATAGCTGGGTGTTGCGCACGCGCGTGGTGGGTATCAGTACGATTGACTGGTCAGTCAACCGGCCGGGGAGCAGCGAGAACCGTGGATTTCAAGCTCAACGACGAACAGCGGGAGTTCCAGGAGAAGGTCCGCCGCTTCTCGACGGAGGTCATTCGGCCGATGGCCGCACAGCACGACCGCGACGAGAGCGTGCCGTGGGAGGCCATCAAGGCCGCCCGCGAGTGGGGCCTCCACGGCCTCGAGACGATCCAGACGCTGGGCGAGGACCCGGACGGGATCATGTCCTGCATCTACGCCGAGGAGATGCACTGGGGCTGCGCCGGCATCGCGCTCGCCATCCAGGGCGGCTCGCTTGCGGCCGCCGGCATCGCGAGCTCCGGCACGCCCGACCAGATCGGGCGCTGGGTGCCGGAGTGCTTCGGCATGGGCGACGAGATCAAGCTCGGCGCCTACGCGGTCACCGAGCCGAGCGCCGGCTCCGATGTGCGCTCGCTGCGCACGACCGCCAAGCAGGACGGCGACGAGTGGGTCCTCAACGGCACCAAGGTCTTCATCACGAACGGCGGCATCGCCGACGTGACCGTCGTCGTCGCGACCGTGGACCCGGACCTGGGTCACCGCGGGCAGGCGTCATTCGTCGTGCCCAAGGGCACCCCGGGCCTCTCGCAGGGGAAGAAGGAGTCCAAGCTCGGCATCCGCGCCTCGCAGACCACCGAGGTGATCCTCGAGGACTGCCGGGTGCCGATGGACCATCTCCTCGGCGGCCACGACAAGCTCCAGAAGAAGCTCGAGCGTGCGCGCTCGGGCGCCTCGACCGGACGCTCCTCGAACGCGCTCGCCACCTTCGAGCTCACGCGCCCGCTGGTGGGCGCCTCGGCGCTTGGCATCGCGCAGGCCGCTTACGAGTGGACGCTCGAGTACCTCGCCGACAAGGAGGAGGACGGCCAGCCGCTCCTCCAGGAGCAGCGCATCCAGCAGACGCTCGCGGACGTGGCGACCGAGATCGAGGCGGCGCGCCTGCTCGTCTGGCGCGCGGCATGGATGGGCCGCAACGGCCTGCCGATGACCGCGGGCCAGGGCTCGATGTCGAAGCTGAAGGCCGGCGACGTGGCGATGTGGGCCACGACCACGCTGATGGACCTCGTGGGCCCGTTCGCCCAGACCACCGACTGCCCGCTCGAGAAGTGGTTCCGGGACGCCAAGATCTACCAGCTGTTCGAGGGCACGGCCCAGGTGCAGCGGCTCGTGATCGCGCGCATGCAGGCCGCGCACTACGGCGAAGCCGCTCAGGCTGCGGAAGCCCCAATGGGGTCCACGGTCTCGCAGGCAGTCGCCGCCACGCGCTAGCTCGGGCGCCGCCAACTGAGCACTGAGGGGTCACCTCGACCTACCCCTTCTACGCTGCTGTAATCGCGAGCGCAACCGCGGCGACCCAGAGGGTCCCACCGCCCTACGCTGGTTGGGTGCGCTCGGCCACCGTCACGGCCGTACTGCTTGCGCTCGTGGTGCTCGCGGGCTGTGACTCCTCGGCGTCCAAGCCCGATCCCAAGCCCGATCCGCTCCACTCCTACGAGGGCCGCGTGATCCGCGGCTGGCTCCTCTCGCTCGAGCGCCAGGACTACGACCAGGCGGCGAGCTACTTCGCGCCCGGCGCGATCATCGACCAGGGCCGCCCGTTCCGGTTGCGCACTCCCACACAGGCGAGGAACTTCAACGCCAGCCTGCCGTGCCGGGCCGAGCTCGTGCGCCTGAAGGACGAGGGGCGCCGCGTGCTCGCCACCTTCGCTCTCCACGAGGGCCCCGGCGGCGGCTGCAGCGGCCTCGTAAAGGTGCGCTACACGATCCGCGAGGGCAAGTTCACGGAGTGGCGCCAGCTCCCGAACATCAGGCGCGGGCCCGCTCCTCCTCAATCCTCTGCCGCTCTTCCAGGCGGTTGTCCCGGCGCAGCTGCGCCTCGCGCTCCCGGCGCGTCTCGTCCTGCGTCCCGGCGGCGATCGGCGGAATCTCGGTGGGGTTGCCCTCGTCATCGAGGGCAACCATCGTGAGGTAAGCGGTCGAGGTGTGGAGCACTTCGCCGGTCCGAACGTTCTCGGACTCCACGCGCACGCCCACCTCCATCGAGCTGCGCCACGCGGCGTTCACCGTCGCCTTCACGGTCACGAGCTGACCGACGAACACCGGGTGCAGGAAGTTCATGCGGTCGATCGCCGCCGTCACGACGCGCGAGCCGGAGTGGCGCACGGCCGCTATGCCGGCCACCTCGTCGCAGAGGTGCATGATCACCCCGCCGTGCACGTTGCCGGCGTTGTTCGCGTCGGCGATACCCATCCAGCGGCTGAGGATTGAGCTCGACTTGGACGGGGGGCGCGGCTCCACGAGGGCGCGGACACTACTCTTGGCCACACTGAACACGTCGGAAATGAGGAGAAGGCATGCCAGGGCTTGCCGGTCGTATGTCCACCGTGGTGAAGGCGAAGATCTCGAGGATGCTCGACAAGACCGAGGATCCCGGCGAGACGCTCGACTACGGCTACCAGAAGCAGGTCGAGCTGCTTCAGAACGTAAAGAAGGGCATCGCCGACGTGGTCACGTCGAAGAAGCGCCTTCAGATGCAGACCACGAAGCTCGAGCAGCAGGTGGTGAAGCTCGACACGCAGGCGCGCCAGGCGCTGTCCCAGGGACGCGAGGACCTCGCCCGCATGGCGCTCGAGCGCAAGACGCTCGCGCAGACCGAGATGCAGTCGCTCGACGGGCAGGTCAAGGAGCTCGAGGCGCAGCAGGAGCAGCTGATCGCGAACGAGCAGAGGCTGCGCCAGAAGATCGAGCAGTTCCGCACCAAGAAGGAGGTCATCAAGGCGCAGTACTCGGCCGCCGAGGCCCAGGTGCGGATCTCCGAGGCCGCGAACGGAGTGGGCGAGGAGATGGCCGACCTCGGGCTCGCGATGCAGCGTGCCGAGGACAAGACGGAGACCATGCGCGCCCGCGCGTCCGCCGTCGAGGAGCTGGAGAAGGCCGGCGCGTTCGACGACATCACGACGCTCGGCTCGGGACAGGACGACATCGAACGGCAGCTCTCCGAGCTCACGAGCGGTGCGCAGGTCGACGACGAGCTCGCGAAGATGAAGGCGGAGATCGGTCCCGGCGAAGGCGGCGACTCGCCCGTCCTCGAGCAGGGGAAGGAGAACTCGTGATCGTCCGCATCTCGGGGGAGGGGCAGTTCAAGTTGCCCGACGAGGACGCGGAGCGCCTCAACGAGCTCGACAACAGGGCGGTCGCCGCGGTGGAGCAGGGCGACGAGACCGGCTTCAAGGAGCTCTGGAGCCAGATGCTCGAGATCGTGGCGAGCGACGGCAACGCCCTGGACGGCGAGGAGCTCGTCGAGTCCGACGTGATCATGCCTCCGCGTGACATCTCCTTCCAGGAGGCGAAGGATGAGTTCAACGGCGACGGGCTGATCCCGGATTGATGGACGAAGAGGCCTTCAACCTGTCGGTGCGCAGCTTTCTGAAGAAGCTCGGCGTGACTTCGCAGCGCGAGATCGAGCTGGGCGTCCGTGAGCTGCTCGACGCGGGCAAGCTCGGCGGGAGCGAGACGCTCGAGGCCCGTGCGGTGGTCACCGTCGACGGTCTCGAGCGTGAGATCGTGGTGACGGGCGAGATCGCGCTCGCCGGCTCCGATCGGGCCGACAGCTAGCCGGAGACGCGCGAAGCCTCAGAGCTTGCCGGCGCCGGCGACCCGCCGACCTGGCGATGGGAGAGCACGGCGAGTCGCGTGAACTGGCCGGCCACAAGCCTGCGAACGTGCCGGCGCAGATCGTCGCTCGTGACGACGACGGCCGGCAGCTCGCCAGAGGCTGACCGCAGCTCCTCCTCGATCTTGCGCAGCAGTCCCGCCGAGCCCTCGAACTCGTAGACCGGCTCGGGCCAGTCGCCCTCGCGGACGCTGGCTCGAAGCGCATCCTCGGTGTCGGCGTCGAGTGTGATGACCGGCGCCCCGCGGTCCGGTCCGAGGTGGAGATAGGCAATTGTGTCGCCGAGCGCGCCCGCTATGTGCTCCGCCAGCACCTCGGGGCACGCCAGCCGGTTCGGATCGGTGGCCGCTGCGTCCGTCGAGCTGGCCAGCACGCTCGACGCATCGGCGTCGAGCAGCGCATCGAAGACCCGGGGGTCTCGGCTCGAGACGCGGAGGTCCGTGAGGCGCGCAAGCGCCGCGGCCATGACCTCCACCGGCTGCCGCGAGCGCAGGCGCAAGACGAGCAGCGGGGCCCACGCGGTAATGCTGTCGAGGAACTGCTCCGTGGTGGCCACATCGGCGAATTCGCCGGCCGCATCGCGGAGGCACCCCTCGAGCTGGAGCACGACGAACTCAGTCGGCGACAGTGTGTCCTCGTTATCGAGACGGGTGTCGGGCTCCTCCTCGTCGACGGGAACCCATGAGCCCTTCCGGCCGCTCCGCGGATGGCACGCGGTCGGCAGCCCGGCGGCCTCTTCGAGCGCCGGCGTAACGAACGCGTGGTCCCGCCATACCTCCCCGCGAAGCCGCGGGACCCGGTTGACGACGAGCTCGTACTGCTGAGCGGCGTGCTTGTCCGAGCGCTTCCACCTGACGGTTCGCCTCAGCGGGAGCCCAAAGTCGCGCAGAAGGCCACCGAGCGGGCGGAGCACCTCGTCGTCAGGCGAGTCGCCCTCCTCCTCGAGGATGCCGAGCGCGTCGGCCACCTCGGCACCGAGTTTCACCTCGACCTCATACGGGCGCAGCGCATGGGCGAGGCGCTCGGCGCGCATGACCTCGAGAACCTCCGGGCTCGTGCTCGAGATCGGTCCGGGAACCTCACTCGCCCCGTTGGTCGTCGTCTCGGAGGTGCCGATTTCAAGGCCCCACGCCACGAGTGTGCCCGCGTCGCCCCGGACAAGGTCCTGGATATGGAGCGTCCACGCGCCCTCCGCGCTCTCGCCGAGCATCACCTCCAGCTCCGGCGCGTCCGGAGTTGCCCAGATGAACCTGAGGTCGCGGCCGAATACGTACTCGCGATCGTGGAGCACGGCCTCGCGGCCATCCGGACTGATCAGCCGGATGCGCAACTCCTCCGGATACTGGTGCCGGACCGTGACCGACACCGCGAGACCCGTCACGCTGCCCGTGCCATGGAATGCCAATACATCCCGGACGCCGAGCGCCACGCCATCGGGGATCGGGCGGTTGGGCCGCGCCTGCAGGGCGTTCCCGCGCGGGAGGATCGTGGTTCGGAGCTCGGTCGTTGCAGCCAGAATCCCGTCGTCGAGTGCAGCGGTGACCGGCACCCGCTCCGCTACCGCGCGTCGGAGGGCAGCCGCCCACTCCGCGAGGTTGCCCTCCATGTCGCGCTCCTCGAGCGCCTTCGCGACCATTTCCTCCGCGAGGTGCGGCGGCAGCAGGAGGCTCGGGTCGTCCAGCAGGACGTCCTCCAGCAACCGGGTGATTGTCTGCGTGCGGTCGCTGGCGGGCCCATGGGTGCGGCGGCAGTAGCGGCCTGAGAGTGCCGCCATCCCGGTCACGGTACCCGCCACTCTCGTTGCGCCGTCAACCGCGATCTCGAATGCGTCCCGCTCGAGCTCCGGATCGGCGATCACCTCCAGCTCGGGGAGTGGCAACCCCAGCGCCTCGCACAGACGTCCCGCCGCGCGTTCCGCCGCTGGGGTGAGCGCGGTCCTGTCGAGGCTGCGCCCGGTCCGAATCTCCACGGCCACCGGCTTCTCCACAGTCACCGCCGGGAGCACAAGCGCGTAGCTCTCTGGGCTGGGTGGTTCCGGTTCCGGGACCTCTCGCCCTTCCAAGAAGCTGCGGAGCTCCCGATGCGCTCCCTTGACTCCCCCCAGCCCGATCGAATCGTGGGCCGCTCCAGGCGGCAGCCCCGCCGTGGCAAGGTCCCGCAGAAGCGCGATCAGGGCCGGGAGGTCGTCGGCTCCGATGTTCCACTCGTGTGCCTGGGCAACGGCGGCGGCGTACTGCGACCCGATCAGCGAGCGGATGTTCGCCACGATGACCGGCTCGATCGTCGCGGCCACGGCGCCCCCCGCGTCCCACGTGGGTATCCCAAACGCGGCCAGCGCAGGCAGCGCGCTCTCGTCCACGACGCTTACGGGGGTCGTCCCGTCCCACGGTGCGAGCGCGGGGCTCGCCTCCACGTGCACCGCGCGGCACTCGCGCGGTGTGGCAGCGGCGAGATGCGGGCCTGGCAGCTCGAACTGGTGCCGCGGCACGCCGTGCACGAACAGCCTTGCACTCATGGAACCCAGTGAGGACACGGTCTGGCGCGCCACCCAGGGGAGGGACACACCGGTACGCATCTGAATGCGCTCGCGGACGGCCGGCAGGTGACGGTCGGTGAAGCTGGAGCTCCCGTCATCCTCGTCCGGATCCAACAGCGCAGCGAGCGTCTCCCCAAGCTCGAGCCGGATCGGCGACATGAAGTAGCTGCTGTCCTCGCTGTCCATGGCGGTCGAACTCGACCGCCTCACCTCGGCGACGTGTCTGCGCACCGCCTCGGCCTGGCCGCTCCCGAGCTCCAGTTGGAGCGCCTCCGCCGCGCGCGCCTCGGCGTCGTCGAGCATCCCGGTCGCGCACAGGGTGTCCGCCAGCGTCGCGAGATACTCCGCCCGCGCCGGGTTCCCGTCGGCCGTTGAAAGATCGACGGCCCGGCGGAGAGCCTCACTCGCCGCGTACAGGTCCCCGCGATTCCGCTGCGCGACGCCTAGGAGGTACTGGATCTGCGCGTCGCCCGCGTACGCGGCGGCACAGCGCCCCAGCGGCACGGTCACGTCGCCCTGGACGAAGTCGAGCGCTTGCTCCAGCGCACGGAGCGTCACATCGTTCGCGACCGCTTCCGCGCCTCCTATCGCCTGCGCCAGGCCGCCCTGGGCAATCAGCTCGAGCGCCACATGCGCGTGACTTGACGCGGCGTCGTGGTTTCCGAACTCGTGCTCCAGCGTGGCCGCGGCCAGGCACAGCTCGGGATCGGTCAACCCGCCGCGGACGCCCTCGCCGAGATCCGCCGCCGCCTCCCGCAGCAGATCGTTGTCCTGCTCTTCATCCATCTGGGCCCGTTCCCGCCGGGCGTACCCGCGGTTGCGGAAGAAGATCGGCTCTGGCTCGAGCTCGATCGCTTCGGTGTACGCGCGCACCGCGTGGTCGATCAGGTCGGCGCGGTCGCCTTGTGTGGCTTCGTAGTACACGTTGCCGAGCCGATTGCGCAGATACGCGTCATAGGGGCGGATATCCGCCACCGCGGCGGCCTGAGCGGCAGCCGCATCGGAGTTCCCTGCGACCAGCTCCAGGCGCACCATGTCGGCGCCCACGTCCGCCTCGAGGTCGCGATCGTCCAGTTTGACCCCCATCTGCGCTGCTCTCTTGAGCGTCACCCTCGCGTCTGAGGTGTCTCCGCGTTCCAGCTCGACCGCAGCCTTGTCGATGAGGATCCTCGCCACCGCCGTGGGGGCGGTCGTGGCCGAGAGCGCCTCCAGGGCCGCCTCGAATTCTCGGAGCGCCTCGTCGTACTGCTTGCTCTCCTGAAAGAGCAGGGCCCGCACCCTGTGGCCTTCGGCCTGCATGTCCACGTCATCCAGGCTGACCGCGATCGCTTCCACCGTGTCGAGGCAGGCAACCGGGTCCACCGCCGCGTCGACCCCAGATCCGTGGTACGCGAGCCACGTGAGGTTCGTGGCACGGATGCGCATCCGCCTGGGCTCGTCGGTCCCGCTGAGACGCGCCTCGGCTCTCTCGAACCGCCGGACGGCGCGCTCGGGTGGCGAGCCAACGCGCACACCCGCGACTCCGATCAGGTAGTCGATGGCGATGCGCAACGCCTCGTCGACGGGCTCGAGCGCCTCCAGGTGCTCGATCGCGCGAATGGCTTCCGCGTAGCGCTCGTCGCGGAACGTCACGGCAACCTCGGACAGTGCCCGCCTGTACGCCTCGTACTCGTGCGGAAGCGTGACCCCCGGACCCGGCTCGAGCACGCGTATGACCGCCTCCGGCCTCCCGTCGACGAGCGCGTCGACAGCCTCGGAGACCATGTGCTCGAACGCCGTCTTGGCGTCGAGGGCGAGCAGGTGGTAGAGCCAGTCGCCGAGTCCGTTCACGAACGCGGTGTCCCGGAACCGCTCCGTGGGCCCGCGCTTCGGGACGAAGACATGAATGTCGCCGTTCCCCTCCGTACCTTCCAGCGCCACGAGCTGGGAGTGGAAGTACCGCGCCGCCGCTTCGTGGACTCGGCGAACGAGATCCGGGTCGAGGCGCCGGCACTCCTCGCTCAGGGGACGCCTGATCTGCTGGGCGATCGTCCACCCGTCCGCCGCCGGGGAGATCCAGGCGGGCCGCGTTCGCGAGTCGAGCAGCGTCGCGATTGCCCGCTCAGCCGAGTCGTCGGGGATGCTCGCCACGCGGGCCAGCTCACGCAGCAGCGGCTCATTGAAGCGGCGTAGCGCCGAGGCGCAGAGCACCAGCCGCCGGACGTCCGGATCCTCGAGGCGCTCGTACGGTCGAAGGACCGACCCGCCGGCGGCCCATGCGAGTGCATCCTCCTGCAGCTCGTCGAGCTTGCGCGCGTCCGGATAGCGCTCGAAGTACGCCTCGAACCGTGCGAGCCGGGCGGGATAGCCCTCGCTCGACTTGATGATCTCGCGAGCAAGCCCTGTGCGCGGGTTGATCTTGAGGCGCTCCTCGATGAACTGCGAGGTGTCCTGGATTCCGAGCGGCTCGAGTCGGATGACCGTACGGGCCAGGTGCGTGGGTAGCTGCTCGAGCGCCTCCTCGCTCTCGAACGAAACGGCGAGGAGCCCACCCGCATCGGCGACCTCCTTGACGAGCCGCGTCCGTACCCAGTCGGCCACGGCGGAATTGCGTCGATCGAAGTGGTGGACGATCAGCGTGACCGGGATGGGCCGCTCCTGAGCCGCAAGCCGCGCCATGCAGCCCACGAACGAGCGCTTCACGGCTTCGATGTCGCGCGGGTTGTCCAGGGCGCTCGCCACGGCCGCGCCCGCCGTCCCCGCGATGCTCGCAACACCCGTGGCCAGCGTCGGGATCTTCTCCCGGGCAGCCTCCGTTACGGCCCGGCCGGCCTCTGCTCCCTGCATGACGCGCGACTGTCCGTGTTCCTGCCGGTAGCGGTACTTCGAGAGCGTGGAGCGGAAGTCCTTGAAGATGTCCGAGCTGGGCGCGAGGTCCTTTGCCAGCCCTTCGAGCAGCTCGGTGAGATCGGAGGACTCGGCGAGGTCGACCACGGCCGTGGGCCGTGGGGGCGTGTGTTCGCGCGCGTGGTGCTCGAAAGCGGTCAAGAGCGCCCGCTTGCCGCACCCGGTGGGACCCACGATCGCGAGCAGCATGCTGTGGGCCGGACTGTCGCCGTCGAGTCCCGCCAGGCGACGGAACGTCGCGATTTCCTGCTGCCTGCCGATCGGAGGCGGTGGGACCGGCTGCGGCTCCTCCGGCGCCTCCGGAGACCCCCCGCCGTTGGCGTGAGCGCGTCCAGAGAACGGTCGCTTGTACCAAGGGGGTTGCTGGACTGTCACTCTGGCCTCCGTCGCAGCTCAGGGCAACCGTCCCACCACCGACGGGGCCTGTCAAGGAGCGCGGGACCGGCTGAGTTGGTGGCAGGAAATCGGTGCGCTTTTCGCACCGATCCTCTGCAACCTGGGCTACTCGGCGTCGCCCTCCACGACCAGGACCTTGTAGCTCTCGTCGAGCCGCACGTCGACGGTCTTGCCGTTGCTGTCGGTGATCTCGACCTCCCACGTGGCGCCGTTCTCGCCGTCGCGCTCGACGGAGTTCGCGGTGCCGGGGTGGGCGGCGAGCGCTGCGGCACGGGCCCTGTCGGCACCGGGGCCGCTCACCCGCTCACTGGCATCCTCGCCTCCACCGGCCGCGACGGCCGCGCCGACGCCTCCGGCACTGAGAGCCAGGACCAACCCCCCTATGACCAAATGCTTTCGTTTCATGCGCCGATGTCTAACCGGTGGTGATGAGATCAGCATGAGAGCGCGGGAGCTCGATCCACACATCGGCGCCGGGGCCATCCTCGCGCCCACCGGCGGCGGCCCGACCACCGTGCGAGCGCGCTATTGCCTCGACGATCGCCAAGCCCAGGCCGGTTCCGCCTCTCGAGCGCGCGCGGTCGCCCCGGGTGAAACGCTCGAAGGCGTGCCCGTTCAGAGCCGGGTCGAACCCGGAGCCTCGGTCGCGCACGTGCAGCCGCACGGCGCCGTTCGACTGCTCGGCGGCGAGCTCCACTGGGCCCTCGCCGTGACGGAGCGCGTTGTCCACCAGGTTCGCGAGCGCCTGCTCCGCGCGCAGCCGATCCGCGTGCAGCACCAGGCCGTCGCCCGAGGACACCCGCAGCTCCCGGCCCGCCTCGGCGGCGCGCGAATCGAAGCGTCGGGCCGTGGACCGAAGCAGCTCGGCAGCGTCGAGCCGCTCCGGACGCACCGGCAGTCGTCCGTCGTCGGCCCGCGCGAGCACCAGCAAGTCCTCCGCGAGCTGCACGAGCCGGTCGCTCTCGGTGGCCGCGGACGCCACCGCCTCGCGCAGCTCGTCGGTCGTGCGGCCCTCGCGCAGCGCAAGCTCCAGCTCCGCCTTGAGCAGCGCCAGCGGCGTGCGCAGCTCGTGGCTCGCGCTGGCCACGAAGCCGCGCTCGCGCTCGGCTGATCGCTCCAGACGCTCGAGCATCTCGTTGAGCGTCCCGCCGAGCTTCGACAGCTCGTCGCCGGCGGGCGGTACGGGTAGCCGCCGGCCACTCCCCAGGCGGGAGATCTCGGCGGCCTCGCGCCGCATCGCGCTCACGGGCGCGAGCGCGGCCGAGGCGAGCCAGTAGCCGGCGAGGGCCGCCAGCAGGAGCGCGATCGGACCGCCGGTGAGGAGGACCGTGCCGAGTGATGAGAGGGCCTCATCGCGGTCCTCGCGGGTTGCGCCCACCACGACCACACGGTTGTCGGTGGGCCGCACAAGCAGGCGCATGTGCTCGTCGAAGCCCGCCACCGACTCGCGGTTGATGAAGATTGGACCACGCTTCGCCCGCGCCAGCTCGTCCGGCCTCAGAAGCCTCCGACCCCGCAGGCCGGCGCTCGAGTACACGACGCGTCCGCTCGGCTCGATCACCTGGGCGAGGCTCTCGTCGCTGGCCACGAGGCGGTCCTCGTCCGGCGAGCCGAGCCGTCCGCCGCCCGCCAGCGCGGCGAGGTCGTCGGCGCGCGAGCGCAGCGAGTTGTCGAGCGCCGCGTCGAGGTCCGAGCCCACACGCGCATAGACGAACAGGCCCACCGCGACCAGCACCACGGCCATCACGGCCGTGAACGCAAGCGTGAGCCGGATGCGTACGGGAAAGCGGCTCAGCGTGCGCCCCCGTCCTCGCGCAGCCGATAGCCGGCCCCCCGCACCGTCTCGATGCTGTTCACGCCGAACGGCCGGTCAACCTTCTCGCGCAGGTAGCGCACGTACACGTCGATCACGTTCGAGCGGTTCTCGTAGCCGAAGTCCCAGGCATGCTCCAGCAGCTCGAGGCGGCTGAGGACCTCACCCGGGCGGCGCATGAACGCCTCCAGCAGCGCGAACTCCTTGGTCGACAGGTCCACCCACTGCTCACCGCGCCAAGCCTGGCGCGTGGCCGGGTCGAGCCGCAGGTCACCCACCTCGAGCACCGCGGGCCGCTCCTTCTGGCCACGGCGCACGAGCGCCCGCAGTCGTGCCGACAGCTCGGCGAACGAGAACGGTTTCGTGAGGTAGTCGTCGGCGCCACCGTCGAGGCCGGCCACGCGGTCCTCCACCGAGTCGCGCGCGGTAAGCAGCAACACGGGTGTCCAGACGCCGTCGTCGCGCAGCCGCCGGCAGGTCTCGAAGCCGTCTATGCCCGGGAGCATCACGTCGAGAACTAGCGCATCGTACGGCGCTGACTGCGCCATCCAGAGCGCGTCCTCACCGCTGCGCGCCACGTCCACGGCGGCCCCTTCCTCACTGAGTCCGCGGCGAACGAGCGCCGCCATCTTCACGTCGTCCTCCACGACCAGCAGGCGCATCTGAGCTCACCATGACACGCCCAGGATGAGAGTTCCATGAGCGTCGCCCTGGGTATCGGGGTTTCCATGAAGCCCGCCACCATCGCGTTGCTCCTGCTCCTCCTCGTGCCCGCGGGAGCGTCGGCGGCTCGGACGGCGCCGGGCGGCCCCGGCGCAGGGGCCAACTGGACGGAGGCCGACAAGGACGGCTACGGCACGTCCACGCGAAGGTCGAGCAAGGTCTGGCACACGCTCGACGACGGCCGTCTAACCGAGGTTTTCTATCCCGACCTCGGCACGCCGAGCGTCCGCACGCTCGACTTCGTGGTGTCGGACGGCAAGACGTTCGCGCAGCGCGATGGCGATGCGGCCAACCGCAGAATCGAGCTGCTCGACTCGCGCAGCCTCACCTACCGGCAGGTGAACGTGCAGCCGGGCCGCTTCCGCGTGACGAAGACGTACGTGACCGATCCGGCACGTCATGTCCTCCTCGTGAACGTGCGCTTCAGGTCCCTGACCGGTAAGCGCCTGCAGCTGTACGCGCTCTACGACCCCAGCCTCGGCAACGACGCCATGGACGACACCGGCACGTCGAGCCGCAAGGCGCTGCTGGCGAGTGACGCGGGGAGCCCCGTGGCGAGCGCTCTCGTCGGCTCCCCGGCCTTCGTGCAGACCTCCAGCGGGTATTCCGGAACGCCGAGCGACGGCTGGGAGGACCTGAAGGACTTCCGCATGGACGCGAAGTACGGCTCCGCCCCGAACGGCAATGTGGTCCAGACGGCTCGCACGCGGCTCACAGGCGTGGGCGACCGCACGCGCATGGCGCTGGCGCTCGGCTTCGGCGGCGACACCCGGACGGCACTGACCGGCGCGCGAGCCTCCCTGTCCGGCGGCTTCGGCTCAGCGCGCAGCGGCTACGAGGCCGGCTGGCAGCGCTACCTCGCCGGGCTGAAGGGCGTCCCGTCGAGCGCCGCGAGGCGCCGCACGCTCTACAACGTCTCCGTCATGACGCTCGCGGCGCACGAGGACAAGACGCACCGCGGCGGCTACATCGCCTCGCCTTCGATGCCGTGGATCTGGGGCAGCTCCAAGATCGAGAATCCGTCGGGGGCGTATCACCTCGTCTGGTCGCGCGACCTGTACCAGATCGGCACGGCGCTGCTGGCGGCGGGTGACCGGGCGGGAGCGAACCGGGCCGTCGACTATCTCTTCCTCAAGCAACAGAAGGCCGACGGGTCCTTCCCGCAGAACTCGAC
This sequence comes from uncultured Thermoleophilaceae bacterium, assembly GCA_963837445.1. Classification (GTDB taxonomy): domain Bacteria; phylum Actinomycetota; class Thermoleophilia; order Solirubrobacterales; family Thermoleophilaceae; genus JACVRW01. The sequence goes on along the minus strand of CAWINK010000022.1, from coordinate 207,745 downwards.
GGTCGACGGCAGGGAGCACTGGACCAACCTCCAGCTCGACGAGGTGGCCCTTCCGATCGTCCTCGCCTGGCAGCTCGGCCGCACGGAACGGGCGCTCTACCGGAGCCACATCAAGAAGGCCGCGGACTTCATCGTGAACTTCCCGAACGCGCCCTTCTCGCCGCAGGAGCGCTGGGAGAACCAGAGCGGCTTCTCGCCCGGAACGATCGCCTCCGAGATCGCCGGGCTGGTGTGCGCCGCCGACATCGCGCGCAGGAACGGCGATACGGCGTCGGCAAGGCGCTACGAGCAGACGGCGGACGACTGGCAGCGGCGCGTGGAGGGTTGGACCGCCACGACCACCGGCCCGTACTCGCCCCAGCCCTACTACCTCCGCCTCACCAAGGACGGGAACCCCAACGCGGGCACGGCCTACAACATCGGCGACAGCGGGCCGACGGTCGATCAGCGCAAGGTGGTCGATCCGAGCTACCTCGAGCTCGTCCGGCTCGGCGTGAAGCGGTTCGACGATCCGGCGATCCTCAACACCGTGAACGTCGTGGATCAGCAGCTCGCCTCTGGCGATACGAGCGGGCGCTTCTTCTGGCACCGCTTCAACTTCGACGGCTACGGCGAGCAGAAGGACGGCAGTCCCTGGGACTTCGGCTTCCCGCAGAACACGACGGAGGTCTGGGCGAACAACGTGACGATCGGGCGAAACTGGCCGATCTTCGGCGGCGAGCGCGGCGAGTACGAGCTGCTCGCAGGCAATTCCGCAGCCGCCCGCACGCGCCTCGCCCACATGGCGACAGCCGCGAACGACGGCCACATGCTGCCCGAGCAGGTATGGGCGCCGGACTTCCCGCCCGCGGGCCAGCCCGGCTTCCCACTCGGAGAGGGCACCTTCTCGGCCACGCCGCTCGCGTGGTCGCACGCTCAGTTCGTGCGCCTCGCGTGGTCGATCGACGCCGGCCGCCCGGTCGAGCGGCCGGCGATCGTCGCTTCGCGCTACGTCGGGCGCTAACGCGGAACGCAGCGGTGCAGCACCGTGCGCCCGTCGGGCGGGTACTCGGTGATGAGGCCCACGCCCGGCGCGTACAGCTTGTACTCGATCTCGCCCTCGGGCTGGATGAACTCCTGCACTCGGATCACGTTGGTGTGGAGCCTCCCGCCGGCCCTGGCGCGCAGCCCCGTCTCCTCGAGCCGGTTCGACTCGGTGGTGACCCCCGGCACGTCCTCGAAGCGCCACTGGTCCCCAACCTGCGGATTGGGTGGCATGGCAACTCCGAGCACGTCCGTGTGCTTCCCGTACAGCCAGGTGCCGTTGTGGTTCACCACACGGCCGCGCCGGAGGTTGTTCACGTGCTCGCCCAGGTAGTGGACCGTGCCGTCGTCGGCCTGCGCGAAGTAGTCGAGGGTGCGCTCCACGAGCTTGCCGTTCTCGAAGGCCCTGTCCTCGATGACGGCGGCCTTAACACTCTGGCCGTTGACAGTGAACGGGCGCGTCCGCTTCAGCAGCTTTCGGACGACCCGCTCGCGCGTGCCGTCGTCCTGAAGCCCGCGCAGCTCACAGCTCTTCCACTTCGTGAGCGGCAGGTAGGGATTGTCGATCGTCGTCGGGGTGGTGAACCCCGGGACGGCGCTGGCAGTGACTAGGGCCATGGCGGCTAGGTTCATGCGGCCACCATGAACGTCCCGGATGAGAGTTCAGTGAGCCAGGACCGCAGCCGCGTGGCCGTCTCAGCGGCGTTCCTGATCCACTCGACGGTCTCGGGGACATGGGCTCCGCGGCTGCCGGCGATCAAGGAGTCGCTCGGGCTGTCGGACGGGGAGCTGGGCACGGCGCTCGTCGGCCTCGCCATCGGCCTCCTGGTCGGTACGCGGCTGGCGGGCGCACCGGTGGATCGCTTCGGAAGCCGGCCCGTGATGCGGGTCGGCTTTCCGCTTCTCGCGGCCACGCTGGTCCTGCCCGGGGTGGCGGACAGCATCGTCACGCTGTTCCTGGCGCTGTTCGTGCTCGGCCTGGCGAGCGGCGCGCTCGACGTGGCGATGAACGCCCAAGGGATCGAGGTCGAGCGCCACCTCCGCCGCCCGATCCTGTCGGGGTTGCACGGGCTCTGGAGCATCGGCCTGGGGGTGGGCGCCGGACTCGCGGCCCTCGCGGCGGCGATCGATGCCGATCCGCTGGAGCACTTCGCGGTCGTGGCGGCGGTCTTGGCGGTGGCCTCGCTCGTGTTCCTGCGGGGCCTGCTCGCGGCCCACCGCCCGACGGCCGGCGAGCCCGAGGAGGAGCCCGTGACGGTGCGCTGGACGCTGCCGCTCGTGCTGCTCGGCGTGATCGCCTTCTGCTCGTTCGTGGGCGAGGGCGCGGCCTCGGACTGGAGCGCCGTGTACATGACGCAGGAGCTGGGCTCCTCCGAGGCGCTCGGCGCCGTGGCCTTCGCGGCGTTCGCGGTCACGATGGCGATCGCGCGCTTCGCGGCCGACCCGCTGCGCGGCCGCCTCGGCAACGTCGTGCTGGTGCGCGGCGGCTCCCTGATCGCGGCCACCGGCCTGGGCCTGGCCCTGCTGGTGCACGAGCCGGCGGCCGCCATAGCGGGCTTCGCGCTGCTCGGTCTGGGCCTCGCGCCCGTGGTGCCGATCGCATTCAGCGCAGCCGGCGAGCTCGACCCACGCGCCACGGGCCGCATGGTGGGCCGAGTGGCCACGCTCGGCTACGTCGGCTCGGTGGCCGGCCCGATCATGATCGGCTGGCTGGCCGAGGCAACGAGCCTGCGAACCGCGCTGGGCCTGGTGGTCGTCCTGGCACTGGTGATCGCGGTGTCGGCGCGGAGCTGCGACCCCTAGGGTTCCCCGCTTGCCCACGAACCCGGAGGACGAAGTGGCCGAGATCCCGACGCTGTTCGTTTGCCACGGCGACGACGGCGGCCCCCGCGTGCACCCATGTCGCCGCGTGCAGGAGGCGTTCCGCGCGTCAGGCATCGAGTACGAGAAGGTGATCGCGGCGCACGGCCATCCGATCCCCTTCCTGCGCAAGGGCTCGCGCGACGACCTGCGCGATGCGACCGGCGAGACCAAGCTGCCCGCGCTCAAGCTGCCCGACGGAACCGTGATCATCCACTCCAAGGCCATCCTCTCCTGGGTGGACCAGCAGGGCCGAGCGGATGCCAGTTGACCTGGTCATCGAGATCGAGAACACACCCGGTGCGCTGGCGCGGGTGGCGGCTGCGATCAGCGATGCCGGCGTGAATATCGCCGCGGCCACGTGCGTCGGGCCAGGTGAGCGCGCCGAGCTGCACATCCTCGTCCCGCACGCGGAGGCTGCGAAGCATTCGTTGGGGATCTCCCATCTTGCGGTAACCGGCGAGCGCGAGGTCGTCGTGGTCGATGTCGAGGACCGACCTGGCGTGCTGGCGGACCTGACCCGCAAGATCGCTCGGGCTGGAGTCGACCTCGATCTCGTCTATGTCGCCACCCAAAATCGCGTGGTCTTCGGCGCGGCCGACCTCGATGCGCTGCGGGCGGCGCTGGACGCCTAGAGCGGGACGGCCCTAGGGCACCAGCGTGAAGCTGCGGCTCGAGTGGAAGCGGTTCTTGAAGCAGGCCTTGTCGCGTCCGACGCCCCTGTAGCCGCCGCGCACCACGGCGCCGCGGCGTCGCTTGATCATTCGCTTGAACCTCGCGGGGATCGAAATCTTGATGCGAACGGTCATGTTCGCCCGCAGGTCGCGGCTGATCGGTCCGAACAGGAAGCTCGTGCTGGGGCGCGGATACCCGACGCTCACGGCTCCCCGGAACGTGAAGTCGCCGGGCTCGTTCATCGTGACCTTCATGATCAGCGGGCGGTCCACGTCGTGGACCCTCGGGAGCTTCACAACCAGGCGCGGCACGGTCACGTCCCACTTGCGGGGGTCGTCGCACGCCGTCGGCTCGCCCGCGCAGGCGGCGGGCACGTCGACGTTCTCGGCCCCGCGCGTCGAGCGCGCCACGGCCGCCTTCCCACAGGGCTGGCGCTGCACGGACTCTCCAGGTGGGGGGAACGGTGCTACCGGCATCGGGAGCCGCCTCGGCCCGAGCTGGAGACGCCGCATGGCCGGCTTTGTGACCTCGCCGTAGCCCATGCAATGGAACCGGTACTCCTCGACAGGCAGCGAGCTGTCGCGCGGGCGCTCAAAGCAGACCTGGCCACCGCCGGCCGGGAGCGCGATCGACAGGACGAACGGGGTGCGGGGGGAGAAGGGCAGCGGCTTGGGGTACTCCTGCGCGGCCACCTCGTTCCCCGCGCCGTCATAGCTCCTCACGAAGTACGACTCCCTGACGAAAAATGGGTTCTCGGGAGGCGACAGGTCGAGGAGCTCGACGAACCCCTCGCGGGGGTCGATCTCGTTCACGCGCACGCTCTCCTCGTTCGCGACGGCGGCGTCGGCGAGGACGAGGACCAGGAGCAGGGCGACGGCGGTGACCGCAGGCCTCACGGGCGCCTCCTCGGCAGGATCGTGACCCGGTGGCTCTCGACGATCTTGCGGCCGGCGGGGTCGCGGAAGGTGAGCGTGAGCTCTGCCGGCAGCGGGCGGCCGCGGCCCAGGTGGCGGCGGGCGCGCCTGGTCAGCTTGACGGGGACCGTCCGCGTCGTGCGCGCGCGCAGCCGCACGCGCCTGCGCCCGATCAGGAATCCGCGCGCGCTCGCCTGCGCCGCGCTTCCCCCGGGCGTGGATGCGCGGTAGTTCATCTCGGCCGCGACGTCGGCGTCGAATGTCTCGAGCTTCGGACTGTCGATCCTGTCGTTCTTCTTCTGCTTCTGGCGCCGCGGCCGCTTGTACTCCACGAGCTCCTTACAGGTGTTGTTGGTGCAGATCATCCCGCGTCCGCAGCACTGGCCGCCGCAGCCCTTGGCCGCCTGGCAGCAGTTGCCGCCCGCGCACACCTCGCCGGGCTCGCAGCAGGCGCCGTCGCACACGACGTTCGGGCACTCGTCGCCCGGACGGCAGACGAAGTCGACGACATCGCAGACCTCGTCGCGCTGGCAACACTTGGCACCGAGCGGCTCCTTGCCGCACTCGTGAAGGCCTCTCGGGCAGCCGCAGCAGCCCCAGTAGCCGAGGCTCGCGGAGTAGCAGCAGGTCTGCCCGGGCTCGCAGCAGCCGGCGGCGGCGCCGCCGACCAGCGGCTGCTTCGAGCAACAGACCTGATCCTGCCTGCAGCAGATCCAGCCCGACACGCCGTCCTTCGTGTACGGGCAGACCTGCGTGTCGTTCGGGAACTGCGGCGGGGGGCACTGTGCCTGCTGCGCCCACGCCGGCCTCGGCCCGCCGGCGGCCAGCGCAAGCGAGCCAGCCGCCGCCGCGCCGATCGCCTGCCGGCGGGTCAGGTGCGAGCCCGCCAGGCGAAGGGCCGCTCGCTCGAGCGCGCCGGGGCCGGCCGTGGCGGGCGCGCCCGCGAGGCGGCGGGCGTGGTGCTCGAGTCGGCCAGCGGCTGCCACGCGGCTAGCCTAAAACGCCCGCCAGCGGCAGCCAAGGTAGCCGCACCGGCCGATCACGCGGATGCGCCCGACGCGATCCCCCGCCTGCACGAGTTCGACTGCGTAGCCGAATCCACGAGCTGGACCTCGCCTGCCCCGACGGTTGTCGACGAGCGTCGTCCTGATGTCGATGTTGTGCTCGTCCACGAAGCCGACGAAGAACTGCCAGCCCGCCGCCCGCAGCCTCCGGGATTGACCGAGCGATAGCCCCTTGTCACCACGGCGGAGGGCGAGCGTCAGGGTTTGAAGCCGCGCACTGCGTCCCGGCAGGCGGGCACGCCGCACTCCACGCAGCCGGAGCTGGACGGGCCGCAGGTCGGCGTTCTTGCCGGCGCGAATCACGGATCCGAACGTCTCGAGAAGTCCAATTGCCGGGACGGAGGCGAACGAAGCTCAACTCCGTTGCGGGCCTGAGCCGGAGCGTGCCCTGAGCGCTTGCGGTGCAGCTGGAGCCGTCGGCCTCGACGTAGTGCGACCAGGTGGCCGTCACGGGAACCGGCCCCGGCGTGTCGATGCTGAAGGCCGGATCGCTCTCGTCGCCCCGATTCTGCGCTCCGGCGGGCAGCGTGAACTGCGCGCGCGGCTCCGGGCCATCGGGCCCGCGCGCCTCGAGCGAGATCGTGTGCGTGGCGGTCAGCTGCCCACCACCGTCCTCCACGTCGAAGCCCCGGATGGTGGCCGCCGGGGCCACCCCGGGAGCGCAGGGCGGGTCGGTGCCGTTCTGAGCACCGGCAGGCCCAGTCAGGGCGAACGCTGCAAGGGCCACGGTTGCCGCAAGCACGGCGCCCGGAACGCGCGTCATCCGGATCCCTCCACGCACTTCTCGTCCGCGGATAGGTACGACTCGACCAGGTAGAGCACGAGCCGACTCTACGCCCGCGCTGGCCCCGGGGAAAGGGTGCACGCGAGCGCAGACCCCCGAGCTGCTCGAGCTCGTGATCGCGGCCGATGATCCCGTTTCGATACGAGGGAGGGCCTATTTCTCGCTGCGCGCTCGGCGCCGGCCTGTCCTGACCGACAGTACGAACACTCCCAGGAGCATCCCCGGGAGGCCGCCGATGAGGAATAGGAAGGAGGGCTCCGCAAACAGCCGGCACGCAGTGTCGTCGCTGCAGCCGTCGTCCTTGTAGGTCGTGACCAGAAGGATCAGGGCGAGCAGGCCCACGCCTCCCGCGATGAACCCGATGGCGGCTGCCGAAATCCAGCCCCGCCACCCGACGATGATCACCACCGCGAATCCAGCGGCGGCGGCTAGGAGGTAGAGGACTCCCGGTGTCATCGAATCACGGGCTCGAGCCGCCCGTGGCGCCGCGCCAGCCGGACGATGGCCGTACCGCCGCGCTCCAAGCCGAGACCTCGCAACCGGGCCACGCGGACCCCGATTCGGGTGCGATACCGGACGAAGAGCTGAGTCCTCGCGGTTATAGCTGACCGGTCATATACAAGCCAACTAGCCGAATGTTTCCGACGCCCTACAGCGGGATGTCCCAGAGCGGGAACCAGCGGGCCATGTCCTCTTCCCATGGCAGCTCGGCTCCCAGCTGGGACTGAAGGCGCAGCTCGCGCTCGGTGTCGCGCGCCTGCGTGCCCTTCGCGGGGACGAACGGGTAGTACGCGCCCCGCTTGAAGTTGTAGATGAAGTAGAGCGGCTTGCCGTCCTCCTCGAACGCGAACACGGCGGCCAGCACCCGGTCGCCGTAGCCGGCGCTCTCGAGCTGGCTCGAGACCGTGTTGATCGCGACCACGAGGTCGTCGAAGTCCGGGTCCTTCAGAACCAGCCAGCGGTAGCCGTGCTCGTCGTCGTGAGGCTTGATCTCGGTGCCCGTATCGGCGGTGGTGCCGGCGAGCAGCTCCTCGGTCTCCTTCACGATCTGCTGAAAGTCGGCGGTGCCGAGCGGCTGAAAGACGATCCCGGCGCGCTCGCGGTGCTTCAGGCCGAGGCCGGTGTCCATCGTGATGTTCGCCGTCGTCATTGCGAACAGGCGATCGGGCGCCGCCGTCTTGAGCTGCCGCCTTCCCCCGAGGAGCGCGTCGAGGAAGCCCATCAGCGCGCTGCGAACCGGCGCCAGCCGGCGTCCTCGGTCGCTCGCGTGCTGCGCACGCTTCGCTCCCTGCGTCCTTGCCTGGCTTGGTTCTCGCGGCTGAACACTACGAGGCGAGCGTGCCCTGTAGCGACCGCTCGAGCTGCTGCAGGCGCTCGATCCGCTTCTCCGTGGGCGGGTGGGTGGAGAAGATCGACTGGAGCACGCTCTTGACCCGCACCGGCACGATGAAGAAGGCGTTCATGCGCTCGAGCCGCTCGGCCTCGCGCAGGTCGCGCTGCGGGAGCTGCTTGACGCTGTTCGAGATCTTCACGAGCGCCGACGCGAGCGCGCTCGGGCGGCCGGTGACGATCGCGGCGCCACGATCGGCCGCGAACTCGCGGTAGCGCGACAGGGCCATCATCAGGAAGAACGAGACCACGTAGACCACGAACGACACGAGCAGGATCACGATGAAGCTCGGGTTCTCGTCGTCGCCGCCGTGGCCCCCGCCGAAGAAGAAGCCGAACTGCAGGATGATCGCCGCGAGGCTCGCGAAGAAGCTGGCGATGGTCATGATCAGCACGTCGCGGTGCTTCACATGTGCCAGCTCGTGCGCCATCACGCCCTCGAGCTCGCTCGGCGACAGCGTCCGCATGATCCCGGTGGTGGCGCAGACCGTGGCGCTCTTCTGGCTGCGTCCGGTGGCGAAGGCGTTCGGGAGGTCGGTGTCGGCCACCGCGACGCGCGGCTTGGGGAGATCCGCCTGGATGCAGAGCTTCTCGATCATCGCGTGAAGCCCAGGAGCCTCCTGCGGCGTGACGACCTTGGCGCCCATCGCGGACAGGGCGAGCTTGTCGGAGAAGAACAGCTGCGCCAGCGACAGTCCGCCCATCACGACGACGACCGTGACCAGGCCGGCACCCGCCTGGAGCAGCACGGCGATGAAGACCACGTACAGCAGGCCGAGCAGGAACAGCGTCAGCAGGATGCGGGCCTGAAGCCCTGGGTCTCTGGGGAAAACAGCTTTCTGCCTGGCCATAACAGGAAGATTAGTGGAGGGCGCAACACGTCTTGCAGTGGAAGGAGTACGGCTTGCGGGGACGAGGCCTCTTGCTAGAGTGCCGCCCTGCCGAGCGCTGAATTCCCCTGCATAACGCATGGAAACGGGGGGAACCCGGCGGCGCTCCAGCCGTGATGAAGAAGACCTTTCTGCTTCCCATAGCACTGGCCATCCTGGCCTTCCTCCTGTTGCCGCTTCCCGGCCTGTCGGCACCGTTGTCGTCCCGCATCGAGGAGAAGCGCGGTCAGATCGATCAACACAAGGCCAAGGAGGGCGTGCTCAGCACGACGATCGAGCGCTTCAACACGCGCATCGACGCGATCGAGGGCGAGATCAACGCCACCGAGCGACGACTGTCACGCGTGCAGGAGAGCCTCGATCAGCAGAAGGAGCAGCTGCTTGCGGTGCGCAACCGCCTGGAGGCGGCGCGCGACCGGCTCGAGCGGCTGCGCAGCGAGCTCGTGACCGCGCGCAGGGTCCTGGCGGCCCGGCTCGTGGAGATCTACAAGGCCGACTCGCCCGATGCGCTCACGGTGATCCTGTCCGCTGACGGCTTCGGCGACCTGCTGGAGCGCGCCGAGTTCCTCGACCGCATCTCGGACCAGGACCGCGAGATCACCGACCGCGTGCGCGGGCTTCGCGACCGCGCGCACGACCAGGCGATCCAGCTGGCCGACCTCGAGGAGCGCGAGCAGCTCGCGGCCGAGCGGATCCTGCGCGAGCGCGACGAGATCGCCGCCGTGGAGAACCAGCTCGTGGGTGCGCGTGACCAGCTCGCATCCGCCCGTGCCGACAAGCGCGGCGCACTCGCCCAGGTGCACGACAGCCGCGTGCGCCTCGAGGGCGACCTCAGGGCGCTCGTGGCGGAGCAGGCCCGCGTTCAGGCCGCCATTCAGGGAGCTTCGGGCGGCACGTTCAAGCAGGGCAGCGGGCAACTCGGCTGGCCGGTGAGCGGGCCGGTGGTCTCACCGTTCGGCATGCGCTGGGGCCGCCTGCACGCCGGCATCGACATCGCCGTGCCGAGCGGCACCGCGATCCACGCCGCCGATGGCGGTCGCGTGGTCCTGATGGGCTGGGTGGGCGGCTACGGCAACTACACCTGCGTGCAGCACACCGGCAGTCTCTCCAGCTGCTACGCCCACCAGTCGAGCTTCGCCACCTCCAACGGAGCGTCCGTGAGCCAGGGCCAGGTGATCGGCTACGTGGGCTGCACCGGCCACTGCTTCGGCGACCACCTGCACTTCGAGACGCGCGTGAACGGGGCGCCGGTCGACCCCATGGGCTACCTCTAGCCGGGCTCTTCGCGCCCGGCAGCGACGCGAACTGCGGCCACGCAGGTGGCAGAGAAACGTGGCGGAAAACGCAACGATTTCCTGCCACCTGGGCGTGCCCACGATGGCGAGCTGGCGCGCGCTAGCGTCGCTTGAAGCGGCCGAGGATCTTCACGCCGCAGTTGCCGTTGCCGTCGCACGCCGTGCCCACGAGCACGTTCTGTCTACGGCCGCGGAGGCGGACGTTCTTCGAGAACGGTCGCGCGCGCCTGCTGGCGATGACTCCGAAGCTCCGGCCGCCGTCGCGTGACACCAGCATTCCGTACGTCACGGCACCCGCGAGCGTGTCGCCCGCGTCGGCACGGTCCCGCGTGCGCGCGACGGTGGCCTTGACCCGGTTGCCGCGCCGGCGCGCCCTGCCGCGTGCGCGCGGCTCCTTCACGTCGTAGGTGGCGGCGATGTCGACGGCGTTCTTGGCATCCACCACGCCCGCGCCGGTGAACTCGTTCCAGCCGCCGCCGTTCGCCGAGCGCACCATCACCTCGGCCACCTGCTCGGACGCGAGCCCGCGCTCCGCCTGCCATGCCAGCGCGGCGAGCCCCGACACGATCGGCGCCGCGAAGCTCGTGCCCTCGCCGTAGGCGTAGCGCGCACCGGGTTCGGTGAAGACCCGCGAGCAGTTCTCCGGCTTGTCCCACTCCGTTCCCGTGTTGCCGGGCAGCGTCGAGAACACGCCGAACTCGCAGCTCCCGCCGCTGGCGCCGGGGGCCGCCAGACTCACAAACTCGTTGTGGTTCGAGAAGGACGCAACGCTGCCGTCGGGCTTGGTGGCCGCCACCGACACCCCGATGCCGCGCCCGCCCCGGCGACCCCCGATCGCGGCGGCCGGGAACTCGACGGGATTGCCGTTCTCGGCGTTGTTGCCCGCCGCGGCGATTGGCAGCACGTCGTTGAAGAACGCCGCCTCGAGGGCACGGGCCTGGGTCCGGGTGAAGCTCGACGCGTCGCCGGCCAGGCTCATGTTGATCACGTCCGCGCCCCTACGGATCGAGAAGTCGATGCCGCTGATCAGGTCGCCGACGGTGAAGCCGCCGTCGGTGGAGGCGCGGACCGCGATCAGCTTGGTGGTGCCGGCCACGCCCTTGCCACCCCTGCCGTTGCCGTCGAGCGCCGAGATCAGACCGCTCACGAAGGTGCCGTGCCCGACGATGTCCGTCACGTCCGCGCCGCCGGAGCTCGTGTCGAAGACGCGCACAACCTGGCCCGCGAACTCCGGGTGGTTCACGTCGAGGCCGGTGTCGATCACCGACACGACGCGGCTCGAGCCGCCGCCGACGGTGGCGAGCGCCTCGCCGGCGCGCACGGCGTCGTACGCCCAGGTGAACTTGATCGGCGGCGGGCCGCTCGTGGGGTCGATGATGTCGAAGGGGTCAGCCGCCACGCGCAGCGTGCGATCACGCTCGATGTAGGCCACGCGCGGGTCGTGGCGCAGCGCGGCGACCGCGGCGGCACCCGACGGGACCGTGGCCGCCAGCGCTCCGATCGTCTCGAACCGCACGGGCTGGGCTCCCAGGCCGCGGACCGTGGCCGCCAGGCCGTCGAGGTCGGCGTGCGTGCGGGCGCCGATCAGCAGGCGCTCGGACCCGGTCGAGCTCGCGATACGCCCCAGCTCGCTCCGCGCGGAGGCGGCCGATGCTCTCGCCGGCTCGGGCAGCGGCAGCGCGATCACCCCGCCGCTCGCGGCTCGCGGGCTCTGGCGAAGGGCTTCGCGCACGGCCTCACGCTCCAGCATTCCTGTGGAGGCCTGCGCGGACGCTGCGAGGAGCGGCGCCGCACAGAGGAAGGTCGCGAGCACGGCTCTCCGCACAGGATCATCCTACGGGCGGCTCGCCTTCCTCGCTAGCTTTCGCGATCTTGCAGCCCGAGATCCACATCGGTCCGCTCGAGCTGAAGACGTTCGGCATCTGCTTCGCGCTCGGCTTCTTGGCCTCCGGCCTCCTGATCAACCGCCGCCTCGGTGAGCTCGGGCGCCCGGCCGACTGGTCGTACGAGATGGTGTTCGCCGCCCTGGTCGGAGGCCTCGTGGGCTCGCGCGTGGACTACCTGATCCAGAACTGGGACGAGGTCTCCGACGACCTGCTCGGCAACATCTTCTCGGGAGCGGGGCTGGTCTGGTTCGGCGGGTTCGTGGGTGGAGCCCTCGGCGTGATGCTCTGGGCGCGCTGGCGGCGGTGGCTCGGCTGGGAGCTGTTCGACACCGCGGCGGTGCCGCTCGCGATCGGGTACGCCGTCGGCCGCGTGGGCTGCCAGCTCTCGGGCGATGGCGACTACGGCACCGCGTCGGACCTGCCGTGGGCGATGGCATACCCCGACGGCACCGTGCCGACAACCGACGAGGTTCATCCCACCCCCATCTACGAGACGCTGGCGATGGGGGTCACCGGGCTGCTGCTGTGGCGCCTCCGCGACCGTGTCGCGCCCGGAGTCCTGTTCGGGCTCTACCTGGTGATCGCGGGGATCGAGCGCTTCCTGATCGAGTTCATCCGCCGCAACGACGACGTCCTGGTCGGGCTCACCCAGGCGCAGCTCATCGGCCTTGCAATGGTCGCGCTCGGCGCCGGGATCCTGGCCACGCGCCGCGCCGCGCCCCGCCCGGCCACGGCCTGAGCAGGCCTCCGAGCGCGGCGGCCGCGCAGAGCGCGAGCGCCACGGTCGCGCCGGCCGCGCTGTGTGCGTGGAAGGAGACTCCGATGCCGAGGACCCCCGCGAGCACGGCCACCGCCGCGCCGCCGACCATCGCGCGGGCCGGGCTGCGTGCATGCTGCCTCACGGCCAGCGGCGGTCCGATCAGCACCGCGAGCACGAGCAACGCGCCGAGTCCCTGCACCGCCACCGCCACCGCGGCCGCGATCAGGGAGAGCAGAAGCAGTCGCACCAGGGCCGGTCGCAGCCCCGCCGCCGCCGCTCCGGACGCGTCGAAGGCCACCGCGCAGAGCGGGCGGTGGAGGCCCACGAGGGCGCCCCCGCCCAGCGTGAACAGCGTGGCCGCGGCGACCAGGTCGCCGTCGGTCACACCCAGGGGGTCGCCGAACAGGAGCTCCTCGAGCCGCTGGGGCGAGTCGGGCGCGAGCGCGAGCAGCGCTCCCAGGCCCACGAGGCCGGTCACCGCCACCGCCGTTCCCGCGTCCGGCCCGAGGCGGGCGTCGCGGGCCACCAGTGCGATCAGCACGGCGGCCACGAGGGCGCCACCCGCGGCGCCGAGGAGAAGTGGCGCGTCGGCAAGCGCCGCGAGCACGAGCCCGGGGAGCAGGCCGTGCGAGAGCGACTCGGCGCTGTAGGCCAGGCGCTCGGTCACGACCCAGAAGCCGAGCGCGCCGCAGAAGCCACCGACCAGGGCCAGCTCGAGCAGCGCCCGGCGGTCGATGCCGGAGCGCAGCGGGTCCACCAAGAAGTCGAGCACCTCCACCTCAGCCGCCGTCCCCGTGCTCGTGGTGCTGGACGGTGATGGCGCGCGTGGGGCTGGAGGCGTCGAGCACGATCAGCTCGTGGCCGTAGGTGGCCTCGAGAGTCGCGCGGGTGAGCACCTCGGCGGGTCGGCCGAAGGCCACCTGGTGGCGGTTGAGGCAGAGGACGAGGTCGAACGTGCGGGCGCTCTCCACGTCGTGGCTGGCCACGAGCAGCGTGCGGCCCTCAGCGCGCAGCTCGTCGAAGACGCCGGCGATCAGCGTGGCGCTGGCGGGATCGACGCCCGAGAGCGGCTCGTCGAGCAGGAGCACGGGCGCCTGCTGGACGAGCGCGCGGGCCAGCAGCGTGCGCTGGCGCTGTCCGCCTGACAGCTCGCCGAAGCGAATGCCCGCCGAGTCGGCCAGGCCCACGCGCTCGAGCGCGGCAGCGGCCGCGCTGCGCTCTGCGCGCCGCGGCGGCAACCACCAGCGGCCGGACGCGAGGGTGCCCATCAGCGCCACGTCGAGTGCGGTGACGGGGAAGTCGAGCCGGGTGCGCTCGGTCTGGGCCATGTATGCGGGACGGCCGCTGAGCTCGACCCGGCCGCTGGTGGGCTCGAGCTCGCCCAGGAGCACGCGGAAGAGGGTCGTCTTGCCGCCGCCGTTCGGGCCGAGCACGCACACCGACTGGCCCGGCTCTGCCTCGAGTGAGATGTGCTCGAGCACCGGCACGCCGCCGTAGCCCGCGGCGAGGTGCTCCACAGCCACGGCAGGCCCGCTCACGCGGCCGACCTACCCGTGGCGGCCGCAAGAACGATGCACACCAGCGCCCCGAGCACGGCCACAGGCGGACCGGCGGGCACGTCGAGCCAGTACGCGATGTAGAGGCCCGTCACGCCCTCGGCGAGCGCGATGGCGAGCGCGCATGCCACGAGCCCGCGAATGCTGCCGGTGAGCATTCGCGCGGCGGCGGCGGGAAGCACATAGATGGCTGTCACGAGCAGCGCACCAACCGCTGGGATGGCCGCCACCGCCGCCACCGCCACGAGCGCGAGGAGCAGCAGGTCGGAGCGCCCGGTGGGCAGCCCGAGGGCACGCGTGCCGTCGGGGTCGAAGCCGACCGCCGACCACGTGCGGCCGAGCGCGAGCGCGCCGGCGGCGGCCAGCACGGCCACCACCGCGGAGAGAACGATGTCCGTGGTGTCGAGTCCGAGCAGGGTGCCGAACAGGAGCCGATCGACGACCGCTCCCGATTCGAAGACGTCGCTGGCGAGGATCACGCCCGTGGCGAGCGCGGCCACGAGCAGCAACGCGGTGGCCTCGCCGTGGTCGTGCGCGGCGCCACGCCCGTCGCCCGCCGTGCGCTGGACCCCGCCGGCGTACCCGAGCGCCACCGCGATCCCCGCGATCATTGGGGTCACTCCGGAGGCGTCGGCCGCCACAAGGCCGGGGAAGGTGGCCGAGCCGGCGGCGTGCGAGAAGAAGGCGAGCCGGCGCAGGACGATCCAGGCACCGAGCACGCCCCCCGTTATGGCCAGCAGCACCAGCTCGAGCAGCGCCTCGCGCAGGAAGGGCAGATCCGCCAGGTCCAGGGGCGATGGCACCGGCCGAGTCTAACGAGAATCATTCTCAATACGGCCCCCTCCGTCGCCCGTTCAGCGTAGGTTTGTTGCATCTGTGGAGGGGCATCCGCCCCCTGGGCCCCCACTTGAAGACCACCACGGCTTATCTGGCTGGACTTGGTACCACCGGCATCCTGATCGGTTCGATCGTGGTGCTGCTCGTGGTGGGAAGCGGGCTCGTGGCGTTCCACGGGCTGCCCGACCTCGGCCGGGAGCCAGCGCCGCTCGAGCGGGTGGTGCTCGAGGATCCCGGGCAGGCGGGTACCGCCACGGATCGCTCCCGAAGGGCGGCCCGCCGGCAGGCGCGCCGCGCGGACCGGGCGGCGGAGCGGCGGTTGGCGGCACGCCGCCAGGGAAGCTCGCCCGACGGCCTGCTGCGCGGCGGCCGGCGCGGGGCCGGCAGCCCACCCGGCGGCGACGCTCCCGGTGGCGACGGTCCCGGGGGAGGCGCTCCGGGCGGTGGCGGTCCCGGCGGCGATGTCCCCGGCGGCGGCTCTCCGGAAGGCGGCGCTCCCGGCGGGGACGGCCCGGGCGGCGGCTCTCCGGATGACGGCGATGGTTCGCCCCTGCCACCGCCGGTCGAGGACACGATCGCGGGCGTGACCGACACGGTCGGCGGCACCGTGCAGGGCGCCACCGGCGTCGTCGGCGGCACGCTCGACAGCGTGGCACCGGGGGTCGGCGCGCCGGTCACCGAGATCGGCTCCGAGCTCGGCAACGCGATCCGCGGCATCGGCACGGGCGGCGGCCTGCTCGGGCAGCCCTAGGCGAGCCTGCGCGCCGCGTCGCGGATGAACTTGCGCGACACCGCCTGCAGCTCGAGGTCGTGCTGCACCGAGCGGTGGTGCCCGCCCGGCATGAGCAGCAGCCGCTTCGGCTCGTGCGCCGCTTCGTAGAGCTGCTCACTGACCGCGTACGGCACCTGCTCGTCCCCGCGTGCGTGCATGAGGAGCAGGGCGGTTTCGGGGCCGAGCTCGGCGACGGCGGCGTAGAGGTCGAGCGACTCGAGCCAGGGCGCGCACTCCTCCGCGTCGCATGCGAACTCGAGCCGCTGGCCGGAGCGAAGGAAGCGCAGCAGGCCGGGCTCCGGGGCGGGGCAGATCGCCACCACGGCGCAGACCGACGGATCGCGTGCTCCGGCGTGGATCGCCTGGAACGCGCCCATGCTCGACCCGCGAAGCCCCACGCGCGGGGCGTGCGCGCGCAGCAGCTCCACCATGGCGAGGGCGTCGTCGATCGAGCCCGGCCCGAAGCTGCCGTCGGAGTCGCCGTGACCGCGCGCGTCGTAGGCGAGCGCCGCGATGCCGTCCGCGCGGCAGCCGCGGGCAAAGTCGAAATGGCTCTCCTTCGCGGAGCCCGCGCCGTGCAGGATCACCACGCCCGCCTCGGACTCGCCCTCGGGCAGGAACAGCGCGTAGGACAGCCCGTCCTTTACACCCAGCTCGGGCGGTGTGGGCGTGGGGTGGCGCATCGCTCCTGCATAATCGCCGCTCGACGATGTCGGCGCTTGCGGTTTCGCATGTCTACCCCCTTGGCTCCCGCCTGAACGAGCGCGGACGGCTCGAGGTCGGCGGTTGCGACGTCGTGGAGCTGGCCGCCGAGTTCGGCACCCCGGCGTACGTGTACGCCGAGGACGACATGCGCGCCCGCGCGCGGGCTTTCGTCGAGGCCTTCCGCGCTCGCACCGAGCGCTTCGAGGTGATCTACGCGAGCAAGGCGTTTCCCTGCACCGCGGCCTACCGGCTGTTCGACGAGGAGGGGCTGTCGGCCGATGTGGCGTCGGGCGGCGAGCTTCACCTCGCGCTCGCGGCGGGGATGGATCCGAAGCGGCTCTACATGCACGGCAACAACAAGTCGCCGGCCGAGCTCGACTACGCGATCGACAGCGGCGTCGGGCACATCGTGGTCGACTCCTTCGACGAGATCGAGCGCCTGCGCGGCCGCTCGCAGCGCGTGATGCTGCGCGTGACGCCCGGCATCGAACCGAGCACGCACTCCTACATCCAGACCGGGCAGGTGGACTCGAAGTTCGGCTTCCCGATGGCCGAGGTGGCGCGCGCCGTTGAGGCATGCGCGGCGGCCGACCTCGAGCTGCGCGGCCTGCACGCTCACATCGGCTCCCAGATCCTTGACGTGGACGTGTTCGAGAAGCTCGGCGAGCTGCTCGCCGCGATGGGCCAGTTCCCGCTGCTGAACCTGGGCGGCGGCCTCGGGATCGCCTACACGGCGGAGGACCGCGCGCCGTCGATCGAGGACTACGTGGAAGCCCTGCTTCGGCACGCGCCTGACGGCGTGACGGTGCTCTGCGAGCCCGGCCGCGCGCTGGTGGGCAACGCGGGGGTCACGGTCTACACCGTGGGCACCGTCAAGCGGATCCCGGATGTGCGCACGTACGTGTCGGTGGACGGCGGGATGTCCGACAACCTGCGTCCGATGCTCTACGGGGCCCGCTACGAGGCCGAGATCGCGGACCGCTTCGGCGGCAGCGAGATCTGCACGGTGGCGGGAATGCACTGCGAGTCGGGCGACGTGCTCGTGCGCGACGTGGCGCTGAACGACCCGCGCGTGGGCGACATCCTGGTGATTCCGGCCACCGGCGCATACGCCCACGCGATGGCGAACAACTACAACGCCGTGCCGCGCCCGCCGGTGATCTTCTGCAGGGACGGCGGCACCCACTTGGTGGTACGCCGCGAGACCTACGAAGATCTCACCCTTCGTGACCGCTGAACCATTCCGCATCGGGCTCCTGGGCCACGGCACCGTCGGCTCGGCCTTCGCCGGACTGCTCGAGGAGCGCGCCGGCGCTGTCGAGGCCGAGGTGGGCCGCCGGCCCGAGATCTCGGGCGTGCTCACGCGCAGTCGCGGCGACTTCGACGACATCGTCGAGCGCAGCGACCTGATCGTGGAGCTGATGGGCGGCGTGGAGCCCACGCGCGACTTCGTGCTGCGCGCGCTCGACGCCGGTCGCCACGTCGTGACCGCCAACAAGCAGCTGCTCTCGCAGCACGGGGAGGAGGTGTTCGACGCGGCGCGGCGAGGCGGGGTGCAGGTTCGCTTCGAGGGGGCCGTGGCGGGCGTGGTGCCCGCGATCCGCGTGATGTCGGAGACGCTCGCGGCCGCTCACATCGAGCGCGTTCACGGGATCGTCAACGGCACCACCAACTACATCCTGAGCGAGATGGCCCGCACCGGCGCGAGCTACGAGGATGCGCTCGCCGACGCGCAGCGGCTCGGGTACGCCGAGGCCGACCCGACCGAGGACGTGACCGGCAAGGATGCCGCGGCGAAGATGGCGATCCTCGCCCGGCTGGCGTTCAACGCCGCGGTGCGGCTCGACCAGGTGAGCTACGAGGGCATCGAGCGCCTCACCGCCGACGACATCGAATACGCGAAGGATCTCGGCCTGTCGCTGAAGCTGATCGGCTCGGCGGAGCGCATCGGCACCGGCGTGGCGGTGCACGTCTACCCGGCATTCCTCTACGCGGACCACCCGCTCGCGTCGGTGAACGGCGCCTTCAACGCCGTGACCATCGAGTCGCCGGCGATCACGGAGATCACCCTCTCCGGCCCGGGCGCCGGCGGGATCCAGACCGCGAGCGCTGTGCTCGGCGACGTGGTCTCGGCGATGATCCCGCCGCCGTCGCTCGTGCCGCCGGCGGTGGACGTGCCGCTCGTGACCGACACGGAGTTCTCGTTCTACCTCCACCTGGAGGTGGCGGACCGGCCCGGAGTGCTCGCCCAGGTGGCCGAGATCCTCGGCATGCAGAGCGTTTCCGTCAAGTCGGTGGTGCAGAAGGGGCTCGGCCAGGAGGCGCGGCTCGTGATGGTGATGCACCCGGTGCTCGAGTCCAAGTTCCGCGCTGCGGTGGACCTGCTCTCGCGGCTCGACTTCGTGCGCGAGGCGCCGCGGGTGATTCGGGTCATCGAGGAGACGTTCTGAGTCTCTGGCGCTACCGGGAGCGCCTGCCGGTCGAACCGCTCGTGACGATGGGCGAGGGCGACACGCCGCTGATCGGTGCGCCGCAGCTCTCCTCGCTCACCGGCGCCGAGGTGTACCTCAAGCTCGAGGGCGCCAACCCGACCGGCTCGTTCAAGGACCGGGGCATGACCGTGGCGGTCAGCGCCGCGATCAGCGAGGGCGCCGAGGCCGTGATCTGCGCCTCCACGGGCAACACCGCCGCGAGCGCCGCGGCCTATGCGGCCCGGGCCGGCCTGCGCGGCGCCGTGATCGTGCCGGAGGGGAAGATCGCCACCGGCAAGCTCGCCCAGGCGCTCATGCACGGCGCCCGCGTGATCGCACTGCGCGGCAACTTCGACGAGGCGCTCGCGCTGGTGCGAGAGCTGGCCGACCGGCACCCGATCGCATTGGTGAACTCGGTGAACGACTTCCGGATCGAGGGGCAGAAGACCGGCGCCTTCGAGGTCTGTGACGAGCTCGGCGAGCCGCCCGACGTGGTCTGCATCCCAGTGGGGAATGCCGGCAACGTGACCTCGTGGTGGAAGGGCTTTCAGGAGTACGGGGTGGCGCCGCGGATGCACGGCTACCAGGCGGAGGGCGCGGCGCCGCTGGTGCATGGCGCGCGCGTGGAGAACCCGGAGACGGTGGCCTCCGCGATCCGGATCGGCAACCCGGCGCGCTGGGAGGACGCGATGAACGCGTTCACCGCCTCGCGCGGGGAGGTGCGTGCGGTCTCGGATGCCGAGATCCTCGACGCGTACTCGCTGCTCGGGGCGCGCGAGGGAGTCTTCTGCGAGCCGGCGTCGGCGGCGTCGGTGGCGGGCCTGCTCAAGTTCGGCGCGGAGGGCCGCGTGGTCTGCGTGCTCACCGGCCACGGCCTCAAGGACCCCCAGACCGCGATGAACCGCGCCTCCAGCGTGGTCCCGTGCGAGCCGGACATCGAGAGCGTCGAGCGCGCGGTACTGGGATGAAGCGGCGGCGGCTCGTTCGGGTTCCCTCCTCGTCGGCCAACCTCGGCCCCGGCTACGACGTGCTGGCCGCGGCGCTCTCGCTCGAGCTCGAGCTCGAGGTCGAGGAGACGGGCGAGTTCTTCGTGCACTCCGACAATCCGAGCCTCCCGACCGATCGCAGCAACCTCTGCGTGCGGGCATTCGAGCGCCTGCACTCCGCCGACGGCGTGACCTTCCAGATCCGCTCGGAGATCCCGAGCCTCCGCCGGCCTGGGATCCAGCGCGGCGGCGATCGTGGCCGGCCTGGCGGCAGCGGACCACATGTTCGAGCTGGACGCGCCGCTCTTCGAGCTGGCCGTGGAGCTCGAGGGGCACCCGGACAACGTGGCAGCGGCGCTCCACGGTGGTTTTGTGATCTGCGCCGCGCCGGGCGAGGAGCCGGTGCGCTTCGACCCGCCGCCGGGGCTCGAGGGCGTGCTGGCGATCCCGGGCCACGAGGTGCCGACCGCGGAGGCGCGTGCCGCGATGCCGGCGGAGGTGCCGGTGGCGGACGCGATGCACAACGTGGGCCACGCGGCACTCCTCGTGCTCGGCCTCGCGAAGGACGACTTCAGCCTGATCGGGCGCGGGCTTCACGACCTCGTGCACCAGCCGCGCCGGCGCTCGCTCTACCCACGCTCGATGGAGTTCGTGGACCGGGCCGAGGAGCTGGGCGCGGTGGGCGCGACGATCTCGGGCGCGGGGCCCACCGTCCTGTTCTGGTGCCACTGGCAGCAGACCGGCGGCCTCGTCGAGCGCCTGAGGGCGGAGGCGCCCGACTGCGAGGTCCGCCGCGTGACCTTCGCGCCCGGCGGCGCGGACGTGCGCGAGCTCTGATCTGAGTGAGCGACCGCGTGGAGGCAGCGGGCGGAGTGGTGGCCCGCGACGGGCAGGTCGCGCTCGTCCACCGACCGCGCTACGACGACTGGACTCTCCCCAAGGGCAAGCTCGACCCCGGCGAGTCGTTCGAGGAGGCGGCCGTGCGCGAGGTCGAGGAGGAGACCGGGCTGCGCGGCCGGCTGGTCCGCGAGCTACCCGCCGCCGAATACGAGGCGAACGGCCGGTTG
The DNA here is from genome assembly GCA_963837445.1 of uncultured Thermoleophilaceae bacterium. Lineage (GTDB taxonomy): Bacteria > Actinomycetota > Thermoleophilia > Solirubrobacterales > Thermoleophilaceae > JACVRW01. Next base: position 186,811 of record CAWINK010000022.1, on the reverse strand, counting down.
AAGCTGGTGCGCTACTGGCTCATGGACGTCGAGCACGAGGGTCCGTTCGTGCCGAACGACGAGACCGACCAGCTGCGCTGGCTCCCACCCGACGAGGCGCTGCGGCTACTGACCTACGACCGCGACCTGGACGTGCTCAGGGCCGCGGGGCTCTGACCCGGCTAGTCGCGCGGATCGTCGACGAGCAGTTCGACGTTCTGATCCTCCGCCGCGCCCTCCGCGGTCCCGGCGCCGAGCTGTGGGTCGTTCATCGTGACCGCGCGGCTGATCGCGGCGAGCTCGTCGTTCCCGAAGGTCGAGGCGAGCGCTCCAGGCGCCGGCACCGCCAGCGGGGCGGCTGTGTTCGTGAGCGTGCCGAAGATCGAGAGCGTGCCGTCCTCGTTGTCCATCAGCTCGAGCAGGCGGCTCTGCTCTGGCCAGTCTGCGACAGCGGACGTGTTGATCTCCCACCAGTTCCCGCCCGCCGGGCACCCGTCCTCGCTGCCACACGCGAGAACCATGTTCTCGTGGGTGTGACCGGAGATGTAGGCGATGACGTTCGGGTGGCTGTCGAAGAGCTCGCGCAGGTCGTCGCCCTGGTGGATCGGCGTTGAAGCGCGCGGGTCGAGGTCGCAGCCGGGATTCTCGTCGTGCCCGTACTCGTTCGGGTGGCTGTACTCGCCGCTCGAGTTGTACTCGCCCATGCAGTGTTGGGCGGACTCGTCGGGAGGATCGGCAGCCAGGCTGCGAATGGGATGGTGGGCGAATGCGATGACGAGCTTCCCGCTGGCCTCGGCCTGCTCGAGCTCGTCCTCCAGCCAGCGGAACTGCGGGTCGTCGATATTGCCCTCGGACGACTCCTGGACAACGCCGCCCTCAGAGACCGTGTCGATGGAGATGAAGCGTACGCCGGGCTTCAGGTCACGAGCCCAGTAGGTGGCAGAGAATCCGGAGGCCACCAGCTCGGCGGGGTCGACGTAGCCGAAGCCGTGCCCATCCGCCTGGACACCTTCGGAATAGACGCGCTTGAGCTGCACCCGGTCCAGGAAATGTCGCCCCGGCGCGTCCGGGCGAATCGCGAAGCCGATCCCCGGCGAGAAGAGCTGGTTCGGGTCAGGACTCGGGCCGACCGGCAGTGCGGACGTGCTCTGCGCGACCTTGAAGCAGCCGGTCGCGATGTCCTCGAAGGCGGCCACGGCATCCTCGTTGCCCTGCACGAGGCTGTCGTGGTTGCCGTTGGCAATGTAGGTCGGGACCGGCGTGCCGCCCCGGCGCAGACCGACGGGCGTGAACGTGTGCGACTGGGCGCGGTCCATCAGCCCGGTCCAGGTCGGGAAGGTGCCGTACTGGTCGCCGAAGGGCTCGTCGGGGTCGTAGTAATCGGGCGCGTTGAAGCCGAGGTCGTCGTAGTCCTGGACCCCCATGTAAGTCGGCTCGTCGGGGATCTCGCCGGCGAGCTCGCGGGCGAGCAGCTCCGCGCGGTTCTCAGGCCGGCACTGCGAGTAGTTGCTCTTGATCCCGCTGTTCGGCGTGAGCGGGGTCCCGCCCTCCAGCAGCTGCCGGACCCAAACGGCCTCGTTGTGCTGCTGGTTGTCGGCGTGATCCCCGGTCAGAACGGCGTGGTCCATCGGTGCGCGCGCGCCGCCGGCCTGAGGGTGTGGGCTCGCGGTGGTGAACTCGTTCAGCTGGCGGAAGCTGTAGTCGATCGCCCACGGGTGGAATGCCTCCTGGGGGCGAAATGCGCTGCTCGGGCCCTTGTCCACGAACTCCACGCGCACGGGGGACTCCTCGTCGGCGAGCTGGAAGTCGGTCAGCTGGGCGAAGTAGGAGATCGACTGCCGCCGGTCCTCGCGGCCCGCCTGGGCCGGCGCCGTCGGGAGCGTCCGCACGACGCGCGGGGCTCCCGGGCCCTCGACGGCCGTCTCGAAGCTCGAGCCGGGGAAGATCGGAGGTCCCGGCACGATCGTCTGTTCCTCCGTCGTGTGCCCGAGCGGCTCGGCATATGAGACGCCGGTCGCCACTCCGAGCCCGACCGACACCATCAGTGCCGCCGCGCAGCCTCCGAGTCGTGCGTTGCCCATGTTCGCCATGTTCCCCATAAATCAGGGTACACAAACGTCGATGTTTTTTTGCGCCGGTTACCGCAGTGAATTTTCTCTGATCCGGCTACTGCCGCCGGCGGTCACGCCCCGGGCCGCCGAAGAGCCGGTCGCGGCCGGCGCCCCCGATGAGGAGGTCGTTTCCGCGCTGGCCCGCGAGCCGGTCACGGCCGCGGCCGCCGAACATGCGGTCAGCGCCGGCGCCACCCGCCATCGGATCCGCTCCGCCGTTGCCCCGCATGCGATCGCTCGCCCTACCGCCCTCCATCGAGTCGTTGCCAGGGCCGCCGTGCATGCGATCACGTCCGCGGCCACCCAACATACGGTCCAATCCCGGGCCGCCGACGGTCAGGTCGTTACCTGTGTGACCACGGATCCGGTCCGAACCTGTGCGTCCGAAGAGGCGGTCGTTCCCGGGGCCGCCGAACAGCCGGTCGTCGCCTGAGCCGCCGCTCACGCGGTCGTTGCCGCGGCCCGACCTCACGGTGTCGTCGCCGGGCCCGCACCGGATCACGTCGTCACCGTCTCCGGTCTCCACGACGTCGTCGCCGGCCCCGCAGAGAATCACGTCGTTGCCCGGCGTGCCGCGGATCAAGTCGTTGCCGGACGTGCCCCTGATCGTCGCCGTCCGCGGGTCGTCCACCAGCAGCTCGACATTCTGGTCCTGGGCCGCGCCCTCGCCCTTCCCATCGCCCACCTGCGGGTCGTTGAAGCCGAGCGCGTGGCTGATGGAGGCGAGCTCGTCGTTGCCGAAGCCCGCGGCCGAGCTGCCGTTACCCGGCAAAGCGAGCGGGGCGGCGGGGTCGGTCAGCGTGCCGAAGATCGAGAGCGTGCCGTCGCCGTTCTCCATCAGCTCGATCAGGCGGCTCTGCTGTGGCCAGTCCGCGGGGGCGGCGGAGGTGTTGATCTCCCACCAGTTGCCACCGGCCGGGCAGCCGCCATCGCTGCCGCAGGCGAGCACCTTGTGCTCGTGCGTGTGGCCCGCGACGTACGCGATCACATTCGGGTGGCTGCTGAGCAGCCCGCTCAGGTCGTCGCCGAGGTGGACCGGTGTGGAGGCGCGCGGGTCGAGGTCGCAGCCCGGGTTGGCGTCGTGGCCGTGAGCGTCGGGCGCGCTGTAGTTGCCGTTCGCGTCGTAGCTGCCGGCGCAGCGCTGGGCCGCCTCGTCGGGCACGTCGGAGATGAGGCTGCGGATCGGGTGGTGGCCGAACGCCACCACGAGCTTGCCGTCGGCCTCGGCCTTCTCGAGCTCGGCCTCGAGCCAGCGGAACTGCGGGTCGTCGATGTTGCCCTGGGAGGACTCCTCGACGACGCCGCCGTCGGAGACCGTGTCGATCGAGATGAAGCGGATGCCCGGCTTCAGGTCACGTGCCCAGTAGGTGGCCGTGAATCCCGATGCGGTCTGCTCCGCCGGGTCGATGAAGTCGAAGCCGTGGCCGTCCTCCTGGATACCCGACGAGTAGATCCGCTTCAGCTCCACCCGGTCCACGAAGCGCCGCCCGGGCTCGTCCGGCCGCACCGCGAAGCCGAGCGCCGGTGAGAAGAGCTGGTTCGGGTCCGGCTCTGGCCTGATCGGCAGCGTCGACGTGCTCTGCGCCACCTTGAAGCAGCCCGTCGCGATGTCCTCGAACGCCCTGATCGCGTCCTCGTTGCCCTGCACGAGGCCGTCGTGGTTCCCGTTCGAGATGTAGGTGGGCACCGGCGCGCCGTTGCGGCGCAGCCCGACCGGGGTGAACATGAGCGACTGGGCGCGGTCCATGAGGCCCGGCCAGTTCGGGAACGTGCCGTACTGGTCGCCGAAGGGCTCGTCCGGGTCGTAGTAGTCGGGGGCCTGGAAGCCGAGGTCGTCGTAGTCCTGGACTCCCATGTACGTGGGCTCGTCCGGGATCTCACCGGCGGCCTCGCGGGCCAGGAGCTCGGCGCGATTGTCGGGGAGGCATTCCGCGTAGTCGCTCTTGATCCCGCTGTTCGGCGTGAGCGGGGTGCCGCCCTCGATCAGCTGACGCACCCACAGCGTCTCGTTGTACTGCTGGTTGTCGGACTGGTCGCCCGTGATCAGTCCGAGGTCCATGGGCGCCCGGGCACCGCCGGCCTGCGCGTGCGGGCTGGCCGCCGTGAACTGGTTCAGCTGGCGGAAGCTGTAGTCGATCCCCCACGGATGGAAGGCCTCGTGCGGCCGATGGGCGCTGGCGGCGCCCTTGTCTGCGAACTCCACCCGCGCGGGCGACTCCTCGTCGGCGAGCTGGAAGTCGGTGAGCTGAGCGAGGTACGCCAGCGAGTGGCGCCGATCCGCGCGGCCAGCAAGCGTCGAGGTGTTCGCGAGCGCGCGCACCACTCGTGGTGCGCCCGGCCCCTCGATCAGGGTCTCGAAGGTCGAGCCTGGGAACAGCGGTGGCCCGGCCTGGACGGTGTGGTCCTCGGTCGTGTGGCCGAGCTCGTGGGCGTAGGAGACACCGGTGGCCGCCGCGAGTCCGGCTGTCAGCATCAGCGCCGCCGCGAGGGTGCTGAGTCGCGCATTTCGCATGGATCCAGCGTTCCACACCGATGCCCATCGGTGCGCCGCTTACTAGGCGGTGGCGAGCTCGGGCCGGCGGTCCGCCCAGGGCCGCGCGGTTTCGAGCTGCGCGGCCAGCGAGAGGAGCGTCGCCTCGTCCGCGGGGCGCCCGGCGAGCTGGACGGAGGTCGGCAGCCCATCGTCGCCGTGGAAGAGCGGCACCGAGATGGCGGGCTGGCCGGTCACGTTGAAGATGGCGGTGTAGGGGGTGAAGCGCCCGGAGCGGCGGAAGTCCTCCCAGGGATCGTCGCTACAGGCGTCGATCTCACCGATGGCGACGGGCCGCTCGGCGAGGCCCGGGGTGAGCACCACGTCGTAGCTCTCCCAGAGCGCGATGATGCCGCGCGAGATCCCGGTGAGCTGGGTGCGGGCGAGCAGGTAGTCGAGCGCGGTTCGCTCGCGGATGCCGTTCCAAATCGTCCACGAAAGCGGCTCCACGAGCTCCTCGGTCGGCTCGCGTCCTGTGACCATGCCGCCGAAGAACATGCCCATGGCGATCGGGGTGCCGAAGACCATGGTGAATACCTTGAGGAGATCCTCCTCCTCACCCCAGGGCGCCGCGACCTCCTCGACGTCGTGCCCGAGCTCGCTGAGCAGCTGCGCGGCGTCGCGAACGGCCTGCTCGCAGAGCGGGTCGAGGTCGGCCTCGATCGCCGCGGTTGTGGTGTAGCCGATGCGGAGCTTGCCCGGGTTGCGTGCGGCCGCCGAGGCGAATGGCTCTGAAGGGGGTGGGGCCCAGGTCGCGTCGCCGACCTCGTAGCCGCTCAGTACATCGAGCATTGAAGCGGTCTCCGCCACGGTCCTGGTGAGCACGCCGTCCTGCACCAGGAAGTCGTCGCCCTGGTCCGGGCCGCGCGAGATCCGCCCGCGCGTGGGCTTCAACCCGACGAGCCCGCAGCACGAGGCCGGGATCCGGATCGAGCCACCGCCGTCGCTGCCGTGGGCGAGCGGCAGCATCCCTGAGGCCACCGCCGCAGCCGCCCCGCCGCTCGACCCGCCGGGGGTCCGGTCGGTGTCCCACGGGTTCCGGACCGGCCCGAAGCGCCGCGACTCCGACACCGGCAGGATCCCGAACTCGGGCATGCTGGTCTTGCCGACGATCACAAACCCGGCGTCGCGGATTCGGCGAACGAGGAAGGCATCGTGGCCCGGGACGAAGTCACCGAAGACATCCGAGCCCATCGTGTACGGCATCCCCGCCACCGGCGCGGTGTCCTTGATGGCGATCGGAACGCCGGCGAACGGCCGCGGATCGTCGGCGCTGATGGCCTCCGCCGCGGCCATGGCTCCTTCGGCATCGATGTGGGTGAAGGCGTTGATGGTGGGCTGAAGCGCCTCGATGCGCTCAAGCGCCGCGGCGACCAGCTCGGACGAGCTGATCTGACTCGTATGAATCAGGGTCGCCAGCTCCGTCGCGGGTTTGAAAAGCAGCTCCGACATCGTGGGCGGCGAGCCTAGCCGTTGCGGCCGTCCCGGCGCTCACAGCGGCAATGAAGGGGGCGAATTCGATGGGTATGGCGCTTTCCGTTGCGAGATGGAAACGGAAAGCGCCAGACCCGGCCTGGGCGACCTTGCGCGGCGGCAGTGGGGTGTGGTTACGCGCGCCCAGTTGATGGCGCTTGGCATGGGGACGCGGGGAATTTCGGACTGGGTCCGGACGGATCGGTTACATCGTCTTTACCGCGGTGTGTATGCCGTTGGCCATGATCGGCTCCGGTTGGAGGGGCGCTTGTTGGCCGCTGTGTTTGCGTGCGGGCCCGGGGCGGTGCTTTCTCATCGTGATGCCGCCCAGCTGTGGCAGCTTCGTCAGAGCAACTCGGCTTACATCGAGGTGACGGTCCCGTCGTTGAACGGGCGCCGGAAACAGCAGGGGATTCGAATCCACAGATCTGGGCGGCTTCGGCCGGAGGACGTGACGGTGCGGCACGGCATCCCCGTCACGACGCTGGCGCGAACCCTGCTCGACCTCGCCGACGTGCTCGAGCGACAGGCACTGAAAAGAGTGATCACCGAGGCGGAGTACACACAGCAATTCGACCTGATGGCCATCAATGCTGCAGTTCAGAACAATCCGGGCCGAGCAAGCGCAAGGCTGTTGGCAGCGGTCGGCGCAGCAGGCGACCGCACCCGATCAGAGCTGGAGGATCGGTTCCTTGCCTTCCTCGAGCGCCACAAGGTCGAGCCGCCGCAGACCGGGGTCTGGGTCGACGGGTACGAACTGGATTTCGTATGGACGCGAGCGGGCCTCGTGGTCGAGCTCGACGGGCTTGCCGCGCACACCACGCGCACCACCTTCAATGCCGATCGACTACGTGACCGGCGACTATGGCGCCGCGGGCTGCGCACCATGCGCCTCACGAGCGAAGCTCTGGACGACGAGGCCGCCGTGCTCGACGACCTCGCTCAGGCCGGCGTCAACGTGCCGAGCCGCTCGCGGGTCTCCTCGAGGCCGCCGAGCCGATCGAGCACCTCGCCGGCCAGCGCCAGGTAGTCCGCGCCCAGGTCGGGGGCGTAATCGAGGATCGAGACGCCGCGCTCCGCCGACTCCGCGTAGCGCACGCTGCGCCTCACCACCGTGTCGAACACCTTCTCCCCGAAGCGCTCCTTCAGCTGGATCTGCGCCTCGCGCGCGTGCACCAGCCTCATGTCGGCGATGTTCAGGACCACGCCGATCCACTCGAGGTCTGGATGCAGAGACTCCTTTGCAAGCTCTATGACCTCGAGCGCCTGCTCGACCCCTTGCAATGAGAAGTACTCCGCTTCGGTCGAAATAAGGGCGTAGTCCGCGGCCACCAGCGAGTTCACCGTGAGCAGCCCAAGTGCCGGCGGGCAGTCGATCAGGATCAGGTCGTAGCGGCGGCGCAGGTCGCGGAGCGCCCGCTTCAGCGTCAGCTCGCGACCCATCTTCCCCGCCAGCACCAGCTCCGCCTCGGCCAGGCCGAGGTTCGCGGGCAGCACGCCGTCATGGATCGCGTCCGCCGCCTTGGCCGTTCCGGTGAGCACCTCGGCGACCGTCGGGGATGCGTCCGCCGGCACGTCGTAGTAGTCCGAAAGGTTTCCCTGCGGGTCCAAATCCGCCACCAGGACCTCGAGGCCCACGCGCCGGAAGGTGTCCGCCAGGGTGCGGACCGTGGTGGTCTTGCCGGTCCCGCCCTTTTGGGACAGCACGGTGATCGTTTGTGCCGTTGGAAGCATCGCCATAGCTCTATAGTTTCGCGTTCGTTTCCGCGTCGTGCGCCTGAGCCGAGCAGGCCACGCAAACAGGGAGGTAACAGACTGCAGGCATCGCGTGGCCTGTACGACCCGAGCTACGAGCACGACGCTTGCGGCGTCGCATTCGTGGCACGGCTGCGCGCGCCCGCTTCGCACGAGGTCGTGGCCCGGGCGCTGAGTGCGCTCGAGCACCTCGAGCACCGCGGAGCTGAGGGCGCCGACCCCGACACCGGGGACGGTGCGGGCATCCTGTTCCAGCTCCCGGATGCCTTCTTCCGCGCCGAGGTCGGCTTCGACCTGCCCGAGCAGGGCCGCTACGGCGTGGCCCTCTGCTTCCTGCCGCCCGGCAACCCCACGGCGGCCATGCGCCTCATGGAGGACTGCGCCGAGGCCGAGGGCCAGCAGGTGCTCGGCTGGCGCGACGTGCCGGTGAACGAGGCGGCCTGCGGCGTCTCCGCCCGAGCGGTCGCTCCGCGCATCGCCCAGCTGTTCGTGGGCGCCGGCGACGACGTCGGCGACCAGGACGCCTTCGAGCGCAAGCTCTACGTGATCCGCCGCGGCGTCGAGCACGCGGATCTCGAGGAGCTGGCCATCCCGAGCTTCTCCAGCCGCACGATGGTCCTCAAGGGGATGCTCACCGCCCCGCAGCTTCCGCGCTACTTCCCGGACCTGCGCGACGAGCGCGTGGTGAGCCGCCTCGCCGTCGTGCATTCCCGCTTCTCCACGAACACGTTCCCGAGCTGGGAGCTCGCGCACCCGTACCGGATGCTCGCCCACAACGGCGAGATCAACACGCTGCGCGGCAACCGCAACTGGATGCGCGCGCGTGAGCTGCAGCTCGCCTCGCCGGAGTTCGGGGACGACATCGAGAAGATCCACCCGCTGCTGCGCGACGACATCTCCGACTCGGCGTCACTCGATGGCCTGATGGAGCTGCTCGTGCTCGGCGGCCGCTCGCCCGAGCACGTGATCTCGATGCTGATCCCGGAGGCTCACCGCGGCCGGCCCGAGCTGCCGCAGGAGGTGCGCGACTTCTACGCGTACCACTCGTCGCTCGTCGAGCCGTGGGACGGCCCGGCGGCCGTGGCCTTCAGCGACGGCCGCGTGATCGGCGCCACGCTCGACCGCAACGGCCTGCGGCCCGGCCGCTGGCTCGTGACCACGGACGGCTGGGTGGTCTTCGCCTCGGAGGCCGGCGTGCTCGATGTGCCCGCAAAGGAGATCGCCTCCAAGGGCCGGCTCCTGCCGGGCAAGCTGTTCCTGGTCGACCTCGAGAGCGAGCGCGTGGTGCCGGACAGCGAGATCAAGCTCGAGCTGGCACAGCGCCGCCCCTACGGCCGCTGGCTCGCCGAGCGCGTAGTGGACCTCGAGGATCTGCCGGAGAAGACGCCGCGCGTGCCGCGCGTGGAGCCGCTGCGCGCCAAGCAGCTCGCCTTTGGCTGGAGCGAGGAGGACCTGCGCGTGACGCTCGTGCCGATGGCGCGTGACGCCACCGAGCCCACCGGCTCGATGGGCAACGACACCGCGCTGGCCGTGCTCTCCGACATGCGCCCGCCGCTGTTCTCCTACTTCAAGCAGCTGTTCGCGCAGGTCACAAACCCCGCGATCGACCCGATCCGGGAGTCGATCGTGATGAGCCTCGACGCCGTGATCGGGCCGGAGATCAACCTCCTCGGGGAGACGCCCGACCACTGCCACCAGCTCGTGATGCCCCAGCCGCTGCTGCGCAGCACGGAGCTCGAGAAGCTGCGCCAGGTGGACCACAGCGTCTTCGAGGCGCGCACGATCGACATGACCTGGCCGGCCGCGCAGGGCGCCCAGGGGATGGAGGAGCGGCTCGAGGAGATGTGCGCGGAGGCGTCGGAGCTCGTCAGCCGCGGCGTGAACATCATCGTGCTCTCCGACCGCAACCTCGGTGCCGAACGGGTCCCGATGCCGGCGCTGCTCGCCACGGCCGCCGTCCATCATCACCTCGTCCGCGAGGGCACGCGCCTCCAGATCGGACTCGTGGTGGAGACGGGCCAGGCCAAGGAGATCCACCATGTGGCCTGCCTGATCGGCTACGGCGCCGCCGCGGTGAACCCGTACGTGATGTTCGAGTCGCTCTACGCGCTCCACCGCGAGGGCCGCCTGCCGGAGGGCATGACGCCCGACGAGGCCGTCAGCCGCACCATCAAGGCGGTCGGCAAGGGGCTCCTGAAGATCCTCTCCAAGATGGGGATCTCCACGATCCGCTCCTACACCGGCGCTCAGATCTTCGAGGCGATCGGGCTCGAGGAGCAGCTCGTGGAGCGCCACTTCACGGGCACGCCGTCGAGGGTCGGGGGCGTGGGGATGAACGTGCTCGCCTGGGAGTGCCTCGATCGCCACGCGCGCGCCTACCCGGCGGCCAGCTCGGAGCTCCTGCCCGCCGGCGGGATCTACGCCTGGCGGCGCGACGGCGAGTTCCACGGCTGGAACCCGGAGACGATCGCGACGCTCCAGCAGGCCGCCCGCGGGGACGGCGCCGCCGACGCCTACGAGCGCTTTGCCACCTACGTGAACGAGGTCGCCGTACCGAAGTCGTCCCTGCGCGGACTGCTCGACTTCAACGAGGCCGCGGAGCCGATTCCGCTCGACGAGATCCAGCCGGCCGCCGAGATCGTGAAGCGCTTCAAGTCGGGCGGGATGTCGCTGGGCGCCCTCTCACCGGAGGCCCACGAGACGCTCGCCGCCGGGATGAACCGCCTGGGAGGCAAGTCGAACACCGGCGAGGGCGGAGAGGACTCGGCCCGCTTCGCCGACGAGCGCCGCTCGTCCATCAAGCAGGTGGCGTCGGGCCGCTTCGGCGTGACCGTGCACTACCTGGTGAACGCGGACGAGCTCCAGATCAAGGTCGCGCAGGGGGCCAAGCCCGGCGAGGGCGGCCAGCTCCCGGGCCACAAGGTGGACCGCTACATCGCGCGCCTGCGTCACTCCACCCCGGGTGTGGGCCTCATCTCGCCCCCGCCTCACCACGACATCTACTCGATCGAGGACCTCAAGCAGCTGATCTACGACCTGCGCTGCGCCAACCCGCGCGCGCGTGTGTCGGTGAAGCTCGTGTCCGAGGTGGGCGTGGGCACCGTGGCCGCCGGCGTGGCGAAGGCGAACGCGGACCACGTGGTGATCGCCGGCCACGACGGGGGCACGGGCGCCTCGCCGCAGGCCTCGATCCAGCATGCCGGCATCCCGTGGGAGATCGGCATCGCCGAGACCCAGCAGACGCTGCTTCGCAACGACCTCCGCTCGCGCATCCTCGTGGAGGTCGATGGCCAGATGCGCACCGGCCGCGACGTGGTGGTGGCGGCCATCCTGGGCGCCGACGAGTTCGGCTTCTCCACGGCCCCGCTGATCGCGCTCGGCTGCATCATGATGCGCGTCTGCCACCTCAACACCTGCCCGGTGGGGATCGCCACGCAGGATCCTGAGCTGCGGCGGCGCTTCGAGGGCCAGCCCGAGCACGTCGTGAACTACCTCTTCATGGTGGCGGAGGAGGCGCGCCGGATCATGGCCCGTCTCGGCGTGCGCACGATCGAGGAGCTGATCGGGCGGGTCGAGCTGCTCAACACGAAGCAGGCGGTTGAACACTGGAAGGCGCAGAGCATCGACCTGTCGCAGTTGCTCGCGCTGCCCGACAACGTTCAGGCCGACACGCCGCGCCGCTGCGTACGCCGCCCAGACCCGGTGCTCTACGACTCGATCGACGTGGACCTCCTGCAGCTCTGCCGTCCGGCGATCGAGCAGGGCCGCCCCGTGCGCCTGGAGCGCCGGATCGAGAACAAGAACCGCGCGGTCGGCGGCCTGCTCTCGGGCGAGATCGCACGCGTTCACGGCGAGGACGGCCTGCCGGAGGGGAGCGTGGAGGTGCGCCTCACCGGGTCGGCCGGTCAGAGCTTCGGCGCGTGGCTCGCACGCGGCGTGGAGCTGATCCTCGACGGCGACGCGAACGACTACTGCGGCAAGGGCCTCTCCGGCGGCTCGATCGTGGTGCGCCCGCCCGCCGACGCCACCTTCGCCGCCGAGCACAACGTGATCGTGGGCAACACCGTCCTCTACGGGGCCACCTCGGGCCGGGCCTTTTTCCGCGGCCTCGCCGGCGAGCGCTTCGCCGTCCGCAACTCGGGCGCCATCACGGTTGTCGAGGGCGTGGGCGACCACGGCTGCGAGTACATGACCGGCGGCCGCGTGGTGGTGCTCGGCCCGACCGGGCTCAACTTCGCCGCGGGCATGAGCGGCGGCATCGCCTACGTCTACGACGCCGACGGCGGCTTCCGCGAGCGCTGCAACACCGAGCTGGTCGGCTTCGACGCCATCTCCCCGGACGAGAGCGAGGAGCTGCGCGGCTGGGTCGAGGAGCATCGCGAGCGCACCGGCTCACAGGTGGCCGCCCGCCTGCTCGACGACTGGCAGGGCACGCTCAACAAGGTGGTCAAGGTGATGCCGCACGACTACAAGCGCGCGCTCGCCGAGCAGCTCGCCGCCGAGGGCGAGGCCGAGGTGGCTGCGGCCGCGGCCGGCCCCGCCGCCACGCCGGGCTACGCCGCCGGAGGACCGATCTAGGCATGGGCGAGCTGGGCGCCTTCCTCCGCCTCGAGCGGGTGGGCTTCGACAAGCGCGATCCCAAGGAGCGCGTGGGCGACTACCGGCAGTACTTCTCCCTGCCGGACGACCGCACCCTGCGCGACCAGGGCGCTCGCTGCATGGACTGCGGCGTGCCCTTCTGCCACGAGGGCTGCCCGCTCGGCAACCTGATCCCGGACTGGAACGACCTCGTGTACCGCGACCGCTGGCGCGACGCGCTCACGAAGCTGCACGCGACGAACAACTTCCCCGAGTTCACGGGGCTGATCTGCCCGGCGCCGTGCGAGTCCGCGTGCGTCCTCGACATCAACGACGACGCCGTCACGATCGAGCAGATCGAGCTCGCGATCGTCACGCGCGGCTTCGAGGAGGGCTGGATCGCCCCCGAGCCGCCCGACTTCCGCACCGACCGCACGGTCGCCGTGATCGGCTCCGGGCCCGCCGGGCTGGCAGTGGCCGCCGAGCTGAACAAGCTCGGGCACAGCGTGACGGTCTACGAGCGCGACGAGGGCCCCGGCGGGCTGCTGCGCTTCGGCGTGCCGGACGCCAAGCTCGAGAAGTGGATCGTCGACAGGCGCGTGAACCTGCTCGAAGAGGAGGGAATCCAGTTCCGCTACGACGTGGACGTGGGCAGCGACGTGAGCGCCGAGGAGCTGCGCCGCGACCACGACGCCGTGATCGTGGCGATCGGATCGCGAGTGCATCGCGACCTCGAGGTTCCCGGCCGCGAGCTGGCCGGCGTGCACTACGCCATGGACTACCTCTACCAGCGCAACCGCGCGGTCGCCGCAGCGGAGGGGCGCCCCTTCCGCCCGACCCCGCCGGGCCGCGTGATCAGCGCCGAGGGCAAGCGCGTGGTGGTGGTCGGCGGCGGCGACACCGGAATGGACTGCATCTCGAACGCCCTGCGCGAGGGCGCCGAGGACGTGCTGCTGCTCGACGTGTACCCGCAGCTGCCCGCGAGCGGGCGTCCGCCCGGCACGCCGTGGCCGCTGCCGCCCAAGCGGACGCCCTCCACCTACGCGCTCGACGAGGGTGGCGACCGGCGCTTCGGCACGCAGGTCACGGCCCTGCGCGGCGTGGACGGGCGGGCGACGGGCGTGATCGGCCGGCGGGTGGAGGGCAGCTCCTCGCGCGACCTGCACGTGATCCCGGGCAGTGACTTCGAGGAACGCGCCGAGCTCGTGCTGATCGCGATCGGCTTCGACCACCCCGAGCACGAGGGCGCCGTGTCCGAGCTCGGGCTCGACCTCGACCGGCGCGGCAACGTGAAGGCGCCCGTGTACGGCACCAAGATCGAAGGCGTGTTCGCCTGCGGCGACGCCCGCACCGGCCAGTCGCTCGTGGTGACCGCCATCGCCGAGGGCCGCCGCTGCGCTCGCGTGGTCGACCAGTACCTCGGCGGCTCCGGCGAGGTCCGGCGCATCTCGTCCGAGGCGATGTTCGCCTACGAGGACGGCGACCCGCACTCGCTTCGCCACCAGGCGGAGATCGCCCGCACGGTCACGGTGGGCGACGCCTTCTGGACCGGCCCGCGCGACGAGCGCTGAGATGCCGACCGCGTTCGTGACCGGAGGATCGGGCTTCGTGGGCGGCGCGCTGGTCGAGCGGCTACGCCGTGAGGGCTGGGACGTGCGCGCGCTTGCCCGCTCGGAGCAGGCCGCGGCGCGCGTGCGCGAGCTTGGCGCGGAGCCCGTGATGGGCGACCTCGACGACCTCCGGATCGAAGGTTGCGAGGTCACCTTCCACGCGGCGGCGAAGGTCGAGGAATGGGGCGATCCGGATGACTTCGAGCGAGTCAACGTCCGTGGGACGCAGAACGTGGTGGATGCGTGCAGGGCGGGGGGCGTCCGGAGGCTGGTGCATGTGGGCACCGAGGCAGCACTGATGGCCGGGCAGCCGCTCGTGAACGTGGACGAGAGCGCGCCCCTGCGGCCCGACTCGGCAGCCCTGTACTCCTCGTCGAAGGCGAAGGCGGAACAGCTCGTCCGCGCGGCGAACGGGGACGGCCTCGAGACCGTGGTCGTGCGCCCGCGCTTCGTCTGGGGCCGTGGCGACACCACCCTGCTGCCGGCGCTGATCGAGATGGTGCGCTCCGGCCGCTTCCGCTGGGTCGGAGGCGGGCGCCATCTGAGTGCGACGACCCACATCGACAACACGGTCGAGGGCCTCTGGCTCGCCGCCACCAAGGCGCCGGCCGGCGGCGTCTACTTCGTGACCGACGGCGAGCCGATGGTGTTCCGCGAGTTCCTCACGAGGATGCTCGGCACCCAGGGCGTGGAGATCCCGGACAAGTCCGTGCCGCCCGGAGTGGCGCGAGTCGCGGCCGCTGCCGCCGAGCGGACCTGGCGCCTCCTGAAACGGCCGGGCTCCCCACCGCTCACTCGCTTCGCATTCTGGGTCTCGTCGCAGGAGTGCACGATCGACATCTCCCGCGCCGAGCGCGAGCTCGGCTACCGGCCCGTGACCTCGCGCGAGGAAGGGCTGGCCGAGCTCAGCCGGTCGTAGCGGTGGTGGCCGCCTCGTCGCGCTGCGCTACGAGGTTCACGAAGAAGAGGCTGAAGCGGCCGATCGAGATCTCGTCGCCATCCTCGAGCTCCGCCAGCTCCACGCGATCGCCGTTGCGGAACACGCCGTTCAGGCTGCGGTCGTCGAGGATGCGCGCCCCGCTGTCGTCGCGGTAGAGCAACGCGTGTCGGCGGGAGACCGTCGGGTCGTCGAAGCGAACGTGCGCCGAGAGGCTGCGGCCTATCCGCGTCCAGCCGTCCTGGAGCGGGAACACGCGCACGCGCTCGTCGTCCTCGAAGGCCAGGTAGTCGCCCTCGCGAACGAGCGCCTCGCGGGCCTCGTCGAGCCACTCCGGCGCGCCCTCCACGTCGTGGCGCAGCGGGCGCCGCACCGCATCGCCGAACAGCGACGATCGGCGGAAGCTCTGGCCTCCGCATTCGGGGCATGACGGGACATGATCACGTTCTTGCAGCGCGATACCGAAACCGCAGGAGTCACACCGAAAGGACCCGGCACCAGCGAGCGTGCCGGCGTTGAAGGCTTCCATTTCGCTTCTCTCCTCAGGGGGGTGGGGGCAACGGATGGTATCGAGGGATACAAACCCGCCAAGTGAAAAAATCGCTACTAGCGGCCTTTTTTCGTAATTGCAGGACTTCTGCGCTGGGATCCGAACAAATTTCCATGCCCGATCTTGCCGCCATGCTCGTCCGCAGCAGCATCGGCACACTCGCCCGGGCGGACGCCTCGTGCGCCGACTGCCGCCGCACGCCACTCGCGGGCGAGCGCATGCACGAGCTGGACGGCGGGCGCGTGCTCTGCGACCTCTGCTTCGCAAGCCTCCCCGAGGACCGGCGGCGGGCGGTGCGCAGCGAGCGCGTGCACGCGAGCGAGCGCCGGCTCGCGGTCGTGCCCCGCGCCGCCTAGCGCGCCGATCTGGCTGCGCCTGCTGGCCGGTACGATGGCGCGCTCATGCGCGAGGTCACCGTCTCGACCATCATCTCGGCGCCCCGCGAGGACGTGTACGACTTCGTGGCCGACCTCGCCGGTCGGCCCGGCTACACGGACCACTTCATGGACGACTACCGGCTGGCTCGCGTGCAGCCTGTTGGGCTCGGTGCCGCCGCTCGCTTCCGGCTCGACGCCCCGATGTCGAACGAGTACGCCGAGCTCACGATCACCGAGGCGGACCGCCCGCGCCGGATCATCGAGGAGATCCGCGTGGGTCGCCGTGGCCGCAACCGCTCGGTGGCGGTCTACGACTTCACGCGCGAGTCGGCGGGCGTCACGCGCGTGGAGCTCACCACCTACAGCGAGCCGGCCACGATGGTCGATCGCTTCCGGCAGATCGGCGCGACCGGGTGGATCCGGCGCAAGACGCGCAGGTCACTCGACCGTCTCAGGATGATCTTCGAGGAGCCTCAGAAGAACCCGCCCAAGCGGGCAACGATCGCCGGCTACGAACCGGACAAGGCAGCGAGGTTCGGCGCGTACTCCGGCATGGACCCGGCCCGCCAGCCGGAGCGCTGAGAGCCAGAGCTAATATGCCCGCCCGCATGCCCCGCCGCCTCCTGATGCTGCTCTGCCTCGCCGCTCTCGCGGGCGGTCTGGCGGCCTGCGGCGAGTCGGACGTGGACAAGGGCTTCGAGGAGCCGGCCCGCGAGGGGCTCGCGATCGAGTTCGAGGGCGTGGAGTACAACGTCTTCATCACGCGCCAGCTCAACCCCAAGGTCGCCCCAGACATGGCCTACTTCGACGGGCCGGAGGCCGCCGAGGGCGAGACGCTCTACGGCGTGTTCATCCAGGTGTGCAACCGCTCGGAGGACACTCACCAGACGGCCGAGGACTTCAAGATCCTGGACGCTCAGGGCAACGAGTTCGAGCCCGAGGAGCTCCCCGAGGACAACGCATTCGCGTACCACGCGGCGGAGCTGGAGCCCGACGTGTGCATCCCCGAGTCGGGCAGCGTCGCTCAGCTCGGGCCCACCGCCGGCTCCATGCTCCTGTTCAGGCTGCCGCTCGAGAACACGGAGTACCGCCCGCTGGAGCTCGAGGTCCAGGGCGAGGGCGACGAGCACCTCACCTTCGAGCTCGATATTTAGAAGAACAGCAAGGCTGCGCACCGGGCCAAGCCCGGCGCTTGCCTCACAGCGCCGCGTCCAGCACCACGCGGGCGGCCGGTGCGGCCGTCGCGCCGCCGGCGCCTGCGCGGACCAGCATCACGGCGACCGCGATCCTCGGCCGCTTGGCGGGCGCGTACGAGGTGAACCAGGCGTCGGTGTTAGTGGGGTCCGGCGGCAGCGTCTCGCCGGTCTCGGGGTCGCGCGTGTCCTCGAGCTCCGCGGTGCCCGTCTTGCCGGCCACGCGCACGCCCGGGATCGCCGCCGCGGTGCCGGTTCCATAGTCCACCACGTCGACCATCAGGGAGCCGATCGTGCGCGCGATGCGGCGTGACACCACGCGCCGTCCCGCCGTGCGCTGGCCCGCCCTGAGCGTCGGCGCGCGGCGCACGCCGCGCATCGCTACCGCCTGCGCCACGGACGCCATCTGCAAGGGAGTGGCGAGCGTCTCGAACTGACCGATCGCGGTCGAGGCGACCTCCAGCGGCGTGTCGATCTCCGCAGCCGGCGGCAGCGTGCTCGGCACCTCGCCGGGGATGCTGGCGGGCGCATTCCAGCCGAAGCGCTCGGCCACCTCGACCAGCACGGGGGCACCGATCTTCAGACCGAGCGGGGCGAACACCGAGTTGCACGAGTGGGCGAAGGAGTTGCGGAACGTGCCGCCGCAGAACTCGCCGTTCGCGTTCTCGAGCTCCACGCCGTCGATGATCGCGTTCGACACGACCGGGAACTCTGTCGTGGGCTTCACCAGGTTGTGCTCGAGCGCGGCCGCGGTGGTCACGATCTTGAAGGTGGAACCGGGTGGCTGCGGGGCCGAGAAGGCGATGCCGGCGAGCGCCCGGATCTCGCCGTTCCGCGCGTCGAGCGCCGCCACGCCTCCAAGTCGGCCCGCGAGCGCCACCACGGCTGCCTCCTGGAGCCCGGTGTGAATGGTCGTCCGGATCGCTTTGGCGGGGCGCGGCTGTGCCCGCGCGAGGACCCGGTTGCCCGCCACGAGCTCGCCGCCGGGACGCCCGCGCAGCCGCTCCTCGAAGGCCTCCTCGAGCCCGCTCTGGCCCACCGGCCAGTCGGGCGGGAAGCCGCGCGCGTACAGCGCCCTGCGCTCCACGGCGGCCTCCTGAGGCTCCATGCGCCCGGCGATCGAGTCGGCGATCCCCACGAGCGGTGAGGTGCGCGCGTCGGCGGGGCCCTGGGCCAGGACCTTGCCGTCGTGCGAGCGCAGGGTGGCCCGCTGCGCCGGCGCGCTCACCCGCGCGAGCCGCTCACCCGCCCGTAGTTCCGGGAACACGAGGCGGGGAGACCAGTCCACGCGGTCGCCCGCCACCTGCACGCGAAGGTCTCCGCGCAGGCTGCCGAAGACGCGCGTCTCGAGCACCACGGGAACCGTCATCTCGCCGCCGTCCACTCCCTCTGGGTCGCCGGCTTCGAGTTCGGTCATCGTGGCGGTGGCGGCCGCGCGGCGGTAGGCGCGCCGGAAGCGCTTTAGTGGAAACCGCGCCCTCGCCTCGTCGCTCAGCAGATCGTGCATCGCGCGCATCTCACCGCGCTCCCACGCCTCGGCGAAGTCGCTCACCACCCGCTCCTCCGGCGAGCGCGTGCTCGAGCCGACTATCGCTCCGGCCACCAGGGACACGGCCGCGAGCCCGGCGAGCGCGGGGAACGTGCGATGGGTGAGGCGCCGGCGGCGCTCGGAGGGGATGCTCTTCACGGGAGGGGGGACCGCGCTTGGGGAACCGCGCTCGATGGTAGCCGCGGTCAATAGCCTGACCCGCCTTGACGACCGTTGACTGGATCATCATCGCGTTCATCGTCCTGATGGCCGTGTGGGGCTACGGGCAGGGGCTGATCGCAGGAGCCCTTTCCCTGGTCGGGTTCGCGGCCGGTGCCTTCATCGGCTCGCGGCTGGGGCCGCTGCTCCTGGAGGACGGCTCGCACTCGCCGTACGCGCCGCTGTCCGCGCTGATGGGCGCCGTGCTGATCGGGGGCGTGTTCGCCTCCGGCTTCGAGCTGGTCGGCTTTCACCTGCGCCGTCGCCTCGGCGAGCGCATCGGGTTGCTCGACGGGGTGGGGGGTGGGCTGCTGGTGGCCTGCCTCGGCCTCTTCCTCGTCTGGATCGGCGGGGCGGTGGCGCTCCACACACCCGGCGCGCGTGAGCTGCGCGAGCCGATCCAGCGCTCGGCGATCCTGAAGGAGCTGAACGAGGTGCTCCCGCCGTCGGGGCCCATCCTTCAGGCGCTCGCGCGCTTCGACCCGTTCCCGTCGATCACCGGACCGTCCGCCAACGTGCCGGCGCCGGACCCGAAGATCGCACGCGACCCAGACGTGGCGGCGGCCCGCCGCAGCGTCGTTCGTGTGCTCGGCACCGCCTGCGGGCTGGGCGTGCAGGGAAGCGGCTGGGTGGCCGGCGCGGGAATCGTGGTCACGAACGCCCACGTCGTGGCGGGCCAGGACGACACGACGGTGCAGGTCGACGGCGAGGGCTCCGGGCTCGACGCGCACGCGATCTGGTTCGATCCCCGCAACGACCTCGCGATCCTGCGCGCGCCGGGGCTGTCCGGCGTGCCCGCCCTGGCGATGAACGCGGACGCCCAGCCGCGCACCGCTGCAGCCGTGCTCGGGTTCCCTCAGAACGGCTCGTACACCGTGTCGCCGGCTCGGCTTGCCGGGACGGCCAAGGTCGTGACGCAGGACGCGTACGGACGCGGCCCGGTGGAGCGGACGATCACGTCGCTGCGCGGCCTGGTGCGGCCGGGCAACTCCGGCGGACCGGCGGTGGACCGCTCCGGGCGCGTTCTGGCCACGATCTTCGCCTCGGCCACGAGCCGCAGGCGGACCGGCTACGGCATCCCGGACTCGATCGTTCGCGACGCCCTGCGGCGGGCTGGCGGAGCCGTGGATACAGGGCCCTGCGCGCGGCTGACGCGCGCGCCATCGCTATTACTCTCGGGGTGCGAGGCGCTTTTCTGATCGTTCTCTGCTGCGCTGCGGCCGCGCTCGTCGCGCCGGCGGCCAGCCAGGAGCCACCCGAGGTGGGCGAGAACCCCTGCATCGGCCCGGGCGCCAACCAGCTGCGCTGCCCAGACCTCGTCATGCGCCGGCCCTACGGCCTCTACACGGACCGACTGACGAAGGCGGGGCACACGGTGCTGCGGGCCGGAAACGTGATCGACAGCGTGGGCGCGGGCCCGGTTGAGCTGTTCGGCACGCGCATCGGGCCGCGCTTCATGCGCGGGCGCCAGCGCATCCACACGCGCGATGGTGGCCGCATCGGCGTGGCCACGGGCGCGCGGCTCCAGTTCAAGTTCGCCCATCAGAGCCGCTACTGGTGGAAGTTCTACAACGCCGCGCGCTTCGAGCTCTGGCGTGTGGACGGCGAGGGCAAGCGGATGCGCAAGGTGCGCACAGGGCCCAAGGTGGCCTACTGCCTGCGCGACCTCACGCGCACGCGGCCGCAGCTGCGGCGCTCACCGCGGTCGGCGCACTACCCGGCGTGCAGCACCAACTCGCGTGCGCAGCACGTGACGCTGGGCACGTCGCCGGGCTGGGCCGACATCTACCCGCCGGCCTATCCGGAGCAGTGGATCGACGTGACCGGGCTCCACGGCTGCTTCGCGTACGTGCACATCGCCGATCCCGAGAACGGCATCTTCGAGTCCGACGAGGACAACAACGAGGCCCAGGCGATCATCCGCCTCCCCTACCGAACCGATCGCCCGCGACAGGGCTGCCGCGGCCGCGACCGCGGACGCACGTTCAATCCGAACCGCGATTACTAGTCGGGTCCGCCCGGTCCCGGCTGGCAGGGCCGGACCGGGACGCACTGCGGCGGCGGCGGTGGCGGCTGAGGCTCCGGCTCGGGTGCTGGCACAGGTTGCGGCTCGGGCTCCGGAAGCGGCGCCTCCTCGGTCACGGGCGCGGGCGGCACCTCGACCTCCTCGCGGCCGCTTCCGCTCCTCGAGTCGCGGTCGAGCCTGATCCTGCGGGACGGCTGCTGCGGCGCCGGCTCGGCCGAGCCGTCCGAGCCCTCGCCGGTCAGCAGGATCGATTCGCCGGCCTCGTCTGAGACCAGCGCTGGAGCGGCGCTCTGCTTCGCCCTGCGGACCTTCCTGGCCCGATGCTTCTTCTGAACGACCTCCTTGGCCGCCGGCGCCGATGTGTCCTCGGCCGCGGGAACGGCGTCGCTGACCGGGATCCCGTCGTGGGTCTTCGCGGCGAGCGCGACAAGGAGCACCAGCAGCGTCAGCGTGCTGATCAGCGCGACGTCGCGAGCCAGGTGCCGGCGGAGCGATCCGCGCCCGTCCCTGCCCACGTCGCTCCAGTCGGCGCCCACGGTCTCGGCCGCCTGAGCCATCGTCTCGCGGAAGAGCAGCGGCACGGCCGCCACCGGGGCCCAGGAGCGGTACGAGAGGCCGGCCTCCTCCATAGCCTCGCGGCTGAGGCGGCAGGTGTCGCAGTCCTCGAGGTGGAGGTCGAGCCAGTCCGCGTCCACCCCGGGCTCCAGGTCTTGCCTCGCTGCGAGCAGCCCGAGCGCCCGCTCGCAGTCCTCCGTCGACAGCGCAACCGTGGCGAGGGCGGTGCCGCGAAGGGCGTCGCGCAGGTTGATGCGGGCGCGCGAGATCAGCTGAGCCACCGAGTTGCGGTTCATGTCCATGATCTCGGCGATCTCGTCGTAGGACAGCTCCTCGAGCTCGCGCAGCGCCAGCACCTCGCGCTGGCGCTCCGGCAGCTCGGCATTCGCCCGGCGGATCTCCTCCTGGCTTGCCTCCAGCAGGAGCTTGCGCTCAGGGTCGTCCTCTGGGTCCCCCGGCTCGCCGTTAGTCGGCTCCGGAGGCTCATCGGTCGGCTCGGCGCGCTTGCGGCGCTCGATCAGGTCGTAACAGGCGTGCCGCGCCGAGGTGAACAGGTAGGAGCCGAAGGCGAGCTCCCGGCCCTCCAGCTTCGGCAGGCGGCGCAGCACGTTGACGAAGGCGTCCTGCGTGGCGTCCGCGGCCTCGTCCTCGGAGCCGAGGATCCGCAGGCAGAGGTTGTAGGCGCGCTTCTCGTAGCGCCCGTACAGCTCCGCAAAGGCATTCCCGTCGCCGCCGATAGCGCGTTCAGCCAGGCGCGCCTCGTCCGCGGCGACGTCATGGACGGCGGCCATGCTGCCCACCGTACCGCGCCATCGCGGAATGGGGAATGGCATCGCCAAATCGAGCATTGCGTTGCCCATGTAGGTCCAACCGAATCGGGCTGCCGTACTTACGGCGGCTATCGTGATCTGTGATGGCAAAGACCCTTGTAGTCGCTGAGAAGCCCTCGGTCGCCCGCGATCTGGCGTCCACGCTGCCTGGATCCTTCAAGCAGTCGAAGGACAAGACCCACCTCGAGAACCAGGACGCCGACTCGAACGGCGGCGGTTACGTGGTCACCTGGGCGGTCGGGCACCTGGTGGGCCTGGCACCCCCGGACGAGTATGACCCGAAGCTCAAGAAGTGGCGCTTCGCGGACCTGCCGATCCTGCCCGAGAAGTTCAAGCTGATCCCCAACGACGAGCGCTCGGCCAAGCAGATGCGCGCGATTCACCGTCTGATGGCGGACGACGACGTCGAGACCATCGTGAACGCCTGCGACGCCGGCCGCGAGGGCGAGCTCATCTTCGCCTACCTCTACGACCTCGCCCCGGTGCACAAGCCGGTGCAGCGCCTCTGGCTCTCCTCCATGACGAAGCGGGCCATCGCAGAGGCCTTCGATCACCTGCGCCCCGGGGAGGAGATGAAGTCGCTCGAGGAGGCCGCACGCTCGCGCTCGGAGGCCGACTGGCTCGTGGGCATGAACGCCACGCGCGCCGCCTCGGTGCGGCTGCGAGCCGCGTTCGACGGCGCGGTGTCGCTCGGGCGCGTCCAGACCCCGACGCTCGCCCTCGTCGCGCGCCGCGAGGAGGAGATCCGCAGCTTCGTACCCGAGCCGTACTGGCTCGTGGAGGCGCGCTTCGAGGCCTCGGGCGAGCGCCGCTACACGGGCCGCTACCTCGGTGGCAAGCGGCTGCCAAGCGAGGACGAGGCGAAGGCGATCGTCGAGGCCGTCACGGGGCAGGCCGGCGAGATCACGAAGCTCGAGAAGAAGGAGGAGCGCGAGCTGCCGCAGCTCCTCTACGACCTCACGAGCCTCCAGCGCCACGCGAACAGCCTGTACGGCTTCTCTGCGCGCCGCACGCTCGGGGCCGCCCAGCGGCTATACGAGGAGCACAAGGCGCTCACCTACCCGCGTACCAACTCGCGCTTCCTGACTGGCGACATGGTGCCGGAGATCAAGCCGACCGCTGAAAACGTGGCGCACAACACGCAGTACGAGCCCGCCGCCCGGTTCGTCCTCAACCTCGAGTCCCTGCCTCTGGGTCGCGTCGTCAATGACGCCAAGGTGCAGGACCACCACGCGATCATTCCCACGAATTCGAAGCACGAGCTCTCAAAGATGGGCTCCGATGAGGTCAAGGTCTACGACCTCGTGACCAAGCGTTTCCTCGCTGTATTCCATCCGGAAGCGGTCTTCGAGCGCACGCGCGTGGAGACCACGGTGCGCGAGAACGTGTTCCGCACGAGTGGCCGGCGGCTGATCGAGGCCGGTTGGCGGAGCGTTTACGGCGAGCTGTCAGAGGGTGACCGTGGTGACGATGACTCGGGCGGCGATCAGCTACTGCCCCGGCTCGAGCAGGGCGAGGAGGTTCAGACGCGCGAGGTCGAGTTCCTGCGCAAGGAGACGCAGCCGCCGCGGCGCTTCTCCGACGCGTCGCTCCTCGGTGCCATGGAGACGGCCGGCAAGGAGATCGACGACGCCGAGCTGCGCGAGGCGATGAAGGACTCGGGCATCGGCACGCCGGCCACGCGCGCGTCGATCATCGAGCGGCTCGTGGACGTGGGCTACATCGAGCGCGACGGCCGCGCCCTCGTGGCCACGGAGAAGGGCATCCAGGTGATCCGGCTGCTCGGCGATCACCAGCTCACCTCGCCCGAGCTCACCGGCAGCTGGGAGCGCCGCCTTCGCCTGATCGAGGCGTCCGAGGACACCCGTCCGGCGTTCATGGAGGACATCAAGAAGTTCACCACCGAGACGGTCCAGGAGCTCGACAAGCTCAAGGGCGTCCAGATCGAGCGCGCGAAGCTCGGCCCCTGCCCGATCTGCGGGCGCGAGATCACCGAGAACCGCAAGGGCTACTCGTGCTGGTCGCGCGAGGACCCCGGCTGCGGCTTCGTGATCTGGAAGAAGAAGGCCGGCAAGAGCCTGCCGGTGTCGGTGGCAAAGGAGCTGATCGCGTCCTTGAAGGCCTCCCGTGAGAGCGGCGAGGACCCAGGCGTTGGACGCACTGAAAAGGCCGTCACCGGTTTCCGGTCACGCGCCGGTCGCACCTTCCGCGCCAAGCTTCGGCTGGAGCAGACCGACGAGGGCAAGTGGCGCGTCGAGTTCGACGAGGACTGGGCGAAGGAGCCTCCGAAGGGCGAGTCGGAGGAGGAGCGCGCGGAGCGCGAGGCCGGCGGCGCGGCGAAGCCGGCAGAGGAGACCGACGCCGTCGCGTCCGAGCCGGCCGAGGCCGCTGAGGCGGCCGAGTCCGAGCGGGCGGCCCCGGCCGCTTAAACGGCAGCACTAAGGGCTGCCCGCCATGCCGCTGGCATGGGTCTGGCGCTTTCCGTTTCCATCTCGCAACGGAAAGCGCCATACCCTCTTGACGGGCTGGGTTACTGGCGGTAACCTACCGGCGGTAAGTGGAGGCTGCCGCTCGCATAGAGGATTTTCGGCACGGTCGTGTGCCACGGCCCGTGCGTGAACGGCAGCTCGTCGAGCTCGGCGAGCAGCTGTTTGCGGAGCGTGGGTTTGCGAAGGCGTCGATGGATGAGCTGGCGCGCCGGGCGGGCGTGACCAAGCCGGTCATCTATGAGCTGTTCCGATCAAAAGAGGGCCTCTTCAGAGCCTGTCTTGACGGCCTCGCGCTAAGGCTCGCGCAGGAGATTGCCGGCGCCGCGCGGGCCGAAACCGAGCCCGAGGCGCGGCTGCGGGCCGGCGGGCTCGCCTTCCTGCGCTTCGCCTCGGACAACCGAGTTACGTATGAGCTTCTCTACGAAGGTCGCTTCTCGGACGCCGCGGTGAGCGTCCGCCGGCGCCAGGCCGCCCTGATCCTCGAGCTGATGAGGGAGATCGCGCCCGCAAGCGTGGACCCGCGTGAGCTGGAGGTGGCGGCGCACGCCGTCAACTCGGCCTATGAGGGTGTGGCCCACTGGATGTGGGACCACCCGGACGTGCCCGTCGAGCGGCTGGCGGACTGGACCGTCGAGCTGCTTCTGCCAGGACTACGGAGGTTCACGTGACGCAGCACCACAGGGTTGCCATCGTCGGCACCGGCTTCTCGGGGCTCGGCATGGCCATCAGGCTGAAGCAGCAGGGCGAGCACGACTTCGTGCTGCTCGAGCGCGCCGGCGACATCGGAGGGACCTGGCGCGACAACACCTATCCGGGCTGCCGCTGCGACGTCCCCTCGCACCTCTACTCGTTCTCGTTCGCCCCGAATCCGAACTGGTCGAGCACCTTCTCGCCGCAGTCGGAGATCCTCGACTACCTCAAGGACACCGCGAACCGCCACGGCGTGCTCCCGCACGTGAGCTTCGAGACAGAGTTGGAGTCGGCCGCCTGGGACGAGGACGAGCAGCTGTGGCGGATCGAGACCTCCAGAGAGGCCATGACGGCAGACGTGCTCATCGCTGCCCAGGGCCCGCTCAGTGACCCTTCATTGCCGAACGTCCCGGGCATCGAGAGCTTCGAGGGAAAGTCGTTCCACTCGGCCCAGTGGGACCACGACCACGACCTCACCGGCGAGCGCGTGGCGGTGATCGGCACCGGCGCGTCCGCGATCCAGTTCGTGCCGGAGATCCAGCCGCGCGTGGGCAAGTTGCATGTCTTCCAGCGCACGGCTCCGTGGGTCATCCCGCACCGCAACCGGCCGATGACGCGCGTGGAGCGGGCGGTCTACAGGCTCTTCCCGCCGGCGCAGCGCGCGATGCGCGCCGGCATCTACTGGGCGCGCGAGTTGTTCGTGCTCCAGTTCCGGCGCCGGGCGATCGGCAGGCTGCTCGAGCGCATCCCCCTGATGCATCTGAAGTCGCAGGTGGCCGACCCCGAGCTGCGCGAGAAGCTGACGCCGAGCTACAGCATGGGCTGCAAGCGCATCCTGCCAACGAACGAGTGGTATCCCGCGCTCGTGAAGCCGAACGTCGAGGTGGTCACGGACGCGATCACCGAGGTGAGGCCGCACTCGGTGGTGGCCGCCGACGGCAGCGAGCGCGAGGTCGACACCATCATCTACGGCACCGGTTTCCACGTGACCGACATCCCGATCGCCGACCGCATCAGCGGGCGCGACGGCCGCACGCTCGCGCAGGTGTGGGAGGGCAGCATGCAGGCCTACAAGGGAACGGTCGTTGCCGGCTACCCGAACCTGTTCTTCCTGGTCGGCCCGAACACCGGCCTCGGCCACACCTCGATCGTGTTCATGATCGAGTCGCAGATCAACTACGTGCTGGACGCGCTCCGGACGCTCCGGACCCGCGGCGCGAGCACGGTCGAGGTGCGCCCCGAGGCGCAGGCCGCCTACAACGCGGAGCTCGATCGGATGACCGAGGGCACGGTGTGGGTCACGGGCCAGTGCACGAGCTACTACATCGACCGCAACGGCCACAACTCGGCGCTGTGGCCCACCTTCACCTGGCCGTTCCGCCAGCGCACCCGCCAGTTCGACGTCGCCGCGTACACGCTCGACACGCAGCAGCGCGCACGTGAGCTAATCGGGCTGGGGCCGGTCTAGAACGTTCTCGAGCCGCGGCGGGCCGTCGTCCTCGAGCGTCAGCACGGTGCCGGGCCAGTAGGGGCTGTCGGCGCCGGAGGCGAGGAAGGCGCTCTCGTAGAACCAGCTGCCGGTGTTCCAGAGCCGGGTGCCGGACAGCGTGGTCCACTCGGCCTGCTCGTCGCCGGCCAGCGGCCCGGGCCGGTGGGTGTGGCCGAAGATCACGTGCGTCGGCGCCCGGCGCGAGCACCTCAGCCACGCGCGCCATGGCGAGGAGGCCGGCGCGGCGCAGCTCCTCACCCGTGAGCGTGGCTCGGAACGGCCCGAGGCCGAGGCCGTTCAGGGCCGCGACCGCGCCGGGAATCGTGACCCGGCCGAGCAGGAACCGTGCGACGGTGGGCCGGCCGTTGCCGCTCGCCCGCCCCAGACGTCGCGCGACAGGCTGCCGCCGCGTGACAGGGACGTCGGCGACGCGCCCTGCGCCAGGCCCGCGTAGAAGGCGTAGAGCGGGCCCATGATCGCCTCGTAGTCCGAGGCCGAGCGCGATGACCTTGCCGCGGCCCGTGACGCGCGCCATCGCCGACGCCGCGATCGACTCCAGCCGCGGGATCGTGAGGTGAAGGTCCAGGTAGTGCCCGTGGGTCGCGTAGACGTCGTCGCGCAGGTGGAGGCCCGGGTAGGCGAGGCTGAGCTGCACGTCCGGCATCCAGCCTGCGATCCGGCCCGCGGCGCCGTCGTCCGGCCCGACCGGCCACTCCGTCTCGGAAGGCAGGCCCTGCGCATCCAGTCGCAGTCGCCCAAGCCAGGGCTCCGCGAAGGCATGGTCGTGGTTGCCCGGCACCAGCACCACCGGACGGCCGGCCAGCGCGCGCCCGAGCTCCTCGAACAACGGCCGTGCCACCTCGAGCGCCTCGCCGAGCGGGCGCTCGCGCATCTCGATCACGTCGCCGAGCAGCACGACCCGGTCGGCGCCATTGATCGAATCGAGGAGCGCGTCGCGTTCCTGGCCCTCACGCGCCACGTCCGTGTCGCCGAGGGCGCCGAGGTGGAGGTCCGAGACAACCGCGGTCCGCATCGGAGGCATGGTGTCAGGCCGCTAGATTCAGAGATTCCCGCGTGTCGCTGTTCTGCCGCCATAACCGCTTCATCTCCGAGTGCCCGATCTGCTCCAAGGGCACGGTGCTCGATCCGAACCGCAAGGCTGAGCGGCGCCCACGGCCGAACGCCCGGCCAGGCAGTCGCAGCCGCCCCAAGGGCCGGGTCCAGCCCGCGGGAGCCACGCGCGTGTCGCGCGGTCCGTTCGCCTCGGCAGGCCCCTACGAGGACGGCCGCGAGGTGCGCCTCGAGAAGGTCCCCGGCGGCCTGCGCCTGGCCGCATGGCACGCCGGCCAGCTCGTGAAGGACGCGCCCGTGGTGGCGCTCACCGACCTCCCCGAGATGCTCGGCTCCGCGGTGGAGCAGGGCCTGCTCTCCGAGCCCACGACCGACTGGCGGGGAGAGCCCGCGATCGGTGCCCACGGCGCCAGTCCTGGGCGCACGGGCGAGCTGCGCGACGAGCTGAGGGTCGAGCGCCTCGACGACGACCAGGTGCGCATCGCGCGCTGGGTCATGCGCCCGAACCGGGGCTGGGAGCTGCAGCTGACGCCGGTGCTGCTGCCGGCTGAGCGCTTCCTCGGCGCCCTCGAAGCGGCGGCTGCCAGCGGGGTCCTGGCAGGCGATCCGGTGGACTAGCGACTATCTCCGTGTGCCGCTCAAGCTCGTAACCGGCCCCGCGAACGCCGCCAAGGCCGGCGAGGTCCTGGGCGGACTGCGCGCCCGGCTGGCCGACGACCCGATTCTCGTCGTGCCGACCCTCGGCGACGTGGAGCACGCCCAGCGCGAGCTGGCCGAGCGCGGCGCCGTGTTCGGCGCCCGGGTGCTGCGCTTCAAGTGGCTCTTCGAGGAGATCGCCGCGCGAGCCGGCTACGGCCAGGCGATGGCGTCGGACTTCCAGCGCGAGCTGCTCGTGGAGGAGGCGGTCCGGGGGACGAAGCTGAGCGTGCTGGCGGAGTCCGCCTCCCAGCCCGGGTTCACGCGAGCCGCGGCCCGTTTCGTGGCCGAGCTTCTGCGCATCCGCCCGCCGGTGGAGCCCGCGAGGTTCACGCAGGCGCTTCGGAGCTGGGCCGGGGAGGGCCCGCGGCGCGCGTACGCGGACGAGGTGGCGGGCATCTACCGCGGCTATCGCGCCGGGCTCGACAGGGTGGGACTCGTGGACGAGGAGCTGTTTGCCTGGCGCGCGCTCGACGCCGTGCGTGCCTCGCCTGAGGCCTGGGGGCGCACGCCGGTGTTCGTGTACGGCTTCGACGATTTCAACGGGCTCCAGCTCGACGCGCTCGACACGCTCGCAAACCGGTCGGGCGCCGACGTGACCGTGTCGCTCCCCTTCGAGCCGGGCCGCCGGGCGTTCAAGGCGGTGGCCACCCTGCACGAGGAGCTGCTCGCGCTCGGCGCCGACGAGCTGGAGCTGGCGCCCGTCGACGATCACTATGCCCCGGAGTCGCGCGCGGCCCTGCACCACGTGGAGCGCCTGCTGTTCGAGGACGACCCGCCGTCGAGCGCCGAGCCGGGGAGCGCGATCTCGTTCCACTCGGCGGGCGGGGAGCGGGCCGAGGTCGAGCTGGCCGCCGCCCGGGTCCTCGAGCTCCTGCGCAGCGGTGTCGAGCCCGGCAACGTGGCCGTGGTGTTCAGGGATCCCGGGCGCTACTCGTCGCTGCTCGAGCAGGTCTTCGGTGCGTATGGGATCCCGTACTCGGTCGACCGCAAGCTGCCCTTCGGGCATACCGGTCTGGGCCGTGGCCTGCTGGCACTGATCCGCAGCTCTACGCCTGACGGCGCGGCGGACGACCTGCTTGCGTACCTCCGGACTCCGGGGCTCCTGCGGGTGCCGGGGCTGGCGGACCGGCTCGAGGCCGACGTTCGCAAGGAGGGCGCTTACCGCGCCGAGCAGGCGCGGGCGCTCTGGGAGCGCGACAAGGACTGGAAGCTCGAGGAGCTCGATCGCCTCGCGGGGGCCCGCGACACGGGGGCGTTCGTGACCGAGCTCGAGAAGCGGCTGGCATGGCTGTTCGCCGCGCCCTACGAGCGCAAGGCCAGCGTTCTGAGCGGACCGGAGCTGGACGAGGCGCGCGCGCTGAGGGCCGCGCAGAAGGCGCTCGGCGAGCTGCGCGCGGTGCTGGGCCGCCAGCCGGCGGACGCCGCCCGCGTGCTGCGGGTGCTCGAGCAGCTCGAGGTTCAGCGCGGGCGAGCGCCCGCAGCCCGACCGTGTTCAGGTGGCCACTCCTGAGGCAATCCGCGCACGGCGTTTTGAGGTCGTCTTCGCGTGCGGCCTCCAGGAGGGCGAGTTCCCTCGGGGCGCCACGCCGGAGCCCTTCCTGTCCGACGAGGACCGTCGCGCGATCGCCACCGCGAGCGGCCTCGTGCTGCCCGTGCGCGAGGACCGCCTCGACCGCGAGCGCTACCTCTTCTATGTCTGCGCCTCGCGTGCCGAGCGGCTGCTGGTGGTGAGCTCGCGCTCGAGCGACGAGGAGGGCAACCCGCAGGCGGAGTCGTACTTCGTGGACGACGTGCGCGAGCTCTTGGCCGAGGGCGCCGAGGAGCGCACCCGCTCCCTCTCCGACGTGACCTGGACCGCCGACGAGGCGCCCACGGCGGCCGAGCTCGACCGCGCACACGCGGCCGCGGGGCCGCGACGGCCCGAGTCCGCGCCCGGCGCGCTGACCACGCAGCCGCTCCTCGACCACCTCGCCTCCCGCGAGGCCGTCTCGGCGGGGGCGCTCGAGCACTTCGCCGACTGCCCTGTGAAGTGGCTCGTGGAGAATCTGCTGAGACCGGACGAGCTGGCGCCCGACCCGGAGGCAATGGTGCGCGGCTCCTACGCGCACGACGTGCTCCAGCACACCTATCGCCGGCTGCGCGAGGAGACGGGCGAGCGGCGCGTGACGCACGCGAACCTGGCCGACGCCGAGCGCATCCTGCTCGAGGAGCTGCGCGAGCGGCGCTCGGAGTTCAGGCTGTCGCCGAAGCAGACGCGCGTTAGGGCCGCGGCTCGCCGGCTGGAGTTCGACCTCCTGCGCTTCCTGCGCTCGGAGGCGGACTCGGACAGCCGCTTCGAACCGGCCGAGCTGGAGCTCGCCTTCGGCCTCGACGAGGGCAGCGAGCCCGTCGAGGTCGCGGGCGGCCTGCGCCTGCGGGGGCGGATCGACCGTGTTGACGTGAAGGACGACATGGCGCTCGTGATCGACTACAAGACCGGCCGCAGCGTCGACCGCTACAAGGTGGCGAGCTGGGAGCCGGAGAATCGCTTCCAGGCCGCGCTCTACATGCTCGTGGTGGAGCGGCTGCTCGGCCTGCGGCCAGTGGGCGGCGTGTACGTGGCCCTCGCCAGCGACGACCTGCGCCCGCGCGGCATGGTTGCGGCCGAGGTGGACGAGCTGGGGAGCGGCTACTACGCCAACGACCGGCTCGACGCCGAGGAGTTCCAGGCGAAGCTCGACTGGGCGCTCGAGCGGATCCGCGAGACGGACGCGCGCATGCGCAGCGGCGAGATCTGCTCGCAGCCCGACAGCTGTGACTGGAACGGCGGCTGCAAGTACCCGTCGATCTGCAGGAGCGACCGGTGAGGGAGCTGACCCCGGAGCAGCGCCGCGCGGTGGAGCGCCGGGACGGCTCCCTGCTCGTACGGGCCGGGGCGGGCACCGGTAAGACCACCGTCCTGGTGGAGCGCTTCGTGCTGGCCGTGACGGAGGACGAGGTTGGCGTCGAGTCGATACTCGCGATCACATTCACCGAGAAGGCCGCCGCGGAGATGAGGACGCGCGTACGGCGCCGCTTCCTCGACCTCGGCCGTCGCGAGGAGGCGCGCGCGTCCGAGAGCGCGTGGATCTCGACCATCCACGGCTTCTGCTCGCGCGTGCTGCGCGGACACGCGCTCAGCGCCGGCATCGATCCCGACTTCCGCGTACTCGACGAGCTCGAGTCGGAGCGGCTCGCGGCCGACGCGTTCGACGGCGCGCTCGAGGAGTTCATGGGCGATGGCTCCGAGCCGGACCGCATCGAGATGGTGGCCGCCTATCGCCCGGATCCGCTGCGCGACATGGTGAGGACCGCCTACTCCCATCTGCGCAGCCGAGGTGAGCGTCACCCGCGTCTCGACGAGACGCTTCCGCCCCGCCCGGCGGGCGAGCACGAGCGGCTCGAGGACGCGGCGCGCACGGCTCTGGCGGAGCTCGCCGTGGCAGGGGCCTCCGCCGTGGTGGCCAGGGCGATCGACTGCATCGAGGCGCGAGAACCCCTCAAGGGCGGCAACGCGCGGGCGCTCGCGACCGATACGTGCCAGGAATACAGGGAGGCGTTCGAGGCTCACCGGACCTTCGAGGTGGCGGAGCGCGAGCACCGCGATCACACGATGCTGCGCGCGCTGCTCGAGCTGTACGGCGACCGCTATGAGCGGCTCAAGCGTGAGCGCTCGGCCCTCGACTTCGAGGACCTGGAGCTGATCACGCGCGACCTGCTCTCGGCTCACGAGGGACTCCGGGAGGCTTACGCCTCGCGCTTCGAGCACGTGCTCGTGGACGAGTTCCAGGACACGAACGAGCTGCAGAACGAGCTGCTCGAGCTGCTTTCTCGCGGCAACCTCTTCCGGGTCGGCGACGAGAACCAGTCGATCTACCGCTTCAGGCATGCGGACGTGGGCGTATTCCGGCGGCATTGGGAGAGCGCCGAGGCAGACGGGCGCGCGGAGAGCATCACCGTCAACTTCCGCTCGCGTGGGGAGGTGCTCGACGCGATCGACCTGGCCTTCGAGCGCATCTGGGGCGAGCGCTTCGAGCCGCTGCGCGAGGCGCCGGGGTCGCGCGAGCCAGCGCCGCGCACGCTCCCCGTGCGTGGACCTGCTGGTGGTCGACCGCGGCAGGAAATGCTGGGACGACCTCCTGAAGCGCGAGCCCGACGCGTTCGGCGAGCCGATGCACGGCGCGCCCCCGTGGAGGGCGGCGGAGGCGCGGCTGCTCGCGAAGCGGGTGGACGAGCTCACACAAGAGGGGCCCTGGTCCTACCGGGACGTGGTGATGCTGTTCCGCGCCACGACCGCGATGGGGCTGTTCGAGCGTGCACTCGAGGAGCGCGGGATACCCGTGCACGTGGTCGGCGGCCGCGGCTACTGGGGCCAGCAGCAGGTCCTGGACCTGCGCCACTGGCTCGCCGCGCTCGCCAACCCACTCGACGGGCTCGCCGTCTACTCCGTCCTCGCCTCGCCGCTCGTCGGGCTATCCCTGGACGGCGTGGCGCTGATCGGGCTTCGCGCCCGGGGCGCCGGCCGCGACCCGTGGTGGGCGCTGAGCGCGGCGCTCGGACGCGACGGGGGCGAGCCCGACACCGAGCTGCTCGAACAGCTCCCCGTCGAGGACCGGGGCCGGCTCGCGGCCTTCGCGGATCGCTTCGCAGCCGAGCGCAGGATCGTGGGCCAGGTGTCGCTCGAGACCCTGATCGACCGGGCGGTCACGCTCACCGGGTACGACCGGCATCTGCTTGCCCTCCCGGGCGGCACGCGCCGGATGGCGAACGTCCGAAAGCTGATGCGCATGGCTCGCGAGTACGAGGCGGACGAGGGTCGCAACCTCCGCGGTTTCATCGACGCGCTCGCCGAGCGCGACGCCCTCCAGACCCGAGAGGGCGAGGCACCGCTCGAGACGGAGGACCTCAACGCGGTGCGGATGATGACCGTGCACCGCGCGAAGGGCCTCGAGTTCCCTGTCGTCTGTCTCGCGGACCTCGGAAAGGATGGCCGCGACGACGACGGCTCGCTGCGGATCTCCGAGGATGGCAGCGTGGGCCTGCGGCTCGCCGGTTTGGGCGGCGGCGCGGTCGACAGCGCGCGGCTCGAGCGCATCAAGGCCGAGGGCCGCGTTGCCGCCGAGGAGGAAGAGCGCCGCATCTTCTACGTGGCGACCACGCGAGCGCAGGAGCATCTGGTTCTGAGCGGCGCCACCGATCTCTCCAAGCGCCAGGACCCCAGGGACCTCCAGGAGCCGATGCGCTGGATCTGGCGCGGCTTCTGCGCCGGGTTGCCCGCCGATGGGACGCAGGGCATCCACGTCGATGAACGCGAGGGTCGCGAGGTGGCGGTGCGCTGGACGCTCTGCACCCCGGCCAACGTCGACGAGGTCCTCCCGGCTGCGGACCGCGCGCCGCATGCGCCGGAGTCCGAGGACACGCCCTCCTACGAACAGCCCCTGCTCGAGCTCGGCATGCTGCCCGCGCCGCGAGCTCTTCCGGTGAGCCGCCTGAGCTACTCCGGCCTCGAGGCGTACAGACGCTGCGGCTACCGCTTCTACCTGCAGCGCGCGCTGGGTCTGGCGCCGGTCGCGGCTCCGGCGGGCGCGCCGGCCACGGAGCCGGGCATCAGCGCACTCCTGCGCGGGACGGTGGTGCACGGCCTGCTCGAGCGGCTCGACTTCGCGCGGCCGGCCGTGCCAAGCGAGGTGGATGTGGCCGCCGCGATCGAACAGCACGGGATCGAAGCACTTCCCGAGGACGTCGCCGATGTGCGCGGCATGGTCGAGCGGCTTGCCGACTCGCAGCTCACGAGGCGGATCGCCGCGGCGGGCCGAGTGCGCACGGAGCTGGCCTTCGCGTTCACGCTCGATGTCGGCAACCGCAGCCTGCTCATCAACGGAGTCGTGGACGTCCTGGCAGACGAGGGCGCCCGCACGCTCGTCGTCGACTGGAAGAGCGATGCCCTCGGCGAGCTCGCTCCCGAGGAACTCACCCGTGACCACTACTCGACCCAGCGGATCATCTACGCCCTCGCCGCCCTGAGGGCCGGCGCGGAGCGCGTGGAGGTGGTGCACTGCTACCTGGAGCGCCCCGACGAGGCGGCCGTGGCGCATTACGAGGCCGCGGACAGGGAAGCACTCGAGCGCGAGCTCCTCGACCTGGCGCACGGCGTGGTCGAGGGCCGCTTCGAGCCCTCCTCCGAACCGCATTTCGCGCTATGTGCGGACTGTCCAGGCCGGGCCGCGCTCTGCGTGCACGATTCCGAGCTCACAGGACGTGCCGTTAGCCAAGCCGGGGGCGCTGCCCCCGGCGCAGGTTCGAACTCTTCCGTCCAGGCGCCGTCCTAATGTGGCGACCATGCCACTGTGCTTCATCGAGCCGCAGGAAGCGATCCGGGTCGTAGCGGAGAGCGTCGGGCGTGAGGCCCGCCGGCAGCTGCTCGGCGAGGTCGTGCGTGCCTGGGTCGACGAGATCCCGGAGGACGAGCTCCAGGTCCACTACGCCAAGGCGGTGGACGAGCTCGACGATGACGACCTGTCGATGCTCGCCGCATGGCACGCGTCGCTCGAGGTCGGCCAGCCGATCGCGAACAAGGAGTTCCTGCTCGGCGCGTTCTCGCGCCTCGGCGACCACCGGCGCGAGGCGCTCCGGATCGCCGCCGGCTTCAAGGGCGAGGACGCCTTCGACGCAGGCGTGAGCGAGGAGCAGGCCCTCACGACCGTGCTCCCCTGGCTATCCGACGAGCGCCTGATGCAGCTCGCCGCGGAGGCGGTTGAGCTTTACTGCTGGGATCGCCTCGGCTGCGATAACTAGCTGTCCCGCACTGCCACGAGTTTGGTCGCACAATGAGACGAAACTCGTGGCACTGCCTGCTTCCCTCGCTGCTGTTCGTCGCGCTGGCCGGCTGCGCGGCGCCCGCTCCAGACCGAGCTGAGCCGGGCCAGCGCACGGCGGCGCGGGTCACCAAGCACACCGACGGGGACACGCTGTGGCTGTCGGGCATCGGCAAGGTCCGCCTGATCGGGGTCGACACTCCTGAGGTCTACGGCGGGGTCGAGTGCTTCGGGCGCGAGGCGTCGGCGTTCGTGGAGCGCGCCGTGCCGCTGGGGAGCGAGGTGCGCTACCGGCTCGGCGTCGACGAGCGTGACCGCTACGGCCGCGCACTCGCGTACGTGTGGCTGGGGGACGGCCGCTTCCTGAACCGGCTGCTCGTGGCCCGCGGCTACGCGCAGGCGCTCACGGTGCCTCCGAACGTGGAGTACGAGGAGCTCTTCGTGCGCGTGGCCGGCCGTGCGCGCGGCGCGGGCCGCGGCCTCTGGGGCCGGCCGGGGTGCAGCGGCTAGGCTCGCCCGCGTGCTCCGGCATGTGACCAGCCCGGATGGCGTCCGGATCGCGTGTGAGCTGAGCGGCGAGGGCAGGCCGGTGGTCCTCGTGCACGGCGCGGGGTCGGCGCGCTGGAGCTTCGACCTCGTGCGCCCTCAGCTCGAGGGGCGCTTCAACGTGATCGCGATCGACCGCCGTGGGCGCGGCGACTCCTCCGACGGCCAGGCCTACGAGCTCGAGCGCGAGTTCTGTGACGTGGCGGCGGTCGTGCGCGACGCGGGTGAGGGCGCGCTGCTCGTGGGCCACTCGTACGGGGCACTGATCGCCGCGGGCGCGGCGCAGCGCCTCGACGGCCTGCCGCGGCTCGTGCTCTACGAGCCGCCGATGGGCGGTGTGCTCGCCGGGAACGGGCTGATCGACCGCTGGGAGGGCCTGATCCGGGACGGGGACCGCGACCTGATGGTCCGC
This sequence comes from uncultured Thermoleophilaceae bacterium, assembly GCA_963837445.1. Classification (GTDB taxonomy): domain Bacteria; phylum Actinomycetota; class Thermoleophilia; order Solirubrobacterales; family Thermoleophilaceae; genus JACVRW01. Next base: position 150,331 of record CAWINK010000022.1, on the reverse strand, counting down.
GAGTTCTTCCGCGAGGTGGCCGGCTACAGCGAGGAGGAGATCGACGAGCTCGCGCTCTCGCCGGTGTGGGAGCGGCGCAAGCACGTGTCGCCCACGCTCCCGCGCGAGCTGCGCGCGGAGCTCGGGTTCAGGCTCGACCCGGCCGCGCTCGCCCGGCTTGCCGCGCCCACGCTCATGCTGCTCGGCAGCAAGAGTCCCGACTGGGCCCGCCGCTCAACCGAGGCGTACAGCGAGGCGATCCCGGGCGCCGAGGTGCGCATCCTCGAGGGATGCGGCCATGCCGCCACGACCAGCCATCCGGAGCTGCTCGCCGCCGAGCTCGAGCGCTTCCTGGGCTGAGTGCCGTCCGCTGACTACTTGGTGGCCGGAGTCTGCTCGTTCTGGCGCGCGATGCGCCAGGCGGCCTGCACCGGGTCAAGGAAGTACGGCGGCTCGCGGTAGCGCAGCCGGTCGTTGTACTCGTAGTCCTTCAGGTACCCGGTGGCGATCGTCCCGCCGCTCACGGTTCCGACCGGGCCACGGAACTTCTGCGCGATCGCGCCGTCCACGTGCAGGCTCCCAAGATCGTCAGCATCGCCGCACCGCCAGTTGTCGACGATGAACGAGTGGTTCAGCGCGAGGATCGCAGCCTGGATGCGCGGGTTCGCGATGTACCCGGCATCGTTGGTGTCGCAGTTGTCGTCGGTGTAGGTGGGGTGGTAGAGGCGGACGAAGTTGTTCGCGATCAGTCCGAGCAGGAGGCCGTCGTTGTTCCTGTCGAGGTGGCCGTTGATCACCACGTCGTTGTCGGCCGCGACCGTGAGGTCGTCCGAGTAGTTGCCGCTGATCCAGATGTCGCCGCAGCCGGGCTCCTGAGAGTTGTATTCCTGGCTGCGGTCGTAGCCGATCGTGCAGCCTCCCAGGCCGTCGGCCGGACCGCCGTTCGCGACGTAGATGACACCCTTGGTGGGCCAGGCCATCGAGTGCTGCAGGTTGTCGCCGAACTTCTTGAAGTTCTGCACCAGCATCGTGGCGCCCTGGAGCTGGATCTGTGTGAAGCCAATGAACTTGTGGCTGGCGTCGGCCACGTCCTTGAGCGCCTGGTTCGAGGGCGGCATCCCCAGCGTGCCCCCGGGCTGCTCGAGGGTGCCCTGCAGGTCCGGCGCAGCCCCGCCGCATGCGGGCACGAAGCCCTCGTCCGGCGGTCCGTTGACCTCGATCATGTCGCGCGTCGTGCGCCCGAACTGGGGCGAGCCGCAGATCAGCACGTTGTCGTTCGTGTGGAACGGCCCGAGCACGTCGTCGCTGTTCGTGAACTGGATCTCGGTGCAGCCGTTCCCGGCGCGCTCCTCCCTGTACTGCGAGCACAGCGGTGACATCGTGTCGGGATTGCTGTAGGCAGCCGGGTCCAGCGTCTCGAAGTCGGTGAAGTAGATGAAGTCGATGAAGTTGCGCCGACGCAGGGTTGCGATGACGCTTCGGTACTCACCGCGGGAGCGGCCGGTCACGCGCAGCCGCATGTTCCCGAACTCGTCGATCATCGACCACTGGTCCGGAATCGAACACTCGGCCTTCCCGGGTGCCGGCAGCAGCTCGACCGTGTACTCGGCCTTCTCGCCCGGGAGCTTGCGCCACACGCGCGGCGTTGAGCCGTCGTACTGCTGGTTCACCGGCGCCGCCTCGGTGGCATTCGGCGGCGGCACGGCGGTGCACTTCAGGTAGTAGTTGTTGTCCTTGGCGAGGGCGTTCAGGTACCACTGGAGGCCCGACTCCGCGGCGCCGTAGGCCTGCTTCGAGTCCTGGTCCTCGCGCGAGAGCGAGATGTCGGGATCGACGGCGGCGAAGCTGCCGGCCACAAGCAGCGCGCCCACGGCGAGCACGCCCATCAGCGTCACGGTCGTGAAACCACGCTGTGAGGCCAGTTGCAGGTTGCGCAGTCTCAGTCTCAGACGCATCGCGGTCCCTCCAGAGGCCTCGACGGATCGGCGAGGCGCACGTAGACGTCGCTTTCGAGAGTTGTGATCTCGCTGTTCTTCGGCGCCTTGCGCTCGGGCTCGACCGTGAAGCCAACCTTCACCATCACCGTCCGGATGGCGTCGTTGGGCACAAGCGGGGCCGGTAGCAGCTCGAGGTCGCCGGGCACTCCGCCGTTCCTGAAGGCGTAGTAGCGCAGGATCGGGCGAGCCACCCCGCCGTCCATGATCGGCCGGACGTTGGAGACGAGCAGGCGGGTCTCGGGGGTCCCCTCGAACACCAGCAGCGGATACTCCCCGGTCCCCTCGTAGACATCCTCGTAGAGATTCCCGGGTTTTCCATCGAGCCCAGGTTCGTATCGAATGGTCCGCTGGCCGACGGGCTCCGAGCCGTCGCTCAGGTCCACGTAGAACGTGACCTTGTTGTCCTCCGCGGTGGTGATCGGCTCGTTCTCGTCGCCGAGGCAGACCTGTGAGCGGAGGTCGCGCACGATCTTCTCCATGGCCAGGCGGCCGCGCTGTAGCGCGTCCTGGCGGTTAGAGATCTGCGCGGAGATCGAGGTGGACCGGTCGAGCAGCACGAACGCGGCCATCAGCACCATCAGGGCGATGGTCATCGAGACGAGCAGCTCGATCAGCGTGAACCCCGACTCGTCGGAGCGCAGCCTGTTGATCCTGCGCGTCACGGCGAGGTGTCCGTTGCGGTCGAGCAGCTGCCGCTCGGACCGGAGGTGGAAATCTGGAGGTTCGCCTGGAAGGTCATGTTGCTCGGCGGGCGCACACGCGGGTCCTGGTGCGAGCCGGTGGTCCCGGAGGTCTCGCGCAAGCGAATGGTCGAAGTCCCCGGAATGCCGCTGGTGCAGATGCGATAGGTCCCGAACGGCAGGAGTGAAGCTCACGTTGCCGCTTGAGTCGGTGTTGCCCTGGGCCATCTTCAGGTCCGAGTTGCAGCCCGTACCGGTGTCGCGCGAACGAACGACCACCAGGGCGTTGTTGATGTTCACGCTGCTGTTGAGTTCTTCACGTTCACGTTCAGCACGCCCATCTGCACGTGCACCTGCGTGAGCACGTCACCGGGGTTGAGGATCACGTAGCCCTTGCCGGAGGTCTGGAAGTAGTTCGACTGGTGGAAAGCCGGGTTGTTGCGCGAGCACGTGCCGGCGTACACGCCGAACCCGTCCAGGAAGGGGAACAGGCCGGTGCCGTCGATCGAGGTGGTCGCGGTGGGCACCGTGAAGCTCTTAGCGCCGCCCGGGAGCTTGGCGTTCGCCACCTGGATCGAGTTCCACGTGGCGAGGCTGCCGTCGGGCTTCTCGAGCAGGGCGCGCAGCGACGCGGGCGGCTCGACCTCCACCTGCTTGAGGCTCGTCTTGCCGCCGACCACCGTGGCCGTGGAGTTGGGGGCGCCCTCGCCGGCCCAGGTGACCATGCCCGGGACGGCGACGCCGTACACGGCGACCGGGATGTAGTCGAAGACCGCGCAGCCGAGCGAGTTGGTGGCCTTGCTGAAGTTGGTCGGACCAGAGAGCGTGACCCCGACGCCTGAGCGTCCGACGCCGTTGCGGTCCGTGACCTTCACCGCCAGGGTGCCGTTCGTTTCACTGAGCGAGCCCGCGGCCGGGGTCAGGAGGCTGACCTCCTTGACCGGATTGATCTGGGCGGGCGACTTGACGGTGGAGCTGATCTTCACGTAGTCGGCCTCACCGGTCTGATCCGTGCAGTTCAAAGCGTCGGTGGAGTCCCTGATCCACTCGGTCTTCGACTCGACCGTGTAGTTCACGCCTGCGATGTTCACGGCTCGGGACTGAGTGAAGTTCGACAGCGAGGTGATCGGGTAGGCGCGCAGCCGCTCGATGTCCTGCTGGGCGAGCGCCGCGGACACCGAACGCTGCTTGTTCGTCTTGCCTGTGGCCTGTGCGCCCTCGAGCCCGTTGATCACGGCGAAGGTCGCCATGGCGAGCAGAAGCATGCCCATGAGGACTTCGACCATGAGCGAGCCCTGCTCAGAGCGCAGCGACAGACGGCGGTTGGACACGCCATGGTCATCGGACGCCGCGGGTCTGTACTTAACGAAACGGGGCTTTTGTAGACGAGTTCCTCACCCCTCGAACATTCGGCCAGTCCGCGTAGATGATTGACTGGGGCGTGCCGTGACGGCGTCGCTTCCGCAAGAGGTCCAGCAGGTCTTCGACAGGTTCATCACGACCGAGTTCACGACCGTGGACTCGCGCGGGCGGCCCATCTGCTGGCCGCTCACGCCCTACTACGGGCCCGGCGATCCCTGCATCGACGTGACGACCGCCCTCGGCTACCCGAAGAAGGCGCACGACGCGCGCGCCAACCCGAAGGTCTCGCTGCTGTTCTCGGATCCCACCGGGAGCGGGATGCACGGTGCGCCCCAGGTGCTCGTGCAGGGCACGGCGGACGTGGACGCCCGTGACCTCGAGGCCAACCGCGTGCGCTACACGAAAGAGGCGCTGGAAAAGCTCCCGGGCTCGAAGGACCTGCTGCCTCCGAAGCCGCTCCAGCGGCTGTTCAGCTTCTACTTCACCCGTCTGTACATCCACGTCCGCCCCGAGCGCGTCTACGTCTGGCCGGGCGGCGATCCCAAGCGCGAGCCACAGCTGTTCGACGCCCGCCTGGAGGAGGTCCGCTCCGGCCACGACGAGGAGCCACCCGCCCCGCATGCGCCCACCACGGGCGCGGCGCCGGTCTGGGACGAGCGGATGGAGGAGCTTGGCGGGCTCTATCCGAACGCCGTGCTCTCGCTGGTGGCCCCGGACGGCTTCCCCTTCTCGGTGCGCGTGCCGATCTCGGTCGACTCACAGGCGCGCCGGGTCCGGCTGGGGGGCGACGTGCTCGGCGTGCCGGTCCAGCCCGGGCTCGCGTGCGTCACGGTCCACGACCATGCCGCGGATTTCTCGTGGCAGCGGAACTTCCAGGTGCGCGGGGACCTCGTCGAGGAGGACGGAGGCTGGGTCCTGGTCCCCCAGCGGATGGTGGGCGGCCTCGAGCTGCCGCCGGTGTCGAAGCTCCAGCTCTACCGGATGAACGCCGGCAAGATGGTGCGCTCCTGGCGCACGGCAAAAAAAACGAGACGCGAACTTAGCGCTTGAGGAGCGCGCTACCGGCGACCGAAGTCTCCGGAGCGGCGCGGCGAGCCTCACATCCTCGTGGCTTCGCTCTTTGCGCTTGGGTCCGCGTCTCTGCGGGGGAGTAGAACACGGGCCCGGGCGTCCGTCAAGACCCTGTTCCAAAAGACCGCGCTCGTTGCGAAAAAACCTAGTTCCGGCGCTTCCGGACGACCTTCACGGTGGCCGTCATGTCCACCGGATGCAGACCGCAGAAGAGCTGGTAGGTGCCCGGCACCGTCAGCTTCTTCCTGTAGATGCGGCCCTCGGAGAGGTTCGGCGAGGAGAAGCCGCGCGGCCCGTTCGCAAGCGTGATGTTGTGGAGCGTCTCGCCACCGAAGCGCCACGTGAGCGTTCCACCCGCGGGCAGCGTCACGTTGGGGCGGCGGAAGAAGAGGTCACCGACATCGATCGTTCCGCGCTTGCCGAGGCGCACGCGCCTGCCGGGCGGCGCCTTGATGTTCACGGCCTTCGCGCCGCGGCGACCCACGATCGGCACGCGGAACGGCGGAGGTGACCTGCGCCCGGATGGCGCCGGGGCCTCGGCCATGTCGTCCGGGCGTGCGCCGCAGTTGGCGGTCACGGACGGATCGGGCGCCATGTAGGCGATCATGATCCCCATTACGCGCGTGTGCGGCAGGGCCGCGTCGTAGTTGGCCTTGAGCACCACCTTCTCGCCGGCGGCGAGCGGTATCCCCTTCGACGAGTTGAAGCCGCTCATGTGAATCGGGCCGGGCTCGTGGAGCACGGGGCGCACGTTGTAGAACGGGTGGCGGGGGCCGCCCCAGGTCGGCCTCGAGGTGTAGATCCCTCCGCTTGTGCCGCAGGCGGGCCGAGTCAGCGCGAGCGTCTGGCCGCCGCCGTGCACGTGTCCGCCGGCCGCGATCAGCCTGCCGCCCTTCGGGACAGTCCAGCTCATCTGCTGGACGTTGCGGCTGCCGCGACGCCTGCCGCCGGCCACGTCGTAGACGGGGTCGACGTTGCAGTTCTCCACGTCGAGCCAGTAGGGCTCCACGGGCGTCACGTCGGGCCGCGTGTCGACCGTGACCCGGTAGCCGATGTAGGCGCTGTCCGTCCTCGAGCGGTGGTTCATGAACATGTACGTCACGAGCCAGTTGTCCTGCTTCTTGATCGGATAGCCGTACCCGTCCGGCACTGCCATCTTCGCGCGCTCCTCGCCGGCTGCGTAGAAGCGCTCCGCGGCAGCGGGAATCTCCGTCATCGAGTCCCACATCCTGAACGTCGAGCACGTGCGGTCCTGCACGCCGAGGCGCGAGAACACGATGTGGTGCAGCATCAGGCGGCTGATCGGGATCGGGGTGCCGTTCGCCTCGACCACGTCCGTCTCCATGTTCGTGACGAAGCCGTCCACGTCCGGCTTCGGCATGTCGAGCTGGATCTCCTTGGTCAGCACCTGGAAGGGCGCGACCTTGATCGGGCCGTAGCGGCAGTCGTAGGTCTGCTTGGTCCCCTGGGTGCCGGCCAGGTTGCAGCTGCCGGAGGGTGCCTGCGCGGACGCCGGAGCGGCGAGTGCGAGCCAGCAGAGCGCGGCGGCGACGAGGAGTAGGGGTGCGCGAGTCACGGCCGCCCAGTATAGGACGGGTTCTTGCAGATCGCCTGAAAGAACCTATTGTTGGCGTATGCCCACTGCCGCAAAGGGCACGCGCGACGGCCGCACCGTGCGGGCCGAGCGCACCCGCCAGGCGCTCGTCGACGCTCTGCTCGCGCTTCTCTATGAGGGGCAGCTGCAGCCCACCGCCGAGCGGATCGCCGCGCGCGCCGGCGTTTCCGAGCGCTCGCTCTTCCAGCACTTCGCCGACCGCGAGGCGCTCTACCAGGCCGTGGCGGTGCAGCAGTACGAGCGCATCGTGCCGACGCTCGACCCGATCGACGTGTCGCTGCCGCTGCCGGAGCGAATCGAGGCCTTCGTGGCCCAGCGTGCGCGGCTGCTCGAGACCGTGACCCCGGTGCGGCGCGCCGCGCTGCTGCTCGAGCCCGAGTCAGAGGTCGTGTCGGGCTGGCTCCAGAGCGCCCGCAGGCAGAAGGCCCGGGAGGTCGAGCGGGTGTTCCGCGCCGAGCTCCAGGCGGTCGACCAGAGGAAGCGCGGCGTGGTGCTCGCCGCACTCGTGGCGGCGTCCGCGTGGACCGCGTGGGAGGGGCTGCGCGCGCACCAGCGCCTGAGCGAGGACCGCGCTCGTGCGGCCATGCGCGCCACGATGTCCGCTCTCCTAGCCCGTCAGCGCTGACTCGATCTCCGGGATCGCCTGCTCGGCGCTCACGAAGCGCACCGCGGCCATGCCAAGGGCCCGCGCCGCGTCGCAGTTCGGCTCCAGGTCGTCCACGAACACGCAGTCCTCGGGGCTGACGCCTCCGAGCCGCTCGAGCGTGAGCGCGTATATCTGCGGGTCGGGCTTCCGAAGGCCCACGAAGGCGGAGTCCACCACCACCTCGAAGAGCTCGTCCACCTCCGGCAGCTTCGCGCGCCAGAGCGGCTCCCACTCGCGCACGTTGTTCGTGAGCAGCGCGGCGCGGAGACCGCGGGCACGAAGCTCGCGGATGAAGGCGATCATCTCCCGGTTCGGCGCGAGGCGCTCGAAGTAGAGCGCGCGCAGCCGGGCGAGGTCGAATCCGTCCTCGAGGTGCCGCTCGATCCGGTCGCGGAACTCCGTCTCCGTGATCTCCCCCCGCTCGAGCACGAACAGCGGGTGGTCACCGTGCTCCTCGGCGGCGAGGCCCATCGCTCTCCCGAGCTCCTCGAGCGAGACTCCGGACTCCTGCTGGTAGGCGAGGAACCCCTCCTGCAGCGGCGTCGTCAGGACGCCGCCGAAGTCGCTGATCAGGACGCTTCTCACGCCGCGGCGGGTGGCTCGCTGCGCAGCATCAGCTCGTAGGCGCCGATGCCCTCGCGCCCGTCCAGCCGCCAGCGGAACACGGCCACGTGCACCTGGAGGCCGTCAAGGTCGAGCGAGGAGCCGGCGATCACGAGCCCTGAGCCGCGACGCGGGTAATCCTCGCCGGGCACCCACAGCTCGAGGCCCGCGCTGCGCTGGCGGCCACCTGCGTCGTACACCGTCGAGATGCGGGCGGTCTCCACCGTCAGCACGGCGTCGTCCTCGATCAGCCTCGCGTTGACGTCCTCCTCGCCGTGCCCCACGGCATCTCGCGGACGGCGCGCCAGCAGCAGCAGCGCGTGCTGCTCGTCCACGAGCGCCGAGATGCTGCGCACCGCGTCGAGCTCCTCCCAGCGCGGCGGCACGCGCGTCTCGGAGAGCGTGCCCAGCCCCTCCACGCGCCGTCCGGCCGCCTCGCCACGCACCCGCACCACCCGCGCGCGCACGTCCCCGAGATCCGCCTCCGCCGCCACCGGCTCGAGCTCCAGCGCCAGCTTGCCGGGCAGCTCGGCGCGCCAGCCCTCGCCGCTCTGGTCGATCGACGGCCCCTCGTGCATCGCCACCGGCTTGCGGCCCTCGAACAGGATCGTCGCGCCCGACTCGCGCCGTCCCGTGGATGTCGTGGGCCGCGTCGAAGAAGGACAGCGCGAGCGCCGGAGCGCTCACCGCTCGAGTCCCGGCCGGGGCCGATCTTCGTACTCGCGGGCGCTGCCCTCCACGTCGTAGTCCGGGCGAATGTCCTTGCGTGTGCGCCCGCCGGCCACGACACCTCGACCCATCCGTCGCGCCAGCATGCGACGCACGATCGCGCGCGTCGGCGGCACCAGCAGCACGAGGCCGACGATGTCCGTCAGGAAGCCCGGCGTGATCAGGAACGCGCCGCCGAAGATGATCAGCACCCCGTCGATCACCTCGCGGTGGGGCACTCTCCCCTGCGCCAGGATCTCGTTGAACCGGCGCCAGACCGTCCGGCCCTGCGATCGGAGCAGCCACGAGCCCAGCAATGAGTCCGCCACCAGGAGCAGAATCGTCCACCAGATTCCGATGGCGTCGCCGACCTTCAGGATCAGGTACAGCTCCGCGAGCGGGACGATCAGAAAGAGGAGTGCCAGGGCCCAGAGAGGCACGGCCTGACCCTACTATCCTCATCCCATGGCAACTTTGACCGTGGACGACGTGCAGGAGGCGCTCACGAACGTGATCGACCCGGAGCTCGGGCTCGACTTCGTGGAGCTCGGGTTGATCTACAGCGTCGAGATCGAGGACAGCGACGTCTTCGTGAGCTTCAGCCTCACCTCGCCCGGATGCCCGATCGGGCCGCAGGTGGCGGAGCAGATCGAGGAGTTCGTGAGCGAGCTGGACGGCGTGGGCGCGGTGCACTCCAAGATGACCTTCACCCCAGCGTGGACGCCGGACATGATGAGCGAAGAGGCCAAGTTCGCCCTGGGCTACTGACGCCCTTCTGAAGTGCCGATAACTCCTCCAGCATTTGCGGACTGGAGGCGGGGACTAGGTTGGCGCATCGGACCCACAACGTCGAGGAGGAGCGGGATCTCGCCGGCCGGCTGGCTGGTGTGCTCTTTCTCACGGCGGGGGTCAGTGCTCTCCTTCTGCTGCTCGTTCCCGGCGTGGAGTACTCCCACCTAACCTGGGTCGTGGCGCTGGCTGCGGGGTGCATCGCCTGGGGCGCCTTCTGCGTAACGCTGGCTCGGCCCGAGGAGCACGGGCCCTGGTTCTGGCACGTGCCCGCGATCGGGTCGATCGTCTTCGTGGGTGGCGTGATGGCCTCCACCGGCGGCGCCGACTCCCCGGCGCGCTTCTACCTGTTCTTCCTGCTGGTCTACGCGGCCTACTTCTACCAGCGTCACGACGCGGTTCCGTACGTGCTCAGCTGCGTGCCCGTGGCCCTCGCGCCGCTGCTCTACGACGGCGGCGCCGTGGAGGAGGGGTACATCGGCGAGCTGATCGTGGTCTGCCCGGCCTACGTGGCCCTCGGCCTGCTGATCATCAAGGGCAAGGAGCTGCTCGTGAGCCTGCGGGAGCACGCCGAGGCGCTGGCGCTGCTGGACCCGCTCACCGAGCTTCCGAACCGGCGCGCGATGGTCGAGTGGCTCGGCACTGAGCTTCAGCGTGAGTCGCCGACCGGGCTGATCCTGGTGGACCTCGACGGCTTCAAGGACGTGAACACCGCCCACGGCTACCCGGCGGGTGACGCGGTGCTGTGCGAGACGGCCGCACGCCTGCGCCACTCGGTGCGCACCGACGACGTGGTGGCGCGCCTCGGGGGCGACGAGTTCGCCATCCTCGCGCCGGACGCCTCGCCGCTCGCAATCCGCACGCTCGCCGAGCGTACGGTCTGCTCCCTGCGCGACCTCGAGTGCGAGGACATCTCGCTCACGGCCAGCGTGGGCTGGGTGATCTACCCGAATGACGCCGGCTCGGTGGACGAGCTGATTGCGGCGGCGGACTTCTGCCTGCGCGGCGCGAAGCTGACCGGCAAGGACAGGGCGCTGTCCACGCGCGACTGGGCTCCGGACATCGCGGCATAGTTCGCCGCGTGCGAGCGCTCCAGCTCCTTCACGACTCCTTCGAGCACGACCCGGCCCTCGACGCCGGGGTCTCGCGCGCGCTGATGCTGCGCGTGGCGGACGGCGAGCTTCCGGAGACGCTTCGAATCGCTCGGCCGGGCACGACCGTCGCGTTCGCGAAGCGGGACGCCGTCGCCGAGGGGTACGAGGAGGCGGTGCACGCGGCCCGCGCGCAGGGCTTCGACGCCACGCTTCGGCTCGCGGGCGGGCGCGCCGCGGTCTTCCACGACGGGACGATGGAAATCGGCCACGCGGCGCCCGACGCGGACCCGCGCGCCGGCATCCACGAGCGCTTCGAGCGCACGGCCACGCGCTTGGCCCGCGCCCTGGGCCGGCTCGGCGTGGACGCGCGGGTGGGGGAGGTGCAAGGCGAGTACTGCCCCGGCCGCTACAGCGTGAACGCTCGCGGCGCCGTGAAGCTCGCCGGGATCGGCCAGCGAGTGGTGTCCGGCGGGTCGCACACCGGCGTGGTGCTCGTTGTGAGCGGGGAGCGGCGGATAAATGAGGTGCTGCGGCCGGTGAACGAGGCGCTCGGTCTCGTCTGGGAGCCGCAGGTCACCGGGTCCGTGGAGGCGGAGAGCCCGGGCACAAGCTGGGAGGCGGTGCGCCACGCGCTGCTCGCGGAGTACGCGCGCGACTACGAGCTCGTGGAGGCCACGCTCGACGAGACAACCCTGGCGCTCGCGCGCGAGCTGGCGCCCGAGCACCGGGTCTAGACGCGCGCGGCCGCTCGATCGGCGTTCTTCACCAGCGCATCCGTGATCCGCGGCCACAGCTCGCGCGGCAGGTCGTGTCCCATCCCGGGGATCGCGACCAGCTCTGCGCCCGGGATCGCCCTCGCGGTCGCGGCGCCGGCTCGAAACGGCACGAGCGGGTCGTCCTTCCCATGCACCACCACGGTCGGGGCCTCCAGCCCGCGCAGCCCCGCCGTGCGCGACCCGGAGGCCAGGATCGCGCCGAGCTGCCGGGCAGTGCCGGCTGGGTAGTGGCAGCGGTCATAGGTGGCGGCCGCCCGCTCGCGCATGCGCGCCTCGTCCACGGGGTAGCTGGGCGAGCCGATCATCCGGAACACGCGTAGGAAGTACTCGATGTAGGCGTCGCGGTCGTCCGGAGCCCGCCGCATCAGCACGCTCCACACGCGCAGCTTCGGGGTGCCCACACGCCGGTCGCCGGTGGTCGACAGCATCGAGCCGAGCGACAGCACGCGCTCGGGCCGGGTGATGGCCATGGTCTGGGCGATCATCGCGCCCATGGACACGCCGGTCACGTGCGCTCGCTCGATCCCGAGCTGGTCCAGCAGGCCGAAGCTGTCGTTCGCCATGTCCTCGAGCAGGTAGGGCGCCCGGGTCGGGAGGCCGGCCATGGCCTTCATCACGTTCGGCACCGGGGCGTCGACCTTCGTGGACAGGCCAGCGTCGCGGTTGTCGAAGCGGATCACGTGGAAGCCGCGCTCAGCCAGGGCCTCGCAGAACTCCCGGTCCCAGTGGATCAGCTGCATCCCGAGGCCCATCACGAGCAGCATGGCCGGGTCGGCGGGGTCACCGATCGTCTCGTAGACGAGCTCGACGTCTCCGATGCTGGCTCGCTCCTCGGTCATCTGCCCGGTAGGTCTACCCGGGCCCTCGAGAGCGTCACGGAGAAGCTGAAGTTGCTCGTCCGCAGGAAGCTCGGGTCCCTCCCGAGCAGCTCCAGCTTGGCGGTGTGTCCTCTCGCGAAGCGCCAGCCGTTCCCGAACAGCTGGAAGAGCAGCTTGCCGCGCTGGTTGTCCCTCAGCCGGTAGACCCCTCGAGAGACGAGCACCTGCTTGCCGCGGTGCACGTCCCAGAGCCGAGCCGCGATGAAGCCGCCGCGGCCCCTGGTGCGGATCCGTGCCTGTACGGTCGGCATGCCGAGCATCGTGAACGGCCGGCGGAAGCGCCGCTGCACCAAGGCCGTGCCCTTCGCGCGCTCGGCGGCGACGGTGGCGCAGGCGCCCTGGCTTCCGATCGGGTCGATCGCCGCGGCCGTGTCCGGGTTGCCCCCGCGCGAGCTGACCCGCTGCGGCCGCCGGTGGCGCATCGTCACGGTTCTCGGATGCAGGCGCTCCCAGTTCTTGGCAACGACCGGTCCGCCGGGTCGAGCGGCGGCGGGACACGTCTGGGTCAGAGCCAGCACGCTGCCGTGCCGGGGAGCGTCGTTGTCGCCTTTGAGGTACTGGGCAAAGAACTGGTCCGCCTGCTTGTTCATGACGCGATCGGCGACCGCCTTGTTCTGCCCCCGCGGGTGCCCCAGATCGCCGAGCTGTAGCGAGATCCGCGCTCCGGGCGCAGCCCTGAAGGTGCGGTACACCCGCAGCGCCTCCGGGGCGGGGAAGAGGTCGTCGGTCCAGCCGTTCTGCACGAGCAGCGCCGCGCTCGGGCCCGTGAGGCCCGCCCAGCTATGGAAGCTCGTGAGCTCGGTGCCCACGGCGAGGGCGTCGGCGCGCGCTGGCTCGCCGCGGTCCGCGCGCTCCTTCCAGGTCGTGAGGTCGGCGCCGAACGGGCCCCCCTTCGGTGTGTAGAAGCCGGCGGCATTGCCGCCCGCGTAGAGGACGTCGTTGTAGCTCTTCTTCATCACGCCGCCGGGCCGGATGCTCTGGCCGGGCTTCGGGGTCCTGAAATCGAGGAAGCGGCCGTTCGGCTGGAGCGCGTAGGTGAGGTCGGAGCCGGCCCAGCGCGCGAACGCCGCCGCGATCCTGAGCGGCGTCCCGTTCGGGCTCGTCCAGGGCTGGAACGACCCGTCGGGCAACCGAATCCGGTTGCGCAGCCGCGCTAGGTTGAGGCTCTGGATGCCGCCGTACGAGATGCCCGTCACGCCGAGTGCGTCCGGCTTCGCCACGCCCTGGTCCACCAGCAGGCCGAGCAGGTGCTGGGTGTCGCGTCCCTCGTAGCGATGGTCCGCGAGGTGGATCCAGCCGGCATCGCAGCCCGGGCTGGTGCGCGAGTCGGGCTTGCCGCACGAGCGGCCCAAGCCGCGCGCTGAGTAGTTCACGACCGCGTAGCCCTGCCCGGCGTAGTGGACGTTGTTGTAGGCACCCGCAGGAGAGCTGCGCTCGAACGCGGTCTTGTCCTGGGTGTAGCCGTGCATCATCACGATCGTCGGGAACGGCCCGTCGCCGCTGGCCGGCAGGGTCACGTCCACGTCGAGCGGGACGCCATCGAAGCTCGGCACGCGCTCCGGGTCGGTCGCCGTGGGGCAGAAGAGGACTCCGGACTGGGGGGTGCAGGCGTGGCCGAACGGATTCGGTGGCGCCGCCTGTGCGGCGGGCGCGAGGAGGCCAGCGACCGCGACGGCCACTGGTACGGCGAGTCGGCGGCGCATCAGGAGGCCGGCGTCTTCTTTCGGGCCGTGCCGGGCGTTCCGTCCTTCTTGTTGCCGTTCGAACGCGCGCTGGCCTTGCCGGCCTTGCGCGCGGCCGCCAAGAGCTCGGCGAGCGACTCCTCGAGGTGATCGGCGAAGGCGTCGAGGTCGGGCATCGCGTCGTAGTCGGCCAGCAGGCCGAAGTCGACCTTGCCGTTGTAGCTCATGATCGCGATGGCAAGCGCGTGGTTCTCGGGCAGGAACGCGATCGGCACGATCTCCTGCATCTCACGGCCCAGCAGGTAGAGCGGGAACTGCGGCCCGGGCACGTTCGTCACGATCAGGTTGAAGAGCCTCGTCGAGAAGTTGAGCCGGGAGGCCTGGGCGAGCAGCGTGGGCGGCGCGAAGTCCGTGAGGCCCGCTATCACCTCGGCGCCGAGCGCCTGCTTCGACTCCTTCAGCTCGCCCATTCCCTGCTGCACCACGCGCAGCCGCTCGACCGGGTCGTCCACGTATACCGGCAGCGGCCCGCGCATGGCCGCGATGCGGTTGCCGAGCGACCCGCGCTCGTCCTCCGTCCGGATCGACACGGGCACGAGCGCGCGCAGCTCGGTGCCCTCGGTGCGCACCCCGCGGTCGTGCAGCCAGCGGCGGAGGGCGCCTGCCACGACCGCGAGCACCGCGTCGTTCACGGTCCCGCCGAGCGCGTTCTTGATCTCCTTGAAGTCCGCCAGGCGGTTCTGGATCCAGCGCACCCGCCGGTGCGGACCGATCGGCACGTTGAGCGGCACGTCGGGCGCCGGGTTCATCCCCGCCCAGACGACCTCGCCGAGGCCCTCGGCCGCCTCGCGCACCCGCTCGATCGTCGCTCCGGGGCGCTGAAGGGCGCCGAGCGCGCGCCCGGCGAGGTTGAACGGCGTGCGCACCAGGCCGGCCACACCCTCGGCCACCAGCTCCACGTCCGAGGGGTTAGGGGCGGGCTTCCAGCTGTCCTCGACCTCGGCCTCAGCGGGCACCGGCGACAGGTCGAACAGGACCGTCGCGATGTCCACGCCCGAGACGCCGTCCACGAGCGCGTGGTGGGTCTTCGAGATCAGCGCAAAGCGGCCGCCCTCGAGGCCCTGAACGATCCAGATCTCCCACAGCGGCTTCGAGCGGTCCAGCCGCTGGGAGAAGATCCGTCCCACGAGCTGGCGCAGCTGGTCGCCGCTGCCCGGCTTCGGCAGGGCGGTGTGGCGCACGTGGTAGTCGAGGTTGAAGGTCGGGTCGTCGACCCAGAACGGCCGGCCGGCCTCGAGCGGCGGGAACGCGAGCTTCTGGCGGTAGCGCGGCACGCGGCCGAGGCGCGCCTCCAGGTGATCGCAGAATTCCTCGCGTGGCGGCGGCGGCCCCTCGAATATGGCCAGCGCGCCCACGTGCATGTGCGAGGACTGCTTCTCCTGGTGCAAAAAAGAAGCGTCGATCGCGCTGAGGCGGTCCTTGTGTCCCTGCTGCGCCACGACAGGCAGCCTACCCGGCACAATCGGCTCTGTGAAGCTGTTGGGAATCGTGCTCGCGGTACAGGTGGCAATCGGTCTCACCCTGGTGGCCCTCGTGGCCACCGACAACCTGCCGTTCGTCGACGATGACTCCGCCAACGGCAAGGCGGCGCCGGCGGCGGCGGTCGACCGCTTCGACGGCGCGGCGGCCTTCCGGCTCCTGCGCCGCCAGGTGGAGATGGGTCCGCGCCCCGCCGGCTCCCCGGAGTCACGCCGGCTCGCCCGCCTCCTGAAGCGGATCGTGCCGCGCGGTCGCTACCAGGCGGTGCCGGACGGCCTGCGCAACGTGATCGGGACCGTGCGCGGCCGCGAGCGCGGCTACATCGTGGTCGGCGCGCACTACGACACGAAGGACATCCCCGGCTTCGTGGGGGCGAACGACGGCGCCTCCGGCACCGCCGTGGTGGCCGCAGCTCGCGCGCACGCTCAGGCGCCCCCGGCACTCGATCAAGTTCGTGTTCTTCGACGGCGAGGAGGCACCGCGCGGGGTGCCGGACTTCGAGTTCGAGCGCTACGGACTGCGGGGCAGCAAGGTCGCCGCACCCGTCTTCCGCGATGCGCGAGCCATGGTCCTGCTCGACTTCGTGGGTGACAAGAAGCTCACGATCAGACGCGAGAGCTACTCGGACGTGCGGCTCTGGAAGCGATTGCGCGAGGCGGCGAAGCGAGTGGGCGCGGGCGCCGTGTTCCCCTCCACGACGCAGGGCGGCGTGATCGACGACCACATCCCATTTCGGAGGCTTGGCGTGCCCTCGATCGACCTGATCGACTTCGACTTCCCCTGCTGGCACCGCACCTGCGATGACATGTCCGTGGTGTCAGAGCGCAGCGTCGACGCGGTCGGCGAAGCGGCGTACGAGCTCCTGAAGGGACTCTGAGGCTCTCTCGCTAGCCTCCCCACCAATGCCCGCTACCCCCGAGAAGCTGCTGCTCGCCGCCCCGCGCGGCTACTGCGCCGGCGTGGACCGCGCCGTGCAGACTGTCGAGCGCGCGCTCGAGCTGTACGGGCCGCCGGTGTACGTGCGCAAGGAGATCGTGCACAACAAGCACGTGGTCGAGCAGCTGCGCGAGCGCGGCGCCGTCTTCGTGGAGGAGGAGACCGAGGTGCCGGAGGGGGAGACGGTCGTCTTCTCGGCTCACGGGGTCTCCCCGGCCGTGCACGCGAACGCCGAGACGCGCCGTCTCACGACCATCGACGCCACCTGCCCGCTCGTGACCAAGGTGCACGTGGAGGCGAAGAAGTTCGCCGCCGAGGGCTACACGATCGTTCTGGTCGGCCACGAGGGCCACGAGGAGGTCGAGGGGACGATGGGCGAGGCGCCCGAGCACTTCGTGCTCGTGGAGACCGAGGAGGACGTGGACAACCTCGAGCTCGCCGATCCCGACCGCGTGGCCTTCCTAACGCAGACCACGCTCAGCGTCGACGAGACCGACCGCATCATCCGCCGGCTGCGCGAGCGCTTCCCGAACATCACCGGGCCGAAGTCGGACGACATCTGTTACGCCACCACGAACCGCCAGCTGGCGGTCCGCCAGATGGCCCGCGAGTGTGACCTCGTCCTCGTGATCGGCTCCAGCAACTCGTCGAACTCGAACCGGCTAGTCGAGGTTGCCCGCGACCACGGCGCCGAGTCGCACCTGATCGACAACGAGAGCCAGGTGAAGGAGGAGTGGCTGGAGGGCAAGCGCATCGTGGGCATCTCATCCGGCGCGAGCGCGCCCGAGGAGCTCGTGCAGCGGCTGGTGGCCTTCTTCCGCGAGCGCGGCACCACGGACGTCACGGAGTTCGAGGTCGTCCAGGAAGACGTCCGCTTCATGCTCCCCAAGGACATCCGCACCGCCCTAGCGGCGCAATAGGCGTCGCCTGGCGACGTCCTCGGTCGCCCGGCCGCGCTAGCTGCGGGCATTGAGGGTTGACTCGATGGGGTCGACAACTCACCACACCCCGGCCCCACAGGCGGGGTGCGGCGTGTTGTCATTCGACTAGCGTGGCAAGGCGCCTCACCCGCCTTCGAAAGAGGTCGAGTGGCGAGTTGTCGACCTACCCCTTCACCGCTGCTGTAGACGTCTTTGAGAGCTAGTCGCCGGGTGGGGGCGCTTTGGGCGTGAACTGCACGCCGTGGAGGCGGAGGCCGGGTGATTCCGCCTCGACGGTTCCGTCCACCTCGTAGAGCCCGGGGTCCACGTCGGCGCCCGACAGCGCCGCGTAGGCGGCGCCGGCGCTGAACTCGAAGCTGGCCGCGGCGCCCGCGTCGGCGGCGGCGATCCAGTCCTCGCCATCGGTCCAGTCGCGCACCAGCTCGAGCCGGTCGCGGTCGGCCGGCAGCACTATGTCGGCGGTCTGCGGCTCGAGCAGCGTGCCCGGCACATCCTCGGGGCGCAGCGGCTCCATCGGATCCACCTCTAGGCCCAGGCACTCCGCGATGGCGCGCTCGGTGTCCTCGTATTCGCCCTCGCCGTAATGGATATGCGCCAACTTGCCGGCCCGATCGAACAGGTAGCGCCCCGGCCAGCCCCGGTTGCCGTAATCCCGCCAGGTCTTGTAGTCGGGGTCGAGCAGCACGGGATAGTCGATCTCGAGCCGCTCGACCGCGCGGGCGACCGTGTCGCGGTCGCGTCCGAACGAGTAGCCCGGCGTGTGGACCCCGATCACGCGGAGGCCGGCATCCGCGTAGCGCGCGTGCCACTCCTTCAGATAGGGAAGCGTCCGCAGCGAGTTCACGCGCGCGAAGTCCCAGAACTCGACCAGGACCGCTCCTCTGCCCATCAACGTGTTCATGCGCAGGAACGCCACGTTCAGCCAGTCGAGGCCGGCCGGAAACTCGGGCGCATAGATCTCGGCTTCCTTAGGCGGGCGCATCGCCCAACAGAATGCCGCAACATTTGGCCCCTGAAGCTGTTGTAGGCTGGAACCCGTCCGTTCGGCCTGGCTCGCAATGGGCTTTTCGAAGTTTGCCGGACCCCCGTCTCAGCCTCTAGGAGGAGGAATGCGAAAGCTTTTGATCGCCGCACTGGCGGTCGTCGCAGTACTGGCAGTGGCTAGCGTCGCTGTCGCAACCAACGTCTACAAAGTTCATCTCGGTTCTACGACCGTGAAGGGCAAGGGAACCAAGGCCGACCCGATTCCAACCGGCCTCAAGTTCGGTTTCCAGGTCGAGGACAGTGACTCGTCGAAGCGCGCAACGGTCATCGAGCAGTACGCGATCGGGTCCGAGGGACTCGTTGCGAACCCCAAGATGTTCCCGAAGTGTGCCTTCACTCAGCTCGATGACGCGACCGTTCCGGCAAGCTGCAACAAGGCACTCGTTGGCGGCGGCCTCGTGAAGAACGCGGCCGGTCCCAGCTCGCCCGGCCCCGGCGGTGAGCGGGC
Organism: uncultured Thermoleophilaceae bacterium; assembly: GCA_963837445.1. GTDB lineage: Bacteria > Actinomycetota > Thermoleophilia > Solirubrobacterales > Thermoleophilaceae > JACVRW01. The sequence continues at coordinate 131,543 of CAWINK010000022.1, read as the reverse complement.
GCTGTCCGACAGCACGCCCTGCAACCTGCAGCTGCGGCTCTACAACGACGGCGACGGCATGACGCTGCGTCTTGACAGCAACGGCAAGCCGATCCCGGCGAACTTCGAGTCGGACGCCGTCGGCTGCGCGCTGCCGATCGCAACCGCGATCAACGGCAGGTTCGTGAAGAGGAAGATCGGTGGCGTGATCGCCAGCGACTTCGTCTTCACCGTGCCGCAGAACCTGAAGCACCCGCTGTCCGGCATCGACAACTCGGTCCGGCGCTCGGACAACCTGCTCAAGCTCAAGCAGAAGGGCCCCAAGGGCAACAAGCGGGGCTTCTACGAGAAGGTCGGATGCAAGGGCGGCAAGCGCCTGGTGCGTGCCACGTTCATCACCGAGGCCACGTCCAGCCAGCCGTCGCAGAAGTTCACCGCGACCAAGCAGTCGAAGTGCTAGCAACCGCTTAGTTGCGGAAGTAGCCAACGGGGCGGCCTTCGGGCCGCCCCGTTTGCGTTCAGGACGCGATGTCGAGGAGCAGCTGCGGCGTGACCCAGGTCTCGACCGCCGCGGCGGCCAGCAGGATCGGTACGGCGATGGCCACGGTCACGAAGGTGGCTGCGAGTAGCTCGTGCCAGTCCCCCCGCCGGCTCGCGATCATCCAGGCAGCAAGGGGCAGGAAGAGCGCGATCAGCTCCGGAAGGGCATGGGGAGCGAGCGCCAGCAACAGCACCCCGGGGGTGGTACCGAGCTGAGTCGACATCGATGCGGCGGTGCCGCCGATCACGAAGGCCTGCGTGCCGAGCGAGAAGAGCGTGGCGCAGACCACGAAGCCGATCGCAAGCGGGCCCGCCTTCTCGTGGACCCACCTCGAGAGCCCGCTGCGGTGCGCCGCCGAGAGTGGGAGCGAGCTTCCCGCCATGAAGCCGGCCACGCACGCGAGTGCGTGAAGGGCGAGCACGAGCGAGTTGCGGAACAGCACGTGCCCGTAGTCGGTGAGGGTGGCCTCCTGGGTCACTCCGGGGATCTGGTAGATCGTGGCGTCGAGCGGCGTGAGCTTCGCCACCACGTAGACCGCCACGAGCAGCCCGATGGAGATCAGGGCGCTCAGCACCGCCCAGGGGCGGAGCATTGCGAAGGGGTGTTCGTTCCAGCGGCTGAGCGCGAGCTTGGTGTCGCGCATGCCCTGGACGAGCACGAGGTCGTTCACGCTCATCCCCATGGGAATCGGCAGGGGAGCCTCCGGGGTTGAGGCTCCCCGCCGTTCCCGGTCAGCGCACGAAGTTGCGCACCTGCCCGTAGACGGTCGAGCTGCTCAGGTAGCCCGAGTGCAGCATGCACGCGGTCCTGGTGTTCGTGGCCCCGCTCAGCAGGATGCTTGAATCGGGGTTGATCACCTCGTCGCACGGCGACCACCAGGTGCCGTAGCGGACGCCACCCGGCGTCTCGTCGCCGCTGTTCAGCTGCGTGAGGAACGATGACCCGGCGCGCATCTCGATGCACGACGTCTGCCAGAAGCAGAGGCTCGCGAGGTTCGTGCCGTGGTTCGGCCCGCCGAGCGATACCCACTCGTCGACAAAGCTCGTTCCGCCGAGGAACTTCGCGTACCAGCGCGACGACAGCCCGCCCATGGAGTGGGTGATGATGTCGACCTTCGCGGCACCCGTGGCCGCCCGGATCTGACTCACCCTCGTGGCGATCTGGCTGGCGGTGGTCCTGTTCGACTGCGCCGTGTTGTACGACCAGTTGTTGAGGTTGGTGAACCCGTCAGCCTGGAAGCGGCTGATCATGGTGTTCCACACGGAGCCACTCGAGCTCCACCCGTGTACGAACAGGATGGGCTCGGCGGCCTGGGCCGACGCCGCCGGCACGAGCACGGCAGACGCGGCGAGTAGCACTACGAGTGTTTTTCTCATGGGCGGACGCTAAGGCGCGGCCGCGCCCGAGGGCAACCCTCGTTACAAGTCACCACACCCCGGCCCCACAGGCGGGGTGTGGCGTGTTGTCATTCGATTGGCGCGGCAAGGCGCCTCACCCGCCTTCGAAAGAGGTCGAGTGGCGAGTTGTCGACCTACCCCTTCACCGCTGCCGTAAGCCGGCGCAGGCGGGTCAGCCGATCGAGTCGACCATCTCGAGCTGAATCAACCGGTTCAGCTCGACGGCGTACTCCATCGGCAGCTCCTTCGTGACCGGCTCGATGAAGCCGTTCACGATCATCGCGGCCGCCTCCTCCTCGGAGAGGCCGCGCGACTGGAGGTAGAAGAGCTGCTCGTCGGAGATCTTGCCGACCACGGCCTCGTGGGCCACGGTCACGTGCGGGTTCTGGATCTGGATGTCGGGCCAGGTGTCGGAGCGCGAGCGGTCGTCCATCATCAGGCCGTCGCACTGCACGCGGGCCTTGGAGCCCTGCGAGTTGTGGCCCATGCGGACGAGGCCGCGGTAGCCCATGATCCCGCCGTCCTTGGAGATCGACTTGGCGAGGATGTTGGAGGTGGTGTTCGGCGCCAGGTGCACGACCTTGGCGCCGGTGTCCTTCCACACGTCGCCGGACGCCACGCCCACGTTTAGGTGGTCGGCGCGCGCGCCCTCGCCGATCAGGAAGGAGCCGGGGTAGAGCATGACCTTCTTGGCGCCCATCGACCCGCCGACCCACTCGACCGTGCCGTTGGCCTCGACGATCGCCCGCTTGGTGTTCAGGTTGAACACGTCCTTCGACCAGTTCTGAACGGTCGTGTAGCGGGCCTTGGCGCCCTCCTTGACGAAGATCTCGACGACCGCGGAGTGCATCGAGTTGACCGAGTAGGTCTGCGCCGTGCAGCCCTCGATGTAGTTCACCTCGGACCCCGAGTCGGCGATGATCAGCGTGTGCTCGAAGGTGCCCTCGTTGGCGCCCTCCATCCGGAAGTAGGCCTGGAGCGGGAGGTCGACCTTCACGTCCTTCGGCACGTACAGGAACGAGCCGCCTGACCAGACCGCGCCGTGCAGCGCCGAGAACTTGTTGTCCTGCGGCGGCACGCACTTCTTCATGAAGTACTCGCGCACGAGGTCCTCGTGCTCGGTGACCGCCGTGTCCATGGCGCAGAAGATGATTCCCTGGTCCGCGTACTCCTGCTTCAGCCCCTCGTAGAAGGGCTCCTGGCGCCACACGCCCACGACGCCGGCGAGGTGCTCGCGCTCAGCCTGGGGGATGCCGAGCTTCTCGAAGGTGTCCTTCTGCTCGTCCGGAACGTCGTCCCAGCTGTCGTAGCGGCCGGCCTCGGGCGGGGAGTAGAGCACCAGCTCGGACAGGTCGAGGTCCGAGAGGTCCACGCCCCAGGTCGGGATCGGCTTGCGCTCGAAGATCTCGTAGGACTTGATGCGCTTCTCGCGCATCCACTCCGGCTCGCCCTTGATCTTGGAAAGCTCGGCGATCACCTCACGGGAGATCCCCTTCTTGGCGACGAGCTGTCCCTGCTCGTTCTCCTTGATCGGGCTGGGCTTCTGTACGCGGGTCTTGTCAGTGGCTGCCATACATCCCCAGGATAGCGCGCTCGGCGGCTTTCCAGACCCACGAGGTCGGAGTTAGGTTACCCTAACGCGCATGATGAGAAAGACGGCCACCATCGTGATCACAGCCGCCCTCGGGACCGGGGCTGCAATTGGTGTCGCGGCCTGCGGCGAGGACCGCGAGGGCGACGTTCAATTCGAGGGCGGAACGGGCACCGAGACCACCGGAACGGGCACCGAGACGACCGGAACGACCGAGGCCGAGACGACCGGCACCGAGACCAGCCCGTAGGCAATGTCGCGCCGCCGCCTGCTTGCACTCCTCATCGGCGGCGCCACCCTGGTGCTGCTCGCCTTCGTGGGCGTGATCGTGGCCACGTCGGGGTCGTCCTCCGACGAGCTGGTGGTCTACTCCGCCCGCTCCCACTACGGCGAGGAGGAGCCGTTCGAGCGCTTCGCCAAGGACACGGGCACCCACCTGCGCCTGCGCGGCGGCAACGCGTCCGAGCTGTATGAGCGGCTCGAGACCGAGGGCGACAACACGCCCGCGGACGTCCTGATCACCGTCGATGCGGCCAACCTGTGGCGCGCAAAGGAGGCGGGGCTGCTCGAGCCGGTCAAGGTCGGCGACGCGGCCCCCGAGGTGAGCGATCCGGACGGCATTTGGTACGGCCTCACGCTGCGCGCGCGGACGATCATGCGCTCGACGGACCGCGTGTCGCCCGGCGAGGTCACCACCTACGAGGGCCTCGGCGACCCGGAGTGGAAGGGTCGCCTCTGCCTGCGCTCGGGGACGAGCGAGTACAACGTGTCGTTCGTTGCAGACCGTCTCGCCAAGGACGGGCGCGCCGCCACCGAGCGCATGCTGCGCCGCTGGATGGCGAACGACCCGGACATCCTCGGCTCCGACGTGGACGTGCTGGACGCGATCGCGGACGGCGACTGCGACGTGGGCCTCACCAACTCCTACTACCTCGGCCGCGAGCTCGAGGAGGATCCCGACTTCCCCGTGACGCCCGAGTGGGCCGACCAGCAGGGGCGCGGCACGCACGTGAACCTGTCCGGCATCGGCGTCGTCCGCGGCACCGACCAGGGGGACGCGGCCCGCGAGCTGATCGAGTTCCTGCTGGAGCCGAGCCAGCAGGAGGTGTTCGCGCAGAACAACCACGAGTTCCCGGTTGTGGAGGGAGCGCGGCCATCGCCTGAGATCGCCCGGTTCGGCGACTTCAAGCAGGACCCGATCGACGTGGACGGCGCCGGCGCCCACCTCACGGAGGCGCTCAACCTGATGGACGAGGTTGGGTGGGACTGAGAGCCCGACCCCTAGATGGCTTCGCCATCGGCACGGTTCTCTGCGCAGTTCTCGTGGTGGGGCCGCTCATCGGCCTGCCGCTCTCCTTCATCGTCGCCCCCGGAGGCCTCTCGCGCTTCTCCGGCTTCGTGCCCGAGGCGGTCGAGGCCACCGCCGTCCTCCTGGTGGGCGTGGGCGGTGGCACGTTCGTGCTCGGCACCGCGCTCGCCGTGCTCGTCTCCTTCTTCGAGTTCCCGGGCCGGCGCTGGATCGAGTGGGCGCTCGTGCTGCCGCTCGCGATGCCGGGCTACGTGTTCACGCTGTTCGCGCTGGGGCTCGACGTGCCCGGCATCCGCTCCACGCTCGGGGCGGTCTGCGTGTTCACGCTCGTCCTCTATCCGTACGTCTACCTGCTCGCGCGGGCGGCCTTCCTCAGCCAGTCGCGGACGCTGCTCGAGGCTGCTCGCGGGCTCGGGCTGTCACGCCGCCGGGCGATCCTGCGCGTGGGCCTGCCGCTCGCCCGCCCGGCGATCCTCGGCGGCGTGGCGCTCGCGCTGATGGAGGCGCTCGCGGACTTCGGCACGGTCAACCTGCTCGGGGTGCGCACGTTCACGGACGCGATCTACCGCGTCTGGTTCACCGCCTTCGACCGCGACGCGGCGATGCAGCTCGCGATGCTGCTCGTCTCGGTCACGCTCACGCTGCTGGTGCTGGAGCGGCTCGCGCGCGGCCGCGCCCGCCACGCCCAGCTGGCCGCGCGCGGTGACGTGGTCCCGCCCGTGCGCCTGCGCGGGCTCTCCGCGGCCGCGGCCGTCGTGCTGCCGCTCGCGCTCGTGGTTGGGGTGGTTGGCGCTCCGCTCGCCCAGCTCGGCGTGTGGTCGGTGGAGTCGATCAGCGACGGCCTTCTGCCCCCCGAGTTCGCCACCGCGGCACGCAACAGCGTCCTGCTTGCCGGGATGAGCGCGGTGCTTGTGCCGGTGGTGGCGCTGCTGCTCGCGTACGGGGTGCGCGCGAGCGCGTCCAGGCCGGCCGCGATCGCGGCCCGCACCGCTACGATCGGATATGGCCTGCCGGGCTCAGTTGTGGCCGTGGCGGTGATCGTGCCGCTCGGTTGGCTCGAGCAGCGGATAGACGGAGTGGCGGGCACGGGACTGCTGCTCACGGGCACTGTGATCGGACTCTTCTACGCCTACGTAGTTCGCTTCCTCGCCCTCGCCTGGGGTGCGATCGAGGCGAGCCTGCTGCGCATCCCGCGCCAGCTCGACGACGCCGCCCGCGGACTCGGCGCCGATCGACTCGACGTGCTGGCACGGGTGCACGTGCCGCTGCTCCGCACCGGCCTCGTCACGGCTGCGCTGCTCGTGTTCGTGGAGGTGATGAAGGAGCTGCCCGCCACGCTGCTGCTGCGGCCGCTCGGCGGCGACACGCTCGCCATCGCCGTCTGGCAGGCCACCACCGAGTCGCTCTTCCAGACCGCGGCGCTGCCCGCGCTGCTGATCGTGCTTGTTGGCCTGCTGCCGGTGGCGCTGATGATCAGGATGTCCGGGCGAGCGGGTGCCAGCGAGGTGGAGGCGTCGCCCGCCGCCTCGGCGTGGGTCGAGGAGCCGGAGGTGGCGCGCGCATGAGCCACGTCCGGGTGCGCGGGCTATCCAAGTCGTTCGGAGCGATCGAGGCCGTGCGCGACCTGAACCTCGAGATCGAGCGCGGCGAGCTGATGGCGGTGCTCGGGCCGTCGGGGTGTGGCAAGACGACGCTCCTGCGGGTGATCGCCGGCTTCGAGCAGCCCGACGCGGGCTGCGTCGTGGTCTCCGACGAGGTCGTGGCCGGCCCCGGGCGGACCGTGCCGCCCGAGAAGCGGCGCGTGGGCATGGTCTTCCAGGACTACGCGCTGTTCCCGCATCTGAGCGTCGAGCGCAACGTGTCCTTCGGGCTATCGAACCGGCCGCGCGAGGAGCGCGACACGCTCACCCAGCGGACGCTCGAGCTGGTCGGCCTCCAGCACAAGGCGCGCACGGGCGTGCACGAGCTCTCGGGAGGGGAGCGCCAGCGCGTGGCCCTCGCGCGGGCACTTGCGCCGGGGCCCGAGCTGGTGCTGCTCGACGAGCCGTTCTCGAGCCTCGACGCGTCCCTGCGCGGAGGGCTGCGGAGGGAGGTGGAGCTGATCCTGCGCGACGCCGAGGCCACCGCCCTGCTGGTGACGCACGACCAGGAGGAGGCGCTCTCGCTGGCCGACCGCGTGGCCGTGATGCGCGACGGCGAGATCGTCCAGGTGGGACCGCCCGTCGAGGTGTACGGCAGGCCCGCCACGCGCTGGGCGGCCCAGTTCGTGGGCGAGGTGAACGTGCTGTCGGGCGTCGCGCGCGGCGGCGGAGTCGAGACCGAGCTCGGCGTGTTCGACCTGAGCGCGCCGGCGAGCGGGTCCGTGCACGTGGCCGTCCGCCCCGAGCAGCTGGAGCTGCGCGCGGACGGCAACGGGAACGCCGAGGTGGTGGCGCGCGAGTTCCGCGGCCACGACGTCCTGTACCGGCTGCGCCACGAGGGTGGGAAGACGTTGCTGGTGCAACTCCCGTCGCTCGAGCTGCACGAGGTGGGCGACAGCGTGTTCGTGCGGCCCTCACCGGCCGCCGTGACCACGCTGGTCGATTAGGGTCCCGCCCATGAAGCTCTACGTCTGTTGGGGAACCTTCCGCTCACCCCGTCCCGGCGGCCATCCCTGCCGGAACGCCCACGAGGCATTGAAGGAAGCCGGCTGGAACCCGGAAGTCGAGAAGGCCTACGGCCTCGGAGTCCTGGGCGACGCCCTCAACCCGACCCGCCGCAAGGTCCGCGAGCTGAGCGGCCAGAACATGGTCCCCATCCTCGAGACCGACGACGGCGAGGTCATCTCCGGCTCCGACAAGATCGCGAAGTGGGCGCGGGACAACCCCGCGACCGTCTCGGGGCGCGCCTGAGACGTCTAACGGCAGCGGTGAAGGCGTAAGCGCCGCCGAGATCAGCCGCGAATGCGCCGCATCCGCGGCACTGCCACGAGTTTGGTCTCACTATGCGTCCCTTCTCGTGGCACCGGCGTTCGGATGCCCTTCGATGCCGCAGTTGGCCCGGCCAAGACCGCCGAGCCGGTTGCGCCGAGTCAGGCCCGGGTGCCGACCGCCACCAGGTACTCCTGCTCGAAGCGCGCGTCGTCGTCGGTGCCGCGGTTCCACTCCTCGCTGAAGTTGTTCACCGCCTCGTCGAACTCGGCTTCCTGGCCGTTCTTGACCGCGTTGTTCCGGGCGACGATCGTCGGGCCGTAGAGCCCCTTGAAGTGCTCCCCGTAGTCGCGGGGGTGCTCGAAGGCGGTGATCTCGAGGTTGTCGCGCTCGAGCGTGCCCCACTCGACGCGGTCCCCGAACAGGTCCCGCACATGGTCCTCGCTGCCCCACAGCGGCGGAGGCTGCGCGCCGGGCGGGGGCGGCGGGGCGAACGGGCCCATGGTGCGGAAGAGCGCGCCGATCATGCCCTCGGGCGTCCAGCTGAGGAGCGCGATCGTGCCCCCGGGCTTGCAGACGCGCACGAGCTCGTCGGCCACGTCCCGGTGGTGCGGCGCGAACATCGCGCCGATCGAGGACATCACGACGTCGTAGGACGCGTCGTCGAACGGCAGGTTCTCGGCGTCGGCCTCGACCCAGTCGAGCTCGACTCCCTCTGACTGCGCGCGGGCGCGGCCGGCGTCGAATAGCTCGGGCGTCAGGTCGCTTGCGGTCACCTGCGCGCCGCGCTGGGCGGCCACGATTGAAGCGTTCCCGGTTCCGGCCGCCACGTCGAGCACGCGCATGCCCTCGCCGATCCCCGCTGCGTCGACCAGCCGTGGGCCGAGTGGAAGCAGGAACGTCTCGACCATCGACGGGTAGTCGCCCGACGCCCACATCTTGCGATGGCGGGCCTTCAGCTCGGTATCGGCGGTGCTCGACGTCACGGTGTGATCCCTTCCTTGGTTGGCAGCGCCGACGGTAAACGACACCCGGTCGGGCATGTCCACTTGACATATTCCGATATGGGTATACGATGCTCATCGTGGCACGAGCAGCGACGACAGCGGATGCGTTCAACGCCGTGGCAGAGCCGCGGCGGCGCCAGATCCTCGACGCCCTCGCCGACGGGGAGCGCCCGGTGAACGACCTGGTGCACGCGCTCGGCATGGCTCAGCCACAGGTGTCAAAGCACCTGCGCGTGCTCCGCGAGGTCGGAGCCGTGGAGGTGCGCCACGAGGGACGGCAGCGGCTGTACAGGCTGAACGGCCACGCGCTCAAGCCCATCCATGACTGGGTGAAGAGCTACGAGCGCTCGTGGTCAGAGCGGTTCGAGCAGCTGGACGCCGTGCTCGAGGAACTCAAACAAAAGGAGCAAGGAGATGGCAGTGGCAAGTAGTGGAACGGCAACCGTCACGCTTCCGGCTGACGATCAGATCCTCATCACGCGCGAGTTCGACGCGCCGAGCGAGCTGGTCTTCAAGGCGTGGACCACGCCCGAGCTCGTCAAGCGCTGGTGGAGTGGCCAGCGCGGCGGGGTCACGAGCGCGGAGATCGACCTGCGCGTCGGCGGAATGTGGCGCTACGTGATGGAGGCGAACGAGGGATTCGAGGTCGCCTTCCACGGCGAGTACCGCGAGCTCGTCCCGAACGAGCGCATCGTGACCACCGAGGTGTACGAGGGAATGCCCGACGCGCAAGCTGTGGACACCATCACGCTTCACCGAAGTGGACGGGCGCACCACGCTCACGGTGCTCGTGCAGCACACGAGCAAGGAGGACCGCGACGCGCACATCAACTCCGGGATGGAGGTCGGCATGCAGGAGGCGATGGACGCCCTCGAGCGGGTAGCGATCTCGCTGCGCTAGCGCTTACCGACCCGCGTGACCCAGTACTCGGTGTCCGGCATCGGAGGCGTGGTGAAGCGCGCGTTGGGGAGGTACAGGCTCCCGCGCTTGCTCGCCACCGTTGTCGGGACATCGAAGTCGGGGTGCGTGATCGTGTGGACGACGCGCCCGGAGCGGAACCGTTTGTCCAGCCTCACGACGGCGATCTTGTTCGAGCGGTTCTGCACCACCAGCAGCGTGCGCTCCCCGATCAGGAGCAGCCCGTCGCCGTCGGTGAGCACGGCCCCGTGCAGGTCGACCGGCGCGTGCGAGCCGGTGGCCGGGTCGATTCGCCACAGGACGCCCTCCGAGCTCTGGACGGCGAGCAGGACACGCCCGTCCTGCGCCGCCTCGATGCCGTTCAGGTTGTTGCCCGCGGTCATCGGGAAGCCGGTCAGCGCGATCGGCCTGACGCCGGACAGGTCGCGCTTCACCGCGTAGATCACCGGCTGCCGGGAGTCTGTGAAATACGCCGCTTTGTGCGTGAGGACGACGTCGTTGATGAACGTGGGCTGGCCCGGCGCGGTCAACTGGAACGCCGCGAGCTCGGAGCCGCCGTTCGCGCGGTACACGAATGCCTTGCCGGTGGGGCCGCCGCTCACGAACAGCCGGTGCTTGTGCCCGTCGTACTTCAGGCCGATCGCCGCATGGCCCTCGCGGGCGGGCACCGCCTCTCGCTGGGCTCCTGTCTTCGTGTCGATCTCGAGCACCCGGCCGGTAGGAATCGACCCCACGTAGACGCTCCTGCCCTCGCCCGCGGCGATGCCCTCAGGCCTGAAGCCGTCGGGCAGCGCGATCCGGTCCGGTCCCCTGCCGGCGAGCGCCACCGCCGCGATCGCCGAGGCCGCCGCCAGCACCGTTACGAGAACAAGGAGAAGTCGCTTCATGGCTCGGGTCTCTCCGAGGCCCGTTCACGCGAAACGGCTGCCGATGAATTTGGCGCGTCACGACTGTCTACTTTCTCGGGACCCCGACGCAACCGAGGAGCAGGCACTTGAACGACGGACACACCGGCAGCGCGCCCGCCGTGCAGGCCGAGGGACTGGTCAAGCACTACCCCAGCCGGACAGGAGACATCGAGGCGGTTCGAGGCGTTGACCTGCGGGTCGAGGCCGGAGAGGTCTTCGGCTTCCTGGGACCGAACGGCGCCGGCAAGTCGACGACGGTGCTCATGCTCACGACGCTGCTGTCGATCACCTCGGGTTCCGCGCAGGTGGCCGGCGTGGACGTGGCGAGCGAGCCCGACGAGGTGCGGCGACGCATCGGGGTTGCGCTCCAGGAGGCCGGGCTCGACCCTCGCCAGACCGGGCGCGAGCTGCTCGTACTACAGGCACGGCTGTTCGGGCTGTCCCCGCGCGCTGCCTCGGACGCGCGCGAAGGACCTGCTCGAGCTGGTGGAGCTCGAGGACGCGGCCGACCGGATGATCAAGGGCTACTCCGGTGGGATGAAGCGCCGGCTCGATCTGGCGTCGGCGCTCGTGCACGAGCCCGAGGTGCTGTTCCTCGACGAGCCCACGACCGGGCTCGATCCCGCGAGCCGGCTCACGGTCTGGGACGAGATGCGCCGGATCAACGAGCGCGGCACGACCGTGTTCCTCACGACCCAGTACCTGGAGGAGGCGGACCAGTTGTGTGACCGGCTGGCGATCATCGACGACGGCCGGATCGTGCGCGAGGGGACGCCGGCCCGGCTCAAGGCGGATCTGCGCGAGCGCGCGGGGCCTGGCGAGCGACCCGACCCTGGACGACGTGTTCCTCGACGCGACCGGACGGACCCGCGGCCGCGTCGTCGGCGAGGTGCAGGAGGTGCACGGCATGACCGAGGCCTGGGTTCTCGGACAGCGCGCGCTCCGCGAGGGTTGGCGGACACCCGAGGCGCTGCTCCCCACACTGTTCATCCCGCTGTTCTTCCTGGTCGTGAACGTGGGACAGGCGGCGGAGATCTTCCCGTCGGAGTCCACGGCGTTCCTGCACGGCCAGGGCTACGGCGCGTTCCAGCTGCCCAGCTCCCTGCTCCTTGCCGCGTCGTTCGGGACGGCGGCGCTCTTCCTGGTCGAGGACATCGAGGGGGGCTACTTCGACAAGCTGCGCGCGGCGCCCGTGTCGCGGACCGCGATCGTGATGGGCCGGCTGATCGCCGAGGCGGTCAAGGGCGTGCTGATCGCCGCCGCGATCGTGCTGCTCGGCCTGATCTTCGGCATCTCGATCGCCAGCGGCCCGCTCGGCTTCGTGCTGCTCGTCGGCATGACCGCCCTGTGGTCGGTGGTCTTCGTGGGATTCATGCAGCTGATCGCCCTGAAGACACGCAGCGCGGCGGCCACGAACTCCGGCGGCCTGATCTTCTTCCCGCTGCTCTTCCTGACCCCGAACTTCGTTCCGCGCGACCTGCTGACGAGGCCGATGGAGATCGCGGCCAGCCTCAACCCGGTCACCTACGTGATGGAGGCGCTCCGCTCGCTCATCCTCCGAGGACCTCGTGTGGGCCGACATCTGGCCCGGCTTCGCAGTGGTCGCCGTGCTCGGCGCGCTGATGCTGGTGCTCAACGTGCGCATGATCCGGAACTACGACTGACGCCCGCTTAGGATGATCGCGTGGGGCCGCCCGCGCTCACAGAGACGACGATCCGGTACCTGTTCGCGACGAGCTGGCTGCCCTGCGATCCCAAGCAGTACACCGTGTCCGTTCCGGGCGGCACGACGACCGCAATCGACACGGGGGGCAACCTGCTCCACATCGCGATGTGGAATCTGCGCCGGCAGGGGCTGATGGAGTTCGAGCAGCTGCGGCCGGTCGAGAAGGAGCGCGTGAGGGTGCTCGGGGGCAAGTCGTTCGCGGGGTTCAGGCTTCTCGACGCCAGCGCGAGACTGCCGGGCCTCGAGGGCGCTCTGCTGGACGCTGCCCGCAGCGTCGAACAGGCCGATGGGGGCCTGCGCACCCTGGTGCGGGCGCTCGACCTCGACAACCGCTCACCGTGGGCGACCGTCTGCAACCACTGCCTCGCCGAGGCGTCTGCGGCCGGCCTCGTGGACACCAAGGGACGGCTGTTCCGGAAGGTGGTGATCACCGATGCGGCGGCGGTCGAGTCGCTGCGCGAGCGCCACGACGAGCTGCGCGCCGCTCGGGGTGCCTACCTGGACGCCGAGCCCGACCTCACGAACGCGGCGATGGCCGACTGCCTGCGGACGGTCGCGGACGCCTACTCCCCGGACCTCGGCGATTGACCCCGCCCACCCAACACGCGCCGCAGAACGCGATGACCGACGCCGGCGAGATCGAGCGCTTCCACGACCGCTGCAGCGACCTCATGCGCGAGCTGCTCGACGGGCTCGCCGAGGCGCCTGAGGTGCCCCGGCCCTTCCCCGAGATCGAGGACGCGATCGGCTGGCCGCGGCGCCGGATCGCGTCGGTGCTTGGCGGCGTCTCGCAGATGCGCCACAGGGAATTCGGCGGCCGCCGCCCGTACCGCTTCCTATCCGACCGCGAGTCCGCGTCCGGACGCTGGGAGATGTGGATGGACGCGGTCCAGGCTCGGGCCTTGCGATCATCCTCGCGTGCCGCCCCTCACCGCGAAAGAGCGCGCAAAGCTTCCTAACAGCGCCTTCGCCTACATCGATGCGGAGGGCAAGCGCCGTCTGCCGATCCACGACGCGGCGCACGTGCGGAATGCGCTCGCGCGGTTCGGCCAGGTCGCCTTCGAGGACGAGGAGGCGCGCGACCGGGCGCGCAGCAGGCTGCTGCGGGCGGCCAAGAAGCACGGGATCATGCCGATCGGCTTCATCAGCTCGCAGCTGCAACCGCAGCGCAAGTTCCCCACAGGCCAGATCACCTTCCTGCTCACCGATATCGAGGGCTCGACCGAGCTGCTCGCGCGCCTCGACGACGGGTACGCGCCCCTGCTCGCCGATGTCCGCCGGCTGGTGAGCACCGCGGTGCGGCAGGCTGGCGGTCAGGTGGTGTCCGCGCGCGGCGACGACGTCTTCGCGGCGTTCGAGCACGCCCCCGCGGCGCTTGACGCCTCGCTGGCGATCCACCGGGCGATGCAGGCCGGTCCCTGGCCGGCGGGGAGCGACGTGCGGCTGCGGGTCGGCCTCCACCGCGGACGTCCCGAGCTCACGGATACCGGCTACGTCGGCCTCTCGGTGCACGCCGCGGCGCGCATCTGCTTCGCGGCGCACGGCGGCCAGACCGTGATGTCCTCGGCCGTGCACGCGGCTGTCCTCGACTCGCTCCCGGAGGGGGTCAGCCTGAGGAGCCTCGGCGCCTGGCGCTTCCGCGGCCTGCCCGAGCCGGTGGAGATCTTCCAGGCGGACGCGGCTGACCTGCTCGCCGATTTCCCCGCTCTGCGATCGGCCCTCCCTGCCGAGTGATCGCCGCGTGATCGCGAGATAGCGTGGTCGTGCGCAGCGGTCAGGAGCCCGGGCCGTCGCGGATCACAGCGCGCACCTGGTCGACCGACACCGCATCCTCTGGGAACGCGACCAGCCACCAGGTGGCGCCTGCTGCGGCGTATGTCGCCGGGTCCTCGCCGGGCGGGAGGGCGACGACGACGTCGTAGGGCTCCGTGGGATCCCTGCCGGCCTCCCTGCGCCGTGCCGTTACGTCAGCCACGATCTCCGCGAGCTGTTCGGGGTGATCCAGGCCGAGGGGAAAGAAACCCTGGTGCCGGACCGCCCGGCGCACTGGCTTGGGCTTGCCGTAGTAGCCCGCGACCCACACCGGTACGCCCGGCCGCTGGACCGGGCGGGGCAGGAAACGCATGCCATCGACCGTGTAGTGCTCGCCGCGATGGTGCACCGGTTCGCCCGACCACGCGGCGGCCAGGATCTCGAGCGATTCGTCGAGCATGCTTGCGCGTCGGCGGTCGTCGAGCTCCTCTCCAGTGATCGAGTACTCGCTCGCGAACCCGTCGCTCCCCAGGCCCACGCCGAGGGTGAGCCGCCCGCCGCTGAGCCGGTCGAGCGTCGCCGTCTCCCGGGCCACCTTGACAGGCCTACGGCGTGCCAGCGGGGTGACCATCGGACCGAGCCGGATCCGCTCTGTGGCCATGGCCATCGCTGCCAGCGTGATCCACGGGTCAGCCACGTCGACCACGGGCTCCTCCCAGCGCAGGTTGTCCCAGACGAACACTCCGTGCCAGCCCGCCTCCTCCGCTTCGACAGACAGGCGAGCGACGACCGCCGGGTCGGCCAGGGCATCGAACAGCGGGATGAACAGTCCTGAGCGCATGCGGGCCGACAATACTTTCCTCCTCAACCAACGAAGGGGATCCCGAGCCAATGAACGACCGCCCGATTCACCACGTCTGTTACATCGTCGATGACCTCCCCAACGCGGTCGACCAGTGGGTCGAGGCGACCGGCGCCGGCCCCTTCTTCCACCTGGGCGAGCACGTCGAGTTCGACGAGACGCTGCTGGAGGGAGAGCCCTGCGTGTTCGATCACGCCTCGGCGATCGGCAAGTGGGGCCCGATCTTCCTCGAGCTGATCGAGCTCCACGAGCTCACCCCGGAGCTCGAGTCGCGCTTCTACACCGGCGCTGCCGGTGGCAGCAACATCGCCCACATCGCCTACATCGTCGACGACCCTGCCGCCGAGAGCGAGCGTCTAGAGGCCGCCGGGATGCCCAAGTTCCTGCATTTGCGCCTGGGGCAGATCCAGATCTCGTTGCACGACGCGCCGTTGCTGGGGCATGCGATTGAGGTGCACGAGAACACCGACGCGATCAACGGGCTGTTCGCGATGTTCGCGGCTGGGGCTGACGGGTGGGATGGGAGCGAGCCGTTGAGGGAGATGCCGGAGGGGTAGGAGTTCTCCGTAGGATTGCGACCGTGCCGTTCACGCTCAGGAACTTCAAGGAGGACCTGGAGGACCTCGGGTCCAACTTCGACGGCGCGCCGGACCTGGAGTTCCGCCTCGCAAGCAAGGCGCTCGAGCTCGAGCAGTCCGGCCTTAGCTACCAGCGCATCCCGCCCGACTATCGCTTTCCGTACGGCCACACGCACAAGACGCAGGAGGAGGTGTACGTGGTCCTGCGCGGGAGCGGGCGGATGAAGCTCGACGACGAGATCGTCGAGCTCAAGCAGTGGGACGCGGTGCGGGTCCCGCCCGGTACGTGGCGAGGCTACGAGGCCGGGCCCGAGGGCCTCGAGATCTTCGTCATCGGCGCACCCAATCTCGGCGAGGATCCGCGCGAAGACGTGGAGGGTCAGCGCGACTGGTGGGCTGACTAGCCGGAGTTCAGCGTTGGCGCGGTGTGGGCGTCCAAGGCCGCAGGCGAGGCCACCAGGCCGGCACGGCGCGCCGGTAGGCGGCGTACTCCTCGCCGTAGCGCGCGCTCAGCGTCGGCTCTTCGTAGCTCCACACGAAGGTGGCCACGACGAGCCCGAACGCGGCGGCATACGCGAGCAGGAGCGGGCGTCCGAGAACGAGCGCCTGGCCCACGATTGTTGCGCCGACGGCGAGGTACATCGGATTGCGCACATGGCGATACAGCCCGCCGATCACGAGCCGCTCCGTAGGCGCCGTCGGTGCCGGCGTCCCACGCCCCTCCACGACGAAGCGGCCGAACGCATGCAGAAGGACGCCCGTGCCGAGAGCGATCAGAGCCGAGCCGAGTACGACGACGGCAGGCGCCGGATCCGAGGAACGCCAGCCAGTCAGCAGCCACGGCACGAGGCCGGCCACCACGCCGGGCGCCGCGAGGAGGAACAGGAAGCTGCCGAATGCGGCCTGAGATCTGCGCACGCCGCGAGCCTATGCCCAAGCGCCGCCCTTGCACCAGCCGCTGCTGCCCGCGCATAGCGATAGTGAGGCGCCGCTCGGGAACCCGCTCGCTGCTCGTCCTGTGCGAGCGCTTAAGCGTCGCCGGTCGAACGCTCGCAACGCCTCCGAAGCGCATGCGCGCGCAGTTCGAGACGATGTCCGACATCGCCGACGTGAAGCCTGACACCACCATCGAAGCCGAGCTGATCGGAGTCCTAGAGCGTTTCTGCTCCGCGTTCGCGGATCGCGACGCCGAAGCGGTCATGCACCTCTTCGTCGACGACGGGGACGTCGTCGTGGCCACCTCCGAGGAGCAATCGCTACGTCAACGGTCCGACGACCTACTCGTGGGAGTGGGATCGCCACGATGTCGCTGCCGCGGGGTCGGTCGCATGGCTGCCCGCCGAGGGAACTGAGACAGCCACGAGCGCGGACCAGGTGGAGCGGCACCCGTACCGGATGACGATGGTGCTCGAGCGCCACAGGGACCACTGGCTTCTAAGGCAGGTTCACGGCTCGTCACCGCACTGAGTGGGAGATGACGCAACATGTGACCGTCTCGGCGGGTGCCCGCCTCGCTTTCGCTAAGGACGAGGAGCAGGCGTCCCCGAGTGCTAGCGACGCCACTTGCGGAATTCGCGCGAAGCGACAGCCTCGCCCAGCAGTTGGCGAGTGCTCCTTTCATGGGAAGCTGTCGCACAAAGCCCTGCTGAAGCCGCGCTTTGGCCTGATAACGCTTAGCTTGGAGCGGTAGACGTGTCTGATCGGCTGCAGAACTCGATGTCGCTCGCTGTGCCGCCACCAGTGGCTGACTTCTACGAGGTGCCAAAAAGCCGCCTTGGCGAGCTACAGGAGTTGGCGAACCCGATCTGGGGGTGGGGTGCGAAGAAGCGGCTGTTGTCCATGCTGGGAACGGTCAGGCGGCCCGTTCCGCGCTACGAGCGCGACGGCTACTACCTCGCCGCTGTCGTGGGTTACCTGTACGAGAAGGAGATCGTGGACACCGAACCTGAGGGTGAATACGGGGATCTGATGATGAACCTGGTCGAGAGGATCGGCGGTGGGTGGGACCTTCTAGAGCCACGGCAGGAGGTCATCGAAGCGCTCGAGCCGAGCCGCTTTGACGTGGCCGATTTGCGTGCCTCATACGAGGAGTCTCAGGAGATCGCGAGTCCAGAGGCTGGCAGCGCGATGCTCAACGACGTCAAGCTGTTGCAGGAAGCGCTGTCGGCGTGCAGCCGGGAGAGCTTCCTGCTTATCCACATGAGCTAGTCCGCCGCGATCCCGGCGAACGAGGTTCCATCCGCGCAAAGCTTCTCAAAGCGGTGATACCTCGCTTTTCGTCCGCGGCGACGGGGACGATCTAGTCATTCCCGAGCGGTGAGGTGTGCGGTGGCTCAGAACTTTCTGCCGTGTGATCGTGATCAGGAGCTGTTGTTGCCGCCGTCGTTGCGGGAGTGGCTGGCGGAGGATCATCTGGCCTGGTTCGTGCTCGACGCGGTGGCGGAGCTCGACCTGGAGCAGTTCTACGCTTCCTATCGGCGCGACGGCTGGGGCGCCGCTGCGCACGACACGGAGATGATGGTTGGGCTGTTGGTTTACGCGTATGCGACCGGGGAGCGCTCGTCGCGCGGGATCGAGCGGCGTTGCCGCGAGGACGTCGCGTTCCGGTTGATCACGGCCAACCCGGTGCCCGACCACGCCACCATCGCGCGCTTCCGGGTCCGCCACGAAGCGGCGCTGGGAGAGCTGTTCGGTCAGATCCTCGGCCTGTGCGCCGATGCCGGGCTGGTCTCGGTCGGGGTCGTCGCGGTCGACGGCAGCAAGTTCGCCGCTTCGGCCTCCGACGACGCGGTTCGCAGCTACGAGCAGATCGCCGCGGAGATCATCGAGGAGGCCGGCCAGATCGACGCGGCCGAGGACGACATCCACGGCCCCGCCCGCGGCGACGAGCTGCCCGAGCACCTGGCCAAGCCCGAGGGGCGGCGCGCCTGGTTGCGCGAGGCTAAGCAGCGGCTCGACCGCGAGCGCGCGGAGCGGACCGAGCCAGTCCAGCGCGACCGCGCTGAGCGCCTCCGGGTCTGCCAGCGCCGGCTGGTCGAGGACTGGCGCGCGGAGCGCTTCGCAAACCGCGAATACGAGGCCCGCTGGGAGCGCGGCGTGCTCGAGCGCGGCCGCAAGCAGATGGGCTCCGGGCCACGCCCGTTCACGCCCCCTGCCCGTCCCGACGGGAAGCTCAACACAACAGACCCGGACGCCAGGCGGATGAAGCAAGGCCGTGGCTTCATCCCTGCCTACAACGCCCAAGCGGTCACTACCGAGCAGCAGATCGTGATCGCCGCCGAGCTCACGACCGAGGGCGTCGACTTCGAGCAGCTCCAGCCGATGATCGCGACCGCGGAAAGAGAGCTGCGACGCGCCGGGGTCA
Source organism: uncultured Thermoleophilaceae bacterium (assembly GCA_963837445.1). Lineage (GTDB taxonomy): Bacteria > Actinomycetota > Thermoleophilia > Solirubrobacterales > Thermoleophilaceae > JACVRW01. The sequence continues at coordinate 112,701 of CAWINK010000022.1, read as the reverse complement.
AAGACAGGCCCGGCGTGGTGCTGGCCGACGCCGGCTACTGGTCAAACGGCCACATCGACGCGCTCAGGGAGCGCGGCATGATCCCGATCCTCGCGCCCGACACCAGCCGCCACAAACCGACGAAAGACCCGCCTCGGCGGCCCTACGACTACATGCGCAGAGTGATCGCCAGCGAGCAAGGCGGCGGCCTCTACTCACAACGGCAGTGGATGGTCGAGCCCGTGTTCGCGCAAATCATGGCGAACCGGCGGATCGACCGCTTCAAACGCAGAGGCCTGGCGGCCGCACGCTCCGAATGGCGCCTAATCGCGGCCACCCACAACCTCCTGAAGCTCCACCGCCACACCCGGCAAGCCGCACGGCCTAAGAAACGGCCCCGGCCCGGCGACCTCGGACTTCCCGAGCCGCCGACGCCGATTACCCACGCCTTTGCGCGACAGCCTCCCATGGATGCAGGAGCGACGTCGGAGCCTGTCGGCAATGTTGCGTGTCGCGCGGAGCGACACTCAGTCCATGCGCCGGAACTCAATTCTCGGACGTAGGATCGCTGGCTCGACTTTGGGGCGAATAGACGGATCTCAGCCCACTCGCCGCCGCCGTGAGCTCAGGCACCCATCGGCGGCCGCCGCACGCATCGCCGTAACGGACGCCGTAACCATTCAGCGCTCGCGCGGCCGCGGGCTCCCCGACCGTCGCGTGGATAGCGGCCAGCTCGGTGACTCTTGTGCGGGTCAGCCTGTGCCTGAACCGGCGGATGAAGCACCTCGCGAAGCCGCCCGGGCCCTCGACCGCGGTCTCAAAGTCGCGCTCTGCGCCTTCAATGACCCTCTCGTGGGTCAGCTTCCAGGACGCTTCGAGGCGTTCCACTGGCGGCGAGTTGGCGGTGTCGACGCCACCGCCCTCAACCATCTGGGCCTCGCCACCGCACCCAGCAATCACGACGGCCGATGAAGCCAGGATCGTGGCCACGGCCCGATGGCGCGTCGGAAGTCGCATGCATTGCCTAGTACGACGAAAGCGCACAAATGGGTCCGCGTTGGCCGAGAGGAGCCTGTCGCGAGCGCTCCCTTCGCGTGATTGCAGCACTCGCCCTGGCTCCCAACAGAGTGCCGCTCTCCCATGGGAGCGGCAGCGCGCACCTCTCGCATTCACTCTGGTCGCTCGTGCCCGTAGCCGGCTGCAGCTTCCGGTTTCGTCCAACGCGACAGCGAGCGCGCGATGAGTCGTCGCTATCGCTATGCGCCGAAGGCAGTCACGAGCGCGTGCCTCGTCGGTGCGATTCCTTTGCATGGCAAGCGGAAGCGCAAAGCTGGGGGCGTCACGAGGCGTCTACGAGTTCCGTGATCGCTTCTACGAACGAGCCGGGCGCCTCAAGTGGCACGAAGTGGCCGACCTCTTCGAAAACCCGCACCTGGGCGTCGGCGAACGAACTGTCCGTCGCCGGAGACCATTCCGCCGGAAAGAGCGGGCCAGCATCGCCCCAAAGCACGATCGTGGGCGGGCCAAGGACTTCGGCGGCGGCCGAATAGCCGACGTTTGCCCGGTACCAGGCGATGCTCGCGGTGAACGCACCTGGACGGGCGTAGGCGTCGATCGTCTCGCGCAGCGCCTCCTCGCTCGCAAGCCTCGGGTCGGCCGACCACGGGGTATGTTGGGCATGGCATGCGATCGGCGCGCACACCTGGTGGCTGTTGATGGCTGGCCGCGCACTCGTCACGGGCGCGACCGGCTTCGTCGGCGGCCGACTCGCGTCGGCGCTAGCGCAGGCGGGTTGGGAGGTGCGCGGCATGGTGCGTGACCTTGGCGGCTCCCGCGCCCGCGAGCTGGAACGGAACGGCTTCGCGCTGCACGAGGGGGACGTCCTGCGCCCCGAGAGTCTGCGGGGCGCGGGGCAAGGCGTCGACGTCGCGTATTACCTGATCCACTCGATGGGGCGGGGCGGGGGCGGGGACTTCGTCGCTAGCGAGCGCGCGGCGGCGGCGTCGTTCGCGCAGATGGCTCGAGCGGAGGGAATCGAGCGGGTCGTCTACCTCGGCGGGCTCGGCGATCGCCCCCAGTCCAAGCACCTGCGTAGCCGCCACGAAACGGCGCTCGCGCTGGCCGAGCACGGCCCGCCGCTGACCTACTTTCGCGCCGGAATGGTGGTCGGTGCACAGAGCGAGTCCTACCGGACGCTGCGCTACCTAGTGCAGCGACTGCCCGCGATGATCGCCCCTGCGTGGCTGAAGAACGCTACGCAGCCGATCGCGATCGACGACACGCTGCGCTACCTCGTGCAGGCGCCGTCCATCACCGCGTCGACTGGCAGGGAGGTCCAGATCGGCGGTCCGGAAGTCCTGAGCTACGGCGAGATGCTCGATCGCATGGCTGCGGTACTCGATCTCCGCCGGCGCCCACGGGTACCCGTCCCGCTGATCACGCCGTGGCTGTCCTCGTTGTGGATCGGGTTGGTCACGCCGGTCGACGCGGGGGTCGCCAGGCCGCTGGTAGAGGGGCTCGCTGTGCCCACGGTCGTCACCGACCCGTCCGGGGCGGAGTTGTTCGACGTGCAGCCAATCGGGTTCGACGAGGCGCTCCGCCGTGCCGTTGCCGAAGATCCTGATGTCCGGCCGCGCCACCAGGGCCTCTAGCCGGGAGTGGCACTCTCGCGTCGCCCGGGCCCCAACCTCGCATGCCGCCGGGCGGGGCGTTAGCCCTCGGGCCAGACAGGCGGCCGCTTCGCGAGGAAGGCGTCGATGCCCTCCTGGGCGTCGGCCGTCGACGCGCTCGTCGCCATCACGCACGACGTGAGGTCATAGGCGCCGCGCTCGTCGCGTTCGATCTGGGCGTAGAACGCCTCCTTGCCGATGGCGACGGTGCGCGGGCTCGCCTCGCAGATCTTGGCGGCGAGCCGGTCGACGGCGTCGTCGAGCTCCTCTGCCGGCACGACGTCGTTCACCAGGCCCCACTCGCGCGCCAGCGGCAAGCACGGTCTCGCCGACGAGGACATCGAACACGCCATGCGACACGCTCTCGCGATCGACGACCAAACCGATGACACCCGCCTCTACGTCGGCCCATCACGCAGCGCCGACCTGCTCGAGGTCGTCACCATCGTGCGCGACGACGGCTCCGAGCTACGGAAGTACCTCCAAGTCGGTTAACCGCGGCCGGGAGCCGGTGGCTGCGTCAGCCCCGTTTCTCAGAGCACTCTCGCTCCCATGGGGAAGGGACACTCTCGCTCGGGCGCGCTGTCGGCGGACGGCCGGTTCTGTCTGGCGTCGCTCGCGCTTGCAATTCATCTAGCGCGCGTCCCGAGCTCTCCGCCGGGCTTGCTTATCCGGCCGGGGCCGTGCCGCACACATACCAGGCAGTCGCTGTCAGGCGGAAGCGCCCGGACGGCGATCCCAGCCGCTCGGCCGCGCCGCGCTTGAGGTCCTCGCGGCCCGGCTCGTCGAGCGCCTCGTGGAAGCGGCCCAAGTTGCCGACGCCGTTTGCGAACGGGTACCAGAGGTCGTCGAAGTCGGCATAGTCGGCGCCGGCCTCGACCTGGCCCAGCTCGACCCGCTCGAGGCCTGTGCTGCGCCAGAGCTCCTCGAGTTCGTGCGGGCGCGAGAAGGGGTTGCGCCGGTCCGCCCCGAACGAGCGCGCAAGCTTGGCGTCGACCTCGAGGGCGGAGTTCCACACCGCGCGCAGCAGGCTCATGCCCCCTTCGAAGTCCCAGATGCATGCGGACAGCATCCCGCCCGGCCGCGCCACGCGGCGCATCTCCGCTGCGCCGCGACGGGGATCGTTCATCCCGTCCACCACGAGCTGGGCGAGCACCACGTCGAATTCGTCGTCGCCCCAGGGGAGTTCCTCGCCTGTCCCGACGCGCACGTCGGCGCCGGGCACGCGCGCCCGGCAGGCCGCGGCGAAACGCTCGGACGGGTCGATCCCAGCCACGCTTCCTCCGCCCAGCACCTCCGCCAGCGCAATCGTGAGCGCGCCGGTCCCACAGCCGACGTCCAGTGCCCGCTGTCCGTCTCCGACGGCGGTCACCCGGACCATCTCCCTCGCGAGCTCGGGGCCGTAGCGGCCGACGTGCCGGTCGTAGGCGTCGACTGCGGCGCCAACGACCGAGGAGCGCAACGCGCGAGCCATGCTCAGACGACCCTACAACCGAGAGGGCGCAGCCGGGTGGAATCCGGCAGCGGGCCGGCGCGTGGCATCACGCGCGACATGGGGCGTGCCGGGATTGTGCGCTACGACTGGGTCTGCGCCGCGTCCGCCGCGGCTCATGCGCCCGGCGACCTGCCCCGGACCGATAACGGGCCCGACCGTCGAGAGTGCCGCTTGCCCAGCAGGACAGCGCGCGCTCGCGATCGGTACGGGCTCGGTGGCTACTCAGGCCAGCTGGCGTCGCCCGTCGTGGCGCCGCGCATCACCTTCAGCGACAGCAGCGCGCACTTGCGGCGTGTGGGGGAGATGTCGATTCCGAGCTGCTCGATCACCCAGTCGGCGTCGAGGCGCTGGATCTCGTCGAGCGGCATTCCGATCAGCTCCTCTGAGGAGATCGACGCCGCCGCCTGCGAGATCGCGCAGCCCTGGCCGTGGAAGCGCAGGTCCTTCACGCGACCGTCCTCGACCACGATGTGCACGCCCAGCTCGTCGCCGCAGAGCGGGTTGTGGTCGTGCCACTCCATGTCGTGCTCCTCGAGCTCCCCGAAGTTCCGCGGGCTCTTGTAGTGCTCGAGGATGAAGTCGCGGTAGAGAGCGTCCATCAGAGCTCGAATACCTCTCGGGCCTTGACGAGCGCGTCGACCAGCCGGTCCACCTCGTCGCGCGAGTTGTAGACGTGGAATGAGGCGCGAGCGGTGGCGCCCACGCCGAGGCAGCGCATCAGCGGCTGCGCGCAGTGGTGGCCGGCGCGCACGCAGACCGCCTCGCGGTCGCACAGCTCGGCTATGTCGTGCGGGTGGATGCCGTCGATCGCGAACGCCACGACGCCGCCGCGGTGGTCGAGGTCCGACGGCCCGTAGAGGTGGATGTCCTCGACCTCGGGCAGGCGCTCCAGCGCATACGCGGTCAGGTCGCGCTCGTGCGCGCGGATGCGATCCATGCCGATCGCGTCGAGGTACTCCACCGCCGCACCGAGCCCCACTGCTTCGGTGGCCGCCGAGGTGCCGGCCTCGAACTTGAAGGGCAGCTCGTTCCAGGTCGAGTGCTCGCGCTCCACGCGCGAGATCATGTGGCCGCCGCCGAGGAACGGCCGCATCTCCTCGAGCAGCTCGCGCCGCCCGTGCAGCAGGCCGATCGTGGGGCCGAGCGCCTTGTGGCCGGTCCAGGCGTAGAAGTCCGCGTCGATCTCGCGCAGGTCCAGCGGCATCTGCGGCACCGCCTGCGCGCCGTCCACCAATGTGACCGCGCCGGCCGCGCGGGCGCGCCGCGCGATCTCGGCCACGGGGTTGATCGTGCCGAGCACGTTCGACACGTGCGCCACGGCCACGAGCTTCACCCGTCCCTCGGCAAGCACCGAGTCGAGCTCGTCGAGCGACAGCTCGGCGCTCTCGGTAAGGGTCAGGTAGCGCAGCTTCGCCCCGGTCTCCTCGCAGAGGATCTGCCAGGGCACGATGTTCGAGTGGTGCTCCATCTCCGTGATGAGCACCTCGTCACCGGGGCCGATGTTCGAGCGACCCCAGGAATACGCCACCAGGTTGATCGCCTCGGTGGCGTTGCGCGTGAAGACGGAGCACGCCGGATCCCAGCCCACGAACTCGGCGATCCGCACGCGAGCGGACTCGAAGGCCTCGGTGGACTCGCGCGCCAGCTCGTAGACGCCCCGGTGGATCGGGGCGTACGACTCGCGCTGGAAGCGGTCCATCGCCGCGATCACCTGCTCGGGGCGCTGCGCGGTGGCGGCCGAGTCGAGGTACGCCACGCGCCTGCCCTCGAACTCGCGCGTGAGCACGGGGAAGTCGGCGCGGACGTCCACTAGGGGCTGACCGGCGAGCGCGCGGTGCGCGCGAGCATCGGCATTTCCGGCGACCGCGCCCATCAGCTGGCCTCCGCGCGCTCCCCGATGAACTCCTTGACCTGGTCCTCGGCCTCGGCGAGCTTCTCGCTGATCCGCCGGCGCACGAGGTCCTCGAGGCCCGGGTCGTCGAGTCGCATGATGACCTCCTCGAAGTACCCCTCGACGAGCACCCGCACCGCCTCGGCGCGCGGGATGCCGCGGGTCATCATGTAGAAGATCTGGTCGGGGTCGAGCTCGCCGACGGTGCCGCCGTGCGAGGCCTTCACGTTGTCCACCTCGACGATCAGCGACGGGATCGCGTCCCCCTTCGCCTTCGGCGAGAGCAGCATCTGGTGCGTCTGGAGGTAGGTGTCCACCTCCGGGGCCTTCGGCAGGATGTGGATGAGGCCCTCGTACGAGGCGCGCGACTCGCCGGTGAGCGCGCCCTTCCAAACGGTGTCCCCGGTGGTGTGGCCCGCCTCGTGCCGGTCCGTGGTGAACAGGTCGAGGTGCTCGTTGCGCTCGGTGAAGTACATGCCGGTGTGGCGCATGTCCGAGCCGGGCTCGGCGGTGATGATGTCGAGCGTCTGCCTCGTGAGGTGGCCGCCGAGGTGGATCGGCACCCACTTCACGCGCGCGTCGCGGCCGACCTCCACGCGCCGCGTGGACAGGTCGTACACCTCGCCGCTGCCCCAGTCCTGGTAGTGCGCGAGGTCCACCTGCGCGCCGGTGTCCGCGTACAGCTCGAAGGCGCCGGCGTGGAGCGCCTGGCCCTCGAAGTCACCGCCGAGGAAGAACTCGCGGATCCGGACCTCGGCGTGCTCGCCCACCACGACCAGCGTGTGGGCCCACTGCACCGTGCCGGGCTCGTCGATCAGCCAGACCACCTGGATCGGCTTCTCCACGCGCACGTTCTTCGGCACGTGGATGAACACCCCGCCGGTCCAGAACGCGGCCGTGCCGGCTGCGAACTTGTCCTCCTCGAAGGGGAGGCGCTTGCCGAAGTGCCCCTGCACGAGCTCGGGGTGCTCCTCGACCGCCTGCTCGAGTGGCATCACGATGATCTGGTCGTCGTTCAGGTCGGTGTGCACGACGCTGGCGCCGCGCTGCACGATCAGGGCCGAGTGCTCGTCGTCGCCGAGCTCGAGCTGGGGGAGACCCGGCTCGTAGCGCCGCGGCTCGAGGGCGTCGAGCTCGAGGCCGCGCAGCGTCGTCGTCCAGAAGCCTGAGCGGCGCCAGGTCGGAACCTCCTCGGACTCGTAGACCTCCAGCGCGGCGCGGCGGCGATCTTCCACGAACTCAGGCGCCACTCGCGGCCACCTCCTCGCGCACGAACTCGTAGCCCTTCTCCTCGAGCTCGTCGGCGAGCTCCGAGCCGCCCTCGCGGACGATCCGGCCGTCGATCAGGATGTGCACGAAGTCCGGCTTGACGTAGTTCAGGATGCGCGTGTAGTGCGTGATGATGAGGAAGCCGCGCTCGTCGCCGCGCATCGCGTTCACGCCCTCGGACACGATCCGCAGGGCGTCGATGTCGAGCCCCGAGTCGGTCTCGTCGAGCACGGCGTAGTCCGGCTGGAGCATCGCCAGCTGGAGGATCTCGGCGCGCTTCTTCTCACCGCCCGAGAAGCCCTCGTTCAGGTAGCGGCTCGTGAAGGCGCGGTCGATCTTCAAGAGCTCCATGTTCTTCTTGAGCAGCGCTCCGAACTCCTTGACCTTGATGGGCTCCTCGCGTCCGGCGTTCATCGCCATGCGCATGAAGTTGGCGACCGACACGCCAGGGATCGTGGCCGGGTACTGGAACGCCATGAAGAGGCCGGCGCGGGCGCGCTCGTCGGGATCCGCCTCGGTGAGGTCCTCGCCGTTCAGGAGGATGCGGCCCTCGGTGACCTCGTAGTTGGGGTTGCCCATCAGCGTGTTGGCGAGCGTGGACTTGCCCGAGCCGTTCGGGCCCATGAGCGCGTGGGTCTCGCCCTTCTTCACGACGAGGTCCACGCCATGGAGGATCTCCCGATCCTCGGTGCGCACGTGCAGGTTCTGGACTTCAAGGGTCATGCAGTTGCCTTTGCCTTCTGGGTCGAGGGCTGGACGAGGTCGGCCAGCGTCATGTCGTTCAGGGTTCGGACGATGGACCCCTGTACGCGGGTCCACAGCAGCTTGGTGGGACACGGGTCGTGTCCCAGTTCGCCCTCGCGGACGCAGATGAGCCCGCCGTCGGGGTCGGCGGTGATGCACTCGATCGGGGCGATCTCGCCCTCGAGCGCCCGCACGACCTCGGCCATCGTGATCTCCTCGGCCTCGCGAGCGAGCGTGTAGCCGCCGTGCGCACCGCGATGCGACTCCACGAGCCCCGCCTTGCGCAGCCGCTGCACGAGATGCTCGAGGTAGGCGAGCGGAAGGCCCTCGGCTTCGGCGATCGTGGCAAGCGAAATCGGGCGCTCGCCGTGGTGCTTGGCGAGGTGAGCCATGACGCGAACGCCGTACTCGGCTTTGGTCGAGAACATCATCAACGGTAAATCCTACCTAGGTGGTAGGAGAACTCAGCCGCGCTCGCGCTCGAGCAGGCGCAGGTCGTTGGCCAGCCGCTCGGGCGTGGCCTCGGATCCTGGGTAGCCGATCCGCTGGAACCCGCGCGAGTCGACGAGCGTGAAGCGCGCCTGGTGCTCTTCGGTGACCGACTGCGGCCGGATCGCGTAGCCCTTCCAGAGCGGACGCAGCTCGGCGCGCGAGCCGAGCACGAAGTCGATGCGCCCGGTGGCTCGCTGCTTTGCGAGGAAGGCCTGGGCACGTGCCGGTGTGTCGCGCGGCGGGTCGACCGCGATCGCCAGAGCCGGCACGTCGTGACCGAGCTCGTCGAGCGCGCCGCGCACGGTCTGGGCCTGGATCGGGCAGGAGTCCTCGCAGGTCGTGTAGAGGAAGGTCACGACGACCGGCCGGCCGCGCAGCGAGCGCATCGACACGGTCTCCCCGTCCTGGTTGCGTAGCTGGAAGTCCGGCGCGCGCACTCCCTCCGGCATGAGCGAGCCCTCGAACGTGTTCGGCGCGGTGTCGTCGTTCTCGTCTCCGCCGGCCGCGAAAACGACAGCACCGAGGGCGAGGACGCCCACGAGAAACAGCGCGACGACGATCCGCGGGTTCACCGCGCGGAGGCTAGAGAGGCCGTTGACATTTGGAGCGCCGCTGCCGGTCGCCAGCGGACCTACGCCGAGTTAACCGGCAAGGCCTAGGCGCGCACTGAACCGCTGCTGGCGTGAGCCGGGTCTAGCGGGAGCTGCTGCCCAGCGAGTTTGAGACCAATAGTCATCTCGCCGACTGGCTTCCCCGCGTCGTCCACGGTTGGATGCCGAGTTCGTCATTGAGTTCCGGGTGCGCTTGAAGCAACTCGCGCAAGCGGTGATACGCCTCCTACGTACGGCATCGATGATTCGGCGCGAGCAGTCCTATGCGCGTCGGCGGCACTGACGAGTCAGACGGCTCAGCGCTACTTCCCGTCTGGGGTCCGGACGTTATTCCAAATAACTCCAAATAACTCCAACACTTGGAATTGCGCTAAAGTCCAAGACTTGGAATTGCTTGGAGATATTTGGAGTTCACATGTATGTAGCCCCGCCACCGCCATTTGACGCACTGCTCTCGAAAATCGTAGCCAAGCCAGAACGGCTGGTTGAACTCGTGCAGACGCCTACCGGCGAGGACGCCAGCGGGTACGTCCATTGGGACAAGCTTCGGCATTTGGACGCGCCCAACGGCCTCTCGCACGAGGAGTGGTGGTTCACGATCAAGTGGGGGCGTCGGCAAGTTCTCCGACCCCTGCCGCTTACCGACGCGGACGGCAACCACTTCGTGTACAGCCAGCCGGACGCGGTCCTGCGCTTGCTGCGCCACATTGACCAGCGTTGCAGCGGTGAGATCGCCATGCCGGAAGTCGTCACCGCAGACGACCAGGCGCGCCGGCACTACCTCGTCAACTCGCTCATGGAGGAGGCGATTCGGTCCAGCCAGCTCGAAGGCGCAACCACGTCGAGGAGGGTCGCGAAGGAACTGCTGAGGTCCGGCCGGGAGCCGAAGGACCGCAGCGAGCGGATGATCCTCAACAACTACCGCGCCTTGCAGTTTATGCGCGGGGTCGGAAAGGAACTGACGCCCGAAACGGTCCTGGAGCTTCACCGCATTGTCACGGACGGCACCCTCGAAGACCCAAGCGCCGCCGGGCGGCTACAGACTCCGGACGAGGAACGCGTGGCGGTGTACGAGCGTGATACCGACAGGCTGCTGCACAAGCCGCCGCCCGCCGATCAACTGCCCGAGCGACTCGATGCATTCTGCGAGTTCGCGAACGAACCCGACGACGCTGACCCCTTCATCCATCCCGTTGTCCGCGCGATCCTCCTCCACTTCTGGCTTGCGTACGACCACCCATTCGAGGACGGCAACGGCAGGACGGCGCGAGCGTTGTTCTACTGGTACATGCGAACTCGCGGCTACTGGCTAGTCGAGTACCTAACCGTGTCTCGCATCCTCGCCAACGCTCCCGCGAAGTACGCGACGGCGTTCTTGGAGACCGAGATAGACGACCGCGATACGACCTACTTCGTCCTCTACCAACTCAAGGTCATCGAGCGTGCCGTCAAGGAACTGCACCACTACCTTGGCCGGAAGGCGAAGGAAATTCGCGACATTGAGAAGGTGATCAAGGCTGGGGGTGCCGAGTTCAACCACCGCCAGCTCGCGCTGCTCGGCCACGCAATAAGGCATGCGGACTCGATCTACACGTTCCAGACCCACGCGGCCAGCCACACGGTGACCCACGAAACGGCCCGAAGCGATCTGCTGTTCCTCGTGGACAAGGGATTGCTCATGCGCAACCGCGTCGGACGCCGACATACCTTCACGCCGCACCCGCGCCTGGCCGAACGCTTGAAGAAGGGGACCTAGGCCCCGGTCCGCGCGCCCCACTCCACTAGCTCGCTTTCCTCAGGTGACGTAAGCATGTCAACGCCCTAGACAGCCACTGCGGTCAGAGCTCGAGCTCGTAGAGCTCCCACTCCATCTCGCGTCCCCAGCGCACGGAGCGCTCGTTGCTCACCCTCGCGAAGCCCACGCTCCGGTAGAGGTTGCCCGCGGCGCTCAGGTCGCTGAAGGTGGCGAGCTCGAGTCGCTCGTAGGGCGCCGCCCGAGCTGCCTCCAGCACCTGCTCAACGAGCCGGCGGCCGGCCCCCGAGCCGCGCGCCTCGGGCGTCAGGACGAGGTGCCCGAGCCGGCCCTTGCCGTCACCGACCTCGTAGAGCGTGATCGAGCCGACCACCTGGTCGCCGAGCTCCGCGAGCCAGAGCCCCTCACCAGGACCCGGCCAGCCGCGCCGGCGCAGCTCGGCCATCTGTGTTGCCACGTCGGCGGCGAAGCTCGGGTCGAGCCCGAACTCGGACTCGTAGACCTCGCGGTGCATCCGCACCAGCTCGTTCACGTCCTCCGACGAGTGCCCGCGGCGAATCGAGACGTTCATGGGGCGAAAGCATCGCCGAGCGTCACAATCGAGGGCGTGTCGATCACCCTCGACCCCGGCGTGCTCGCCTTCCTCGCCATCGGCGTGGCCCTCTACGTCCGCGCTGTGGGCGTGGCGCGCGGGCGCGGACTCGAGGTCGGCCGCTTCCAGCAGGCGGCCTTCTACGGGGGCGTGGCGCTCTGGGCGGTGGCGATGGTCTCGCCGCTCGACAACCTCGCGGAGGACCTGCTCTCGGCGCACATGGCCCAGCATCTGCTGCTCGCCGAGCTGGGCGGTCCGCTGATACTCGTGGGCCTGCGGGCGCCGGTGATCTTCTTCTTCCTGCCGAAGCCGGCGATGGTGGCGCTGGCGCGCCGCAAGACGCTCCGTCGGGTGATGCGCAAGCTCACGACTCCGCTCGGGGCGATTGCCACCTACGCCCTCGTCCTCTACGGCTGGCACTTCGCGCCGGCGTTCGAAGCGGCGCTTCACAACCCGCTCGTGCACTCCCTTCAACACCAGTCCTTCCTCTTCATCGCCATCCTCGTCTGGATCCCCGCACTCGAGCCGACCCGCCAGCGCCTGCGCGGCGAGCTCTGGAAGGCGGGGCACATCCTCGGCGCGCGACTGGTGGGGATGTTCCTCGGCATGGCCTTCATCGCCATGCGCTCGCCCGCCTACGACTGGTACGTCGGGCGGACTTCCGAGCACGGCCTGAAGCCGCTGACCGACCAGCAGATCGCGGGCGGGCTGATGCTGAGCCTCGACGTGGCGATCATGCTGTTCGCCGTGGCCTTCTTCTTCTTCCGCTCGGCCCAGGACCAGGACCGCGCCGACGCCGAGGCCTACGGCTCGACGAGCCCGCGCCGGATCGCGTAGCGCACGATCTCCACGCGGTCGCGCATGCCGAGCTTCCCGAAGACGTTCGTGCGGTGCGACTCGACGGTCTTCTCCGACAGCTTCAGCGTCTCGGCGATCTGCTTGTTCGTGTAGGCCTCCGCGATCAGCTTCACGATCTCGAGCTCGCGCGGGGTGAGCGGCTCATTGACCTCCGTGGCGCCACCGAGCCACTCGTCCATGAGCGAGCGCTGGGCGTCGTCTGAGAGGAAGGTGCGGCCCTCTGCCACCGTGCGCACCGCGTCGATCAGGTCCGTGTCGGCAGCGCGCTTCAGCACGTAGCCCGCGGCGCCGGCCGCGAGACCCTCGAGGAAGTAGCGCTCGTCGTCATGCATCGACAGCATCACGACGCGCGTGTCGGGCGCGTGCGCGCGAATCTCGCGAGCCGCCTGGAGCCCGGTCATGCGCGGCATCGACACGTCGAGCACGGCCACCGTGGGGCGGTGTCGCTGGGCGGACTCGAGCGCGGCCACGCCATCCTCAGCCTCGGCCACGACCTCCATGTCGGACTGCCGGTCGATCAGCATGCGGAGGCCGGAGCGCACGATGCCGTGATCGTCCGCGATCAGTACGCGGATCACGCGGGTACCCTGACGAGCCGCCCGATGCGGAGCGTCACGGTGGTGCCGCTGCCGGGCGCTGAGCGGATGTCCAGCTCGCCACCGGCCAGGCGTGCGCGCTCGACCATGCCACTGAGGCCGAGTCCGGCGCCGCCGCCGTTGCTCGCCCCGCGGACGGCCGAGGAGGGATCGAAGCCTTCGCCGTCGTCGCGGACGCGCAGCTCGAGGCGCTCGTCGTCGACCTCCATCTCCACGGACACCGCCGTCGCGCCGGCGTGCCGCCCGATGTTCGCGAGCGCCTCCTGAAGGATCCGGTAGACCGCCGTCTGGACGTCGTCGGGCAGAGACTCGGGCTCGCCCTCGTTCGAGACGCGGACCTCGACCCCGGTCCGTGCCGAGAAGCGCTTGAGCTGCGTCTCGATCGCCGGCATCAGGCCGTGGTCGTCGAGCGCGGACGGGCGCAGCTGACGCGCAAGGTTCAGAAGCTCCTCCATCGCCTGGTTCACGAGCCGCTTCAGCTCCGCCAGCTCTTCGATGCGCTCGGGCGGGCTGTCCTGGGAGAGCGCCTCGAGGCGCAGCAGGATCGCCGTGAGCGCCTGGTTCACCTCGTCGTGGAGGTCGCGCGCCAGCCGGCGGCGCTCCTCCTCCTGCGCGCGCATCGCGAGCGTGCCGGAGCGGCGGCGCTCCTCCTCGATGCGCTCGAGCAGCCGGTTGAAGGAGGTCGAGAGCCTGTCGATCTCCTCGACCGGATCGGAGTCCGTGAGCTGGGGGCTGGCGGGCTCGGCGGGGTCGATGCTCTCGATGCGCTTGATCAGACGCTCGAGCGGCGCGAAGCGGCGTTGAAGCATCCAGAGGTTCACGCACAGCGTGAGCACGATCGCCAGGGCGAGGATCAAGAAGGACCAGCGCTGGTCGTCGATCGTGAGGTCGAGGCCGGCGGCGAGGCTGGCGGCGAGGAGGGTGAGGGCAACGAGTACGACGTTTGCGGCCACGATCTGGCCGATCAGGGAGTCGTCGCGTCGCGTCATAGAGGGTCTCTTCATGGATCGGAACAGGCCCCGGCTGGACAAATGGGGTCTCCACCCCATATCGGCACGGTGCCCGAAAGACGAAACTCTTGGGGAGAGGCTTCAAGCAGGTGTTGCTTACGAGGCTTCCGCACAATCTAGGTCTGGGTCTTCTGCCGGGGCGTCCGAAAGGGCGCCCCGGTTGCTGTTGTGGGGCGCTACACTTTCTGAAGTATTGAAATCCGACTGGGTTTAGAGGTATTCGGAATGGCGTCCGGCGCAGAGCTGATTCGTAAGGTCAAGGAGCAGATCGAGGAAATCGATCCGAAGGACGTCCACGAGCTGTCGCGGAACGGCAACGGGGCGGCGATCGTCGACGTCCGCGAGCAGCACGAGTTCGAGGAGGCCCACGTCCCGGGCGCCGTGCACGTTCCGCGCGGGCACCTCGAGTCGCGCATCGAGGGCGCTGTCTCCGACCGCTCGCAGCGGGTGATCCTCTACTGCGCCTCCGGAAACCGCTCGGCCCTCGCCGCCCACACCCTCCAGGAGCTGCTCGGCTACGAGGACGTGGCCTCCATGCGCGGCGGCATCACGCTCTGGAAGGACCGCGGCTACGAGGTCGAGGTCCCGCGCTCGCTCACCCCCGAGCAGCGCGAGCGCTACTCGCGCCACCTGCTGGTGCCCGAGGTGGGGCTCGAGGGGCAGCTGAAGCTGCTCGACGCGAAGGTCCTTCTGCTCGGAGCCGGCGGCCTCGGCTCGCCGGCCGCGCTCTACCTCTCCGCCGCGGGCGTCGGGACGCTCGGCATCGTCGACAACGACGTTGTCGACCTCTCCAACCTCCAGCGCCAGGTGGCGCACTCGAACGAGCGCATCGGCGTGCCGAAGGTCGACTCGGCCGAGATCGCGATCCACGAGATCAACCCGGACGTGAACGTCGTCAAGTACCCGGTCCGGCTCGGCGCCGACAACATCATGGAGATCATCGACGGCTATGACGTGATCGTCGATGGCCTCGACAACTTCCCCACGCGCTATCTCCTGAACGACGCGAGCGTGCGCACGCAGACGCCGGTCGTGTCGGCGTCGATCCTCGGCTTCGAGGGCCAGCTGTCGGTGTTCCACCCCTACGAGGGCCCGTGCTACCGCTGTCTCTATCCCACGCCCCCGCCGGCCGAGCTGGCGCCGTCGTGCGGCGCCGCGGGCGTGCTGGGCGTGCTGCCGGGCGTGATGGGGCTGCTCCAGTCCGTCGAGGTGATCAAGCTGATCACCGGCGCCGGCGACACGATGGCCGGCCGCCTGCTGCTCTACGACGCGCTCGGCACGACCTTCACGGAGCTGAAGGTGCGCCGCGACCCGGACTGCCCGATCTGCTCGCGCGAGCCGGACGCGATCTCCGACGAGGAGATGGGCGTGTTCCCGGACTACGAGGCGTTCTGCGCGGGCGCGGGCTAGGCTGCCGGGCTCAGTGAGCGTGATCAAGATCCCCCCGGTTCTCCGGGGCAGCGTCGGCGGTGCGAAGGAAGTTGAGGCGTCGGGCGCCGACGTACGCGAGGTCCTGCGCGCGCTCGCCTCACAGCACCCCGCCACCGAGTCGCAGCTCTTCTCCGAGGACGGCGAGCTGAACCGCTACGTGAACGTCTACCTGAATGACGAGGACGTGCGGGTGCTCCAGGGCCTCGAGACGAGCGTCTCGGACAGCGACACGATCGTGATCCTGCCGGCCATGGCCGGCGGCAGCCGCTGATCGTCCGCTCGGCAGAGCGGCGCGACGAGCCGGCTTGGGCGCGCGTGTGGGACGAGTCGGCGCGGGCGGCGTTCACGGAGCTCCTGCCGCCGGGACACGAGTTCCCCGAGCCGGACGCCGAGCGCTGGTATGGGCTCATCGAGAATCCCGCCGTTTCGATGCTGATGGTCGAGGACGACGGCGAGCCCGTGGGCCTCAGCGCGTGCGGCGAGAGCCGCGACGAGGACGCGGACCCGTCGGTCGGCGAGGTGCGCAGCTTCTTCGTGGCCGCCGGCCGCTGGGGCCAGGGCGTGGGGCAAGCGCTGATGGCGGCGGTGCTCGACTCGCTGCGCGAGCGTGGCTGCGCGGAGGCGACCGTGTGGTCCTTCGCCGCCAACGACCGCGCGAACGCGTTCTACGAGCGCGCTGGCTTCACGCGCGAGGGCGCGCAGAGGACCGAGGACGTATGGGCGCAGCTGCTCGAGGTTCGCTACCGCCGTAGCCTCTGAGCATGCGGATCGAGAACCTCCAAAGCGTGGAGGCCTTCATCACGAAGGACGGCTCCGAGATCAGGGAGCTGGCCGGCGTGCCGACCGGCAACGCGGAGAACCAGAGCCTGGCGGAGGCGACCGTGCCGCCCGGGGGCGAGACCGAGGAGCACTACCACCGCGCCTCCGAGGAGATCTACCTCTTCACGCACGGGAGCGGACGGCTGCGCCTCGGCGACGAGGAGAGCGATGTCAGCGCGGGCGACACCGTCGTGATCGCGCCCGGCACCCGGCACAAGCTCTGGAACACGGGGGACGAGCCGCTGCGGCTCCTGTGCTGCTGCTCGCCGCCGTACTCGCACGCGGACACGTACCTAATCGGGTAGTCCCGGGTCCCCCAAACGCGCTACACTGGGTGGCGCACCAAGCCGCCGCCTGGTTCTCTCGTTCTCCTCCTCTTGCGCGGCCTACCCGAGAGGACGAGAGAGCAGGATCCCTGATGGACACCAAAGCCTCGCGGCAGGCCCTTGGCACTGACGAAGAGCAGACAGGTCTGATGATGGTCGAGCTGTCGAACGCGATGGTCCGGCTGTACAAAGAGCTGTTCGGACGCGGTCCGACGAAGGCCAGGACCGCCTTCGCAGGCCCCGACCTGATCGTCTCCACACTGGAGCACAGCCTGACTCGCATCGAGCGCCACATGGCCAACGCGGGTGAGTACGAGCGCCTGCGCGACCTGCGCATGCACTTCCAGCACCTGAACGAGGAGCAGTTCGTCGGGACGGTCGAGCAGATCACCGGCCGCAAGGTCCGCGCGTTCGTCTCCGGCATCGACACGAAGCGCGACGTGTCGGCCGAGCTGTTCTACCTCGAGCCGCGCGGGTAGCGGTTCGACAGCGAGCGATCCGGTACTACACTTTCTGAAGTGCTGGATCCGCGCCTCGACAACAGGCCGTGCGGCGGGAAGTACGGCGACATCGTCCAGGCGATCGGCAACACGCCGCTCGTCGAGCTACGGCGGCTCAGCCCGAAGCCGGGCGTGCGCATCTACGCCAAGTTGGAGGGCTACAACCCGACCGGCTCGGTGAAGGACCGCGTGGCCCGCTCGATGATCGAGCGCGCCGAGGAGGATGGGCTGATCGCGCCCGGCCAGACGATCCTCGAGCCGACGTCGGGGAACACCGGCATCTCGCTCGCGATGATCTGCCGGCGCAAGGGCTATCCGCTCAAGGTCGTCATGCCGGACAACGTGACCTCCGAGCGCACGCAACTGCTCCAGATGTACGGCGCCGAGATCGTCTACTCGCCCGGGGACCAGGGCTCGAACGGCGCCGTGGCGATGGCGCTCGAGCTGGCCGAGGCGGATGCGAGCTACTACATGCCGTACCAGTACGGCAACCAGGCGAACCCGGACGCCCACTACCACGGCACCGCGGCCGAGATCCTCGAGGAGCTGGACGGCGTGGCCGCCTTCGTGGCCGGCCTCGGCACCGGCGGCACGCTGATGGGCAACGCGCGTCGCTTCAAGGAGGAGGACCCGGACACGCAGATCGTGGCCGCCGAGCCGCTCCAGGGCGAGCTCGTGCAGGGCCTGCGCTCGCTCGCCGACGGCTACATCCCGCCGATCATCGACCTCTCGCTGCTGGACCGGAAGATCTTCGTCTCGAACCGCGACGCCGTGGTCTGGACCAAGAAGCTGCTCGGCGAGGAGGGCATCTTCGCGGGTGTCTCCACCGGCGCGATCGCGTCAATCTGCGTGCGCGTGGCGAACGAGCTCGACGAGGGCAACGTGGTCTTCGTGTCGCCCGACGACGGCTGGAAGTACCTGAGCTCGGGCGTCTACACGAAGACGGTCGAGCAGCTCGAGGACGAAGGCGTGCTCGAGCGCGGCTCGTTCTGGTAGCTAGCCCTTCGCCTCGCCGGGCTCTTCGTAGTCGTAGGCGTCGCGCTCGTCGTCGTCACTGGTGAGCGACTCCTTCAGCTCACGCATTCCCCTGCCGACCGAGCGGGCGGCCTCCGGCAACTTCTGCGGCCCCAGCACGATCAGGGCGACCACGAGGATCAGCATCAGCTCGAGTGGCCCGGGTGCCGAGATAAAGCCCATTCCCCTCCCAGAGTAGTCCACCTGGGGGCACTCGCCTAATCGACGAGCGACGGTGCGCCAAGCGCGTCGCGCAGCGCGACCCCGTGGGCGGCCTCGCAGGCCATGATCGAGCCGAGTGGCTGGCGCAGGCGAGGGTCGCGGATGGCGGCCGCTGCCTCGGCGTAGGCGGCAACCGCCTCGTCCTCCAGGTCGAGGGCGAAGCGCGCGAACGCATCGCGGTCGCGGAGGACAGCCCCGAGCTCGGGTGCGGGCACGCTCGCGAGCGGGTTGCGGTGCCCGCTGCGGGCGAGCGCTTTCTCCAGGGCCTGGACGTGCTCGCGCTCCTGGTCGCGCAGGGCTCGGCCGAGCTCGGGTGCGATCGCCGCGCGGCGCAGCGCCGCCTCGTAGGCGGACTCGAGCCGGTGCTCGAGCCCGAGCAGATCCTCGAGCAGATCCACGTCCGAGCGGTCCGCCATCAGAGCGCCCCCGTCACGAACGGTCCCTGGGCGGCGGGCAGATCCTGGAGCACCCGCACGGCCCCGAGGTGGGCGCCCTCGTCGGCGCCGATCCGTGCGGCCGCCGTGCGCAGCTCCAGATCGGGCAGCTCGGCGAGGGCCTCCAGGTAGGCGCGGACCTGCCGTTGCTCCAGGTCCTCGGCGAAGCGGAGCGCGTCCCGTCCGTCGCGCAGGCGCGGGAACGTGCGGGCGTACTCCTCGGCGCTGCGGCCGGAGGGCGGGTCGCCGCCGAGGTCCGCGATCAGCCCCTGGAGTCTCGTCACGTGCTCGCGCTCCTGCTCGCCGATCTCACGGGCGGTGCGCAGGGCATCGCCGCGGAGCACCTCCTCGCTGGCCGCGTAGGCGGCCACCACCGCGTGCTCGAGCGCGAGCAGCGAGCCGAGCAGGGCCGCGCCGGGTCCAGCCTTCGGACCACCGCCGGGCGGGGGGTCGTCGCCGCAGGAGGCGAGGACGAGCGCCGCGGCGGCGCCACCGAGGGCCTCGCGGCGCGTGATGGAGGGCGCCATCGGGCGCAGACTAGCCTTCACCCCGTGAGGATCTCGCGCGCGTACTGGGACGAGCTGATCGCGCACGCGCGCGAGGAAGCGCCCAACGAGTGCTGCGGGTACCTGAGCGCGAAGGAAGGACTGGTGGGGGCCGTCTTCCGGGCGGAGAACCCACGCAGGTCCCCGTACGGCTACGAGCTCGACCACAAGAGCCTGTTCGCGGCGAACGAGCTGGACGACGAGGGCTTCGAGGTCGGGATCTACCACTCGCACCCGCGCAGCCCCGCCGAGCCGTCACAGACCGACATCAACCTGGCGACCTATCCGCACTGGCGCTACCTGATCATCTCCCTGGAGGATGAGCCGGTGGTGCGCGTGTGGCGGATCGCTGACGGCCGCGTAGAGGAGGAGGAGCTCGATGTCATCGATGACTGACGAGCCGCTCGCCTGCCCGGAGTGCGGCCGCGTGGACGAGACGGGCGCGAGCTTCTGCAAGAGCTGCGGGATGCCGCTCGTGCGCTCCGGCGCCGAGCCGCTCGAGGCCCCGCTCAGCGACGCCCACGGACGCGCGCGCAAGATCGACCCCGCCTTCACCGAGGGCGACCTCGTGCGCGTGGCCGGCGGGCGCAACCAGGCCGAGGCCGAGCTGATCCAGGGGCTGCTGCTCGAGTGGGGCGTGCCGAGCATCCTGCGCCGCTCGGCCGGGTTCGACGTGCCGGACTTCCTCGCCGCCGGGCCGCGCGACGTGCTGGTGCCGTCCGCCGGCGCCGAGACGGCGCGCGAGGTACTGCTCGAGGCCGACATGGCGCCCACGACCGGCGAGCGCCGCGCACCCCGGCCGCTGCTGCTCGCCGCCGTGATCGCGCTCGGTGGAGCCGCCACCGCGCTGGTCGCCTGGCTCGCCTTCCAGGGCGCCTGAGCGGCAATCAACTGTAGGCTCCCCGGCCATGGATTTTGCACCGTCGGACCGAGTCGCCGAGCTCCTGGATCGCATCCGCGAGTTCACCGAGGAGCACGTGGATCCCGTGGAGCGGGAGGCGGTCGAGGCGCTCGACAAGGAGGTCCGCCCGGGCGTTCCGTACCCCGAGATCCTGGTCGAGCTGCGCGAGCGCGCGAAGGCCGAGGGCCTCTGGAACCTGTTCCTGCCGGACGAGAGCTTCGGGCCCGGGCTCACCAACTGGGAGTACGGGATGCTCTGCGAGCTGATGGGCCGGAGCGGGGTCGCGCCGATGGTCTTCAACTGCTCGGCGCCGGACACCGGCAACATGGAGATCCTCGCCGAGCACGGCACCGACGAGCAGCAGGAGCGCTGGCTCCAGCCGCTCCTCGACGGCGAGATCCGCTCCTGCTTCTCGATGACCGAGCCGGAGACGGCAGGCTCGGACCCGACCGGCCTGATGACGCGCGCGGAGCTCGACGGCGATGAGTGGGTCATCAACGGCCACAAGTGGTTCACCTCGGGCTACAACGGCGCCGCGCTCGCGATCGTCATGGTCGTGACAGACCCCGACGCGCCCCCGCACAAGCGCGCCAGCATGATCCTGGTGCCGGTGGACACGCCGGGCTTCGAGGGCATCCGGCCGGTGCCCGTGATGGGACACGACGAGGGCCCGGGCCACTGGGAGGTCCGCTACGAGGACTGTCGCGTGCCGGCACAGAACCTGCTCGGCGAGCGCGGCGGCGGCTTCGCGATCGCGCAGGACAGGCTCGGTCCCGGGCGCATCCACCACTGCATGCGCGCGATCGGCTCGGCGGAGCGCGCCTTCGAGCTGATGTGCCGGCGTGCGCACGACCGCCATGCCTTCGGCAGCCCGCTCGCGGAGAAGCAGTTCGTCCAGGACTTCATCGCCAAGTCGCGCATGGAGATCGACTCGGCGCGCCTGATGGTGCTGCACGCCGCATGGCGGATGGACACGGAGGGCAAGCGCGCCGCGCGCCAGGACATCTCGATGATCAAGGTGATCGCCGCGCAGATGCACCAGCGGGTGCTGGACCGGGCGATGCAGGTACACGGCGCACTCGGCATGTCTGACGACACGCCGCTCGCGGCCGCCTGGCGCCAGGGACGCTGGCTGCGCATCGCGGACGGGCCGGACGAGGTGCACAAGATGGTGATCGCGCTGCGCGAGCTGAACCGCTTCAAGCCGCGGGAGCCCGCCGTGGCGGAAGCGGCCGGCGTGGCCGGCCGCGCACCGACCCCTTCATCGGCTTGAGCACCGCCGGCGCCACCCTCACCGCCACCGCCGACCGCGGTCTCTCCGAGGAGCAGCGAGCGTTCGTGGAGGCGATCCGCGACTTCGCCGCGCGCGAGAAGTTCGACCGGCCGGAGCACGACGGGCATTCGGACGAGGTGGCCGCCCGCATGGGCGAGCTGGGCTGGTACGGCCTCCAGATCCCCGAGGAGTACGGCGGCTCCGGCGGCTCGTTCCTGGACGCCACGCTGTTTCTCGAGGAGTTCACGCGCGGCCAGATCCCGGTGGCGGGCTACGGGGTCACGCTGATCGTGGTCGGGGCGCTCAACCGCTTCGGCACCGAGGAGCAGAAGCGCGACCTGTTCGGGCGCGTGGTGAAGGGAGGGACGCTGGCCATCGCGATGTCCGAGCCGGACGCGGGCTCCGACGTGGCGGCGCTGAAGACGCGGGCGCGCCTCGAGGACGGCGCGTGGGTGCTGAATGGGGCCAAGATGTGGTGCTCGTACGCGCACAAGGCGAGCCACATCCTGATCGTCTGCCGGACCGGCGGGGGCGAGCGCCACGAGGACATGTCGATGATCCTGGTGCCGCGCGACGCGCCCGGGATGACGATCAAGCCGATCGAGACGCTCGGCGGCGAGGAGACGAGCGAGATCCACCTCGACGGCGTGCGCGTGCCCGAGGAGGCCCTCCTCGGAAGCGAGGGCGGCGGGTGGACGCAGCTGATGGCCGGCCTCAACTACGAGCGCACGATCCTCGCCGCCACGTCGCTCGGGCTGGCGCAGCGCGCGTTCGACGACGCGCTGGCCTACGCCAAGGAGCGCCGCCAGTTCGGGCGGCCGATCGGCTCCTTCCAGGCGCTCTCGCACAAGTTCGCGGAGATGGCGACCGGGATCGCGCAGGTGCGCCTGCTCGTGCGCTGGGTCGCGTCCCTGACCGACGACGACCCGAGCCGGATGCTTCCCCAGGAGGCATCGATGGCGAAGCTGGCGGCCACGGAGCTCGCCAAGCACGTGGCGCTCGAGGGAGTTCAGATCATGGGCGGCTACGGATACGCCACGGAGTACCCGATGGAGCGACACCTGCGCACCGCGGTGGTGACCACCATCTACGGCGGCACCTCCGAGATCCAGAAGAACATCATCGCGAAGACCCTCGGGCTCTAGCGTGGTGGACGGCGCGACGCGCCTCCTGGATGCCGTGCGCCGCCTGAACCAGAGCCTCGATCCCAGCCAGGTGCTCCTGCGCGTGTGCGAGGAGGCCACCCGGCTGCTCGACGCGGATAACGCGAGCGTCTTCCTCGGGAGCGCGTCCGACGGAGTGCGCGCCGAGGCCACCTACGGCGGGCCCGCCGGGCGCATAGGCGAGGCGGTGAAGGCGGGAGAGGGGCTGGTGGGCGACGTGGTGGGGCGCGACGAGTCGATGCTTGCGGACGGGGCCGCCGCCGGGAAAACGGGTGCTCGCGCGCACCACGCGCTCGCCGTCCCGCTGCGCTGGGACGGCCGGCTGCGCGGTGTCCTCGCCGTGAACTTCGAGCGCGAGCAGAGCCCGTCGCGCGACGAGCTCGGCCTGCTCGAGGAGTTCGGCGAGCTCGCGGCCACGGCCTGCCGCAACGCAAGCGCCCACGGCGAGCTCGCGCGCACTGCGCGCACCGATGCCCTCACCGGCTGCCTCAACCACTCCGCGATGCAGGATGCGCTGGGTCGCGAGGTGGAGCGCTGCCGGCGCAAGGGTCACGCGCTCTCGCTCGTGATCGTCGATCTCGACGAGTTCAAGGACGTGAACGAGCGGCACGGCCATCTCGCCGGCGACGAGGTGCTGCGGCAGGTGGGCGAGTCATTGCGGGAGAGCGTGCGGGCCTACGACCTGGTGGCCCGCTACGGCGGCGACGAGTTCGCGGTCATCGCGATGGACGCCGACGAGGCCACGGCCACGGAGGTGGCGCGGCGCGCGGTGGAGGCGATCGCCAGCGCGCTCGGAACGCTCGGGTCCGCTGGGCAGTCCACCGCGGCCACTGCCGGGGTGGCCGAGTGGCAGACCGGGGACTCGCCCTCCGAACTGATCGCACGCGCGGACCGCGCGCTCCTCCACGGCAAGCACTCGGGCCTGCGCGGCACCGCGGTGCAGGCGTCCTCGCTGCCTGGAGCTGCGGACGGCGGCGCCGAGGCGGACGCCGCCGGCTCAGGCGGCGGCTGACAGCGAGTCGAGCTCGGCGCGCCAGTCGCGCTCCACGCGCGCGAGTGGGCGACCGAAGGCGTTCACCAGCACGGCGCGCGCCGCGCGCTCGTCCAGCGGGCTCATCGCCAGCGCCACGGCGGCGGCCGGCCCGCCCTCGCGCTCGAGCATGCTGAAGATCGTGCCGCCGAGCAGCATCGCGTCGCGGGCCGAGGGCGGGAACTCGGGCCGCCCGCCCTCGCGGAGTCGGCGCATGATCGCAGGGCGCAGGTACGGGGTCTGACCGGAGAGCCACACGGCGCCGCCCTCGCACAGCCAGGCCCAGCGCACGTAGCTCCTGAACGCGGCGAGCGAGAACGGGGGCGGCAGTTCGGGGTTGTTGGCGCCGATCACGACGTGCGAGTACTCGTGGAGAGGCGAGAGGAGCAGGGCCTCCCGCGAGCCGGGGACCTTCGAGGCGCGCCGCTCGAGCGCCGGGGACGAGAGCACGTGGATGTCCGTCTCCGAGAACCAGCCCGCGAAGTAGCGGCGGCTGGCAGGCGCGGCCACCGTGCGCGCGAGCGGGAGCCACGGATGAGCGAGCGTGAGCGCGGCGGCGCGCGGGTGAAGCACCACGGCGATCTCGCCGGGCACGTGCTCGAACAGCCCGGCCACCTCCCCCCGGAACGCCTCGAGCGATTCGAGCACGGCAGCGGCCTCGGCCCGCTGCGACGAGTCGTGGCGAGCCGAAAAGGTCGGCGAATGCGACTCCTCCCAGGGCACGGGCGCAACTCTCGCACGGGACCTCTCGCCTGCGCGCCACCGTATCCACACGGGTGCCTCGCGTGAGAAGCTCTGCTCTAGCCATGACCGGCGACCGGCCAGCGGCCTACGTGCCTGCCGCTGCGGGCGGCTCGGCGCTGCTCGCGCGCGCCGCCGGCGGCGATGCGATCGAGCGTCTGCGGGAGCGGCGCCTGGTGCGCGACGTGCAGCGCGGCTCGGCGGAGGCGCTCGAGGAGCTGTTTCGGCGCGAGTGGCCGCGCGCGTACCGCGCCGCCTACCTCGTGGTCCACGACGCGGCGGCTGCCGAGGACATCGCGCAGGAGGCCTTCCTCGCCGCGATGCGGGCCATCGATCGCTTCGACCGTGGCCGCCCGTTCGGCCCTTGGATGCACCGGATCGTGGTGAACCGCGCCATCGACGTCACGCGCTCGCGGGCGCTTCGCCGCGAGGTGGACGCGGGCGCCGCCGGCTCCGCCGAGGCGCCGCCGGACCCGCCCGCCGCGCCCCTGTCGGGCGATGTGGTGGCGGCGCTGCGGGAGCTGAGCCCCGAGCATCGCGCCGTCGTTGCTCTGCGCTTCCTGTTCGACTACACCCCGGGTGAGATAGCGCGCGCCCTCGACATGCCGCGCGGGACCGTCAACTCGCGCCTGCGCCGCGCGCTCGACCGGCTCGGTGAGGTGCTGGAGCAGTGAACGTGCGCGAGCGCATCCGCGAGCAGCCGCTGCCCGGCGAGGCCGAGGCGGCCGCGCGCAGCTGGCCGGTGGTGGAGGCCGCGCTGTCGGCGCGCACGCCCGCACGGCGGCCGCGGCGGCTCGCGCTTCGGCTCGCGCTCGTGGCGGCAGCCCTGTGCGTGGGCCTCGTGGCGGCGCTCACGCCCGCCGGCGCCGAGGTGGGCGACTGGATCGGAGATCGCTTCGCGGACTCGGCCACCCCGGCGAGGCCCGCGTTCGCGGAGCTGCCGGCGGGCGCGTCGGTGCTCGCGGTCTCGCGCTCCGGCGCCTACGCCATTCACCCCGATGGCTGGCGCCGGCTCGGCTCCTTCGCCGATGCCGGCTGGTCCCCCCGCGGCCTGCACGTGGTGGGAGTCGACGGTCACCGGGTGGTGGCGGTGGACCCGGCCGGAACGCAGAAGTGGTCGGTGGCGCGCCCCGGGCGGGTGCACCACCCGGCCTGGGGCACGGGCGACGGCTTCTTCGTGGCGTATCTGGAGGGCCGCGTGCTGCGGACCGTGGGGGGCAACGGCGCGGGCGACGCAGCGCTCCGCCGCGGCGCCGCGGCTGTCACACCGGCGTGGCGGCCGCACGCCGACCACGTACTCGTGTACGCGCGCGAGCGGGGCGGGCTCGAGGCCGTGGACGTGGATACCCGCTCGACGCTCTGGCGCGTGGCCGGGCCGGCGAGCCTGGCGGGCACGCGCTACCTCGCCTGGTCACGCGACGGGCGGCGGCTCGCAGCGCTGTCCGCGCGTGCGCTCACCGTGCTCGATACGGGCGGTCGCGTGCTTCGCACGCTCGAGCTCCCCGGCCGGGCGCGGCAGATCGCGCTCCATCCCTCGGGCGGGCGGGCGGCCGTTGTGGTGGCCGGCGCGGGCGGCGCGCGGGTACTCGACGTGCCGCTCTCGGGCGCCGGCAGGCCAAGGCAGCTCTTCCAGGGCGACGTCGACGGTCTCGCGTGGTCGCGCGACGGCCGCCAGCTGCTGCTCGCCTGGCGGGACGCCGACCAGTGGTTGCTGCTCGGCCCGGACGGTCGCGTGCGCAGGGCGCTCCACGGCGTGAGCGCCGAGCTGGGCGCCGCGGGCGGCTTCCCGCGCCTGGCTGGCTGGTGCTGCCCGGGCTAGCGCGTTAGTCTCGCCGCCGAGCGCTCAATGACGTTCCGTTCGGTCATCCCCGCCCTTCTCACGCCGTTCCAGGACGACCTGTCGCTGGCGCCCGATCGCCTCGCGGCAAACGCGCTGGCGCTCGTGGAGCGCGGCATCCGCGACGTGGTGGTGTGCGGGACGATGGGCGAGGCCGGGGCGCTGTCCGACCACGAGCGCACGGTCGTGATCGAAACGGCGATCGCGAGCGGTGCTCAGGTGACCGTGGGCATCTCGTCGCCTGACGGCCCCGGCGCCGCACGCCGTGCCGAGGCGGCGGCGGCGCTCGGCGCGACCGGGGTGATGTGCCTGCCGCCCACGACCTATGTCGCCGACGAGCGCGAGCTGGATGCGCACTTCGCCGCGGTCACATCGGCGACCGACCTTCCGGTGATGCTCTACAACAACCCCGAGGCGGCTCGCCAGGACCTGCCCGCCGAGACGATCGTCCGGCTTGCCGAGCGCCACGAGCGCATCGTCGCCGTGAAGGAGTGCTCGGGGGACGCCCGGCGGATTGCGCAGCTCGTGGAGCTTGCGGGCGAGCGCCTGGAGGTGCTGGTGGGAGGTGACGACTGGGCGCTCGAGGGCTACGCCGCGGGCGCGGTGGGCTGGGTGTCCGGCGTGGCCAACGTGGCTCCCGAGCTCTGCCTGGAGCTCGAGTCGCTCGTCGCCGACGGCGATCTGGAGGCCGCCCGCGCCTGTCACACCCGGCTGCTGCCGCTCGCGCGGCTCGACATGACGCCCAAGCTCGTCCAGTACTTCAAGACCGCGCTTGACCTCACCGGCCACCACGGCGGCCCCACGCGGCCGCCGCGCCTGCCGCTCACCGAGGCCGAGCAGGAGACGGCTCGCGCCGCGGTCGACGCCCTGGAGCTCGCGGCGATCCAGCGCTGATGCGCGCAGGCCGCGTCTTCCACGCCGTCGACTCCCACACCGAGGGAATGCCGACGCGCGTGATCACCGGCGGCATCGGCGTCCTCCCCGGGGACACGATGCTCGAACGCAAGCTGCGCTTCGAGCGCGAGCGCGACTGGGTGCGCACGCTGCTGATGCACGAGCCGCGCGGCCACGCTGCGATGTCCGGCGCGATCCTCCAGCCGCCGTGCCGCGACGACGCCGACTGGGGCGTCGTCTACATCGAGGTGAGCGGCTGCCTGCCGATGTGCGGCCACGGGACGATCGGCGTGGCCACGGTGCTCGTGGAGACGGGGATGGTCGAGGTTCGCGAGCCGGAGACGGTGGTCCGCCTCGACGTGCCCGCCGGTCTGGTCGAGGCGCGCGTTCAGGTGGAGGACGGCCGGGCGAGGTCGGTAAGCCTGCGCAACGTGCCCTCCTTCCTTCACGCCACTGACGGCGAGGCCGCGGGCGTGCGCTACGACATGGCCTACGGCGGCAACTTCTATGCGATCGCCGACGCGGCCTCGGCCGGGCTCGAGGTGAGACCCGAGCAGGCGGGCGAGCTGGTCGCGGCGGGGCTCGCGCTGATGGCTGCGGTCGACGAGCCGGTGCACCCCGAGGACCCGGACATCCGCGGCTGCCGCCACGTGGTCTGGACCGCGCCCGGACTGAACGGAGCCGACAGCCGTTCGGCCACCGCGATCCATCCCGGCTGGGTCGACCGCTCGCCGTGCGGCACCGGCACGAGCGCCCGGATGGCGCAGCTCTGGTCTCGCGGCGAGCTGGCAATCGGCGCGCCGTTCGTGAACGAGGGGATCATCGGGACCCGGTTCACCGGCCGGCTGCTAGAGGAGACGACGGTCGGCGGACGGCCCGCGGCGGTGCCGGAGATCACGGGCCGCGCCTGGATCACCGGCATGGGGCAGTACCTGCTCGATCCCGAGGATCCGTTCCCGCACGGCTTCCGTGTCGGCTGACGCGATCGTCGTAGGCGCCGGGATCTGCGGAGCGGCCGCGGCATTCTTCCTGGAGGAACGCGGGCTGGATGTCCTGCTGCTCGACCGCGGCGCCGTCTCGAGCGGCACCACCGGCGTCGGCGAGGGCAACGTGCTCGTGTGCGACAAGCCCCCCGGCGCCGAGCGCGAGCTGGCGCTCGCCGGCCGCGACCTCTGGGTGGAGCTGGGCGAGCGCTTCCCGGCCGCGCGCGTGACGCGCAAGGGCGCGCTTCTCCTCGATCACCCGGACGGATCGCCCGCATCGGAGCTCGAGCCGGCGCTGGCCCCCGGCGTGCGCGTGCTGCGCGAGCCCCAGGACCTTCAGGTGGACGCGGTCGGCCTCACGCGGGCGCTCGCCGCTGAGGTGCCGGTGCGGGAGGGGGCCGCCGTGAGCTCGGTCGAGCCCGGGTCGGTGACGCTCGAGAACGGCGAGCGGCTCGCCTGCGAGCACATCGTGCTCGCCACCGGGCCGTGGGCCGACGAGCTGACGGGGCTTCCCGTAGAGCCGCGCAAGGGCCAGCTCGTGGCCCTGGCCGCGCCGCGAGGGCTGATCCGCCACAAGCTGATCGAGGCCGCCTACATGGACGCGGTGGCCGACAGCGACGAGCGCCTGGCGCTGGCCGTGGTCATCGAGCAGACGCTCGACGGCCACGAGCTGCTGGTGGGTTCGAGCCGCGAGCGCGTGGGCTTCGAGCCGGCGGTGCGTGAGGTGGTGACGCAGGCGATGCTGGAACGCGCGACCCGCTTCGTGCCCCGGCTCAGCGAGCTACGTGTGACGCGCAGCTGGTGCGGCTTCCGGCCCTGGCTTCCGGACGGCCTTCCCGCAATCGGCCCGCTCAGCGACGGCATCTGGACCAGCACCGGCCACGAGGGAGCGGGTGTTTGCCACGGGCCGATCTCGGGCCGCCTGCTCGCGCAGATGATCTGCGGCGAGCAGCCGGAGCTGGACGCGTCCCCGTTCGACCCGCGCCGCTTCAGCGCGGCGCGCGCTTCGTGACCTCGATCACCTGCTGGAACGTCGGGCGGTTGATCCAGTGGATCAGCGGCTGGTTGATCGCGCCGACCGGGCGCTGGCGCACCGCGTCGTAGCACCACTGGTCCGACGGCATCTCATAGGCCTCGCAGGTCTCGTCCTTGTAGAAGACCGCGGGATCCGAGTTCAGGGCACGCTTCAGCGAGGCGCGCAGGCGCGCGCGGCACTTGCGAAGGGTGCCCTGCCTGCCCTTCCCTCCGCCGCAGTACACCCGTGACAGCTTGCCGCGCACCCTCCGGCCGAGGAGCCTGCGGAGGTCCTTCTGCGCGTAGCCGTACCAGCCGCCCTGATAGGCCGAGCCGTGGTGCTCGCCATCCAGGTTGGGGTCGTCGTCCTGGCTGATCAGGGAGAGCAGACGCTTGTACGGGGCGGCCCCGAGCGTCGGCCTGAACTGCGCGCGCATCCACTTCGGCCACCAGCGATCGAGGATCGAGATCGCCTCAGTGCGCTCGTACACGCCGTTGCGGTCGCGATCCAGCCGGTGCCCTCCGGCGCGCACCCAGGCGCGGAGGGTGGCGATCGCCCGGCGCAGCTTCGGGTCGCGCGGCCTGCCCAGAACGCGCAGCGCGAACGGCAGCACCTTCGTCGCGCGAAGGTCGACCGTGCCCGCGCTCTCCATCGCATCGATCAGCTGGACCAGAGACATCTTCCTGGCGCCGCGGGTTCCCCTTCGGATGCGGTCGGAGAGCGACTGCGAGCGGTAGATCGAGCTGTAACCGAAGTTGTCGTCTCCCGCGCGCGTGCCGCGAGCCTGCTTGTTGTTCCAGTTGGCGATGAAAGCCTGGTCGATCACCTGCGGGTGCGAGGCCCTCGCCGTGTAGGTCGCGGTCGACAGGTCGGGGTTCCAGTTGCGCCACTCGAAGGCGGAGCTCACGGGGAAGTGCGAGCTCGTGCGCGGCGCGCGCACCGGGTTGTTTCCGGAGTTGAAGTAGCCGATCTGCGAGTGGTCCACGTAGAACCAGTTGAACGTGAAGCCGATCTTGGACGCGGCGCGCTGGAAGTCGCGCGGGCCGCGGATCTTGCTCGGGTCGTTCAGCTCCACGAAGCCGAGCGCCGAGTCCGCCTCGTGGAAGTAGGTCGAGCGCAGCTTCGTGAACGCCACCGGCTTGCCCTTCCTGGTGGCGCGGGCGGTCACGAGGCCGAGCTTGGTGCGCTCGGCGTGCAGCGTCTCGGAGCCTGGCGGCGTGTCGTCGGCGGGGCTCGGAGTCCAGCTGTTGGTCTTCTCGAGCACCTCGATCGGAACGCACTGGCCGCGGAAGCTGTAGTGCATCGAGTCGATCGTCGGCGCTGAGCCATCCGGCTCGCAGAGCGGGACCGCGAACGTGTCGATGATGTCCTGCCCCGCCGAGGTGGCGCTCCACGCGTAGTCGCGCCCGCGGCCGAGCAGCACGTAGAGGCTGATCCCGGCGAAGGTGGCGCCCCTCGCGTCGATGCCCGGTCCGTGCACGTCCACGTCCATCAGGAGCTGCGGCGCGAAGTAGGCCGTCTGGGGACCCATCACGGCGAGCGGCTTCCCGGACTGAGACTCGCGCCCGGACACGAGCAGCGCGTTCGAGCTCTGGCGCGGGAACGCCAGCAGCCCACCGAGGCCGGTGTCCTCGCGGCCGCTCGCGCTGGCGGCAGCGCTGCCCTTCACCACCTCGAGGGGGCGCACGCTGCCGCGGTCGGGCAGCACCACGCCGCCGCGTCGCAGCCTGCGCGGCTCGGCGCGGTAGGGGAAGCGCCTGCCCGCCACGGTGACCGGCGCCTCGGGATCCTCCGCGCTTCGGAGGTCCGCCCACACCCGCTTGCCGCGCTTGCGCCCGAAGCGCTGCTGGGCGTCCTGAAGCAGCAGCGCCGAGTCGAGCTCGCGGCCGCCGCCCTTGCCGAAGATCCCGCCGATCAGGCTCGCCGTGGCGATCACGTCCGTGACCTTCCAGTCCTCCGGTCCCGGCCGGCCGATCGCCGCGTACTCGCCCGGCATCTTCAGCGGGTTCACGCGCGCCTCTGCGATGTAGCGGTTGATCCCCGCCACGTAGTTGGTCACGTCATCCTGGAGGCTCGCGCCAGCCGCGCCGTAGACCTCGTCGCCGAGGTCGTACTGGCGCTGGAGGTCGGCTTCCGTGTAGGGCGCGAGCTCCCACTGCGTGTGGTCCTGCGCGCGGTTGCCCGCCGCGCCGCCGGCGAACGTCGACAGCTCCCCGCGTCCCGCGTGGCGGAGCGCGTCCATCACGAAGAGACGGTCCTCGGCACCCACGTACCCGAGCCCGAACATGGTGCCGGGGCGCGTCTTGCCGTAGATGTGGGGCACGCCGAAGTTGCCGTCGCGAACGATCGTCACGTCGTCGCGGCCGGGCGGCGAGTAGATGCGCTCGGCCTCGTTCTGCTTGACGCCGAAGGTGGCGTCCTTGAAGTACTTCGGGATGTCGGCGGCGCTCAGGCCGGGGGAGGCGTAGACGAGGTCGCCGTACATCTGTAGCTCCTTGGAGGAGTGCTTCGGGCGCGGCGCGTCGGGGCAGTTCGTCTTCGGGGGCGGGCAGGCGGCGAGGAACGCGCCGATCTCCGCGGCCGTCGCATGCCCGTTCTGTCCAGGAGGCAGGATGTTCCAGAAGCCGCCGCCGTCGTTCATGCCGTACGGCTGGACGGGCGTGTCGGCGGGCAGCCCCGGCAGCCCGGGCACCTGAGGCAGGCCCGGCAACTGGGCCTCGGCGGTGCCGCCGGCACCGACCACGAAGATTGCGCATGCCGCGGCAAGCGCGCGCATGCCCCCCTGCCTTCCAAGGCTTCGCATGGCGCAGCAAAATACGCCGCTGCTGCGCGGCGTGCGCCGGTTCCGGCGGCGGGCCGCCGCTCCCCGCGCTTACGGCAGCGGTGAAGGGACCGGAGGTCGAAAACGTCGATCTCGATCCGTCTTCGGCGGGGGTTCGGGCGCTTGTCCGTCTATGCGAACGTCAACGCGCCTTACCCCTTCGCTGAACAGGGGGGTGGGGCGGGTTGTCGACCTCGGGGACGGGCTAGGCCAGGACCGGCACGGCGTCCGAGGCGATCGCTTCGATCTCCTCGGAGGCGCGCTCGAACTCCTCGTCCGAGAGCACGGGCGTGCCCTCGAAGGGGAGGTCGCGGTAGAGCTCGAGCCACGAACGGCAGCCGTGGTACTCCGGCCGCACCTTCACCGTGACCGGGCGCGGGATGCGGTAGGTGCGGAGCACCATCACGTGGAGCGGGTGGCGCCGCTTCCAGTGCAGGCGCTTCTCCGCGTAGTCGGTGGTCCAGATGTAGTACGGCGACAGCGCGTCGATCGCGCGCGGGTCGGTGATCAGGTAGCTGGCGGCGACCTCGGCCCAGGCACGTATGCGCACGCGCTCCGGCTGCGGGATGCCGCCGTCCTGGAGCAGCGCCTTCGCGGGCGGCTCGTCTTCCGGCCACACGCCCTCCTCGAGCGCGCGGGCGAGCTCGGGCAGGTGCGACTGGCGGATCAGGTCGTTCCGCTGGTGGTCGAACGTGGGGTAGAGGAAGAAGCGATCGTGCTCGATCTCGAAGTGCTTGTTCTCCTCGCGGATCCCGCCCTTACGCAGGGTGAGAAGCTGCTCGCCCTCGGCGAGCGCACGCACGGTTACGGCCCATTCCTTCAATGCAACTGGCATAGACGAGAGAAACCTCCAGAGCGCCGCGTCGAGGCATCAGCGACAACGTGGGGCGGGACGCGGGCGGCCCATTCTTGCGAACGAACGCACGGGTTTCAAGGGAAATTTGTTCTGGACTACTCCAAAGACCGGATAACAGCGGCGAAGTCGTCCTCGGCATGCCCTTTTTCCGCGGCCTGGGCGTAGAGCGGCTCCACGAGTGAGCCCAGCCGCAGCTCCACGCCGAGCGCCCTGGCCTCGTCGAGGCAGTGCCGCACGTCCTTCAGCATGTGCTCGAGCTTGAAGAGCGGCTTGAAGTCTCGATCGAACATCGGGCGCCCCTTCAGCCCGAGCACGGTCGAGTTGCCGGCGCTGCCGGCAGCCACCTCGAGAAAGGCGCCCGGATCGAGTCCAGCGCGCTCCGCCGCGAGCACCGATTCGGCGAGTGCCACGGCGTGCACCGCACCCATCGTGTTGGTGAGCAGCTTCGCGAGCTGTGCGTGGCCCTGTGGCCCCACGTGCACGATTCGCTCGCCCATCGCCTCGAACAGCGGACGCGCGCGCTCGAAGTCCTCCGGCGCGCCCCCGACCATGATCGTGAGCGTGCCGTCCTCCGCCTTCGGACGGGAGCCGGACACCGGAGCCTCGAGGAACGCCACGCGGTCGTCCGCCAGCCGCTCGCCAATGGTGCGGGCCGCCGTCGGGGCGATCGTGGACATGTCGATCGCCAGCGCGCCGTCCTCGAGCCCGTGGACCGCGCCCTGCTCCCCGAGCAGGACCTCCTCGACCTCCGGCGCGTCGGGGACCATCGTGATCACCACCGAGGCGCCCTCCGCCGCCTCGCGGGGTGTCGTGGCCGACCTGACGCCGTGCTCGCCGGCGAAGCGCTCGGCCTTCTCCGTCGTGCGCGTGAAGACGGACAGCTCGTAGCCAGCCCGCGCGAGGTTCGCCGCCATCGGGCCGCCCATGATCCCGAGGCCGCAGAAGGCCACCGCCGTGGGGCCAGCAGCCGGCTCGGCCGGCTGCGCAGCCTTGCTGTCCTCACTTGCCATGTCCGCCACCTCCGGGGGTCTCGATTCGCAGCCGGTCTCCGGGGCTGAGCGTGCCCGATGCCTTGGCCGGCAACTCGTCCCCGTTCAGCAGGTTCCTACCAGGGCGGCCGGGCTCGCCGCCGTCCGCGCCCGGCGGCGCGTGCCGGCGGCGCTCGGTGATGAGCGAGTAGCGCATCTCCTCGAGCGCCTCCAGCTCGCGGACCACGCCGTCGCCGCCGCGCTGGCGGCCCGCCCCGCCGGAGCCTCGCCGCAGCGCGTATTCGACCGCCCGCAGCGGGAACTCGAGCTCGAGCGCCTCGATGGGCGTGTTCAGCGTGTTCGACATCGCCACGTGCACGGCGCTCGGCCCGTCCGCGTCGGCGCACGCTCCCTGGCCGCCGCCGAGCGTCTCGTAGTAGGTGAAGCGCTCGTTCCCGAGCGTGAGGTTGTTCATCGTGCCCTGGCCGAGTGCATGCCCGAAGGCACGCAGGACCAGATCGGCCACGCGCGAGGATGTCTCCACGTTGCCGGCGGCCACCGCCGCGGGCGGCCGGGCATTGAGCAGCGACCCCTCGGGCGCCGTGACGGTCAGCGGCCTGTAGGCGCCCGCGCAGGGCGGCACGTCCGGGTCGGTGAGGACACGCAGCGCGAAGTAGCAGGCCGAAAGCGTCACGGCGAGCGGGCAGTTGAGGTTCCCCTCGTGCTGGGGGGCCGAGCCGGAGAAGTCGAGCTCGATCCCGTCTCCGTGCACACGCGCGGTCAGCCGCAGCTCGAGGTCGCCCTCCGCAGCCTCCAGCAGGTCGCGCGCCTCATGGACCCCGTCGTCGAGCTCGGCGATGCGCGCGCGGGTGCGGCGCTCCGCGTAGTCGAGCGTCTCGCGCATGCCCGCTCGGACCGTGTCGATGCCGAAGCGCTCGATCAGCGCGGCCACGCGCTCGCCGCCGGCGCGACCGGCCGCGAGCTGGGCCCGGAGGTCGGCCTCTCGCTGGCGTGGGTTGCGCATGCGTCCGGCCAGCTCGTGCAGCACCTCGTCGGTGAGGCGCGTGGGCGGGATCACCACGCCCTCGTCGGCAAGCGTCCGCGACAGCGCCGGCATGCTGCCCGGCTCCTCGGCGCCCACGTCGGCATGGTGCGCGCGGCTGGCCGCGAAGCCGGCGGGCTCGCTGTCGTGGAACAGCGGCGTGATCACCGTGATGTCCGGCAGGTGAGTGCCGCCGCGGTAGGGGTCGTTGAGGATCCAGGACTCGCCCGGCCGCTGCTCCTCGTCGAGCACGGCCGCGATCGCGGAGGGCATGGCGCCGAGGTGCACCGGGATGTGCTCGGCCTGCATCACCATCTGTCCCTCGGCGTCGAACAGCGCGGTCGACGCGTCGCGGCGCTCCTTGATGTTGGCCGAGTGAGCGGAGCGCACCAGCACGGCGCCCATCTCGTCGCAGGCCGCGCGCAGGCTGCCGAGCATCACCTCGAGCGTGATCGGGTCCAGAGAACTCATTTCTCCATCACCACCGTGTCGTCCTCGGCATGGGCGCGCCAGCCCTCCGGCACCACGAGCGTCGAGCCCGGCAGGCGCACCACGGAGGGGCCCTCGGTTGCTCCGTCCGGCAGCCCCTCCCAGGCTGCCGGGCTCGGCTC
Organism: uncultured Thermoleophilaceae bacterium; assembly: GCA_963837445.1. GTDB lineage: Bacteria > Actinomycetota > Thermoleophilia > Solirubrobacterales > Thermoleophilaceae > JACVRW01. The sequence continues at coordinate 77,316 of CAWINK010000022.1, read as the reverse complement.
CGCGCCCGGCAGGGCCACGGCCACCCGCACGCTCACGAGCTCGAGGCCGGCCTCGGGGTCCGCGTACCCGTAGCGCTCATCGTGCGCGCGGTCGAAGGCGCGGCGGAGCTCCTGCGGGTCGGGCGCAGGGTCGCCTGGCACCTGCAGCTCGAAGGCCTGGCCCTCGTAGCGGAGGTCGTAGCTGGCGCGCACATCCGCCTCCGGCGCTCCGAGCTCGTCCTGACCGCGCTTCGCGAGCCGCTCCACCACGGCACCGACCGCCTCGGCGGTCAGCTCCTCGCCGGCGAGCAGCACGCTCTCCACGAGGTCGCGCCGCCGCTCGGCCACCACGAGCCCGAATGCCGACAGGACTCCGCTCGCCACCGGCACCAGCACGCGCCGCATGCCGAGCTCCTCCGCGATCTGGGCGGCATGCAGGGGGCCCGCTCCGCCGAACGGCACCAGCGCCAGCTCGCGCGGGTCGATGCCGCGCTCCACGGTCACCACGCGCACCGCCTGTGCCATCGCCGCGCTCGCCACGCGCGCGATGCCGGCGGCGGTCTCCTCAAGCCCGAGCCCGAGCTCGTCCGCCAGGAGACCCACCGCGCGCTCCGCCGCGGCGCGGTCGAGGCGCACCCCGCCCGCGAGCGGCGAGCCCTCGTCCAGGTGGCCGAGCAGCAGGTTGGCGTCCGTGACCGTGGGGCGCTCGCCGCCGCGCCCGTAACAGGCGGGGCCGGGGTCGGCCCCCGCCGAGCGCGGGCCCACGCGCAGCGCTCCGCCCGCGTCGCGCCACGCGATCGAGCCGCCACCGGCGCCCACGGTGTGCACGTCCACCATCGGCAGCGCCAGCGCGCGGCCACCGACCTCGCGGCCGGTTCCGACCGCGGCGGCGCCGTCCACGATCAGCGACACGTCGCACGAGGTGCCGCCCATGTCCAAACCTATGGCGGAAGCCGCGGGCTCGGCCCGCGGCGCACCGATGCGCGTACGGTCCGTGCGGGCCATGCGCGCGGCGCCCACCGCGCCGCCGGCCGGGCCCGACAGCACGGTCCACGACGCGTGCCGAGCGGCGGTGGCCGCGCTGGCCGTGCCGCCGCTCGAGAGCATCACCTCGGGCTCGGGCAGCCCGGCTTGGCGTGCCCGCTCGGTGAGTCGCTCCAGGTAGCCGCGCAGGAGCGGCGAGAGGGCGGCGTCGACGATCGTGGTGGCGCAGCGCTCGTACTCGCGGAAGACGCCCGCGGTCTCGTGCGAGCTGGACACGTGGACGCCCGGCAGCGCCTCCTCGAGCAGCTCGGCGGCGCGCCGCTCGTGCTCCGGATGGCGAAAGCCCCACAGGAGGCACACCGCCGCCGCCTCCACATCCAGGCCCTCGAGCGCCGCACGCAGGCCGTCCTCGTCGAGCGGCCGCAGCACGCCCTCGGGACCGACGCGCTCGGGCACCGGCACGCGCAGCTCGGCCGGCACGAGCGGGGGAGGATGGCCAGCGCAGAGCCGGTAGAGCTCGGGGCGCGCCTGGCGGCCGAGCTCCTCCAGGTCCGTGAACCCCTCGGTGGCGAGCAATGCGGTGCGCGCCACTCGCCCCTCCAGCAGCGCGTTCGTGCCGACGGTCATCCCGTGCACGAAGCGCTCCACGTGGCCGGGTGCGGCGCCGGCGGCGCCGAGCGCCTCGTGGACCGCGTCCATCACGCCCTGCGACTGATCGCCCGGCGTGGTCGGCGACTTGCCGGTGACGAGGCGGTCGCCCGTGAGCAGGGCGGCGTCGGTGAAGGTGCCGCCGACGTCCACCCCGAGGATCACGGGCTGGACGCTATGGCCTCAAGCCCTCAAGCGGCTGCTGCGACCTCGAACTCCTCGTCGAGATGCTTGTGCGACGGGCAGTACTTGCTGCCCGGCAGCGGAACGCGCGCGCATGCCGTGCCCCGGCGCGTGCTCGCGTGGCAGCAGACCGGGCTGCCGTCGAAGGTCATGCCCGTGCGCAGCTGGCTGTCGACGAACTCGGTGGCCATCGTCATGTGTTCCTCGCACACCCTGTAGACCCGCAGCTGCTCCCCGATCGGGAAGAAGTGCCGCACGTCGTTGAAAAGCGTGCGGACCGGCTTCGCGAAGTAGTGCCGATCCATGGCGAGACGCTCCATCGACGTCTCGCAGGCGCGCAGGAAGCGCATGCGCGTCTCGCAAACATCCTCGCCTCGGCAGGGAACTACCTCGGGCGCCAGCTCTCGAAATATCGAGCGACTGAACTGGTACATCCTCCATTTACCCCCTGTGCAAGCGGCCGTGCCGCACTGGAAAAATCCCTCAACCCCGCAACGTGCGTTGTATTAACTTGGTGTTAAGCCGCTGAACACCTGGTCAGCTCTCTGCCTTTCCCCCGCTGGCATACCGTGCAAACACCCGGTTACGATCCGCGGCATGCCCTCACTCCTCGACCTCACCAGCCAGGGCGACGTCGCCACGATCACGGACGACGCGTACCTCAATCGCACGCTTCAACTAATGGAGCCGCAGCAGCTCTACGAGCTCTGGGAGCGGCAGCAGTGGCAGTCGCAGGCGATCGACCTCGAGCGCGACAAGGAGCAGTGGGCCGAGCTGTCCGAAGAGGACAAGGAGGAGCACCTCTGGGGGCTGAGCTCGTTCTTCGTCGGCGAGGAGCGCGTGACCACGCAGTTCTCCGGCCTCGTGATGGCCTACGAGGACGAGCAGGAGGAGGCGTTCCTCACTACCCAGCAGGTGGACGAGGCGCGCCACATGCAGTTCTTCGACCGCTGGTTCCGCGAGGTGGCCGGCATCGACGGCGGCATCAAGGAGCGGCTCGCGGCGTCGCGCTCCGACGTGACGGACGCCTTCGTCGAGCTGTTCGACGATCGCCTCGTGAAGATGGGCGAGCGTTTGATCGCCGACCCGAGCGACATGGACGCGAAGGTCGCCTTCATCACCAACTACCACATGGTCATCGAGGGAACGCTGGCGCTCACCGGCCAGCACTTCATGCTCGACTACTACGAGAAGAACGACCTGCTGCCGGGCTTCGCGGAGGGCTTCGCGAACATCGCCCGCGACGAGCACCGGCACGTGGCCTACGGCACCTGGTTCCTCCAGCAGAAGTGCGGCGAGGAGCGCTACCGGACGCGCGTGCAGGAGACGCTCAACGAGCTGCTGCCGCTGGCCGCCGGAGTGCTCGTGCCCAAGGGCTACGAGCTCGGCGACGACTACGAGTTCTTCGGCTACACCTCGCAGGAGCAGGCAGAGTTCGCGTACAGCGCGCTCACCCGGCGCCTGAAGGTGATCGGGATGGGTCTTCCGTCGTCCGGCGAGCAGCCGGTGGCTGCGAGCCTTTGAGTTATTCCATCGGCTGCATGAGCCAGTCCATGCGCCGGCGGGCGTAGACGAGCGGTTCGCCCTCCTCGAGGCGGCCGCCCTCGAGGTCGCCGATCAGGACGGTGTGGTCGTACCTGACGAAGTTCTCCGCGCGCGTGCAGCGGAGGTAGGCGAGCGTGCCCCGAAGCTCGGGGACGTCGTCATCCCAGCCCCAGTCGAGCCCGTCGAACTTGTCCTCGAGCTCGCGGTCGGCGAAGCGCTGGGCCAGCGCGAGCTCGTCGCTCTTCAGCAGGTGGACGCCGAAGTGCCCGCTGGTGGCGAGCGCGTCGTGGCAGCGGGACTCGTGCCACACCGAGACGAGCAGCGACGGCGGGTGCGCGCTGTAGGAGGTGAGCGACGTGGCGGCGATGCCGCAGGGGGCGCCGTCCGCGCGGCGGGCCGTGATCACAGCCACGCCCGAGGCCAGGTGGGTCATGGCCTCCCGGAACAGGGTGTGGGTGGTTACTTCCATCGCTCGAACCTGGGCGCGGCGTCCTCCTCCACCAGCGTATGCATGAGGTCGAGCGAGCGGTCGGTGTCCGGATGGTCGCTGCGCTGGTGCGCCCCACGGCTCTCCTCGCGGGCGAGGCAGGCGGCGCCGATGGCCCTCGCGAGCGGGTAGGGGTCCTCGAGCAGCTCGCTGAGGCCGGCGGCGTCGCGGCGCAGCCCGGCGTGGCGCCAGAGCGCGGCGCGCGTGGGTTCGCCGGGCTTGGATGGCGCATCGGGCCCTGCCGGCTCGGCTGCGCCGCCGGGCGGCGCCTCCGCCGTTGCGGCGAGCGCGGCGCGGCGCGCGAACACGACGCACTCGGCCAGCGAGTTCGACGCCAGCCGGTTCGCTCCGTGCAGGCCGGTGCACGCGCACTCGCCGACCGCGTACAGGCCGGCGAGCGACGAGCGCCCATCGAGGTCGGTGGCGATCCCGCCCATCGTGTAGTGCGCGGCGGGGGCCACCGGGATCAGGTGACGGGTGGGGTCGAGCCCGACCTCCGATAGGGCGGCGGCGATGTTGGGGAAGCGCTCCACGTCCACCGCTCGCATGTCGAGCCAGACGGCCGGCTCGCCGGTCCGCTCGAGCTCCGTGTGGATGGCGAGCGCCACCTCGTCGCGTGGCGCCAGCTCGTCCACGAAGCGCTCGCCCTGGTGGTCGAACAGGAGCGCGCCCTCGCCGCGAACCGCCTCCGTCACGAGGAAGCCGTCGCGCGGCCCGTCGAGCCGCAGCGCGGTCGGGTGGAACTGCGTGAACTCGAGGTCGGCCAGCTCCGCGCCCGCCGCGCTCGCGAGGCCGAGTCCGGACCCGAGCGCGCCGCGCGGGTTGGTGGTGCGCTGCCAGAGGGCGGCCATGCCGCCGGTGGCGAGGATCAGCGCCCGCGCGGAGAGCGCGAGCCGGGCGCCGTCGCGCGAGTGCAGCGTGAGCCCGGTGCAGCGGCCGTCGTCGACGGCGATCGCGGTGGCGGCGAGCGGCTCGAGCACCCGCACGCGCTCGTGCGTGGCCGCGAGCGCCGACAGTGCGCGCGTGATGCGCCGTCCGGTGGCGGCGCCGCCCGCGTGGACGATCCTGCGCCGCGAGTGCCCGCCCTCGAGCCCGAGCGCGAGGTTGCCACCACGGTCGGCGTCGAACTGGACGCCGAGCTCCTGAAGGTCGCGCACGCGCTCGGGCGACTCCTCGCACAGCACCTGCACCGCGCTCTCGCGGGCGGCGTCGCGGCCGGCGGCGAGCGTGTCCTCGGCGTGCTGCGTGGGTGAGTCGTCCGCGGCCAGCGCCGCGGCGATCCCGCCCTGCGCCCAGTAGCTCGCGGTCTGCGCCAGCGGCGAGCGGCTCACGAGCGCGACGCTCGCCCCCTGCTCGGCTGCCACGAGCGCCGCATAGAGGCCGGCGGCGCCGGCGCCAACAACTGCGACGTCGGTGCGGAGAGGCTCGTCCACGGCGCGCAGGTACCGTACCGGCGCGCATGCCGCCGTTCTTCCGCCACCCGGCCTCGCTCGAGCACGACACCGGCCACGGGCACCCCGAGCGTGCGGACCGGATCCGGGCGATCGAGGCGGAGCTCGAGAGCCGCGACTGGCTTGGCTGGGAGCCGCGCGAGGCGCCGGCGGCCAGCGAGGAGCAGCTGCTGCGCGTGCACCCGGCGGAATACGTGGCGCTGGTACGCGACATGAGCGCCCGCGGCGAGGCGTTCGACATGGACACGCCCACCAGCCCCGGCACGTACGAGGCGGCGCTGCGCGCGGCGGGTGGCGCGTGCGCGCTGGCCGAGGCGCTGCTCGCGGGCGGCGAGCGCACCGGCTTCTCCGCGCTTCGCCCGCCCGGGCACCACGCCGAGTGGGAGCGGGCGCTGGGCTTCTGCCTGTTCGCGAACGTGGCCGTCGCGGCGCGCCACGCGCTGGACTCGCTCGGTGCGGAGCGGGTGCTTGTGCTCGACTGGGACGTGCACCACGGCAACGGCACCAACGCGATCTTCCACGACTCCCGCGCGGTGCTGTTCGTGAGCATCCACCAGTTCCCGTTCTGGCCTGGCACGGGGCCGCTCGACGACGTCGGCGAGGGTGAGGGGGAGGGCTACTCGATCAACCTGCCCGTGCCGGGCGGAACCGGCGAGGACGCCTTCCTCTCACTGATCGAGCACATCGTGATGCCCGTTGGCCGCCAGTACCGGCCGGACCTGATCCTGATCTCGGCGGGCTACGACGCGCACCGCGACGATCCGCTCGGCGGGCTCGCGCTCGAGACGGCGTCGTTCGCGAGCATGGCGAATCGCATGCGCGCGCTCGGCGACGAGGTTGGGGCGCCGGTGGGTGCCGTGCTCGAGGGTGGCTACGACCTCGCTGCGCTGGCCGACTCGGTCGCGGAGACGATGGCGGCGCTGTCCGCTGAGCCACCGCAGCCCGAGGTCGCACGCCATCCGCTGGCCGACGAGGCCGCCGAGCTGCTCGGTCGCTACTGGGACCTCTGAACGCGCTGCGGGTAGGCGCCGGGGTAGCGGTCGGCGAGCTGGGCGGCCTGCCGCGTGGCGCCCTCGGGCGTGGTGAACTGCCCCGAGAAGACGATCCAGAGGCCCGTTCCGAGGTCGTATGGCTCCGAGCGGATCAGCCCGGCCTCGAGTCCGCTGGCGCGGGCCTCCTTCGCCGCATTCATCGCGGCCGCGCGATCGCCTGAGCTCAGGAGAACCACCGTGTGAGCGCTGAGGCCCTGGGGCCAGCCGGGCACGCGGTCCGGTTGTGGCTCCTCCGCGGTACGTGCCGGCTGCTCACCGCCGGACACCACGGCCGGCGCGTCGCGCGCGGGCTCGGAGGTGGACGTCGTCGCGGCGGCCCGGGCGGGTTCGTCGCCGTCATCGCTCGTGAGCTCCGAGATCGCGAATCCGAACAGCCCTGCGCCGATCACGATCACCACCACGAGCACCGCCGCCACGGCCGTGACCGGCTCCCGCGCCCACGAGGTGGGCTCCCGCAGCGCCACGCGCGCCCCGCAGTTGAGGCACACGAGCTGGCGGCTGTCGACCGGCTCGCCGCAGTCTTGGCAGCTGGCGTCGGTCACCGGCCGTCGAGCGCGTCCTCGAGCGCCCGCACCTCGCGGTCCACCTTGCCGAGCTCGACCGCCTTGTCCTGAAGCAGCTCCGGCGCCCGCCTTCCGAGCCGGTGGAGCTCGTAGACGAGCGCGCCGAGATCGAGCAGCATCGCCTCGCGCTCGCGCCGCTTCAGGCGCAGGTCCCGCCACATGCGCAGGTCAGCCATCGACGGCATCTTCCACCACTTTCAGAATGCGATCACGACGGAGGGACATCGGGAACGCCGTGAGGATGCGCTCACGCGCGCGCCGGGCCGCGTCGGGTCCCAGCTCGAGCGCGCGCCGCACGCCGTCCGCGACCTCCTCGGGCTCCTGCGACTCGATCAGCACGCCGGCGTCGCCCACCACCTCGGGCATCGCGGTCACGTTCATCACCACGGGCACGCAGCCCGCGAGCATCGCCTCCGCCACCGCCAGGCCGAAGCCCTCGTGGCGCGAGGCCTGCACGTAGACGGCCGCGCGCCGGTAGGTCGCGTGCAGGTCGTCGTCGGAGAGCCAGCCGGTGAACTCCACGTTCTCCCCGGCACGCGCGCGCAGCTGCTCGACCGAGTCGTCGAGCCACTTGCCCGCGAACGTGAAGCGCACGTCGGGCAGCCGCTTCGCGGCCTCCACGAACGGCAGCTGACCCTTCTGCACGAGCGTGGTGTGGTCGATGGCGCCCACGGTCAGCGCCTCTCGCTCCTTGACCGGCGGCGCCTCGCCGAAGGGGTCGGGCACTCCGAGGTGGATGACGCGCACACGGGCCGGCGGGATCGGAGTGTTGCGCTCGATCTCCTGGAGCGTGTACTCGGAGTGCGTGGCGAGCCGCGTCGCCCGGCGCATGATCCAGCGGCTCGCGAGGCGGCGCAGCCCTCCCTGCTGGTAGCCGTAGCCGATGTCGGGCATGTTCGCCGTGTCGAAGCCGCCGATGATGAGGACCGAGGGCTTGCGCAGCATCCACGCAAGCGTGATTGGAAAGAACGTGTGCCACGAGGCGAACCAGCCGAAGACCACGTCCGCGCGCAGCACTCCGCGGAGCACGCGCAGCGGGTTCGGCACCCGGCCGGGCTGGAAGAGGTCCTCGACCTCGTAGCGCTCGGCGAGGATCTCCCGGTCGATCGCCACGAAGCTCGCCTTGCGGCTGTGCACGTACAGCAGGCGCTTCACGCGGGCAGCGGCTCCCGCGCCTCGACGAAGGCTCCGTGCCACTCGGACAGCTCGAGCAGGCAGTAGAGAACGGCCTTGTGGTCAGCTTTTCCGCGCCGGTGCTCGTCCACGAGCCGGGCGGCCGCCGCCGGGTCGATCAGGTCCGCGAGCGCCGAGCCCGGCGCGTAGCGGCTCACCACCTCGCGCCCGAGCGATGCGCGCAGCCAGTCGTCGTAGGGGGTGGCGAAGCCGTGCTTCTTGCGGTTCACGATCTCGGGTGGGAGCAGCCTCGACATCGCGCGCTTGTGCAGGCGCTTCGGGCGACCAGGCCGCACCCTGCGGGTGGCGGGCACACGCTCGACGAAGCGCATCAGCTCCAGGTCGAGGAACGGCACGCGCAGCTCGAGGCCCGCGGCCATCGACATCTTGTCGTTGCAGAGCAGGATCCCGTCGGGCAGGAACATGTGCGTGTCGATGTAGAGGGCCTGCTCGAGCAGGCCGCGGCCGGCCACGTCGCCGAGGATCTCGCGGGCGGTGGTGAGGCGCTCGTGCTCGGCCTCGCCGAGCTGGCCGGCCGCGCGGCCCACCAGCGCGGTGCGGGCCTCGGCGTCCGTGATCTCCACCAGGCGCAGGAGTCGCTGCTCGTCGCCGCGGCCGCCCAGCAGGTGGGCGAGCCGGCGCGCGCTCGCCGCACGCGGGAGCGCCCGCGCGAGCCGGGCCGCGGGGGACGCCGCCGCGGTGGGCACGAGCCGCAGCGGCCGCAGCAGCGCGGCGGCCTGGTGGCGCCCGTAGCCACCGTGGGGCTCGTCGGCCCCCTGGCCTGCGAGCACAACCTTCACGTGCTCCGCGGCGAACCGCGAGAGCTGGAGCAGAGCGGGAGCGCTCGGAATGCCGCAGGGCTCCTCGAGCCGCGGCATGGTGCGCGCGAGCTCCGTGAGGAAGTCGGTCTCGCGCATCGCGGTGTCGTGGTGCTGGGTGCCGATGATGCGCGCCGACTCGGACGCGAGCCCGCGCTCGTCGACTGCGTCGCCGTGGCCGGGGAAGCCGATCGTGAAGGTGGTGGGCGGGGCCTCTGCTCGCAGCTTCATGGCCGCCACCGCGCCGGCGCTGTCCACACCGCCCGAGAGGAAGGCGCCGTAGGGGACGTCGGACATCATCTGGCGCTCGACCGCGTCGGTGAAGCGCTCGGCGAGCTCGGCAGCGAGGTCGTCGTCGTCCGTCCCGCTCAGCGACGCGCCGGGCGCTTCTCGCCAGCTGGTCACCCGCGGACTCCCGTTCTCCTCTGCCACGAGCAGCGACGCCGGCGGCAGCTTCTTGACGCCCTCGAAGAGCGTTCGCGGCGAGGGCACGAAGCGGCAGGCGAGGTAATGGTCGAGCGCGGTCCGGTCGACGCGCGGCTCCACCAGGCCGGCGGCGAGCAGCGCGCCGATCTCGGACGCGAGCGCCACTCGCCGCCCGTCGCTCCACCAGTAGAGCGGCTTCACGCCGAAGGCGTCGCGGGCGGCCACGAGCCGCTTCTCGCGCTCATCCCAGAGGGCGAAGGCGAAGATGCCGTTGAGCTGCCGGACGCAGTCGAGGCCGTGCTCCTCGTAGGCGTGCACGATCACCTCGCTGTCCGAGTTCGTCGCCCAGCGGTGGCCGCGTGCCTCGAGGCCCTTGCGCAGCTCGCGGTGGTTGTAGATCTCGCCGTTCACGATCGCGGTCACGCGGCCGTCCTCGGAATCGAGCGGCTGGTCGCCGCCCGCGACGTCGATGATGGCCAGCCGGGTGTGAGCCAGCGCGAGCGGCCCGATGCGCCTCAGCGCCTCGCCATCCGGACCGCGGTGGCGCAGCGCCTCGACCATCCGCTCCGCCGCGTGCTGGCCCGACGTGCCGGCCGGATCGAGGATTGCTCCGATCCCGCACACGGCGCGGATGATGTCAGGGCGTTGTGACGGTCGCGTCTAGAGCGGTCTGTCTTTCCTCCGCAGCATGGCCCCAACGGCCAGCACTAAAGGGGAGGACTCACATGTATCGCCTGTTCGGACGCATTCACGCCGAGCTCGTCGGCGCCCGGGGGCAGGGCACCGTCGAGTACGTCGCGCTGATCCTGCTCGTGGCACTCGTCATGGCAGGCGTGGTAGCCGCCATGAAGGGCTTCAAGACCGACGAGGGCAAGGAGCTCGGCGACATCATCATCGGCAAGATCAAGGAGGCGGTGCGCAAGGTGCAGTTCTGAGCGCGCCGCTCGGGCGCAGCCCGCCACCGACGGTCGGCCCGCGATCGGCGGCTCCGGCGGAAGCTCAACACGTTGCGTCCCATATTGGGACGTTTCGTAACGAGCTTCCCCCGGCTGCGGGGGCTGCCCGCCGCGCGTGCCACCATAGGCGCCCATGGCGGCCCCTGACCGTTCGCTTCCCGTCGCCGTCTTCGACTCCGGAGTCGGCGGGCTCACCGTCCTGCACGAGTGCCTCGTGTCGCTTCCGCACGAGGACTTCCTCTACCTCGGCGACACGGCCCGCTTCCCGTATGGCGACCGCAGCGCGGATGAGCTGCTCGGCTTCGCTCGCGAGCTCGCGGGCATCCTGCTCGAGCGCGGCGCGAAGCTGCTCGTGGTGGCCTGCAACTCCGCCACCGCGGCGGCGCTGCCCGCGCTCCGCGAGGAGCTCGAGGGCCGCCTGCCGGTGGTGGGTGTGGTCACGCCCGAGTCGCGGCTCGCTGCCGCTGCCACCGTCAACGGGCGCGTGGGCCTGATCGCCACGCCGGCCACCGTGGCCAGCGGCGCCTACGCCCGCGCGCTCGCCGAGGCGGCACCGGAGGCCGAGCTGCACGCCGTGGCGTCCGCCGAGCTCGCGCCCCTGATCCAGGAGGGCGGCGAGGTGGATTCGCGCGTGGTGAGCTGCGTCGAGGGTCTCTGCCGCCCGCTGAGGCAGGCGGGCGTCGACACCGTGATCCTCGGCTGCACGCACTATCCGCTGGTCCGGCCCGTGCTCCAGCGCGCGCTCGGCCGCGGAGTCTCGATCGTGAGCTCGGGCGAGGCGATCGCCTCCGAGGTCGATGTCCGGCTGCACGATGCGGGGGTGGCCCAGGACGCCGATCGTCGTGGCAGTTACCGCTTCCTCGCCACCGGGCGATCCCGACGGGTTCCGCCGGCTCGGGACTCGATTCCTTCAGCTGCCCATCGATGCCGTGGAGCACGTGGACGTGGGGCTGGCCGAGAAGAGCGCCGCATGAGCGGCCCTCGCAACGACGGGCGCTCGCCCGCAGAGCTCCGCGAGGTCGTGATCACTCCCGGGTTCGTGCGCAGCGCCACGGGCTCGGCGCTGATCGAGGCCGGCGGCACGCGCGTGATCTGCACGGCGAGCGTCGACGAGTCCGTCCCGCGCTGGATGGCCGGCAAGGGCCGCGGCTGGGTCACCGCCGAGTACTCGATGCTCCCGGCCTCGACAGGAGAGCGCAAGCAGCGCGACGTGTCGAGGGGGCGTCCCGACGGTCGCACGGTCGAGATCCAGCGCCTGATCGGCCGCTCGCTGCGCGGGATCGTGGACTTCGAGGCGCTCGGCGAGCGCACCGTCTGGGTCGACTGCGACGTGCTCGAGGCCGACGGCGGCACGCGCTGCCTGGCGATCACGGGCGGCTACGTGGCGCTCGAGCTGGCGCTGCGCCGCGTGATGGCGGAGGGCAAGCTCGCCGCGATGCCGCTCACCCAGTCGGTGGCCGCGGTGTCCGCGGGGATGGTGGACGGCCGCGCGCTGCTCGACCTCGACTACTCCGAGGACTCCACCGCCGAGGTGGACGCCAACGTGGTGATGACCGGCGACGGTGGCCTCGTCGAGGTGCAGGCCACCGCGGAGCGCACGCCGCTCTCGCGCGCCTCGCTCGACGACCTGCTCGCCCTGGCGGCCGACGGGATCACCGAGCTGCGCGCCGCTCAGGAGCAGGCCGTGGCGGCCGCAGCGGCCGGCTGAGCCGTGCGGCTCGTCCTCGCCACCCGCAACGACCACAAGCTGCGCGAGCTCTCGGAGCTCATGCGCCCGTACGAGCTCGATCCGCTTCCGGACGACTTGACGCTGCCGCCGGAAACCGGAACCACGTTCGCGGACAACGCGCTCGCCAAGGCGCGCGCGGCGGCGGCCTCCACGGGACGCGCCGCGGTGGCGGACGACTCCGGCATCGAGGCGGCCGCGCTTCGCGGCGCGCCGGGGGTATGGTCCGCCCGCTACGCGGGAGAGGGCGCCAGCGATGAGGAGAACTTGGCGAAGCTGCTCAGCGAGGTCCCGGCGGACGGCGATCGCAGAGTCGCATACGTGTGTGCGCTGGCATACGTGGAGCCGGGCGGTCGCGAGGAGATCGTGCACGGGCGCTGCGAGGGGCAGCTTGCGCTCGAACCCCGCGGGGATGGCGGCTTCGGCTACGACCCCGCCTTCGTGCCTGACGACTACCCCGGCGACGAGCGGACCATGGCCGAGCTGACTCCTCTGGAGAAGGACGCGATCAGCCATCGCGGTCGCGCTGCGCGCGCGCTGGTGCTGCGACTGGTCAACGCGGAGGAGGCCGAGCGGCCGGCCGGCCCGCTGCGCTCGCTCCTCGGTGGCCTGGGCGAGCGCCGCGGCCGGGGAGGGACCCGGTGAGCGTGGTCGCGGAGAGAGAGGCCGACGAGCTGGCCGACGCCCACGCGCGCCGCCGCACGGCCTTGGTGAGCGTCGGCGCCGCGATCTTCCTGGTCGCGGTGAAGCTCGTCACCGGGCTCGTGACCGGGTCGCTCGCGTTCGTGGCCGAGGCGGCCCACTCCGGCACGGACCTGGTGGCGGCGCTGCTCACGCTGTTCGCGGTGCAGGTGGCGGTGCGCCCGCCCGATCGAGACCACCAGTTCGGCCACGGCAAGGCCGAGCAGCTCGCCGCGCTCGGGGAGAGCGCGTTCCTGATGCTGGTGTCGCTGTTCATCGGAGTCGCCTCGCTGGAGCGGCTGATCGACGGCGGCGGCCACGAGATCGACGTGACCTGGTGGGCGTTCGCCGTCCTCGCCGTCGTGATCGCCGTGGACGCCTCGCGGGCAAGCATCAGCTACCGGGCGTCGCGGCGCTACCACTCGCCGGCCCTGGCGGCCAACGCGCTGCACTTCGCGTCCGATCTCGCCGGCTCGTTCGCCGTGCTCGTCGGCCTCGTGTTCGTGTCGGCCGGCGAGCGCTGGGCGGACTCCGTGGCCGCGCTCTTCGTGGCGGTGCTGGTGGTTATGGCGGCGCTGCGGCTCGCCAAGCAGTCGGTGGACGTGCTCATGGACCGCAGTGGACCGGACGCCGACGAGCGCATCCAGGAGGCCCTGGCCGAGCTCGACGAAACGGTTGAGGTGCGGCGGGTACGCGTGCGCCACGCGGCCGGCCGCCACTTTGTCGACATCGTGGTGGGCGTGCCGCTCGACACCGGCGTGAGCCAGGCCCACGCCATCGCCGACGACATCGAGGAGCGGGTGGAGCGCGCCCTCGGCGGCGCCGACGTGGTCGTGCATGTGGAGCCCTCGGATGCCGAGGGCAACGTGCGCGAGCGCGCCACGGCGGCCGCGAGCGCGATCCCGGAGGTGCGCGAGGTTCACAACGTGCGCGTGATGCGCCTTCCCGACGGCTACGAGCTGTCGCTGCACGTGAAGCTGCCGCGCGACCTGTCGCTCGAGCAGGCGCACGACGCGGTCGAGCGGCTGGAGCAGCGGGTGTGCGAGGAGGTGCCCGAGGTGAGCTACGTGCACACTCACATCGAGCCGCTCGCGCGCACCGACTGGGCGCGCTCCCCGGACACCGACGAGACCGCCGTGGAGCGCGAGGCCATCGAGTCGGCGGTGCGGCGCTTCACCGGGTCATCGCCGCTGGCGGTGAGCTTCCGCGACGGCGAGCAGGGCCGCGTGGCGCTGGTGACGGTGAGCCTGCCGGGCGACCAGCCGCTGCCCTCCGCCCACCAGCACGCGGGCGCGATCGAGGAGGCCGTGCGCGAGCGCTGCCCCGGGCTGGCCGACGTGATCGTGCACACCGAGCCCCTGGGGGCCGAGGCTCCCTAGATCAGGTTCACGGCCGCGGCGGCGCCGACGGCCAGCAGCACGCCCGCATAGCCGTAGTAGCCGTTCAGCAGCAGCAGCAGGGCGGCGATCAGGCAGATGCCGACCGTGGCCAGCCAGGAGATTCGCGCAAGAGGCACGTGTCTATTCTGACGACGATGGCCGACACGCTCACTCCGGAGCGAGCCGCGGACAGTCTCTGCGAGCTGTCGACCGACGTGCGCGCCGCGGTTCTGCTCGATGCCGCGGGGTCGCTCGTCGGCGCGGGCGGCGACGGTAGCGAGCACGCACGTGCGCTCAGCGAGCTCGCTCGCCAGCTCTTCGAGGAGGTGGACCGCGCCACGCGCGACTGGGACGCCGAGCCGCCCGAGCAGGTGGAGGTCCAGGTGCCGGGCGGAGTGGTGTTCGCCTCGCGAACCCCACGCTGGACGCTCGCGGCGGTGGCCAAGCGAGGGGCGCTCTCGTCGCTCTTGCTCTACGACCTGAGGGCGGTGCTTGGCGAGCTCGAGGGCGGTCCGCCGATCCGGCGCTCGCAGTCCGCGGAAGAGAGGGTCGCCCGTCCAGCGAACGAGGAGTTCGCCGCGGAGGAGCTGCCGATGCCGGAGCTGGGCGAGTGAAGGAGAAGCGCAAGGGACCGATCTCGCGTGCGGCCGGGCTCGCGGAGGGGGTCGCGGCGACGGTCAGGCGCATGCAGCGCGAGCGCGAGCCGCGGGTGCTCGTGTACGACCCGGCCGGCTACGCACGGCTCGTGCAGCCGGAGGCCCGCGGACACGCGCGCATCATGGAACTCGCCGAGCAGATGGTCGCGCGCGTCGAGGAACGCGAGAGTTGACGCTGGTCGAGCCCGAACTGGCCGCCGGCGTCCTCGATCGCGCGCTCGCGCGCGGTGGCGACATCGCCGAGCTCTACGCCGAGGCCCGGCGCGGTTTCGCGCTCTCGCTCGACGACGGGCGCGTCGAGCGTCCCCAGGGCGGCCGCGAGCGGGGCGCCTGCGTGCGGGTCGTGCAGGGCGATTCGACCTACTACGGCTACGTTGACGGCCTGGCCGAGGAGGACCTGCTGCGCGTGGCGGGGTCGGTCTCCGAGGCCGTGCGCGGCGACGCCCGCCACCCCGCGGCGCTCCGCGCCGCCCAGCCGGCGACGCAGCACCCCGTGGCCACCCGCCCCGACGACGTCGAGGCCGTCCGCAAGGCTGACCTCCTGCGCGCATGCGACGAGCGGGCGCGCGCCGCCGGGCCGGAGGTCACGCAGGCGAGGATCGGCTACGCCGAGTCGCGCCGCCAGGTCGAGGTGTTCGGATCCGACGGCCGCGCAGCGGTGGACGATCGCACGCGGGTGCGCCTCAGCGCCCAGGTCGTCGCGCGCCGCGACGGCCGCGTGGAGACCGGCAGCGACACGCGGGGCGGACACGCGGGCTGGGAGCTGCTCGAGGACGATCCGGAGGCGGTGGCGGAGAAGGCCACGCGCCGCGCGCTCACGCTTCTTGACGCTGTCGACGCTCCCACCGGACGCCTCCCGGTGGTGGTGGGCAACGGCTTCGGCGGCGTGCTGCTCCACGAGGCGGTCGGCCACGGCCTCGAGGCCGACGCCGTTCAGAAGGATGCGAGCGTGTACGCCGGCCGCCTCGGCGACCAGCTCGCCGAGCCGTTCGTGACCGCCTACGACGACGGCAGCCGCACGAATGCGTGGGGCAGCGAGGGAATCGACGACGAGGGCACGCCCACGCGCAGGACGACGGTGATCGAGGACGGACGGCTCACCTCCTACCTCTACGACCTGCTGCGGGCGCGCAAGGACGGCGTGAAGTCGACCGGCAACGGGCGCCGCGAGTCCTTCCGCCACCTCCCGATCCCGCGCATGACGAACACGTTCTTCGCCCCCGGCGACGCCACGCCCGACGATCTGATCGCCGGCGTGGAGCGCGGCCTCTACGCGGTCTCGTTCGGGGGCGGCCAGGTGGAGCCGGCCACCGGCGACTTCGTGTTCGGCGTCTCCGAGGGCTACCTGATCGAGGGCGGCAGGGTCACCGCCCCGGTGCGCGGCGCCACGTTGGTCGGCAACGGGCTCGAGGCCCTGCGGGCTATCGACGGCATCGCCGACGACCTCGACATCGCGACGGGCTACTGCGGGAAGGGCGGGCAGACGGTGCCGGCGGGCGTGGGCCAGCCGCACGTGCGCATCCGCGAGCTGACCGTGGGCGGGACCGCGGCGTGAAGCTCGAGGACGCCGCTGGACGAGCCATCGAGGCCGCGCTGTCCGCCGGCGCCAGCGACGCCGAGGCGTGGGCCGAGGAGTCCACCAGCCGGCGCGTGCGCGTGTATGGCGGCGAGGTCGAGAGCCTCAGCGACGCCGGCGGCCGCGGGGTCGGCGTCCGCGCGTTCTCGGGCACCCGCTCCGGCTACGCGT
This sequence comes from uncultured Thermoleophilaceae bacterium, assembly GCA_963837445.1. Lineage (GTDB taxonomy): Bacteria > Actinomycetota > Thermoleophilia > Solirubrobacterales > Thermoleophilaceae > JACVRW01. The sequence goes on along the minus strand of CAWINK010000022.1, from coordinate 60,862 downwards.
ACGGCACGGACCTCTCCGAGGACGGGGTGGCCGAGGTCGCCCTGGCGGCTCGCGAGGCCGCCGAGGTGGCCGACGAGGACGAGTTCGAGGGCCTACCGGACGAGCTCGGCAGCTCTGAGGTGGAAGGCCTGGCCTCGCCCGAGCTGGCCGACTGGTCCACCGAGCGGATCGTGGAGCTCGCGCTCGAGGTGGAGCGCGCAGCACGGGCGCGCGAGGGGGTCACCCAGGTCGAGAACGCCGTCTACTCGGACGCGGACGGGTCGGTGGCGCTCGCGAATTCGCGCGGCTTCGCGGCCTCGTACAGGGCCACGCAGGCGTGGTCCTACGCGTCCGCCTTCGCCGGCGAGGGCGCCGACCTGATGACCGGCCTCGGCGTGGGCATGGGCCGCTCTCCGGGGGCGCTCGATCCCGAGGCCATCGGCGCCGAGGCCGCCGACCGCGCACTGGCGCTCGTGGGCGCGCGCCAGCCGGAGAGCCGGCGCTGCCCGGTCGTTCTGGACGCGTTCGTGGCCGCCTCCTTCATCGGCTTCATCGGATCGATGCTCTCCGCTGACGCCGTCCAGCGCGGGCGCTCGCTGTTCGCCGGGCGCGAGGGCGAGGAGGTGGCCGACCCTGCCCTGCGGCTCGCCGACGATGGCACCGACTCCGAGGGACCGGCCAGCGCCCCCTTCGACGGGGAGGGGGTGAGCACGCGCCGGACCGGCCTGATCGAGGACGGCCGGCTGCTCGGCTTCCTCTACGACTCGCGCACCGCGCGCAAGGCGGGACGCTCGAGCACCGGCAGTGCCAGCCGCGGCTCGTACCGCTCGCCGCCGTCGGTGGGGACCACCAACCTCGTGGTCGAGCCGGGCGAGGAGGACCTCGCCGGCCTTGCGCGCCTGGCGGGTGACGGGCTCTACGTCACGGACGTGGCCGGCCTCCATTCGGGCGTCAACCCGGTGTCCGGGACCTTCTCCGTGGGGGCCACGGGAAGGCTCATCGAAGGGGGTGAGCTGGGGGCCCCCGTGCGCGAGCTGACCATCGCCAGCGACCTCGTTTCCATGCTGAAGGCGGTGCGCTCCGTGGGCTCCAATCGGCGCTGGGTGCCGTTTGGAGGCAGCGTGAACGCCCCTCCGATTTTGGTGGCAGAAATGGCCGTTTCGGGCTCCTGAGCCCCGGAAAGGCTCGGAATAAGCGGCCCTTTCCGCTCCAGGAGCGGAATCCGGGCTGCTTTCGTCCGGGTGCGTTGTTACGTTCAGCCCGGTTAGTTGCCCCCGGCAAGGAGGAAAGTCGTGACGAAGAACGAGTTCGTCGATCGCGTCGCGGAGAACAGCGGGCTTGGGAAGGGCGAGGCGGCCAAGGCCGTGGACGCCGTTCTCGAGACCATCGAGGAGGTTCTGAGACGCGGCGGAGACGTGAGCTTCACCGGTTTCGGGAAGTTCACCGTGGCAGACCGCAGCGCCCGCCAGGGCGTAAACCCCCAGACCGGCGAGAAGATCCAGATCGCCGCCAGCAGGGTGCCGCGCTTCAGCGCCGGCTCCGCGCTGAAGAAGGCAGTAAAGGGCGTCTAGTACTCGTCGCCCGGCGGGTGAGTCCTTGACTGCCGGGGGCTCGACGCCGCATTTCGCCGACCGGCTTGCGGCGCTCGTGGACGAGCGCCGCAGTCGCGTCGTACTCGGGCTCGACCCCGACCCGGCAGCACTGTGGCCAGAGGCCGTGGAGCGGGTCGGGGGAGACCCGAACGCTGGGCGTCTCGCGCGGGCGCTCACGGCAGAGGCCGTCACGGAGCACTGCCGCGCGGCGATCGTCGCGGCCGGTCCTGCCTGCGTGGCGGTCAAGCCGCAGGTCGCCTGCTTCGAGCGGCTTGGTGCTCCCGGCTGGGACGCGCTCGAGCAGGTGACCGCGATCGCGCGTGACCACGGGCTGCTCGTGCTGGCCGACGGCAAGCGCGGCGACGTCCCCGTGACCGCCCGGGCCTACGCACAGGCGCTCGTTGGCGAGACGCCCGGCCCGTTTGGCCCCGTTCAGGGCCTGGGAGCCGACGCCTTCACCGCGAACCCGCTCCTGGGGCGCGACGCGCTCGAGCCGCTCGTGGAGGCGGCCGCCGCGGCCGGCGCCGCGTGCTTCGTCCTAGTTCGGACGTCGAACCCGGGCGCGGCGGAGATCCAGGACGAGGGCGACCCGCCGCTGCACGAGCGGCTGGCGCGGCTGGTGCACGAGCTGGGTCGCGAACGCCTCGGCCAGTGCGGGCTCTCGACGGTCGGCGCGGTCACGGGCGCCACCCGGCCGGAGCACCTCGTCCGCCTCCGGGAGCTGATGCCGCACGCCGTGTTCCTGCTGCCCGGAGTCGGGGCACAGGGGGGCAGGGTCGAGGACCTTGGCCCCGCCTTTGCCCCACATCCCGCGGCCGGCCTCGTCACGGCCTCGCGGTCGATCGTGAACGCTCACGCGGAGCGGGGCGGCGAGCCTGCCGTGGCAGCCGCTGAGGCTGCTGAAGAGCTGCGCGCGGCCGCGTGGGAGCTCTAACGGAGCGCGCCAGGCGCACGGCCGCGCGCGGGCGGATCCGCCCAATCGTCCCCAGAGAGCCGCTTTCCCTCCTATTCTCACCTGTGCCGAGTTGAGGGGTACGGCACCAGATGCACGATCACGGAAGACCACGTTTCGCTCGCCTGCTGGCGCCTCTGGCACTGATTGCCTTCGCGGTGGTCGTGGCCGTCATCGTGTTCGGATCGGGCGTCGTCGGCGACGATGACAACGGCGACACGAGCGCACGCACCAGCGACCTGCCCGCCGCGACCGAGCGGACCACGACGGCCGGGCGACAGCAACCCCGTCGCGCCACCTACACGATCAAGGTCAACGACACGCTCAGCGGCATCGCCGCCGAGACCGGGACCACGGTCGAGCGGCTCCAGGAGCTGAACCCCGAGATCGACGCCCAGGCACTGGTCGCGGGCCAGAAGATCAAGCTGCGCGAGTGAAGCTCTCACGCCGCACGCTCGCCCTGGCCGCTGTGATCGGTGCGGCGGCCCCGGCCCCCGCTGGCGCGGCGGAGCGCCCGCCCGCGGTTCCGAATGCGCGGGCAGCGATCGTCGTCGACGCCCGCGACGGCACGGTGATGTTCGCCAAGCACCCGAACTCCGAGCGCTCGATAGCGAGCACCACCAAGCTGATGACCGCCCTGCTCGCGCTGGAGCGGGCCAGGCCGAGCGACGTCTTCACGGCCCCGGCCTACAACGCGCTGCCCGCGGAGTCGCGCATCAACCTGCGCGAGGGCGAGCGGATGACCGTGAACGACCTGCTCGAGGCGCTGCTGCTCGAGAGCGCCAACGACGCTGCCGTGACCCTGGCGGAGGGGGTATCAGGCTCGCGCGAGGCCTTCGTCGAGGAGATGAACGCCCGGGCCGCAGAGCTCGGGCTCGAGCACACGAGCTACGCCAACCCGATCGGGCTGGACGAGGCCGGCAACTACTCCTCGGCCGGGGACCTGGCGACCCTGGCGCGCGTGCTGCTGCAGCGCCCCCGCTTCGCCAGGATCGTGGACATGCCGGCGGCCGAGCTCGACTCGGGGCTGCGACCGCGCGTGGTCGGGAACCGCAACGACCTGATTGCGGCCTATCCCTGGGTGAGCGGCGTGAAGACGGGCTACACGGCGGAGGCCGGCAACGTGCTCGTGGGGTCCGCGGAAGGGCCGACCGGCGCGCGTGTGATCAGCGTTGTGCTCGGCGAGCCCAGCGAGGCGGCACGCAACTCGGAGACGCTCACCCTGCTGCGCTGGGGGCTCGGCCGCTTCCACCGCGTGCGCGTGCTCGACCCTCGGCGGATGGTCGCCCGCGCGGACATCGAGTACCACGACGGCAGTGCCCGCCTGGTTCCACGCCGGGGGGCGGTCCTCACCATTCGTGACGGCCAGCGCGTCCGTCGGCGCACCAATGCTCCCGACGAGGTGAGGGGGCCACTCACCGCCGGAGCCCGAGTCGGTACCGTGACAGTGCTGCTTGATGGGAGACCGGTGCGGCGCGTGGCGCTTGTCACGGCTGAGGAAGTCCCCGGAGCGGGGACATTGCGGGTGCTCCTATCGTGGCTTGGGATCCCCTTGACCTTGCTTATTCTCGTCGCCATCGTCGTCGCCGCCGTGCTCGCCCTCGTGAGGCTCGGCGTGCGGATACGGATCGTCCGATGATCATCACCGTCACCCTCAACGCCGCCATCGACAAGACGCTCGCGGTGCCGAACTTCCGGCTCGGCCACCGCCACCGTGCCGTCGAGCAGACCGCGATGGCGGGCGGCAAGGGCGTGAACGTGGCCCGTGCGCTGCGCGCGCTCGGCCAGCCGGTGATCGCCACGGGCGTGGCGGGCGGGCCGACGGGCACACGCATCGTCGAGCACCTCACCGAGGAGGGCATCCTCAACGACTTCGTGCGCATCCGCGAGGAGTCGCGCACATCGATCGCCGTCGTGGATCCCACGACGGGCGAACAGACCGAGATCAACGAGCACGGCCCGCACGTGACCGAGGGCGAGCTCGAGCTGTTCGTGGACAAGCTCCTCTACCTGGGAAAGGGCGCCGCCGTTTGTGTGGTGTCCGGCAGCCTGCCGCGCGGTGTCGACTCCGACCTCTACGGCCGGCTGATCGAGGAGATGAAGCGCCTCGACGTGATCATGGTGCTCGACTCCGAGGGCGAGCCGATGAGCGTCGGTACGCGCAAGGGCCCGGACATCGTGACCCCGAACGAGCTCGAGGCCGAGGGCCTCGTGGGGCACGAGTTCTCCGACGAGGAGGACCGGCGGACGGCCGTGGGCGAGATGGTCGAGCTGGGTGCGCGCGAGGCGATCATGACCATGGCCGATGGGTGCCTGGCCATGCTCGGCGAGGGCGCCGATCGCTCCCTCTACAGGGCCACGCTCGAGCCGGTCGAGCCGGTCTCGTCCGTGGGGTCGGGAGACGCGTTCCTCGCCGGCTTCGTGGCGGCGCGCTACGGCGGCCGCGACGTGGAGGAATGCCTGCGCTTCGCCGTGGCCTGCGGGGCCGAGTCGACCCAGCATTTCGGCGCGGGCGTCGTGGAGCAGCGCGAGGTGGAGCGCCTCGTTCCGGACGTGCGCGTGGAGCAGCTGGAGACGCCCGCATTGACGGTTGGCTGACGTGCCGTGCGCGAGCGGCGGGCGCTGCCCGCCGCGCAGCGACGAGGTTGGTACGCTCGCTGTTCGTCCGCCATCGAACCTAGGATCCGCGAATGGAAGTTGAGATTGGCCGCGGCAAGAAGGGCCGCCGCGCATATGGCTTCGATGACATCGCGATCGTGCCCTCACGGCGCACGCGCGATCCGGACGACATCGACATCACCTCGATGGTCGGCCCGTACAGGCTCGAGCTGCCCCTGCTCGCCGCGGCAATGGACGGCGTCATGTCGCCCGAGACGGCAGGGATCCTCGGCAAGCTCGGCGGCCTCGGCGTCCTGAACCTCGAGGGAATCTGGACCCGCTACGAGGATCCGGACGCGGAGCTCGAGCGGATCTCGGAGCAGCCCAAGGAGCTCGCCACCACGGAGATGCAGCGCATCTACGCGGAGCCGATCAAGGAGCACCTGATCGCGCAGCGGATCCGGGAGATCAAGGAGCACGGCGTGGTGGCGGCGGCGTCGCTCACTCCGCAGCGGGTCCGCAAGTACTACGAGAGCGCTCTGGAGGCAGGCCTCGACATCCTCGTGATCCAGGGCACCGTCGTGTCCGCGGAGCACGTGTCGGCGAACACAGAGCCGCTCAACCTGAAGGAGTTCATCCGCGAGGTCCCGGTTCCCGTGATCGTCGGCGGCTGCGCCTCGTACGCCACCGGGCTGCACCTGATGCGCACCGGGGCGGAGGCGGTGCTCGTGGGCGTGGGGCCCGGCGCGGCGTGCACCACCCGTGGCGTGCTCGGGATCGGCGTGCCGCAGGCCACCGCGATCGCTGACGTGGCGGCGGCTCGCTCTCAGCACATGCTCGAGACCGGTGAGTACGTGAAGGTGATCGCGGACGGCGGCATGCGCAACGGCGGCGACGTATCCAAGGCCTTCGCCTGCGGCGCCGATGCCGTGATGATCGGCTCCCCGCTCGCCCGCGCCTACGAGGCGCCGGGCCGCGGCTACCACTGGGGGATGGCCACCTTCCATCCGTCGCTCCCGCGCGGCGCGCGCGTCAAGACGACGCAGAACGGCACGCTCGAGCAGATCCTGCTCGGCCCGGCCCACGAGAACGACGGCACGTTCAATCTCATGGGGAGCCTGCGCACCTCGATGGCCACCTGCGGCTACGAGGACATCGCGGCGTTCCACAAGGCCGAGGTCATGGTCGCGCCGGCGCTCCAGTCGGAGGGCAAGCAGCTCCAGCAGGAGCAGGGGATCGGCATGGGCGCCACGGCAGCCGCGGTGCCGCACCCCGAGAGCAACGGCGTCTCGGCGGCGGCGGACCCGGCCCTCGTCGGGGAGTGAGCACGCAGGCGGCCACCCGTGAGGCGGCCGTCGAGCCGCGGCCCGCGGCTACCGATGAGGTGCTCGTCCTCGACTTCGGAGGGCAGTACTCGCAGCTGATCGCGCGGCGGGTGCGCGAGTGCGGCGTATTCGCCGAGCTCTTGCCCCATCACGTGCCGCTCGAGGACGTGGAGCGCAGGCGCCCGAGGGCGCTGATCCTCTCGGGCGGCCCGGCATCGGTGTACGCCGACGGTGCGCCCAAGCTGCGCCGCGAGCTGCTCGAGCTGGGCATTCCGGTGCTCGGCATCTGTTACGGCATGCAGGCCATGGTGCTCGAGCTCGGTGGCCGCGTGGAGGGCGCCGAGGTGGGCGAGTTCGGACGCTCGCACCTCACCGTTGCGTCGCACGGCCGGCTGCTCGCCGAGACGCCCGCCGAGCAGTCCTGCTGGATGAGCCACCGCGACACGGTCTATGAGGCGCCGGCCGGCTTTGCCGCGCTTGCCTCGTCCACGGAGTCGCCGGTGGCGGCGATCGAGAACGTCGAGCGCGGCCTCTACGGCATCCAGTTCCACCCCGAGGTCGTCCACACGCCCTACGGGACCACGATCCTCGAGACCTTCCTGCGCGACATCGCCGGCTGCGACATGGGCTGGAGCGCCGCGTCGGTGATCGACGAGCAGGTGGCGCGCATCCGCGAGCAGGTGGGCGACGGCAAGGTGATCTGCGGGCTCTCCGGAGGCGTGGACTCCTCGGTGGCCGCGCTGCTCACCTACAAGGCGGTGGGCGACCAGCTCACGTGCGTGTTCGTCGACCACGGGCTGATGCGCAAGAACGAGGGCAACCAGGTGGTGGCCGCGTTCCGCGACCAGTTCAAGGTCCCGCTGATCGCGGTGGACGCAGAGGCGCGCTTCCTCGACCGGCTGGCCGGCGTGTCGGACCCGGAGACGAAGCGCAAGATCATCGGCGAGGAGTTCATTCGCGTCTTCGAGGAGCAGGCCGAGAAGCTCGGCGACCCCGGCTACCTCGTGCAGGGCACCCTCTACTCGGACGTGATCGAGTCGGGCGGCGGCACCGGCGCGGCCACGATCAAGTCGCATCACAACGTGGGCGGGCTGCCCGATGATCTCGAGTTCGACCTGGTCGAGCCGCTGCGGATGCTGTTCAAGGACGAGGTCCGCCAGGTGGGAGCGGAGCTCGGGATGCCCGACAAGCTCGTCTGGCGCCAGCCCTTCCCAGGCCCTGGGCTCGCGATTCGCGTCGTGAGCGGCGAGGTCACCAAGGAGCGGCTCGAGATCCTGCGCGACGCCGACTCGATCCTCCAGGACGAAATCCGCACAGCCGGCCTCTACCGCGAGCTGTGGCAGTCCTTCTGCGTGCTGCCGGCCGACTTGCGAAGCGTCGGCGTGCAGGGCGACGAGCGCACCTACGGCTACGTCGTCGTGATCCGGGCGGTCACGAGCGACGACGCGATGACGGCGGACTGGGCGCGCCTGCCGTACGACCTGCTCGAGAAGGTCGCCTCGCGCATGATCAACGAGATCGCGCAGGTGAACCGGGTGACGCTGGACATCACGTCCAAGCCACCCGGCACGATCGAGTGGGAGTAGAAACGCCCGACCATCCTGGATAGGGCTTGCCTACCAAGCCCTAGGCAGGACGCTTACCCGGCGCCGGCCCCGGCGCCGGCGCCGTGGGCGCGGGTCCTGTCCGACAAATTTCCTTTCGCGCACCTGCGTCAGCCGCATGTCGCCCGCTTGATCGCCGCGCTGCCGGAGCTGGGCGACGGACGCCCCGAGATCGCCGCTCGCCAGGTGACCGCCAGCGGGCCGCTACCGCTGCCGGGCTAGACCGCCTCGCAGACAAATCACCACCGGAGGGGCTACCGTTCGCCGCCACAGGGGCTGTCGTCGTAAAGGGAGACCGATGAAGAGGATCGTTGTAGTTGCACTGGCGCTCATCGCGCTGCTGGCCGTACCGGGCATCGCTATTGCGGGCAAATCGCATGGCCACGGGCACGGCCACGGGCACGGCCACGGCCACGGGCACGGGCACGGGCACGGCAAGGACACCCACGTCCAGCTGCTCGCGATCAACGACTTCCACGGCCACCTTGCCCCGAACACGCCGGGCACCATTCAGACCGGCTGCTGTAGGCCCCTCCTGAACTCCTCCGGCGTACAGACCGGATGGACGCAGCACACCGTCCCGGCGGGCGGCATCGCCTATCTCGGCACGCACTTCAAGTCGTTGCGGCGGACAAGCCGCAACACGATCACGGTGGCCGCAGGCGACCTGATCGGCGCGAGCCCGCTCGTCTCGGCGCTCTTCCACGACGAGCCGACGATCGAGGCGCTGAACTCGGTTGGCCTCGACGTCACCGGTGTGGGCAACCACGAGTTCGACGAGGGCCTCGCTGAGCTGAAGCGGATGCGCTACGGCGACCGAGGCAGAGGTAACGGGTGCCATCCAGTCGACGGCTGTCAGGACGGCACGCCCTTCAAGGGCTCACGCTTCCCGTTCCTCGCCGCAAACGTCTTCTTCGAGGACACGAACCGGACGGTCCTCCCGCCCTACGAGGTGCGCAGGGCCGGTAACGCGAAGATCGCCTTCATCGGCCTCACCTTCGAGGCAACGCCGACGGTCGTGACCCCGACCGCCGTCGAGGGCCTCGAGTTCAGGCCGGAGGTGGCCACGGTCAACGCGCTCGTCCGTAAGCTCCGCCACAAGGGCATCAAGAACTCCGTTGTCCTGCTGCACCAGGGCGGCTCCCAGGTGACTCCGGCGCCGCCGGCATCGCCGTCGACGACGCCGACCGGCAACGAGTACACCGACGTGAACGGCTGCGTGAACTTCAACGGACCGGACATGCAGGCGATCGCAAACGGGCTCGACCCCAGCATCAGGGTGATCGTCAGCGCTCACACGCACCAGCCGTACGTCTGCACGATGGCCGGGAAGCTCGTGACCAGCGCGGCCTCGTTCGGACGCGTGATCACCGACATCGACCTGAGGATCGACCACCGGTCCAAGCAGATCGAGGCCGTGAGCGCGTTCAACCGCATCGTGACGCAGGACGTCGCGGAGGACGCGAAGGCCAAGGCGATCCTCGACAAGTACACGACGCTCGCGGCGCCGCTCGCGAACCGGGTGCTCGGCAGCGTCACCGCCGACATCCGGTCGGCGCGTGACACCCCGAGTGGCCAGAACGCGGCCGGCGAGCAGCCGATGGGCGACGTGATCGCGGACGCGATGCTGGAGGCAACCGCGCCAAGCGACTTCGGCGGCGCGGTGGCCGCGTTCATGAACGCCGGCGGCGTGCGCGGCGGCCTGCTCCACGGCCAGATCAGTGGCGGCGAGCAGCCCGGGGAGGTCACCTACGCGGAGGCGTTCACCGTCCAGCCCTTCGGCAACACGCTCATGGTCAAGACGTGCACCGGAAAGCAGATCTACGACGTGCTCAACCAGCAGTTCGGCAACCCGGGCCCCGGGCAGAACCGGATCATGCTGCCGTCGGCCAACGTCCGCTACCAGTGGACGACGACCGGCGGGCCGCACGTCGTGGAGGGATCGGTGTCGTTCGATGGCGGGGCGACGCCGATCAACAAGGCCGCGTCCTACCGCGTCGTCATGAACAACTTCATGGCCGACGGTGGCGACAACTACACGGTCTTCCGCTTGTGCGGGCAGCCGCTCGGCGGCGAAGTGGATCTCGACGCGTTCGCGCGGTACCTGGCGGGCCATTCCCCGCTGTCCCCGCCCACCCTGAACCGCATCCAGAGGGTCGACTAGCAAACAGGTAAATCCAGGCCGTGGTGCCCGCGACACGATGGCGGGATGGCGCGCGGTTGCGGTGGTCGCGTCGGTCACGGCGGTGGCGGCGTGCGGCTGCGGCGGCGAGGAGGACAGTGCCGGCGAGGGGCGTCTAACCAAGGCCGAGTACCAGGCCGAGATCCTCGCGGTGATCGAGGACTCCGCCGAGCCAACCGGGCTATACACCGACCTGGTGGTCGAATCGCGACCGCCGGAACGGTGTGCCGAGGGAGTCGCCGCCTTGGAAGACCAGGTCGGTGGGCTGATCGACCGCATCGCCGCGCTCCGGCCACCAGCGGAGGTGCAGGCAGTCCACGCCGACTTCATCGCGGCAGCGCGGATTTCCGTCGACAGGATCGGCGCCGTGCGCGAGCGGGTCGCCGTGGGCGACGTATCGTGCGGGCGCGAGCTCAACGACGAGCTCTATGGGCTGCCATCGAGCAACGAGGCCGAGCGCGCCATCGCCAGGCTCGAACGACGCGGCTATTACGTCTACGGCGAATAGGAGGAAGGTCGCAATGAACAACCCGCCCACCGTCTCGCCCCAGGAGTGGGAGGCCGCCCGCGAGGAACTGCTTGTGAAGGAGAAGGAGCTGACCCGCGCTCGCGATGCGCTGGCCGCCGAGCGCCGCCGGATGCCGAGGATGGCGGTGGAGAAGGAGCTACAGCTTCGAGGGCCCCGGGGGCCCCGCGAGCCTGCTCGACCTGTTCGAGGGGCGCCGCCAGCTGATCGTCTACCGCTTCTTCTACGACCCCGACGTCAAGGGCTGGCCCGAGCGCGGCTGCGTCGGGTGCTCCTTCGTCGCCGACCAGGTCGCCCACCTCGCCCATCTGAACGCGCGCGACACCACACTGGCGTTCGTCTCGCGCGCGCCGCAGGAGAACATCCAGCGCCTCAAGCAGAAGATGGGCTGGGAGATCCCGTGGTACACGATCACGGACGACTTCGACGCCGACTTCGGCGTGGGCGAGTGGCACGGCACCAACGCCTTCCTCCGCGACGGCGACCAGATCTTCCGCACCTACTTCATCAACAACCGCGGCGACGAGGCGATGGGGAGCACCTGGACCTACCTCGACCTCACCGCACTCGGTCGACAGGAGGAGTGGGAGGACTCGCCGGAGGGCTACCAGCAGACGCCGCCGTACCTGTGGTGGAACCGCCACGACGAGTACGGCGACGACGCATGACCATCCGCCCGTGCAATGACGAGGAGCGCCCGGCGATCCTCGCGATCGTGAACGCGGCCGCCGAGGCGTATCGCGGCGTGATCCCGGCCGATCGCTGGCACGAGCCGTACATGTCCCCGGGGGAGCTCGACGGCGAGATCGCGGCCGGGGTCGCGTTCTCCGGCTATGAGGCCGACGGCGAGCTGGTCGGGGTCATCGGCATCCAGCCGCTGGACGACGTGGATCTGATTCGGCACGCGTACGTCTCACCCGGCAGCCAGCGGCACGGCATCGGGGGCGCGCTGCTCGCGCACGTCTCGGGCGCCGCCACACGGCGCATCCTCGTGGGCACCTGGGCCGATGCGCACTGGGCGATCAGCTTCTATCGCCGCCACGGATTCGAGCCGCTGTCGCCCGAGCGCTCGGCGGAGTTGCTGAAGACCTACTGGACGATCCCGGAGCGGCAGATCGAGACCTCCGTCGTGCTCGCGAAGCCCTAGGCCGGCGCCACGATCACCTCGCCGCCGCGGTGCGGCGTGACCACGAGAGCGCTGCGGCGGGCGCGCTCGGCCTCGGGCCGGGCGGGCTCGATCGTGAGCCGCCCTGCGGCGCGCAGCACCTCACGCATCTCCATCTCCGCGAACGGCGCTCCGGCACAGCGGCGCACGCCTCCTCCGAACGGAATCCACGACATCGGGTTCGGTGGCGGCGCGCCCTCGAGCCAGCGTTCCGGCCGGAACGCGCCGGCCTGCGGCCAGAGGTCCTCGCGGCGCATCGCGAGCCAGATGCACGCGGCCACATGAACCCCGGCCGGCAGCGTCCTGCCGCGGATCCGGGCCGGCTCCAGCAGCCGGCGCGGCGCGATCGTGAGCGCCGGCCGCGCGCGCAGGACCTCCTTGACCACGGCGTCGAGATAGTCCGGATCGCCCTCGCGCAGGCGTCCCTGCACAGCCGGGTGGCGGGCCAGCCGCTCGAACGCCCAGGCAAGTGAGGCCGCTGAGGTGTCGTGGCCCGCGGCGAGCAGCGCGACAAGCTGGTCGCGCAGGTGGCGATCAGTCGGCGGGTTCCCGTCCGCGTCCCGCTGTTCCAGCAGCAGCGCGAGCATCGAGTCCCCGGGAGGCTCCGCGCGGCGGCGTGCCACCAACCCGAGCAGCAGGTCGTCGAAGTGCTCCACCGCCAGCCGGAAGCGGCCCCAGGGGCTGCGCGGCCCGAGGTCTCGCTGGACGAGCGACATGGCGATCATGCGCGGCATCGAGCGCACGATGTCGAGGGTGCCGTGCACGGCATCGCGGAGGCCAGCCGCCTCCTCGTCGCGAGCGCCGAAGACCACCCGCAGGATCGTCTCGAGCGTGAGCTGCTTCATCCGCTCGAGCGTGGTCACACGCCCGCTCCATGAGCCGAGCTCCCGCTCGGCGAGCTCCGCCACCATCGGCCTGAAGGCGCGCATGCGCTCGCCGTGGAAGGGCGCCTGGATGAGGCGCCGCTCGCGCAGGTGCTCCTCTCCATCGAGCACCAGAATCGAGTGCGGCCCGGCGAACGGCCGCACGAATTCCCAGCTCTGTCCGGCGGGGGCAATGGCCGGGTCGAGTCGGAAGACCTCTCGCACGGCCTCCGGGGACGAGAAGAGCACCATCGGCTCGTCCGTCCAGAGCGTGCGGATCGTGACCGGGTCGCCGAAGCGCTGGTGGACGCGCTGTAGGAACGCTGCCGGCCGCACGGTCCACCCGACCGTCTGCCAGGCGGCTGGGGCGCGCGGGCCAGGCGGCAGCTCGGTAGTCAGGCCTTTGAACCTCTAGCTCGCGTCGTCGCCCTCCGGCCAGAAGTCCTCGACGCTCTCGGTGTCCGCGCGCGGGTCGTCGGACTTGGTGGACACCACGATCACCACCGCGTCACCCGGTCCCTTGTTCCACACCGAACGGGCCACCTCGGGCGCCACGCGCACGACGGTGCCCTCGGACACGTCGATCACCTCGTCCTCGAGCTTGAACTGGAGCGTTCCGGAGGCCACGAAGTAGACCTCTTCCTGAGTCTTGTGGCGGTGCCCGTAGCTGCCCTTGCCTCCCGTCAGCGGCGGCATCCGGCGCCACGTGAAGCCCACCTGCTCGGTGCCCAGGTCGCTCCTGGCGCTCATTCGCATCTCGCCCGGGTAGTCGCCGAGGACGTCCGGAATCTCTTCAAGGGCTCTGATCGTGTAGCCGGCCATGCCGGCAGACTATGACCAGCTATCCCAGGCTTGCAAGGACGGCAGCGGGTCGAAGGCCTTCCCGCCGTCGTACCAGCCGGGCGCGCTCCACAGCTCGAAGTGGAGGTGGCAGCCCCGGGCGTTGCCGCTGTCGCCGACCGCGCCGATCGTCTGACCGGTGTACACGCGGTCGCCCTCGCCGAAGGGCGAGGGCTGGTCGAGGTGCATGTAGGCGTAGTCGACGTCGGTGCCATCGCCGTCGATCACGATGTAGTGGCCCGCCGCGGCGTGGTACTGCTTGAACTTGATGCGGCCGCCGCGGGCGGCCACCATGCGCGTGCCGCACTTGGCGAACACGTCGTGGCCCTGGTGGCTGTGCCCCGCGCGCCCGGAGCCGAAATCGGCCCCGGCACCACCGAAGTCGTGGCGGCCGCGGACCGGGAAGATGTTGTCGTAGAGGTCGAAAGCGTCACGGTCGACGTCGCCGGCCTGGGCGCTCTGGGCCTCGGAGCCGTCCGCGCTCGCGGCGGTGAGGCGGAACGAGTAGCGCCCAGGCTTCGCTGCGGCGCGTCCCAGGCGGCCGTTCCAGGAGATGCTCTGGACCTCATTCGGCGCGACCTCCTGCGGTGTCCAGGTCTTCACCGTCACGCCGTCGGTGGCGCTCACCAGCTCGACCTTGAGCGCGGCTGCGGAGGCGCCGGAGAGCCGGAACGAGAAGGTCACGGCGGGGCGGGCGCCCACGAACGCCTTGGTGCGGCTGGTGCCGGTCTCGAGCCGGGGCGCGCCGTTCGCACCAGGACCGGGCACCGGCGACAGCTCGGCGTTCGGCTCGGGCGGCAGCGGCGGGAGGATCAGCACCGCCTTGGTCGGGGCCGAGCGCCCGCCGGCCGCCGTGGAGAGCACGATCGGTCCGGTCACGGCACCGATCGGCACGCGCGCGTTGATGCGGTGGTCGCTCCCCGCGCGCACCTTCGACGTGGCGTCGTCGCCGCTCCCGTAGCTACCCAGGTAGGTGACCTGGTTGACGCTCGCGAGAGCGGTGCCGGTGACCTTCAGCACCGCGCCGCCGCGGGCGCGCTGCTTCGAGGCGCACCTGCGCAGGCAGGTGACCTTGCCGACCTTCGGCGTGGCCACGTAGAGCGTGCCGCCGCCCGAGGACTGTGCCGCCGCCGCGGGTGGCGCAATCAGCGCACACAGAATCAGTGCGCAAGCGCCACGCTTCGCGTGAAGACGGGTGTCTCGCAAACTCCTACGGCCTCTCTTCTGTTTCGGCCTACGGGGTTAGCTGACGGGCTCGCGCCTGAAGAGCAGCGCTACACAGGGATATTCCGGTGATTCGCCCCCTCGAGAGACAGCTTCGACGCCTCTCGAACGGTTCCCCCGTTCCCCGGACCACGGCAGGCCCAGAGATTCGGCAGGCACTTACTTGGCGGGCAGTATACCCGCGGGCCAGACGGTCTCTACATGGCTACACTACGAGCCCGGCCGCCACCTGGCGGCTCCTTTGTGATGAAGACTTACGTGGCGACACCGGTTACTCGCGAGCGCAACTGGCTCGTGGTCGACGCCTCCGGCAAAACGCTGGGCAGGCTCGCGACCCAGATCGCGGACGCCCTGCGCGGCAAGCGCAAGCCCGAATACACGCCGCACATCGACGTGGGCGACTTCGTGGTCGTCGTAAACGCCGAGAAGATCGCGGTGACGGGCAACAAGCGTGCTGAGAAGCGCTACTACCGCCATTCCGGGTATCCGGGCGGGCTCCGCAGCCGCACGCTCGAGGAGATGCTCGAGCGCCGCCCCGAGGAGGTTGTGCGCCTGGCCGTGAAGGGCATGGTGCCCCGCACCCGCCTGGGACGCGCGCAGCTCCGCAAGCTCAAGATCTACGCCGGGCCCGACCATCCCCACGCCGCGCAGAAGCCCGAGCAGATGGAGGTGAGCGCCTGATGATGGAAGAGCCCCAGCAGCCCGAGGGCGAGGAGCCCGAAGACGAGACCCCCGAGGGCGTTCCGGGCGAGCCGGGCGAGGCCACTCCGTCTGAGACCGAGCCCCAGGAGGGCGAGGTCTCTCCCGCGATTCCCGAGCCGGACGCTTCGCCGCGCCGACGAGCCCGCCGATCCGGAGGCCCCCGGCCCCGAGATCGAGGGCCTCGACGAGCTCGACCAGGCGACCACCAGCGAGGCCGCCGAGGAGCCTGCGGCCGAGGAGCCGGCCGCCGAGGAGCCTGCCGCCGAGGAGCCTGCCGCCGAGGCTGACGCCGGCGACGCAGCGCCTGAGCGCCCCCGCGGCCGCAAGGAGAAGGACGCCGGCGGCGAGGACGTCATCCCGGGAGCGCACCTCGAGCCCGACCTCGTGCTCGAAGAGCAGCGCTCGGAGGGCGGCGAGTACGACGAGTACGGAGAGTACGTCGACCCGGACGCGACCGGCGGCGAGGACGGCGAGCCGGGCGAGGAGGGCGCCGAGCCCGCCCCGGTGGCCTACACGCCGCTCGAGCTCGCGGCCGATGCCCGCTACAACGCCACCGGGAAGCGCAAGACCGCCATCGCTCGAGTGATCCTGAAGCCGGGCGAGGGGACCTACACGATCAACGGTCGCCACCTCGACGAGTACTTCCCGCGCGTTCGCCTGCAACGCATGGCGAGCCAGCCGCTCGAGGCGGCGGGCTACAACACGCGCATGGACGTGGTCGCTCGTATCCACGGCGGCGGCGTGTCCGCCCAGGCGAATGCGCTGCGGCACGGCATCGCGCGCGCTCTCGTGGAGGCCGACCCGGCACTGCGCGCCGAGCTGAAGCGCCGCGGCTACCTCACTCGCGACCCACGCGAGAAGGAACGCAAGAAGGCCGGGCTCAAGAAGGCCCGCAAGCGGCCGCAGTTCTCGAAGCGCTAGTTCGCCTCATGCGGTTGTTCGGGACGGACGGGGTCCGCGGGATCGCGGGAGAGTTTCTGAATGCCGAGCTGGCCCTGAAGCTCGGCCGGGCGGCGGCGCTCACGTCGCCGGTGGACCATCCGCAGATCGTGATCGTGCGCGACACGCGCGAGTCGGGCGAGATGCTCGAGGCCGCGCTCGCCGCCGGCATTGCCGCCGGTGGCGGCCACGCGCTGCTGGGCGGCGTGCTGCCAACCCCGGGTGCCTCGGTGCTCGTCAGGCGCTACGGCTTCGACATGGCGGCCGTGGTGTCGGCGTCGCACAACCCGTACCAGGACAACGGGATCAAGTTCTTCGGGCCGGAGGGCATGAAGATCCGCGACGACCAGGAGGCGGAGATCGAGCGGCGGCTGGAGGAGCCGAGCGCGGAGATCGGCCGCGTGCGCGAGCTGCACGGCGCGGGTGGCGACTACCTGCGCGAGCTCCAGCTGCGCTTCTCGTCCCTCGACCTCAGCGGCCTTCGGGTGCTGCTCGACTGCGCGAACGGCGCCACCCACCGCGTGGCGCCCGAGATCTTCCGGCGCCTGGGGGCCGAGGTGGACGCCGTCGCGGCGGAGCCGGACGGCCGCAACATCAACCAGGACGTCGGCTCGACCCACATCGACGCGCTCGCCCAGCACATGGACGGGCATGACGTGGCGTTCGCCTTCGACGGCGACGGCGACCGGGTGCTCGCGGTGGACCGGAACGGAGCCGTCGTGGACGGAGACGAGTTGATGGCGCTCGCCGCGCTCCACCTGCGCGGCAGCGGCCGGCTGGCCGGCGACGGCGTGGCCGTGACCGTGATGACCAACTACGGCTTCCACCGGGCGATGGCGGACGCGGGGATCGAGGTCGCCACCACCGACGTGGGCGACCGTCACGTGCTCGCCGAGCTCGTGCGCCGGGGCTGGGCGCTGGGCGGCGAGCAGTCGGGCCACATCATCGACACCGGGTTCGTGCCGTCCGGCGATGGGATCGCAGCCGCCCTGCTCGCGCTCGAGGCGCTCGATGGAGCCGATCTCGCCGATCGCCACGCGATGGAGAAGCTTCCCCAGCGGCTTGTGAACGTGCGCGTGCGCGATCGCGCCGCGCTCGAGGGCGCCGACACGGTGTGGGCGGCGGTCGAGCGTGAGTCCGTGACGCTCGAGGGGCGCGGGAGGGTGCTGGTGCGCCCGTCCGGCACCGAGCCGCTCGTCCGGGTGATGGTGGAGGCCCCGGGTGAGGCCGAGTGCCAGGAAATCGCCGAGCGCTTGGCGAATCTGGTCGAGACAGAGCTAGGCTGAGCCAGCAATGTGCGGAATCATCGGATACGTCGGGTCGCGCGACTGCCGCGACCTTCTGCTCGCGGGTCTGCAGCGCCTCGAGTACCGCGGCTACGACTCGGCCGGGCTGTCGCTGGTCACCAATGGGTCGATCGACAGCGTGCACGCGGTCGGCAACCTCCAGCACCTGCGCGACGCCGTCACCGAGTCGAATGGGCACCTGAAGGGCTCGACCGGGATCGGCCACACCCGCTGGGCCACCCACGGCCGCGTGACCCAGGCGAACGCCCACCCCCACTGGGACACCTCGGAGCGCATCCACATCGTCCTCAACGGGATCGTCGAGAACTGGACCGAGCTGCGCACGCGCCTGACAGCAGAGGGCGCCGAGTTCACGTCCGAGACCGACGCCGAGGTGGTGGCGCACCTGGTCGCCTCGCACTTCGACGGGGACCTGATCGAGGCCGTGCGACTGGCCTACAACGAGCTGCGCGGCCACTACGCGTTCGTCGCCATGTCCGCCGACCAGCCCGACGTGCTCGTGGGCGCCCGCAAGGAGTGCCCGCTGGTCGTGGGGCTCGGCGAGGGCGAGAGCTTCATCGCGTCGGCGATACCGGCGTTCATGGCCGAGACCCGCATGGTCCAGCTCGTGCACGACGGCGAGATCGTGGCGGTCACTCCGCAGGGCTCGCGCTTTCTCTCGCCGGACGGCACGGAGATCGAGCGCGACGTCGACCGGGTCGACTGGAACGAGGAGGAGGCCGAGAAGGGCGGCTTCGAGACGTTCATGCTCAAGGAGATCCACGAGCAGGCGGACGCCGTGGCGGAGACCGTGGCCGGCCGGCTGGGCGCGGCTGGGGTTGAGCTGCCGGACATCGGCATCTCCGACGAGTTCCTGATGAACATGCGCCGCGTCGTGATCGTGGCGTGCGGCACCTCGTACCACGCCGGGCTGGTGGGCCGCTACGCGATCGAGTGGTGGTCGCGGCTGCCTGTGGAGATGGACATCGCCTCGGAGTTCCGCTACCGCAACCCGGTCCTCGACGAGCACGACCTCGTGATCGGCATCTCGCAGTCCGGTGAGACCGCGGACACCCTTGCGGCCATGCGGCTCGCGCGCGAGCGCGGCGCAACGGTGCTCGCCATCACGAACATCCAGGGCAGCCAGGCCACGCGCGACTCGGACGGCGTGCTCTTCACGCGCGCGGGCCTCGAGATCGGCGTGGCCGCCACCAAGACGTTCGTGGCGCAGGTGGCCGCCATGTACCTGTTCGCGCTGAAGCTGGCCCAGCTGCGCGGGACGCTGGAGCAGGACGTGATCGACAACCTCAGCACCGAGCTGCGCGCCATGCCGCATTCGATGACGACGCTCGTGGACGGGGTTGATGAGCAGATCAAGGCGATCGCGGAGCACTGGAAGGACGCTGGGTTCTTCCTGTACCTCGGGCGGCACGTCGGGCTCCCGATCTGCCTGGAGGGGGCGCTCAAGCTCAAGGAGGTCTCGTACATCCCGACCGACGCCTACGCGGCCGGCGAGATGAAGCACGGGCCGATCGCGCTCCTCGACGAGCGGACGCCGGTGGTGTGCGTGGCCACCGACTCCCCGGTGCTCGACAAGGTCCTGTCGAACATGGCCGAGGTGCGGGCGCGCGGTGCCCACGTGATCGCCGTGGCGACCGAGGGCAGCGGGCAGGTGGCTGAGTACGCCGAGGAGGTCGTGGAGGTGCCGCGCAGCGACTGGCTGCTCCAGCCGCTCCTGGCCGTGATCCCGCTGCAGCTGCTGGCGTACTACATCGCCCGCGCGCGCGGCCTGAACGTGGACCAGCCGCGCAACCTCGCCAAGACGGTCACCGTCGAGTAGGGCGGACGCGCGGTGAGCGGCGGCGTCGGCATCGACCTTCTCGACGTCAGCCGCTTCGAGCGCGCGCTCGAACGGCGGCCGCGGCTCGCCGAGCGGCTGTTCACCGATGCGGAGCGTGAGTACGCCGCCGGACGCGCGCGGCCGGGAATGCACCTCGCAGCCCGCTTCTGCGCCAAGGAGGCCGTGGCGAAGGCGCTGGGCCTCACGGGCTGGAGCTTCCGCGACGTGGAGGTGGTGGCCACCGACGCGGCCCCGGAGCTGCGGCTGAGCGGCAGCGTGGCCGCCCGCGCCGCGGAGCTCGGGGGCGAGTTGGCGATCTCGCTCACGCACACCGACGACATGGCGGGCGCCGTCGCGGTCCTGCGGTGACCGCGCTCCCAACCTGGGTCGATCCGCTCTACGAGGCCGCCGAGATGCGCGCGGCCGACGCCTGGGCGATCGAAGAGCAGGGCGTGCCCGAGGCGGACCTGATGGAGCGGGCGGGGCTCGGGCTCGCGCGCGTGACCGCCTCGGTGGCGGGCGCCGGGCCGGTGCGGATCGTCGTGGGCAAGGGCAACAACGGCGGCGACGGCCTGGTGGCCGCGCGGCTCCTGCGCGAGGACGGCTACGAGGTGGACGTGCTCGACGGCAGCGAGCCGTTCGAGCGCGAGCGGCTCGAGGGGTCGGGGGTGGTCGTGGACGCCCTGCTCGGCACCGGGTTCGAGGGCTCGCCGCGTGAGCCGGTGGCGTCCGCGATCTGGGCGATCAACCAGCAGGACGCTCCCGTGGTGGCCTGCGACGTGCCCTCCGGCGTGAACGCCTCGACCGGCGAGGTCGAGGGCGAGGCGGTCTCGGCGTTCGCGACCGCGACCTTCCACGGCTCGAAGGTCGGCCTCCACGTGAATCCCGGCAAGGAGCACGCCGGGCGGGTGGAGGTGATCGAGATCGGCATCCCGCGTGGAGCGCCCGCTCCGTCCGCAGCCGGGCTGATCGGTGAAGAGGTCCTCGGGCTCTATCCGCGCCGTTCGCGAAGCGGCTCCAAGTTCGAGTCGGGCGTCGTGGTCGTGGTTGGCGGCTCGGTGGGGCTGACGGGGGCACCGACAATGGCCGCGCGCTCGGCTTCGCGCGCCGGCGCTGGTTACGTCCAGGTGGCGGTGCCCGGCCCGGTCCAGCAGGCCGTGGACCTGCGCCTGCTCGAACAGATGAGCCGCGGGCTCCCGGACGACGACGGCTTCCACACTCCGGCGGGGGTCGCGGACGTGGAGGAGATGGCCGAGCGGGCCGGGGCCGTGGTGCTCGGCCCAGGGCTGGGACGTGCCGAGGGCGCCCAGGAGTTCGCTCGCGGCGTGGCGGACGCCGTGGAGGCGCCGCTCCTGGTGGACGCCGACGGCCTGAACGCCCACGCCGGCCGGCTCGAGCTGTTCCGCGATCGGGAAGCCGCCACCGTCTTGACGCCGCACGAGGCTGAGCTCGGGCGATTGTTGGAGCTTGGCACTGAGGAGGTGGCCTCCCATCGGTTGCAGTGCGCTCGCGAGGCGGCGGAGTTGAGCGGAGCGGTGGTGCTGCTGAAGGGAGACGACACGATCATCGCGCGGCCGGACGGTCTGGTGGCGATCAGCCCCGGCGGAACCCCGGCGCTCGCCACCGCCGGCACGGGCGATGTGCTCTCCGGCCTGATCGGAGCCCTGCTCGCCAAGGGCATGGACGCCTTCGAGGCCGCGGCGCTCGGAGCGCTCGCCCACGTGCTGGCCGCCCGCGCCGCCGCCGACCGGCTGGGCCCCGACCACGTAACGGCCGGCGACGTAATCGAGGCGCTGCCCCAGGGCCTAACGCTCCGCTGAACCAGCGAACGACAGCACTAAAGGAGGCGACCGTCCTGCCTAAAGCATGGATAGCAAGCCCTAAGCAGGACGGTCGAAGGAGAGCCGCCCCTTCACCGCTCTCGTAAACGATCGAAGCTCCGATAACCTCGCGCCCGTGCCCGACCGCATCGCTGAAATCATGGACTCAACTCCCGTGACCGTGGCGCCGGACGCCTCGATCGAGGACGTGGTGGCCGCCCTCCGCGAGCACCAGTTGCCCGGAGTTCCAGTGGTGGACGGCGACGGGCAGCTCGTCGGGATCGTGACCGAGGCCGACATGGTGCTTCCGGATGACGAGGGCGACCTGCACATCCCCCACTACGTGAACCTCTTCGGCGGCACGATCTTCCTTGAGTCGCTCGGTCGGTTCGAGGAGCGCCTGCGCAAGGCGTTCGCCGCCAGCGCCGAGGACATGATGACCCGCGACCCCGACACGGTCGGCCCGGACACGAGCGTGCGCGAGGCCGCCCGGCTCATCCACGAGACTGGCCACAACCGCCTGCCGGTGGTCGAGGACGGCCGCCTGGTGGGAGTGGTCACGCGCCTGGACGTGCTCGGCGCGCTGGCCGCGTGACCGAGCGTGCGGTCGCTCGGATCGACGTAGGCGCAGTCGAGCGCAACTGCGCCCGGCTTCCCAAGCCGCTCTGCGCGGTGGTGAAGGCGGACGCGTACGGGCACGGGGTCGGCCTCGTGGCGGAGGCCGCGCTGGCGGGCGGCGCAACGTGGTTCGCGGTGGCCACCGCCGCCGAGGCCGCGGAGCTGCGCCGGCTCGCCGCGGACGTGCCGATCCTGGTGATGGGAGCGGTCACGAGCGATGAGCTTCGGGTCGCGATCGACGTGGGGGCGGATGTCGTGGCGTGGTCAGAGGAGGTGGCCGAGGCCGCCCCGCGCGTGCACGTGAAGCTCGATACCGGGATGGGGAGGCTCGGCACCAGGGACCGTGACCTGGCGCGGCGACTCGCCGCGGGACCCAACACCGTTGGCCTGATGACGCACTTCGCAACCGCCGACGAGCTGGACGACGACCTCTTCCCCGCGCAGCTGGAAGCGTTCCGGCGCTTCGTGGACGAGGTCGCACGCGACGACCTGCTCGTGCACGCCGCAAACAGCGCGGCCGCGCTGCGCGACCCGGCCTCACACTTCGACATGGTGCGCTGCGGCGTGGCGATCTACGGTCTCGACCCGTTCCAGGAGGACCCCGGGGCGCACGGCCTCGAGCCGGCGCTCTCGCTGCGCTCCTGGGTGGCATCCCTGCGGCGCATCGAGCCCGGGGACAGCGTGGGCTACGGGCGGCGCTGGCGAGCGGAGGAGCCGACCTGGGTGGCCACCGTTCCCGTGGGCTACGGCGACGGCTGGCGGCGCGCGCTCACGAACGACTGCGACGTCCTGATCGGCGGCCGGCGACACCCCCTGGTGGGAGCGGTGAGCATGGACAACGTGACGGTGGCGCTCGGCGCGGAGCCGTCGGCGGACGTGGGCGACGAGGCGGTCCTGATCGGCGCTCAGGCTGGGGAGCGGATACTTGCCGAGGAGGTGGCGCGCCGAATGGGCACGATCAACTACGAGGTCACAACCGGCCTCCTGCCGAGGATCCGCCGCGAGCCCGTCCGGTGAGCGGGTCCTGGATAGTCGGCGGCGCGCTTCGCGACGAGCTGCTGGGCCGCGAGGTCACGGACATCGACATCGCCGTGGAGGGAGACCCGGAGGAGGCAGCGCGCGAGCTGGCGGCCGAGCTGCGCGCGCCGGTGTTCCGGCTCTCGGAGACCTTCGGCGCCTGGCGCGTGGTCGAGAGACAGAGCGGGCGCGTCTACGACTTCGCCCCGCTCCAGGGCGAGACCATCGAGGACGACCTGGCGCAGCGCGACTTCACGGTGAACGCGATGGCGCGTCCGCGGGAAGGCGGCGAGCTCATCGATCCCCTGGGGGGCCGCGCCGATCTCGAGGCCCGCAGGCTGCGGGTGCTGGGCCCGGCGGCGTACGAGAACGACCCGCTGCGGCCGCTGCGTCTGGCGCGCTTCGCCGCCGAGCTCGGCTTCACGCCCGATTCCGAGACGGAGCGGCTCACCGCCGAGGCGGCGCCGCGCGTGAGCGAGGCCTCAGGCGAGCGCGTATTCGCGGAGCTGCGCCGCCTCGTGCTCGCTCCCGGATTGGGGGACGGCCTTGCGCTCGCGGATCGGCTTGGCCTCGTGCGGGCGGTTCTGCCCGAGCTCGCCGACCTGCATGACGTCGAGCAGAGCCACTACCACCACCTCGATGTCTACGGGCACACCGTCGAGGTTCTCGAACGTCTGATCCAGCTGGAGCGCGACGCTACCGGTGAGCTGCGCGAGGTGCTGGACGAGCCGCTCGCGGACGAGCTCGCCCGCGGAGAGGCGCTCCGCCTCGGCGCGCTCCTCCACGACATCGGTAAGCCCGGCACCCACCACGTGCGCGAGGACGGCCGCGTGACCTTCATGGGGCATGACCGGCTCGGCCAGGAGATGGTGCGGGCGATCTGTCGCCGCCTCAGGACGAGCGAGCGCCTCAGCCGCTTCCTCGAGTCCGTGACCCGCCACCACCTCGTGCTCGGCTTCCTCGTCCACGAGCGCCCGCTCGACCGGCGCGGCGTCTACCGCTACCTCGAGCGAACGTCGCCGGTGGAGGTGGAGGTCACGCTGCTGTCCATCGCCGACCGCCTCGCCACCCGCGGCAAGAACGCCGAGCGGGCGATCGACGCGCACCTGGAGCTGGCGGAGGAGCTGATGCCGGCGGCGCTCGAGTGGCGGCGCCTCGGGCCACCGCCAGTGCCGGTGCGCGGGGACGAGCTGGCGGAGGAGCTCGGGATCGAGCCGGGGCCCGAACTGGGGCGGCTGCTCGCTCAGCTCGCGGAGGCGGCCTACGCCGGCGAGGTCTCAGACCGGCAGCAGGCAATCGATCTCGCCCGCACCCTCCGCCACAATCCCGAACGATGATCGTCGACTGCGCGATATACGAGGGTGGAAAGCGGCGCGACGGCCACGTGGACCTCGAGCATGCGTACGGCGAACGCCATCAGCCCGGGACGTTCGTCTGGATCGGGCTGTTCGAGCCGACCGAGGAGGAGTTCAGCTCCCTGCAGCGCGAGTTCAACCTGCACCCGCTGGCGGTGGAGGACGCGATTCACGCCCACCAGCGGCCGAAGCTGGAGGTCTACGAGGACATGGTCTTTCTCGTCCTCAAGACGGCGCGCTACGTCGACCCCACCGAGGTCATCGAGCTCGGCGAGCTGCTCGTGTTCTTCGGGGACGACTACATCATCACGGTCCGCCACGGCGAGGCCAGCTCGCTGAAGCCGGTTCGGGAGCGACTGGAGGCAGATCCCACGCACCTCGGGCACGGGCCGGGGGCGGTCCTCCACGCGATCCTCGACAAAATCGTGGACGACTACGGGCCCGCCATCGAGGGGCTGGACACGGACATCGACGAGGTGGAGGAAGAGCTCTTCTCGGGCGACCGAACCAATCCGGCCGAGCGCATCTACCGCCTCCAGCGCGAGGTGCTGGGGTTCCGCAAGGCCACCGCTCCGCTGGTGGAGCCGATCGAGCGGCTGGCGGAGGGGCATTACGGGCAAATTCACCCCGAGATCCGCACCTACTTCCGCGACGTCAACGACCACCTGATCCGCACGCGGGACCAGCTCGACGCGATGCGCGACCTCCTGGGCGGCTCGCTACAGGCGAACCTGGCACAGGTGGCGGTGCGCCAGAACGACGATGTCCGGCGCATCTCCGCCTGGGTCGCCATCATCGCGGTGCCCACCGCGATCGCGGGCATCTACGGGATGAACTTCGATCACATGCCGGAGCTGGGGTGGGAGCTCGGCTACCCCGGCGCGGTGCTGCTGATGCTGACCATCTGCTCGGTGCTCTACTACCGCTTCAAGCGCGCCGGCTGGCTGTAGGCTGCCCGGCCATGCCAGACGACGACTGCATCTTCTGCAAGATCGTGGCGGGCGAGCTGCCGGCCGAGGTGGTCCAGGAGGACGAGCACACGCTCGCGTTCATGGACATCAACCCCTGGACGCGCGGGCACGCGCTCGTCATCCCCCGCAACCACTCCACGAACCTCTACGAGGCGCCGGAGGAGGACCTGGCGCACTCGATCGCCGCGGCCAGGCGGCTCGCCCTCCGCATGCGCGACGTGCTCGGCTGCGACGGGATCAACCTGCTCAACTCATGCGAGCCCGCGGCCTGGCAGACCGTCTTTCACCTGCACCTGCACGTGATCCCGCGCTACGACGACGACCCGCTCCGCCTGCCCGGCCAGCCGCTCCAGCCCGCCGAAGGTGAGCTGGCGCAGGTCGCGTCAGAGCTACGCGGTGGCTGAGCGCGCCCGCCTCGAGCGGCACGGGGACCTGGGCGTCCTCGTCATCGACAACCAGCCCCTGAACCTCTTCGACGCGGAGATGGTGCGCGACATCCTGGCCGCGCTCGACGCGACGGATGGCTGCCGCGCCCTGCTCGTGCGCGCGGAGGGGAAGTACTTCACCGGCGGGGTGGACGTGAAGGTCTTCAAGGGCCTGTCCGAGGCCGATGCCACGCAGCTCACTGCCGACCTGCTCGCGATCACGCACCGCATGGAGGAGCTTCCGTTCCCGACGCTCGCCTCCGTGCAGGGACTGTGCCTCACGGCCGGCCTGGAGCTGTCGCTGGCCTGCGACATGATCTGGGCGGCGGAGTCGGCGCAGTTCGGGCTCGTGGAGGCGGTGATCGGGCTCACCCCGCTGATGGGAGGCACCCAGCGGGTGGCCGAGCGCGCCGGGCCCGCGCGGGCGCGCGAGCTCGTGATGAGCGGCGGCCTCTACGACGCCGCCACGCTGGAGCGCTGGAACGTCGTCAACCGCGTGCTGCCGGACGCGGAGCTCGCCGCGGCCTCGCTGCGCTTCGCCCAGCGGCTGGCCGCCGGGCCCACTCGCGCCCACCATGCGACGAAACGGGTCGTGCGGGCTTTCCTCGAAGCCGGCGTGCGCGGCGCGGACGACGCCACGGCCTCCATCGGCGCTCCGCTGTTCGAGACGAGCGACCTGAGGCGGGCTGTGGAGACGTTCCTCGCCGAGGGTCCGGGCAAGGCGACCTTCGAGGGCTCGTAGGCGTTCGCAGGGCCTTCCGCCGGTCACGGCTGGTAGCGTGGTGCCGTCAGTGTCGGCGCAAGCCGACGTAGGTGAAAGATGCAGGTGCCGTGGTACCGGATTCGCACACGCAAGACCGGCCGGGCACACGCAGGAAGGGGCAATCCACGTGCCTACCGGGACCGTCAAATGGTTCAACGACGAGAAGGGCTACGGCTTCATCACACCGGACGACGGCGAGCGCGACCTCTTTGTCCACTACTCGGGGATCGACGGACAGGGCTTCAAGTCGCTGGCCGAGAACTCGAAGGTGGAGTACGAGGAAGAGGCCGGCGACAAGGGTCCCAAGGCGGTGAACGTCCGCGCCATCTAGGCGCCCGACACGCCCGTGCCCAAGGAAGAGAAGATCGAGATGGAGGGCGAGATCGTCGAGGCCCTCCCAAACACCATGTTCAAGGTCCAGCTCGACAACGGGCACGAGGTCCTAGGCCATATTTCAGGCAAGATGCGGCGGCACTACATCCGCATCCTGCCTGGCGACAGGGTCAAGATCGAGCTGTCGCCGTACGACCTGGACCGTGGCCGGATCACCTACCGGTATAAGTGAGGCCCGCCCGTCCTCCGCAACACCAGGCCGAAGGCGGTGTTTGTACCCCGGTCATGAAGCGAATCCTCCTGCTGACATGCGTGCTGACTGCGGCGCTCGCGCTGCCGTCGAGCGCATCCGCCCGCATCATCGAGCTGGGCGGCACCGCCGATGCCGCCTCCCTCAACTGCCCCGGCACGACTGAGGCGCCCTGCGTGGCCGCGGTGCGCATGACGGGCTACCAGGGCCGCGCCTCGGGCGGGCCCAAGAACCCGTTCTACATCCGCCGCGACGGCTTCCTGGTGGCCTTCACGCTCCAGCTCGCGAAGCCGACGGCCGAGGAGATCGCCTTCTTCAACGACAACTTCGGCACGCCGTCCACCGCCCGCATCTCGGTGATGCGGCGAGGCACCACTCGCAAGCGGCGCCTGGACCACCGCCTGATCAACCAGTCGGACCGCGTCGGGCTCGACTCGTACTTCGGCTCCAAGCCGACGTTCGTGTTCGACAGGCCGATTCCGGTCAAGAAGGGCAACTGGATCGCGCTCACCGTGCCCACCTGGGCGCCGCTGCTCGCCACGAACCTGGCGCGTTCGAACTGGTGGCGCTCGTCGCGGCCGAAGGACAGCTGCGAGCCGCCCAAGAGCCTGCGCCAGTTCGCGCTCGAGGATCTGCGCGAGGTCGCGCGGTTCGGCTGCACGTATCACGGCGCGCGACTGCTGTACAGCGTCACGTACATCCCGAGCAACCGCGTCACGAACCAGCCGGCCGAGTAGGAAATTCCCCCCTTCAACCGGCCGCGTAAGCGCGGTAGCATCGACTCGATGACCACCGAGGGGTGGATCTTCATGGTCGGCTTCCGCGTCTTCGACGTCGGCCTGCTCGTCGTGTGGCTGATCTGGTTCTTCCGGCTGCGGGACGACGACGACGATTCGCGGGGCGACGACGGCGGTGGCGGCGAGGGCCCGGGCCCCCGTCCGGGCCGCGACGGACCCGGCGGCGGTGGCATCAAGCTGCCGCTCGGCTCCTGGAAGCTCGGACGCGGCCGGGTGCGGGACCACTCGCCCCGGCCCGGTGTGGAGCGCCGGCGCGACCATGAGCCGCTGGTACCGGCGCCCGCGCGGGTGAGGCGTCCGAGCTCACCCGTGCCGACGCACCGCAACTGAAGCGGCGCGTCGCGCCTCCTGATAGCTTGGGCGACGTGATCGACTTCGGGTTGGTCGACGAGGCCGTCGACGACACAACCCACGTCGTGTCGCTCCGGGGGGAGATCGATGCGATGACGGCGCCGAGGTTGGGGAGCCGTCTCTTCGGATTGGCCGACGAGGGCAAGCGAGGGGTCGTTGTGGACCTCTCCGAGGTGACCTTCATGGATTCCACCGGAATCGGTGTGCTGCTCAACGCGCTTCGGCATTTCACGATCCGGCACACGAAGATGGTGCTCGTCTGCCCGACGGCGCGGGTGATGCGGCCGTTCGAGGTCACCGGCCTGGTCGGCCACCTCACGATCTTCGATTCACGCGAGAAGGCGCTCGGCGGGCTCGCCTGAGTCAGCCGCAGGCGCCGGGATTCTCGTCGCAGTACTCCTCGAAGCGCTCCGCTGGAGTGCCCGCGGGCGGAGCGGTGTCGCTCTCGGGCGTGTCGGTGGGAGCCGTGTCCGAGGGGGCCGGACCCTCCGGCGGCAGCGTCTCCGTGGCGGGATCGACCGTCGTGGACTGCGTCTCGGTCGGCTCCGCCGGGGGAGCTGCCTCGGTGCTCGGGAGCGACAGCTCCGGCAGCTCGCGGGTGGTCTCGGCCGGCTCGTCGTCGCCGCCGCAGCCGGCCAGCGCCGCCACGAGCAACAGCGGCAGGACCCGGGCCCTGATGCTCAGCGCTCGACGGCCGGGAGCCGCCGGCCGCAGTGCGGGCAGTCGTTCAGGTCGTTCTGGACGAGCTGCTCGAGGGAGCAACCGCATAGCCTCAGGTTCTCGACGGAGTAGGGAAGGTCGCTGGGCGAGGGGGCGAGTGGGAGCAGCGCTCCCACGACCTGGAACTCCTCGCCGCTCTCGTGATCCACGTAGGTCACGCCTGGTTCGACCTCGCGCACGATCTCGCGGTCTGACCGGGCTCGAAGTCGGTACTTCTGACGGGCGGGCATCGGCGCGGAAGAATAGCGGCGCGTGCGGATCCTGATCTTCCACGGCTACCTGCTGCGCGGCACGGGCAGCAACATCTACAACGCCAACCTGGTGCGGACGCTGGCACGGCTCGGGCACGAGGTGCACCTGCTCTGCCAGGACCGGGACTACGAGCCGCCCGACGGGGTCACGGTGCACCTGCCGGACATCGGGCGTGTGCTGCCCGTCTACGTGGCCGACGAGTACGAGGGCTTCGATGCCAAGCCCTTCGAGCAGCTCACTGACGCCGAGCTCGAGCACTACATCGAGGCGAACGTCGAGGCTGTGCGGGCGGTGCCGACTCCGGACCTGGCGCTGGCGAATCACCTCGTGATGGGCCCCGTGATCCTCGCCCGTGCGCTCGCCGGAAAGGTGCCCTACGCCGTGAAGATCCACGGCAGCGCGCTCGAGTACACGGTCCGTCCGCACCCCGAGCGCTTCCTCCCGTACGCGCTCGAGGGGATTCGCGGGGCCAGCGGGGTCCTGGTCGGCTCCCACCACACCGGCGAGTCGCTCTTCGAGGTGCTCACGGACGAGCCCTCGCTGCGCGCCCGCACCCGATTGGGTCCTCCGGGCGTGGACGTGGGCAGCTTCCGGCGCCGGGAGCCGAACCTGACGATCGCCTGTCCGCGAACGTCGTGGCCTGGGGCGGCGAGGAGGGCGCGCGCGACGTGCTCCGGAGCCTCGACCTCTCGAGCGACCGGATCGTCAGCTTCCTCGGCAAGCTGATCGTCTCGAAGGGCGTGGACCTGCTGTTCGCGGCGTGGCCCCTGGTCGTCGACCGGGTCCCGGACGCGCGGCTGCTCGTGATCGGCTTCGGGACCTACCGCGAGGCGCTCGATGGCTTCGTGGACGCGCTGCGGCGCGCGGACGTAGGAGCACTGAGGGAGATCGCGGCGCGGGGCAGGGAGCTCGAGGGCGGGCCTCCCGGAGAGCTCAAGTACCTCAGAGCCTTCCTCGAGACCGTCGACGACTCCTGGCTGCGAGCGGCGCCGCTCGCCGCCGAGCGGATTCACTTCACCGGCCGGCTCGAGCACGACGACCTGCCCGACCTGCTCCCGGCGGTGGAGGCGCTGGTGATGCCGTCCACCTTCCCGGAGTCATTCGGGATGGTCGCGGCGGAGGCGGCGGCCTGCGGGGCGCTGCCGCTCTCGGCGAACCACTCCGGGATGGCCGAGGTCACCGCCACGCTGGCGCCCGCGCTGCCCCCTGAGCTGCGGCCGCTGATGTCGTTCGAGGTGGGCCCCGGGGCGGTCCGGGAGATCGCCGAGAAGCTCGTCACGTGGCTCACGCTCGACCCCGAGGAGCGCGAGCGGGCACGCGACGCGCTGGCTGCGGATGCCGCTCGTCAGTACTCCTGGGAGAGCGTCGCGGAGGGTGTGATCGAGGCCGCGTCCGGCCCCTCCAGTGGATAGTGTTCCCGCCCCGTGAGCCTCACCCGGAACAGTCTCGCGGCAGCGCTGTGCGCCGTCGCGCTCACGCTGCCACTCGCGGCATGCGGGCGCGACGAGCCCGACCTGTCGAACGGCAAGGCTCAGTTCGTGGAGAAGTGCGGCTCCTGCCACGCGCTCGGCCGCGCCGGCACCGCGGGCACACAGGGGCCGAGCCTCGACGACGCCTTCCAGACCGCCCTGGCTGACGGCATCGACCGCGACACGGTCGAGGGCGTCGTGCACAAGCAGATCCTGCACCCGCGCAAGAACAGCATCATGCCGGCAGGCCTCGTGAAGGGCGACGACGCGCGCGACGTGGCCGCCTACGTCGGCTACGCCGCCGGGAAGTCCGGTGACGACCAGGGCGCGCTCGCGACCGCCGGCCTCGCGCAGGCCAAGACGGGCGACCAGATCTTCACGGCGGCAGGCTGCGCCGGCTGCCACACGTTCGCGCCGGCCGGCTCGAACGCCAACATCGGCCCGAACCTCGACGAGCTCGCCGCAGCAGCCGGACAGCGCGAGCCGGGCAAGTCGGCCGAGGAATACATCCGCGAGTCGCTCACAAGCCCGGAGGCCTTCCTGACTGAGGGCTTCGGAAACGCGATGCCCTCCTTCGAGGGCCGCCTCACGGACGAGCAGATCCAGGCGCTGGTCGACTACCTGCTGGAGAGCGGCGGCTAGGCCACCAGCGGGAGGAGCTCTTCCAGGAGCTCCGGCGTAGCCGCGGCCACCACGCCGTGGGGTTCTCCGTCGAGGTCGGCCAGCGCGCCACCGGCCTCCGTTACCAGCAGGCGGCCGGCCGCCTCGTCCCAGCGCTGGAGGCCGCGCTCGTAGTAGGCGTCCACGCGCCCGGCCGCCACGTAGGCCAGGTCCAGGGCGGCGGCGCCCGCGCGGCGCACGTCGCGAATCCTCGGCAGGAGCTCGACGAGCAGCGAGGCCTGCTCGGCCCGGCGCTCGGCCTCGTAGGAGAAGCCGGTGGCCACCATCGCCCGTTCCAGCGTCCGGCAGTCCGTCACGTGAATAGGCCGGCCGCTCATCGTCGCGCCCCTGCCGCGCTCGGCGGCAAAGCACTCGCCGCTCACAGGGTTGAAGACCACACCCACGGCGAGCCCCTCCTCGTCCTCCAGAGCAATGCTCACCCCCCAAGCGCGGAGGCCGTACAGGAAATTCACGGTCCCATCCAGCGGGTCCACGATCCAGCGCCGGCTGTGCTCCCCCTCAATGCGAGAGCCCTCCTCACCGACCAAACCATCATCCGGCCGCTCGGCCGACAGCAGTTCGCGGATCACGCGCTCGGCCTCGCGGTCGGCGTCCGAGACGGGGTCCGTGACAGACGTCTTCGAGCCGAGCCCCTCGGGCGCCCGTCCGTAGTACGTCATGAGCACCTCGCCGGCGGCCCGCGCCGCCCGCTCGGCCAGCTCGAGGTCTCCGCTCACGTGACGGCGCGCACGGCGAACACGATGCCGATCACGACGGCCGCAACGGCCACGACGTAGAGCAGGAAGCGGAATGCCTCCTGCTCGGACCTGAGCGGATTCAGCATCGATCTACAGGATGTAGACCGACGAGTACACGACGATCCACATCACGTCGACGAAGTGCCAGTAGATCCCGGGCACCTCGACCCCGCGGTGCTCCTTGGCGGTGAAGTGGCCGCGGAAGGCGCGGACGGTGGCGAACGTGAGCAGCGTGAGGCCCACGAACACGTGGGCGCCGTGCAGGCCGGTCAGCCCGTAGAAGATGGTGCCCTGCGCGTGGTCGTGCGGCGCGAAGCCGAGGTGGACGTACTCGTTCACCTGAATCGTCAGGAAGCTGAGGCCGAGCAGGGCTGTGGTGAGTAGGCCGACCCTCAGCGCGTTGCGGTTCTCGTTCCGAGCGCCCTCGAGCGCCCAGTGCATCGTGAAGCTCGACGAGATCAGGATCGCCGTGTTCACGCCGGCGATGGCCTTCGGGAGGTCCACTTCGTTGATCGGGAACCAGCCCGCGTCCGCCACGACCCGGACGAAGAAGTAGGCCGTGAAGAACGCTCCGAAGAGCATCACCTCCGAGATGATGAAAAGCAGCATCCCGAGGAACTGAGCCTCGACGCGCGACGAGACGTTCGCCGGGGGCGGGCCGTGGTGATGGTCGTCGTGGGCGACGTCCGCGGCGATCGAGGCGGATTCCATCAGGCCGACTCCTCCTCGGCGACCACGTGCTCGACCGGCTTGCCGGTGGTGGCCTGGACCCGGCCCACGAGATCAGCCCGCAGCCAGCCGGAGCGGGTCTCCGGGAAGGTCGAGATCACGATGTCGTCCGGCGCGTAGAACTGGAGGGCGTTCTGGATCGCCGTGAACGGGTCCGGGTCGGTCACCTGGCCGATCGCCTGAAGTCCGGCATCCTCGAGCGCCTTCAGCGTGTGAGCGAGGCGCTCATGCGGGTCGTTCTCGGTGTCGCCGTTGCCGGCACCGGCCTGCGGAGCGATCACGATGAAGCGCCGCGGCTCCTCGGCGGCCTTGCGCTTGAGGGCGTCCAGCAGCGGCCGCGAATCGACCGTCTCGTTGGCGACCACGAGCGTGCGCTTCACATCGTCGCGCTCCGCATCGAGGTCCACGACCACGTGCTCCACTGGACGCCGCGTTGCACGCTGGAGCCGGTCCACAAGGCCTTGGCGCAGCCAGCCGGAGCGCGTCTCAGGATGCGTCGAGAGGATGATCTCGTCGTAGTCCGCCTCGCCGAGCGCGTCCATCACCGCCGAGTACGGATCGGGGTCCATTACCTCGCCGTCGGCCTTGATGCCCTCCTCGCGCAGCAGCGCGATCGTCATCTCGAGCCGGTTCTGGGCGGCGTCGCGCGTGTGGTCCTCGTAGACCACGTAGCCGTGCTTCGGCTGATTCTGCGGACTGATCACGTGCACCTTGACCTCGTCGCCGTCCGCGCGACGCTTCACCGCGTCGATCAGCGGCTTGCCGGCCACCGTCTCGTTCGCCACTACGAGGATGCGCTTCATGGGTCAGTGGGCGGGGGAGCCCCGCCTCCGCCGGCCGGAGCGGGCACGGCTGCCGCCTGCTTCTCCTTGAAGACCGCGTGCACCGCGCCGGGCACGCCGTACTCGTACGGGCCGCCGACCACGGTCGGGATCTCGTCGAAGTTGAAGATCGGCGGCGGCGAGGACACCTGCCACTCGATCGAGTGGGCGCGCCACGGGTTCCCCTCCGCGGCCGGCCCGTGCCGCCACGAGGCGATCATGTTGTAGAGGAAGATCAGGAACGAGGCGCCGAAGATGAACGCCGAGACGGAGATGATCACGTTCCAGGTGGCGTACTGCTCGGCGTAGTCGGCCACCCGCCTCGGCATCCCGTCGATGCCCACCAGGTGCATCGGGCCGAAGGTGAGGTTGAAGAAGACGAACGACAGCCAGAAGTGGAGCCGCCCGAGCGACTCGTCGTACATCCGGCCCGTCATCTTCGGGTACCAGTGGTAGATCCCGGCGAAGATCGTGAACACGGAGCCGCCGAACAGCACGTAGTGGATGTGGGCGACGATGAAGTAGGTGTCCGACACGTGGATCGTGAACGGGATGACCGCGAGCATGATTCCGCTGATCCCGCCCAGCGTGAACATCGTGAGGAAGCCGAGCGCGAACAGCATCGGTGTTCGCAGGTGGATCACGCCTCTCCACAGCGTGGCCAGCCAGGAGAAGATCTTGATGCCGGTCGGCACCGCGATCAGCATGGTCGTGATCATCATCGGGACGCGGATCCAGCTCTGCATGCCCGACACGAACATGTGGTGGGCCCAGACCGTGAACCCGAGGATCACGATCGCCACCAGCGAGAACGCCATCATCCGGTAGCCGAACACCGGTTTCCGGGCGTGCGTCGAGATGACCTCGCTGATGATCCCGAAGCCCGGCAGCATCATGATGTAGACGGCCGGGTGGGAGTAGAACCAGAAGACGTGCTGGTACATCAGCACGTCCCCGCCCGCGGCCGGGTCGAAGAACTTCGTGCCGAGCGAGCGGTCGAGCAGCACGAAGAACTGCGA
Organism: uncultured Thermoleophilaceae bacterium; assembly: GCA_963837445.1. GTDB lineage: Bacteria > Actinomycetota > Thermoleophilia > Solirubrobacterales > Thermoleophilaceae > JACVRW01. The sequence goes on along the minus strand of CAWINK010000022.1, from coordinate 26,117 downwards.
GCCGGCGATGAACGGGGTGGCGATCACGACCAGCAGCGAGGTCGTGAAGTTCGCCCACACCAGGAGCGGCATGCGCCAGAACGTCATCCCCGGCGCGCGCATCGTGATGATCGTGACCAGGAAGTTGAGCGCGGTCGCGATCGACGACGCGCCCGCGAACTGCACGCCCACCGTGAAGAACTGCTGGCCCATCGGTGTCTCGGTTGAGAGCGGGGCGTAGGCGGTCCAGCCGGTGGCGAAGGCGCCGCCTTCGGCGAAGTAGGACGCCAGCATCATCACGCCGGCCGCCGGCAGCATCCAGAACGAGAGCGCGTTCAGGCGCGGGAACGCCATGTCCGGTGCGCCGATCATCAGCGGGATCACGAAGTTCGCGATCCCGGCGAACACCGGGATGATGAACAGGAAGATCATCAGCGAGGCGTGGACCGAGAAGAGGCCGTTGAACGTGTTCGGGTCCACGAACTGCGTGCCGGGCTGGGCGAGCTCGGCGCGCATCAGCATCGCCATCAGGCCGCCGGCCACGAAGAAGAAGAAGGTGGTGCAGATGTACTGGATGCCGATCACCTTGTGATCGGTGTTCACGCGGAAGTAGTCGCGCCAGCCGGTGGCCCCGTGGCCCGAGTGGTCCTCGGGGATCGTGGGGGCGCCCGCGGCCCAGCGGAACCAGTAGTCGAAGCAGCCGATCCCGATCAGGTAGCCGAACGGCGCGCCGATCAGGGCGCCCACCGTGATGATCGCGTCCCAGTCCACGATCGGGTCCCAGCCGTAGAGCGCGCGCACCGCCACGACGATGCCCATGCCAAGGCCGAAGCCCAGGGCGGTGCCCAGGGCGGCGCGGTACCAGCCGGGTGCGAAAAGCCTGTGCGCGAGCGTCATTCCTGAGACTCCAGAAGGTACTTCACGAGTGCGTCGAGATCCTGCTTGGAGAGCTCCTCGCCGAAGTTCGCCGGCATGACGCCGTCCTCGAAGCCGTTCGCGATCTCCGCGCCCGGATCGACGATCGACGTCCGGATGAAGGCCTCGTCGGCGTTCTCCAGCTTCCCGAGGTCGGGGCCGACCTTGGCCGTGGAGCCCGCGGCCGCGAGCGTATGGCAGCTGGCGCAGCCCGCGGAGGTGAAGATCTCCTTGCCGTTCGCCCCGGCGGCCTCTTCGCCGCCGCCTCCGGCCTCACCTTCGGCTTCGCCGCCGCCTCCGCCTTCGCCTTCCGCGGCCTCGCGCTGCTCGCTCACCCAGCTGTCGAACTCGGACGCGGGCAGCACGCGGACGAACTGGCGCATGGTCGAGTGGCCGATTCCGCACAGCTCGGCGCAGACCACCTCGTAGCGCCCGACCTTGTTGGGCGTGAGCCGGATGGCCGTCGTCAGGCCCGGCACGGCGTCCGACTTCAGCCGGAACTGCGGCACCCAGAACGAGTGGATCACGTCCTTCGTCTTGATCTTGAACTCGACCGGGCGGTCCACCGGGAGCACGAGCTCGGGGCTGTTCACCTTCTCCGACGGGTACTCGAAGGTCCAGGTGAACTGCTGGCCGGTGACCCTCACCACCATCTCGTTCTTCTGCTTGGCCTCGATGTCGTCGAGAATGATCCAGCCGTAGATCGCCAGGGCCGTGACCATGATGAACGGGATCGTCACCCAGATGATCTCCAGGCGGGTGTTGCCGTGGATCGGGGCGCCGTCGCCCATGTCACCCGGCTTGGCTTGGAAGCGGACGACCGAGTAGATCGCGATCGTCATGACCAGCACGAACACCGGCACGGAGCAGATCAGGAGGACGTCGTAGAGGTCGTCGATCTGCTTCGCCGAGCCGGCGGCGCCCTCGGGGAACCAGTCGATCCAGAGCGTGATCGCGATGCCGATCAGCGAGGCGATCACGCCGATCCCGATCATGCGAGCGACCGGGTGCTTTTCCCCCTCGATCCTCGGATCGGTTTCGGGCGGGCCCTTGGCCTCGTCCGTCTGAACACGCTCCCTATCCGTCACGGCGCGCGAGTTTATTGGCTAGTCAAGACGGGCGCGGGGCGGCGCCGGGCGCCTACGCGGCGAGTCGACTGGCCGAGCGGCGGAAGCTCGACGGCGGGCCACCGTGGTGGCGCCGGAAGACCTTGGCGAACTGCGCCGCCTGCCGGTACCCCACCGCCGCCGCCACGTCCTGGACCGGAAGCGTGCCCTCGAGCAGAAGCTGGGCGGCCCGGGCCATCCGGATCCGCTGGAGCTCGCGGCTGAAGCTGGTGCCGCCGGCCTCCGCGAACGCTCGCTGCAGCTGCCGGCGCGAGGTTGCGATCTCATGCGCCACGCTCGCCAGGGAGAGATCCTCATCGCCGTAGCGGCGCGCGATCACCATGCGCGCGTCCCTGTAGAGGTCACCTCGTCGTTGCACGGTTGATGCCCGCACTTAGATGAGATACGGGGCCTGTCGGTTTTCGGATCATCGGGTACGCTGAATTGAGCGGATTGGCACGAGCGCAGGAGGAAGCTCCATGCAGGTTTCGGCAGGGATGAGCAGCATGGTCGTGACCGTGAGCCCCGGCCTGTCGCTGCACGATGCCGCCCAAGCCATGTCGGAGCGCAAGGTGGGAGCGGCGGTCGTGATCGACCCCGAGCAGCCAGGTCCCGGAATCATCACCGAGCGCGACGTGCTCCAGTCGGTCGGCAGGGGCGAGGACCCCAACACCGAGCTCGTCCGCAACCACCTGTCGCCGAAGATCACCTTCGCCTCGCCCGAATGGTCGCTCGAGCGAGCGGCCGAGGCGATGGTTCGCGGAGGCTTCCGCCACCTCGTCGTCGTGGACGGCGGCGAGATGGTCGGCGTGCTCTCGATGCGCGACATCGTCCGCTGCTGGGTGGAGGACGGCGCGACTTCCTCGCTACCGCGCGACGCAGCGGGCAGCGAGGCGTAGAACTGCAGCACTGACGGAGGCGACCGTCCTGCCTAGGGCTTGCCTAGCAAGCCTAAAACAGGACAGTCGACGAGACCTAGTGCTCGAGCGGCAGCTCGGCGGTCTCCCGCCGCGTCTCGCCGATCCAGCGCACGATCGCGATCACCGCGATCACGAGGCCGATCCCGACGATGACCCAGGAGAGGACCACGCCCACGACCGCGATCGTCAGTCCGAAAGCGGTGGCGACGGGGAGGTATGAGGGGCCGGGGAGGTGGACGGTCTCGCCGGCCTCCTCGGCCGATGCGTCGGAGACGCTGACCTCGTCTGCCATCAGTAGACCAGCCCCACGACCCAGCTGAGCGCGAACACGATTACCACGACCGAGCCGGCGATCAGGCCGGTGCGCAGGTTCTTGTAGGCGAGCCGTCGGTCCACGGGTGGTGGTTTTAGCAGAAGGTCCGCGCTCACAGAAGCCGAGCGCCGGCGCCCGGGCGAACACTGATTGCCCCGTCCGGCAGGGACGCGCCCGGCGGGAACAGCGCAAGTACCGAGCCGCCGAAGCCGCCGCCCATGATGCGGGCGCCGAGCGCTCCCGCGTCCATGCAGACCGCCAGCGCGCGCTCCACCTCCGGAACCGACACCTCGTAGTCGTCGCGCAGGCTCGCGTGCGAGGCGTTCAGCAGCGCGCCGAGCTCCGCGATCTCACCGCTCGCGAGCGCCGCCACGGCCGCATCCACGCGCTCGTTCTCGCTGATCACGTGGCGCACGCGCCTGTCGAGCGGAGCCGGAAGGCCCGAGGCGTCGTCGGCGTCCCGGAGCGATTCCAGGCCGAGCAGCTCGAGCGCACGGCGGCACTCGTCGCGACGCTCGTTGTAGCCCGACGCCGCGAGGCTCCGCGACGCGCCGGAGTCGAGCGTGGCGAGCACGTGATCGCGGAGGTCGAGCTCCACCTGACGCGCCTCGAGCGTGCGCATGTCGAGCCGCACGGCTCGCCCCTCCTCGCCGAGGAGCGAGGCGAGCTGGTCGAGCAGGCCGGTCTCCTGGCCCGCCCACTCGCTCTCGACTCGAGAGCACAGCCGCGCGAGCCTCATGGGGCGCGGCGGCTCCTTGGCCGCGGCGGCGTAGAGCGCGAGCGCGAGCGCCACGCAGAGCGCCGCGGAGGAGGACAGACCCACTCGCTGCGGTAGGTCGCTGTCGATAGCGAGCCTCACGCCGGGCAGTTCGACCTCCGCTCGCCGCAGCTCCGCCAGCGTGCCCTGGAGGAAGCGGTCGTCGTCATCGAGGCCCTCCGCCGCCACCTCGCCGCCGTCGTGCAACTCGGCTGTCACGGTGATGCCCCGCTCGATTGCGAAGGGCAGACACAGGCCGTCGTTGTAATCGGTGTGTTCGCCGATCAGGTTCACGCGTCCAGGCGCGAAAGCCCTGATTGGATGCGGGTTCATGGACGCCACCCTATGGCCCACGGGCGACGTCCATAGACACATGGCGGACTGGCGGCGCCATGCGATCGCACCTACCTTCGAATGGCCTGCCCGTTCACCGGGAGGCGGCACGGAGGCCATCAGGAACGGGAGTGGGAGAGAGTTTGATCGGCGAACGTCGAGCGGTGCAGGCATTCCTGCAGGCAAGGCCCCTGAGCCGGGGTTCGCTGGAGGTGGAGCTGCGCGCGGCCCCCCAGACAAGCGACCCGCGCTCGGGCGAGCCCGTGCTGGTGCCGCCGCTCGTGGTGCTCTGGATCGAGGAGCGTCCGGTGGCCGTTCGCGTGCGCAACATCGTGGCCATGAGCCGCTTCCCGCCGGAGCCGCGGCTCGTTTCAGCGCTCGAGGCGGACTGCCTGGCCACCGGCCTGGCCGTCGAGCGGATCCCCGAAGCAGGACTCTGGCGCCTGTTCTCTCAGCCGCCGCGGCCTCGGCTCGCCCGCGGCTGACGGCTTGCGGCCCGCGGCTACTCTGCTGCCCGTGAAGCGCGCCACGAAGTGCCCCGGTTGCGGTGAGCCGGTGAGCGTGTTCGCCGCCGGCTGCGCGATCTGCGGCTCGGACCTCGAGCAGCACCGGCGCGAGCTAGACGATCGGCACATCGACCTGCCGCACGTACCGCGAGTGGCACGCCGGGCTCGCTTCCGCTTCGACGCTCACGTCGCGCTGGTGGCCCTGGTGCTGCTGGCCACGCTCCTGAGCCCCTTCCTCGCGCTGATCATGGCCGCGGTCGGCGCCCAGGACCGGCACCGAAACGGGCTCACGGGCCAGCGCAACCTCTTCATCGCCCTGGCCCTCGTGAACCTCGCGCTGGCATTCCTGCCCCAGCTGCGCTTCGGGCTCTACTCACTCCTGTACTAGTCGCACGTGCAGGTGGTTGTCGTGGTGCGCGAGCGGTTGCACGCGCCCGGACGGGCCGCGCAGGCCCGTGTTCGGCCCGACGAAGATCACCTGTGCGCCGGCCGCGAGAAAGCGGTCCACGAGCTCCTGCGAGAGGCGCCGGTCGATCTCGGTGGCGTCACGCGGCGCGAGCTCGCGACGGTCGGCGCGCGGGTAGTAGACGTCCACGTCGAGGCCGTTCTGGTGGCTCGCGTGGCCGATGTAGCCGAACTGCGGACCGAAGTCGCCGCCGTGCGGCCGGCTCAGGTCGCCGATCGCCATCCGTGCTGCGCGGGGATGGGCCGCGTGGTATCGCCGCGCCACCGTCAGCACCACGCGCACGAGCCGATCCGTGCCGAAGCGCCGCCAGGCGCGGTTCGGAGAGCGCCGCAGCACCGGGTCCCAGGTGAAGAAGGTCCTCCCCTCGGCGGGAACGCGCACGCCGTTGTCCAGCCGGCCGGCGGTGTGGGTGCCGAGCGCGGTGGACTGGTGCCACTGCACCTGAAGGCCGGAGGCGGCCATGGCGAGGCCGAGGGCGATGTGAGTGGCGAGCTGCATCCCTTCCGACTACGAGCGCGTCGTGGGACGAGGTCCAGTGCCCGGGGAACCTCAGTCCCGCAGCGCGTGTAGAGGAGACATGATCCGAATCACGCTGGTCGCCGCGGCGGCGCTCGCGGCTGTGCTCATAGCGCCGGCCACAACCCTAGGCGGGGGTTGGGCCACCGTCGGCCTCAGCTCCCTGCCTGACGGCGTCGGGCCGGGCGAGCCGTGGGTGGTCGATCTCACCGTGCTCCAGCACGGTCGCACACCGCTCGAGGGCGTCGAGCCCACCGTGCTCATCCGAGGGGCCTTTGACAGCGGAGAGAAGGAGTTCGTGGCGAAGCCCACCGAGCGGGCGGGCGTCTACCGAGCGCGGGTGGTGTTCCCGTCGGAGGGCCGCTTCACCTACTCGGTGGACGACGACTTCTCGCAGGTTCACGAGCTCGGCGCCGTGCGGATCGGAGCCGGCGGCGAGCGGGCCATGGCTGCTCCAGCGGCGGCGAGGACGGTGGCCGGCCCACCCGACTCGGGTGACGGCGTGACACTCGCCGGGGCACTCGGCATCGCCCTTGGAGCCGGGTTGCTGGCGGCGCTGGTCACGGCGGCACTGCGGCGAAGGGGCGAGCCAAAGCCAGCGGAGGGATGAGGGACGTCCTCGTCACGGCCCTCGCGGCGGCCGCGCTTGCGTTCGCGGCCGTCGCGCTGGCGGTGGGGATCGACGCCGGCTCCGACGGCGAGAGCCGGGGGCAGCGAGCGAGCGCGCAGGTGGAGGATGATTCGGGCCGCGCCGTCTTCGCGCGCATGGGCTGCGGCGCCTGCCACACGCTGGCCGCTGCCGGATCCAAGGGTCGGTTCGGCCCCAACCTGGACACGCGCCTCGCGAACCACACCCGTGCAACCCTGATCGCGAGCATCACGAAGCCGCCGTCGGTGAACGAGTACAGCGGCATGCCGACCGACTTCGCGAGCCGGATGGACGCCCGCGAGCTGGGCCAGCTCGTCGACTTCCTGCTTGCCGCGCGCTAGTCCCGCGCCGTGAGCAGCACGCGGTTTCCGGACGGGTCCGTGGCCAGCACGCCCTCGTCCCTGCGCTCCAGGTCGCTCCCGGCCTCAGCCAGGCGGTCGGCGGCGCCGTCGCGCTCCTCGGCACTCGGCAACACGAGCTCGTAGTGGTCCAGCCCGAGCGCGCCCTCGGGCGGCGCGGGAGCGCCCTGGCTCTGCCAGGTGTTGAGCCCCAGGTGGTGGTGGTAGCCGCCGGCCGCGAGGAAGAGCGCGCCCGGATACGAGCGCACCATCACGTCGAGCCCGAGCGCGCCGTTGTAGAAGGCCTCGACCGGCGGGATGTCCGCCACCTGGAGGTGCACGTGCCCCATGGTTGTCCCGGAGGGCATTCCGTCGTCCGGCTGCTCGCCCGCATCGAGCTCGCCGAGCACGCTCTCGAGGTCGAGCGGCAGCGTGGCCATCGCCAGCTCGTCGCCGTCGCGGCGCCACTCCTCGCGCGGCCGGTCGCGGTAGATCTCGATCCCGTTCCCCTCGGGGTCCCGGAGGTAGAGCGCCTCGCTCACGAGGTGGTCAGAGGCGCCGGTCAGGCGCCAGCCGGCAGCGGCAAGCCGCTGGAGCGAGCGCGCCAGCTCGGGGCGATCGGGCACAAGGATCGCGAGGTGGAACAGCCCAGTGCTGAAGCTGGGCGCGCGTGGCGCGTCGGGTGCGCTCAGGAGCTCGATGACGGGCTCGCCGCCCTCAGGGCCGAGGCGCGCTAGGCCACCCTCGCGCTCGACCGCGTCGAGCCCGACAACGCGCTCGTAGAACGCGGTGAGGCCGTCGAGGTCCGCCACTCGCAGGCGCACCTTGCCGATCGATGTGTCCGGGGGGATCAAGTGACCGCGTCCATGGCGTCCGAATCCGTTCGGAAAAAGCCGAAGAAGGTGATCTTGTCACCTCGTACCCGGGCGCCCAGCCAGTAGGTCTGGTCGATCGGGACGCCGCTCCCCGCGCCGGTGGCCGTCACGTCCAAGGGGATCACGACAGCGCCGTCCTCGTCGTAGGACGCGGCCCGCGGCTGGGGGCGCCAGTCGGGAAACACTCCGAAGACCGCGTCGAACCAGTCCCTCACGCCGTCGTGGCCGTGGTAGAGCGAACGCTCCGCCTCGGTGAGCAGCGAGCGCAGCTCGATCCCGGGGTCCGCAATCGCGAGTATCCCGTCGAGGTCGCGCGCCATGAAGGCGTCCACCGCGCGCCGCACGAGCTCCTCGGCCATCAGCGAAAGAGGCTCGCGTAGGCACTCAGCGCGGGCTGCCCGCCGAGGTGCGCGTACAGAACGTTCGACCCGCGCTCGATCTCCCCACGGCTCACCAGGTCAATCATGCCCGCCATCGACTTTCCCTCGTAGACGGGGTCCGTGATCATGCCCTCGAGCCGCCCCGCGGTCCGGATCGCCTCGAGCGTTTGCTCGTCGGGGACGCCGTAGGTGCCCGCGTGGTAGCGATCGTCCAGCACTATCTCGTCCTCGCGCAGCTCGCGGCCAAGCTCGATCAGCGCGGCCGTGCGCCGTGCGATCCGCGCCACCTGGTCGCGCGTCTCGGCCGGACGCGCGGAACCGTCGATTCCGACCACGCGCCGCTCGGCGTCCTGCAGAGCGAAGCCCGCGATCATCCCGGCCTGGGTGCTGCCCGTGACCGAGCAGACCACAACCGTGTCGAAGAACACGTCGAGCTCCCGCTCCTGCTCTGCGAGCTCCTGGGCCCAGCGCGCAAAGCCAAGACCGCCGAGCTCGTGGTCGGAGGCGCCGGCCGGGATCGGGTACGGCTTCCCTCCGGCCGCCTCCACGTCGGCGAGCGCCTGCTCCCAGCTCTCCTTGAAGCCAATCCCGAAGCCGGCCTCCACGAGCCGGACGTCGGCTCCCATGATGCGTGAGAGCTGGATGTTCCCCACGCGGTCGTAGACCACGTCGGGCCAGTCCACCCAGCTCTCCTGGACGAGGACGCACCCGAGACCGAGCCGCGCCGCCACCGCCGCCACCTGCCTCGTGTGGTTCGACTGGACGCCGCCGATCGAGACGAGCGTGTCGCAGCCCTTCGCGAGCGCGTCCGCCACCAGGTACTCGAGCTTGCGCGTCTTGTTGCCCCCGTACGCGAGGCCGCTGTTGCAGTCGTCGCGCTTCGCCCACAGCCGCGCGCCGCCCAGGTGAGCAGTCAAACGCTCCAGCGGATGCACCGGCGAGGGGCCGAAAAGCAGGGGCTCGCGGGGGAAGGCATCGAGGTTCATTCGCCGATTCTCGACAATGTGGGAGATGGCTGAGCCCACGGTCGACGATCTGCCCGCCGAGGCCGACGCCCTGGAGGTGCTGTCGTTCGAGCTCGATCGCATCGAGGGCGACGACGTTCGCGAGCCGCACCGGCACGCCTACCACGAGCTGATCTGGGTGCGCGAGGGCACCGGCCGCCACCTGATCGACGCGGCGCCGGTGGAGTTCGGGCCGCGTTCGCTGACGCTGATCGCCAAGGGACAGGTGCACCAGTTCGAGCGCGCGCAGGGGATCCGAGGCCACATCGTTCGCTTCGACGACGAGTGGCTGTCCGGCTCGCGGCGCTGGTTGTTCTCGGGGCAGGAATGCACGCCCCTCACCGTGCCCGAGCACGACGCGCCTCGCTTCGATGCCCTGCTGGACCTCCTGCGCGTGGAGGTGGAGCGGCCCCCCGGGCCCGAATCCGCGGAGCTGCGCCGCAACCTCCTCTCAGCGGCGCTCCTGTGGGCGCAGCGCTGGCGCGAGGCCCAGCTCGAGGGCGGCGGCGCCACGAGCGCGGACGTCCTGCTCCACAGAACCTTCCAGGAGACGCTCGAACGCGACTTCACGACGAGCCATGAGGCACGCCACTACGCCGCCGAGCTCGGAGTGACCACGGGCACGCTGTCCCGGACGCTCACGCGACTCACCGGCCGCACCACCAAGCAGCTGATCCTGGAGCGCGTGGTGCTCGAGGCCGTGCGCCTGCTGCGCTTCAGCGACCTGTCGGTGAAGGAGATCGCCGCCCGGCTGGGATTCAACGACCAGTTCGCCTTCAGCAAGGCGTTCAAGCGCCAGCGCGGCGCGGCGCCGCTCGATTTCCGCAGCCGGACCTGAGCGGGTGTAGCGTGGGGAGTCCACGAACTGAAAGGCGGGCATGACTCGCATCGGCCTCGTCTGCCTCACCGCCCTGCTCGCCGCCGCCGCTCTGGCCGCGCCCGCCGGCGCCAAGCCCATCCGCATGACCCACACGATTTCGATCAAGGGCGAACTCGTGAACCACTGGACCTACGACGATCCCGGGCCGTGCGGCATCGTCGGCGACGGAACCGTGACGGTCAAGTTCCAAACGAAAGTCCGCGTGGCGGTGCTTCCCTACATCGATCCGTACATCAGGAGCGACGCGGGCCGCTACGGAGTCTGGGTTGTGACCGTCCCGATCGGCGCGAATCGCGACCGTATCACCGGCGTGGGCCACATCCCCGCGGCCGGGACGATCACGAGGGTCGACAACACAACCAGGTACCCCCAAAACCCCGACCGCACGGATCCGTGCGACGAGCTCGACAAGAGCGGCTGCGGGACCGTCCCGCTCAGCCTCGGACGACGTGGCCCGCTGGGCACGATCGGCCGCGTCGACAAGAGCCGGATCAGCGTCAGCCTCGGCAGCGAGCGGTTTCAGCTCCCAAGAGAGACCTGCATGTCCGGGGACCTCGAGTTCTGGAGCGATCATCGCTTCACCGGCCGGACCGCGGAGGGTGCGCTTGCAGTGAAGATGCCCACCCTCTCAGCGCTGAAGCGCCGGCGCGTGACGCGAGCGAGTGGGAAGAGCCACAAGCGCACCGTGTTCAGCGACCCGGGCGACGAGTCGAGCAGCAACGACGTGACCCGCTCGGCCACCGTCACCTTCACGCGGCGCTAGCGCCGCGGGCCGCTAGCCGCCAGGGATGCAGCGCATCGACGCGTACGGGCACTGGCCCGCCGGCGCCTCGAAGCCGGTCACGGCGTCCATCGGCACGATCGGGAGCATCAGCCGAGAGGGCGTATCCGGACCGAAGTGGAGCGTGTTGACGCTCGGCGCCGTCTTCGTGACGTACATGTAGTCGTTGTCGTCAGCGGGCGGCGCGTGCAGCTTCACCAGCAGCTCGTGGCCCGGCAGGAACACGTGGCCCACGGGCCAGATGTCGAGCAGGTACTCCACGGTTTCGCCCGGCGTGACCAGCGCGCGCTCCTCGTGCGGGCGGAAGGGCCGGTAGACGTGCCCGTCGGCCGTGGTGTCGGACATCGCCGGGTCCACCTGGCGGTGGCTTCCACGCAGGAGGCCGCGGTTGAGGTAGAGGAGCGTGCCGTCGGGCGCGCGGTCGATCAGCTGTACGAACAGCTCCGTGTCGGGCGCCGTCGAGGACACGAACAGGTTCGCCGTGATCGGCCCGGCGATGGCCGTGGGCTCGTCGAAGGGAATGGACAGGTCCACCTCGTCCGGTCCGCTCGGCGTGGAGAGCTCGGACCCTGTCGACGAGCCCGCCTGGAACGAGTAGGCCTGCCGCTTGGTGCCGTTCACCCAGTCGGCGCTGCCGGGCTCCACCGACTCGCGACCGAGCGTCAGCCCGCCGCCGCCCGCCGTGGCGAAGACGTCGGTGAATTGCGTCTGCGAGAGCGGGAAGCCGTTCGACGCAATCTCGCCGGCGGCGGTGCCGCTCCCCTGATAGCCGAGGATCACGCGCGAGGACTCGGTGGGCGTGGCGCGCGGCCCGAACACGTCGGCCAGGGTGGCTGTGCCCGTCTTCATCCCGAGGTCGGCGCTGTCGGTGCCCAGCATCCAGTAGTCCATCCAGGCGATCCGGTCCTTGAGGATGTTGTCCTCGGTCTGCGTCCCGTGCTGGCCGTTCACCATCACGATGCGCTTCGAGATGCCGTCCGGGAGCTGGTCGAACACGTTCGTCGGCCCGCGCCCGCCGGTCTGCTCGTCCTGGTAGGCCGTGGTCACGTGAACCGGCACCTCAATGTCGTCGACCATGTTCACGAGCGAGCGTGAGCGGAACCACTCGCCGTCACGGTCGTCGAGGCCGTGCACGAGCGGCTCGTCGGTCACGGTGCGCGAGCGCGCCGCCTGGTTCCTGGCGCACTGCTCGCTCGTGTCCTCGACCGGGTAGAGACCGCCCGCCGTGCCGCCTCCCACGTCGTACACCGGCCGCACCGCGCCGGTCCACAGCAGCGGGAAGCCGTAGTTCGAGACGCCGCCGGGGTAGACGATGTCGCGGTACAGGTCGCCGAACAGCCCCGACGCGCTCACCGCGCGCAGGTGGTCGGGCTGAGTCGAGGCGACCATCATGCCCGTGAGGCCGCTGTACGAGTGGCCGAAGATCACGACCTCGCCGTTGGACCACGGCTGCTCCGCGATCCACTGGTCGATCACATGCTTGCCGTCGAGGGCGGAGCGCCAGGAGAACACGTCGAACTCGCCCGACGAGCAGCCGCTGCCGCGCACGTTCGCGAGCACGGTCACATAGCGATCGTCCACATGGGAGGCGTGAGCGGCGCGGGTGCCCGTCTGCGCCGGCAGCGGCAGCCCGGTCTCGTCGGCGAGATGGCCGGCCGGCGTCTGTCCCTTCGTCCGAGCCGGACTCATAGCCCGACATCTCGAAGAAGGCCGGGCACGGGGTCAGCTCCGTGCAGTGGAGCGGGACCTTGACGTTGATCGCGATTTGCGCCCCGTCCGGCATCTCCACGTAGTGCGTGGGAGCCGCGGAAGCCGGCGCGGCGACCGCAAGCAGGACGGCGGCGGCCACCAGTGCCGCCCGGAAGGCGTTCGGCACGTACCCCATGGCGGGGTTGTACCGAACGCCTCCCAGGCGTGCGCCGATTACTCCTTGATCTCGTGGTTGGCGAGGAACAGGCCCTTCGGGTCCCAGTGGGTCCGCAGGGCGCGCAGGAGCCGCCAGCTGTCGGCGTCGAAGAACACCTGTGCGTCCACCTCGCCCTCCTCGAAGTTGAGGTAGCGCGTGCCGGCATCCCACTGGGCCATCGCCGTCGAAACGCCCTCGGCCTGGCGCTGCACCTCGCCGTACGCGTCGGGGCTGAACACGGCCCCGACCGCGAACAGCAGGTAGTCGCCGTCGAGCGTGGCCCGGGCACCGGCGCCCGGCGCCCGGCGAGCCAGCGCGCCACCGAGCGAGCGCAGCTCCACGTTGGCGAGCTGCGACCCGGAGCCCGGCCCGGCCGCGTCGAGGAAGGCGTCGATGCCGTCCGAGCTGACGTCGCTGACCAGGCGCGACGAGCCCACGTACGGCATCGGGTCCTCGGGGTCCATGGCGAGGTAGCCGAGCGCGGCCGGCTCGACCATGCCGAACGTGTTCATCTCCGGACCGAGGTCCGTGAGCGGGCGGATCAGCTCGGCGCCGTCCGCCTCGCTGCCGAGGTACGCGGCCTGGAGGACCGTGAACGACTTGCCGCGCAGCATCTCCGGGATCTCCTCCAGCGGCGGGAGCTGGATGACCCGGCCGACGGTGGTGATCTCGTCGGGCAGCCCGGCGGACACGAACTCGTGCCACGCGTGCATCACCTCCTGCGCGCGCTCATACGGGAAGAACAGCGAGCCCGCGTAGATCTCCGGCGCGGGGAACAGCTCGAACTCGAGCGCGGTCACCACGCCGTAGTTGCCGCCGCCGCCGCGCACGGCCCAGAACAGGTCGGCCTCGTTGTCGTGGTCGATGCGGCGCAGCTCGCCGTCGGCGGTCACGAGCTCCACGGCCGTGAGGGCGTTGGTCTGGAGGCCGTGCTTGCGCGCCAGCCAGCCCATGCCGCCACCGAGCGAGTAGCCGGTGATTCCCACGTCGCGCGACGAGCCCGAAAGCGGCGCGAGCCCGACCGCGGACGCGCGATCGGCGACCTCGGCCCAGCGAACGCCCGACCCCACACGCGCCCGGCGCGCCTGGACGTCGATGCTGATCTCCTGGAGATCGTCGGTCCGGATGAGCAGAGCGTCCTCGAGACCCGCGATCGGTCCGGCGTTGTGGCCCGTGGACTGCGGCGCGATCCGCAGGCCGTGCTTCGCGGCGTAGCGGATCGCCTCGGCTACGTCCCCGGCGCTCGCCACGCGCACGATGGCTGCAGGCTGCTGGTCGTGGGTCAGGTTGAAGGTCTGGCGCGACGCGTCCCACGCGTCGTCGCCGGCCACGAGGACCTGGCCGTCGATGCGGGACTGGAGCTCGGCGAAGCGGCTGCTCTGGGAGATCAGCATTGGGTTCCTTCCGTCGTCGTATACGAGCGAGTCGATGGCCCCGGTTAGGTCGAGGCTCAGGTTCAGGTTCAGGTGCCGGCGCTGCATTCCCCAGCAGCATCGGTGCTCAGGGGCCCGCGCGCATCGAGGCGACCCCTACACCTACCCCCTAACTTTTGGGGGGAGACCCCTACGCGGAGGTCAGGGCTGCGGGCAGCTCGCGCGCCGGAGAAATACCGCCCGGCAGCCTGATCCGCGAAGCTTGCAGGGCCGCGTTCCCGGAGATAGGAATCCCGCGTGGTCTTGGGAGTGGACGTAGGAGGTACGAAGGTCGCCGTGGCTGCGGTCGACGGCGTGACGGCTATGCACTCGGTCGAGCACCCGACGGTCCTCGTCAGCACCGACGCCCTGCTCGATGGAATCGAGCATGCCGTGCGCGACGTGATCAAGGACGCCGGCCAGCCGGAGGCGATCGGTGTGGGCGTGCCGTCGCAGATCGACTACGAGACCGGCACCGTCGAGAGCAGCGTGAACATCCCGCTGACTGGCGTCTCGCTGCGGGAGGAGCTCGGCCGCCGCTTCGGCGTGCCGGTGTTCGTGGACAACGACGCCAACTGCGCCGCGCTCGCCGAGGCGCACATCGTGGGCGAGAGCCACCTCGTGATGCTCACGCTCGGCACCGGGGTGGGCGGCGGCGTCGTGATCGACGGGCTCACCTTCCGCGGCGCGCACGGCCTCGGCGCCGAGCTCGGGCACATGACCATCAATCCGGACGGTCCGCCCTGCCCCGGCAACTGCCCCAACCGCGGCTGCCTCGAGGCCTACTGCTCGGGCCAGGCGCTCGAGCGCGACGCCACCGAGCTGGCGGGCGACAAGCCGGACAGCGCGCTGGCGGCCCGCATGGGCCCCGACGGCAAGGTGTCCGGGCGCGAGCTCGTGTCCGCCGCCGACGATGGCGATCCCGACGCGCTGCTCCTGATGGAGAACTTCGCCCGCATGCTGGGCGTGGGCATTGCCACCTACGTGAACGTCTTCGAGCCCTCTCGCCTGGCCATCGGCGGCGGGCTCTCGCGCGCCTCGCACCTGTTTCTCGAGCGGGCGGTCCGGGAAGCAGGCTTCCGCGCGCTGCCGGCCCTATGGCGGCGGGTAACGATCGCCCTGGCTCAGGGCGGGGCGGGCGCCGGCGTGATCGGCGCGGGCGTGCTCGCGGCCCTGGAGATCGCGGCGGATCGTGATACTCAGAGGTCGCACGTCACCACAACCGAGGGAATCGAATGACGACCAGCACCGACGAGCTCGCCGAGCTCTCCATCAACACCATCCGGACGCTGTCGATGGACGCGGTGGAGAAGGCGAAGTCGGGGCACCCGGGCGCGCCGATGGCGCTCGCCCCGCTGGCGTACACCCTCTACACGCGGGTGATGAAGCACAGCCCGAAGCACCCCGAGTGGTTCGACCGCGACCGCTTCATCCTGTCCGCCGGGCACGCGTCGATGTTGCTCTACTCGACGCTCTACCTCTCCGGCTACGGGCTCACGCTCGACGACCTGAAGAACTTCCGCCAGCTCGGCAGCCCGACCGCCGGGCACCCCGAGTATGGCGACGCCGCCGGGATCGAGGCCACCACAGGCCCGCTCGGCCAGGGTCTCGCCATGTCGGTCGGGCTCGCGCTGGCAGAGGCCATGCTCGCGACCCGCTTCAACCGGGGCGATCACCAGCTGATCGACCACCACACCTACGTGATCGCGAGCGACGGCGACATCCAGGAGGGCGTGGCCTCCGAGGCGTGCTCGCTCGCCGGCCACCTCGGCCTCGGCAAGCTGATCGTCTTCTACGACAACAACCACATCCAGCTCGCCGGCGAGACCTCGATGTCGTTCAGCGAGGACGTCGGCAAGCGCTTCGATGCGTACGGCTGGCACGTGCAGGACGTGGGGGAGGACCTGTCCGTAGAGAACCTCGAGCGGGCGACGGAGGAGGCAAAGGGCGTCGGCGATCGGCCTTCGCTCGTGATCGTCCGCTCCCATATCGGCTACGGCTCGCCGAACAAGCAGGACTCGTCCTCGGCCCACGGCTCCCCGCTCGGCGAGGACGAGGTGAAGCTCACCAAGGAGGCATACGGCTGGCCCGCGGACAAGCCCTTCCACGTCCCCGACGACGCGCGCAAGCCGTTCGAGGAGGCTGGCGAGCGCGGCGAACAGGTCGTGGCCGACTGGGAGCAGCAGCTCGCCGCGTTCCGCGACTCGGAGCCGGACGCGGCAGCCGAGCTCGAGCTGATCATGGACAGGCGGCTGCCCGGCGACTGGGATGGCGACGTGCCGAAGTTCAGCCCTGACGACGGGGCGGTGGCCACGCGCAAGGCCTCGCAGCAGGTGATCCAGTGGGTGGGGAGCAAGGTGCCGCAGCTGGTGAGCGGCTCGGCTGACCTCGAGCCCTCGACGCTCACCGTGATCGACGCGGGCGGCTCGGTCGCGCCCGGGGACTTCAGCGGCCGCAACGTGCACTACGGAGTGCGCGAGCACGCGATGGGCGCGATCGTGAACGGCCTCGTGCTCCACGGGTGGCGCGCCTTCGGCTCCACGTTCTTCAACTTCCTCGACTACATGAAGCCCGCCGTGAGGCTGGCCTCGCTGATGGAGATCCCGTCGATCTTCGTCTACACGCACGACTCGATCGGCCTCGGCGAGGACGGACCGACCCATCAGCCCGTGGAGCAGCTGGCGATCCTGCGGGCTCAGCCGAGCATGTACTGCGTGCGCCCGGCGGACGCGAACGAGACCGCGCTCGCGTGGCGGTTCGCGGTGGGGCAGACGGAGACGCCCACGTCGCTGGTGCTCAGCCGCCAGGGTCTGCCGATTTTCAATCCCGACGAGATCCCGGCCGACGCCATCGACCGTGGTGCGTACGTGCTGCGGGAGTCCTCGAACGACGAGGCCGATCTGATCCTGATCGGCACAGGCTCGGAGGTTCACATCTGCGCAAAGGCCGCGGAGCTGCTCGAGCAGGACGGCGTGGCCACACGCGTGGTGTCGGCGCCCTGCCTCGACCGGTTCGCCGAGCAGGACGAGGACTACCGCGACAGCGTGCTGCCCCCGTCCGTGCGGGCGCGTGTGTCCGTGGAGGCGGCATCACCACTTGGCTGGAGCACCTGGATCGGTGAGGATGGTGAGGCCATCGGGATGACCAGCTTCGGCTCCTCGGCCCCGCAGCCGGACCTGTACGAGCACTTCGGCTTCACCCCGGAGAAGATCGCCGAGCGAGCGCGCGGCGTGTTGGAGCGGGTGTCAGCCCGCACCTGAAAGGAGCACCATGAGCGTCGGCGCACGAGTGAATGAGAGGCTTGCGGCGCTCACGGCCGCCGGCACGAGCGTCTGGCTCGACCAGATCCGCCGCAGCCTGATCACGTGCGGCGAGCTCGAGCGTCTCGAGCGCGAGCTGTCCCTGCGCGGCGTGACCTCGAACCCGGCGATCTTCGAGAAGGCCATTCTCGGCTCGACCGACTACGACGAGCAGATCGCGGACCTGGCGCCCAAGGGGCTGTCCGCGCGCGAGATCTACGACGAGATTGCGGTTCTCGACGTGCAGCTCGCCTGCGACGTCCTGCGCGGGGTCTGGGACGAGGCCGACCACGCCGACGGCTTCGTCTCGCTCGAGGTCGAGCCGGCGTTCGCACACGACACCGAGGCCACGCTACGGCAGGCGCGCGAGTACTGGGAGCGCGTGGAGCGCCCGAACCTGATGCTCAAGATCCCCGGCACCGAGGCGGGGGTGCCCGCCATCGAGGAGGCGATCGCGGCCGGGATCAACGTGAACGTGACCCTGCTGTTCTCAGTCGAGTCGTACACCGCCATCGCCGAGGCGTTCATCCGCGGCATGGAGCGCCGGCACGCGGCCGGCGAGTCGCTCGACGTGCACTCGGTGGCCAGCTTCTTCGTATCGCGCGTGGACTCCGAGGTCGACAAGCGCCTCGCCGATGCCAACCCCGACCAATACGAGGAGCTGCGCGGGATCGCGGCGGTCGCGAACGCCCGCGCGGCCTACCAGCGCTTCAAGGAGCTGTTCCGCGGCGAGCGCTTCGCGGCGCTGCGCGACGCCGGCGCGCCGGTGCAGCGCCCCCTGTGGGCGTCCACGGGAGTGAAGGACCCGCACTACCCCGAGACCAAGTACGTGGACTCGCTCGTGGCACCGGACACCGTGAACACCATGCCGATGCCGACCCTGCTCGCCTGCGCCGAGGAGCTCGAGGTGACCGGCGCCACGGCCGACGAGGACCCGAGCGGGGACCTCGAGCGCCTCGAGGCCGCGGGCATCGACATGGGCGATGTGACGAAGAAGCTCCTGCGCGAGGGGATCGACAAGTTCGTGGACCCCTTCGACGCGCTGATCGGCGGGATCGAGCTGGCGCGCGAGGGGATCGTCACGGGCAGGCCCCGGACGATCAAGGCGACGCTGCCCGACGAGCTCGAGCCGCCGGTGATCGCGCGCGTGCACGCGGCGCAGCGCGAGAACGTGGCCAAGCGAATCTGGGCGCACGACCAGTCGCTCTGGGGTGGCCCGGGCGTGCCGGAGATCGGCAACCGGCTCGGATGGCTCACGATCAGCGAAAAGATGCTCGAGCACGCCGCCGACCTCCGCGAGTTCGCGGACGCGGCCAGGGCCGACGGGCTGGAGCACGCCGTGCTGCTCGGGATGGGCGGCTCGAGCCTCGGGCCCGAGGTGATCCGGCGCTCGTACGGCCACCTCCCCGACGGCATGCGGCTGCACGTGCTCGATTCGACGGACCCGGGCGCGGTGCGGGACACGGAGCGCGCGGTGGACCTCGACAAGACGCTGTTCATCGTCTCGTCCAAGTCCGGCGGCACCATCGAGACGCTCTCGCACATGCGCTACTTCTATGAGCGCAGCGGCGGGGACGGCTCGCGCTTCTGCGCGGTGACCGACCCCGGCAGCGGGCTCGCGGAGCTGGCCCGCGAGCGCGGCTTCCGGCACGTCTTCGAGAACGACCCCGACATCGGCGGCCGCTACTCCGTTCTCTCATACTTCGGCCTGGTGCCGGCGGCGTGCGCCGGCGTGAACATCGAGGGGATGCTCCACCAGGCGCAGGTGGCCGAGCAGAACTGCGCCCAGTTCGACTCCGCTCAGTCGAACTCGGGCCTGTGGCTCGGCTGCGTGATGGGCGAGCTGGCCCAGCACGGCCGCGACAAGCTGACCTACCTCGTGTCGGACCCGATCTCGAGCTTCGGCCTCTGGGTCGAGCAGCTTGTGGCCGAGTCGACCGGCAAGCACGGCAAGGGCATCCTGCCGGTGGCCGACGAGCCGCTCGCGCCGCCGGAGGCCTACGGCGACGACCGCGTCTTCGCCTACCTGCGCAACGAGGACGAGCCGGATGAGGAGCTGGACGCCGCCATCGAGGCGCTCGGCCGCGCCGGGCACCCGACCGCGACGCTGTCCGTGACCGGCGGCGCCGCCGACCTCGGGCGGATCTTCTTCTTCGCCGAGTTCGCAACGGCCGTGGTGGGCTGGGTGCTCGGGATCAACCCGTTCGACCAGCCGAACGTGCAGGAGGCCAAGGACAACACCGCGCGCATCCTCGACGAGGGGCTCCCCGACGTGGACCCGGGCTCGCTCGAGGAGCTGCTCGCGGGCGCGGCGCCGCCCAACTACATCGCGATCACCGCGTTCGCCCCGCCCTCGGAAGAGCTGGATGCCGCCGTGACGGAGCTGCGCGTGGCGCTGCGCGAGCGGACGAGGTGCGCGACCACGTTCGGCTATGGCCCCAGGTATCTGCACTCCACGGGCCAGTACCACAAGGGCGGGCCCGCGAACGGCCTGTTCATCCAGCTCTACCAGCCCGCTGCCGAGGACATCGAGATTCCCGAGGCCGGCTATTCGTTCGAGCACCTGAAGAACGCGCAGGCGCTCGGTGACATGCAGACGCTCCGGGCTCATGGGTTGGGGGTTGCCAGGATCGAGATCGATGGGCCGGAGGCCGTGAGGAGGTTGATCTGATGCAACTTGGGTTCGTTGGCCTCGGCAAGATGGGCGGCAACATGGTCCACCGCATCCAGCGCGACTCGGAGCACGAGTGCGTGGTGTTCGACTTCAACGCGGACGCGGTCGGCGAGGCGGAGGGCCACGGCGCCACCGGCGTGGCCTCGCTCGAGGACCTCGTCGCACGGCTCGAGCCGCCGCGCACGGTCTGGATCATGGTCCCGGCCGGCGAGGCGACCCAGAGCACCGTCGACAAGCTCGGCGAGCTGCTCGACGAGGGCGACACCATCGTCGACGGCGGAAACTCGCGCTGGACCGACGACAAGCTCCGCCAGGAGCAGCTCAGGCCGAGCGGCATCCACTACGTGGACGTGGGCACCAGCGGCGGCGTCTGGGGGATCAGCGTGGGCTATTGCATGATGGTCGGCGGCGACGACGAGGCCGTGGAGCGGCTCAGTCCGATCCTCGACGTGCTCGCTCCGCCCTCCACCGACGAGCACGGGCCTGGCTGGGGCCACTTCGGGCCGACGGGCGCCGGCCACTACGTGAAGATGGTCCACAACGGGGTCGAGTACGGACTGATGCAGGCCTACGCGGAGGGCTTCGCGCTCTTCGACTCCTGCGAGTACGAGCTCGACAACGCGAAGATCGCCCACCTCTGGATGCAGGGCTCCGTGGTGCGCTCGTGGCTCTGCGAGCTGGCGGCCCGGGCCTTCGAGCAGGAGGGCAACGAGCTCGCGAACCTCGCTCCCTACGTGGAGGACTCGGGCGAGGGCCGCTGGACGATCGAGGACGCCATCGACCGGCGCATCCCCACGCCGGTGATCACCGCCTCGCTCTACGAGCGCTTCTCGTCGCGCGGCCAGAACGCATTCGCGGCGAAGGTGAACGCCGCGCTTCGCAACCAGTTCGGCGGCCACGCGGTGGTCGCCGCCGATGCCGCGGCGCAGCAGCAGCCGCAGGCGGAGTAGGGCATGGCGGTCAGCGAGAAGAACCCGCTCGTCGAGGGGCTCGAGCGCCTGCCGGTCCATCCGACGACGCTCGTGATCTTCGGCGGGACCGGCGACCTGGCGCAGCGCAAGCTCCTGCCCGCGATCTACAACCTCGCGCACGAGGGCGCGCTTCCGGAGGGGTTCAACCTGATCGCGGTCTCGAGGTCGGAGATGTCGGACGACGAGTACCGCAAGGTGGCCCGCGAGTCGATCCAGGAGCACTCGCGGCGCCCGCCGGACGAGCAGGTGCTCGAGAAGCTGCTCGAGCACGTGCGCTACGTGCCGGGGACGTTCGACGTCGATGACGTGTTCGAGCGGCTGAAGGGCGAGCTAGCCGAGTTCGACGAGGACGCGGGCATCGCTTTCAACCGCATCTTCTACCTCTCGACGGCTCCGAGCTTCTTCGCCCTGATCGTGAAGAAGCTCGGCGAGCACGGGCTGCACAAGCACTCCGAGTCCGAGGTCCGCGTGGTGATCGAGAAGCCGTTCGGCACGCGCCTCAAGGAGGCGCTCGAGCTGAACCACGAGCTGCTCTCGGTCCTGCACGAGTCGCAGATCTTCCGGATCGACCACTACCTGGGCAAGGAGACGGTCCAGAACATGCTCGCCTTTCGCTTCGCGAACGGCATGTTCGAGCCGATCTGGAACCGCAACTTCATCGACTACGTGCAGATCACCGCGGCGGAGGACCTCGGCATCGGCAGGCGCGCCGGCTACTACGACGAGGCGGGTGCGCTGCGCGACCTGGTCCAGAACCACATGCTCCAGCTGCTGAGCCTGCTCTGCATGGAGCCGCCGGTGATGTTCGACGCCGACGAGGTGCGCGACGAGAAGGTGAAGGTCCTCCATGCTGTCGAGCCGCCGGCGCCGGAGGCCGTGGTGCGCGCGCAGTACACGTCGGGCATGGCGGAGGGCAAGGAGGCCGTCGGCTATCTGGAGGAGCAGAACGTTCCGCCGGAATCGAAGACCGAGACCTACGTGACCCTCCGCCTCGAGGTGGACAACTGGCGCTGGGCCGGCGTGCCGATCTACCTGCGCACCGGCAAGCGGCTTGCCCGCAAGGTCACGGAGATCGCGGTGACCCTGAAGCCGGTGCCGCACCTCGCGTTCGAGGCGCACGGCTCCGTCGGAGTGCAGCCGAACCAGATCATCCTGGCGATGCAGCCGAACGAGGGCGTGTCGATCTCGCTGGGCGCGAAGATCCCGGGAAGCAGCATGCGCATCCGGCCGGTGAACATGGAGTTCCTCTACGGCACGTCGTTCCTGTCTCAGTCGCCCGAGGCGTACGAGCGGCTGATCATGGACGCCATGCGCGGCGACGCGACGCTCTTCACCCGCAACGACGAGGTCGAGTCGCAGTGGCGGATCATCGATCCGATCCTCGAGTCGTGGGAGAAGGGCGAGGAGCCGCTCGCCACCTACCCCGCCGGCTCGCCCGGTCCGCAGGAGGCGAACGAGATCCTCGCCCCCGGCCATCGCTGGCGGGCCATCTAGCGATGGCTCCGAGGGTGGCGCCGGAGGTTCCCGACGAGGGCGCCGTCTGGTCTGCGCAGGACACGACCCCGGGTGCGATCGAGGAGGCGCTGCGGGACCTGCTGACGAAGCAGTACGCGCGCGACCAGGGACACGCGCCCGCCCGTGTGCTCAACCTGGTCGTGGTCGTGGATCGCGACTGGCGCGGCGAGATCATGAACCGGCTCGAGCAGGTGGGCCGCTACCACGCCTCGCGCACGATCCTCTGCGACGTGGAGCCGGGTCGCACCACCATCGACGCCTCGGTGGTCCTGACGGTCGAGGGTGAGCGCCGGCCGGAGGCCCCGGTGCTCACGCGCGAGCGCGTGATCATCGAGGTCGGGACCAAGCATCTGCCCAAGCTCGACACGATCGTGGACCCGCTCGTCGTGACCGACCTCCCGACGGTCGTCTGGGCGCCGCACGGGCACCCCGAGGCTCTGGACGCGCTACTTCACCTCGCGCAGGTGGCGCTTATCGACTCGGTGGGCGAGCCCGACCCCGCTAGCGCGCTGGGGCGTGCGGAGGAGCTGAGCGCCGAGGCGTACGTGGTCGACCTCGCCTGGCTGCGGACGACACCGTGGCGTGAGCGGGTGGCGTCCACGTTCGACCCGCCGCGCTGGCGCGACGAGCTCTGGCACATCGACTCGGTCAAGGTCCGCCACCGCCCGGACTCGGGGGCTGCCGGCATCCTCTTCTTCGGCTGGCTGGCCTCACGCCTCGGCTGGGGCGCCGGCTCGCTGATGCCGGCGAACGGCGCCGTTCGCGGCCACGCGAGCGCAAAGCGCCGGGACGTGACACTCATGCTCGAGCCCGACCCGCACCAGGACGCGCCCGGCCTCGCGGGGATCGAGATCGGCACGTCGTCGGGCATGTCGATATCGCTCGACCGTGGCCCGGGCGGACTGCTTGCCCGGCGCCGCGATGCGAAGGGACGCGAGCGCCAGTGGACGATCCTTGGCGCCTCACGCGGCGAGGGCGGCATTCTCGGAGAGGGCATCCGCCAGGCGCTGCTCCGCGATCCCGCCTACCGCAGCGCGCTCGACTCCGCGGAGGCGATGCTCCGCTGAACGCCGACATTCGCGTGTCGGGGGACCCCGCCGGGGCTGCCGCGGACATCCTCGCGAGCGCGCAGGGTCACGTGGCGCTCACGGGTGGCTCCACACCGCGCGCGGCGTACGAGCGCCTGGCCACCCTGCGGGCCGACTGGTCGGGCGTGGACATCTGGTTCACCGACGAGCGCTGCGTGGCTCCGACCCACGAGCACTCCAACTTTCGGATGGCGGACGACGCCCTGCTCTCCAAGGTCGCAGGGGCGACGGTGCACCGCATGCGCGGCGAGCTCGGCCCGGGGGACGGGGCGGCCGCGTACGAGCACGAGCTCGGCGAGTTCGGGCCCGACGCGCTCGACCTGATCCTGCTCGGGCTCGGACCGGACGCGCACATCTGCTCGCTGTTCCCCGGCGACGATGCCCTCGGCGAGCGTGAGCGGCGCGTGGTCGGGGTGGAGACGCCCGGAATGGCGCCCCTGGTGTCGCGGATCACGCTTACTCTTCCCGTGGTGAACTCGAGCGGACAGATCGTGCTCCTGGTGACCGGCGAGGACAAGGCCGAGGCCGTCGAGCGCATGTTCAGCGGGCCTCCCGACCCGCGCGCACCGGGGTCGCTGGTCGACGGCCCCGTGATCGCGTTGCTCGACCCGGCGGCGGCCGCGCGGCTATGACCGAGTGGGCGCCCGACCGCGGCGTCACGGCGAGCCCCTTCCCGCCGATCGCGGAATACGGCTTCCTGTCCGACTGCGAGACCTGCGCGCTCGTGGCCCCGAACGGGAACGTGGAGTGGCTCTGCCTACCGCGATTCGACTCGCCGAGCGTGTTCGGCGCGATCCTCGACCGCGACGCGGGAGGGTTCCGGCTCGGCCCTGCCGACATCGACGTTCCGGCCGCCCGCCGCTACCTGCCGGGCACGAACGTGCTCGAGACGAGCTGGGGCACGAGCGGCGGCTGGATCATCGTGCGCGATGTCCTCCTGATCGGGCCCTGGCATCACGAGCAGGACCGCTCGCACACGCACAGGCGCGCGCCCACCGACTACGACGCCGACCACGTGCTGCTGCGGATGGTCCGCTGCGTGAACGGCGAGCTCCAGGTGACGATGGACTGCGACCCCCGCTTCGACTACGCCCGCAAGCTCGGCGACTGGGAGTACAGCGGGCCGGGCTATCACGCGGCGGTCTGCCGCGCCGAGGGCTCGGACGTGGAGCTGCACCTGACGTCTGACATGAACATGGGCTTCGAGGGGCCGCGGGCCACAGGGCGAACGCTGATGAAGGAGGGCGACACCCTGTTCGTGGCGCTCTCGTGGTCTGAGCATCCCGCTCCCACGACCTACGAGGACGCATACGACAGGCTCGTCTGGACCGCGCACCACTGGCAGCACTGGCTCGACCACGGGAACTTCCCGGACCACCCGTGGCGCACGTACCTCCAGCGCTCGGCGCTCACGCTCAAGGGCCTGTCGTATGCGCCCACCGGGGCGCTGGTGGCCGCCGCCACCACCTCGCTCCCGGAGACGCCGGGCGGGGAGCGCAACTGGGACTACCGCTTCAGCTGGATCCGCGACTCCACGTTCATGCTCTGGGGCCTCTACACGCTCGGGTTCGACTGGGAGGCCAACGACTTCTTCTACTTCATCGCCGACATCGCGGACCAGGAGGAGGGCGACCTCCAGATCATGTACAGGATCGATGGTGAGGGGGAGATCCCGGAGTTCACGCTCGATCACCTGTCCGGCTACGAGGAGGCCGTGCCGGTCCGGGTGGGGAACGGCGCCTACAAGCAGGAGCAGCACGACGTCTGGGGTGCGCTGCTCGACTCGATCTACCTTCACACCAGGTCGCGCAACTTCCTGCCGGACCGGATCTGGCCGATCGTGAAGGAGCAGGTCGAGAGGGCGCTCGAGAAGTGGCGCGAGCCCGACCGGGGCATCTGGGAGATCCGCGGCGAGCCGAGGCACTTCACCTCGTCGAAGCTGATGTGCTGGGTGGCAGTGGACCGCGGCGCGCGCCTCGCGGAGATGCGCGGCGAGCTCGAGTACGCCGCGCGCTGGCAGTCGGCGGCGGACGAGATCAAGGCCGACATCCTCGAGAACGGCCTCGACGAGCGCGGCGTGTTCACGCAGCACTACGACACCGACGCTCTTGACGCCTCGGTGCTGCTCACCGTGCTCACGCGCTTCCTGCCGGCCGACGACGAGCGCGTGGTGCGGACGGTGCTCGCGATCGCCGACGAGCTGACCGTGGACGGGCTGGTCCTTCGCTACCGCACCGATGAGACCGACGACGGTCTCGAGGGCGAGGAGGGCAGCTTCGCGATCTGCTCCTTCTGGCTCGTCTCCGCCCTGGTGGAGATCGGCGAGATCCGTCGCGCGCGCGACCTGTGCGACAAGCTGCTCTCCTACGCCAGCCCGCTCGGCCTCTACGCGGAGGAGATCGATCCGCGCTCGGGCCGCCACCTGGGCAACTTCCCGCAGGCGTTCACGCACCTCGCGCTGATCAACGCGGTGATGCACGTGATCCAGGCGGACCAGGGCCTCGAGATCGGCAACCTGCCGCTGGGCCGCGAGC
>CAWINK010000021.1:0-566338 GCA_963837445.1 uncultured Thermoleophilaceae bacterium | reverse complement strand
CTCGAGGGCGTGCTCGAGTAGCCGCGCCGGATGTACGGGCGGTGATGCTCCGGCGGATCCTGCTCGCGGCAGGCCTGTTTGTGCTGCTCGCGCTCGCCCCGACCGCCGCGACCGCCGGGGCGGCGGTCATCGCCGGACCGATCGCGCAGAGCGTCGCGAACTCGCCGGTTCAGACGCAGACGGGGCGTATCTCCCGCACCGTCAATCCCGTGAGCTCCTGCGCAGCGGCGGATCAGCCTCCGTCCGTGATCGAGGACGAGCTCTCGTTCCGCTACCGCAACCACGTCCTCCGGAGCCACCTCGCCGATCCCTTTTGCTTCGAGGTCGACGTCGACTCGGCGTGCACCCAGCTCTACAGCGCCGCCTACGCCGGGACGTTCGATAGCGTGAATCCGGGCGCGCGGCACGCCGGCGACATGGGCGAGGGGACCAGCCTGCCCCCCTACTCGTTCATGGTCGCGGGCGAAGGCTTCATCAGCGTGGTCATCCACGAAGTGGTCGAGGACGCGGCGTGCCCCAGTTACACCGTCACGTTCAGAAGCCGGGGCCCGTGGGCGGCTTCGCCTCCGAGCATAGGAGGGACTCCGTCGCTGGGTGCGATCCTGACCGGAAGCGACGCCGACTGGGTCGAGACTCCGTCGATCGGGCAGCGCTGGCGGCGCTGCGACTCCGTCGGAGCCAACTGCGTGGACATCCCGGGCGCGACCGGCGCGACCTACACCGTGACGGACGCGGACCTCGGCCACACGATTCGGTTCCGCAACGACGCGACCGACGCGGATGGCACCCACGGCTCCGAGTCGGCCTTCGTGGAGCCCTACATCCCGTTCGAGACACGCGCGGGGGAGTCACTCGGCGCGGGCGACCGCGTTCACAACGGGATCTTTGTGCGCAACAGCATCGAAAGCCGCTGCGCCGCGCCCACCTCGGCTCCGACGGTCATACAGCCGATGTCGAGCTTCCTGTACGACGTGTTTCCTGTCGCAAGCCTCCTGAACGAGTCTGTGTGCCTGGTCGCCCGCACGGCCCCGGCGCCGGCATGCGGGAACGGTGTCACACCGACGATCTACAACCCGGCCTTCGCGCCCGCTTCGGGGCTCGCCGCGAACTACGCGGGCAACTCGGGAATCGGACCCTTCACCACGCCGGCAGCCGTCTCATCGACCCTGCCGGCGGGGGAGTCCCGCGAGCTGATCGTCAGCCACGGAAACTCGGTCGGGTCCTGCGCCAGCTACGGCGTCACGCTGGGCGCGGATGCTCCGTTCGCCAGCGTCCGCCCAGGCTTGAGCGGCGACCCCGTCGAGGGCGGCACGCTCTCGGCGAGCGACGGCGCCTGGTCGGGCACTCCCGCCATCAGCCGGTCGTGGCTGCGCTGCGACGCTGGCGGCGTATCGTGCGCGCCGATTGCGGGCGCGACCGGCGCGTCGTACACGCCGGCGGCGGCCGACGTCGGCGGACGGCTGCGCGCACGCGTGACCGCCACGCAGGGCCGATCCGTCTCGTCTGACTCGGAGCCCTCTGGGGTAGTCGCCGCGGCGCCTCGCGACATCACGGCACCCAGGGGCACCGTGCGGCTCGGGTCGCGGAACCTGAGGAGGGCGCTGAAGAGCGGGCGCGTCCCGGTCAGGGTCACCAGCGACGAGGCGTGCACGGCCCTGGTCGAGCTCAGGGTCACGAGGAAGGTCGCAAAGCGGCTGAAGCTGAAGCGGAAGCTCGTGATAGCTCGAGTGAGGGGCGCCGTCCGCGCCGGGCGAGCCACCACGCTGCGCGCCAAGCTCACGAAGCGCGCCCGGCGGGCGCTGCGCGGACGAAAGTCGGTTGGCTTCAGGATCGCCGCGACGTTGACCGACGCGGCCGGGAACAGGTCCCGGCCGGCACGGGCGGCGGCGCTGAAGCGCCCCAAGAAGCCGCAACGGCGCTGACGCGACCGCAGCGCCTGCTCGAGTAGTCACACTCCGCCCCGCTCGCGCGAATAAGGGGGTGGTGTGATGTCGGCCGCCGAGATCGAGGAGCTGTACCGGTCGCACGCTCGCCGCATCGCGGGCTACCTGATGCGGGCCACGGGCGACGCGGAGGTTGCCGCGGACCTCACGGCGGAGACGTTCGCCGCCGCGCTTGGGTCGCGCGAGCGCTACCGGCCCGAGATGGGGGCGCCTACGACCTGGCTGTACGCCATCGCTACGAACAAGCTGAAGGACTGGCGGCGGCGGGGCTACGCCGAGGATCGCGCGCGGCGGCGCCTTCGGATCGAGCGTCCGGCGCTCAGCGAGGCTGACGTGGCGGAGTTCAACCGGCTGGCGGACGAGGTCACCGCAGACACGCTGCTCGAGGTGCTCCCAGCCGACCAGCGCACCGCGCTGCGCGCCCGCGTGCTGGACGAGCGGGCATACGGCGAGATCGCGGTGGCGGAGGGAGTGTCGGAGGCGGCCGTCAGGCAGCGGGTCAGTCGCGGGCTGTCGAGTCTGCGCAAGCGAATTGGAGGCAAGCGATGAACGACTTCTTTGGAGCGCTCGAGCTGGAGTTGCGCGAGGCGGGGCAACGGTCTCCGCGGCGCGGGATCCGCCTTGGCGATGTGGCCGCCGTGGTCGCCGTCGCGGCGCTCCTCGCGAGCGCCGTGGTCGTGGCTCGTGTCGTTACGGGCGGTGGTGAGGAGTCCCGCACGGTGCCCTCGGCCGTGAAGCCTGACCCGGTGGGCACGGTGATCCCGAAGGGCGAGGGCACGCCGCCGCGCCGAGGCCGGAGCGTCGTGGTTGCCACGGGCACCGCGCCGGGCATCGGGCAGTGGCAGATGGAGGCGTCGCGCAGCTCGGTGCTGAAGGATCCCGACACCGGCGAGCTCTACCAGCCCGCCGGACTTCGGTGCCTCTCGCTGGTGCTGGTGGATCCCCGCGCTCACCTAGACGGCGCTGGAGGGCAGTGCGGGGAGTTTCCCCGGACCCCTGGGTTCAGCAGAGTTCAGAACCCCGGTGTGTACATGCGCGGAGACAGCGAACAGGCCCGGCGATTGCGGCGGCAGCCGGTACTCGTCTACGGACGCGTGCCGGAGCGTGCGGCGCGAGTCGTGATCACGGCGCCGGACGGGCTGCGGCGCGAAGCGCGGCCGCATGAGGGACCGAAGGGCGCCCGCGGCGACTTCTACGCAATCTCGATTCGCCCCGGGGATTCGTACGCGCGGGTCAACTGGCTCGACAAGAACGGGAAGCCCGGTAGCCGCGGGATCGAGCTGCTGCCTCCGCTCACGCAGCGCTGATCGCGTCCGGATTCAGGAGGTTCCCGGGCCGCTGCCCGGCGAGCACACCCTCGACCCCGCGGGCCAGCGATTGGAAGACCTGCTCGTTCCAGAGTCGAGTCAGGCCGACCGTATGCGGCGTGCAGATCACGCGCGGGTCCCTGTAGAGGCGGTGGCTTGCGTCCGGAGGCTCGGTCGGGAAGACGTCCAGGGCAACCGCGGACAGCCGCCCGCTCGAGAGGGCGTCAGCCAGGACCTCTTCATCCTGAACCACCTCGCCACGCGAGGCGTTCACCAGGATCGCCCCGGGCTTCACGCCCGCGAGGAAGTTCCTGTCCACGAGTCCCCGTGTGCGCCCCGTGAGCGCACAGTGAAGCGTGATCACGTCGGCACGGGCGGCGAGCTCCGTGAGCGGCACCAGCTCGGCCCCGTCGGCCGCCGGGTCGTGCGCGATCACGTGCATGCCGAGGGCGGCGCAGAGCCGGGCGACCTCGCGCCCGATTGCCCCGAAACCGACCACGCCGAGGCAGGCACCCTCGATGTCGAGTCCCACCACGCCGTAGCGCGTGGCCCAGCCGCTCTCGTGCACGACCGCGCCGAGCTCGCGCAGGCGCTTCGCCGCCGCGAGGATCAGGGCGAGCGTCCCCTCGGCCACCGGTCGGCTGCCGATCCCGGGCGCGTACACCACCGGCACCCCGAGCCTGGTGGCTGCTTCCACATCGACGTTGTCGTATCCCGCGCCCGTTCTCGCGATCGCCCGCAGGCGGCCGGCTCGCGCGAGCAGCGCCGCGTCGAGGCGCGTGCCGCGCACGATCAGGACCTCGGCGCCGGCGATCGCGTTGCAGTCACCCGCCGCCGCTACCTCGATCTCGCCGAGCCGCGCGAACGCCACGCGCGCAACGGGCGGAACCTCGGCGGTGGCCACGATCCTCACGGCCGTGGGAGGTAGGGCCGCTGAAGGGCGCGGCCGCGGGCATGCTCGGCTGCCAGCTCGCGCGTCTCGGGCCGCTCGGAGAGCTCCGCCACTCCCACGTCCCACCAGCAGTCGGAGTCGAGCAGCAGCCGCCGCGGCTCCACGCGCGCCACGATCACCACGGGCGCCGTCTCGGCTCGGGCCGCGTCGAGCGCGGCGCGGAACTCGTCGAGCGAGGCGGCGGTGAAGACCGAGCACCCGAGGCTCCGGGCATTCGCGGCGTAGTCGATCTCCACGAAGGGCCCGCCGACGCCGGAGCCGTCGGCCGAGCGCTCGCGGAACTCCAGCCCGAAGCTGCGCCCGGTGCGCGCCCGCTGGAGCCCATGGATGGACTGGAACCCGTGGTTCTCCACGACCACGACGGTGAGCTTCAGCCCCTCCTGCCGGGCCGTCACGAGCTCGCCGGTGGCGCCCATCAGGTAGTTCCCGTCGCCGATCAGCACGTACACCTCGCCGTCCGGACGCGCCATCCGCACCCCCAGCGCGGCGGGGATCTCGCCGGCCATGCATGAGAAGCCGACCTCCATCAGACAGCGCGCGCCTGTCGAGGCGTCCCAGAGCTTGTGCACGTCCACGTGCGGCGTTCCGGACGCGACGATGAGCCAGTCCTCAGGGGCGGACGACTCGTTGAGGACGCGAAGCAGCTGGCCCTGGCTCATGCGCTCGCCGTCGCGAGTGGCGAGGTCGTCGCTCAGCTCTCGCTCCCAGCGGGCCCTCTCCTCGAGCGCTCGTTCGCGCCAGGCCTCGGGTGCCCGCCAGTCCTCGCCGTCGAGCGCCTCCAGGAGGGCGCGCAGGCCGAGCCTGGCGTCGGCCACCAGCGGGAGTGCGCCGAGCTTGTGGGCGTCGCGGGCCACGAGGTTGATGCCCACGAAGCGCACCTTGGGATCCTGGAACAGTGACTGCGACCCGGTCGTGAGGTCGATGAGGCGCGTGCCGACGCAGACCACCAGGTCCGCCTCGCGGGCCAGCGCGTTGGCCGCGCGCGTGCCGGTCACACCGACGCCACCCACGGCAAGCTCGCCGTCCGGGAGCGCGCCCTTGCCCGCTGAGGTCTCGGCCACCGGGATTCCGCAGCGAGCCGACAGCTCGGCGAGCTCCACGAGCGCGTCGGAGTAGTGCACGCCGCCACCGGCGATCAGGAGCGGACGTTCGCAGTCGCGGATCGCCCGGGCCGCGGCGCACAGCTCGGACTCCGCCGGAGGCCGGCGGGCGACATGCCAGGTGTGGGGCTCGAACAGGCTCGGCGGGAAGTCGCATGCCTCGGCCTGGACGTCCTGGTGAAGCGAGAGCGTCACCGCGCCGGTCTCCGCTGGGTCGAGCAGCACGCGCATCGCCTCAGGCAGCGAGGTCACGAGCTGCTCGGGCCGCGTGATGCGGTCGAAGTAGGCGCTGAGCGGCCGGAAGGCGTCGTTCACGGTCAGGTCCGCCTCGCGTGGATGCTCGAGCGCCTGCATCACGGGTCCCTGGCGGCGGTTGGCGAACGTGTCGGAGGGAAGCAGCAGGACCGGAACGCGGTTGACCGTTGCGCTGGCCGCGCCGGTGAGCAGATTCGTGGAGCCCGGGCCGATGGACGCGCTGCACGCGAGCGTCGCGAGCAGGTCGTTCGCCCGCGCGTAGCCGATCGCCGCATGGACCATCGACTGCTCGTTCTTGGGCTGGTGGAAGCTGAGCGACTGGCCCTCGTCCTCCTCGAGCGCCGGCCCGAGGCCGCACACGTTGCCGTGGCCGAAGATCCCGAAGATCCCCGGAACCGCCCTCCGCCGCTCCCCGTCGCGCTCGCTCCACTGCCCCGCGAGGAAGCGCACGAGCGCCTGTGCCGTGGTTAGGCGCATCGGCCGATGCTAGGAACGCGTCTGGGGATGGCCCAGTGCAAAAAACGTCTCTAGAGCCCGCGCGCCGGGGTTGACGGCGACCGGTCGTCGAGGTTAACTCATCGTATGTCCCGCCTTCACAGGGGCGCCATGCGGGTGATCATCGGCGACATCGCGTCCGGCAGCTACGCCGAGGGTGAGCTCCTGCCGCGCGAGTCCGACATCGCGGCGCGGTTCGAGGTGAGCCGTGGCGTGGCGCGCGAATGCCTGCGGGGGCTGGAGGAGCGAGGGCTGGTCACGGTCCGGCACGGGCGCGGCGCGATCGTCACGGCCGAGCACGCCTGGGACCGGTTCGACCCAGATGTGCTGGCAGCGCTACTTGGCGGACCGCGGGCGGCGGAGGTGCTGCGCGAGTACCTCGAGTGCCGGCGGATCCTCGAGGTCGAGGCCGCGGGGCTCGCGGCCGAGCGGGCCACTCCAGAAGCGGAGCAGGAGCTTGCCCACGCGTTCGAGAGGATGCGCCTCACCGCAGAGGGCGCGCGCGCCAACCCGGCCGGGGAGCAGCTCTACCACGACGCGGACGTGGCCTTCCATCGCGCGGTCGTGCGCGCCGCCGGCAACCCGGTCCTGGGGCAGATGACCGAGCCGATCCACCGCGCCCTGGCGGCCACGTTCGGAGCGCTCGCGCGGCCGCACATGCGCTTCGAGCGCGGGCTGCCGGAGCACGAGCGCATCCTCGACGCGATCCGCGCCGGGGAGTCCGAGCACGCCCGCGAGGCCATGCGCGCGCACCTGCTCACGGTCGAGGGCTACCTGCGCGAATACAGCGGCAGCGCGCCCGCCACAGCTCCGTAGGCGGGGCGAGTTCGCTTGCTCGGCAAGGGACCGCGATGGGTCCTTGATCAAATCGGTGAGTCAGTGATTGAATCACTCAGGTGGAAATTGCCCTTCGGAGCCGCCTGAGCGCTCGAGAGCCACTGCTCGGCACTGTCGTGACGCTGCCGGACGTGGCTCTGGCCGAGCTCAGTTCGCGCTCCTTCGACTTCGTATGGATCGACCTGGAGCACGGCGCCCTCGCGGGCGCCGACGTCCAGGCCCTTGCGATCGCGGCGCGCGCCGGAGGGGCGGCGAGCCTCGTTCGGGTGCGCGATGCCCACGACCGCGCGGTCGGCACCGCGCTCGATGCCGGCGCCGACGGCATCGTGGTCCCGCATGTGGACGGTGCAGACGAGGCGGCGCGTGTCGTGGAGCGCCTCAGCTATCCGCCGGCTGGCTCCAGGGGCTTCGCGGCCCGGCGCGGCTCGGACTACGGCCGGCACGCGGGGTTGCGCCCGCGCCCGGTCTGCATGGTCCAGGTGGAGTCCCCGGCGGCGGTCGAGAATGCGGACGCGATCGCAGCGGTGGACGGCGTGGACGCGCTCGTCGTGGGCTGTGCCGACCTGGCGCTCGCCCTTGGCGGCGACACGGACGCGCGGTCGGCCGGCTTCCGCGACGCGGTGACGCACGTGCAGCAGGCCGCCGACGCCGCCGGCATCGCCTCTGGGATCGCCGGCCCCGACGATGCAGCACTACTCGCGGAACTCGCCGGTGCACGCTCCACGGTCCTGGTGCTCGCGGCCGACGTGCGCATCTATGCCCACGCTCTCGCCACCGGCACACAGAAGCTGCGACGAGAGCTGGCGCTGGTAGCGCCGGCACGGGAGGAGTCCCATGTCCGCACCTGAGGCGTGGCACGTGACCCGCACGCTGCGCGCCATGGAGCTGCTGGCGGTCCGCCCGCGTTCGGCGCCGGAGCTTGCCGACGCGCTGGGCGTGCACGTGCGCACCGCGCGGCGCGTGCTCAAGCGGCTGGACTCGGAGGGGTACGTGATGCTCAGCGACGATCGCCGCCGGCGCTACCGGCCGACCATGCGGGTGGTTGCCCTCGCGGGGCAGGTCGTGGAGCGCGCGGAGCTTCCCGCCACAGCGCTGCCGTACGTGACAGCGCTGCGCGAGCAGCTCGGCGAGGGCTGCCACCTGTGCGTGCCGAGCCATCTGTTCGCGCTCTGCCTCGTGCATGACCAGGGCGAGGGGGCGGACGGCTGCCGCCCACACCTTCGCGAGCTCGTGCCCTGCCACTGCACCGCGGCCGGCAAGGCGCTGCTCGCCTGGCGCCAGGAGTGGCGTGAGGCCGTCCTCGAGCAGACGCTCGCCAGCTTCACGGAGCGCACGACGGTCGGGCCGGAGTCGCTCCGGCGCGAGCTCGCGCGAACGGTGGCTCGCGGGTACTCGGTCGAGGACCGCGAGTACGAGCCCGACACGCGCGGCCTGGCCGCCCCGGTCTTCTCCAACACGGGTGAGGCCGTGGCGGCGCTGGCCGTGGTGGCGCCCGTCGAGCGCCTCCAGGCGGACCGCTACAGCGAGGTGGGCGCTGCCGTGATGAGCGCGGCGGCGGCGCTCTCCGCCGAGCTCGGCTACGCCCCAGTCCTGGCGGCGTAGGCGTGGCCGAGTTCCTGAAGCGAGCCCAGGTGCCGCCCGCGCAGGCGCGCCACGACGTGCGCGAGAGGGTCTCGGCGATGCTGCTCGATATCGAGGAGCGCGGCGAGCCGGCCGTGCGCGACTGGTCGCTCAGGCTCGACGGCTGGGCGCCGGACTCGTTCCTCGTGAGCGAGGCGAAGGTGCACGAGGCGAGCGCGTCGCTCCCGGACGAGCTGAAGGCCCACATAGCGTTCGCGCAGGAGCAGGTGCGAGGGTTCGCCGAGCACCAGCTCGCCACGCTCACGGAGCTCGACGTCGAGACGCTTCCGGGTGTGCGGCTCGGCCACCGGCACGTGCCGGTCGATGCTGTCGGCTCGTACGTGCCGGGCGGTCGCTACCCCATGGTCGCGTCCGCCTTCATGACAATCGTCGTCCCCCGGGTGGCGGGCGTGGGCCGCGTGGTCGCGTGCGCGCCGCCGCGCGAGGGCCGCGGGGTGGATCACGCGACGCTTCATGCGATCGCCAGCTCCGGAGCGGACCAGATCGCCTGCCTGGGCGGCGTGCAGGCCCTGGCCGCGATGGCGTTCGGTCTGGGCGAGCTCGAGCCCGTGGACATGATCGTGGGCGCCGGCAATGCCTACGTGGCGGAGGCGAAGCGCCAGCTGTTCGGCAGGGTCGGCATCGATCTGCTGGCGGGTCCCACGGAGATCCTCGTGCTTGCTGACGAGCGCGCCGACTCCGAGCTGGTGGCCGCAGACCTGCTCGGCCAGGCGGAGCATGGCCCCACGTCGCCGGCGGTTCTCGTGACCACGTCGCGGGCGCTCGGCGCCGCGGTGGTGAGCACGGTGGAGCGCCTGCTGCGCCACTGGCCCACGCGCGAGGTGGCCGGCGAGGCATGGAGCGCGTACGGCGAGATCGTCGTGGCGGCGGGACGCGACGAGGCGATCGAGATCGCCAATCGCTATGCCCACGAACACGTGGAGGTCCACGCCGAGGAGAGCGAGCTCGATGCCTACCTGGAGGGCCTGCGCAACTACGGGTCGCTGTTCCTCGGTGCCGAGGCCACCGTCGTGTACGGCGACAAGGCCGTTGGCACCAACCACGTGCTGCCCACCGCGGGTGCGGCGCGCTACACGGGCGGTCTCTGGGTGGGCAAGTTCCTGAAGACGGTGACCTACCAGCGCCTGACCGACGAGGGCACGCGCCGGGTGGCGCCGGCCGCCGCCGCCATCTCGGACGCCGAGGCATTCGCCGGGCACGCGCTCACCGCCCGGATGCGGCTCGAGCGCCTCGAGGTCGAGGCTTGAGCGCCCTCGACGGCCGTACCGCGCTCGTGACGGGGGCCGGGCGCGGGATCGGCCGCGGCTGCGCCCAGGCGCTGGCGAGGGCGGGCGCGGACGTGGTGATGGTGAGCCGCTCGCCCGACGAGCTCGAGCGTGTGGCCACGGAGGTCCGCGCGCTCGGCCGCAACGCCCGGCCGGTGGCCCTCGACGTGACTCACTCGAAGAGCGTGCGCCACCTGGTGTCCGGGCTGCCGCGCCTCGACGTGCTGGTGATCAGCGCGGGCGCGAACGAGCCCGAGCCGCTGCTCGATGTCACTGACGAGCAGCTCGACTCCCTGCTCGCGCTGAACGTGCGTGCCGCCTTCGTGACGCTCCAGGCGGCCGCACGCCGGATGGTCGACGCGGGTGGAGGGTCGATCGTCCTGATCTCCTCGCAGATGGGCCACGTGGGCGCCGAGGAGCGCAGCGTCTACTGCACGACGAAGCACGCTGTCGAGGGTCTGACCAAGGCGGCGGCCGTGGAGCTGGCTCCGCACCGGGTGAGGGTGAACGCGGTCGCCCCCACGTTCGTCGAGACGCCCATGACCGCGCCCTTCTTTGCCGATGCCGAGTTCAGGGCGGCGGTCGAGCGGCGCATACCGCTGGGGCGCCTCGGCCGCGTGGATGACGTCACCGGCGCGGTCGTGTATCTCGCGTCCGACGCCGCCGCGCTAGTGACCGGAACCAGCCTGCTGGTCGATGGGGGCTGGACGGCGCAGTGACGGTGCCGGAGGTGGCGATGGTGGTGCGCCCCGTGGACTCCTTCCGCCACGGGGCCGCCGCCGTACCGGCCCTCCTCGGCGAGGGCCCGGTCTGGGACCCCGCACTCGACGAGCTCGTCTGGGTGGACATCGAGCGCGGGCTCGTGCATCGGTTGCGCTCGGGCGAGGCGGAGGTTCGCCTTGACGTTGGCCAGCCGGTGGGGTGCGCGGTGCCGCGCGCGGCCGGTGGCCTTGCCCTGGCGCTGCGCGACGGCTTCGCGCTGCTCGACGCCGATGGCGGCCGGCCGCGGCTCGTGGCGCCGGTCGAGCACGAGCGCTCCGACACGCGGATGAACGACGGTGGCTGCGATAGCCGCGGCCGCTTCTGGGCAGGCACGATGTCCCTCCGCGGCGACACCCGCGCGGGCTCGCTCTACCGGCTGGACGCGGATCTGACGGTCACGCGGGTGCTTCCCGGCCTGTCGATCTCGAACGGACTGGGCTGGAGCCCCGACGACCGGGTCATGTACCACGTGGACACGCCGCGCGGGAGGATCGACGTCTACGAGTTCGACGCGGTCTCGGGGGCGATTGGCGGGCGGCGGGCAGCGATCGCGGTGGCGCCCGAGGAGGGGCGGCCGGACGGGCTGGCCGTGGACGCCGAGGGCGGTATCTGGGTGGCGCTCTGGGGTGGCGGCGCGGTGCAGCGCTACAGCCCGGAGGGTCAGCCGGACACGCGCATCGAGCTGCCCGCGAGCCAGGTCACGAGCTGCTGCTTCGGCGACCCTGACCTCGGAACGCTCTACATCACCTCCGCCTCCCGCGGAGCGGAGCACGAGCCGCTCGCCGGATCGCTGTTCTGCTGCCGTCCCGGCGTCCGCGGGCTGACAGCCACGCCGTTCGCGGGCTAGAGGTGGCCGGGCTCCGGGGCAGGCGAGTGCTGGTGACCGGCGCAGGGGTCGGGATCGGTCAGGCGATCGCGCGCGAGCTGGCGCTCCAGGGTGCGGCCGTCTGCATCCACACCTCGGCCACGCCGCCCGACGAGACGCTCGCCCTCATCCGGGAGGCGGGGTCGGACGCCATGGCCGTCCGGGGAGACCTCGCACAGGTGGCGGACCCCGGGCGTGTCGTGGACGAGGCTGCCGCGGCGCTCGGCGGCGGCCTCGATGGGCTGGTGAACAACGCCGGCATCACGCGGGAGCTTGCGTTCGAGGACACGAGCCCCGAGCTGTTCGGGGCGCTGTTCGACCTCAACGTGCGCGGCTACTTCCTTTGCGCCCAGCGCGCGCTCCGATATTTCGCTCGCGGCTCTGCCCTCGTGAACATCGGTTCCATCCACGGACACGGAGGCGTGCCGCCGCATGCGGCGTACGCCGCCACGAAGGGCGCGATCGAGGCCTTCACGCGCAGCCTGGCCGTCGAGCTCGCCCCGCGAGGTGTGCGCGTGAATGCGGTTTCGCCCGGCGTGGTGGAGGTGCCCCGTTACTTCGAGCGCCCGGCCTACGATCGCGAAACGTACGGCGAGTGGATCCCGGCCGGTCGCGTCGGGCGCCCGGATGACGTGGCGCCGATCGTGGCGTTCCTGCTCTCCGCGGCCGCCGCCGAATTCATCACGGGCCAGACCATTTACGTCGACGGCGGCACGACGGCCCGCCTCAGCTTCTACCGGGCATGCAAGGAACCCTCCCCGTAGCGCACACGTTCGTACAGGAAACCTCCCGGGGAACCGTGCGGCGGGGCGTGCCCGCTTGACCGCACTTTGCGAACAAACTTCACTGCCCGGTAATGGGCACAGGGTTGGGGCTCGCCGCCCCATCGCCGGCAGGGGTGCCGTCGCCGCAGGGGCTGGGCTATTCGAGCGTGGTGCTCGACCGCCTGACTCGTTACGCATGCGACGTGCTCGGCTTCGAGCAGGCGTGGGTCGCGGTGCGCCCGCCGGGCGACCCGAGCGACTTCATCGTCGTGGCCGGAGCCGGTACCGATCCGGACCTGATCGGGCGGCGCATGCACGCCGCCGGACTGGGCGCGGTGGCCGCCGCTCCGTTCCTGGCGGGAGTCGAGGAGCGCGGTGCACTCTGCGTCGGCGGAAGGGACGAGCAGCGAAAGCTCGAATCGCCAGAGATGGAGCTGCTGTGTGAGCTCGGCATGCTCGCGGGCGAGGCGCTCAGCCACCACGAGCACCGGGAACTGACCGAGGGCGACTCGCAGGCCGAGATCCGTGCACTGGTGAAGGCTCTTGCCGAGGCGGACGGCGACACCTACCGCCACTCGCTCGAGGTCGCCGCCACCGCGACGGTCGTCGGCGAGCGGCTCGGACTGGCACGTGCGGAGCTGGTGGAGGTGGAGTTGGGTGCGCTCCTCCACGACGTCGGCAAGCTGCGCCTGCCCCCGCACATCCTCGGCAAGCCGGGTCGCCTCAGCGAGGACGAGCGCCGCCTCGTGCGGCTGCATCCGGAGTGGGGCGCCGAGATGGTCTGCCGCATCCCCGGCCTCGAGGCCGTGGCGCTGATCGTTCGCCTCCACCACGAGCGGCCCGACGGCACCGGCTACCCGCACGGCCTCGCCCACGAGCGCATCCCCGTGGCCAGCCGGATCGTCTCCGTGTGCGACGCCTACGGCGCGATGACGAAGCGCCGGCCCTACAGCGAGCCGCTCGACGTGGACACCGCCCTGCTCGAGCTCACGCGCCACGCCGGCACGCAGTTCGATCCGGACGCGGTGGACGCACTCGCGTCGTTCGTTCGCTGCATCGAGGCCGTGCCCGCCTAGCCCGGCCCGGCGCCTCGACCTCTACATCAGCAACGCGCGCGAGAACCCGTCCGACTCGTACTCGCGCTCTGGCCCGGGCGTGGCGGCGGCGTCGGCGTCCTTCGCCGACGCGACCAGCTCGAGGACGTCGGCCAGGAGCGCGGCATCCGCGTCAGACAATCCGGACAGCGCCGCCTCGGCAACCTCGAGTACCGGCTCCACGTGCGCGTGCAGGAACTCGGCGCCCGCCTCGGTGGCAGCGAGCACGCGCATGCGGCCGTCGTTCGGGTGGAGCCCGCGGCGCACGTAGCCCGCTTCGATCAGCCGGTCGGTGAGGGCGGTCACGCCGCCTGACGTCAGTCCGAGCCTGTGTCCCAGCTCGCCGGGCGTCAGGCTGCCGCGCAGGACGAGATGCTCGAGCGCCGCCAGCTCGACCTGGGGCGTGCACTCGCGGCGGGCACGCGCCGCGCGCTGGTAGGCGCCCGCGAGCTCAACGCGCTGAAGGGCTTCACGGAGCCGAAATTGGGGTTGAGCTATTGGCTCTGTACTCATTGGCCCACCTCCCCGAGGATGCCCGGCGTGACCCCGGAGGAGCAGTTCGCCGCGAACCTCCGGCGGCACCGCGCCGCGGCGAAGCTCTCCCAGGAGCAGCTCGCCGAGAAGACCGGACTGCACCCGACCGAGATCTCCCGGCTCGAGCGAGCCGTCCGCGAGCCTCGCCTGGGCACCATCGCCCGGCTGGCGCACGGCCTCGGGATCGGCGCCGACCAACTCGTTGCGGGCATTCACTGAATGCTACACAGAACTTGAGCTATTGGCCTAGTTAGCCGGTCACGACACCGGTCTTGCCGAACACCGGCATCGTCCCGCCGGCGTCGTCGAGCACGTTCTGCCAGAGGCGCGCCACCACGTCCGGATTGTCCCCCGCCACGTCCTCCTCCTCGTCCGGATCCTCCTCGGTGTCGAAGAGGCGCCTCTCCTCGCCCTGGTTGTCGGCGATCAGGAGGTAGCGGCCGTCGCCCGCGGCCACGTGGTCGGCGTACGCGGTCGTCCAGTACGCGCGCTCGGGCGGGTCGGCACCGTCGAACATCACGCTCAGGTCCTCGCCGTCCATCCTGCCGGGCACGGTGAGTCCCTGGAAGGACAGGATGGTGGGCGCCACGTCGTGCGTGGAGGCGAAGTAGTCGCTCGTCTCGCCCGCCCGCTTGCGCTCGGGGTGGCGAATGATGTACGGCACGGAGTTGATCTCCTTGCCGAGCATCGAGTTGGCCTTGCCCATCAGGCCGTGCTCCCCGAGCAGGATGCCGTGGTCAGACAGGTAGTACACGACCGTGCTCTCAGCCAGCTTCAGGTCGTCGAGCAGGTTGAGGAGGCGGCCGATCCATGAGTCGATGTAGGTGAGCTCGGCCGCGTACAGCTCGCGCACGCGATCCACCTGGTCCTGGGTCACGTCGAGGTCCTCGACCTTCGAATACGGGGTCTTGAACGGCAGGATCGGCTCCACGCCCTCGTGGTCATCGAAGCGCAGCCGGAATGCGGTCGGCACGTTCCAGGCCTCGTGCGGGTCGAATGCGTCAACGCCGAGGAAGAAGGGCTGCCTGTCTTTCAGCTGGCGCAGCGCCTCCATCCCGGCCTTGAGCACGCGAGCGCCCGACAGCTCGTCGCCCTTGCGGCCCTCGTTGAAGCCGATGTTCTCCTGGACCCGCTTCTCGGCCTCGGTGCCCTGGAGCGCGGGCAGCAGGTAGTTCTCGATCTGCCGCTTGGACGCCACCCGGTCCTTGTCGATGCCCTTGTTCCAGCCGCGGTACTCGCCCTGGTCGAAGATCGACTCCGAGATGTCGAGCGTGCCGCGAAAGCGCTCGAAGCGCGGCCCGATCAGGAACGGGTTGTCCGTGACGTAGGCGGTCTCGATGCCGGCCAGGTCCTGGTACTCGGTGAATAGCCGCTTGTAGGCCGGGATCGGGCTCCACCCGGGGAACTGGGGCAGCTTCGGCGCGACCTTCCAGTCGCGGAAGGGAAACGAGCGCGTGCCGGTGAGGAGCGCACGCCGCATCGCGACCGTGGGCATCGCCTCGGGCACCGCGCGGTCGAAGCGGAGTCCCTCCTTGGCGAGCGAGTCGAGGTTCGGGGTGTCCGCGCGCTCGTCGCCGTCGTATGCGCTCACGAAGTCGCGTCGCGTGCTGTCGGTCACGATCAGCAGCACGTTCATCGGGCGCTCGTCGCGGGTTACGACGTTCGGGGCGGGCGGTTCGTCGGAACTCTCGGAGTCCGTCAGGTCACACCCGCTCGCGGCGAGGGCCGCGGCGCCCGCAGCGCCGGCTCCGCTGTAGCGAATGAGGTCGCGTCGCGTGAGGCGGTTTCTTCGGCTCGGGCGCAAGCGGGGGCACTGTAGCGATGAGCCGCCAATTTCCGCCGCGGACTGGAGCGGGGGCGTACCATTGAGACAGCGCGATGGTTGAGTTAGGCGTGGCTCTCCTTGTGGTTGGAGCCGCCCTCTTGGTGGCTGAGGCACACGTGCCCGGAGGAGTGCTCGGCGCGGCGGGCGGGATAGCGCTGGCCACGGGTACCGCGCTCGCGATCGGAGCCTCGGGCGGCGCAGTGGCCCTCGTGATCGGGGCGATCCTCGCCGCCACGGCCGTGACCGGCCTGTGGCTCGCGCTCGCCACCCGCAAGGGCCTGGCGGTGCGGCGGCTGCGGGCCTCGTCCGGACGCGAGGCGCTCAGCGGCCGGACCGGGGTGGTGCGGCGCTGGAACGGCGCTGGCGGGCAGGTCTTCGTGGACGGCGCGCTCTGGCGGGCGCGGCCGAGCTGGCCCGACGCGGAGGAGGAGCTGGCGGCGGGCGACGCGGTGGTGGTCGAGCGCGTGAGCGGGCTGACGCTCGCTGTACGCAGAGCAGAGGAATGGGAGGAGTCCTTGTGATCGAGGTGATCCTGATCGTCGTTGTGGTGGCCGCCCTGGCGATGCTGGTGCTGACGGCGGCTTCGGTGAGGGTGCTGCGCGAATACGAGCGCGGGGTGGTGTTCCGCCTGGGCCGTGTGATCGACCAGAAGGGGCCGGGCATGGTGATGCTGATTCCGGCCGTCGACCGCATGGTGCGCGTGAGCCTGCGCACCGTGACACTGAAGATCCCGCCGCAGGAGGTCATCACCCGCGACAACGTTCCGGTGCGTGTGGCCGCTGTGGCGTATTTCCACGTGATCGACCCGCAGTGCTCGGTGCTCGCGGTCGAGGACTTCAAGGCTGCCACGCTCCAGATCGCGCAGACCACGCTGCGCTCCGTGCTGGGCAAGGCCGAGCTCGACTCGCTGCTCTCGGAACGCGAGCGGCTCAACGAGAACCTCCAGCAGATCATCGACGAGCAGACAGAGCCCTGGGGGATCAAGGTCACGATCGTCGAGATCAAGGACGTGGAGATCCCCGAGCGCATGCAGCACGCGCTCGCCCGCCAGGCGGAGGCCGAGCGCAACCGGCGCGCGAAGGTGATCAACGCCGAGGGCGAGTTCCAGGCGGCCGACCGGCTCGCCGATGCGGCCGAGGTGATCCGCCCGAACCCGGTCACGATCCAGCTGCGCTACCTCCAGGCGCTGTCGGAGATCAGCGCCAACCAGGGGACGACGATCGTCTTCCCGC
The DNA here is from genome assembly GCA_963837445.1 of uncultured Thermoleophilaceae bacterium. Classification (GTDB taxonomy): domain Bacteria; phylum Actinomycetota; class Thermoleophilia; order Solirubrobacterales; family Thermoleophilaceae; genus JACVRW01. Next base: position 549,467 of record CAWINK010000021.1, on the reverse strand, counting down.
TCCCGATGGACGTGCTCAGGCCGCTGATCGAGGCGGGCGCGGAGAACGGCGACGAGGCGACCGAGCACGAGCCGGCCAGGCTCCACTGATCCGCCGCAGGTAATCTCGACGCGTGACCGTCACCGCCGCAACCCGCGTGCTCGACAACTACATCGGTGGATCGTGGACGCCGGCCGCCGCATCCGATCAGCTCGATGTGACGAACCCGGCCACCGGCGAGGTGCTCGCTCGGGTACCGCTCTCGAACTCGGCCGACCTCGATGCCGCCGTCCAGGCGGCCCGTGCGGCGCTGGGGCCGTGGCGCGACGTCTCGGTGATCGCGCGGGCGCGCAAGCTGTTCGCGCTGAGGGAGGGCCTCGACAACCGCCGCGAGGACCTGGCCCGCTCGGTGACCATGGAGATGGGCAAGACGATCGCGGACGCGCGCGCCGAGGTTGCTCGGATGATCGAGATGGTCGAGGCGGCCTGCGCCATCCCGACGACGATGCAGGGCCGCATTCTCGAGGACGTGTCGCGCGGGATCGATGCCGAGACGATCCGCCAGCCGGTGGGGGTCTGCGCGGCGATCGTGCCCTTCAACTTCCCCGCGATGGTCCCGTTCTGGTTCCTCCCGTTCGCGATCGGGTGCGGCAACGCGTTCATCCTGAAGCCCTCCGAGCAGGTGCCGCTCACGCAGCAGATCGCCTTCGAGGTGCTGGACTCGCTCGAGCTGCCGCCCGGCGTCGTGAACCTGGTGAACGGCGGCCGTGAGGTGGTCGAGGGCATCCTCGACCATCCGGACATCGACGCGGTCTCGTTCGTCGGCTCGGCGCCGGTCGCCAGGATCGTCTACGAGCGCTCGGCCAAGTCCGGCAAGCGCGTGCAGGCGCTGGGCGGAGCAAAGAACCACATGGTGGTGATGCCGGACGCCGTGGTCGACAAGACCGTCAGCGGGATCATCGGCTCGGCGTTCGGTGCGGCGGGCCAGCGCTGCATGGCCGGCTCGGTGGTGGTCACGGTCGGCGAGGCGCACGAGCGTCTCCTGCCCGCGCTCAAGGAGGCGGCGTCGGAGATCCGCGTCGGCGACGGCCTCGACGAGCAGAGCGAGCTGGGACCGGTGGTGTCCGAGGCTGCGCGCGAGCGCATCCTCGCGGCGGTGGAGCGCGGGCTCGACGAGGGCGCCGAGCTTGTCGTGGACGGCCGCGACGCCGGGCTCTCCGAGGGCTGCTTCATCGGGGCCACGATCCTCGCGGGCGTGACGCCCGAGATGGAGCTTGCGCGCGAGGAGATCTTCGGCCCGGTGCTGTCGCTCATCCACGTGGAGACGCTGGACGAGGCGATCGACGCGGTGAACCAGAGCCGCTTCGGCAACGGCGTGTCGATCTTCACCGAGTCGGGTGCTGCGGTGCGCAGGTTCAAGCACGATGTCGAGGCCGGAATGGTGGGCGTGAACATCGGGGTCGCGGCGCCGGTCGCGTTCTTCCCCTTCAGCGGGTGGAAGGACAGCTTCCTGGGCGACCTCCACGCCCACGGCACGGACGCGGTGGATTTCTACACGCGCAAGAAGACCGTCACGTCGCGCTACTTCTCGAGCGGCGAGTCGGGCAGCTACTTCGTCGAGACCTGACCACGCTCGTCCGCAGCCGAGGGTTCCGCGAGGGACTGCGCGTCGGGGCACCGTTTGCCGTCGCCGGCGGCATCCTTGCCGCGTCGTTCGGGATCCTCGCCGGGGACGCGGGCCTATCGGATATCGCGGCGGTGATCATGTCGGCGATCGTCTTTGCGGGGTCCGCCCAGTTCACGGCGATCGCGATCCTCACGCAGGGCGGCGGTGCGGGGGCCGCCATCGCCGCCGCCGCGCTGATGAACTCGCGCTTCCTGCCGATGAGTGCCGCCGTGGGCCCATCGTTCAGCGGCGGACCGATACGGCGCGCGCTGAAGGGCCAGGCGGTCGTCGACCACTCCTGGGCGCTGTCGTCCCGGGGGACGGGAGCTTCGACGAGCAGCTCCTGCTCGGGGCGTCCGCGATCGCCTACCTCACCTGGGTCAGCGGCACCGCGGCCGGCGCGCTGTGGGGCGATGCACTCGGCGACCCCGACGCACTCGGGCTCGATGCCATCTTCCCGGCGTTCTTCTTCGGACTGCTGCTGAACGAGATACGCAGCCGGCGCGCGCGGGGTGTTGCCGCGCTCGGAACGGCGATCGCGCTCGTGCTCGTCCCGTTCACGCCCGCGGGCGTGCCGGTGCTGGTGGCGAGTCTGGCGGCGCTCGTGGGGCTCACGCGCCGGGCGCGTGCCGATGTGCTCGAGCGCCAGGAGGCAGAGGGTGAGCCGAGGTGAGCACGGCTGCGATAACGATCGCCGGCTGCGCGCTCGTGACAGCGGCCATCAAGGCCGCTCGGACCGGTCGCGCTGGGCGGTCGCGAGCTGCCGACCTGGTTCACGAGCGTCGTGATCCTGCTCTCGCCGGCGCTTCTCGCCGCGCTCGTCGCGACGCAGGCATTCGCCGAGGGTGACCGCCTGGGGCTCGAGGCCGACACGGCCGGCGTCGCAGTCGGCGGCGTCGTGATCTGGCGCTCCGGCTCCATCGTGGCCTGCGTGGTGGCCGCCGCGGCCGTCACCGCGGCGCTTCGGGCGCTCTAGGTCCTGCGGTCGCTCTGGGCCTTGCGGGCGCTCGAGCTCTTGCGGCTTGCACGTCCGGCCTCGTCACGAGCGGCCGCTGCCACGCGCCGACGCTCCGCGCGCTCGCGCTCCTGCGTCTCGCGCTCCTTCTTGCCCGCCTTGCGAGTCTCCTCGTTGCGCTGGGCGATGCGCTCCTTCTCGGCTTTCCAAGCGGCTTCGCTCATCGAACGCTTCCAAACTGCCCCCCGGGTTTGACCACAGGGAGATGCGAGGAGCAGAGCATCCGACGGTGGTTGCTGCACCACAGAGACTATCGACGGTTACCCGTACCGTCCGGATGTCGCTTCCCGGAGGGGGCCGGGAGGGCTAGCCACGGCATTGAAGGGGCCGGAACGCCAGGTGGCAGGAAAACGGTGCGAAAAACGCAACGATTCTCTGCCACCCGGCCGCTCGAGCCGAAGGCCGACTGACGGCGCGCTAGGCGGCGTCGGCGGGAAGCGCCTTGCGCTCTCGCCGGCGCTCGTCCACGCGCACGACGTCCCACGCGAGGCCCATTGCCTCGAGCGTCCGGATCACCATCCACGAAGGGTCGATCTGCCAGCGCCGCAGGCCGTGCGCGGCCGAGGTGGGAAACGCGTGGTGGTTGTTGTGCCACGACTCCCCGAACGTGAACAGCGACAGCCAGGCGAGGTTGCGCGACTCGTCACCGGTGTCGTAGTCACGCCGGCCGAAGAAGTGGCAGAGCGAATTGATGCTGTAGGTCACGTGGTGCACGACGAGCATGCGGACCCCGCCACCCCAGAGCAGCCCCGTGAGCGCGGTGCCGAGCGACCCGCCGATGAGGTAGCCGAGACCGAACGGCAGCGCGAGCCCGGCAAACACCCAGAACAGGAAGGTCCGATCGAAGAAGCTGATCGTCGGGTCGGCGATCAGGTCCGGCGCGTAGCGGTCGCGCTTGCCGCGCTGGGTGTGGATGAACAGCCAGCCGACGTGTGCGTGGAAGAGCCCGCGGATGGCGCCGCTCCACCCGCTGCCGTGCCCGACGTGGGGGCTGTGAGGGTCGCCCTCCTGGTCGGAGAACGCATGATGCTTGCGATGGTCGGCCACCCAGGAGATCACCGGGCCCTCGATCGCAATCGAGCCAGCCGCGGTGAGCGCGGCGCGCACCGGCGTCTTCGCCTTGAAGCTGCGGTGGGTGAGGTGGCGGTGGAAGCCCACGGTCACGCCCATCGCGCAGACCACGTACATGATCAGGAAGACCGCGACGTCGCTCCAGTGCAGCAGGTCGTTCCAGAGCTGCCAGCAGACGATCCCGAGCGCGATGAACGGAAGCGCGGTAATCGTGCCCGTGGCGATCCTGTCCGCCGTCTCGTTCTTGACCGGCTGAATGTCGTCTGCCGAGGGCCCGGCGGGTCCAGTCGGCTCTGCGAGGAGCTGCGTAGTCACTTGCAGGACCCTACCCAAGAAGTCTGTGTCTAGTTACACGCCTGCTACCGTCCCCCAAGTGGGTGACGCCGTTGCCCGCGAGGTTCTCGTCTCCGATGGCATTGCGATCTGGGTCAAGTGAATCTCCCAGATAGCTAGCGGTCGTATTTGCACGGCCGCCGTCAGGAGCAGAATGAACAAGCAGTCCTTCGCCGACCTCGGCGTATCGCCGGTGGTCGCACGAACCCTCATGGGGCGCGGCCTGGAGAGTCCGTTTCCCGTTCAGGCGTCGGTTATCCCCGACGTGCTGGCCGGACACGACGTGCTCGTGAAGTCCCCGACCGGATCGGGCAAGACGCTCGCACTGGGTGTCCCGCTGGTGGACCTGATCGAGGCCACGGACCCCCGCGCCGCGGCGCTCGTGCTCGCGCCGACGCGCGAGCTGGCCAGCCAGATCGTCGAGGAGATCCGCGACATCGCGGCCGCTCGCGCGCTCTCCGTTGCCGCCGTCTACGGCGGCGTGGGGATCGAGCGTCAGTCGAAGCTCGCGCGCAAGGCGCACATCATCGTCGCCACGCCCGGCCGGCTCGAGGACCTGATCGCGCGCGGCGCGGTCCGGCTCGACCGCGTCAAGGTGCTCGCGCTCGACGAGGCCGACCGGATGCTCGACATGGGCTTCCGCCCTGCCGTCGACCGCATCGTGGCCCAGGTGCCGCGTGACCGTCAGACCCTCTTTCTCTCCGCGACACTCGAAGGAGAGGCCGGCCGCATCGCGGCGGAATACACCCGCGATGCGCGCCGGCATGAGCATTCGAACCAGGCCGACGCGCGCGTCGACATTCAGCACCGTTTCCTCGCTGTCGCCCACGAGGACAAGCTCGACTCGCTGGTGCGCGTCCTGCGCGGCGCCGACGCGGGTCGCACGCTCGTGTTCGTGCGCACCAAGCGCGGCGCCGACCGGCTCGTCAAGCGGCTGGCCAAGCGCGGTGTCGAGGCTGCGGCCATGCACGGCGACAAGTCACAGTCACAGCGCGAGAAGGCCCTCAGGCGCTTCCACAAGGGCGACGTGGCCGCGCTCGTGGCCACCGACGTGGCCGCGCGCGGCATCGACGTGGACGACATCACGCAGGTCGTGAACTTCGACGCCCCCGAGGACCGCGACAGCTACGTGCACCGCATCGGCCGCACAGCCCGCGCGGGCCGCACCGGCGTGGGCGTCACGTTCGTCATGCACGACCAGGCGCACGACATCGGCAAGATCGCGCACGAGCTGAGGCTGCACACGCAGTTCGAGGAGAGCGGCCTGAAGTCATCGCGTCCGAGTAGCGTGGTGCGCCACGGTGAGCGCCGACATCCCTCACGTAGCAGGCGTCGACCACGAGTTCGTTGACGCCGGCGGCCTGCGGACGCATGTAGCGACCGCGGGCGAAGGCCCGCCCGTCGTGCTTCTGCACGGCTGGCCGCAGCACTGGTACGAGTGGCGGGACGTGATCCCGCTCGTGGCGCCGCACGCGCGTGTGATCTGCCCTGATCTGCGCGGCTTCGGCTGGACCGAGGTGCCCGAGCGCGGCTACGAGAAGGACCAGCTGAAGCGCGACGTGCTCGCACTGCTCGACGCTCTCGGGCTCGAGCGCGTCACGCTCGCCGGACACGACTGGGGCGGCTACATCGGCTTCATGCTGGCCCTGGAGCAGCCCGACCGGATCGAGAGCTTCCTGGCTCTGAACGTGCTGCCGCCGTGGCCCCCGACCGAGCGACGCAGGCTGCTCGACGCGTGGCGCTTCATATATATGCCCGTGCTCGCCACGCGCGGTCTGGGCGGTGGCCGGCTGGGACGCGGCTTCGCCGCCCGCGGCCTTCGCGACGCGGGACTTGCGCCCGCCGACGTGGATGCCTTCGTCGGCCGGCTAGCGGGCGAGCGCGGCCGGGCGACCGAGCGCCTGTATCGCAGCTTCTTCCTGCGAGAGCTCCCCGTGCTGCTGCGAGGGCGCTATTCGGCCTCGGACCTGCGGGTGCCGACACGGCTGATGTTCGGGACCGATGACGTGGTGATCACCACCCGGGGCGCCCAACACTCGGCTGCTCAGACCGACGCGCTCGAGCTCGAGCTCGTGCCCGACGTGGGGCACTTCGTCGTCGACGAGAAGCCCGAGCTCGTGGCCGACCGCGTGCTCGCGATGCTCGCCTAGCGGGACAGCCGTTCTCCGTTACGCGGGCTCAGGACCTGGGAACAACGTGCGCATGATCACGCGGGGACGGGCGCTACTGGTTGTGCTGATCGCGATGCTGGGCCTGGCGGCCCCGGCTTCGGCGGCTGAGGAGTACGTGTCGCTCGGCGACTCGTACACCGCGGGGCCGGTGATCCCGCTTCAGGTGCCGCTGTTCGGCTGCCTGAAGTCGAACAACAACTTCCCGAACCTCACCGCGCGCGACCTCGGTCTTTCGTTGAACGACGCCAGCTGCAGCGGCGCCGAGACCGAGGACATGACCAATCCGCAGGGCGTGTCCCCGGACGGGCCGAACCCGCCCCAGTTCGACCGGCTGAGCGCCACCACGGACATCGTCACGCTCCAAATCGGCGGCAACGACATCGGCTTCTCGGGCATCGCGGAGGACTGCTTCAGCGACTCGCCCGAGGGCACGCCCTGCCAGGACCGCTACGTCGTGGACGGCCGCGACGAGATCAGCGAGCGGATCCAGGCCACGGCCCCGCTCGTGGCGGCCGTGTTCCAGGGCATCAGGGACCGCTCGCCCACGGCGCGCGTCCTCGCGGTGAACTACGCCGCGATCCTGCCGCACACCGGACCCGGCTGCTGGCCGCAGATGCCGATCACCGAGGGCGACGTGCCCTACCTGCGCGCGAAGCAGGAGGAGCTGAACGCGATGCTCGCGACGCAGGCGGCGGCCGCTGGCGCCGAGCTGATCGACTGGTACGCGGCGAGCGTCGGCCACGACGCCTGCCAGGCGCCCGCCATCCGCTGGGTCGAACCGGCCGTGCCGGCGAACGCTGCCGCGCCGGTGCACCCCAACCTGGGCGGGATGATGGGCGCCTCCGCGCTCCTGTCTACCGCTCTCAGCCCGTAGGCCGCCTGCAGCGCACCTGATAGACCGACGTGAAACCACTCTCGAAGCCGCGCCGCGCGGCGCGCAGGTAGAGCCGCCAGACCCGGACGCGCTCGGCACCGGCGAGGCGGGTGGCCTCCTTGAGGTTCCCGTCCACGTTCGCCGCCCAGTGGCGAAGCGTCTCGGCATAGTCGCTCCGCAGGCCCTCCACGTGCTCGGTCTCGAGCCCGGCCCGCTCGAGCGCGAGCTGGATGCGGGAGACGTGCAGCGGGGCGGCGTCGGGGAACACGTAGCGCTCCGAGAACGGGCCCGCCTCGGGATCGCCCACGCGCAGCCGCGCGATGCCGTGGTTCAGCACGCGCCCGCCGGGCTTCACGAGCCGTGCCAGCTGGCGTGCGTAGACGTCGATCTGGTTGGAGCCCACGTGCTCGACCATCCCGATGCTCGCCACCGCGTCGAACGGCGCGCCGCCGAGGTCGCGGTAGTCCATCACCCTGATGTCCACGCGGTCCGCGAGGCCGCGCTCCTCGGCGCGCCGGCGCGCGAGCGCGGCCTGGGGCTCCGACAGCGTGATGCCCACCACGTGCACACCGTGGTTCGCGGCGGCGTGGAGCGCGAAGCTGCCCCAGCCGCAGCCGATGTCGAGCACGCGCTGGCCTGAGCTGAGCGCGAGCTTCGTGCAGACCAGCTCGAGCTTCGCCTCCTGTGCTTCCTCGAGCGTGGTCGCGCCGCGTGAGAACAGGGCGCAGCTGTAGGTCATCGACTCGCCCAGCATGAGCCGGAAGAAGTCGTTCGACACGTCGTAGTGGTGGCGCACCGAGCGGGCGTCGCGCTCCGGGCTGTGGCGCCGGCCGCGAGGGCGGAGCTCCGCGGTCGGCACCGCCGGCGGGCGGACGAGGCCGGTCGCACGGACCGCGGCAACGGCGAGGCGCGCGCGGGCGCGGCGGTCGAGCGGCGGCGGCTCCCAGCTGTCGAGCAGCTCGAGCACGTCGTCGAGATCGTCCACGACCAGTTCGCCCGACACGTAGGCGCGACCGAGGCCGAGCTGGCCGGGGGCACGCAATGCGTGCGCGAGCGCGTCCGGGGAGCGCACGCTGAAGGTGGGCCCTCCGCCGTTCGTGGAGGCGAGCCGTGTGCCGTCCCAGAACTCCACGGCGAAGGGGCGCGACGGCAGCGCACGCTCCAGTTCGTCGATGAACGGTCGGGTGTTAGAGAGCATGGGGTGGGCAAAGGTAGCGTCCTGGGCTATGCAGAGCATCTATCCGACCCTCAAATACGACGACGCTCACGCGGCAATCGAATTCCTCGAGCGCGCCTTCGGCTTCGAGCGGCACGCGGTCCACGACGGCGAGCACGGCGGCGTCGGCCACGCCGAGCTGAAGCTCGGCGACGAGTACGTGATGCTCGGCTCCACGAATGAGGGAGAGGCGCGCTTTAACCAGGGGGCGGGCCGTTACTCGCTCTACGTGGTGGTCGACGACCCGGACGCGCACCACGCGCGCGCCCGCGATGCCGGCGCCACGATCGAGCGCGAGCTCGCCGATCAGGACTACGGCTCGCGCGAGTACACGGCCCGCGACCCGGAGGGCAACCTCTGGAGCTTCGGGACGTACCGGCCCGGCGCTCAGCCGGCGGCCGAGTAGCCCGGCGCTTACTGCAGCGGTGAAGGGTTGGTTTTCCCTCGACCGTCCTGTTCTAGGCTTGGTATCCAAGCCCTAGGCAGGACCCTCGACCTCCTACGCCGCCGCGGGCATCCGCGCCGGTCGGCGCGCGCGCAGCACCGCGCGGGCGCCCGCGCCCGGGCTGAGCGTGATACTGCGCCGGCGCCCGGGCTCCGAGCCGGGCTCGGCCGGGGCCAGCTCGCTCGCCCCGAGGACGGCGCGCAGCACGATCTTCATCTCGAGCTGGGCGAAGCTCGCTCCGAGGCAGCGGCGGCGCCCTCCCCCGAATGGGATCCAGGTGTAGGTGCCGGGTCCCTCGTCCAGGAAGCGCTCGGGCCGGAAGGCGTAGGGCTCGGGGTAGATCTCCGGGTCGTGGTGGATCAGGTACGCGTCCGGGAGCAAGCAGATGCCCTCGGGATACGTCCAACCGCCGATCTCCACCGGTTCCATCGTGAGCCGCGGCGCGGAGTTCGGCAGCACCGGGCGATGGCGGAGGGTCTCCTGGATCGTCGCGGTGAGGTAGGCATCGCCGTCGCCCGAGTCGATCTCCTCCACGAGCCGGGCGGACACAGCCGGCGTTCTCGCGAGCCGCTCGAACGCCCAGGCGAGCTCCGAGGCGGTGGTCTCATGGCCCGCCACCAGCAGGGTCATCAGCTCGTCGCGCAGCTCGACGGGCGACATCGGCGAGCCATCCTCGTGACGCGCCGCCAGCAGCATCGCCAGCACGTCATTGCCGTCGCTGCCACCGTCGCCGTTGTGCGCGCCGCGACGCTCGTCGATCGTCTCGTAGATGAGCGCGTCGGCGTCCGCGCGTCGGCGCTCGAACTCGCGCCAGGTCCGGCCGCGCTGAAGTGCCGGGATCAACGAGGCCGGGTTCGACCCGAACTCGAGGATCCGTGTGAGGCGGTCGCGCAACGCGTCGAGCCGCTTGCCGGCCTCGAGCCCGAACACCGCCCGCAGGATGATCTCGAGCGTCAGCGCCTGAAGGCGGGGATGGAGGGCCACCGGCTCGTCGCGCGGCCAGCGCGCCACTTCGGCCTCGGTCACGTCCTCCATCAGCCCCGACAGCGCCTGCATCTTCTCGCCGTGGAACGCGGGGAGCATCAGCTTGCGCTGGCTGAGATGAGCGCCCTCGTCGAGCAGGATCACCGAGTTCGCGCCGATCACCGGCTCGAGGACTTTTGCCCCCTCGCCGGGATGGAGCACCTCGGGCGGCGCCTTGAACAGCTCGCGCACGTCATCGGGATCGGCGAGGTGCACGAACGGCGGGCTCTGAAGCAGCCGCAGCGTGAAGCGCTTCCCGTAACGAGTCCGGCACTGCTCGAGGAACGGAACCGTGCGCGTCCACCAGCCGAGCGTCTGGAGCGTCTTCGGAAGTCGCGGCCCTGGCGGAAGCCCTGCGGGCATATCGGCAATGTACCCAGCCCCTGACAGGCGTGACCGATGTGTGACGCATGTCACATACGCAAGTTTCGGCGCTGCGCCTCGTTGCAACACCCATGAGCGCTTTTCGCCGGGTTCTTGCCGTGTCCGTCACCGCCGCCGCGCTGCTTGGTGCGGCCGCCGCGCCTTCGTCCGCCGTCGTCGGCGGCGGGAATGCGAGTCCGGGCGAGTATCCGTCGGTTGCCGAGATCACGTTCGGGCCGTTTCTGTGCACCGGCACGCTGATCACTCCGAACTGGGTGCTCAGCGCCGGGCACTGCAGCAGCGTCACGGGTGCCGCGGTCGCGACGCCCGCGAGCTGGCCGCCCCAGCTCATCAACGTGCGCATCGGTGGTGTCACGCAGAGCGACGGCGAGACGCGCACCGTGAGCCGGGTCGTGATGCACCCGGACTATCTGCTCACGTCCGGCTACGACATCTCCCTGCTTCAGCTCTCGAGCAACTCGACCATGGCGCCCACGCAGGTGGCCGGCGCCGGCGAGCGCAGCCTCTGGACGGCCGGCACGCTCGAGACGATCGTCGGCTGGGGCGCGACCGAGGAGGGGGGCGACCTGCCGGACAACCTCCAGGAGGCGCAGGTGCCGATCACGACCGACGCATATTGCGGTGGCGCCTACAGCGACTTCGACGCGGCGACGATGGTCTGTGCCGGGTTCCCGGAAGGCCGCGTTGACACCTGCCAGGGCGACTCGGGTGGCCCCATGTTCGGACGCACGTCCGCGGGTGCCCTTCGAGTGGTAGGGACCACGAGCTTCGGCGAGGGTTGCGCGCGGCCGGGCAAGCCGGGCGTCTACGGTCGCGTCGCAGACGACACCCTGCGGCCCTGGATCGCGGCGAACGCGACGGGCGGCGTGAGCACCGCACGCAGCACGCGCGCGAAGAATCAGCGCGCGAAGCGCCGTGCCGCCAAGCGTCGTGCTGCGAAGCGGCGCGCAGCCGCCCGCCGACGTGCGCTCGCGCGCTCAGATGTGCGCGCGACGCGTCGCTAGAGAACGAACGCGATCAGCAGTCGCGCAGGCGCCATAAGCTGCGCGCCGGATGCGCAGGCGCCTACGTGAGCTCGGTTACTCGGTCGGCCGCTTCCCGACGGGTGCGCTGAACGCGCTCGTCGACGTGGCGGGCGTTCGCGTGGGCCATCGCACGCTCGTGGAGGGCGACCGCCTGCGCACCGGTGTCACGGCGATCCTCCCGCACAGCGGCAACCTCTACGAGGACAAGGTGCTCGGCGGCTGCCACGTCGTGAACGGCTATGGCAAGGCCACGGGCCTGACGCAGCTGGTGGAGCTGGGCACCATCGAGAGTCCGCTCCTGCTCACGAACACGCTCTCGGTCGGACCCGTGTGGGAGGGAGGCCTGCGCCACCTGCTCGAGCTGAACCCGGGGGCCGCGCGCGACCGCGACACGATGAACGTGATCGTCGGGGAGTGCTTCGACGGCTGGCTCTCGGACGCCCGCGCGCTCGCCGTGCGCGCCGAGCACGCACTGGAGGCGATCGCAGCGGCGGCGCCGGACGAGGCGAGCGAGGGCTCCGTGGGCGCCGGCACCGGCACCACCTGCTTCGGCTTCAAGTCCGGCGTGGGCACCTCGTCGCGGAGCGTGGACGGGCACGTGCTCGGCTGCCTCGTGGTGTCCAACTACGGCGCACGGCGGGACCTCCAGATGCTCGTGGGCCCGGACACCGAGCTGCCCGAGGCGGGAGCAGAGCCGCCGGCGCAGGGCGGCTCGATCATGATCATCGTGGCCACGGATGCGCCGCTCTCGGGGCGCCAGCTCCAGCGCCTGGCGGCGCGCGGCGCCTTCGGGCTCGGCCGCGCCGGCAGCTTCGCCACCAACTCGAGCGGCGAGTACGTGATCTCGTTCTCGACTGCGCAGACCGTGCCGCACCGTGTGGACCGCGACCGCGACGAGTTCAGCTTCCTGCGCGACGACTCCGTGGCGCTTCGCAACCTGTTCGAGGCCGCGGGCGAGGTGGTCCAGGAGTCCATCCTCAACTCACTCTGCGGAGCGGACGCGATGGAGGGTCGCGACGGCAACCGCGCGGAGGCTTTTCCATACGAGCTGCTGGAGCGGACCGGCCTTCCGAGGGGTGGCCCCGGAGGTGCCGAAGGGCCCCCTTAGGGACCCGTCTCGGGCTTGTCCTCGGACGTCTTCGAGGACACGCACTTGCCGAAGGCATTGCGGTCGTTGTCGTTGGTGCCGTACTTGTCGGCAAAGGCCGTTGCGTCGGCGGTGCGCTCGGCGTCGCACTCCTTCGCGGCGTTCTTGAACTCGGCCGCCTCCTCTGCGTCCTCCTCGTCGGCGGCGTGCTCCTTCGCCTTGGCCTTCGTCGAGACGCACTTGCCGAAGGCCCTGCCGTGGAGCCCCTCCGCCTTGCACTCCTTCGCGGCGTTCTTGTGAGCGCTCTGCTCCTCCTGTGCCTCCTCCACGGCGGTCTTGCGCACGCACGCGGCGAAGCTTCGGAACTGCGTGCGGAACGCCTCACGGGTGGCGTCATTGTTCCCGCGCAGCGTCTTGCACTCTGCCTTTGCGGCCCGCTTGTCGGCCTTGTCTGGAGTTGTCTTGGCAATGGCTCCCGCGGGTAGAACGAGGGCGAGAACCAGGAAGCTGGCTACGGTGATCTTCTTCATGTGTGCTGAAACGCGGGTCTAACGGGAAGGTTCGGGAGTAATGGGTGAACCTTCCGCCGTCGATGGCGTTCCCATGGGTGATGCCCTCACCGCGCGCATGCCCGTCCGGGGTCTCCGTTCGAAGCGCCTGCTCGCCCTCGCGGGCGACGAGCGGCTCGTGGAGCAGATTCGGCGCGGGAACGAGCTGGCCTTCGAGGTGGCCTTCGAGCGGTACGGCGCCAGCATTCTCGGTTTCTGCCGTCACATGCTCGGCTCCCGCGAGGAGGCCGAGGACGCCGTCCAGCACACCTTCGCGGCGGCCTACAACGACCTGCAACGCGGCGCCAAGCGCCAGATCACGCTCAAGCCGTGGCTCTACACCATCGCCCGCAACCGCTGCATCTCGCTCCTGCGAGCGCGCCGCGAGCAGGCCGCCGAGCTCGAGGAGATCCCGACCGCCGGGCTCCACGAGCAGGTCGAGCACCGCGCGGACCTGCGCGAGCTGCTCGGCGACCTGCGTGAGCTTCCCGAGGAGCAGCGGGCAGCTCTGCTGCTCGCCGAGGCGGCGGACCTTTCCCATGCCGAGGTGGCGGGGGTGCTCGGTTGCGAGGTCGCGCGCGTGAAGGCGCTCGTGTTCCGTGCCCGCAGCGGCCTGATCCAGCGGCGCGAGGCGCGCGAGACGCCGTGTGCGGACATTCGCGAGCAGCTCGCCAACCTCCGCGGCGGCTCGCTCCGCCGCAGCGAGCTGCGCCACCACCTGCGCCACTGCCCGGGCTGCAGCGAGTACCGCGAGCAGGTGCGCCGACAGCGCCAGATGATGGCCGTCGCGCTGCCGGTTGTGCCGTCGCTGGGACTGAAGTCGAGCGTGCTCTCGGCCGCCGGCATCGGCGGAGGCGCCGCGGCCGGAGGCGCCGCGGCCGCGGCAGGCGGAGGCGGCATCGCGCTCGGGGGCTCGCTTGGATCCGCCGCGGTCACGAAGATCGCGCTCGTGGCGGTGATGGCGAGCGGCGGCGTCGTCGCGGGTGAGTCGGCCGTCGAGCGGGTGAGCGGATCGGATCCGCCGGCGCCTGCCGCATCCGCGCCTCAACGGAGCGACGGCCACGCGCCGGCCGGACCGGCCGGGAGCGAGCGCGCCCCGCGGGCCGCGGCCCACGGGAAGCGGATGAGCGCCGAGCGCAGCCACAGGCGCCATGGGGCCGAGCGGAGCGCCGCGCGCTCCCACCGCCACGGCTCCCAGGGCCACGCGAACGCGGGCGCGAGGTCGAAGGCCGCGCGCGACGGAACCCGGGGCGATGGCGGTCGCAAGCTCGGCCAGGTCAAGCGGATGGAGAAGCAGAGCGCGGAGCCGGGCGGCGGACGTGGTCAGGGGAAGGCGCTCGCGCGCGGCCAGGCCAAGGCACCGGCCCGGCACAAGGCGCCGACTGCGGAGCCGGTTGCACCGGAGCCCGCGCCCGTGGCGGTGCCGAGGGCCTCGGAGCCGGGCAAGCTCAAGCTGCGGAAGTAGCGCCCGCGCCGGATAGCGTCCCGCACGTGCCGACGCTCGAGCAGCTCGAGATCGCCGATGAGCCCGCCGACTGGCGCGCGCTCGGGTTCGACATCGAGGACGGCGCGTGCCAGGTGTCCAGCGTGCGGCTGCGGCTCGTGGGGAAGGGGCCGCGGAGGGGCATCGTCGGATGGACGCTCACCGACGACGAGCCCGTGGCCGGCAGACGCAGCGCCGCACCCGAACGGCGTCGCCCGGATCGATCACGTGGTGTTGCTGTCGCCCGACCTCGACCGGACGGTCGCGGATCTGCGCTCGGAGGGCTTCGAGCTGCGCCGCGTCCGCGAGGGCGAGACCCCGGGCGGCTCCACGCGCCAGGCGTTCTTCCGCGTCGGCGAGCCGATCCTCGAGGTGGTGCAGGCCCCGGAGGGCACGAGCGTGGCCCGCACGCCCGACGGGCCGGCGCGGCTGTGGGGGCTCGCGTTCCTCGTCGAGGACCCGGAGCGCACCACGTCCACGCTCGGCGAGCTGATCGGCACCTGGCGCGACGCGGTGCAGCCCGGCCGCAGGATCGCCACGCTGAGGCCGGAGGCTGGGCTCGGGCCCGCGATTGCTTTCATGACCCCCGCTCAGGGCAGGGCGTAGTCGCGCACCTCGTCCTCGACGCTGCGTCCGCCGATCTCGACGAAGTCACCGGACCCGGGCCGGGCCAGGATGCGCGACCCGCGGCCCTGGCGGATGTCGATCGGCCGCGCCAGCAGTGCACACAGCTTGGTCGCGGCTGAGCCGGTGGCCTCGTCCTCGGCGATCCCTATCCGGACGGGAAACACACGCGCGCGGACGATGCCTGCATCCTTATCGAGCCACGCCCAGGCCATCACGAGGTCATGCCCCTCGGGTGGGCCGTCGAGCGCCTCCACCTCGTCCGCTGAGCTCGAGCTCGAGCAACTCGTGTGGCGGGCCCCACTCGGGCCGGGCGGCCACGTACACGGTCTCGCCCTCGCGCCGCACCGCCAGCTCGCCGGCCGGAGGGCGGAGCACATCGACACCGTCGAGCATCCAGGCGGTGCCGACGCTCGGGTGTCCGGCGAAGTCGAGCTCCACGGCCGGCGTGAAGATGCGGATCTCGCCCCGCGGCGCGTCGTCGACGAACACGATCTCGCTCAGGCCGAGGTCGGCCGCCACGGCCTGGCGCAGCTCCGGCGCGACCTCAGCGCCGTCGAGGAAGACGCCCAGCGGGTTGCCTCCAGAGCCGTCGTCGGAGCAGAACACGCGCAACAGGTGCAGGGTCGGCATGCCTCAACGCTACGCTCTGCGACTTCGATGCGACCGCTAGGACCCCGCGGCCTGTCCCTCATGGCCGCGACAATGGCGGCAGCCGCCGCGGGCGCTCCCGCCGCGGCAGCCGCGGCTGAGCCGCTCGCCCCGCTTGCCCCGACGCTCGAAGCGGCGAGCCGGCTGGCGACGCTTCAGAGCCTTCGGTCTCCGCCGAGGCCGGCGGCGCTGTTCCCGGTTCGGGGCCGGGTGGACTTCGGCGAGCGGGACGCTCGCTACGGCGCGTGGCGGGGTGGCCGCGTCCACGAAGGCCAGGACGTTTTCGCTCCGGCCGGAACGCCGCTCGTGGCACATCCACGACGGCCGGGTGGTCGAGACCGGGGACGACGGTGGTCGCGGCAACTACGTGGCGATCTGGAGCCGCGCAGCCCGGCGCACCGTCGTCTATCTGCACATGCTTCACCCGTCCCGCGTTCGGGTTCGCGAGCGTGTGCAGGCGGGCCAGCGGGTGGGCTCGGTGGGGTGCACGGGCTCGTGTTGGGGCGACCATCTGCACCTGGAGCTGCGCCGCGGCAAGGGCACGACGGGAAGGCCGCTCGATCCGCTTCCGCTGCTGCGGCGGCTCGCTGCCCGTCGGGCGCGCCCAGAGTAGCCTGCGCGACCGTGGATCAGATGGAGCTGCGCAACCGCCTCGTGATGGCGACCCAAATGTGGCGCGAGGCGACGACAGAAGCGCTGCCGCGAAT
Organism: uncultured Thermoleophilaceae bacterium; assembly: GCA_963837445.1. Taxonomy (GTDB): domain Bacteria; phylum Actinomycetota; class Thermoleophilia; order Solirubrobacterales; family Thermoleophilaceae; genus JACVRW01. Next base: position 533,165 of record CAWINK010000021.1, on the reverse strand, counting down.
GCCTGCGGGTGAGCCGACAGAGCAGCTTGCGGCGTTCGAGCTGAAGCTCATCGACATGCTCTGCGCCCAGGCCACGGCGGACACCGCCCGCGACGTGGCCGACAAGACCTGGGACCTGGTGCACGATCGTTCGGACGACGATCCGGTCAAGCGGCGCGTCGTGGAGTGCCACGAGGCGCTCGCCCGCCTCTCCGCGCGAGGCGGCGGCAGCGCTTTCTAGGCTGTCTCCGGTGAGGGCGCTCCCGGAGCTCTTCGACGTCCGCATCAAGGCGCGCTCGATCGCCTATCTGTTCGGCGCGGGCGCGGTCCTCGGGCTGCTCACGCTCGCCTTCCCGCACTCCTCCGAGGTCAACGACCTCGCGCTCGTGCTGCTGGCCTCGGCGGCCATCGTGGTCGCCGCGGTGGTCTGGGGGAGCGGCGACCACGTCCGCGAATGGCACATCCACGTGGTGCTGGTCTCGGGCGTGCTGATCGTGAGCCTCGCCAACTACTACGCGGGCCCGTCCACGCTCTACCCGCTGCTCTACATGTGGGCGTCGCTGTACGCGTTCTACTTCTTCCGGCCGATCGAGGCCTTCGCCCACATGACGGTCGTGGCCGTCTCGTACGCGATCGTGCTGGCGATCCAGGACCCGGACAGCGCGATCGTGCGCTGGCTGCTGGCGGTGGGCACGCCGCTGCTCGCCGGGCTGCTCATCTCCTCGCTGCTGCGCAGGTTGAGCGACCGGGCCCGGCTGCTCGAGCGCTCGGAGGCGCGCACCCGGCTGGTACTCGACACGGCTCCCGACGCCTTCATCTCGCTCGACCGCGACGGCGTGATCCTGAGCTGGAACGCGGCAGCGGACCGGCTCTTCGGCTGGACCGCGGCCGAGGCGATCGGCAAGACCATGCGCTCGCTGGTCGTGCCGCCCGAGTTCGGCGACCGCCACGACGAGCGCCGCCTCGCGCTGATCGCGAGCGACTCACCGCTCGCGACCGAGACCTTCGAGGTCGAGTTCGCGCGCAGCGACGGCAGTCGCTTCCCGGGCGAGGCGACCGTGACCAAGGTGGAAATCCGTGGCGAGGTGTTCGTGTCGGGCTTCATCACCGACGTGACCGAGCGGTTGCGCCGCGAGGCCGAACGCGAGGCCCTCCTGCGCGAGCAGGCGGCGCGCGCCGAGGCCGAGCGAGTGGCCGACCTGGTGGGCAGCCTGCAGGCGCTGGTTGACGCCGCGCTCGCCCATCGGACCCTCGACGACATCCTCCGCGAGCTGGTCGCGCAGGTGCGCGGCGTGCTGGAGGCCGACGCGGCCACCATCTACCTCGCCGACGAGGAGGAGCGGCTCAGTGTTGGCGCCTCGACCCCCGGCGAGATCCCCGGCGGAGACGAGTTCGCGGACACGGTGGCGGAAGCGCGCGAGGCGATGCTCTCGCGCGACGATCCAGCCTCCGAGGCCGGGCCGATGGTTGGCGTGCCGCTGCTCGCGGAGGGCGAGGTTACGGGCGTCCTGGTGGCGTGCGCCACGCCGCCGCGCGTGTTCGGCGGTGAGGACCTCACACTGCTGCGGCTGGCCGCGGAGCGCGTGGGCCTCGCCATCGCCCATGCGCGCGTGTACGAGCGCGAGCACAAGATCGCGGAGACCCTTCAGCGCAGCCTGTTGCCGGACCACCTGCCGACACTCCCGGGACTGGACGTGGCGGCGCGCTACCTCCCTGCAGCCTCGGAGGCCGAGGTGGGCGGCGACTGGTACGACGTGATCCCGATGGCGGGCGGCGCGGTGGGGCTAGTGATGGGAGACGTGGCTGGCAAGGGTCTTGCCGGGGCGTCCATGGTCGGCCGGCTTCGCAGCGCGCTGCGTGCCTATGCGCTCGAGGGCCACGAAGGCGCGCGGGTCGTGGAGCAGCTCAACAGGCTCCTCTGGACAGAGGCGGAGGAGAGCCAGATGGCGACGATGCTCTACGTGATCGTCGACCCGGCCGCCAACAACGTCCACTGGGTGAACGCGGGCCACCCGGCCCCCCTGATGCTCGTGGATGGCGAGGCGGAGTTCCTCGAGGGCTCCAGCTCGGTGCCGCTCGGGGTCCTGCCGTTCCCGACCTACGAGGAGGTCTCGGCTCCGATGTACCCCGGCAGCACGCTGCTGCTCTACACGGACGGTCTGGTCGAGCGTCCGGGCGAGAACATCGACGACGGCATGGCGGAGCTGGCTGCCCGCGTCCGGGAGGCGCCCGAGGACCCCAACGCCCTCTGCGACCACCTGCTCGCGACGCTCGTGCCCGCTGGAGGGGCCACCGACGACGTGGCGATCCTGACCCTTCGCAATCTTCCGGTGCCCGAGCGCTTCAGCGCCGGCTTCCCGTCAGCGCCCGAGTCGCTCGCGCCGATGCGCAGCATGCTGCGACGCTGGCTCAGCCACGCCGGGGCCGGCGATATGGAGATCGCTGAGATCACCACCGCCTGCGGCGAGGCGGCCACCAACGCGATCGAGCACGGCGGCGCCAGCGGCGGCACGAGCTTCGAGGTGTCGGGCAGCCGCAACGGACGCGTGGTCGAGATAGCCGTGCGTGATCACGGCTCATGGCGAGTCGAGCGGCAGGGCGACCACGGCCGGGGCCTCGACCTGATGCGCACGCTGATGGATAGCGTTGCGGTGGAGCCCACCGAGGAGGGCACCATCGTCAGCCTTAGGCGAAGGCTCGGGAGCAAGGGAGGGTCGGCCTGATGAACCAGCTTGTGCAGGTGGAGATCGAGGAGCGTGGGGGCGACGACGTCGTCGTGGTACGGCTGACCGGCGAGCTCGACATCGCCGGCGCCAAGGCCGTCGGCCGGCGCATCGCCGAGGCGGTGCCGAGCTCCGCGCGCGGGGTCGTCGTCGACATGGCCGAGCTGGAGTTCATCGACTCGAGCGGGATCTCGATGCTCTTCGGGCTTGCGCGCCGCGTCGGCAGTCGCCGCCAGGAGCTGCGCGTTGTCGCGCCCGCTGGGACATCCGTGGCGCGCGTGCTCCAGATCGTCGAGTTCGACCGAGCCGCGCCGGTGCACGCGGACCTGGCCTCGGCGGTCGCCGAGATCGCCTAGGCGGGCGCGGCCCGCAGCGGCTCCAGGCCCCACCTCTTGCACTGGAGGGGTCATGCACAACTCGCCACTCGACACCGTGGAGAGGGGGGTTAGGCGAGTTGACGCGCGCATAGGGCGACAAGACGACAAACCCACCTTCGAGACACGTCGAGTGGCGACTTTTCGATCTAGCCACCCCTTCACCGCTGCTGTAAGCGCTGGAGCCCTGCCCGGCGCCTGGGATGAACCAGGCCGGCGCCTGGGATGAACCAGGCCGGCGCCTGGGATGAACTAGGCCGGCGCGGCTGCGGTTTCGCGGATAAAGCCCAGCACGGCCGCGTTGAACTCCTCGGCGCGCTCGAGCGAGAGGCCGTGTGGGGCCGCGGGAAGGACGTGCAGCTTCGCGTCCGGGACCGTCGCGGCGATCTCCTGGGACTTCCAGATCGGCACGAGGATGTCGCGTTCCCCGCCGATTACGTGCGTCGGCATCGTGAGCGAGCCGAGGCGGTCGCGCGTGTCGTGGCGGCTGCACGCGGCGAGCTGGCGCGCGAAGGCCTCGGGCGGCTGCGGATGCGGGTTCTGCAGCATCGCCGTGCGTACGAACTCGACCATGTCCTGGTTCTCGTAGAACTCCTCGGAGTGGTTCAGCAGCATGAGCTCGTCGATGTGCTGCTCCCGGCTGATCTGCATCACGCGCGCCCCCCAGACCTCGGCGAGCTTGCGCGAGTAGGTGCCGCCGGTCGAGAACGTGACGGCGAGCGTGAGCGTGCGCACGCGCCCGGGCGCCTGCAGCGCGATCTCCTGAGCGATCGCACCGCCCATGGATACGCCCAGGAGGTGGAAGGACTCCAGCTCGAGCTCGTCGGCGAGTGCGAGCGCATCGCGCGCCATGTCGGCGATGTCATATCCCGGCTCGGCCATCGACGACTGGCCGACGTCGCGGTTGTCGAAGATCACGGTCCGGTGCGTCGCCGAGAACGCCTCGATCTGAGGGATCCACGCCAGGGTGTCGCAGCTGAGCCCGTGGACGCAGAAGAGCGGCTCCCCCTCGCCATGGATCTCGTAGTAGAGCTGCTGCCCGTTTGCCTGTGCGATCGCCATGCGCGAAGCGTACTGGCTGGCCAGCCAACCTTGGTACGCTCGGCGGCCTGATGCCTGGGGTCGCAGTCGTGACCGGTGCGGGACGCGGCTTCGGCCGCGAGATCGCGCGCCGCCTCGCGGGACGTGGCTACACCGTCCTCGCCACAGACGTCGACGCCCACGCGGCGGCCTCCACCGCGGACGAGATCGGCGGCTTCTCGATGCAGCTCGACGTGCGCGACCCCGATGCGCATCGCGGCGCCGCCCGAGCCGCTGCCGAGCGCGGCCCACTCGAGGTCTGGGTGAACAACGCCGGCGTGATGCGGACGGTGAAGGCCTGGGAGCAGTCCGACGATGAGGTGCGTCTTCAGTGCGACGTGAACCTGATGGGCGTGATCTGGGGCTCGCGCGCCGCAGTCGAGGCGATGCGCTCGGGGCCGGGGGACAACCGGCACATCGTCAACATCGCGTCGCTGTCAGCGCTGATGCCCGTCCCGGGCCTCGCCATCTACGCCGCGAGCAAGCACGCCGTGCTCGGCTTCACCGGCTCGCTCCAGGGAGACCTGATCGACGCCGGCATCCCGATCACGGTCCATGCGCTCTGCCCTGACGCCGCCGACACGCAGCTGCTGCGCGAGCACGACCACGAGCCGGCCGCGGCAATCAACTGGTCGGGTCCTCGTCTGCTCACGCCCGAGGAGGTGGCGGAGCACGCGGTTGCGCTGCTCGATTCGAAGAAGCTCGTGCTCGCGGTCCCGCGCTGGCGTGGGTGGGGCGCTCGCGCGACTGCGATGCTCGGGCGGCCTGGCCTTCGAAGTGCAGGGCTGCTGCGCCGGCAGGGCGCCCGCCACCGTGCGAAAGTGACCAACGAAGGAGCCACATGACTGAGACGACGACAGTTCCCAGCACCGGATCGAACGGTGCGCCGGCCACCCGCACGATCGAGGTGGAGAACCCGTCGACCGGGAAGGTGATCGCGAGCGTTCCCGTGGTGGCGCCGGAGCAGGTGGCCGAGCTGGTCGCCCGCGCCCGGGCCGCGCAGCCGGGCTGGGAGGCGCTCGGCTTCGATGGCCGCGCCGCCGTGCTGAAGCGCTGCCAGAAGTGGATCTCGGACAACTCCCAGCGCGTGATCGACACGATCGTGTCGGAGACCGGCAAGACCTACGAGGACGCGCTCATGGCCGAGATCGGCTACGCCGTCGGCTCGTTCGCCTTCTGGGCAAAGAACGCTGAGGGCTACCTCGCCGAGGAGAAGGTGAAGACGGCCTCGCCGTTCGCCAAGGGGCGCAAGCTGATCCTGCGCTACGCGCCTGTAGGCGTCGTCGGCGTGATCGGCCCGTGGAACTACCCGCTCACGAACTCGTTCGGGGACTGCATTCCGGCGCTCGCGGCAGGCAATGCGGTGCTGCTGAAGCCGTCCGAGGTCACGCCGCTCACCTCACTCCTGATGGCAGAGATGCTGCGCGAGTGCGGACTGCCGGCGGATGTGTTCCAGGTGGTGCCCGGCTACGGCGAGACCGGCGAGGCGCTGATCGACGAGGTGGACTTCGTGATGTTCACGGGCTCGACAGCCACCGGCAAGCGCGTGATGGGGCGCGCCGCGCAGACGCTCACGCCGGTGGCGCTCGAGCTGGGCGGCAAGGACCCGATGATCGTGTGCGCTGACGCGGACATCGAGCGCGCGGCGAACGCCGCGGTCCACTATTCGATGCAGAACGCCGGCCAGACCTGCATCTCGACCGAGCGCGTGTACGTGGAGGAGCCGATCTACGACGACTTCGTTCGGCGCGTGGCCGACAAGGTCGGCGCCCTGCGCCAGGGCACCTCCGGCGCGCCGGGCTCCACCGACATCGGCTCGGTGATCCACCCGCCGCAGTCGGACATCGTGGAGCGGCACGTGAAGGACGCGGTGGAACGTGGTGCCCGCGTGCTGGTGGGCGGCGGTCGCAGCGACGAGGGCGGCCACTTCTTCGAGCCCACGGTGCTCGTGGACGTGGACCACTCCATGGCGTGCATGCGCGAGGAGACGTTCGGGCCGACGGTCCCGATCATGAAGGTCCGCGATGCCGAGGAGGCGGTGCGGCTCGCGAACGACAGCCCGTACGGGCTTCAGGCGTCCGTGTGGACGAAGGACGCGGGCAAGGGCGAGCGGCTGGCGCGCCGCATCGAGGCCGGGGCCGTGACCGTGAACGACGCCCAGGTCAACTACGTGGCGCTCGAGCTCCCGATGGGCGGATGGAAGGAGTCCGGACTCGGCACGCGCCACGGGGCGGACGGGATCCGCAAGTACACGAAGAAGCAGAGCGTGCTCGTCACGACCTTCGCGCCCATGAAGAAGGACCTGCACATGATGCCCTACACGCGCAGGCGCTCGGGCCTCGTCGCGAGGTTGCTCAAGCTGGTCTACGGGCGCTGACGTTTTTGCCGATGCATCCGCGGTGCGGATCGGCTTTGTCCTACTCGCTCTGATCGCAGTGATCGCGGCGCTCGCCGCTCCGTCGGCCGTTGCCGATCCCCCGATCGACGACTACGCATACGACAAGGCGAAGGACTGTCGCAAGCGGCCGACCCCGGGCGCCCTGGCGCTGGTCGACTGGCTCGAGCGCAACGCGAAGGGAACCTCCTGGGGAATCATGCGCTGCGAGGCGCGGCGTTTGATCGACCGCTGGCTCGCCACCGACAGCGCCGGAAACGAGCACGCGCTGGCCCGCCGAATGGGCATCCAGGAGATCATCTGGAACTGCCACTCGTGGTGGTCGGGCGCTGATGGGATGGGCAAGTACTCCGCCTGTTACACCGAGCGCGGCAAGCTGCGCAAGCGCGTGAACTACACGGAGGCCCACAAGGACCACATCCACATCGGGCTGTCGCGGGCGGGAGCGCGCAAGCGCACCTCATTCTGGGCACGCTGAGCGCCACTGCCACGAGTTTCGTCGCATAGTGAGACCTTTCTCGTGGCAGTGGGAAGCTTCCGCTAATGGCAGAGCTCGATGGCGAGACCACGGACGCACCGCGGCGCTTCAGGCGTGCTCTCAATGCCCTGGGGCGCTTCGACGGCAGGGACGGTGTGGTCAAGGCGGCACGCGCGCTGCGCGCGCGGCTTCCCGGCGACCATGCATACGGGGATCCGCTTTCGGTTGCCGGGGATGAGCCGCCGCAGCTGATAGCCCAGCGGTTGGCCTCTGTCACCGATCGGCGGCCCAGTGCCGTGCGGGAGCTCGGGTTGGGCGCGATTCAGGTGTGGCAGGCGGTGTCGGAGGCGCAGGGTCGAGGCAGGGGGGACGAGCCGCTGGCGATCCTGTTCACCGACCTCGTTGGGTTCTCGGACTGGGCGCTCGAGGCCGGCGACGATGCGGCGCTCGAGCTGCTTCGGATGGTGGGGCGCACCGTGGACCCGGTGATCAAGGACCGTGACGGGCAGATCGTGAAGCGTCTCGGGGATGGCGTGATGGCCGTGTTCGACGATGCCGGGGAGGCCGTGGATGCGGCGCTCGAGGCGAGTCGGGCCGTGGGCGAGATCCGGGTTGACGGCTATCGGCCCGAGCTGCGCGGCGGCATCCACTTCGGGAGGCCGCGGAAGCTCGGCAGCGACTACTTCGGGGTTGACGTGAACGTCGCGGCCCGCGTGGCCGACGCCGCCGGTCCCGGGGAGGTGCTGATCTCGGAGGCGGTCTGCGAGCAGATCGGTGACGGGGCCGTGGACCTCCGCCGCCGCTGGCGCTTCAAGGCGAAGGGCGCGCCGAGCGATCTGAAGGTCTTCTCGGCGAAGCTCGAGCCCTGACGATTGAAACAGTCCGCTCGGCCGTGTCGTATTTGAGGCGTGGCTGGGTCGTCGTCAGGTCAGGAGGTCGCTCTGGATTCGCTCGTGCGACCCTGGTATCGAGCGGCGGGAGCTAGGGACGAGGCATCCCTCATCAGGCAGGCCAGGGCGGGCTCGGCCGATGCGATCGAGGCACTCGTTCGACGGCATTGGGACAGCGCCCACCGGGCCGCGTTCCTGATCGTTCACGACCCCGCCGCCGCGGAGGACATCGCACAGGAGGCGATGCTCGCGGCGGTTCGCGCGATCGACGGCTTCGACCGCCGGCGCCCGTTCCGGCCGTGGCTGCACCGGATCGTGGTGAACCGCTCGCTGGACTGGTTGCGCGCCCGAGCGCGGCGGCCCGAGCTCAGTGGCGACCTCGCGGGTCAGACGGCCGCTTCCAGTCCTGGGTCGGACGCGCTCTCCGACGAACTGATGAGCGCGCTGGGCCAGCTCGATCCTGACCAGCGGGCACTGATCGTCATGCGCCATCTACTGGGCTATCGCTCGGCGGAGCTGGCCCGCATGCTGGATCTACCGGCGGGGACCGTACGGACACGGCTCGCACGCGCACTCACGCGCCTGCGCGAGCTGCTCGAGGCTGAAGCGAGAGAGGACTCATGACCCCGGACCGACTGAAGGACCTCCTGAGCGAGATCCCCACCCCGCCGGCCGCACATGCGCGCGAGCAGGCGGTGGCCGAGGCCCGTGCGGAGGTGGCGCAGCGTGCCACCGACACGGCTCCGGCGCGAGAGCGGCCGCCTCGTCTGCTGAGCCTCGCCGCCGCGCTGCTGCTGGTGATCGTGGTCCTGCTGACTCCGCCCGGCAGGGCCGCGAGTGCCTGGGTCGGCGACCTCGTGGGGATCGGCGACGTTGGCGGACCGCCCACGCAGGAGGATCAGGGGGACTTCGCGGACGCGGGCACGGCGGTCGTGATCGACAACGGCGCGGCACCGGACGGCACCCGTTACGAGTGGGTGGCGTACAAGTGCAGCGTCGGCCCGGATGAGGCGGTCCCGGGACCGGAGTTCGAGGGGATCGGTGCTGCACTGAACTGGCCGGGGGTCAAGGGACACGAGGGCGGCGGATCCTGTGAGGAGCTGCAGGGCAGGCCGGGTGACCGCGTGTTCAGCCAGCACGGCGTCCACGTGCTCCCGTCGCAGATGAAGGGAGTCGCCGAGCCGGATCTCGTGATCTCCGGAGTGACCGGGCCGGATGTCCACCGGGTCAGCGTCATCTACACGGACGGCGAGGGCAAGGAGCAGGAGCTGCCCGTGGACTTCGCCCGCGTGGAGGGAAAGCTGCGCGAGCTGGCGAGCCAACCCGAGCCGCTCGGCACCTTCGTTGCGTTCCTGCCGGGCGACCGGGCGGCTCGCGACGAGGTCGCGTCGCGCCTCGACCTGCGGGCGCAATACGGCACCGGGAAGCTGAAGCTCGGGCCGATCGGCCGCCGCGAGGTGGAACAGGCGCGCAAGGCTTTCGAGGCCTGCCCGGCTACCACGCAGGGCCCGTCGCCGGCCGATGACTGTCTTGCCGGACGCCTGCCGCCGGGCCCGTTCGAGTATGTCGCGTACGACGAGAGCGGCCACGTTCTGGACCGGATAACGGAGCCGCTCATCACAGCCGCGGTGCGCCCCGTCAGCACGATCGAGGCCGAGGGCCGGGAGGAGCCGGGTGACGAGCGCGGGCGCCGGGCCCCTGAGAGCGGGAGCAGTGCCTCGACCGTCGTCATGAGCGGCCGCTCGCCCGACGGCGCGCTCTACGAGATCTATGTCGAGCAGTCGGACTACGGCACCGGCGTCGGCATCTTCTGGCCGTACGCACCCTTCTCCGGCTATGGCTTCTCCGGCGGCCGCGGGGGGCTACCGCCGTCGACCGCATTCGGGCGTCGCAACCCGGAGCGCGTGTTCGCGAAGCCCTTCGGCTTCCTGAACGACGCGTCGGAGGCCACGACGCACAGGGTCCTGAGCGGCTTCGCCCGCACGAACGTCGCACGGGTCGAGGTGCTCTACCGGGACGGTGGCGGGAGCATGCAACAGGCGCCCGTGAAGCTTGTCCAAGTCGCGGCATCGACGCTCACCGAATTCAAGCCGAGCAAGCCGTTCGGCTACTGGGTCGCGTTCGTGCCGCGCTCGGCGGGCCACAAACCGATCGAGGTGATCGCCTACGCCGCGGGTGGCGACCGGCTCAGCACCTTCACTCTCCAAAATCCTTGAGCCAACGACGGCCGCCGGGCGTAGGATGGACCCATGGGTGGCACCTATCGTCACCAGGCCCTGATCGACGCGCCGGTGGAGGACGTGTGGGCCGTGGTGAGCGACCCGCGCACGCACCCGGAGTGGTGGCCCGACGTGGTGGACGTGCAGCTTGACGAACCGCTCGTCGAGGGCGGCGAGTACGTGCGCACCTCGAAGTTCGTCCCGTTCCTCGATGCCGTGGAAGCGGTGTGGGTGGCAGAACGCCTCGAGGACCTGAAGGAGGCGCGCTTCCGCTGCAACACCTCGGGTAGCTGGGCGCGCTTCACACTCACGCCCGCGCAGGGCGAGACCTACGTCGAGCTCGAGAGCGGGATGGATCCCACCACGCTCCGCTGGCGGCTGATGAACGCCATGGGTGGGCGCTTCCTCAAGGACTGGATCGTGAAGGTGCTGGACGCGTTGCCGGGGGAGGTGGACGCAAGACGGCTTGCACGCCGCGAGTAAGGCCCGCATCCGGAGGGTATGTGAAGCCCATCACGTCGCGGCCCGAATCGGCCGATAGTGTCGGATAGGTATGGATCGTCAGCACATCGACATCTCCCGCGACCTCGACGGCGAGCCCGTCGTGTTCGCGATTTTCGATCTCCGCGAGGAGGAGATCAGCGCCTCGGCACACGCCGTTGCCGCCAGCGCGGCGGAGCGCTTCCGCAACACCGAGATGTCGGCGGACGACGTGATCGAGCTGCGCGAGCTCACGGCATTGGCCGACGAGCTGGGCGAGCTGATCGGCGGCGCCGGCACGATCGTGCTGCGCCCCGCGCGCCTCACCGCCTACCGGCATTCGCTCGACTTCTACGTCACGTCGCGTGACGAGGCCGAGTGGATCCGCGAGGAGGATCGCGAGCCGCTTGCGATCGTCCGCAGCCTGCTGTTCCCGCTCGAGGAGCTCAGCGCCGAGGCGATGCGTGCCGCGCTGTCGCCGGCCGAGCGCCACGCCTAGGGATACAGGTCCCCCTCCTCGCCCACGACGAAGATCGCGCTGACCGGGCAGTTGCCCGCGGCTTCCACGACCTCGCCCACCGACGCGCCGTCGGGATCCACCACGACCGCCTTGTCCTCGTCGTCGAGCTGGAAGACGTTCGGGGCGGTGTCGACGCAGTCGCCAGAGCCGATGCAGAGAGCCCGGTCGACGGTGATGTCGATCCGGTTCTGCGGCGAGAGCTCTGGCATCAGCGCCGGCGACGGAGCGCGATCAGCAGCACGAGCCCGGCCAGGGCCAGTGGCAGCAGCGCGCGCAGTCCCGGCCCGCTGTCCGCGTTGCCATGCGGCTCAACGCCGGCCGGCATCGCGAACTCCTCGGCGGCAAGCACGTCGTGCGGCTCGCGTATGCCGGTGGGGTCCCCCGGAATGCGGTTCTCGCGCGTTCCGATACCGAACTCCTCGGCGGCTAGGACGTCATGGGGTTCGTCGATCCCGCTCGGATCCGGCGGGACGTGGCGCTGGCTGCGTTCGGATTCGGTCACGTCCCTATGGTTCCAGATCCATGGATGAAGCCACCCGTACCGAGCTGGAGGCCGCCACCTTCCGCGCCCTGGTCAAGCATCTGCGCGAGCGCACCGATGTGCAGAACATCGACCTAATGGAGCTGGCCGGGTTCTGCCGCAACTGCCTGTCGCGCTGGTATCGCGAGGCCGCGGAGGAGCGTGGCATCGAGCTCGAGGACGCAGAGGCACGGGAGATCGTCTACGGAATGCCGTACTCGGAGTGGAAATCCAAACACCAGGCTCAAGACCCCGCCGGCTGAGGCGCTCCGCGCCTCTGCTCGCGCTGCTGTGTGCAGCGCTCGCCGCCGCGGGCTGCGGCCGCGAGCAGAGTGAGAACGGCGAACGCGACAAGGCCGCGGAGCCCGCCGAGGTCGTACTCACGCCCGAGGCGGCCCGCGAGGCCCGCAAGCACCAGGTCGAGCAGCCGCGGGCGCGGGGGTCGAATCCGCAGGTGGTGGAGCTGCTCGGCGCCGGCTCAGGCGCGGATGTCGAGGTCGATCCGAGCGACGATGCGCCGAGCCCGGGCGCCCCGACCGATGCCGAGGTGCGCACCGAGCTGCGTGAGGCCCGGGCGTCGCTCGCCAACTTCAACAAGCACCTCAACACCACCGCATTCCTTCAGACGGGGCCGCGGGCGCGAGTGCTCAGCGACGGCACCGCCGTGGCGCCCGAGAACGCGCCCGAGATCGTGAAGCGCGTGATCATGGCCGCCAACGAGATCGCGAAGTTCCCGTACAAGTGGGGCGGCGGCCACGGCGCCTGGCGCGACAACGGCTACGACTGCTCGGGCTCGGTCTCGTTCGCGTTGGCCAGTGCAGGCCTGCTGGGGAGCCCGCTCACTTCAGGAGGCTTCCTTAACTACGGGGCGCCCGGTCGCGGCAGGTGGATCACGATCTACACCCACTACGGCCACATCTTCATGGTGGTGGGCGGCCTGCGCTTCGATACGAGCGGGCAGGGCCGTGCGGGCACGCGCTGGCAGAGCGAGCCGCGCTCGACCGACGGCTTCGCGATGCGCCACATCCCGGGCCTCTAGTAGCTGGGACGACCGGCTCGAGCAGACCGTCGCTGCTCACAGCTCGAGCTCCGCAGGCTCGAGCTCCAGCTCGACCAGCCTGCCGGCGCGGAGCAGGCGGACGTTCACCGGGGTGCCGATCAGCTCCGCCACCATCAGCCGCTGGAGGTCCTCGACGCGTTCGGTGCGCGTTCCGTTCACGGACAGGATCAGATCCTCGGGGCGGATGCCTGCGCGGGCGGCCGGGGCGCCGTCAACCACCTCCACGACCTCGATGCAGCTCTCCGAGCCGGTCTCTGCCCGGGCCTGAGGCGGCACCGGGCGCGGCCCGCCCGCGATGCCGAGGTATGCCCGCCGCACGCGGCCGTCCGACATCAGGCCCGCGATCACGCGCTGGGTGGTCTCGTTGATCGGCACGGCGAGGCCAAGCCCGATGCCGGCCACGGCGGTGTTGATCCCCACCACCCGGCCACGGCTGTCGGCGAGTGCGCCACCGGAGTTGCCGGGGTTGAGCGCGGCGTCCGTCTGGATCACGTTGTCGATGATGCGGCCGGCGCGCCGCGACCTCGCGGGCAGGGAGCGACCGAGGCCCGACACCACGCCCGCGGTCACGGAGCCGCCGAGGCCGTGCGGGTTGCCGATCGCCACGACCAGCTGGCCCACGCGCAGGCGCTCCGCGTCGCCGAGCTCGGCCGGGGTGAGCGGATCGCCCTCGGCGCGCAGCAGCGCGAGGTCCGAGAGCGGGTCGCGGCCCACGACCTCGAAGCGCTCCTCGCGGCCGTCGGCGAACGTGGCGCGCCCGCGCGTGGTCGAGCGCCCGACCACGTGGGCCGAGGTGAGCAGGAAGCCGTCGGGAGTGAGCGCAACCGCGCTGCCTGCACCGGCGGGGACCTGCCCGCCGCGCGTTCGCCTGAGCACGCGCAGGCTCGCCACGGACGGGGCGAGCCGCTCGGCCACTGCCGTGACCGCGCGCGAGTAGGCGTCGAGCGCCTCGGAATCGGAGGCGGTGGGCAGCTCCGCCACCTCAGCCCGGCTCACGCCGCCTCCTCCACCTCGAAGCTTGCTGTCACGGAGCGCTCGTCGGTGCCGTGCACCACGCCCAGCTCCAGCTCGCCGCCCGCCGCCACCGCGTCGAGCGCGCTGTAGAGCGACTCCACGCCCTCCACCGGCTGACCTCCGATGGACACGATCAGGTCACCGGGCTCGAGGCCGGCCCGCTTTCCCGGGCTGCCGTCCTCGACCGCTCGCACGAGCAGGCCGTCGCGCTCGGGCAGGCCGACCGCGCTTCGCAGCCTCCGGGCCACGCGCGGGGGAGCGATCGCCACTCCTAGGCGGTGCGGCGCCCGCGCCTCACCACGGGCGAGCAGCAGGGCGCGCTCACGCACCGCTGCGCTCGCCGGCACGGCGAGGATGAGGCCGTCGTCGAGCCGCAGGCTGTTGATGCCGAGCAGGTTGCCGTCCGGGTCCACGAGCGGGCCGCCCGACGAACCGCGGGGCAGTGGCGCCGTGTGCTCGATCGCGCCGCGCACGCGGCGCCCGCGCGGTCCGCGGAAGCTCCGCTCTCCGGAGGAGACGAAGCCAAGCGTGGCTCTCAGGCCGCGTCCGCCTGGATTGGCCAGCGCCACCACCGGCGCGCCGATCCCGGGCGCCTCGGCTGGCTCCCAGCGCACGGCCGGGGCGTCGCCCGTGTCGACCGTGAGCACAGCCAGGTCGAGGTCGGCGTCGCTCCCGGCGAGCTCGGCCCGCTCCCGCCGGCCGTCGTGGAAGGACACCGTGACCTCCTCGCGCCGGAGGTTGTGGGCGCTCGTGAGGACCTGTCCGTCGCCGATCACGACGCCGGATCCGTGCCCCCAGCCGCGCCCGAGGCCGACGACGGACGGTCCCACGCCCTCCGCCACGCCCGCGATGGTGTCCTGAAGGGTCTGCACTGTGTTCATGACGCTCCCCAGAGAGTGACTTGCAAATTGCTAGTGACTATACACCCGGGTAGGATCCGCTCTGCGATGCCTGAGCCCGCCTCCTCACCACTCGCCGCCGCGCTCGACAGCGTGGGCGACCGCTGGACGCTGCTGCTCGTGGAGGCTCTGCTCGAGGGGCCGCGTCGCTTCGGCGACCTCCAGGAGCAGCTGCCCCGGATCGCCCCGAATGTGCTCACCCAGCGCCTGCGCCGCCTCGAGAGCGAGGGGCTCGTGGTGGCGCAGCCCTACAGCGAGCGCCCCGAGCGCTACGTGTACGAGCTCACGGCGTCGGGCCACGAGCTGGCCGGCGCTCTGCGGCTGCTCGCGGATTGGGGGGCTCGCCACCGGGAGGCCGGCGAGCCGCCGCGCCACGACGCCTGCGGCACACCCGTGGAGGCGCGCTGGTGGTGCCCGACCTGCGAGCGCCCGGTTGACGAGGATGAGGCGGGCGGCCTGCACTTCGCCTAACCTTCAAGCCCTCGTGGAGGATCAGCCCACCCGGGTCCTCGAGGGCGGCAGGCGACCGTCCGCACCGCCGCGTTCAGGCGGCGCGCCGCCGCGTGGGCCGGGACGCCCGCCGGGCCGAGAGCCCGAGGAGGTCTACCGGCGCCGGCGGCTCGTGGCGGCCGGGGCGGGAGGGATCGTGTTCCTCCTGCTGATCGTCCTGATCGCGAGCGGCGGCGGGGGCGACCCGGAGCCGAAGAGCACCCCGTCCGACCTCGGCGTGGGTGGCACAACGACCTTCGACCGCTCTGAGGGCCAGCGCACCACCACGACCCAGACGGACACGGAAAGCGCGGCCACGCCCGCGGCTCCGACCACCCCGCCGGCCGACGGAACCGGCGGCACGGCCACGCCCGCCCCGGCCCCGCCGCAGGGCGAGGGCGGCGGTGTCGGCCAGGCACCCGCGGAGCCGGCGCCGGCCCCGCCGCAGGGCGAGGGCGGCGGCGCCGAGGCGCCGGTCCCCTAGACCTCCGGCGGGCGCCGCAGGCGCTTCAGCTCGCCGCGCCGTCGCTTCGACTCCGCGCGCCTGCGCCGCGACGCGGTCGTCGGCTTCGTCGCGCGCCGCGGCCGCTGCACCGCCAGCGCGCTCTCGAGGCGGCCCCGCAGTCGCTCGAGCGCCAGCACCCGGTTGCGCGCCTGGCTGCGGGTGTCCTGGGCAACGGCGCGGACCACCGGTCCAAGGCGCGCCATGATGCGCTGCCGCTGCTCGTGGCTCAGCGCCTGCGAGGAGCAGACGTCGAACACGGCCTCCACGCGCGACGCGGTCACGTTCGCGTGCTGCCCGCCCGGTCCGGACGACCGGCTCGTGCGCAGCTCGATCTCCGAGAGGGGGACCTCGGCGTGGCGCCCGATGCGGAGCGGATCGTCCATCGCAGCGGCACGCTAGCGCCAGGTCGTGACAAGCTCCCGCGCGATGCGCGTTGCGGTGGTGGGCCACGTCGAGTGGTGCGAGTTCGCGGCGGTGCCGCACGTGCCCCGGCCGGGAGAGATCGTTCACGCGGCCGAGACCTTCGAGGAGCCGGCGGGTGGCGGGGCGGTGGCCGCCGTGCAGCTGCGCAAGCTCGCCGGGGAGGCCACGCTGTTCACCGCCTTCGGCGACGACGAGGTCGGACACCGCTCCGACGCCGAGCTGCGGGAGCACGGGGTGCGCGTGGAGGGTCGCTTCCACCCGGAGCCGCAGCGCCGCGCATTCGTGCACCTGGACGCGGACGGCGAGCGCACGATCACCGTGCTTGGGCCGCGGCTCGGCCCGAGCGGTTTGGACGCTCTGCCCTGGGAGCTACTCGACGAGACGGATGCCGTCTACGTGACGGCGGGCGACCTCGACGCCGTGCGCCAGGCCCGCCGGGCGCGGACGCTCGTGGCCACTCCGCGCGGGCTGGACACGCTCGCCGAGGCCCACGTGCAGCTCGATGCGCTGGTGTCGAGCGGCCGCGACCCCGGGGAGCGCTACCGCCCCGGTGACCTCGACCCCGCACCCCGGGTCGTGGTGCGGACCCTCGGGGCCGCCGGGGGAGAGTGGGAGACCGCCGGCGGCGAGCAGGGCCGCTGGGGGCCGGCGGAGCTGCCCGGGCCGATCCGCGACTCCTACGGCGCTGGCGACAGCTTCGCGGCGGGTCTCACCTACGGGCTCGGGGCCGGCTGGGAGATTGCGAAGGCTGTGGAGCTGGCGGCCCGCTGCGGCGCCGCCTGCCTCACCGGCCGCGGCCCCTACGAGGCCCAGCTCGAGCTCGAGGGCTGACTCAGGCCACGTGCCCGTCGGCCGGCTCGATCGGCAGGCCGTTCCCCACCCAGGCCTCCAGTCCTCCGTCGAGGTTGTGGGCCTCGAAGCCTGCCGCCGCGAACGCCTGGGCGGCAAGCGCCGACCTGCTGCCGGAGCGGCAGTAGAAGACGATCGGCCGCTCGCGGTCGAGCGTGTCCGCCGCGCCGGTGAGCTGGTCGAGCTCGATGTGGAGGGTCTCCGCGATGTGGCCGGCGTCGCGCTCGTACTGCTCGCGCACGTCGACCCCCTGCGCGCCGTCGCGAAGCAGCTCGGCGGCCCGGCCAGGGGACAGGTCTTCGGGGGCTCCGGCCATGTAGGGCGAGGCTACTAGCCGCTCGGTTAGGGTTCGGTCCATGGAGGACTGGACGACTCACGGGAAGACAGTGCTGATCACCGGTGCCGCACGCGGCCTTGGTGCCGAGACCGCGCGCCGGGTGGCGGCGCGGGGCGCGAACGTGGCGCTCGTGGGCCTCGAGCCCGAGGAGTTGGAGCGCGTTGCGGCGCAGTGCGGCACGAATGCGGCCTGGTTCGAGTGCGACGTGACCGACGTCGACGCGCTGGAGCGCGCCATCGCGGGGACGGTCGAGCGCTTCGGCGGCATCGACGTCGTGATGGCGAACGCCGGCATCGCCCCGATGGGGATGGTGCGGTCCACGGACCCGATGGCTTTCGAGCGAACCATCGAGATCAACCTGCTCGGCGTGTGGCGCACGGTGCGCACGTGCCTGCCGCATGTGATCGAGCGGCAGGGATATGTGCTCGTGATCGCGTCGATGGCGGCGGCGCTCCACGCTCCCGGGATGGCGGCCTACGCGGCGAGCAAGGCCGGTGCCGAGGCGTTCGCGGACTCACTCCGGTCCGAGGTGAAGCACCTGGGCGTGGACGTCGGCGTCGGATACTTCGGCTTCATCGACACGGACATGGTGCGCGGGGCCGACGCGCATCCGGCGATCGGGGCGCTTCGCGAGACCGCCAGCGGGCCGCTCTCGAAGACCTATCCGCTGTCGAAGGCCGGCAAGGCGCTCGCCGACGGCATCGAGAAGCGGCAGCGCTGGGTGGTGGTGCCGCCGTACGCGCGGGCGCTGATCGTCCTGCGCACCCTGCTCCAGCCGCTGGTCGAGCGCGAGGCCCGCAAGGCCGCCCCGGAGGTCGACGAGCTGTTCCTCGCGGACGTCGGCGAGCGCGGCGTGGCAGCCGCGTCGGGACCGGTCGGGCCGGGCGGCGAGGCCGCCCTGCGCGTGCAGCCCGAGACCCCGCGCGGCGGCGAGGCCGACCGGGCGGCCGAGAGCGAGCCCGAGCCCGAGCGCGAAACCGCCGCCAGCTAGCTCGACTCTTCCTCGTCCCCGTCCTGCTCGTCGTCGCCCGCGAGGCGCTGCTCGTCGGGGTTGCTCGCCGCGTTCGGGTCCGTCGGGCCGCCGGGGATCGGCTCGCCCTTGAACTCGTCGGGGTCGTCGACCTCCTCGCCGCCCACCTCCACCGAGCCGTCCTCGCGGTGGCGCACCGAGTCGGGGCCGAGGTTGGCCTCGGGGCCCTCGTCGTAGCTGTGGTCGCCCTCCTTGCCGCCGAAGGTCTCGTACTTGGCCTGCCCGTCCGGCCAATCCTCCAGCTTCTCGGGCGGATCGTCCTCGAGCTGCCGGATCTCCTCCTTGGCCTCCTCCATCTTCTGCTGGTGCTCTGTCTTCTCTTCGTCGCTCATGAGGCCTGCGCTACCCAAAGAGGCGGCCGGGCATGCAGCTATCGTCATCAGACGCCATGGCCAAGCGCGACCCTCGCATGATCCCCCTGGGCTACGGCAAGTTCGTGCGCGCGGACAAGATCTACGCGCTCGTGCCGATCGAGGGGCCCGAGCGACAGGACGGCCGCCGCACCTACGTGCACGTGGACGGGCTCACGGAGCCCGTGGTGGCGTCCCGTTCGGAGCGAGCGATCCTTGCGGACGTGGAGACGGCGCTCGCCGAGGCGGCGGGACTGCCGCGCCGGCGCCGGGTGGCGGCCACCGGGCAGGAAAGCCTGCTCTAAGCGGCGCGAAGCGCCGCGGTTACAGCGCCTGGATGGCGCCGCTGCCATCAGAGCGCGGGCAGGATGCCCGCAAGGGCTATAACTCCTCGACGGCCTTGAGCACCTTCTGCACCGACTCCTTCGCGTCGCCGAACAAGAGCGACGTGTTCTCCGCGTAGAAGAGCGGGTTGTCGATGCCCGCGAAGCCGGTGTTCATCGAGCGCTTCAGGACGATCACGGCGCCCGCCTTGTCCACGTCGAGGATCGGCATGCCGTAGATGGGCGAGTCGGGCACGTCGCGCGCAGCCGGGTTCGTCACGTCGTTCGCGCCGATCACGAGCGCCACGTCGGTCTGCGGGAACTCCGGGTTGATCTCGTCCATTTCCTTGAGGCTGTCGTAGGGCACGTCGGCCTCGGCGAGCAGCACGTTCATGTGACCCGGCATCCGGCCGGCCACCGGGTGAATCGCGTACACCACCTCCACACCGCGCGTCTCGAGCGCGCTCGCCAGGTCGTGCACCGCGTGCTGCGCCTGCGCCACCGCCAGCCCGTAGCCGGGCGCGACCACGACTTTGCTCGCGTAGGCGAGCTGGATCGCCACGTCGGCGGCGTCTGTCGAGCGCACGGGCTTCTCCTCGCCGTCTGCTCCCGCGCCCGGGGCGGTGCCGCCGCCGCCGAAGCCACCCTTGAAGATGTTGAGGATCGAGCGGTTCATCGCCTCGGCCATCAACATCGTGAGGATCGAGCCGGAGGCGCCCACGAGCATGCCGGCCACGATCAGCGCCACGTTGTCGAGCGCCAGGCCGGCCGCGGCTGCGGAAAGCCCCGTGAAGGCGTTCAGCAGCGAGATCACGACGGGCATGTCGGCGCCGCCGATCGGCAGCACGAACATGTTGCCGAGGATCGCCGCGGCCACCAGGATCACGATGAAGAGGGCCTGGGACTCGGTGCCGGACGCGATCGCGATCGAGCAGCCGATGCAGATCGCGAGCAGCCCGATGTTGATGAACTGCTGGCCGGGCAGCTGGATCGGGCGGCCCGGAATGATCTCCTGGAGCTTGCCGAAGGCGATGTTCGAGCCCCAGAAGGAGACCGAGCCGATGATCGCCGCAAACAGGATCGGGATCAGCGTCTCGAGCGCCGGGTTGCCACCGTGCTCGAGCGCCTCGCGGTACTCGACCCAGGAGATGAGCGCCACGGCGCCGCCGCCGACGCCGTTGAACAGCGCCACCATCTGCGGCATCGCGGTCATCTTCACCGAGCGCGCCGCGGGCACTCCGACAGCGGTGCCGATGGCCACTCCGAGCACGATCAGGCCGTAGTCGCCGACCGACTCGATCAGCAGCGTCGCGATCACGGCGATCGCCATGCCCACGGCCGCGACGCGATTGCCCTTGCGCGCCGTGCGCGGATGGTTCAGCAGCCGTAGCCCGAGGATGAAGCAGATGAAGGCGAGGATGTAGAGGACCCGGATGAAGTCCGGGTCCTGGAGGAAGCTGGCCGTGTACATCAGTCGGGTCGCCTTGCGGGAGGCGGCGGGCTCTGCCCGCCGCGGACCGGTGTTTTCTTGAACATTTCGAGCATGCGGTCGGTGACCAGGAATCCGCCGACCACGTTGATCGTGCCGAAGGCGATCGCGATCACGAGCAGGAAGTCGTCGAGGAAGCCGGTGGCCTCGCCGATCACGAGCAGGCCGCCGAGCAGCACGATCCCGTGGATGGCGTTCGTGGCCGACATCAGCGGCGTGTGAAGCGTGTTCGGCACCTTCGAGATCACCTCGAAGCCGACGAACGCGGCGAGCACGAGGATGGTGAGCTCGGTTAGGAGATCCATCAGGCCGCGACCCCGGCGGCGTTCTTGGCGCCCTCGTGCACGATCTCGCCGTCGCGCGTGATGCAGGCGCCCGCGATCACCTCGTCCTCGAAATCAAGCGTGAGCTCGCCCTCCTTGACCATCAGGTCGAGCAGCGACTGCACGTTGCGGGCATAGAGGCTCGACGCGTGGTCGGGCATCGTGGCGGGCAGGTTGAGCGGTCCGACGATGGTCACGTCCTCCTTCACGACCGTCTGGCCGGCCTCGGTGAGCTCGCAGTTGCCGCCGGTCTCCGCGGCCAGGTCGACGATCACTGAGCCGGGGCTCATGTTCTTCACGGCCTGCTCGGTCACGAGCAGCGGGGCCCGGCGGCCCGGCACGGCAGCGGTCGAGATGACCGCGTCCATCTTCCCGATCTCCTCCGCGAGCAGCTCGCGCTGGCGCTGCTGCTCCTCGTCGGTGAGCTGGCGCGCGTAGCCGCCCGCGGCCTCGGCGTCCTCGAGGCCCATGTCGAGCTCGAGGAAGCGGGCGCCGAGCGACTCGATCTGCTCCTTAACGGCGGAGCGCACGTCGAAGGCATGCACCACCGCGCCGAGCCGGCGCGCGGTGGCGATGGCCTGGAGACCCGCCACTCCAGCGCCCAGCACGAGCACCTTGGCGGGCCGGATCGTGCCGGCCGCCGTTGTGAGCATCGGGAAGAAGCGCGGCAGCTCCTGGGCGGCGAGCAGGGCGGCCCGGTAGCCGGAAACGGTGGCCTGGGAGGACAGCGCGTCCATCGACTGCGCGCGCGTGATGCGCGGGATCGCCTCCATGGCGAAGCTCGTCACTCCGCGCTCGGCGAGCGCGCGAACCGTGTCCGACGCGGTCAGCGGCTGGAGGAACCCGACCAGCACGGAGCCCTGCTCGAGGCGCGCGATCTCCTCCGCCGACGGGGGAGCCACCTTGGCGATCACGTCGCCAGAGAAGCCGTCGCCGATGCTGGCGCCAGCCTTCTCATAGGCGGCATTCGGGTGGTGGGCGCCCTCGCCGGCACCGTCCTCGATGGTCACCTGGATTCCGTTCTGGCTCAGGCGCTCGACCACCTCCGGCACCAGCGCCACTCGGCGCTCACCCGCGGCAACTTCCTTGGGTACTGAGACGTTCATAAGTCGCAACCGTTCCGGGGGCGCGGCATCCTACACTCTTGCCTAGCTCACCTGATGCAAGGCAAAACAGTCGAGAAGCTGGATCGCGTGGTCGTCCGCTTTGCGGGCGACTCGGGTGACGGTATGCAGCTCACCGGCAGCCGCTTCACCGACGCCACGGCGCTGGTCGGGAACGATCTCGCCACGCTTCCCGACTTCCCGGCCGAGATCCGCGCTCCTGCGGGCACCCCGCACGGCGTGTCGGCCTTCCAGATCCACTTCGCCTCGCGCGACATCCTCACCCCGGGCGACCACCCGAACGTGCTCGTGGCGATGAACCCGGCCGCGCTGATCACGAACGTCGGGACGCTCGAGAAGGGCGGCACGGTGATCGTGAACGAGGACGGATTCACCGATCACAACGTGCGCAAGGCGGGCTACGAGGCGAACCCGCTCGAGGACGGCTCGCTCGACGACTACCAGCTCTTCCGGGTGCCGATGACCTCGATGACGGTCCGCGCGACCGAGGGCATCGACGACATCACGGCGCGCGACGCCGCGCGCTGCAAGAACGTGTTCGCGCTCGGACTGGTGTCGTGGATGTACGGGCGCCCGACCGAGCCGACGGTGGCCTGGATCGAGAAGAAGTTCGCCGACATCCCCGCCGTCGGCGCCGCGAACCTCGCCGCGTTCCGGGCGGGCTACAACTTCGGCGAGACGGCCGAGCTCATGGCGGTGCACTACGAGGTGGACGCGGCGCCAGCGGCGCCCGGCACCTACCGCAACGCGAACGGCACGCAGGCGCTCGCCTATGGGCTGGTGGCGGCCGCGGTCCAGTCCGGCCTCGGCCTGTTCTACGCGAGCTACCCGATCACGCCGGCCTCCGAGCTGCTCCACTCGCTGTCGCGCCACCATGGGCTCGGGGTGCGCACGATCCAGGCGGAGGATGAGATCGCGGCGGTGAACATGGCGCTCGGGGCCGCCTTCTCCGGCCACCTCGGAGTCACGGCCACGAGCGGCCCGGGCATGGATCTGAAGTCGGAGACGATCGGCCTGGCAGTGGCGTATGAGCTGCCGCTCGTGGTGGTGGACGTGCAACGCGCCGGCCCCTCCACGGGGATGCCGACCAAGACCGAGGCGGCCGATCTGATGATGGCGCTGCACGGGCGCCACGGGGAATCGCCGCTGCCGGTGATCGCGGCATCGACCCCGTCGGATTGCTTCGACTGCGCGATCGAGGCGGCACGCATAGCGATCACCCACCGCACGCCGGTGATCCTGCTCAGCGACACGTTCCTCGCGAACTCGTCGGAGCCGTGGAAGCTGCCGGACGTGGCTTCGCTCCCGGAGATCGATCCAAACTTCGCCACCGACCCGGCGGGCTTCATGCCGTACGCCCGGGACGCCAACCTGGCGCGTCCCTGGGCGGTTCCCGGCACCCCGGACCTGCGCCACCGCATCGGCGGGCTCGAGAAGGAGGACGGCACCGGGAACATCTCGTACGAGCCCGCGAACCACGCGCACATGACTCACCTGCGCGCGGAGCGGATCGCGCGGGTGTCGGTGCCGGACATCGAGGTGGACGATCCGGACGGCGCGTCGCTGCTCGTGCTCGGCTGGGGATCGAGCTACGGAGCCATCCAGGGTGCGGCGCGGCGGCTGCGCCGCGAGCAGGGTCTGCGCGTGGCCACGGCGCACATCAGGCACCTCAACCCGCTGCCCGCGAACACCGGCGAGCTGCTGCGCTCGTACGAGCGCGTGCTTGTGCCCGAGATGAACATGGGCCAGCTGGTGAAGGTCCTGCGAGCCGAGTTCCTCGTGGATTGCGAGAGCTTCACGAAGGTGGACGGACTGCCCATCTTCACCAGGGACATGATGGAGGTGATAGCTCCGAGATGCTGACGAAGGCAGACTTCTCGTCGGATCAGGAGACACGCTGGTGCCCGGGCTGCGGCGACTACGCGGTGCTGGCCTCGGTGCAGTCCTTCATGCCGGAGCTGGGCATCCCGCCGGACCGGATCGTCTTCGTGACCGGCATCGGCTGCGCGGGGCGGTTCGTCTACTACATGGACACCTACGGGATGCACGGCATCCACGGGCGCGCGCCCGCCCTGGCCACCGGCGTGGCCACCTCACGGCCCGATCTGTCGGTCTGGGTGGTGAGCGGCGACGGGGATGCGCTCTCGATCGGCGGCAACCACCTCATCCACACGCTGCGCCGCAACGTGCCCGTGAAGATCCTGCTCTTCAACAACCAGATCTACGGCCTGACGAAGGGGCAGTACTCGCCCACGAGCGAGGAGGGCAAGGTCACCAAGTCCACGCCGTTCGGGTCGCAGGACCACCCGTTCAATCCGGTGGCGCTGGCGCTGGGGGCGGAGGCGAGCTTCGTGGCCCGCACGGTCGACACCGACAAGGCGCACCTGGCCGAGACCCTGCGCGCCGCGGCGGCGCACCCGGGCGCGGCGCTCGTCGAGATCTACCAGAACTGCAACGTCTTCAACGACGGCGCGTTCGACGCCGTGCGGGCCAAGGGCCAGCGGGAGCTGAACCAGATCCGGCTGGAGCACGGGCAGCCTGTGAAGTTCGGCATCGAGGGAGAGCGCGGGGTGGCTCGGGACGCCGATGGCCGGCTTCGGCTCGTCGAAGTTGCCGACGTGGGCGAGGACGCGCTGATCGTGCACGACGCCGAACGAACGGACCCGAGCCTGGCATTCGAGCTGGCGCACCTGGCCGACCGCCCGACCGGCCCGACGCCCATCGGAGTGTTCCGCTCGGTGAAGCGCCCGGTCTACGGAGAGGCGCTGGCACGGGAGCTGGAGGAGGCGCGCGCCTCGGTCGGACCCGAGCAGCTCCACGAACTGCTGCACTCAGGAGAGACCTGGACAGTCGCGTAACCAATCGAGCGTCCTGCTTAAGGCTTGCTATTCAAGCCTAGGACAGGACGGTCGACCCCTTCAGTGCTGCCGTTGGCGCGGCCGGCGCTCAGGCCGCGATGTCCAGCACCAGCTCGTCCACGCCGGATCCCACGTGGCGCTGGTCCAGATGCTCCGTCAGCTTCGCCATCAGCCGGTGGGCCGGCACGTTGTGGGCGGACATCGTGGCGGTGAAGCGGCGGAGGCCCCGATTGCGCGCCGAATGCGCGAGGTGCTCGCCCAATATCGAGCCGAGTCCGCGTCCCTGGAAGTCGTCGGCGACCGTGATCGCCACCTCGGCAGCTTCGGGGTCATCCGCGAGCCTCACGAAGCGGGCGACCGCGATCAGGCGGCGAACCGGCTCCGCGGGGTACTCGGCCACCAGCGCCACATGGTCGCGACCGTCCACTTCCGTGAGGTAGCGCAGCTCCGCCCGGCTGAAGCTGCGCTTCGGCGTGAGGAAGCGCCGGTGCACGCTCTCGTCTGAGAGGTGCCGGAGACCCTCGGCAAGCAGGCGCTTGTCGTCAGCGCGAATGGGCCGGATCAGGACCGGGGCTCCGTCTGGAAGGCGTTCGATCACGCCTCCTATTGTCGGTTCGATGACTGCCGAACTGTGTGAAGTGCGTCACGCTCGTAGTCGAGCTCCGTATGGACGCCCAGTCCATGGAGGATCTCGTTGGCGTGGTCCAGATCGCGTGCGTCCATCACCGCGGCCGCCAGGCGGGCTGCCGAGCGCAGGGCCGCGACCGGGTCGAAGAAGAACGTGAGCGCTCCCGCGGGCGAGAGCTCGACCGTCCGTCGTCCCTGGCGGATCGTCGACGTGCCGATCGCCCCGTGAAAGCAGCGCAGAGCCTGGGCGCTCGCCTCGGTGGGCACCACCTTCACCGCCTCCTCGAGCCGCCGCGCGACGGCCGGTGTGAGGCCGCGGGCGCCGGCCAACCCGCCGGCGGCGCCGACCTCGGCGAGCCGCGCCAGCACCTCGGGCGGGGTCAGCTCGCCGTCGCAGCCGATGCCGAAGATGCCGCCGAGCACCGGCGTGGCGTCTTGCTCGGCGAGGCGCGCTCCCGCTGCGAGCAGCAGGGCGTCGCAGAGTGGGCTGGCCAGGCCGGGCTCGTGGCCGTGGGCGAGGGCGTCGCCGCCCACGTCGATGAAGACGATGAGGTCCACACCGAGCGCGGCGGCCGCGGCCGCGATGCCGTCCGCGAGCTGCGCCGGGCCGAGCGTGGCGTCCACGAGCACGGTCTCCTCACCGAGCAGTCCGGCCATCCGCGACTCTGCGAAGACCACCCCGGACTCACGCACGCGCGTGCCGGCCGACGCCGCCAGGACGCCCGGCGCCAGCAGCCGCGCGCCCTCGATCTCCGACTCGGCCCGCGGCCCCGGCTGAGGATCGATCGGCCGCCGCTCCCAACTCACCCCACCCACCACGGGCTCGGCGCCGTGCAGCCGGCACGCCTCCGCCGTGGCGAGCGCTCCAACGACATCGCCGCCTCCACCGATGCCGAGCACCAGCGGACGGCGAGACCCCGATATCAGCAGGTCTGCATCGGCCCTCATGACGCGATCGCCCGTGCGATCGACTCGGCATAGGGCGCCTCGAGCACCCCTGCCTCGGTCACGATCGCCGTCACGAGCTCCGCGGGCGTCACGTCGAACGCCGGGTTGAAGGCGTGGCCGCCCTCGAGCAGCTCACCCGGGTCGCGCTCCTCGATCGGTATCGCGCCGCCGTCGGGAGTGGCGGGATCGATTGTCGAGAGCGGCGCCGCCACGTAGAACGGCACGCCGTGCCGCGCGGCGAGCACAGCCAGGGGATAGGTGCCCACCTTGTTCGCCACGTCGCCGTTTGCCGCGATCCGATCCGCTCCCACCACCACACGGTCGACGAGGCCGCGGGCCATCAGCGAGCCCGCCGCGGAGTCCACCACCACGCGATGTGGGATGCCGGCCTTGCGCAGCTCCCACGCGGTCAGGCGGGCGCCCTGGAGGAGCGGACGAGTCTCGTCCACCCAGACCTCAGCGAGCCGCCCGCTCTCCCAGGCGGCGCGCAGCACCCCGTGCGCGGTCCCGTACCCGCCGGTGGCCAGTGCGCCGGTGTTGCAGTGGGTGAGAGCGCGGGTGCCGCTCTCGAAGAGCCCGGCCCCGAGCGCGGCCAGCCGGCGGTCCGCCTCGTCCTGCTCGCGGTGCAGCCGGCGGGCCACCGCGAGCACGTCCGGAACGCCGCGGCACTGCTCGAGCGCCCACGCGAGGTTCACCGCTGTCGGCCGCGTCGCGCGCAGCAGCTCGGCGGCCTCGTCCTCGCGGCCGTCCGCGAGCGCCATGCCGTAGGCGGCGGCCAGCCCTATGGCCGGCGCGCCGCGCACGGCAAGCGTTCGAATGCAATCCGCCACGTCCTCCACCGTCTCGCAGCGGATCCAGCGCTCCGCCTCGGGCAGCGCGCGCTGGTCGAGCACCATCAGCAGGCCGTCCTCGAACCGCAGCAGGGCGGACCGCCCGCGCAGAGCCGCACGCGGTTCGCTACTTCGCTCAGCCTGCTCGATCAGCCCCGACTCCTCCAGGTACTGGCCGGCCACTTCCTCGGGCGTCGACTTGTCGAGGTCGACGCGCGCGTTCAGCTCCTGCATGACCTCGTCGGTGAGGCCCTTCTCGACCTGCTCGACCGTCCTCCGCGAGGTCGGGGCCCGCCTGCTCGATCACGTCGTCACGCACGACGAGCGTCGAGTTGTAGGGCGGGAACATGCCCTTGTCGTCCTCCAGCAGCACGAAGCCCTCGCGCTTGTTCTGCGGGTCGGTCGTGAACACGATCGACACGTCGGCCTGGCCCTTCTTCAGCACCTCGTGGCGCAGGGCGATGTCGACCGGCACGAACTTCTTGAACTTCAGCCCGTAGACCTGCTCGAGGCCCAGCTTGCAGTCCAGGCGCTGGCGGCACTCCGGGCGGCCGTACAGCGTCAGGTCCTGCGACTTGCCCTCGAGGTCCGAGATCGTCTTCAGGCCGAGCTTGTCCGCCGTCTCCTTCGTCACCGCGACCTCGTTCGAGCTCACGAACGGCGTGGGCGGCAGCGCGGTCAGGTTCTTCTCCGCGAACCCGGCCTTGGCCTCCTCGTAGGCCTCGCCCGCGATCGCTCGGCATCTCGTCTGCCGTGACCCCGAAGAACGACAGCAGCGCGGTCCCGGTGTACTCCGGATAGGCGCTGATCTCGCCGCCCTCGAGCGCCTTGAGCGCCGTCTTCTCGTCGCCGAGGTTGAGCTCGGTCGATGACGTCGTACCCGGCCGCCGTCAGCGCCTGCGCGTAGATCTCGCCGAGCAGCTTCTGCTCGGTGAAGTTCTTCGAGCCGATCGTGACCTTGGTCGACGCGTTCTCGTCGTTCGTCTGGATCGCGCCGGCGGCTCGTCGCCGCGCGGTGTCGGCGTGACGCCGCCGCCGTCGCCCTCGTCATCGTCGCCGCAGGCGGCGACGCGCAAGTGCGGCGACCAGCAACGCGAGCAGCATCGAGCCAGCGATGCGTTCTCATGTGGGTGCTTCCCTTCTGTTGTTGGGATTCCGAATGCCAGGCGACGCCAGCGGCTGCCGCCCTCGAGCTTCAGTCCCCTCGGGGTCACGGCGCGCTGCACCGCTCCGAGGACGAACTCCGTGGCACGGCGAGCAGGGCCACGACGATCGCCGCCGCGAGCCTGCCCTCGTCGCCGTAGGTGTTCACGTTGATGATCGGGTCGCCGAGCGTGGTCGACGCCGGCGAGCGGCGCGATCGTCGCCGTCGCGATCACGTTCACGGCGGAGATGCGGATGCCGCCGAAGATCAGCGGCAGCGCGAGCGGCAGCTCGACCCGGCGCACGATCTGCGCCCCGGTCATCCCCATCCCGCGCGCGGCGTCGACCGTGTCGCGGTCCACCTGGCGCACGCCCGAGTAGGCGTTGGTGAGGATCGGCGGGATCGCGAGCAGCACCAGCGCGAGCGTGAGGTTCGAGAAGCCGACGCCGATGTAGGCGACGAAGAACGCGATCAGCGCGAGGCTCGGCACCGCGCGGCCGACGTTCGACGCGTTGATCGCGAGGAACCCGCCCTTGCCGATGTGGCCGAGCCAGAGCCCGAGCGGGATCGGCGATCGCGCACGCGATCGGCCATCGAGGCGCGCCGACAGCTGGAGGTGCGGCCACATCAGCTCGCAGATCTCGCCGAGCCGCCCACCTGCGTGCCGCCGGCGGGCGACTCGCGCTCGTGGAAGATGAACTCGATCGCGTCGCCGAATCGCCGATGAAGGCGAGTCGTCTCATGCGCGCCGCCGCCCTCGTCCAGGGCGTGATCGGCGCGCTGCGCGAGCAGGATCAGCGCGTCGAGCAGCGGCCGCGAGCAGCGACGGCGAGCCCGCCGGCCACGACCACGTTCGACTTGAAGTTGATGTCGGCGAAGATCTGCTCGCCGAGCCCGCCCGCGCCGGCGAAGAAGGCGAGCGTCGCGAGGCCGACGGTGGTGGTCGCCGCGATGCGCAGGCCGGCCATGATCTCCGGCAGCGCGAGCGGCAGCTCGACGCGCCACAGCAGCTGGCGGTCGGTGAGGCCCATGCCGCGGCCGGCGTCCTTCGTCTCGTCGGGCACGTTGTCGAGGCCGGTGAGTGACGTTGCGGAAGATGATCAGCAGCGCGTAGGCGACCAGCGCGATGATCGCCGTCAGGAAGCCGCGCCCGGTGATCGGCAGCAGCAGGAAGAACGCCGCGATGCTCGGGATCGTGTAGAGGATCGCCGGTGACCTGCGTGATCGGGTCGATCAGCCAGCGACGCCGGTAGGCGAGCAGCGCGAGCGTGAACGCGATCGCGAAGCCGATCGCCACCGCCACCACCGTCAGCAGCACGTGCTGGACGAACGGGTCGACGTAGCGGTCGAAGTTGTCGGCGATCCAGCCCGGGCAGAAGCCGTTGTCGGACACGCAGCTCGTCCTCGGTGCGCTCGCGGATCTCGACCTGGGCGAGCAGCGGCGCTCAGTCCGACAGCGCGTCGGCTCCGCTCGGGCACCGTCTTCGGGGTCGGCCTTGAGCGCGTGGCCGAGGAGCTCGATCGAGAGCACGCCGGCCACCGCGCCGCGCTCGTCCACGACCGGCCCGTACTGCGCCTCCTCGGCGAGCAGGTCGGAGAGCGCGTCGCGCAGCACGTCGTCCAGCTCGAGCACGGGTCGGCCCGCGAGCGCAGCTCGTCGCCGACGCGCTCGCCCTGCAGCGCGCGCTCGGAGAGCCAGCCGAGCGGCTCGCCCCTCGTCGTCCACCAGCAGCGGGTAGGGCACCTCCGAGTCGGCGACCTTGCGCGCGCGCCTCGGCCGCCGGCTCGCCCGACCCGCACGAGCGGCGCCTTCCACAGGTCCACGTCGCGCACGCGCTGGAGCGCCAGCCGCTTGAGCGCCCGGTCGGAGCCCACGAAGTCCTCGACGAACGCGTTCGCCGGGTGCATCAGGAGCTCGGCGGGCGGGGCGTACTGGGCGAGCTTGCCGCCCTTCTGCATGATCGCGATGCGGTCGCCCATCTTGATCGCCTCGTCGATGTCGTGGGTCACGAAGACGACCGTCTTGCGGATCTCGCGCTGGAGGCGCAGGAACTCGTTCTGGAGCCGCTCGCGGTTGATCGGGTCGATCGCGCCGAAGGGCTCGTCCATCAGCATCAGCGGCGGGTCGACCGCGAGCGCGCGCGCCACGCCGACCCGCTGGCGCTGGCCGCCGGAGAGCTGGCGCCGGGTAGCGGTCGCGCGTCTCGGCCGGGTCCAGGCTCACGAGCTCGAGCAGCTCGTCCACGCGCGCGCGGATGCGCTCGCGGTCCCAGTCGAGCAGCCGCGGCACGGTGGCGATGTTGTCCGCCACCGACAGGTGCGGGAACAGGCCCGATCTGCTGGATCGCGTAGCCGATGTCCCGTCGCAGCTCCGCCGGGCTGGCGCTCGCGCACGCTCTGGCCGTCGAGCAGGATGTCGCCCTCGGTGATGTCGATCATGCGGTTCACCATCCGCATCGCGGTGGTCTTGCCGCACCCCGACGGGCCGACCAGCACGCAGATATCGCCGGCCGGAACGGTGAGCGAGAGCTCCTCGACCGCGGGCTCGCTCTGACCCGGGTAGCGCTTCGTCGCCTCGCGGAACTCGAGGGTTGCTGCCGAAGGGCGCGGCGACGGCCCCGAGGTGTGGGCGGAGTCGGAAATATTCACGGACGGGTGGGGCTCCCGGAGGAAGCCCTGATCCTACTGAGGCGGCCTGGCGCGGTCGCGCCCGCTTCTTGAAGCCTTAATGTCGGCCGTGGCGAGCCGCTCCAGCTCGCGCCTCAACTCCTCGCGAAGCTCCCGCACCTCGTCCGCTCCGATTCCGGGATCCGACTCCGCCGTCTCGACGAGCGCCGCGGCCAGCGTCTCGCTCGCCGCGCGAAGGTCGGCCTGCGCCAGCGTGGGGTCATTCGCCCCCCGCACTGACAGGGCCTTCTCCTTGGCGTCCTCGGCAAAGGACGCGATCCGATCGCGGTCCGCCTGTGGCAGGACGCGCCAGCGGCTGTAGAGCGAGCGCGCCACGCGCACGCCGAGTGCCGCGCCTGCGGCGGCCCCGCCGATCACGAGCTTCGTGGAGGGCATCCGACGCCATCGTGGCGTGGGGGGTGGACGGAACGCCGTCGTGGGCGGTGCGATGCCAACCTTCACTCCCGTGACGCTGGAGACGCTGCCCGGCTGGGCCCGCGACCTGCTCGCCGACGAGCGGGTCGCCCGCCTCGGCTACCTGGACGAGGACGACCATCCGCGGGTGCTGCCCGTGACGTTCGCGGTCGCGGGCGGAGCGGTGTGGAGTGCGATCGACGAGAAGCCGAAGCGCAGCGCCGAGCCCGCCCGCCTGCGCCACCTGCGGCGCCGGCCCGAGGCCGCTCTGCTCGTGGACGTGTACGAGGACGACTGGACGCGACTCGCATGGGTGCAGCTGCTCGGGACGGTTGAGCTGCTCCCCGTGGACGCGGCGCCGGAGGCGATGGAGGCGCTCGCACGCAAGTACGCGCCATACGCGGAGCGGACGCCGCCCGGCCCGCTGCTCAGGCTGACCGTCGAGCGCGCGCGTCAGTGGCGTTCGGCCGGCAGCCCGCGTCCCGACCACTCGCTCCACGAGCCGGGATAGAGCCGAACGGGCTCGAGGCCGGCCACCTCGGCGGCGAGGAGGAGCACGCACGCGGTCACGCCCGACCCGCAATACGCCACCAGCTCGCGGCCGGGCGCCGTGCCGGCGGCCTCGAAGCGTGCACGCAGATCCTCCGGCGCGAGGAAGCGACCGCCCGGGGCGAGCTCGGCGAAGGGAAGGTTCACGGCGCCCGGGATGTGGCCCGCCACGGGATCGATCGGCTCCAGCTCCCCGCGGTAGCGCTCGGGCGCACGGGCGTCGAGCAGCAGGCGGCCGGCGAGTGCCTGCGCTTCAGCGGTGTCGCCCTCCCGCGCATTGGCCACGAACGCGCCAGGCGTGGCCTGCTCCGCACCGGCCTCCAGCGGGCCGCCCTCCGCCCGCCAGCCGCGCAGGGCGCCGTCGAGCACGGCCACGCGCTCGTGCCCGAAGTGGCGGAGCAGCCACCAGAGGCGGGCGGCGCCACCCTCGGCCGCCTCGTCGTAGGCCACCACCAGGGTGTCGGGGCCGATGCCGGCCCGGCGGGCGGCCGCCTCAAAGACCTCTTGATCGGGCAGCGGATGCCGCCCGCGCTCGCCGGGCTCCGATGCCAGCTCGGTGTCGAGGTCCATGAACGCCGCGCCCGGGATGTGTCCGGCGCGCCAGAGCTCCTCCCCGGCGCCGGGCTCGCCGAGCTTGAAGCGGCAGTCGACCACGCGCATCCCGGGATCGTCGAGCCGCTCGCGCAGCCACGAGGTGGAAACGAGCGGCCCGCTCACCCGGCCAGGATGTTCACGCACATGCGGGGCATGCGGTAGCCGTGGCCCTCCGCGTACGGCTCGAGGCGCCGCGCAATTTGAGCTCGGCATTCGCCACGCCCAGCTCGTCGGCGCGCCTGCGCGCCGCGTCCACCATCGGCTCCGAGAAGTCCGTCCTGATCAGCGTCCCCTCGGCGCCGAGCCGGCGGGCGGCCGCGAAGCCCGTGTCTCCCACCCCCGCCGCGAGCTCCAAGACCCTCTCGCCGGGCTGCGGGTCGAGCGCATCCACGAGCCATTCGCCGACCGCATGGGACTCGTCCCAGACCCTGCTCGCGGTCGCCCTCCCAGCCGGCCGCCATCTGCTCCCAGATCCTGAGACTCGCCTCGCGGTAGTGGTCGCCGGGCACGGAGCGGAGCCTACGCCTGCAATTAGGCTGAGTCCATGCGCGCGATGGTCCTCGACGCGCCGGCACAGCCGCTCCGCGCGACCGAGCTGGCCGAGCCTGAGCCGGGGCCCGGCCAGGTGGCGCTGGAGGTCCTGGCCTGCGCGGTCTGCCGCACCGATCTCCACATCGTGGACGGCGAGCTCAGCGAGCCGAAGCTGCCGCTGGTGCTCGGGCACCAGATCGTGGGGCGGGTGGTGGCCGGCGGAGAGCGGTTCGCGCCCGCCCAGCGCGTTGGCGTGCCGTGGCTTGGCTGGACCGACGGCGACTGCCGCTACTGCCGCTCGGGCCGCGAGAACCTCTGTGACCGGGCTCTCTTCACGGGCTACGACCTCGACGGCGGCTACGCCGAGCACGCGTTGGCGGACGAGCGCTACTGCTTCCCGCTTCCGGACGGATACGAGGACCTCCAGGCCGCCCCGCTCCTGTGCGCCGGCCTGATCGGTTACCGGACGCTGCGCTTCGCCGGTGACGCGGAGCGCATCGGGATCTATGGGTTCGGGGCGGCGGCGCACATCATCTGCCAGGTGGCGGTCCACC
This sequence comes from uncultured Thermoleophilaceae bacterium, assembly GCA_963837445.1. GTDB lineage: Bacteria > Actinomycetota > Thermoleophilia > Solirubrobacterales > Thermoleophilaceae > JACVRW01. Next base: position 499,576 of record CAWINK010000021.1, on the reverse strand, counting down.
AGGGGCGCCGCGTGTTCGCTTTCACGCGCGCGGGCGACGACGCGGCGCAGTCGTTCGCGCTCGAGCTCGGGGCGGAATGGGCGGGCGACGCGCTCGGGCCCTCGCCCGAGGAGCTCGACGCCGCGCTCGTGTTCGCCCCGGCAGGCGAGCTCGTGCCCGCGGCGCTGCGCGCCGTCGGCAAGGGCGGGAGCGTGGTCTGCGGCGGGATCCACATGACTGACATCCCGGCGATGCCCTACGAGCTGCTCTGGGGCGAGCGGGTGCTGCGCTCGGTCGCGAACCTGACGCGCGCGGACGCCGAGGAGTTCCTGGCAATCGCGCCGGCGGTCCCGGTGCGCACGGAGGTCGAGGCGTTCGAGTTGGAGCGCGCGAACGACGCACTTGCACGCCTGCGCGAGGGAAGTCTCCGCGGCGCCGCTGTGCTCGTGCCCTGAGCGCGACTCAGGCTGCGCGGAGGTGGCGCACCCGGGTGCCGGCGGCGGGACGACGCCGCGCCTCGGCGGCCCGGAAGGCCTCGAGCGCCTCTGCGACAGCTCGCCAGGCCGATCTCGAGACCGCCATCCCGCAATGGGAGGCGTCGATCTCCACAAGCTGTGTGGCATGCGGATCGAGGCAGGCCCGCCAGTTCACGATCCCGTCGCTCTTCGAATAGACCGAAATGAGCCTCACCCCGCGCGGCAGCGGCGCGGCGAGGTCCTCCCAGAACGACGAGCAGCAGTCACCGTCGATGCAAGAGCGCTTGAAGAGGCCCGGGGCTCCCAGCGATCCCAGGCGGCTAACGGCCTCGACCTGGAGCCGAACCAGCGGATGCACCGCGAGCGGGTCGATCTGCGGGGAGCCGAGGGCCACGACGCCCGTGGTGAGGTCCGGCCTGCGGCGTGCGAGCACCTTGGCGAGCGTGCCACCGCGGCTCTGGCCGACGATCGCGGCCTTCTGGCCCTGCTCGGAGACGAGCCGCTCGAGACGCTCCTCCAGCCGCGGCAGGAGGGTGCCTGCGCAGTTCACGTTCGCCACGATTCCGGCTCGGCTCGGCCGGTACCCGGCGCGCTTCAGCCAGCCGGCCATCATCGACAGTGAGCCGTCGCCCGCCAGGAAGCCCGGGATCAGCAGCACCGGGCGCCCGCGTCCGTCGGTCATCCCGTCGCCGCGGAAGATCGGATCCCGCAGGAGCGCCGCGGCCTCCAGCCCGACGCGAGCCTCTCGCCACAGTGGGGGGCGATCACCCAGCAGAATGAGGCTCGGAGCTCTCATCGCGGTCTCCTGACGCTATCGGTTCGATGGGACGCTTCTTTTGTTACACCGCGTTAACAGGACGCGCCAGTACATTCCCCGCCTGTGCGCGCCGTAACCATCAAGGACGGCACCCTCGTGGTCGAGGAGCGGCCCGACCCCGAACCCGGACAGGGCGAGCTGCTGGTCCGCGTGCGGGCGGCCGGCCTGAACGGCGCGGACATGTTGCAGCGGAGGGGGGCCTACCCCGCGCCGCCCGGCTCCCCGGCGGACATCCCGGGTCTCGAGCTGGCCGGGGAGGTGGCCGGACTCGGCCCCGGTGCCGGCCGCTTCGAGGAGGGCGAGCGAGTGATGGCGGTCGTGGGCGGCGGTGGCCAGGCCGAGCTCGCCGTGGTCCACGAGCGTGCTGCGATGCCGGTCCCGAAGCCCCTTGACTGGCCGCAGGCCGGCGGGCTGCCCGAGGTCTTCACCACCGCGCACGACGCCCTCTTCACCCAGGCTGCGCTTCGTCCAGGCGAGCATTTGCTGGTGCACGGGGCCGCGGGAGGCGTGGGGACCGCCGCGGTTCAGCTCGGCCGCATGGCCGGCTCGCGTGTGACGGCCACCGTGCGCCGCGAGGAGCTGCGCGCACAGGTGGAGGAGCTCGGCGCGAGCGCCATCGACCCGGAGGGCTTCGAGGGCAGGGGCCCGTTCGACGTGGTCCTGGAGCTGGTGGGAGCCTCGAATCTCGCAGGTAACCTGGGCGCGCTGGCCCCCGGCGGCCGCATCGCCGTGATCGGCGTCGGCGGCACCGGGCCGCAGGGCGAGATCAACCTCCTGGCGCTGATGCAGAAGCACGCCCGCATCCACGGCTCAACGCTGCGTGCGCGGCCGCTGGAGCAGAAGGCGGCGGCGGCGCGGCTGGTGGAGAAGGAGGTTCTGCCCGGTTTCGAGGCGGGGCTCCTGACCGTGCCGGTGGCCGAGACTTTCGAGCTCGACCGGGCCGACGAGGCCTACGCGCGCTTCGAGGCCGGCGGCACGCTCGGCAAGCTCGTGCTCCTGCCCTAGTTCGGACGGCCGCGGAAAGCGGACGTTTGTCCGATCGGCATATGTCCGATGGGGGTGGCCCTCGCCCCGTCGATAACTCCTTTCAGACCGAACAGGGCAAACCCGTCGCGAGGCGGGGGCGCAAAGCCAGAGGCCTCTCCACGGACGGTTGAGGCGGCTCAGCTGCCGGATCCACTTCCACAGGAGGAAACATCCAGCATGACTGAGCTCACCATCGTCTTCAGGCTCCGGTTCGCAGTAGCCCTGACCGTCGCCGTCTGCTTCATTCTCGCGTTCCACGTGAGCAACGCCGCCTCGCAGTCCCGCGGCGAATACATCGTGCAGATGGCGCCGGGCTCAAGCCCGGCTCACGGAAAGCGGCTCGTGGAGCGCCTGGGCGGTAGCGTGACCTCGCCGACGCTGAGCGTCATCAACGGCTTCGGCGCCAGCCTCAGTCCAGACGACGCGGCCAGCCTCGCCGCGGACGTCGGCGTGCATGCCGTGTCCCCCAACGGGAGCGCGAGCACGAGCTCGGACCTCCCGGTGGAGGACCCAGATCTTCCGCCTCCGACCGACACGCCGCTCACGCCGGAGGAGGAAGCCGACCTCAATGGCGGCGACCCCGAGGAGACTCCCGTTGAGCCGGAGAGCGCCTCCACCGAGACGGTCACCAGCGGCGCCGAGCGCTGCCCGGACACGGACGCCACGACGCGCAGGTCGAAGCGTCTCTCTTACTCGCGCAGGGACCGCGACCCCTCGGTCCTGAGCGCCCTCAAGCGGATCAAGCAGCCCTTCCTGCGCTCTCTCGGCGCGGATCGCGCGTGGCAGCGCTCGACCGGCACGGGCGTCGCCGTCGCGGTGATCGACACCGGCATCGCCGGCGATCATTCCGACTTTCAGCTCGCGGGCGGTCGCGGCTCGCGCGTGATCGCGTCCGCGGTCACGAATCCGTGCGCGACCGATGCCAACGACCACTTCGGACACGGCACGCATGTGGCCGGCCTGATAGCGGGCAACAGCCTGAACGGCTCCAGCAAGAGCCGGCGCGGGCGCCACATGGGCATGGCCCCACGGGCGAACCTCGTCTCCGTGAAGGTCTCGGACGACGACGGCGGCACCACCGTCCTCGACGTGATCTACGGGATTCAGTTCGCGGTTGACCACAAGACCCAGTTTGGAATCCGGGTCCTGAACCTCTCGCTCTCGTCCACGGTGGCGGAGTCGCCGCTGACCGATCCGCTCGACGCCGCTGTCGAGAGCGCATGGTTCAGCGGACTCGTGGTGGTGGCCGCCGCCGGCAACGAGGGGGCGCACAGCGACGCAGTCTCGTACGCCCCGGCCAATGATCCCTACGTCATCACGGCGGGCGGGCTCGACGACCGCGGCACCTGGTCGAGCAGGGACGATGTCCTCGCTTCCTGGTCGAGCCGTGGGCTGAACCAGCTGGGCGTCCGCAAGCCGGAGGTGCTCGCACCCGGCGCACGCCTCGTGTCGGCGCTTGCCCCCGGCAGCGACTTCGCAAGGCTCTGCTCGTCCTGCATCGTGGACGGCGAGTACTTCCGCCTCAGCGGTACGTCGATGTCCGCCGCGGTCGTTTCCGGCGCAGCCGCCCTGATCGTCGCGGAGAACCCGCACTGGACCCCGAACCAGGTCAAGGGCGCGATGCTCGCGACCCTCAGGGATGTTCCGGGCGCCGGGGCGGCGGTCGACGCGTACGCAGCACTTCGCGGCAGCGGCACGGCGAACGCCGGGCTGACCGCGAACACGCTGCTCGATCCGGCCACCGGCCTGATCGACTGGAACCGGGCGAGCTTCCGCCGCGCGAGCTTCCGCGACGCAAGCGGCTCGCCTCTCGAGGCCTCCTGGAGCCGCGCGAGCTTCCGCTGCGACTGCGGTCTCGCCGCGAGCGGCGAGGTCGATTCGAACCGGGTCAGCTTCCGCAGGGTCAGCTTCCGGCGCACATCCGACTTCGATCGGTAGGGCATGATCACCTTCGGGCGACAGCTGGGTCTGGAAGCAAAGATCTGGATCCTCAGCGGCGTCGTGGCGGCGCTCACGGCGGCGGCTTACCTCACCCTGGTGGCGCCGCTTGGCGCGGGGCCGTCCTCGCTGGACGTGCCGTGGTGGGCAGTGGCGGCTGGATTTGCGGCCGCCGAACGCTGGGTTGTGCACCTGCACTTCCGGCGCAGCACGCACTCGCTGTCGCTCGGCGAGCTGCCCCTGGTCGCGGGTCTGCTGTTCCTGCCGGCCCACGAGCTGGTGCTCGCTGGCCTGTTGGGGTCGAGCATCGCACTCGCGTTCGACCGCGAGATTCCGGTCTTCAAGGCTTTCTTCAACCTCGCGCAGTTCACGCTCGGGACCTGCGTCGCGCTGTTCGTGATCTCGGGCCTGACGACTGTGCGCGACCCGCTGGACCCGGTGGTCTGGATCGCCGTGTTCGCCGCTGTGTCAGCAGCCACCCTCGTCGCCGACATCTGCGTCGGGGCGGCCGTGACGATCGCCGAGGGCAGCCTTGAGGCGCACCAGCGCGTGGAAATGCTGCTCACGAACTGGACCGTCGCGCTCAGCAACACCTGCCTTGCGCTTGCCATCGCCGCCGTCGTCGCGGCCCGCCCTGAGGGCGGCCTCCTGCTGGTACCGCCGACCGTGCTGCTGATGGCCGCCTACCGCGCCTACCTCTCGGAGCGCCGCCGGAATTCGGAGCTCGAGTTCCTCTACGAGGCCACGCGCACGCTCTCGCGCTCGTCCGAGATCGTTCCGGAGCTGGAGGCGCTGCTGGCCCGGACCGCAGCGGCCTTCCGGGTCGGCGCCGTCGAGCTCGTTCTCTTCTCCGCGGAGCCCAACCGCTCCGCGCGTTCCTCGCTCAACCGTGATGGCGGCCGGCGCATGCTCGAGCCGATCGACGAGCCGCTGGCTGAGAGCCTTCGCTCGCTGGCCGCCGGGCTCAGCGGCCCGGTCGAGACAGAGTCCATCCTCGACGTCGCCCAGCGCGGCTACTTCCGCGGGCGCGGCATGGAGGCCGGTGTCGTGGCTCCGCTCCACGGCGAGGCCGGCTGCGTCGGCCTGTTCGCCATCGCCGGCCGCGAGAGCGTCGACCGCAACTTCTCGGAGGAGGACCTCCGGCTGCTCGAGACGCTCACGGGCAACGTGACCGTGGCGCTCCAGTACGACCGCCTCGAGCAGGCGGTGCGCCAGCTGGAGTCCCTCCAGCACGAGCTCGAGCGCAAGGCGCTCTACGACTCGCTCACCCAACTGGCCAACCGCTCGCTCTTCCACAACCGCCTCGAGCACTCGCTCCAGAGCCGCCGCCCGGGCGTGTGCGTGCTGCTGCTCGACATCGACGAGTTCAAGGCGATCAACGACAGCCACGGACACCACGCCGGCGACGAACTGCTGCGCGCTGTGTCCGACCGCCTGCGCGGATGCCTCCGCGAGGGCGACACCGCAGCCCGCCTCGGCGGCGACGAGTTCGCGCTGCTGCTCGACCGCACAGGCGGCGAGACTGATGCCATCGCGGTCGCGAAGCGGCTGCTGAGCGACTTCGAGGACCGCATCGAGGTGGCCGGCGAGCGCGTGCGAGTGCACGTGAGCATCGGCATCTCGGTCGGAGCGCCCGGCAGCGACTCTCCGGACGAGCTGCTCCGCAAGGCGGACGTGGCCCTCTACGAGGCAAAGCGCCGCGGGAAGAGCCAGTACCGCGTGTTCCACCCGTCCATGGGTGACGCGCTCCGCAAGCGCCGGACGCTCGCTTTCGAGCTGGAGCGCGCGGTGGCGGAGGAGGAGCTCACGGTCGTCTACCAGCCTGTCGTGGATCTCGCCGAGTGCCGCGCGGTGGCGCTCGAGGCGCTGGTGCGCTGGAACCACCCGGAGCGCGGGCTCATGGCGCCCAGCGAGTTCATCGCCTTCGCCGAGGAGACCGGAGCGGTCGTCGAGATCGGCGCCATCGTGCTCGAGCAGGTGGTGGCGAAGGCTGCCGAGCTGGACATGCCGATCCACGCGAATGTCTGCGCCCCCGAGCTGATCGACCCGGGCTTCCTCGACCGCCTCGACGCGCTCGTCGAGCGCCACCAGGTGGCACCCGAGCTGCTGATCTTCGAGCTCACAGAGCGCGCCTTCGTCGGCGACGACCCGGTGCCGCTCGCGGTGCTGGAGGCCCTCCACCGGCGCGGGATGGGCGTGGCCGTCGACGACTTCGGCACCGGCTACTCGTCACTGGCCTACCTCTCGCGGCTCCCGGTCGACACGATGAAGATCCCGAAGCAGTTCATCGACGAGGTCACCGGCTCCCGCGAGCACCACGCGCTCGCCCGCGCGGTGATCGAGCTCGGTGCCGCCCTCGACCTGAAGGTCGTGGCCGAGGGCATCGAGTCGGCCGATCAGATCGACGCGCTGCGCGCGTTCGGCTGCGAGCTCGGCCAGGGCTTCTACTACGGCCTGCCCACCGACGCCGAGCTGGCGCTGCGGCGGGTCGAGCTGCTCCGCAAGGACACGGACCGCACCATGCTGCGGGCCGTTTAGGCTCTTTGCGCCACCCGCGCGGGGAGCTCGGCCGGGCTAACTGCGGGCATCGAGGGCGTCCGAACGTCGGTGCCACGAGTTTCGTCTCATAGTGCGACCAAACTCGTGGCAGTGCCCTAGTTCAGGCGCTCGACGATCATCGCCTGGCCCTGGCCGCCGGCCACGCACATCGTCTCGAGGCCGATCGTCTTGTCGTCGGTCTCCAGGCCGTTGATGAGCGTGGTCATGATGCGCGCGCCCGTCATGCCGAAGGGGTGCCCGAGGGCGATCGCGCCCCCGTGCGGGTTCATCTTCTCGAGCGGGATGTTGCACTCGGCCATGATCGGGATGACCTGGGCGGCGAACGCCTCGTTCAGCTCCACGGTCTCAACGTCCTCGATCGACATGCCCGCGCGCTCGAGGACCTTCTTGATCGCCCAGATCGGCGCGACGCCCATGTACTCGGGCTCGTTCGCGGCGGTCGCGGAGGCGATGATGCGGGCACGCGGCTTGAGGCCGAGCTCGTTCGCCTTCGAGTCCGACATCACGAGCACCGCGGCGGCGCCGTCGTTCAGCGGGCATGAGTTGCCGGCGGTGACCTTGCCGTCCTCCTTGAACGCCGGGTCGAGCTGCGAGAGCTTCTCAAGCGTCGAGCTCGCGCGCGGGCCGTCGTCCTTCGCGACCACCGTGCCGTCCGGCAGCGTCACCGGCACGATCTCGCGGTCGAAGTAGCCGCTCTCCTGCGACTGCACGGCCAGCTCCTGCGAGCGCTGCGCGTACTTGTCCATGTCGGCCCGGCTCACCTCGTAGCGCTCCGCCACGTTCTCCGCTGTGAGGCCCATCGAGATGTAGGCGTCCGGGCGGCCGTTGCCGCCCTGGAGCTTCTCGTTCTGGTCCTGCGGGCGCGCGCCCTCGACGGCCTCGTTGTAGCGCGATACCCACTCCACTCCCGCGGCGATGTAGGCATCGCCCTGACCGGCCACGATTGCGTTCGACGCCTGGCGGATCGACTCGAGGCTGGAGGCGCAGTAGCGCGAGACGGTCGCGCCGTTCGTGCCGAGCGGCAGGCGCTCCGACAGCAGCGCGATGATCCGGCCCATGTTGAAGCCCTGGAGGCCCTGCGGAAGGCCGACGCCGCAGTAGACCTCCTCGATCAGCTCAGGGTCGACCTCCTGGTTGCGGTCGAGCAGCGCATCCACCACGAACGCGCCCATCTCATCCGGGCGGAGCTGGGCCAGCGAGCCCTTGAAGGCCCGGCCGATGGGCGTGCGAACGGCATCAACGATCACTGGTTCAGGCATGCCGGGAAGATACCTCGACGGGCATCCATGCCCGCCACTTGATGTCAGCGGCGCCATCCAGGCGCTGTGACCGGACGCTTCGCGTCCTTACTTAGGCGGCATTCGCAAGGCGCCGTCCAGCCGGATCGTCTCGCCGTTCAGCATCGAGTTCTCCGCGATCTGGCAGGCGAGCTGCGCGTACTCCTCGGGCCGTCCCAGGCGCGGCGGGAAGGGCACCTGGGCGCCCAGGGCCGCGCGCGTCTCGTCGGGCAGGCCTGCGAGCAGGGGGGTGTCGAAGAGGCCAGGGGCGATCGTGCAGACGCGGATCCCGAGCCTGGCGAGGTCGCGCGCGGCCGGCAGCGTCAGGCCCACCACGCCGCCCTTCGACGCCGAGTAGGCGGTCTGGCCGATCTGGCCGTCGAAGGCCGCGATCGAAGCGGTCATCACGACCGCGCCTCGCTCACCCTCCGAGTCCGGCTCGTTGGCGGCCATCGCCGCGGCGGCGAGGCGGAGCACGTTGAACGTGCCGATGAGGTTCACGCGCACGACCGTCTCGAAGGGCTGGAGGGCCGCCGGGCCCTCCCTCCCCACGGTGCGCTCCGCCCAGCCGATGCCGGCGCAGGACACCGCGAGCCGCAGCTCGCCGGCGCTCTCCACGGCGGCCCGCACCTGCGCCTCGTCGGTCACGTCCGCCTTGGCGAAGGTGCCGCCGATCTCGTCGGCCAGCGCCGTGCCGCGCTCTTCGTTCAGGTCCGCGATCGCCACGCGCGCGCCGCGCGTGGCGAGTTCGCGGGCCGTCGCCTCTCCGAGCCCGGACGCTCCTCCGGCGACGAGCGCCCCTATTCCCTCGAGGTTCAACTACTCGCTGACCCGCTCCACCAGGAACGAGATCCGAACGAGGGCGCGCCACTCGTCGAGGTTCTCTCCGCGGAGTCCCGTGGAGACCACGTCGACCGCCTTGATGTTCCGAAGTGACTGGCGCGCGTCCTCAAGTGCGGCCTTCACGGCGCCGTCCGAGCTCTCGGGCGAGCTCCCCACCACCTCGATGATCTTTGTTACTGCCACGGGTCTCCCTTCGTTTGGGGTTGTGCGCAGCCTATCCCGGCATGTAGCTTGGGGGTGATGGAGGCCAGCGCCGAGGAGCGGAGCGGTTACCTCGATTTCTCGAAGGTCTCGCCCGGCGAGCTCATGGGGATGGGCGCCGCGCTGGTGCTGCTGGCCTCGCTCTGGCTGCCCTGGTTCACCACCAGCTCGGACAACCGGAACTCCGAGCTTCCGGGCGGGGTGACCGGCGGTGACAGCGCGAGCGCCTGGCAGGTCTTCGGCATCCTCGACTGGCTGCTGGTGGCCGCCTGCGCGGCTCCGTTCATCCTCACCTGGATCATCGCGCGGGGACACAGCCTGACCTGGAAGCCGGGCGAGGTGACGATGATCGTCGGGCATCGTCGCGTTCATGCTGATCCTCTGCAACGGGATCATCCTCGGGCGCCCCGGCGACAGCGTCGACATCGGCCTCGCCATCGGCTATTTCGTGGGTCTGCTCGCGTCGCTCGGCCTGCTCGCCGCCGGCTACCTGCGCCAGGCGGTCTACGAGACCGCGCGCAAGCCGCCGGGCGTCATATAGCGTCCGGCGCCATGGAGTCTGGGGCGCCGAAACCCGATCGCAACCTCGCGATGGAGCTCGTGCGTACCACCGAGTACGCCGCGCTCGCCTGCGCACCCTGGATCGGCCGCGGCGACAAGGAGGGCGCCGACGGCGCAGCCGTGGACGCGATGCGGATGCTCCTCGACACGGTCTCGATGGACGGCGTGGTCGTGATCGGCGAGGGCGAGAAGGACGAGGCGCCGATGCTCTACAACGGCGAGCACATCGGCGACGGCTCGCCGCCCGACGCGGACATCGCCGTGGACCCGCTCGAGGGAACGGAGCTGTGCGCGAAGGGCCTGCCGAACGCCATCGCCACGATCGCGCTGTCGGAGCGCGGCACGATGTTCGACCCCGGGCCCTGCGTCTACATGCTGAAGATGGCGACCTCCCGCGAGCTGGCGCACCTGCTCGACCTGGACCGCCCGATCGGCGAGACGCTCCAGCTGATGGCCAAGGAGAAGGGCGTCGACGTGGGCGACCTCGTCGTGATCATGCTCGACCGCGACCGGCACGAGGACTACATGCGCGAGATCCGCGAGGTCGGCGCTCGCATCAGGCTGATCCCGCACGGTGACGTGTCCGCCGCGCTCGTGGCCGTGACCCAGAACTCGCCGGTCGACCTCCTGTTCGGGATCGGCGGCACTCCGGAGGGCGTGCTCGCGGCGGCGGCCATCCAGTGCACCGGCGGCCAGATCCTCGGCCGCCTGTGGCCGCGCTCAGACGAGGAGCGCACGGCGGCGCTCGAGGGTGGCTACGACCTGGAGGAGACGCTCGACAAGGACCGCCTCGTGTCGGGCACGGACGTGTTCTTCGCAGCCACCGGCGTGACGGACGGGGAGATGCTCGACGGGGTGCACTACGTGGGCCCGGGGGGCGCCACCACGGAGTCGATCTCGATGCGCTCCCGGACCGGCACCGTCCGCAGGATCACCGCGCGCCACGACCGCGAGAAGCTGCGCGAGATCACTGCCGAGCGGCTGCGGTGATCGCCGCCTCCGCGGCCGCGCGCAGCGCGCCGACGCGGGACGGCTCCAGTTCGAGGTTGGCGAGCGAGCGCAGGAACGCGTGCGTCACGATCACGTGGATCCGTAGCTGCGTCTGCTCATAGATCCAGCGCCTGAAGCGCGCCGCGATCGTGGGGTAGAAGTTCATGACCTCCGACGACACGAGCAGCGTCACCTCGCCGGCGCCGTCCGCCACGGGCTCGCGGCGCACGGCGAGCCGCAGGAAGCCGCGGCCTCTGCCGTGCCTCGCCACGAGCACGCCGCGGTTGATCGGCCACGTGACCGAGCCGCCGTCGGCGTCGATCTTGTACTCCGGCGCCTGGAAGCGCAGCAGGATGAAGGGGCGCCGGAGGAAGACGACCTCGCGCGAGTCCTCGCTGTAGAGCACCCGGATCAGCCCGAGCGAGAAGCGCGAAAGGAAGCTCCAGTAGGTGCGCGCAAGCCGCTCGAGGTACTCGGGCGACCAGATCTTCTCGAGCTCCGCGCGCGGCAGGACCACCTCGGCCACCTGTCTGCTCCCAACCGCCCCGTCCTGCGAATAACCCGACTGCGGGACGTTCACGATCGACACGCGTGCACGCGCGCGGCGATGGCGTTCGAGCAGTCGGCGTGGGTCGCGCGGCCTCACAGCAGCTCCACCTCGACGCGCTCGCCGGCCGCCAGCTCGCCGTCGCCCGCTCCGATCATCGCGAGACCGTCCGCGCCCAGCATCGAGGTGAGCATGTGCGAGCCCTGCGCGCCCGTTGGCTCGGCCACGAGCCCCTCATCGGCGTGCCGGAGTCGCACCCTCATCGCCTCGTCGCGGCGCGGGTTGCGGGCCACGGGGTGGGCGAGCACGGCGGTCGCGCGCGCGGCGTCGGGCGGGGCGCCCTGGAGCGCCGCAAGCGCCGGGCGTGCGAAGAGCTGGAAGGTGACCATCGCCGACACCGGGTTGCCCGGCAGCCCGAACGCAAGCGTGCGGTCGCGCGCGCCGAACCAGGTGGGCTTGCCGGGGCGCAGGCGAACGCCCCAGAAGTGCTCCTCCACGCCCAGGTCGCGCAGGGCGCCCTTCACGTGGTCGTGCGGGCCCACAGACACGCCCCCCGACACGATCACCACGTCGGCGGCCTCCAGCGCCTCGCCGAGCGCCGCCCGCGTGCCCTCGGGCGTGTCGGGCACGGTGCCACGGCCCGCAAGCGCCGCGCCCGCGCGCTCGACCTGCGCCGTGAGCGCGAAGCCGTTCGAGCCGTAGATCCCACCCGGTCCGAGCGGCTCGCCCGGCGCGGTCAGCTCGTCGCCCGTGACCAGCACGAACACGCGCGGGCGTCGCGCACAGCGCAGCGAGGGGCGGCCCACCGACGCCGCGACGCCCAGCTCGGCGGGGCCGAGCACGGCGCCCGGTTCCAGAACGACAGCACCGACAACGATGTCCTCACCGGCCCGGCGGATATTGGCGCCGGCCTCGATTTCGGCCACCCGAACGCGACTCTCTCCAGGTTTGCCCCGCATAGCGCGGGTCAACCTGGATCGAGTGGAGCTCTTCACTGCTGTTGTTCGCTCGATCGGGACCACGGCGTTCGCGCCCTCGGGCACCGGCGCGCCTGTCGAGATCCGGATCGCCGCCCCCGGGCGGACCGTCTCGGCGGCGGGGTGTCCGGCGCGCGCTTCGCCGATCACCTCGAGCTCCGCCTCCGGCCCCGCGATCAGCGCGTAGCCGTCCATCGCCGAGCTGTCGAAGGGCGGCACGTCGATGCCGCTCGTCACGGTCTCGGCGAGCACTCGACCGAGCGCGAGGTCGAGCGGAACGTCCTCGTCCCCGAGGCGGGTGACGGCCTTCAGGACCCGTCGGCGGGCTTCGTCGATCGAGATCAGGTCGGTCACTGGAGCAATCTTCTCCGAAAGCCGCCCCCGTCCGCCGTTTCCGAGGGTACGATCCGGCGCAGATGACATCCATCCGGGGACCCCTCGCGCGCTTGGACAGGTCGCGGGACGAGCTGGCCAAGGCCTGGCTCGTCCGTTTGATCGAGCGCGCGACGCTGGACGAGATCCGTGAGCTGCCCACCGAGCGCATCGCTCGTGAGCTTCCCGAGCTTATCGGCGACATCGTCCGGCGGGCGTGGGAGGGGGAGGGCGATCCCTACGACCTGCCAAAGGATCAGGTCGAGCGCGCCGCGTCGCTCGCGGCTCTTCGCGCCGGTGGAAGCGAGGTGCGGGCGGCCGACGTGGCACGCGACCTTGCCGCGCTCCAAAGCGTGCTGGTGCACGCGCTTCGCGAGGAGATCGGCGAGACCGACCCCGAGCGCTTCGCCGAGGCCGTGGAGCAGCTCGTCGAGGCCACCGGTGCGATTCAGGCGGCCGCGATGGAGGCGCACGTACAGACGCGCTCGCGCGAGCTCGAGTCGCAGGCCAACACAGACCCGCTCACCGGCCTCGGAAACCTGCGCGCGCTCCAACGCCAGCTCGGCATCCTGCTCGACGTCCACAAGCGCTATCGCCACCCCTTCGGCCTCCTGCTGATGGACATCGATGGGCTCAAGCGGATCAACGACTCGCACGGCCACCAGGCAGGCGACCGCGTGCTGATGCAGGTCGCGATGTCGCTGCGCCGCTCGATCCGGTCGGTGGACACGGCGGCGCGCATCGGCGGTGACGAGTTCTGCGTCCTGCTCCCGCAGCAGGACCTGAAGAGCGCCGCGAAGCTCGCGGCCCGCCTCGCGACGGCGGTGGAGGAGGAGGTGGCCACCCCAGGCGATCCGCCCGTGACGATGTCCATCGGCGTGGCCGCATCGCCGGAGCACGGCGACGACGCCGAGGCGCTGATCGACACCGCGGATCGCGCCATGTACCGCGCGAAGGCCGCCGGCGAGGGCATCGCGCTGGGCGACCCACCCGGCACGCAGGGCGTCACGGCCGAGGAGGCCACCACCTAGCGCCGGAACCGCATCGCCCGCCCCGGTGTAGGCGGTGTATGACACGCGCGGCGATCACGGTGTGCCTCCTGCTCGCCGCGACGGCGATCGGGTGTGCGGCAGAGTCTCCAGACGCGGGCGAGCCTCCCGACCGTGACCGCGGGCGCTCGCTGCCAAGCGGTTGCCGGCCGGCCGAGGTCGCTCGGCTCCTCGACGAGCTTTTCGATGCCCTGAATCGCCACGACGAGGAGGCCGCGGCAGCGCTCCTCATCGACCGGGAGATGCTCGCGCGGCTCGGGCGACCGCCAGCCGGCCGTCCGCTCCGGCTGCAAGGCGTGATCGTCGGGTTCGCAAACGGCCTCGGGCAGATCGAGTTTCGAGGCGCGGGCCGCCTCCAGGGCAAGGGCGCCGTCGACTGTGAGACGCGCAGGTTCGTGGCGATCGGGCTCGGCGCGGTGCACGAACGCATGGCCCCGCTCTGCGGTGGCCGCCTGGCATGCGCCCGCCACTGGGGCTGACCGCGCTACTCGATCAGGCCGTGGCGGATGCCGATGGCGACGGCCTGGGTGCGCGTGGACGCCTCGAGCTTCGCCAGGATTCGCTTCGTGTGGGTGCGGACCGTCTCGGTGGAGAGGCCGAGCTTCTCCGCCACAGCGTCCGTCTGCATGCCGTCGGCGAGCATCTGAAGGATCTCGCGCTGGCGGGCGCTGAGCGTGCGGTCGCCCTCGTCGAGCACGATGGTCGAGGACAGTCCGGGGTCCACGTAGAACTCGCCGCTCCGGGCCGCCTCGATCGCACGCACCAGGTCCTCGGACGGGGAGTCCTTGCGCACGTAACCCTTGACTCCCGCCTTGAGCGCCTCGGCCAGCAGCCGCGCGCCCCCGTCAGAGGTGAAGATCACGATCGGCGCCTTCACCTGGCTCTGGAGGCGGCCGACTATGTCCCCGACGTCCACGCCGGCGCGCCAGGGATCGATGATCACGACGTCCGGCGCGCCGCCGTCACTCGCCGCGTCGCCCACGTCGTCGATCGACTCGGCATCCGAGATCTCGACGCGGTCGAATGCCTGCTCGAGGACCGCGCGAACGCCAGCGCGCACCACCGGATGGTCATCCACGATCAGGCAGCGAGGCGGTCGCTTCGCGCCTGGGGCCATTGGAGTCAGCATACCTCGGATTGACCGCGGGTCCCCGCTGCGGAGGACATTGCTCAGGGGCGTGGCAGCCGGCGCAGGATCTCCTGCGTCACGGCACCGGCCACGCGCACGCCGGTGGCGGCGACCGTCGCGGCGGTACGCACGGCGCTCGACACGGCGTCGCCGGACGTCTGCGGCGCGGCCTCGGCAGGCTTGCGGCGCACCGGGGCGGGCCGCGCCTTGGTGCCAGCCGCCTTGGTGCGAGCCGACTTGGAGCGAGCCGACTTGGAGGCTTGCGGCGCCTTCGCCGCCGCCTTCCCGCCGGCCTCCGCCTTGGCCGCCGCCTTGCTCGCCGACTTGGCCGGCCTGCCACCCGAATCCCGCTTCTCGCTGCGCTTTCCCGGCCGCGAACGGGGCAGGTTTCCGAGCACTCCTTCGTCATCCGTCATGGCCGGGGATTCTAGTCGTGCGCATCCTGGGTACATGAGACCTGTGACCGCACCGATAGAGTCGTGTGAGGTACCAACTGGTTGACTGGCTAGTCAGTGGAAATTCCGCTTTAGGCCGCTTGACTTCACTATCTGTAGCGTTACTGTGTACATCGACTGTTTGAATGGGCCCGGCGCCCTTGCGCTGGGCCCTGCGCGCCGCAAGGAAAAGGATGTCTGTAGCCGATCTGCAAGAGCTTGAGGAGGTAAAGCTCCTCGTCGTCAAGGGGCAGGCCACAGGCGTGCTCACTTATGCCGAGGTCGCCACCGCGCTCGCCGAAGTTGAGCTCGACGAGGGCGACATCGAGGAGCTGCACGGCTACTTCGAGAAGTCCGAGATCGAGCTCGTCGAGGACGACCCGACGCACGCCGCGCCCGTGGTCGAGCGCGCCGTCGACCGCCGCAGCCGGCGCAAGAAGGCGACGATCGACCTGAAGCCGGACATGACGACCGACTCCCTTCAGCTGTTCCTGAAGGACATCGGCAAGGTGCGGCTGCTCACGGCGCAGGAGGAGGTCGACCTCGCCAAGCGCATCGAGCGCGGCGACCTCGACGCGAAGCAGAAGATGGTGGAGTCCAACCTGCGGCTCGTCGTCTCGATCGCGAAGAACTACCGCAACCAGGGCCTGCCCTTCCTCGACCTGATCCAGGAGGGCACGCTCGGCCTGGTCCGTGCCGCGGAGAAGTTCGACTACCGCAAGGGCTTCAAGTTCTCGACCTACGCCACCTGGTGGATCCGCCAGGCGATCGCCCGCGCGCTCGCCGACAAGGCGCGCACGATCCGCATCCCCGTGCACGTGGTCGAGAAGCTCAACAAGATCGGCCGCGCAGAGCGCAAGCTCGTCACCGAGCTTGGGCGCGAGCCCACCCCGGAGGAGATCGCCGAGCACACCGGCATCGAGCCCGAGGAGGTCGAGTCGATCAAGCGCTCGGCACAGGCGCCGGTCTCGCTCGAGAAGCCGGTCGGCGACGAGGAGGAGTCCGAGTTCGGCCAGTTCATCGCCGACGAGCGGGCCGAGTCCCCCTACGAGCGCGCCGCCGAGATCCTCACGAAGGAAGCGCTCCGCGAGGCGCTCGAGAACCTCTCGTACCGCGAGCGCCGCGTGCTCGAGCTGCGCTACGGGCTGGGCGGGGAGCACCCGCGCACGCTCGACGAGGTGGGCCGCACGTTCAACGTCACGCGCGAGCGGATCCG
The DNA here is from genome assembly GCA_963837445.1 of uncultured Thermoleophilaceae bacterium. GTDB lineage: Bacteria > Actinomycetota > Thermoleophilia > Solirubrobacterales > Thermoleophilaceae > JACVRW01. Next base: position 483,185 of record CAWINK010000021.1, on the reverse strand, counting down.
CCAGATCGAGAACCAGTCGCTCAAGAAGCTGCAGTCACTCGCGGAGGCGCAGAAGCTCCGCGACGTGGCCTAGGCGCTGCGCTTCCCCGTCGCGCCGGCCAGGGCCAGGGCCCTTACAGCAGCTGGTCAGGGCGGTGGAGGTCGAAAACCTCGATCTCGATCCCTTCGTGGAGGGGGTTCGTCCGTTTTTCGTTCCCCATCAGGGTCAAGACGCCTCACCCCGTGGGTGGACGCATCGAGACCTACCTTTTCGACTCGATCCCCTCAGTGCTGTCTTTTCCGAGCGCCGAGCGCGGTCCGAGGTCGCGAAAGGCTCGTCCAATACGCGCTCCAGCCCTCAAGGCCCGCGCTGGAAAGCCGATGCAAAGGGCATGTTCGACGTCGATTCCGCCCTGCTTAAGGTGATCGAGCTGGAGGCGTCAGACCTCCACCTCAAGGTCCCCGCTCCGCCCATGGTCCGCCGCTACGGCAAGCTCGAGCCCATCGAGGGCACCGAGCAGCTCAAGCCCGCGGACACAGAGGCCACCCTCTTCCACATGCTCACGGACGAGGCGAAGCTCGAGGCGTTCCGCACCGAGCGCGAGGTGGACTTCTCCTACTCGGTGCCGGGCGTGGCGCGCTTCCGCGTGAACGCGTTCGTGCAGCGCGGGTCGGTGTCGCTCGTCTGCCGTGCCATTCCCTTCCAGATCAAGACCGTCGAGGAGCTGCTGCTGCCGGCGGTGATCTCAGAGATCGCCGACGAGGAGCGCGGCCTGATCCTGCTCACCGGTACCACCGGTTCCGGTAAGTCCACGACGCTCGCGTCGATGATCGACCACATCAACTCGAACTACGCGAAGCACATCGTCACGATCGAGGACCCCGTCGAGTTCCTCCACCGCGACAAGACGTCGATCATCAACCAGCGCGAGGTCGGCGAGGACACCGCGTCGTTCGCGCGCGCCCTCCGCCGCGTGCTGCGCCAGGACCCGGACGTGATCCTGGTCGGCGAGATGCGCGACGAGGAGACGGTTCGTACCGCCCTGTCCGCGGCCGAGACCGGCCACCTCGTGCTCTCGACCATCCACACCGTCGACGCGGCCGAGTCCGTGAACCGCATCATCGACTTCTTCCCGCAGGCCGAGCAGCGCCAGGCGCGTTCAATGCTCGCCGGCACGCTCAAGGCAGTCATCTCCCAGCGGCTTGTGCCCACGCCCGACCGGCTGGGCCGCGTGGCCACGTGCGAGATCCTGCGCATGACCGGACGCGTGAAGGACATGATCACGAACCCGGAGGAGACCGGGAAGCTGCCCGAGGTGATTTCCGAGGGCGCGTACTACGGGATGCAGACCTTCGACCAGGCGCTGCTCCACCACGTACAGCAGGGCAGGGTCTCGATGCAGGACGCGCTCAAGGCGTCCACGCATCCGCACGACTTCAAGCTGCTCGTGTCCTCCGACGGCATGCGCAGCAGCTCGGCCGAGTCCGTGTTCCAGGGCGACGAGGACGAGCAGCGACGGACGCCCCGGACGCCCCCGCGGCGAACGGCGCGCAGCCGAGCGTCAGCGCGCCCGGCGCGTAACCCGCAGCGTCATTCTGACCCGTCCCTCGAAGCTCACCTCGCTCGAGCGACGGACGAGCTGCGGATCGCGGCGCTTGAAGCGCGCCTGGATCCCGAGCGGCCGCCGGAAGAGCTTGATCTGGCGAGCGAGCTGACGCACGGTGCGGGGCTCTGACGATCCTCCGCCTCCGCCCAGCTCGCCCACGAACACCTCGATCAGCTCCTCGATCAGCGCATCATCGGAGAAGCCGTTGCCGGTGCCGGTGAAGGTGAGCCGGTGCACTCCGGGCCGCAGCGAGCGCGGCACGCGCACGGGCACGGTGAGCGTTCCGCCGCGCTCCACGGCGGCGCTGCACGGTGAGCCGCACACGGATGCGCTGCCCCCTGCGCGCCCGGCGCGGCCCGCGGGCGCCGATCAGCACGTCCTGCTTGAGACCCGCGTGCGCGCGGACGCTGACCGCCGTGCGCTCCACGTGCAGCGGCGCGAGGTCGAAGAAGTCGATCATCGCGCCGGCCTCGGAGAGGTGGCTAACGGCATCGTCCACCGAGAAGTAGGTGTTGCAGAAGCCCATCGGGTCGCGTAGCTGCCGTACGCGGAAGCGAGCGCACATGCGGAACGTGATCGGCCCGAAGTCCCTCATCAGCGTGCCCAGCGCCTGGGTCACGCCGAGCGGGGCCACGAACGAGAGGCCGGCGCCGTAGCCGAGGTCGCGCTCGTCGGAGAGCAGGGAGTCGAGCGTCAGGCGCTCGCCGGCGCGGTTGCGCGCGTCGATGTGGAGCGGGAACGAGGGCGGCTCCGTGCCGACCTTGCCCGCGATCGCGTCCACGGTGTCGCTCGTGATCGAGCCGAGCACGTGTCCGTCGCTCGCGGCCAGCTTGTAGGTCACGGCTCCGAGCTCCGGCACGCCGACCGGGTTCTGGATCACCGTGTAGATGTAGGAGTCCGTCAGGAACAGAGCACGCCGCCCGAGGCCTTCGAACGGATGGCCGAACGCCCAGATGTCCTCGCCGTCGCGGTAGGTCACGGTTCCCACGGCGCCGAGCCCGAGGTCACCCGTGGAGATCGCGGCGGACAGCGCGGCGCCGGGGCGCAGCTCCACGGGCGCGTATCCGCCCGCCGGGCCGGCGGGCGCGATCAGCAGAGGGCGCTTCGCGCGCTTGGCCGCCCGCTCCACCAGCGTCCTCGCCGGGCCGGTCAGCCCCGACACCGTGAGCGGAGTCTGGAGCGGGCGTGCGGCTCGCAGCAGCGCGGGGTCGCGCCGCGCGCTGGCAGGGGCCGTGGGGCGGTCCCTCGAGCATTCCCTCGATCGGCGTGGCCAGCGCCACGTGGTTGCCGTACTCGCCGAGGCCCTCTGAGATCGCGCCGGCGTTGCGCCCGTCGCAGATCACAGGCGAGCCCGAGAAACCGGGTCCGATCCCGGTCTCGTCGACGGCCGGTCCGGACACCCGGATCAGGATGCGCGGACCGCTCAGCCCGGCCTCCGGGGCGATTACGTCCAGGATCTCGACGTCGAAGGACGAGATCGTCGTGCCCTGGATCACCGAGAGGCCGGTGCAGCTCATCCCCTGGCGGACCTCGGACAGCGGCATGATCGGATCAGCCGCGCGCGCCACCGGCACGACCACGAGCAGCATGGCCACTGAAAGAAGCAGTCGGCGGAGCAAGAGAATTCAGAGTACTCGACAAATTGCCCTTGACGCACCACCTGCCCTGCCCCAGAGTGTTCGAGTCCCCACGACGAAATTGAAGGAGGCCAGGTGCAGAGCACCCTTGGCGAGTTTCAGGAAACGCAGTCCGAGCAGCCGTTCGCACTTCAGAACTCCAAGCTGCTGAAGGTGAGCCTCAACCAGGTGACGATCCAGGCGAAGGCCGGCGCGATGGTCGCCTACCAGGGCGACGTGTCGTTCGAGCACGCGGGCTCGGGTGGCCTAAGCCGAATGGTCAAGAAGGCCGTCTCCGGCGAGGGCACGACGCTGATGAAGATGTCCGGGACGGGGGAGGTGTTCCTGGCCGACACGGCGCAGGACATCCACCTCATCTACCTCGAGAACGACGCCATCACCGTGAACGGCTCCAACCTGCTCGCATTCGACTCGGGCATCGACTGGGACATCAAGCGCGTGGAGGGCGTGTCCGGAATGATGGGCGGCGGCCTCTTCAACACCGCGCTGAACGGCACCGGCTGGGTGGCGATCATCTCCGACGGCCCGCCGGTGCTCTTGAACACCGCCGACGCCCCGACGTTCGCCGACCCGCAGGCGGCGATCACGTGGGCGTCCAGCGTCCAGACCGGCATCAAGACCGACATCAAGCTGAAGAACCTCATCGGGCGCGGCTCCGGCGAGAGCGTGCAGATGTCGTTCTCGGGCCAGGGCTGGGTGCTGGTGCAGCCGAGCGAGGGCCGCGTGACGGCGGCCGCTGCCGGCGGTAGCGGTGGCGGCGGCGGTCTGCTGGGCAATCTCGGCGGCTGATCCTGAGGGAGGAAAGGGCCGGCGGCGTCCCGCGCGGGAGCCGCCGGCCGCATTACTTCAGTTCCTGAAGTCTTGCGATAGACTGCCCTTTATGGCCGATCCCACCTGCCCCGTCTGCGCCACCGCGGACATCATCTGTGGCAAGTGGACGATCCTTGTGATCCGTGACCTCGCCGACGGCCGCAGCCGCTTCTGCGAGCTCGAGCGCTCGCTCGCGGGCATCAGTCCGAGGACGCTCTCGCTTCGCCTCCGCGCCCTCGAGGAGCAGGGCATCGTCGAGCGCCACACCTTTCCCGAGGTACCCCCGCGCGTGGAGTACTCGCTCACGCCGAAGGGGATGGCGATCGTGCCGCTGATCGAGGACATGCGCCGCTACGGGCGCGAGTGGCTCGGCGTGGACGACTGCGCGGCCACGCCGGCGTCCGGGCGCGAGCCCGTGGCCGCTTAGCTCCACCCGTCCGGCAGGACACTCCCGCGGCGCGCCGAAACCGCGCTGCATGCGTAACCGTGCTCTCCACGAGGCGCTGCGGAACTTCGCGCTGGAGGCCGCCGCGCTTCTCACAGACGACCAGAAGGCCGGCGCCGAGGTCGAGTTCGACGTTGTCGACGAAGGCAGCGGCCGAGGTCCAGCCCTCTACCGCTACGAGCCGCGCACCGGCGCGTTCCTCTCGGAGCGCTGGCCGCGCCTGCGCGAGCTCCCGGCCTGCGCGCAGGCATGCCATGAGCTCGGGGCGGGCGCCTCCGCGTGGCTGCGTGTGAACGGGCTGCGCGGCGAGCAGGCCGAGCCCGCGCTCCAGGCGATGCTCGAGCGACTCTACGAGGACGCCACCAGCTTCGGATTTCCCGAGGAGCGCTTCGAGCGGGTGTACCGCGAGGTGGAGGTCACGCTCTACCGCGACGCGGTACGCGCGCGTGTGATCGCGCCCTTGCGCGGGGCATGGATGGATGCGGAGCGGGTTGAGCTCGGTGAGGGCCTGTCGCTCGTGCGTGGGGACCGCTTCGACGGCCCCCACGAGAACTCCGAGCTCCTGTGCGTGCTCGAGCGCGACGCCCCTGCGGACGACCTGATTCCGACGGAGGAGGCCGCCGAGCGCTTCACCGCCGTGGTCACGGCGCTGCGGCTCTGGGCTCCCGGCGGAGTGGTCCTCGGGGCGCCCGGCTGGCGTCAGACTGATGAGGGGCGCTGGCAGCCGCTCTCCCTCGGCTCCGGTGCACCGCCGCGTGGCTCCGACTGGCTGCTCGCCGAGGGCGAGGAGCAGGCCTTCCGGGAGTTCTTCGCGGCCATCGATGGCGCGCGCCCGCCCGAGACCGTCGCGTGGGCGCTCGACCGCTTCGAGCTCGGCTGCGAGCGGAGCATGGAGGCGCAGGCGCTGTCCGACTACCTGCTCGCGCTGCGCGCTCTGCTCGACGCCACCACACCGGCCGGCCAGGCCAGCATGGCACTGCGGCTGGCGGCGCTGTGCGCCGAGGAGGGCGGGCGCCGCGACCTTCAGCATCGCCTCGAGGCTGCCCTCGCGCTGGAGCGCTACGTGATGGGCGGCGCCACCGGCGCGCGCCCCGACGCGGAGTCTCCGCGGGAGCTCGTGGACGAGGCCGAGAACCACCTGCGCGCCCTGCTGCGCGACGTACTGTGCGGCTATCTGGAGGCGGACCTCAGGGGCGTGGCCGACGACATACTGGTGGAGTCCGGGTCGGAGCCGTTCATGGATGGCGACACCCAGGAGGGCGAGCTTCACGAGATCGAGGCGCGCGACCTGCGCAAGGAACCGCGCTTCGAGCGGGCAGCCGAGCGCGAGCCGGAGCACGAGCACGAATCCGAGCCCTACCTCGATTTCGGCCCAGAGGCCGAATACGAGCCGGATCCCGACCACGACCCGGCGCCCGACTACGAGGCCGAGCTCGATTCCGAGCCCGACACCGCGGAGCTCGAGGCGGTCGCGGCACCCACCCCGCCGGCGCAGCACCAGCTGGACGGGGTCACGGAGTCGGCCGACTGGGGCTGGGACGATCCCGAGGACTTCTCGGCGCCGGTCTGACCCCAACGGCGGCATATTGCATTCGATTGGCGCGGCAGGGCGCCTCACCCGCTTCGAAAGAGGTCGAGTGGCGAGTTGTCGGCCTACCCTTCACCGCTGCCGTAAGCGCTGGCGCAGCGGCGCCGCGAGCGGAGACCAGCTGTAGCTAGACCCTCCTAGCCGAACAGGTATTCGTCCATCCGCCGCAGTCCGTCCAGATCGTGGACGTCGTCGTCCAGGTGCGGCACCTCGATCATCGGCTTGCGGCCGAGCCTGCGGCGCAGCTCCGCGAGGTTCTTGCGGTCCTGCGTGGCCAGGCGGCGCTGCTCCTCGAATGTGCGCAGGACCTTCCCGGCGAGCGCGTCGTCACCGATCAGCCTCTGGAGCTCGGCGCCGGGATTGCCCCTGGGAAGCGGCGGGTGCACGCGGTTGGCCACCACGCCGGCGAAGGGAAGGCCGGCGTCCAGCAGGCGATGGTGGAACCAGGCCGCCTCCTCCACGGCGTCCGCGCGCGGAGACGTGACGAGCACGAACGCGCTGCGGCTGTCGGCGAGCAGCGCGTTCACGCCCTCGGCGCGCTCGCGAAATCCCTCGGCCATGTCGCCGAAGCTCGAGAAGAAGGACGACAGGTCCTCCAGCAGGTCGATGCCGGTGGCGCGCTTCAGCACCGAGAGGGCCACGCCTGAGCCGCGCCCGAGCACCTTCAGCCCGAGCATCCCGGGCGTGGTGAACAGCTGGAGCGTTCGCGAGTCGATGAACGCCGCCAGCTTCTTGGGGGCGTCGAGGAAGTCGAGCGCGTTGCGAGTGGGCGGGGTATCGAGCACGAGCAGGTCGTAGCGGCCCTCCTGATGGAGCTCGTGGAGCTTCTCCATCGCCATGTACTCCTGAGAGCCCGCCACGGCGTTCGAGAGCTCCTGGTAGATGCGGTTCGAGAGCACGGCGTCGCGGGTGCGCTCGTCGGGCGCGTGCCACTCCACCAGCTCGTCGAACGTGCGCTTCGGGTCGAGCATCATGGCCCAGAGCTCGCCCTCGACGTCGGCCTTCACGAGCCGCTCCTCGTTCCCGAGCTCCGGCAGCCCGAGCGAGTTCGCCAGTCGCTTGGCCGGGTCGATCGTGAGCACGGCCACCTTCTTGCCGCGCGCGGCCATGCCGAGCGCGATGGCGGCGGACGCGGTGGTCTTGCCGACCCCGCCCGAGCCGGCGCAGATGCAGACCTCCTTGCGCGCGAGCCAGTCGGCGATCACAGCTTGCGCTCCAGCTCCACGGACAGCCGCTCCACGTCCTCACGGCGCAGCTCCGGCTCGAACACCCGCGGCAGCGTGATCACCGGCGCGCTCGCGGCCCGCCGGAGGCGCCGCACCTGTCGCGTGCTCCGCTCGGGCCCGCCGGTGCTCGGCCAGGGCCGTGTCGATCGCCGCGCGCGCGACCTTGGAGCCACCGCCCGTGTCGTCGAGCCGGCGCACGTCCTGGGTCTTAAGCCGTGATGGATGCAGCGCGTTCACGACGATCGCGTCCAGCGCCATGTCGAGGTCGCGCCGAAGCGCCCGCTCGAACTCCACGGTCTCGTTCACGGGCATCTCCTCGGGGAGCGCGACCGTCAGCACGCCCGTCTGGGCGGGATCGCGCATGAAGGAGTCGATTCGCTCGGCGTGGCGGCCCACCGGCCCGACGCGCGCGATGTTCGCGTACGTGCTCGGCGCGCGCAGCATTGCGAGCCCGTGGCCGGTGGCCGGGGCATCGACGATCGCAAGGTCGTACGCGGGCCCGCCGGTGCGCGGCTCGATCTGCGCGAGGTCCCAGACCTTGCCCATCGTCACGAGCTCGGTGAGGCCCGGAGCCGCCGCGGTCAGGTATTGGAACACACCGCTTCCGCCGAGCACCGCGGCCAGGGTGCGCGACTTGAGCTGATAGCGGAGCCATTCCTCCTTTGCGCGCTCGGGCTCGACGGACACATGGTGCAGCTCCTCGGGCTGGAGGCGCTCCAGAAGGTCGGGAAGGCGGCTCTGCTCCGCCACCTCGCACAGCACCACGCGCTTGCCGCGCCGTGCCGCGATCAACCCAAGGGCGGCCGCTACGGTCGTCTTTCCGGCGCCGCCCTTGCCCGTCACGAGGACGAGCCGCTTGTCCAATAGCGAAGGCATCGGACGCGAAGGGTGAAGGATTCCGCCCAGGGCGTGCGAATACCGCTTGCGTAATGGACTTGATGCGGAGGAACCCGTGACGACGCCCAAGGCTAAGGTCATCGCGTTCACCAACCAGAAGGGTGGGGTGGCGAAGACCACCACGACGCTCAACCTGGCGGCGGCGTTCGTCGAGCGCGGGCACCGAGTGCTCTGCGTCGACCTCGACCCCCAGGGCAACCTCACGATGAGTCAGGGCATCGACCCGGACTCGCTCGAGGCGTCGATGTACGACGTGCTCGTTCACCAGCTTTCGATACGCGAGGTGATTCGCAAGCGCGAGGTCGACGTGGCCTGCGCCTCGATCGACCTGGCCGGCGCCGAGATCGCGATGTCTACGATGATCGGCCGCGAGCGCTCGCTGAAGAAGGCGCTCGAGCCCATCCGGGACGACTACGACTATGTCTTCATCGACACTCCACCGAGCCTCGGGCTGCTCACGATCAACGCCCTCACGGCTTCGCAGAAGGTGATCGTCCCCGTCCAGTGCGAGTATCTGTCCATGCGCGGGCTGATCCAGCTCCAGAACACGCTGTCCATGGTGCGCGAGGAGCTCAACCCCGACATCGAGATCGAGGGCATCCTGCCGACGCTCGTGGACAATCGCACCGTGCACGCCAAGGAGGCGATCGAGATCCTCGAGGAGAACTTCGGTGACCGCGTCTTTGCGTCGCGCATCAACAAGACCGTTCGTTTCGCCGAGGCCCCTGTGAAGGGCATGTCGGTGCTCAAGTACGACCCCAACGGCAAGGCGGCTTACGCCTACCGGCAGCTAGCGGAGGAGGTCCTGGCGAATGTCAAGCGGTAAGAGGGCGAGCATGCGCGAGGGTCCCCTGGCGCAGCTCTTCCGCAAGACGGAGGAGGACGAAGCTCGTCACGAGCAGAAGCCGCGCAAGGAGGAGCGCCCCCCTGAGGAGGAGCGTGCCCCTGAGCACGAGCCGAAGCTCGGTCGGCCGCTGCCGGAGGGCGGGCCCGCGCCGCAGGTCACGCGCCACGTGCCCGAGCCGCAGGCGCAGACCGAGGGGCACGACCTCGGCGGTCGCAGGACCGAGGCCGCTCGCCGCGCGCAGGAGCGCGAGGAGCGTCGCGGCAATCGCTACGACGGTGGTGTGCGCAGTCCGGAGGAGCGGCTCAAGGCCGTCTTCTCCCAGGACATTCCCGAGAACATCCTTGAACGCAGTCCCGTCCCGGCCACCCGTGAGCTCGAACACGAGCCGGAGCCGTTCGTCCCGTCGCGGCCCGAGCGTCCGACCGAGCCCGTGCTGCGGGTGCTCGGCGTGGGCGGTGCCGGCGTGAACGCCGTCAACCGGATGATCGAGGCCCAGGTCGAGGGCGTGGAGTTCATCGCGCTCAACACCGACGTCCAGTCGCTGGAGGGCTCGTCCGCCAGCACGCGGCTCCACATCGGCGGCGACGCCACGCGCGGGCTCGGCTCCGGGTCGAACCCCGACCTCGGCCGCGCCGCCGCGCTCGAGGACTACGACGAGATCAAGAGCCACCTCAAGGGCTCGGACATGGTGTTCATCGCCGCCGGCGCCGGCGGCGGCACCGGCACCGGCGCGGCGCCCGTCGTGGCGCGCATCGCCCGCGAGGTGGGTGCGCTCACAGTCGGCATCATCACCAAGCCGTTCTCGTTCGAGGGCGCGCGTCGCGGTGAGCAGGCCGATCAGGGCGTGGACGACCTCGCCCGCGAGGTCGACACGCTGATCGTGATCCCCAACGCCCGGCTCCTGTCCGTGCTCGACAAGTCCACCTCCATGGTCGACGCGTTCCGCGTGGCGGACGACGTCCTGCGCCAGGGTGTGCAGGGCATCTCCGACCTGATCACGCTTCCGGGCCTGATCAACCTCGACTTCGCCGACGTGCGGACGATCATGTCCCAGGCGGGTCAGGCGCTGCTCGGCATCGGCATGGGCTCGGGCGACCGGCGCGCGATGGACGCGGTGGAGCACGCGATCGAGTCGCCACTGCTCGAGACCTCGCTGGAGGGAGCACGCTCGATCCTGCTGTCGATCACCGGCGGCCGAGACCTGTCGCTCTGGGAGGTCAACGAGGCCGCGAAGGCGGTGGCCGAGGCGGCGCATCCCGACGCGAACATCATCTTCGGCGCCATGGTCGACGACAAGGTCGACGACCAGGTGTGGGTGACCGTCGTGGCCACCGGCTACGGCGACCGGCCCGTGCACCGGGCCCGCCCGCGGGACGAGGAGCGGGGACGTCGCGAGGGTCGCGGCATCCCGGCCGACACCGAGCCCCACGTGAGTCGCTCGCGTGAACGGGTCACCGCCGGCACGCTCGCCGACGTGGACGTGCCCGAGTTCCTCCCGCGCGGCTAACACGAGCGCCGCGCGGCTAGGCTCGCCCACATGAAGGGGGTGGTCGCAGCCGGCCATCCGCTCACGGCGCAAGCCGGAGCCGATGCGCTGCGGGCGGGCGGCAACGCGGTCGACGCCGCGGTTGCGGCCGTGCTGATGTCGTTCGTGGCCGAGTCGCCGCTCACCGGTCCGGGCGCCGGTGGCTTCATGGTCGTGCACGCACGCGGTGAATCTCACGTACTCGACTTCTTCGTCGCCGCGCCCGGCCTCGGCCTCGAAGGGCGCGAGCCCGCGGAGCTCGTGCCCGCGGACGTTCGCTTCAGCGAGGACGCCGTGCAGCGCTTCAACGTGGGGCCGGCGTCCTGCGGCGCCTACGGCACCACGCTCGGCCTCGTCGAGACCCTCGAGCGGTTCGGCAGCGCGCGGCTCGGCGACCTCACCGGGGCGCCCGCTCGCGCCGCGCGCGACGGGATCGAGGTGGTTCCGATGCAGGCTTTCCTGTTCGAGGTCCTGCACCCGATCCTGACCCTCACGCCGGAGTGCGCCTCGATCTACGCCCCGGAGGGGCGACTGCTCGAAGAGGGCGACACGATCCGGCTGCCCGAGCTCGGCGACCTGCTCGACCGGCTCGGCGCGGAAGGCCCCGCCTTCCTCTACAGCGGCGACGTGGCCGCCGCGGTGAGCGACTGGGTGCTCGAGCGCGGCGGCATGCTGAGCCGCGAGGACCTCGGCTCATACCAGGTGATCGAGCGCGATCCGGCCAGGGTTACCTACCGGGGTCGCGAGGTGATCACGAATCCGCCTCCCTCGTCCGGCGGGATCCTGATCGCGGACGCGCTCGGGATCCTCGAGCGCCTCGAGCGGCCGCACGACCCGTACATGGTCGCCGAGGTGATCGCGTCCACCAATCGCGCCCGCGACGAGGAGTTCCTCGCGGGCCTCGCCACCGAGGGCTTCCTGGAGCGCTTCCTGGCCAAGAAGGCGCTCGACTCGGTGGCCACGGACGTGCGCTCGCGCCTTGGTAACACGACGCACATCTCAGTGATGGATGCGGAGGGCTCCTGCGCATCGGTCACCTGCTCGAACGGCTCCTGCTCGGGCGTCCTCGTGCCCGGCACGGGCATGCACCTGAACAACATGCTGGGCGAGCACGACCTGAACCCGCTCGGGTTCCACCAACACCCACCCGGCGCGCGCGTGCCGAGCATGATGGCGCCGACGGTGGTGCTGCGTGAGGGGCGGCCCGAGATCGCCATCGGGAGCGCAGGGTCGAACCGGATCCGCTCGGCGATCCTTCAGACGGTGCTCGGCGTGGTGGACCACGGGCAGCCGGCCCAGGATGCCGTGTCGGCTCCACGCATCCACGTGGAGGAGAGGCAGGTGGACGCCGAGCCCGGCGTCGACGAGGCGGCCCTCGAGCGCCTCGAGCGTGGCGGCTGGACGGTGCGCCGCTGGGGGGAGCAGAACCTGTTCTTCGGCGGCGCCCAGGCCGTGGCGCGCAACCCCGACACGGGTCGCCTCACCGGAGGAGGCGACCCACGCCGAGGTGGCGTCGCTACGGTCGTCGACTAGCCGCTCAGCAGCCTCCGCCGGCCGCCTTGCAGAGGTTCACGCGGCCGAAGCCGAAGCTCGGGTCGCGTCCGGCCGGGCCGAGGTCGTCCACGGCCGCGCCGAGGCGGCTGCGGATGCCCGCCGCTGTGTCGGCCGGGAACAGCCGCCACAGCACGCCAGCCACGCCCGAGGTGTGCGGGGTGGCCATCGACGTGCCGGACAGCTCGGCGTACTGGCCGCCCGGGATCGTCGAGAGCACGTTCACGCCCGGAGCCGCGACCTCGACGTCCGCGTTCGCGTTCGAGAACGAGGCGCGCGCGTCGTTGTGGTCGGTTGCGGCCACGGAGACGACCTCCGGGTAAGCCGCCGGGTAGTTCAGCGTCGCGTCGCCGTCGTTGCCGGCGGCTGCGATCAGGACGGAGCCGGTCGCACTTCCGTTCTGCCAAGCCGCCGCGACGGCGTTCTTGAGCGTGGTCGAGGCGCCGCCACCGAGGCTCATCGAGATCACCTTGGCGCCGCGCTGGTGGGCCCAGACGATGCAGGCGGCGACGTCTGAGGTCAGGCCGGTGCCCGCCGCCGTGTAGAGCGCCTTGCAGATCGACAGCGGCGAGTTGAACGACACGCCGGCCACGCCGGCGCCGTTGTTCGCCTTGGCGGCGATCGTGCCGGCCACGTGCGTGCCGTGCATGTTGTCGTCCGTGCAGGTACCGCTCGTCAAGAGCCCCCCGAGCGACGCGGCGCAGTCGACGGCCTTGCCGCTCAGCTCTGTGTGGGTGCTGTCGATGCCCGTGTCGACGATGCCGATCTTCGGGCCACCGGTCGCGGGGAAAGCGCCGAGCCCGGCCGCGTCCCAGCCCTCGGGGGCGTCGATGTCAGCGTCGGCGCTGCCACCGGTCTGCCCGGTGTTGTGGAGCCCGTAGAGCTCAGGGAACAGCGGGTCGTTCGGGACGGCCATCGTCCTCAGGATGAAGTTGGGCTCCGCGTAGGAGACCAGCGCGCTTCGGTTGAGCCGGCGCGCCACCACTGCCGGGTCGCCCTGAACACTCACCACCTGCGCGCCCACGCCGGCCACCGAGCCGACCTTGCGGTCGACGCCGGCCGTGTTGAAGAGCGCCGCTCGCTGCGCGCTCGATACATCGCCCGCGAACTTGACGATCACCGTGTCGGCGTCGTACTTCGCCGCCTGCGCCGTGCCGGTGAGACCGGCCACGAGCGCCAACGAACAGACCAATCCAAGGATGCCCCTACGCATCGATTCCTCCAGTCAGAATTTGGCGCCCTCCCGGCGCCCGGCGTTCCCTGCGAACGCCGTCCCGCAGCCAAAGGGCCGCGTGCTGTTTATCACCAGGGCCGCAGGGCCCTAAACGCCTCAACCCTTCAGGTGGCCGTTGCCGCTGGCGCGCTCGGCCGCGCGCTCGGCCATCCTGATGCGCTGGAGCGCCTCGACGAACAGCTCCTCCAGCTGCTCGAGTCGGCCGCTCTCGGAGCGGAGCTCCAGCAGGGCCTGCTTGGCCTCGGGCGCGACCTCGAGGGTGGCGGCCATCCCGTATGCATCGAGCGCCGCAAGCGCATCCGGCTCCGGGCGGGTCTCGGTGACCTCTTCGACCAGGTCGGCGTAGCGCGAGCGGGCGCGCTCGAGGGCTTCCGCGTCCGCTTCGTCTTCGTCTTCGTCCGCGAGCGACTCGACGTCGCCGGCGGGGTAGGGCAGGTCCTCGATCCTGCGCGTGAGCCTGAACGGCTGGGTGCCCTCAACGAGGATGTTCAGGCGGCCGTCGTCGAAGCGCTCGAGTACTCGCGTTATCCGCGCCGAGCAGCCGACATCCTTGAGGCCGTCGTCGGAGAGCCAGATGATCCCGAACTCGCGCTCCCCGTCGAGGCACTCGCCGATCATCAGCTTGTAGCGGTCCTCGAAGATGTGGAGCGGTACCAGTTCCCCCGGCAGCAGCACCAGCCCGAGTGGGAACAGCGGGAAGCTCTCGAGCGGCTGCGCCATGGTGAAAAGGCTAGCCGGGGGGAGCGTTCATCGGGACCTGGCGCATCGACCGGCTGGATTGGGTACAACCCGTTCCGATGGATCTGATCAGCCGACGTCAGCTGATCGCCTCCGGTGCGCTCGCGGCAGGGGCGCTGGCGGGCTCGCCACGCCTGCTTCGAGAGGCGCTCGCCGCCCCCGCGCGGGCCGGTGAGAGCCCGTATGGGGCGCTGGGCCCGCCGGACGCGAACGGCCTGATGCTGCCGCCCGGGTTCAGCTCGCGGGAGATCGCGCGCGGGCTCTCGCCGGTGGCCGGCTATCCGTGGCCGGTGTTCCCGGACGGGCAGGCCACCTTCCAGGCCGCCGGCGGCGGCTGGATCCTCGTCACGAACTCGGAGTCGCTCTCGGCGACCGGAGCCGGCACGTCGGCCATCCGCTTCGCGGCGGACGGCGCGATCACGAGCGCCTACCGCATCCTCGGCGGCACCAACGCGAACTGTGCCGGCGGGCCCACTCCGTGGGGCACCTGGCTCTCGTGCGAGGAGCACGCCGCCGGCCTCGTCTGGGAGTGCGACCCCGCGGGGGTGCTGCCGGCGCGCGCACGGCCCGCGCTGGGCGTCTTCAACCACGAGGCGGCGGCGGTCGAGCCTGGCGGGCGCCAGGTCTACCTGACCGAGGACGACGGCGAGGGCGGCTTCTACCGCTTCACGCCGACGGCCTATCCCGACCTCTCCGAGGGCGTGCTCGAGGTGGCGGTGGTGGCCGCGGACGGGAGCGTGAGCTGGCGCACGCTGCCGAACCCCACGCCCACGCCCGTGGAGACGCCCACCCGCGAGCAGGTGCCCGAGATGACCCGCTTCGACGGTGGCGAGGGCATCTGGCACGACGGCGGCGTCGTCTACTTCACGACCAAGGGCGACAAGCGCCTCTGGGCCTACGACGCGCGCACGGGAATGCTCGAGATCGTCTTCGACCATGCGGCGGCGCCCGACTCCTCGCTCGATGCCGTCGACAACGTCACGGTCTCCGCGGCGGGAGAGATCTTCGTCTGCGAGGACGGCGGCAACATGGAGATCGGGCTGATCACCCCCGAGCGCGCCGTCTCTCCGTTCCTGCGCTTCACCGGCCCGGCTCACCCCGTCGAGGGCGAGTACAGGTCTGAGGTCTGCGGCGTGGTGTTCGACCCCTCCGGCACGCGCATGTACTGCACGTCGCAACGTGCGCACCCACACACCTCGAGGGCGCCCGGCCCGGGCGCGGTGTACGAGATCAGCGGGCCGTTCACGCAGCCGGCAGCCGGGCCCGCGGGTAGCCCGTTCGGCCTGGCGGCGGGCGAGCGCCAGGGCGGGCCGCTCCGGCGCCGCGCGGCCGAGCTCAGCCTCAAGGCTCCGAGCCGGGTGCGGCGGACCGCGCTGCTGCGCCGCCGGCTCGTGATCGACGTCGAGGCGCCGGCCGGATCACGCGTTTCCGCCGTGCTCGACACGCCGGACCTGCTCACGACGCCGGGTCCGGGCGGGACGACGGACCGGCCGCGGACCGTGGTGCTGGCGCGGAGGCGCTTCCGGGGCCTGCCCGGCTCGCAGCGGCTCCGGCTACGGCTCGACCCCTCGGCGCGCCGCCGTCTGCGCCGCCGCCGCCGCTCGCTCACCGCCCGCATCCTGGTCACCGCCCGCCTGACGGACGGCCGCCTTCTCAGCGCCGTGCGCCACATTCGCATCGTGCGCTGAGCCCTCTTCTCCTGGGCGAAAATGTCCAGGATCGCGGCCGAGGTTCAAGGAACGTGGGTGGGCGCCGATTACCACCTCATGTCCATCGAGGTGACCAATGGTCTCCCAGAGGGTGCTGAACAGAGCGTGAGCCTTGAGCTGACGCTGGCTGAGGCAGAGGCCGTCAAGTCCTGGCTCCTCAAGCCGTCGGCGGATGGAAGTGCAGCCATCGACGACGAGAACGCAAAGTCGGTGATGGTGAAGCTGGGCGCGAAGCTGGATTACATCCAGGGCGTGCAGCGAGTCCGCGACGAGCTGGAGCAGGCTGGCTTCCCGACTGCGCAGCTGAGCGACGACGACGTGGCCGACCTCGGTCGCCGCATCGCCGAATCTCCGATCCGACACACCTCCGGCAGCTAGACCCAAACCGCCCCGAGGCCCCGCCCCGGGAGTCCCGACCAACCCACGACCTCTGGCGGGGACGGTGTATCCGTCCCCGCTACGGTCGTTCTCCATGGCTGCGCGCGCCGCGACCGGACCGGCCCACGTGGCCGTGGTCTCGTTCCTCGCAGCGCGGGCCGCTCCCACGGGCGGCTTCTGGATCGCACTGGCCGGTGGTGTTGCACTTGCGCGTGTGGCCGAGCGGCGCGGCGCCCGGCTCGGGTTCGGCGCCAGTGTGGCCGCCATGCTCGAGACGGTGGCGATCATCGGCCCGGCGCGCCTCGGCGTTCCGCTGACCCAGGCCGTGAGCGCGCCGATCCTGGGGCGCCTCCACGCACGTGGGGTGGGCTTCTGGCCCCAGCTCCTCGCCTGCGGCACGGTGCGCCTGCTCCACAACGCGGCCACGACGGCGTTCTTCATCTGGGTGATCACCGGCGGGCTCGACGCCTACGCCGGCACCTACGACGCGATCGGCCGGCGAATCGGCATCGAGGTCGGGCACGCGGACGCCCTGGCGCTCACGCTCGCCGGCCTGCTTGTCTGGGCCGTCTTCGCGAGCACCGTGCAGGTGCTCGTGTACCGGCGGGGGCTGCGGACGTGGGCGGCAGCGGAGGGTTCAACTCCAGCACCGAAGGAAGGCCCGGCCGCGCAGGTGGCAGGGAAACGTGGCGGAAAACGCACCGATTTCCTGCCACCTGGCCGGTTCGACCCGCGCGCGGTGGCTGCGGCGGCGCTCGTTGCCTTCGTGCTGCTGTTGTCGAGCACCGCCTGGGCGCTGCTCGCGGCCGTGCTGGCGTGGCTGGCGCTGGCCTGGGTGCTGTCGCGGCCGGAGCGCGACCCGGTCCGAGCCGGTCTCGTGTTCGCCGCCGTCCTCGCGGGGGGCGCGTTTGCCTTCGCGCTCGGCGGCGGCCTCGGACTCGACACCGCGCTGAGACGCGCCGGCCGGGCCGCGCTGCTCGTGCTCGTGGCCACCTGGCTGCGTGCGGCGGCACGCGCCAGCGGGCTGCGCGAGGTCTCCCGCCGAGCCCTCGGCCGTCTGCGACGCCTGCCCTCGGCGCCGGAAGCCGCCGACGTGCTCGACGCGATCGCATCCGAGGGCCGCCTGGCGGCCGCCGGCCGCGCGCTGGCAGCGCGCCTCTCGGATGCTCCCAAGCGCCCAGCGGCGCTGCTGGACGCCGTGCTCACCTGGGTGATTCGCGAGGCGGCCGCCTACGACCCGCCCGCGCCCGCGGGGCCAATGCGGCTGCGCGCCCGCGCGCTCGATTGGGCGCTGATCGCGTCAGCCGCCGCGCCGGGGGTCGCCCTAACGCTTATCTGATCGAGGCTATGCATTTGCGCTGACCGGGTTGACTCGGCCGCTAGCGGCGCCTACGTTCGATCCGAGCGCGATGCCCTCCGTGCGCTACATCGCTGTTGGACTTGTCGTCGCGGTTGCCGGACTGGCCGCGGTGATGCTCTTCGACGGCTCGGCCTCCCGGCAGGCGGGCGCCCAGGCAGCGGCCGCGGCGCCGCACCCGCTCGACCCGCTGAGCGCCCAGGAGATCCGCACCGCGTTCCGTGTGATCGAGGCGTCTCAGCAGTTCCCCGAGGGCGCCTTCTTCCCGATCGTGACGCTCAAGGAGCCGCCGAAGAGCGAGGTGAACGGGTGGGCGCCGGGGCAGAGCTTCCGGCGTGAGGCGTTCGCGAACGTCTACGACCGCGCGACGAACCGTCTGTTCGAGGCGGTCGTGAACCTGCGCACCGAGCAGCTGATCTCGTTCACACGCAAGCACGGCGCACAGCCCGCGGTCTTCGCGACCGAGTTCGCCGACGCGGACGAGGCGGTGCGGGCGGATCCGCGCTGGCGAGAGGCCATGCGCGTCCGCGGGATCGCGCCGCGCGACGTCTACATCGACGTCTGGGCCCCGGGGGACATCCTCGTGCCGAACCACCCGGCCGGCGGGCGCGTGCTCCGCGCCCTCGCCTTCTACGCGGGCGATCTCCCCAACCCGTACGACCGTCCGATCGAGGGCGTGGTGGCCACGATCGACATGAATCGACTCGAGGTGATCGAGGTCGTGGATTCAGGCATTCGGCCTGTGAACAAGACGATCACCGGCAATGCCGACTCCACCCGTCCCGGACTGAAGCCGCTGAACGTGGTGCAGCCGAACGGTCCGAGCTTCAGCCTCGAGGGGAACTCGCTCGCGTGGCAGAGGTGGCGGATGCGGATCGGCTACAGCCCGCGCGAGGGGCTGATCCTCCACCAGATCGGCTACACGGACAACGGTGTCGTCCGGCCGATCATCCATCGGCTGTCGCTGGACGAGATCTGGGTGCCGTATGCCCTCCCGGACCGGAACTGGGCCTGGCGCACCGCTCTCGACGTGGGCGAGTACAACCTCGGCCAGTACCTCGAGACGCTGGCGCCGAAGGTCGACGTGCCGACCAATGCCGAGTTCATCGACCAGGTGGCGCCGAGCGACGTCGGCTCCGCGGGCGGCCCGCAGGTGGTCAGGCTCGACGACTCCGTGGCGATCTACGAGCGCGACGGCGGCGTGCTGTGGGACCGGAGCGATCCGTCCACGCTCGAGAAGGACGCGCGCTTCGCGCGCGAGCTGGTAGTGACCGCCACCTGGGTGATCGGGAACTACACCTACAACACGGAGTACGTGTTCCGCATGGATGGCGGGATCGACATCCGCGCGGGGTCGACCGGCACCACGCTCAACCGCGGCGTGAACAGCACCGCCGAGGGCGACGAGCACGGCACCACGGTGGTACCGAAGATCGCCGCGCCCCAGCATCAGCACTACTTCAACTTCCGCATCGACTTCGATGTGGACGGTACGAGGAACCGGCTCGTGGAGGAGAACACCCGCACCAGCCCCGTGAATCCGTTCGGGAACGCCTGGCAGACGGACGAAACAGAACTCGACACGGAGCGCTTCCGCGACACGAACCCCGCCTCCGACCGCCACTGGGCCGTCGAGAGCACGACACGCACCAACGCTCTCGGCAAGCCCACCGCCTACACGCTCGAGCCGATCAACCTGATCCACCCGTACGTCCGCCCCGACTTCGAGCCGCTGCACCACGCCCCGTTCGCCGAGCACAACCTGTGGGTCACGCAGTTCAACCGCGACGAGCTCTACGCCGCCGGCGACTACCCGAACCAGGCTCCGGCGGGCGAGGGGCTGACGAAGTACACGACCGGAGCATCCGTGGATGACCGCGACCTGGTCGTCTGGTACACGGTCGGCCACACGCATGAGCCCGCGATCGAGCAGTACCCGGTCATGTCGCGAGAGACCGTGGGCTTCTCGCTGAGGCCGGACGGGTTCTTCAACGAGAACCCCGCGCTCGACGCTCCCTGATCTACGCGCGCGGCACGCGCGCTGATAGCAGCAGGTTGTAGAAGAGCGCCGCCGGCAGCCGTGGCTCCAGCAGCGAGCGGTCGAGCGTCTGGAGCAGCAGGTAGCCGCGGTAGGCGTACACGCGCCACGCCCATGGCACGTCGAGCGGATCGGCCGACGCCTCGAGCGTGCGGTTCGCCCACCCGAACAGGCTTGCCGCTAGCTCCTCGCCGCTCACGCGGATGCCCTCGAACCCGGCCCCCGACGCCTGCGTGGAGAGGTCAGCGGGCGTGAAGGCGTGCACGTCCACCACCTGCTCGAGCGTGTCCTCCTCGCTCCAGCCGCCGTTGCCGTTCCCGTTCGAGGGCCGCGGCCCGGCGCCCACGAGGGTTCGCCACAGGGGTGCCAGCGCGTTGGCGCCGCGCTTTGGCCAGGCTGCAATCCGGTCGCCGTAGTGCGACGGCTCACCGCAGAAGGCCACCACTCCGCCAGGGCGCAGCACGCGCCGGAACTCGTGGAAGGCGACGCCGAGGTCCGGGAGGTGGTGGAGCACCGCGTGCCCGAACACCAGGTCGAACGAGTCGTCCTCGAACGGCAGCTGCTCGGCCTCGCACACGGCGGTCTCCACGGGCACGGCGAGCTCGGCCGCGGAGCGCTCCAGCGCTTTCAGCATCCCGGGCGAGATATCGGTGGCCACGGCCTCGCCGATCACCCCAGCCCGCAGCAGGTTGAGCGAGAAGTACCCGGTGCCGGCGCCGATCTCGAGCGCCCGGCCGTAACGCCTCGGCTCGTGCCCGAGCGCCTTGCGCAGCTTGCTCGTGACCTGCGCCTGGCCGACGGCGCCGTAGTTGATGCCCCACTTCGAGTCGTAGCGCTCGGCGGCAAGGTCGTGGTAGCGGACGTTCGCGTCCCTGATGGTCTCTGCCGTGTGCATGGGCGGGAGGAGCCTAGTACCTAGACTGGCTCGCCCATGCAGGACACGGTCCAGAGAGCGCAGCCCGAGGGCGTGCCGCCGCTTCGCCTGACCGGCGAGCGCACGCTGCCCGACGTGCCCGCCGAGAACTACTGGTTCCGCCGCCACCTGGCCGTCTACGAGTGGGTGGCCGAGCGCTGCCAGGGCCGCGACGTGGTCGACATGGCCTGCGGCGAGGGCTATGGGGTGGACGTGCTGGCGCGCCGCGCGCGCCGGGTCACCGGCGTGGACGCGAACCCGGAGGCCCACGAGCACGCCCGGCTCAAGTACACGCGCCCGGGTATCCGCTTCGTGCGCGACCTGGTGGAGGACTACTCGGAGCCCTGCGACGCCGTTGTCTTCCTTCAGACGATCGAGCACGTGGCCGATCCCGAGGCGGTGCTGCGCCACTTCCGCGAGCTCCTGCGGCCGGGCGGGACCGCCTACGTGTCCACGCCCAACCTGCTCACGCTTGCCCCGCCCGGGGCGGAGAAGTCGGACAACCCCTGGCATCTGAAGGAGTACCGCGCGGCGGAGTTCAGGACGCTCTGCGAGAGCGTCTTCGGGGATGTCGAGCTGCTCGGCCTCTACCACGCCCGCGTGCTGCGGGCGCACGAGCTGGCCCTGCGGGCGGGCTGGGACAGGGTGCACCCCGCGCTCGGGCTCACGAAGCCCTTCTACGACCGCTTCACGCCCGCAATCTCCGCGCGGGACTTCGCGCTTCGGCCCGGTCCGCTCGAGCGCGCGCTCGACTTCGTCGCGGCGCTCCGCCCTTGAGACGGAGGGCCGTCCGCGATCCGGAGCTGCCCGACGCGGCCCGCCCCCAGTGGCCGCCGTGGTACGCGCCGGCGGCCCTCTTCGCCTCGTTCGCGGCGATCGTGGTCGCGAGCTTCCCGCTGCTGCCGGTGATCTTCTCGCTCGAGATCTCCGAGGCTGTGGCCGGCGTGGCGCTGCTCGCGCTGCTGCTCGTCCAGGACGGACTGCTCGTGCTCGCCGCCGTGCTGTTCGCGTCGATCAAGCGCCCGCCACCCCTCTGGCATTTCGGCATCCGCGCCACGCGGCTCTGGCCCACGGTGGGCTGGTCCGTGCTCGCCTTCGCCCTCATGCTGGGGATCGAGCTCGGCTACATCGAGCTGTTCGGCGTGGACGAGACCAACGTCGAGGACCTTGGTGAGGACAACCTCGTGGCCGGCTTTGCCGTGGCGCTGTCCGTGATCGTCGTGGCGCCGGTGGCGGAGGAGCTCTTCTTCCGCGCCTTCTTCTACAGGGCCCTCCGCACGCGCCTTCCCGTGTGGCTGGCCACGCTCATCGACGCGATCGTGTTCGGCTCCCTGCACTTCCAGGGTCTCGACACCGCGATCATCCTGCCGGTGATCGCCCTGTTCGGGGCGGGACAGTGCCTCGTGTACGAACGCACCGGCTCGCTCTTCGCCGTGATCGCGATCCACGCCGCCTTCAACACGTTCGCCATGCTGTCGGTCGTGCCGCTCCCAGCGATCCTGATCGGCCTCCTGGTGATCCTGGGCTGCCTGCTCGCGCCCCTCAAGGCAGGGCGCTGGCCGAGCCCGGTGCCGGCGTGAGCGACGCTGGCGAGCTGCGGCCGGGCGCGCTCGCGCTCGTGTTGCACTCGCACATGCCCTACGTGGAGGGCTTCGGCACCTGGCCGTTCGGCGAGGAGTGGCTCTGGGAGGCCGTGGCGTGCGTGTACCTGCCGCTGCTCGAACTGCTCGGCGGCGCGCCGGTGACGATCGGGATGACGCCCGTGCTGTGCGACCAGCTCGAGGCGATGCGCGGTGAGCCCGGCGAGCGCTACATGCGCTTCCTGCGCGAGATCCGCGCGCCGATCCACGCCGAGGACGCCGCCGGGCTGGACGGCGGCGGCGAGCACAAACTTGCGGCAGAGGTGCGCCGCGCCGCCGGCGACTACACGCGCGCGGAGCGCGCCTTCGAGGAACGCGGGCGCGACCTCATGGCCGCGTTTCGCTCACTCGAGCAGGCGGAGCTCTGGACCTCCGCGGCCACGCACGCGCTGCTTCCACTGATCGCCACGGATGCGGGCCTCCGGCTCCAGCTCGCCACGGGCACCGCCTCGCACATGCGCCGCTTCGGCCACTGGTCGGGTGGGTTCTGGCTGCCGGAGTGCGCATACGTGCCTGGGCTCGAGCGCGAGCTGGCGGACGCGGGCGTGCAGGCGTTCTGCGTCGACCAGACCCAGGTGGACGGCTTCGACCATCTCGTGCCCGTCGCGACCGAGCCGGGACCGGTGGCCGTGCCGATCGACTGGGAGACCATCCAGCTCGTCTGGAACGAGGAGAACGGCTACCCGGCCCACCCGCTCTACAGGAACTACTGGGGCCGCACCGTCCACGACCTGCGTCCGTGGAGCAACGCGGGCGAGCCCTACGACCACGACGCCGCGCTGGCGCTCGCCCATGAGCACGCCCGCGATTTCGTGACCCGGGTGGCGGGCCGGCTCCAGCAGGGCGGCCTGCTCTGCTGCGCACTGGACACGGAGCTGCTCGGACACTGGTGGTACGAGGGGCAGGCCTGGCTCGGCGCGGTGGTGGAGGAGGCTCGGGCGCAGGGCGTGCGACTGGTGACCGTATCGGAGGGAATCGAGCTCGTGGAGCCGGTGGCGCGCGCGCTCGCGCCGTCGACCTGGGGGCACGGCAAGGACTTCACCACCTGGGACTCGCCGGCAGTGGCCGAGCTGACCTTCGCGGCGCGCGCTGCCGAACTTCGCACCGTGGCGGCCGCGGCTAAGTACGGGACGCCGCACGCGGCGCTCGAGCGCGCCGCCCGCGAGCTGCTCGCGATGCAGTCGAGCGACTGGGCCTTCATGGTCACGCGCGATCTGGCCGCGGACTACCCCGCCGAGCGGATGAGCTTCCATGGCGCCGCCCTCGACGCCGCGCTTGCCGCTCTGACAGACTCCGCGAGCGCTCCCGAGCCGTCGCTGCGCGGCCTGGCACCAGATCTCGACCTCGCCCCCTTGACCACTCCCTAGACAAGATGCGCGTCCTGATCCTGTCCTGGGAGTACCCGCCACTGATCGAGGGCGGGCTCGCGCGGCACGTGCGCAAGCTGGCCGAGAACCTGGCGGCGCAGGGCGTGGACGTGCACGTGCTCGCCCGCGGGCGCGAGGAGGATCCCGCCGAGGAGGAGGTGGGCGGGGTGCTCGTGCACCGCGTCCGCGAGCCGGAGCGCCCGCGTGACCTGAGCGAGTTCGTGGCCTGGATCGAGCACATGAACTCGGACATGCTCGCCGCGGGCGTCGAGGTGGGGGACCGCTACGACTTCGACGTCGTGCACGGCCACGACTGGCTCGTGGCCTCCGCCGGCGACCACCTCGCGAAGCGCTTCCGCGCGCCGCTCGTGGTCACGATCCATGCCACGGAGTACGGCCGCCACCAGGGCTGGGTCGACAAGCACCCGCAGTCCTACATCCACGGCGTCGAGTGCTGGATGGCCAATCGAGCGGATCGGCTGATCACCTGCTCCTCGTACATGCGCGAGCACGTGGCCGACATCTACGGGCTCGAGGAGAGCCGCGTGAACGTGATCTCGAACGGGATCGACCCCTCCGAGCTCGTGCCGGTGGACGACCTCGACACCCTGCGGGCGCGCTTTGCCGCACCCGACGAGCGGCTCGTCCTGCTCGTGGGCAGGCTCGTCTACGAGAAGGGCTTCCAGCTGGCGCTCGAGGCCCTGCCCGGGCTGATCGAGCGGGTGGGGAACGTGCGCTTCCTCGTGGCCGGCTCGGGCACCGCCGAGGAGGAGCTGCGCGACCAGGCCAGCGGGCTCGGCCTCGACGAGCACGGCACGTTCCTCGGCTGGATCGGCGACGACGTGCTGCACTCGCTCTACCGCATCGCCGACCTGACAGTGGTGCCGTCGATCTACGAGCCGTTCGGGCTCGTGGCGCTCGAGGCCATGGCATCCGGCTGCCCCTGCCTCGTGGCCGACACGGGCGGCCTGCGCGAGGTGGTCCCGAACGAGGACGTGGGCCTGCGCTTCCGCTCGCGCGACCCCGGCTCGCTCGCAACGATGGCGGAGCGCCTGCTCACCGACGAGGAGCTGCGCGACCGCCTGGTGGCCGAGGCCTCCGAGCACGTGCTCAGCTTCGATTGGGCGGACGTGGCCCGCCAGGTGGCGGGCGTCTACAGCGAGGTCACGAGTTCGATCGGCGCATCAGCGAGCGGGCAGCGCGCTGCCCGCTCCGGATAGCGCCCTCCATCCGCGCGGCGTAGCGCCCGGCGATGTGCTCGCCTGCGAACGCAAGCGGGCCGCCTCCCGAGCCCGCTCGCCGATGCGCTCGGGCTGTGATGAACGTGCCCGAGCGCTACTGGTGCTGGACCGCCAGCGGCGACGGCGGCCGCACCCAGCCCGTGGTGAGCGCCTTCGCCGGCTCGGCGGGCCAGGCCGCCTTCGGCACGGGTGTGGCGCTTTTTGTTTCCATTTCGCAACGGAAAGCGCCAGACCCCCCGATTATGGTCGAGGACGCTTGCCGGCTCGGCGATCACGCAGGCGTCCGCGTGGGGCTCAGCCGCCCGCGCGAGCGCGAGCGCGAGCCGCTGGTTGCCGCCGGCGATGCCCGGCGCGGGCTCGTCGTCGATGTGCGCGACGCCCACGAGGTCGGCTGCCGCCACCCGGTCGGCCGAGTTGGCGCTCGGATCTCCACGCGCGCGAGGACGGCCTCGCGAGCGCCGGCCGGGATGTCGAGCCCGTTCAGGAAGTCGATGGCGCTCACGCCGCCCCCGCCCCCGGCGAGCGCGCGCTCCACCTCGGCTACCGCCGCCGCCAGCTCCTCGCGCGTCGTGCCGATGCCGCCCTTCGGGTCACGCCGGCCATAACGCATGCCCTTGTCCCACAACTCGGCGCCCATCTCCACCACCGCGCCGTTCGGGGGCCGCGGGCGAGCTCGTCGGCCGCGACGAGCCCCGCCAGGCCGGCCCCGACGACGATCGTCCTCATCGGTCAGGGCTTCGGCGAACGACGAAGGCCATCGCCGAGGGCGGCACAGAGGGCGTTCACGGACTGCTCGGGAAGCCGGCGGCTGACCCAGATCTCGTTGTACCCCACGTCGGGCGCCCAGACCAGGCAGCCCTCGTCGTCGCGCACCTGGATCTCGATGGCGATCTCGGGATCGGCATGGTGCTCGAGCATGTCGCGAATGATCCGGAGGGTGTCGGGCTCGATCGGCAGCCAGCGGAGGCGACCGTTCGTCTTCTGGAGGTCGGGCCGGTTCGTGGTGCGCGCCTCGATGAGGCTCTTGAGCTCCCTGGAATCGCCATCCAAGCCAAGGAGCGAGCCCTCGAGCCTCGCATCCTGGAGTCCGGCGATGAGTGACACGAGCGGTCCTTCGTAGTAACCGATCTCGATGTCGGCCTCGTCCTCGACCATTCGCGCGAAACCTAACGCCACCGCATCCACGGCGATCGCGCCGTGGTCGTGCACCAGCACCGGGTTCAGCTCGAGCAGCTCCAGCCCGCTCGAGAGCAGGAGCTCGCCGGCCGCCGCGGCGAGCCGTGCGGCCGCCGACACGTCAAGAGCGGGACGGCCGCGGCCGCCGGTGAAGAGCGCGGCGGCGTGCAGGGTGCGGAGGGTCGCCTCCACTCGCTCGGGTGTCGCGGGAAGCGGCACGATCGCCGCGTCGTCGAGCGCCTCGGTCCAGACGCCGCCGGCGCCGACCACGAGACAGGGCACCACGGCGTCCGCGCGCGCGGCCACGAGCAGCTCTGCGCCGGGTGGCGCCATGCGCTCCACGAGCACCTCGGCGCCCTCGATCCCGAGCTTGGCGAGGTCGCGGTGAGCCGCCCTCACCGCCTCCTCGGTGCGCACGTCGAGGAACAGGGCCCCAAGGTCTGCCTTGTGCTGCAGCGAGGGCGCGCTCAGCTTGACCGCAACGTGACCGCCCAGCTCGGAGAGAGCCACGGCGGCGTCGTCCTCACCGGAGACGAGCCGGCCGTCCACCACCGGGAGACCCGCGTGGCGCACGAGCTCTTTGGCCTCGTGCTCCGGGAGCCAGCGCCGGCCGCTGGCGGCTGCCGACGCGTGCGCGGCTCCGGCGCGCGCTGCCGAGGCGATCGCGCGCAGGCGGGCGGGGTCCGCCGGGGGCGTGAGGAGCGCCGCGGCGCATGTCAGGCCGGTTCGGAGGCCGGCCACCGCGGGAACACCCGCGTCGATGAAGGCCAGGGCGGCGTCCTCGTCAAGCAGTTCCGGGAGGGTGGAGGAGACCATCACCGGCACCGGGCAGCGTGATGCGCCCAGGCGGATCCCCTCGCGCACCGCGGCCCACGACCCTCCGCGCCCGGCGTCCGTGGCCTGGTCGTAGAAGATCAGGACCCGATCGATCGACGGGTCGTGCCCGACGGTCACGACGATGTCGCTGAGCAGCTCTACGTCGCCCCAGATCAGCGCCGTGTAGTCGAGCGGGTTGCCGACCGTGGCGGCATCGGGGAGCAGCGCGCGCAGACGCGCCGCGGTGTCAGCGCCGAGCGGCGGCAGCCGCAGTCCGAGCCGCGCGCACTCGTCCGCCGCGAGCGCCGAGTCGCCCCCGGAACAGGTGAGAATCGCGAGCCCCGAGGCCCCTGACGCCCCCGGCACCGCGAGGCACTTCGCGATCTCCAGCAGGTCGTGCACGTCCTCCGCCCAGGCCGCGCCCGCCTCCTCGACCAGCGCGCGGAACACGCGCTGGTCGCCCGCCACCGCGCCCGTGTGCGCGGCGGCGGCGGCCGCGCCGGCGCTCGACTCGCCCACCTTCAGCACCGCCACGCGCACACCGCGCTCGGCGCACTCGGCCAGGGCCTCGCACAGCAGGGCGCCATCGCCGTCCGCCTCCAGGTACAGCGCGATCGAGCGCACCGTGTCGTCGCGCGCGAGGGCCGCCATCCACTCGGCCGGGTCGACGGCGACCGAGTTGCCGCACGAGACCACCGTGTGGAAGCGGATGCCGCGTCTGGCCGCCAGTGCGTTCACGGCGACGTTGCCGCTCTGCGACACGAGCGCAACGGAGCCCGCCTCGAGCGTCCGCAGAGTGTCGCCCCACAGCGCCGCTCGCGAGTGCAGCGCCACGATCCCGTTCCCGTTCGGGCCACAGACAGGGAGCGAATGCCGCGCCGCGGCCGCGCGCAGCATGCGCTCGTGGTCCGCGCCCAGCGCCACCTCGCCGAAGCCCGCGCCGTACACCACGGCGCCGCCACAGCCGAGCGCACCGGCCTCCTCCACCACGTCCGGCACACCCGCCGCCGGGATGCCCACGACCACGGCGTCGGGCACCTCCGGCAGTTCCGAGAGCGACGGGAAGCAGGGGAAGCCGTGCGCCTCAGAGCGCCCCGGATTGACGCCCCACACCGGCCCGGCAAAGCCGCCAGCGCGCAGGTTCAGGAGCGTCTCGCCCGCATACGAGTCGTCGCGCTCGCTTGCGCCGACCACCGCCACGCTGCGCGGCCGCAGCAGCCGGGTGAGATCCATCAGTGCAGCGTGCGCTCCACGCCACGGCGCTCGAGGGCGCGGGCGATGATCAGCCGCTGGATCTCGCTCGTGCCCTCCCAGATGCGGTCCACGCGCAGCTCGCGGAAGAAGCGCTCGGCCACATTGGTGCGCATGTAGCCGCGTCCGCCGAAGATCTGGAGGCAGCGGTCGGCGCAGCGGTTGGCGGCCTCGCTCACGAACAGCTTCGCGATCGAGGCCTTGGCGTGCACGACCTTCGGATCGGCGCCCGCGTCGGCCAGGCGGGCGACCTCGATCGCCAGCAGCCGGCCCGCCGCGGCGTCGGCGGCGGAGTCGGCCAGCGGGAAGGAGACGCCCTGGTAGTCGATGATCCGATGGCCGCCCTGCTCGCGCTCGATGGCCCACGCCGTGGTCTCCTCGATCAGCCGCCACATCGAGCCCACCCCGCGCGCGGCGATGCCGAGGCGCTCCTCGGTGAACCACGAGCGCTGGAGGTCGTCCCCACCGCCGACGCCGCCGATCACGGCGCCGTCGCCGACCTCCACCGCGTTGAAGCGGATCGTGGGGTGGCCGTGCGGATAGCTATGGGTGAACGGCGGGTCGTCGATCACCTCGATCCCGTCGAGCTGGCGATCGACAAGGAAGAGGGTCGGCAACTGCTCGCCGTCCACGAGGGCGTTCGCCATCACGATGTAGACGCTCGCCACGTCGCCGTAGGTCACGAACCACTTCTCGCCGTCGATGACCCAGCCGCCCTCGGTGCGGCGTGCCGTGGTCTCGATGCGCGAGGGATCGGAGCCGGCCTCGGCCTCCGTGACCGCGTACGCGTCGTGCAGCTCGCCGCGCAGCGCCGGCTTGAGGTAGCGCTCGATCTGCTCGGGCGAGCCGCTCCCGAGCACGTTGTAGGCACCCGGCATGTGCCACGAGAGCGCGTTCGTCGAGCGCCCGAGCTGCTCCTCGACGAGGAACCACTCGACCTTCGACCAGCCCTGTCCGCCGTGCTCCACCGCGTGGAGCCCGCCCGATAGCCGTGCCTCGACAGCCTCGCTCTTGATCCGCGCCCTCAGCTCGTCCGGGATCTGTCCGCCGGAGCGCTCGGCGAGCTCCTCGTTCGGGATCAGGATCTCGTCGACGAACCGTCGCGCCCGCTCGCGCAGCTCGAGCTGTTCGGGTGTGAAGTCGGCCGCCGATCGGGCGGCTGGGGCGACGGGGGCGATTGTCATAGCGCGAGCTCCAGCTGGTTGTGGTTGTGGACGACGTCCTCTACGACCGCGCGGGCCTCAGCCACGGCCAGATCCTCCGAGCCCGCGGCCAGCGCCAGCGCCTCGGCGAGATAGCGCCGCCAGGCACGCCTGGTCCCGCGCGTCACGAGCCGCTCGGCGCGCGTGCGCTCGCGCTCCACGAGACCGGCGGAAGGAGGCCCGCCCGCGTGCAGAGTTGCGAGCGCCTCGGGCAGCTCCAGCTCGGGTTCGGGGGTGATGGAGAGCCATGTGTGGCGGGCGCCGAATGGACGCACGGCGGCATGTTATCATGCGACTGATCACAAAGTCAGGAATGGCGTGACGCTCACCGAACCCGCTCCACGACTGGCCTCAGCGCTCGAGCCGCGCTACTACCGCGACCCGGAGATCGCGGAGCTCGAGGAGGAACGCATCTTCGCCCGCAGCTGGCAGCTCGTGGCCCACGTGGCGCAGCTCCCGAACGCCGGCGACTACCTCACCGGCACCGCGGGCTCGCAGCCGGTGCTCGTGCTGCGCGACGAGCACGGCGAGCTGCGCGCGTTCCGGAACGTCTGCCGCCACCGCGGTTCGCGCCTGCTCAGCGGCTCGGGCCAGTGTGGGAAGGCGATCCGCTGCCGCTATCACGGCTGGACCTACCGAACCGATGGCGAGCTGATCGGCGTGCCGGAGGGGCGCTCGATCGGGGGACTCGACAAGTCGACGCTCGGGCTCTTCCCGGCGCGCGTGGAGACGATGTGCGGGCTCGTCTTCGTGAACCTCGACGTGCACGCGCAGCCGCTCGCCGAGCAGGTGGCCGGACTGCCCGAGCGGCTCGAGCCCTACGGCATCGAGCGGCTCGACCCCTGCGGCGAGTGGCACAACACCCAGCCGGCGAACTGGAAGATCGTCATCGACAACTACAACGAGGGCTACCACGTCCCGATCGCGCATCCGGGCCTGATGCGGCTGCTTGACTACAAGCGCTACGACGTGGAGGTCCACGACGGCTGGGTCTGGTTCGAGGCGCCCATGCGCGACAAGCCCTCGGGAAACCCGGTGGAGCGGGCCTACCAGCGGCTCGTCTCACCGATGCCAGGCCTGGGCGAGGACGACCGGCGCGTCTGGCGCTACGTGATGATCTACCCCAATACGACCATCGACCTCTATCCCGATCAGGTCGTGACCTGGCGAATCAATCCGGACGGTCCACTCCGCGCACGCGATCAGGCGTGTGCCTACCGCCACCCGCGCGCCGGGCTGCGCACCCGCCTCGCGCAGCTCGCGAACAACAGGCTGAACACGCTCGTGGGCAAGGAGGACGCCGACCTGGTGGCGAACGTGCAGGCCGGTCTCGAGACGCGCGGCCTCGAGCTGGGGCCGCTCTCGCACCGCGAGGCGGCCATCGCCTGGTTCGCCGAGCGGATCCGGGCGGATCTCGCATGACCCCCGTGGCCGCGACGGAGCGGGGCGCCCGCGAGCGCATACTCGCCGCCGCCGTGGAGCGGATCGCGCGCGACGGCATCGACGAGGTCCGGATTGCCCGCATCGCGATGGACGCGGGCGTCTCGACCTCGCTGGTCCACTACCACTTCGAGACCCGCGAGGCCCTCCTCGAGCAGGCGCTCGAGTACTCGTTCGAGCTGGCCGGCGACGTACGCCTCGGGGCCGGGGAGGGCGACGCCCTCGAGAGCGTCCAGCGCCTGGCCGCGATGATCGACCAGTGCCTGCCGTACCCAGGGATCCTCGAGCGCGACTGGATCCTCTGGGTCGAGCTCTGGCTGCGGGCGGTCCGCCATCCGGAGATGCGCCCGACAGCGGCGCGGCTCTACGCGCGCATGCGTGACTGGTTCGTGGAGGCGATCGCTACCGGTGTGGAGCGGGGCGACCTGGCCGCGACCGCGGACGCTGAGCGAGTCGCCGATCGGATCCTGGCGCTCGCCGACGGATACGGGGTGCGGGCGCTGTTCGGGGACCTCGACGTTGAGCGCGCGCGCCGGGAGATCTGGGCTGCGCTGGCACACGACCTGGGCCTGCCCGACAACGCGCCTCCGCCCCTTGACCAGGCCAACCCGCCGGACTAGGTTTTCTGAATCGCGGTTCAAGTTATTGGACGCCCCTCGTGAGCCCGCGACCCCGGCTCGATCACGTCCGCCGCCCCGAGCTGCTGGCGGCGGCCGCGTCGGTGATCAGGGAGCGCGGATTGGAGAACGCGCGTGTGGCCGACGTGGCGCACGAGGCCGGGACGAGCGCGCCCTCGGTCCTCTACTACTTCGCGTCGAAGGCCGAGCTGTTGAAGGAGGCGCTGACCTCCGCCGAGGAGCGCTTCTACGAGGATCTGGCGGTCGAGCTCGAGGGCATCGAGAGCGCTCGCGATCGGATGCTTCGAATCGTGGCTACGGGCGCCGGCGAGGGCGACTACGACGCCGCGCTGTGGATGGAGCTGTGGCCGCGCGCCCTGAGGGATCCCGAGCTGGCGGCCACGCGCGCCGAGCTCGACGGCCGCTGGCGGCGGACGATCTCGGAGGTGGTGCGCTACGGACAGGAGCGCGGAGAGTTCGGAGCGGCCGACCCTGAGGCGTTCGCGGTGCTCCTGGCCTGCCTGCTCGACGGGCTGGCAGTGCAGATTGCACTGGGCGACGCGGAGGTGACCCCGGAACGCGTGCAGGCGCTGGCCCTGAGATTGGCCGAGCGGGAGCTTGGGTGCGAGCTTGCCGAGGCGGCCCGGTGCTGAATCGCCGCGAGCTGCTTCAGGGCGGCGCCGGGTTGGCGGTGTCCGCCGGGCTGACCGGCTGCGGCCTCAACAGCGCGGGCGTGCGCTCCAAGAAGGAGACCGAGAAGGTCGTGAAGGCCAAGGTCGACGGCGACCTCGTGTACTTCAACTGGGCCGAGTACCTCGACCCGGCGCTGATCAAGAAGTTCGAGAAGCGCTACGGCGTGCGCGTGAGGCAGTCGAACTTCGACTCCCAGTCGGCGATGCTCGCGAAGCTCCGCGCCGGCAACCGCTACGACGTGATCTTCCCCGACCAGTCGTTCGCGCCGCGCCTGATCGCCGCGAACCAGCTGCTCAAGATCGATCACGCCCAGCTCAAGAACTTCGACAAGATCTGGGACTTCTTCCACGATCCGGCCTACGACCCGGGCGCCGAGCACACGGTGCCGTACGGCCTCTACGCCACCGGGGTCATCTGGAACGAGGACCACGCGAGCGGCATGACCGGCTCCTGGGACGACCTCTTCCGCGAGGACGCCGAGGGCAAGATCTACATGCTCGACGACTACCAGGAGTGCATCGGCATGGCGAACCTCCGGAACGGGTTCGAGCTGAGCACGGTGGACGAGGACGAGATCGAGCAGTCGAAGCAGATGCTGATCGACCAGAAGCCGCTGCTGCGCGGCTACTCGACCGACGACATCCAGAACATGATCAACGGGAATGCCTGGATCCACCACGGCTGGAACGGCGACGTGGTGAACCTCCGCAACCAGGTGAAGAACCCCGAGGTGTACCGCTTCGAGAAGCCGAGCGAGGGCTTCCCCGTCGGCACCGACACGATTGCGATCCCCTCCAACGCCGAGCACCCCGGCACCGCGCTCCTGTTCATCGACTTCATGATGGAGCCCGAGAACGCTGCGCAGAACATCGCCTACTTCGGCTATCCGATGGCGGTCACGGGCGCCGAGGCCGCCTTCGCCGAGCTCGCGCAGGACGACCCTGCGATCACCATCACGGTCGAGGACCTCAAGAACGGGCAGCAGTTCGAGTACCTCACCGGCGAGGACCGCATCCTCTGGGACCGCACCTGGACCGAGGTCAAGGCCGCATGAGCGAGCAGCGCTTCGCGACCTCGATGCTCATCCCTGCCGGCCTCTGGCTGCTGCTCGCGTTCGCCGTGCCGCTCGGCATCGTGCTCACCGCCTCGCTCGGCTCGACCGACGACATCGGGAACACGATCTACGGCTGGCATCCTGAGAACTACGAGCAGGCATTCGACCCGCTGTTCCTGCCCGTGCTGCTGCGCTCCGTGGGCTTCGCGCTCGCGACGGTCGCTCTGTGCCTCCTGGTCGGCTATCCGGTGGCCTACTACATCGCGCGCTACGGCGGGCGCTGGAAGACCGTGCTGATCGCCATGGTGGTGCTGCCCTTCTTCGTGAACTACCTGGTGCGCACCTACGCATGGGTCGCGCTGCTGGCCGACGAGGGGCTCGTGAACGGGGCGATCACCAACGCCGGGGTCCGCGACGAGGGCATCCGCTTCCTCAATTCGTCCTGGGCCGTGATCGGCGGGCTCGTGTACGGCTACATGGCGTTCATGATCCTCCCGATCTACGCGTCGCTCGACCGGATGGACCAGGCGGTCGTGGAGGCGGGCAAGGACCTGTACGGCACGCCCTGGAACACGTTTCGCTACGTGACCTGGCCGGCGACCTTCCAGGGCGTCCTGGCGGGCGCGGTGCTCGTGTTCCTGCCCGCCGTCGGCGACTTCGTGAGCGCGCAGCTCCTGGGCGGGCCCGGGACGTACATGGTCGGGAACCTGATCCAACAGCAGTTCCTGGGCGCGGACAACTGGCCGTTCGGCGCCGCCCTCACAGTCGTGCTGATGGCGTTCCTCGCGATCTGGATGACGCTCTACCTGCGCTCGGCGGCCCGCGCCTCCAGGGAAGCCACCGCGTGAGCAAGGTGCGCGCGCCCGCCGCGCCCAAGGCGTTCGACCGGCCGCGCTTCCTGCGCGTCTTCACCGGCGTGTTCTTCATCTACCTGTTCGCGCCGATCGCGCTGGTGGCGCTGTTCTCGTTCAACTCCACGAGGTCGCTACAGCGCTTCGAGGGCTTCAGCCTCGAGTGGTACCGGACCTTCTTCAATGACGAATCGCTGCGCGAGTCGCTCTTCGCGAGCCTCCAGATCGCCTTCGTGACGACGATCGTCGCGACCGCGCTCGGCACGATGCTCGCGTTCGGGCTGGTGCGCTCGCGCACACGCTGGTCCGGGACGGCGAACGTATTGATGCTCGTGCCGCTTGTGACCCCCGAGATCGTGGCCGCGGTCTCCGGGCTCGTGCTGTTCACCCAGATCAGCCTGCAGCTCTCGCTCACCACGATCATCATCGCCCACATCACGTTCTCGATCTCGTACGTGACGGTGGTGGTCCGGGCGCGCCTCGCGGCCGTGAACCCGGAGGTCGAGCAGGCCGCGCTCGACCTGGGCGCGACGCGCTGGGGAACGCTGCGGCTCATCACCCTGCCCGAGCTCTGGCCCGCGATCCTCGCCGCGGCGCTGCTCGTGTTCGCGCTGAGCTTCGACGACTTCGTGATCTCGTTCTTCACCACCGGTGAGTCGCCACAGCCGCTCCCGGTCCGCATCTACTCAGCGATCCGCTTCGGCGTCACGCCGACGATCAACGCGATCGGCACCCTCATGCTCACGTTCTCGGCGCTGCTGATCGGGCTCGCCGTCGCGCTGCCGCGCCTGCTCGGGCGACGCGAGAGCGGCATTGGAGTGCTCGTCGGAAGGGAGGGCGCATGACGCAACCTGACACTGCCGAGGCCATCCGCTTCGAGGGCGTGACGAAGCGCTTCGGCGAGGGGGTCGCTGTCAAGGGCCTCGATCTGTCGATCCGGCAGGGCGAGTTCTTCTCGCTGCTGGGACCGTCCGGCTGCGGCAAGACGACGACGCTGCGCATGGTCGCGGGATTCGAGCAGCCGAGCGAGGGGCGCATCTTCCTCGAGGGCGACCCGGTCGAGGAGGTCCCGCCCTATCACCGCAATGTGAACACGGTCTTCCAGAGCTACGCGCTGTTCGAGCACCTGAGCATCGAGGACAACGTCGCCTTCGGCTTGAAGCGGCGCAAGGTCGCGGCTGACGAGATCCGCGAGCGCGTCAAGGAGGCGCTCGAGCTCGTGCAGCTCACGGGGCGCGAGGACTCCAAGCCGCGCGAGCTGTCCGGTGGCCAGAAGCAACGCGTGGCGCTCGCCCGCGCACTCGTGAACCGCCCGGCGGTGCTGCTGCTCGACGAGCCGCTCGGCGCGCTCGACCTCAAGCTCCGCAAGCAGATGCAGGTGGAGCTGAAGGGCATCCAGCGCGAGGTCGGCATCACGTTCCTCTACGTGACGCATGACCAGGAGGAGGCGCTCGCCATGTCGGACCGCATCGCGGTCATGGATGCCGGCGAGGTGCAGCAGTGTGGGACGCCGGAGGAGGTCTACGAGCGGCCGCACGGGCCGTTCGTGGCCGGCTTCATCGGGATCTCGAACCTGCTGCCCGGGACCGTCGCGAACGGCGGAGTGCGGCTGGCGTCCGGCGCCCAGTGCGCAGCGTCGGTCCCGGAGGACTGCGCGGACGGCTCCGAGGTCCACCTGTCGGTGCGCCCGGAGAAGATCTGGCTCGACGAGCTCGAGGACGGGATGGTGTCCGTCGAGGGCACCATTATGGAGCGCGTGTACGTGGGTACCACGACGCAGGTGATCGTCGAGCTGGCTCCGGGCGTGCGGCTGGTTGCGCTCGAGCAGAACGTCGCGCGCGCTCGTTCAGACGACCGCTGGGAGATCGGCGACCGGGTCCGCCTCGGGTGGCATCCGGAGCACGCGCTTGTGCTTCGGTGAGACGTCTCGCAGCGCTGGGCCCGACGCTCGCGCTGCTGCTGTTCGCTGCTCCGGTGGCGGCGGACCCGCTCACCGTGATGACCTTCAACGTCTGGTACGGCGGCGCCCAGGTCGAGTTCGAGCGCATCGGCCAGGCGATCAAGGCGTCGGGGGCGGACGTCGTGGGCATCCAGGAGCCGGAGGGGAACCTCCGGCGCATCGCCGACGCCGCGGGGATGTCCTACGCGGACAAGACCCTGAACGTGATCTCGCGGTACCCGATCTATTCCGTCCAGCGCGGCGGAGTGCGCTTCGGCTACGTGGCGGTCGGGCCGGGCCATGTGGTCGCGATCGGGAACGCGTCCTTGTCCTCGAGCCCGTACGGGCCGGAGCTCGTGCGCGACGGTGCCACGCCGGCCCGGGTGCTTGCGAACGAGCGCGCCACCCGCCTCGGTGAGATCCGTCCATTCCTCGGTCCGCTCTCGCGGCAGGCGCGCGCTGGCGTGCCGACCTTCCTGACCGGCGAATTCAACTCGCCCTCCCACCTCGACTGGACTCCGGCGGCTGCCGCCACGCGTCCGCAGGTGAAGTACCCGCTGCGCTGGCCGGTGTCCGTCGCGCTCGAGCGCGCCGGCTTCAGGGACTCGTACCGCGAGATCTTCCCCGACCCGGTCGCGCGCCCCGGGCTCACCTGGACGGCGGGCACGCCGCCGCCGCGCGTCAGGCGGCGCGAGACGCTCGACCGGATCGACTGGGTGACCGCAAGCGGCCCGGCCACGACGCTCGCCAGCCGCGTGGTCGGGGAGCCCGGCGGGCCGGACGTGGACCTCGGTGTGCCGTGGGGCTCGGATCACCGCGCCGTCGTCTCGACCTTCGACGTCAGCCCCGCGGCGGCACCCCCGCTCGCCCGCGCCGAGCCGCGCGTCGTGCGCCGCGGCAGCCTGGTCACCGTCCGCTACCTCGGCGCGCGCGGCCCGGCGAAGCGGATCGGCATCATGCGGCCCGGGCGGCGCGGGCCGATCATGTCGCTCCCGATCTCCGACACCTCGGACCACCGCGCGGCGTCCCTCGGGACCGCCGGCCTGCGCCCGGGCGCCTACCGCGCGGCGCTCTTCTCGAACGGACGGGTGACCGCGTCCTCGCGCTTCTGGGTGCTCGCGGGGAACGCGCGGCCGCGCATCCGGACCTCGCGGCGGGTCTACAGGCCCGGCCAGCCGATCCGGTTGCGCTGGAGCGGCATGCCGGGC
Source organism: uncultured Thermoleophilaceae bacterium (assembly GCA_963837445.1). Classification (GTDB taxonomy): domain Bacteria; phylum Actinomycetota; class Thermoleophilia; order Solirubrobacterales; family Thermoleophilaceae; genus JACVRW01. The sequence continues at coordinate 446,211 of CAWINK010000021.1, read as the reverse complement.
AACAGGTTCGACTGGGTCGGGGTCTTCAAGGACGGGCGCACGCTCGACCTGTACGGCTACCTCGGCTTCAGCTACCTCGGCGCGCTCCCGAACGGGCACCTGTCGATGACCAGGGCCGACCTTGCACGGCTCGCCCCGGGCCGCTACATCGCCGGCCTTTTCCTGGACGACGGATACGCGCTCCTGGCCCAAACGAGCTTCCGCGTTAGATAGCGCTGACCCGGGTAGGGCCCCAGCATGCGCTTTCGTGCGCTCCACCTGGGCGGCTTGCTCTGCGGCCTCGTGCTCATGCTCGCCAGCCCGGCCTACGGAGCTTCCAAGAACGTCAAGCTGGTCGACAACCTGCCGGAGGCGAAGAACGCCACGGCCATCAACTTCCTTGACTACAAGCGCGAGGGCGACGTCATGCTCGTGACGGGCCGCTTCGGGCTCAAGTCGTACTCGCTGCGCAACCGGGCGAATCCCGTCCTGCTGGACGAGGTCACGGCGGAGGACCTGCGCCTGGAGGGCGATCCCCCCGTGGACTTCAGCCCGGACGCGGCGCCACGGTCCACGTTCTGGCAGAACGAGGACATGGACATCGACCCCAAGCGCAAGCTCGCGCTGCTGTCGCGCGATCCCCGCGCGTATGCGGGCTCGACCTCGCGGGAGCCGGGCGAGCCCGACCCGAACGGGGCGACCAACATCGCGGGCGTCTACGTGATCGACGCCCAGGACCCGCGCAGGCTGCGGCTGCTCAGCTTCCAGCAGCTGCCGACCGGCCACACGACCACCTGCGTGAACGACTGCAAGGCGCTCTGGACCGGTGGGCCGGCGAGCACGACGACCCAGCAGTCCACGCGCGGATGGACCTTCGGGCGACCGATCATCGTGACCGATCTGAGCAACCCGAAGAAGCCGCGTGCGTTCCCCATGGAGCCGGTCGACCTGTTCCGGCGGGACGGCGTGACGGCCTACTCTCACGACGTGCAGGTGGACGACGCCGGGATCGCGTGGGTGTCGGGCGACGGCGGCACGCGCGGCTACTGGACCGAGGGTCGGCATTACGACCCGGTCGAGGGCCGCAACCGCCACGCCACGGCGCTGAAGCCGATTCCATACGCCGGCGGCGGGCTCCCTGCGTCGGTCACGGGTGACGAGACCGGTGGCTTCGAGCACAACGCGTGGCGTCCGGTCGGCCACTCCGCGCCGAAGGGAGATTCCCGCTACCGCCGTGGCGAGCTGCTGCTGGCCACCGAGGAGGACTTCGGGCCGCCCGAGGAGGCGTGCCGCAACCGCGGCCAGTTCACGATCGCCTCGCTGAAGGGCAGCTACCGCGGCGAGGCCTGGCGCTCGACGCCGCAGAATCCGTTCCGCCTCCAGGCGGTGGGCACCTGGAACCCGTACCAGAAGGAGGGCTCGCGCCCGATCGGCGGCCCGTACAACCCGCTGGCGAACTTCTGCTCCGCCCACTACTTCGACGTGGACGGCAGCACCGTGACCTACGCGTGGTACGGCGAGGGCACCCGCTTCCTGGACATCTCAGACCCGGAGAACCCGACGCAGTTCGCATACTGGCGGCCCGACGACGGCGTCGTATGGGCCTCCTACATGCACCGCGGATACATCTACACGGCGGACCGGACCAGGGGAGTGGACGTCCTGCGGCTGTCGAGCCACGCCAGCGCGGCCCGCAGCGCGGGCCGGGAGGTGGCCGCGCCGGCCCCGTCCGCGGCGCAGCGACGCTTCCTCGCGCGGGTGGCCGGGAACTACAAGCCCGACCCGGGCACGTCGTTCCTCTGCCTCATCCAGACCGGATAGGCACAGCGCGGCGCAGCGAAAGTCTCCTGCGGTCCTTCAGCACCCGCTGCGCCGCGTTGTGGCCGCAGGCGCCCATCACGCCGCCCCCGGGGTGGGTGCCCGCGCCGCACAGGTAGAGGCCGTCGACGGGCGTGGCGTACTGGGCAAGCAGGGGGGAGGGGCGCATGAAGGCCATCTGGTCGAGGCCCTGCTCGCCCTGGAAGATCGAGCCGCCTGACAGGCCGAAGATGCGCTCGAGGTCCGGCGGGGCGAGCACCTCGTGGTGCACGAGCGACTCGCGCACGTTCGGCGCGTACTCGGCCACGATGTCGAAACAGCGCTGGGCGTACGCCTCGCGCGCCCCGTCGGGCCAGCCGTCCTCGTTGTGGGGCCCGTACTGGGTGAACATCGTCATGACGTGGGTGCCGTCGTCGGTGAGTGATGGATCGACAGAGCTCGGGAGCTCGAGCTCGATGTACGGACCCGCGGCCGGCTCGCCGCGAACCGCGTCCTGCCAGGCCCGCTCGAGATAGTCGATCGAGGGACAGAGCGCGATCCCGGTGCGCAGAAGCTGTTCGCCATGCTCGCCGAAGCGCAGCGGCTCCGAGAGGATGCAGTTGATCTTCACCGAGCCGCCGCGGCTGCGGAAGCGGCGCATGTCCTCTCCGACCTCGTCGGGGAAGTGCTCGGGACCCACGAGCTCGAGAACGGTGGTGCGCGGGTGCGCGCCCGACACCACGACCTGTGCCCCGACCTCCTCGCCGCTGTCGAGCGTGACCCCGTCGATCCGCCCCTCGCTCACGTCGATGGAGCGCACCGCGGCGTCGGTGCGGACGGTGGCACCGTGCGCCTCGGCGCTGCGGGCAAGCGCCTGGCTGATGCCACCCATGCCGCCCTTCACGTGGCCCCACGCACCCGGAATGCCGTTCAGCTCGCCGAGCTCGTGGTGGAGCAGGTTGTAGGCGGTTCCGGGCGTGCGCGGGCCTGCCCAAACCCCCACCACCCCTGTTGAGGCGATCGCGCCCTTGAGGGCGTCGGTCTCGAACCAGTCATCGAGCAGGTCCCCGACAGGCATCGTCATCACGCGGAAGAGCTCGTGCGCGTCGCGGCGAGCGAGCCCCGCGGCACGGCCCGCCTCGCGGAGGAGGCCGAGCAGGTCCCCCGGGCGCTTCGAGCCGAGCGCGGGCGGGGGACGCAGCAGCAGCGGACGCAGGAAGTCGGCGGCTCTTGCGAGCAGCTCCTCGAAGCCGGGATAGGCCGAGGCGTCCTTCCTCGAGTAGCGCGCGAGCTCGGCCTGGGTGCGCTGGACGTCGTGGAAGAAGAAGATCGGCTTGCCGTCGGGCCCGAACGTCGCGTAGCTCGGGTCGAGCGGAATGGCCTCGTAGCCGAACTCGTGGAGCCTTAGCTCGGACACGATCTTCGGCTGAAGCATCGAGACGACGTAGGACGCGCGTGACACTCGTTGGCCCGGCCAGATCTCCTCGGTGACGCAGGCGCCACCGAGGATGTGACGTCGCTCGAGCACGCACACGTCAAGCCCGGAGCGCGCCAGATACGCGGCGCAGGTGAGTCCGTTGTGACCGCCACCCACGACGATCACGTCGTGGCTCACGCGTTGACCTGCATGCGCCGGCCCGCCTCCTCCAGCACGGTGCCGAGCTTCCCCGCGATCGCGTCGAACTCAGGCTGGCCGGCCACCAGCGGAGGTGAGATCTGCACCACCGGGTCGCCGCGGTCGTCTGCGCGACAGAGCAGGCCCGCCTCGAAGAGGCGCGGCGATACGAACCCGCGCAGGAGCTCGTCGCACTCCTCGTCGCTGAAGCTCGCACGCGTCTCCTTGTCCTTCACGAGCTCGAGGGCGTAGAAGAACCCCGTGCCGCGGAGGTCGCCGACGATCGGCAGCTCGAGCAGCTGCTCGAGCGCGGCGCGGAAGGCGGCCTCGGTCTCGCGCACGTGCTCGAGGATCCGCTCCCTGCGCATGATCTCGATGTTCTTGAGCGCCACCGCGGCCTGCACCGGGTGACCGCCGAAGGTCATCCCGTGCGTGTACATCCTGCCGTCGGTGAGGAACGGCTCCATCACGCGCTCGCTCGCCACGAGCGCACCGATCGCGGCGTAGGCGGAGGAGAGGCCCTTGGCAGAGGTGATGAGGTCCGGCGTGACGCCGAAGCGCTCGGACGCGAACCAGTGACCGAGCCGCCCGAAGCCTGTGATCACCTCGTCGAAACAGAGGAGGATGCCGTGCTGGTCGCACAGCGCGCGCACCCCTTCGAGGTAGCCCGCGGGCGGCATGAACGAGCCGCCGCTGTTCTGGACCGGCTCGATGATGACCATCGCCACCGTCTCGGGCCCGGCCTGGCCGATCGTCTCCTCGAGCTCGTCCAGCAGGAAGGCGGTGAACTGCTCCTCGGTCTCGTCGCGCGGCCGGTGGAAGCGGTTCGTGTTCGAGACATGCAGCACATCCGGCACGAGTGGCTCGAAGGGTGTGCGCAGGTCCTCGCATCCGTTGATGGACAGGGCGCCCATGGTGGTCCCGTGGTAGGCCACCTGCCGGGCGATCGCCTTCCAGCGCCGCTCTCCGCGAGCCGTGTGGTACTGGCGCGCGAGCTTCCAGGCCGCCTCGACGGCCTCGGAGCCGCCGGAGACGAAGAACACCCTGTTGAGGTCGCCCGGCGCGAGCGCTGCGACCTCACCCGCCAGCTCGATCGAGCGGGGATGGGCGAACGTCCAGTTGATCGCGAACGGCAGCTCGCGCATCTGCGCCGCCGACGCCTCGCCCATCTCCTCTCCGAAGCCGTAGCCGATGTTCACGCAGAAGAGGCCGGCGAGTGCGTCGAGGTAGCGCCGCCCGGCGGCGTCCTCGACGTAGCAGCCGTCGCCGCGGACGATGACCTGGAGCTCCTCGCCCGCGCGGTAGCGCCCCATCTCGGTGAAATGGAGCCAGAGGTGGTCGAGCGAGCCCATTATCTGAAGATATCGTGCGGCTGACTACAAGGTCAAAGACAGATCCCCAACCGGCCGTGAGCGGCCAGTATCTTGCCTCCGTGCTCGCCGCCCGCTTCGCCCTCGCCCTGGCCCTGCTCTTCGTGGCCGCGCCGCCGGCTCTCGCCGCGCCGCCCGACATACACGCCCACCGCGGCGGCACGGTCGTGAACGGCAAGGCGCGCTACGGGGAGGAGAGCCTCGCCGCCTACAGGAACGCCGCGCGCAACGGGTTCGTGCTCGAGGTGGACGCGAAGCTCACCGAGGACCGCGTGCCGGTCGCGATTCACGACGCGACGCTTGACCGCACCACCGCCTGCAGCGGCGAGCTGCGCACGTTCACGCTCGCGGAGCTCAGGCCGTGCAGGACGGATGTGCTCGGAAGCCCGGGCAGCCCGCTGCCCACGCGCCGTGCAAGCCGGCCGGCGCCGATCATCACGATCCGGTCGCTGCTCGAGTTCGCAAGACGCGCCGGAGCCGAGGTCAACCTCGAGATCAAGAACGTGCCGGGCGACCCCGACGCCGACCCCACGCCCGCGTACGCGAACAGCGTGATGGACGCGGTCCTGGCGAGCCGCATCCCGCGCTCGCAGCTGCTGATCCAGAGCTTCATTCCCGCCAACCTCGACGTGGCGCGGCAGCGCATGCCGGGCGTGGCCACCAGCCTGCTGTCGATCCAGGCGATCAACGAGGCCTTCCTCCAGGCCGCGGCCGACAGGAACTACGACTTCATCTCACCCGAGTGGCCGGTGACCCCGGACTACGTGCGCCGCGCGCACGGCCTCGGCCTCGACGTGGCGCCCTTCACGCTCGACAGGGCGGCCGACGTGCGCGCGGCCGAGCGCGCCGGGGTGGACGCCGTGATCACCGACGACGCGCTCATGGCCGGGCGCGCGCTCGGCCTGCGCCCGCCCCGCTTCTTCAGCGCCGCTGCGTTCATCGACCGGCGCCGGCTGATCGCCACAGGCGATCTGCTCACACCGAGGGGCGTGCCGGCGAGACAGGGATGTCGCGGCACGCTGACGATGCGCGTGATGATCGGAAGCCGCCCGACGCGCAGCGTGCGAGGCCGGCTGAACCGCAACTGCGAGTTCCGCTTCGGCACGCGCCGGACGCCGCCGCGCCTCGGCGCGCCGCTCGTGACGATCCGCTTCGACGGCAACGCGCGCCTGCTGCCCCAGCTCGTGGGCCCGGTGCGCGCGGGGCTTCAGCCGCCGGTGTTCACTCCCTGAGCGGTCCACGGCTCGCGGTCGGCCGGAAACAGCGGCTCCGGGCCATCGCCCGCGATCGTGTCGGCCAGGTCACGACCGCACATGAAGCCGGGCACGTTGCCGTGTCCGGAGTACCCCCCACAGACGTACAGGCGCGGGCGGCCGGGCACCTCTCCGACGTAGGGCAGCGAGTCGTGGCTGTAGCCGACCACGCCGACCCAGCGGTGGCTCACGGCCGCGTCGATCCCGAGATCCTCACGCAGGTAGCGCTCCACTCGCTCCCAGATCGCCGGGTCGCCGTCGTTGTCGTCGGTGTAGGACCCGTCGCCATCCAGATCGCTGAAGCCGCCCGCGAGCAGGCGCCCGTCGGGCCTCTGGTGGAAATACTCGTAGCCCCAGCGGGCGTAGACCAGGTGGTCGAGCGTCGGAGGCAGGGGTTCGGTGGCGACCATGTGCAGCCTGCGCGAGCGCACCCGTGCCTGGTACTCCGGCACGAGCACCGGTAGCGCGCCGTCGGCCGCCACGACCACGTGCCGGGCGCGCACGCTCCCGTCCTTGGTCACAAGCGCTCCCTCCTCTGGCGCCGGGATCGGCCCGCGCACGGCGCTGCCCTCGCAGATGCGCGCGCCGGCGTCCTCGGCGGCCCCGGCCAGCAGGCGGTACCAGCGCGCCGGATGGAGTGCTCCGTCGTGATCGGTGAGGCAGCCCACGAGGCCGGTTCGCCGAAGCGCCGCCGGAAGCTCGTCGCGCTCCACAACCTCGCCCGGGAAGCCGTCGTCACGCAGCGCGCGACAGTGATCGCGCACGTGCTCGGCCTCGTCCTCCGACACGGCCAGCCGCAGGAGGCCGACCTGCCGGAGCGCGTCCTCGGCGCCAAGCTCGCCCGCGAGCGCGTAGATCTCCTGCTGCGCCGCGAGCGTGAGCTCGTACATCGCGCGAGCTCGCTCCGCGCCGTAGCGCTCGCGCGCGTCGTTGTGGAACGCGGCCGTGCCGGCGATCAGGAAGCCGCCGTTGCGCCCGCTCGCGCCGCCGGCCACCGTCCCGGCCTCGAGGAGCACCGTCTCGATCCCGCGCTGCGCGAGCCGGCGGGCGCAGGAGAGCCCGCCCACGCCGCCGCCGATCACGCACGCCTCGACCTCCACGTGACCCTCGAGCGCGGGGCGTGGCTCGTAGGGAGCGTCAAGCCAGAAGGGGGTGGTGCCGGTATCGACTCAGCGAGGATAATCCGCCGATGGCTCATTCGCAGGTCCAGCCGCGCGTGGAGACCCTGCCGTACAGCTGGTACGTCGACCCTGAGGTGGCGCGCGTGGAGCGCGACTCCATCTTTCGGCGCTCGTGGCAGTACGTGGGGCACACGGGCGAGCTGGACGGCCCCGGCAGCATGTTCCCCACGCAGGTGGGCGGGCTGCCGTTGGTCGTGGTGCTTGACGGCGAGGGCGAGCTGCGCGCCTTCCTGAACGTCTGTCGCCACCGCGGCACCGTCCTCGTGGACGAGCCGCAGAAGCGCGGCACGATCCAGTGCCCCTACCACGCGTGGACCTACGGGCTCGACGGCAGCCTGCGCGGCGCTCCGCGCAGCAAGGACGAGCCCGACTTCGACATGGCCTGCCTCGGCCTGGTGCCCGCGCAGGTGGGCACGTGGGGTCCGTTCGTGTTCGCGAACCCGGACACCGAAGCACCGAGCCTGGACGCGGCGCTCGGCGATCTCCCCCAGGTGGTCGCGGAGAACGGCCTCGACGTGAACTCGCTGCGCTTCCACGACCGCGGCGCCTACGAGATCAAGGCAAATTGGAAGATCGCGATCGAGAACTACCTCGAGTGCTACCACTGCCAGCTGAACCACCCGGGCTTCGTGAAGCTGATCGACGAGGAGCGGCAGCGGATGGAGGCCGTCGGGCTGCGCCTGAGCCAGTTCCCGCCGGTACATCCCGACGCCTACACGGACGCGGCTCCCTATGACGTGAGCGATTCGGTGCCCACTGCGCAGTACCACATCCTCTTCCCGGCGATGAAGTTCAACGTGAACCCGGGCCGCCCGAACCTCTCGATCGGCCCGCTGTGGCCGACCGCTCCCGACCGCACCGCGGCCTGGTACGACCGCTTCTTCGGTGAGGGCACCGACGAGGCCTGGATCGAGGAGATGCGGGTGTTCGACAACCAGGTGGGGGCCGAGGACACCGGGCTGGTGGAGGCCGTGCAGCGCGGCGCGGCGAGCGGTGCCCTCGAGCACGGCCGGCTGCTCTTGAGGACGGAGGCGCTGATCGGCGCCTTCCAGGACATGGTGCGCGCCCGCGTGGGGTAAATCACGATCGTTCGCACGCACCCCGCGCTCGCCATTCAGCCAAGGTCGCGCGGCGTAGTCCTAAGGCACGAAAAGACAGCGGTGAGGGGGTGGCGACGTCGACAAGTCGCCACTCGACGGGTCCCGCCGCGGGGTTTGTCGTGTTGTCGCTCTATGAGCGCGTGAAACACGGCAACCCCCTTCGCGAGGGCATCGAGTGGCGAGTTGTGCCCGAACCCCGTCAGTGCAACGAAGTGCCGCGGCGCCGGCCCTCAGCGCGTCGAGAACGCGGCCCCAAAATGGGAATCGCGCCACAAGGGCGCGATTCCCACTTCGTTCAGTGTCGGGGGTCGTTATGCGTGCGCGGGCACCACCTCCGGCTCCACGTCGAGCTTCGGCAGCCAGCCGAGCCTGGTCGGCAGGTACCAGTTCCAGTCGCCCAGGAGCTTCATCGTGGCGGGCAGGAGCACGCCGCGGATGATGGTCGCGTCGATCAGGACGGCGGCCGCGAGGCCGATGCCCAGCTGCTGCATCTGCAGCTCCGACGACATGGCGAACATCGAGAACACGGCGACCATGACGATCGCTGCGCTCGTGACCGTGCCGGCCGTGCTCTTGATCCCGTGAGCCACAGCGTCGCTGGTGCTCATGCCGCGATCGAATGCCTCGCGGATCCGGGTGAGGATGAACACGTGGTAGTCCATCGACAGCCCGAACAGGATCACGAACAGGAACAGCGGCAGCCATGCGGCGATGGGACCGGTACCCAAGCCGAGCGACTCGCCCAGGCCGTGCTGGAACACCAGGGTCATGAGGCCGTAGGCCGAGCCCACGGACAGCATGTTCAGCACGATCGCCTTGAGCGGAATGACGATCGAGCGGAAGGTGACCAGCAGCAGCAGGAACGCTGCCGACAGCACGAACGCGAACACGAGCGGCAGGTGACCGATCATGGCGTCATTGAAGTCGCCAGTCGCGGAGGCCTCACCCGTCGTGTACGCCTGCACACCGTCGATGTTCTTGACGGTGCTCGGGACGATCTCGCCGCGCAGTGCGTCGGCCGCCCGGTTGGACAGGTCGTCCGTGCCAGTCCCGGTGGTCGGGATCGTCACGACGGCGACGGTCTTGTCCTGGTTGAGCTCGATGCTCGGCTTGCCCTCGAAGAGGGCCGGACGGGCGGCGACATCGGCCTCGAGAGCCTTGATGCCGGACGCAACCTCGGTCGAGGTGGCGTCATCCGCCTGGATGACCACCATCTCCGCGCTGCCCTCGCTGGGGAAGGCGGCCTGCACGCGGTCGTAGGTCTGCATCACCTTGAGGTCACGCGAGTTGTCGTCGGTGCCACCAAGTGACGTCTCCATTCCGAGCACCGGAACCGTCAGCGCGACGAGCACGCCGGCGGAGACGATGGCCGAAAGGAGCGGACGGCGGAGGACCCGGTCGAGAATGCGGGACCAGATGCCCACACCGCCTCGCCTCTGAAGCCGGCCAAGGAGCGGCACACGGCCCCTGTTGACATTGTCGCCCACCTTCGAGAGCACAGCGGGCAGCACGGTCAGCGAGCCGATCACGGCAACTGCTACCACCAGGATGGTGCCGGTGGCGAACGAGGCGAAATTCGCGATCCCGCCCAGGTACATCCCGGCCATGGCCACCATGACCGTGAAGCCGGAGATCAGAACCGCGCGACCCGAGGTCGCGGCTGCGGCCTCGATGGCCGCATCCGTCTCACGTCCAGCTTCCCGCTCCTCGCGGGCCCGCTTGAGGTAAAACAGGCTGTAGTCAACACCGACCGCCATGCCGACGAGCAGGACGACGTGCATCACCGATGCATCCACCGGTGCGAGCTGACTGACGGGGCCGAGCAGGCCCAGGGTGGCGAGCACGGCGGTGAGGCCGAGCAGAACCGGGATTCCGGCCGCCACGATCGCCCCGAACGTGAGCATCAGGATGATCAGGGTGAGTCCAAGCGACATGAACATGGACTTGCCCATCTCCTCGTTCTCCTTGTCGAGGGTGGCCTTGGTGATGCTGGCGTCCCCGGTCTCCTCGATGCGGAGCTCGGGATGCGCCTTCTGCGCGGCGTGAACGGCCGCCAGCGAGTGAACCACTGACTTCTCGGTCACGTCGGACTTGCCCGGGAGCGTGAAGGTCACGAGCGCGGAATGCCCGTCCTTCGAGATGCCCTCGGAGCCGGCCTCGTAGGGACCGGCCACCTCTGAAACGCCCTTCGTGCCCTCCAGCCGCTTGGTTACATCAGCGACGGCGGACTTGAACTGCGCATCACTCGTCTTGAGTGACCCCGACTGGATGAGCACCTGCTCACCAGCTTCCTCCTGCTGCTGGGGGTATGCGTCCTTCAGGACCTGGCCCGCCTTGCCGGACTCGCCCGGCATGCCCTCGCTCGGCTCGAGGTTCTTCTGCGGAACCAGGTTGAAGCCGACGACGACTGCTACGAGCACGAAAGCGAGCCACCCGAGGATGGCGGTCTTGCGGTGCTGGACGCTCCAGCGCCCAACACGAGCTGCGAGGTTGTGGTTGGACTCGGACTTGGAGGTGGTGCGCTGATTTCTCATGGGAGCAGCTTCCGGTTTTTGGAAGGTCCTTCCCATGCGGTTGGCAGGCGTCTGGAGGTGCGGTTTTGCCCCGCCTGGGGTGCGGCTGGCCGCACCGGGCGGAGCAGCCTTACTCGGCGCCTGCGGGCCAGACCAGGAGCCGCGAGGGGAATGTCGTGCTGCCGGGCGCCAGCGGGGCGAGCCCTGCGGCGGTCACGGTCACAGGGGTCTTCGCGACGTAGCGCACGCGCGTGAAGGTCGCGTGCTCGTGCCGGGCGGCCAGCGTGAATCCCGCCGGTGGCGCGGGCGTTGCCGGGCGCGCCGGTTCGTCTGCGTCGGACCGGCCGAGTGGCAGCACCAACTCCAGCGCCCGCAACGCGGCTCCCTCCGGCGGGGCGTCCGTGGCGCCCGGCAGGTAGCGCGCGAGTGGCTCGCTGCCCTGATAGGCCGTGAAGACCCCCAAGTCCGGGCTCGGTTGGCCGAGCGTTGCCGCGACCCCGCGGTAGTCGGGCCGCCGCAGACTCGGGTCCGCCATGGTGGCCAGCGTGATCGCCACACCCGCCGCACACACGACCACCGCCGTGGACAGCCCGACCGGTCCGGCGCGCCGGGCTCCGAGGAGGCACGCGACCCCGATTGCCACGAGCGGCACGGCGACTATTGCGTTCTTGGCGATCAGGAGCTCGCGTGCGGTGAGGTCGATCGCAAGCGGAAGCGCGACTGCGAGCGCGCCAAGGCTTAGAGCCACCGCGGCTCCACGCCGCTCGCGCTCGTCAGCGCGCCGGAATGCAAACGCCATGCCCGCCACCGCTGCGAAGCAGAGCAGTCCGAGCTGCCAGTTCGAGGTCGGGTCGTACTCGCCGGTGAGCGGCATCTTGAGCACCCCCCGCAGACGCTCGTCGAGCGACAGATCGGAAATCCAATCCGTGCGCCCGTCCGATTGCCGCACGGCCAGAGGCACCAGTGCGGCGCCCACGGCGGCCACGCTGGCGGCCGCAAGCGCGACCGGCAGGCGCGGGCGCCGGACCGCGAGCAGCCAGATGGCCTCGGGCACCACCAGAAACGCCGCGAAATAGTGCGTCAAGAGCGCGGCCGCTGAGGCGAGCGCCCAGAGGATCAGGCTGCGAGCGTCGGTGTCGCGGCGGGCGATCAGGAACGCCCAGAAGGACAGCGTCGCGACCAGGGTGAGCAGGGAGTAGGCACGCGCCTCCTGCGAGTAGAAGATGAGCTGTGGGTTGACCGCCACGAGGGCCGCGGCAATCAGGCCCGCCGTCCGTCCGCCGAGCTCGCGCGCCGCACCGAAGGCCACGGGTACGAGCGCGGTGCCGAGCAGCGCCGAGAGCGAGCGCACGCCCACCTCTCCAACGCCAAAGGCCTGTGTCCAGAGCCAGGCGAGCGCGTAGTACAACGGCGGCGTCGACTCGGTCCGGGGGATCGCATCGAGCATGGCGTCGAACGACCCGCCGAGAACGGGGCCGACCGTGAAGGCCTCGTCGAAGTCGAAGCTCTGGAGGTCGAGCGTCGCGAAGCGGAGCGCGGCGCCCAGCGCCGTCAGCGCGACGACGCCCAGCACCCCGCGCCTACTCAAAGCGCATTCGGCTTGGTGCCTCACGCATGCGCAGGATGCGCGCGGGAACGCCGGCCACCACCGCGTTCGCAGGCACATCCCGGGTTACGACCGCATTCGTGCCGATCACGGCGTTGTCGCCGACCGTCACGCCACGCAGGATGCACGCCCCATAGCCGATCCAGACGTTGTTCCCCACGCGCACGTCGCGCTTGTAGATGCCCTGGAGGCGGACCGGCCGGTCCACCTCGACCATCCCGTGGTCGAAGTCGATCAGCATCACGCGGTCGGCGATCACGCACTCGCGCCCGATCGACACGTGCTGGAACGAGGAGATCGTGCACTCCTGGCCGAGAACGGTCTTGGCACCGATCGAGACCGTGCCCTCGTGACTGCGGATCTTGCACCCATGGCCCACCCAGGACCAGCGGCCCAGCTCGAGCGTTGCGCCCTTCCCCACCTCGAGGCTGCATCCGGGCCCGACGAAGGCGATGCCGTCCAGGAGGAGGCGGTGGCCGAGACGCAGCTTCCAGAGCCGCAGGCGCGCGATCAGCCGCCCGTACTTGAAGTTCAGCATCCCGTGGCGGCGCATGAAGCGCAGCAGCACGAGCAGGCCGCCGTGCCGGGGCGGCGGCGGGCCGCGGAACTCCGGAAGTTCAGACGGCGGAGCGGCGATTGGCTCTGTGGCGCCCTCCATAGGGGTCCGGATCATAAGGAGGCGCAGTACGGCTATCCGTATTGGAAGACGCCCCCCGCGCCATCACAATTGCACTTGCAATGACCAGGACCATCCTCATCGTCGACGATCACCCGAGCTTCCGGGCGAGCGCCCGCATGCTGCTCGAGGCGGAGGGCTTCGACGTGATCGGCGAGGCAGAGGACGGGGGCTCGGCGCTCCGCGCGGTCCAGGAGCTGCGCCCCGACGTGGTGCTGCTCGACGTTCAGCTCCCGGACATCGATGGGCTGGAAGTTGCAGCGCGCCTGTCAGAGAACGGCTCCGGCCCCGCAATCGTGCTCACCTCGAGCCGAGACCTTGCGGACCTGGGCCTGGTGCGCGAGCGTTGTCCTGTGCGCGGTTTCATTCCAAAGGCTGAGCTCTCCGGCGCTGCGCTGGAGGCGCTGCTCTGACGACGTCGCTGCGGCGCGCCCTGTGGGGACTCGCCGGTGCCGGGCTGGCGCTCGGCCTTCTCGACGTCGCGCTGATCCTCACCAGCGACCACATCGACGTCCGTGGAGCGTGGGCCGCGGCGGGGCTGATCGTGGGGTGGGGCTTCGTCGGCGCTGGTCTGTTTGCCTGGACGCGCGCGCCGGACAGCAGCATCGGGCCGCTCATGGTCGCCACGGGTTTCGCGTGGTTCATAGGCCTCGTGAGTGCCTCGAACCTCCCGGCACTGTTCATCGCCGGTGCGCTGCTCGGCTCGGTCTACTTCGTCACGGCGATCCACATGCTGCTCGCCGCGCCTCACGGCCAGGGGCTCACGCGTGGCGACCGGCGCATCGTGATAGCCGGATATCTGGTCGTCACGGTGGGCACGCTTCCCTTCGCGCTCTTCACCGACCCGTCGACCGAATGCGCGGACTGTCCTTCGAACCCGCTCCTGATCGAGAACAACCAGACCTTCGCCGACATCTGGAACGCGGTCATCAGCCTGATCGGGATCGTCTTGGTCATCGGCGTGCTGCGCAGCCTGATCCTGCGCTGGCGCCGCGCAACTCGACCGGAGCGACGGCTGTACGCGCCGGTATACGCCGCCGGGGTCGCGCTGATGGTCGCGATATGCGCGCAGCTGGCCCTTCAGACCGGCGGCTCGACTGGGCAAGCGCTCGACGTGGTGTTCATGGTCGGGGTGATCCCGCTGGCGCTCGTCCCATACCTGTTCGTGGCCGCATTCGTCAGGACCCGCATGGCCCAGGGCGGCGCGGTCGGCGAGCTGATCACGAGGCTTGGCGAGGCACCACGGCCCGGCAGCCTGCGCGAGGCCGTGGCCGCCGCGGTCGATGATCCGTCGCTCGAGCTGCTGTTCTGGCTGCCCGAGCAGGGCCACTACGTGGATGCGCAGGGACATGAATCCGTCCCGCCCGACGACGACCCGAGCCGCGTCGTCACGTACGTCAACCGCGACGGCGAGTGCATCGCCGCGCTCGTGCACGACGCCGGGGTGCCCGGGATGAGTGAGCATGTGCAGGCGGTGGGCGCCGCGGCCGCCCTGGCGCTCGAGAACGAGCGCCTCGATGCTGCGCTGCGGGCGAAGCTCGACGAACTGCGAAGCTCGCGCGAGCGCATGCTCCAGATTGGTCTCGAGGAACGCCGCCGGCTCGAGCGCGACCTGCACGACGGGGCGCAGCAGCGCCTGGTCGCGATGGCGCTCAACATCAGGCTCGCTCGTGCCAAGCTGAACGAGGACCCGCTGGCGGCCGAGGAGCTTCTTGCCACCGCCGGTGCCGAACTGGATTCCGCGCTCGAGGAACTGCGCGAGCTTGCTCGCGGCATCCACCCGGCCGTGCTCACGGACCGCGGCCTCGCGACGGCCCTGGAGACGCTCGCGAACCGAGCGCCCGTGCCGGTGGAGCTCGGGGAGCTTCCCGACGTGCGTCTGCCCGAGGCGGTGGAGCTGGCCGCCTACTTCGTGGTGGCCGAGGGGCTCACGAACGTGGCGAAGTACTCGGAGGCCTCTCACGCGACCGTGAACGTGCAGCGCGAGAACGGCCGCGTGGTCGTGGAGGTGGCCGACGACGGCGTCGGCGGCGCCGATCCCGGGCGCGGCACCGGCCTGCGCGGGCTGTCCGACCGGCTCGCGGTGCTCGAGGGCCGGCTCGAGGTGGAGTCGGAGCCGGGCCACGGGACCACGATCACGGCGAGGATCCCATGCGGGTAGTGGTGGCCGACGACTCGGTGCTGCTCCGCGAGGGCGTGGTGCGGCTGCTGCAGGAGAAGGGCTTCGACGTGGTGGCCCAGGCGGGCGACGCCGAGGACCTGATCCGTAAGGTGAACGCCCACAAGCCCGACGTTGCAATCGTGGACATACGAATGCCACCGACGAACACAGACGACGGCCTGCGGGCCGCGCTCGAGATCCGGGCGGCACACCCCGAGACCGGGGTGCTCGTGCTCTCCCAGTACGTGGAGGAGGGCTACGCCCTGGACCTGGTGGGCGACTCCGCCGGCGGCGTGGGCTATCTGCTCAAGGACCGGGTCGCGGACGTGGACCGCTTCGTGGACTCGGTCAAGCGCGTGGCCGAGGGTGGCTCGGCGCTCGACCCCGAGGTGGTGGCCCAGCTCGTGGGTCGTGCGCGCCGGGACGACCCGCTCGACGAGCTGACGCCGCGTGAGCGCGAGGTGCTGGAGCTGATGGCCGAGGGGCGTTCGAACAACGCGATCGCCACGCAGATGACCGTCACCGAGCGCGCTGTCGAGAAGCACGTGACGAGCATCTTCGGGAAGCTCGGGCTTCCCCCCGCCCCCGAGGACCACCGGCGCGTGCTCGCGGTCCTGGCGTTCCTGCGCGCATGACCGGCGGGCCGGTCTCCCATCGCGGCGTCGTGCGTCGCAGGCGGCGCATGCGCATCGGGGGTCGCGACATGGCGATCGACCTCGGCACCGCCAACACGCTGGTCTACGTGCGCGGCGAGGGCATCCAGGTATCCGAGCCGTCGGTGGTCGCGGTGGACACGCGCACCGACGAGGTGCACGCGGTGGGCGAGGAGGCGCAGCGCATGATCGGGCGAACGCCGGCATCGATCTCGGCCGTCCGGCCGCTGCGCCACGGCGTGATCACCGACTTCGAGGTCACCGAGGCGATGCTGCGCCACTTCATCGGGCGCGTGCACAAGAGCCGCTTCGCCCACCCGCGCCTCGTGATGTGCGCGCCCTCGGGCATCACCGACGTGGAGCGCCGGGCGCTGGTGGAGGCCTGCCTCGGCGCCGGTGCACGCTCGGTGCAGCTGATCGAGGAGCCCATGGCGGCGGCAATCGGTGCCGAGCTGCCGATCGAGGAGCCGATGGCGAACGTGGTCGTGGACATCGGCGGAGGCACCAGCGAGGTGGCGGTGATCTCGCTGGGCGGCATCGTTGTGTCGCGCTCGCTGCGGGTGGGCGGCTACGACTTCGACGACGCCGTGGCCGGCTGGATCCGGCGCCACCACCGACTCGCCATCGGAGAGACCACGTCAGAGGCGGTGAAGCTCGAGGCTGGCGGCGTGGCGCCCGACCAGACCGAGGCCGTCACGGAGGTGCGCGGCCGCGATCCGGTGAGCGGGCTGCCGCGAGAGGCGGCCATCAACAGCGCCGAGATGCGCGACGCGCTCGAGCCGCTGGCCGTGGAGATCCTCGACTCGGTGAAGGACGCGCTCGAGAACACCCCGCCCGAGCTGGCCGCCGACCTCACCCGGCAGGGCATCCTGCTAGCGGGCGGCGGAGCGCTCTTGCGCGGGTTCCGCGAGCGGCTCGAGGTCGAGACCGGTGTGCCGGTGCGGCTCGCGGACGATCCGCTCACGTGCGTGGCGCTCGGCGCCGGCCGGGCGATCGAGGAGATCGAGGTCCTGGAGCGGGCGGCAATATGAACAGCATCGCGGCGCCGCGGGCCGAGCCCGCGGCTTGCGCTAACGGCGGGCATCGCGGCGCCGCGGGCCGAGCCCGCGGCTTGCGCTAACGGCGGGCATCGCGGCGCCGCGGGCCGAGCCCGCGGCTTGCGCTAACGGCGCACGACGCCGAGCAGGTATTCGCCGCTGAAGCGCAGCGTGCCATCGTCATTCAGGTTCTCGCGGGCGAGGAACGCACGGTACGCCTCGTCCAGCTCGCCCTCACGCTCCGCCAACAGCTCACGCGTGTTCAGAAGCGGGCCGAAGCTCTCGAGCATGAACTGCGAGTACGACTCGACCGAGTCGTCCTGCCACTCGATCTCGTGCCGCTCGAACTCACCATCCCCGAGCAGCTCGCGCTGGTGCTCCTCGGTTCCCCAGAGAATCGGGGGCGTGCCGCCGGGCGGCGGCGGCACCAGCTCGGCGATCGTGCCGAACATCCGGCCGATCGAGCCCTCGGGGGTCCAGCACGCAGTCGCGATTGCGCCGCCGGGGCGGCAGACCCGGAGCATCTCGGCGGCCGTGCGCTGGTGGTCGGGCGCGAACATGTGCCCGAAGGTGGAGATCACGCGGTCGAAGCTCGCGTCCTCGAAGGGCAGCTCCTGGGCGTCCCCGTCGACCCACTCGACCTCGACCATCGCGTCGGCGGCGCGCTCGCGGGCGATCGCCAGCAGCTCGGGCGAGAAGTCGAGCCCGGTCACGCGGGCGCCGCCCCGCGCTGCGGGGATCGTGGCGTTGCCGGTTCCGCACGCCACGTCGAGTACGTCCATGCCGGGTTCCATGGCAGACCGCTCGATCACGACCTCGCCAGCCTGCGAGATTCGCTCGGCGACGGCCGCGTAGTTGCCTGAGCCCCACATCGTCTTGGGATCCACGCGGAGCACTATGCCAACCTGGAGACATGGATTCGATTGTCACCGCGGTGGACATCCGCCGCCGCTACGGAGAGGGCGACGCCGCCGTGAATGCGCTGGCCGGCGTGACCGTGGGCTTCGAGCGCGGGCGCTTCAGCGCCATCATGGGCCCGTCGGGCTCTGGGAAATCCACGCTCATGCACATCCTCGCGGGGCTTGACCGGCCCACGTCCGGAAGCGTCACGCTCGACGGCGACGAGATCAGCGGCCTGGACGACGCTGAGCTCACGCGGCTGCGTCGCGACAAGCTCGGCTTCGTCTTCCAGTTCTTCAACCTGATCCCGGTTCTCACGGCCGAGGAGAACGTCCTGCTGCCCCTGTCGATCGCCGGCCGCAAGCCGGACTCCGAGTGGTTCGATCGACTGATCGACACCGTGGGCCTGCGCGATCGGCTCACACACCGGCCGGCCGAGCTGTCGGGTGGCCAGCAGCAGCGGGTGGCGGTGGCGCGCGCGCTGGCGTCACGCCCGGCGGTCGTGTTCGCCGACGAGCCCACGGGCAACCTCGACTCCAAGTCGAGTGAGGAGGTGCTGCGGCTGCTGCGCACGGCCGTGGATGAGTTCGGCCAGAGCGTCGTGATGGTGACCCACGACCCGGAGGCAGCCTCCTACGCCGACCGGCTCGTGGTGCTGCGCGACGGCCTCGTGGTGCACGACGGTAAGGCGGGCAGCGCCGAGGAGGTAATCGAGCTGATGAAGGACGTGGCGTGACCAAGGTCGCGCTGCGCGGGCTCGCGGCCCGCAAGCTGCGGGCCTTCACCACCTGGCTCGCGATCTTCCTCGGGGTGGCGCTGGTGGCGGGGACCTACGTCCTCACGGACACGATCAACGAGTCGTTCAGCGACATCTTCAGCGAGTCGCTCAAGGGCACGGACGTCGCGGTCACGGCGCGCCAGGACATCCAGACGGACGACGCGACGCCGCCGGGATTCCCGGCAGGGCTGATCGCCCGCGTTCGCCAGGTGGACGGCGTGGAGGCCGCCTCCGGCTCCGTCTTCGCCGTCGGCCGCTTCGTTGACAACAAGGGCGACCCGATCGGGAACAGCTTCGCCCCGAACTTCATCGCCTCGCTGCTGCCCGACCGCTTCGAGACGCTCGAGGTGGTGGAGGGGCGCGCGCCGCGCACGAACGGCGAGGTCACGATCGACACGCAGACCGCCGACACCGGTGACCTCCGGGTGGGCGGGACCATGCGCCTTGCGGGCGCTCGCGAGGCGAAGACCTACGAGGTCGTAGGGCTCACGAAGCTCGGCGACACGAGCTTCGGCGGCGCCGGCATCGCCGAGCTGACCCTGTCCGAGGCCCAGCGGATCACCGACCGCCAGGACCAGTTCGATCAGATCTCGATCGCGGCCGAGGACGGCGTGAGCTCGGAGGAGCTGCGCGATCGCATCGCGCGGGTGATGCCGCAGCAGGTGCAGGTGGAGACCGGCGAGGAGGCGGCTCAGCGCCAGACCGACGACATCGCGGACAACCTGAAGTTCCTGCGGATCGCGCTGCTCGTGTTCGCCGGGGTGTCGCTGTTCGTGGGCGCCTTCCAGATCTTCAACACCTTCTCGATCACGGTCGCCCAGCGCACGCGCGAGTTCGGCATGCTGCGCACGCTCGGCGCCTCGCGCCCACAGCTGCTCGCGACGGTGGGGCTCGAGGCCCTCGTTCTTGGCCTGCTCGGGGCGGCGCTCGGGCTCGCGGGCGGCGTGGGCTTCGCGTTCGGCATCAACGAGCTGTTCAAGGCCGTGGGGATCGACCTGCCGAACACCGGCACGGTCGTGACGCTGCGGACGGTGATCGTCTCCCTGATCGTGGGCGTGGTCGTCACGCTCGTCGCGGCGCTCGTGCCGGCCCTGAAGGCCACCCGCGTCACGCCGATGGCCGCGCTCCGCGAGTCGGAGCTGCAGGACACGAAGCCGCGCAGCCGTGTGGTCACGGTCATCGCGCTGGTGGTCGGCTTTGCCGGGCTCGCGATGATGCTCATCGGCCTGTTCGGAGGTATCGAGGACTCGGGGAGCGCGGCCGGGCTGCTCGGCGGTGGGGCTGCGCTGATGCTGTTCGGCGTCTCGCTGTTCTCACCGCGCCTCGTGCGCCCGCTGGCCTCGCTCACCGGCCGCCCGCTCGAGCGGCTGCGCGGCCTCACCGGCCGGCTCGCCCGCGAGAACGCGATGCGCAAGCCGGGGCGCACGGCCACGACGGCGGCGGCGCTGATGATCGGCCTGGCGCTCGTGGTGTTCGTGACCATCTTCGCCTCGGGGCTGAAGACGTCGGTGGCGAAGACGATCGACGAGAGCTTCCGCGGCGAGATCGTGCTCCAGAACAGCGACGGCTTCTCGCCGATCCCCGCGCGAGGCCGTCAGGCGGGCCGGTGAGATCGACGGCGTGGACACGGTGTCGTCGATCACCTACGCCACGGGCGCGCTGCCGAACGGTGGCCAGAACGTGCGTGTGGCCGCGGTCGATCCGGCCACGCTCGGCTCGGTGCTGGCGCTCACGTTCACGAGCGGCAACCCGGCCGTGCTGACCGGACTCGGGCCCCGCGACGCGATCGTGGACGAGAACTTCGCTCGCGATCAGGGGCTCAAGGTGGGCGACACGTTGCGCCTGGACACGCCCCTCGAGCGAACGGCCACCTTCAGGGTGCTCGGCACCGTGGAGGGCGAGCTCGACCTGCTCGGGAAGGCGATCGTGGACGAGAGCGCCACGCGGCAGTTCGGCCGGCTCCAGCCGAGCCTCGCGCTGGCGCGGCTCGCGCCGGACGCCTCGCCGAAGCAGGTTCAGGACGAGATGGATTCCGCGCTGAAGCAGGACTTCCCGACCGTGGAGGTCCAGAACCAGAGCCAGCTGAAGGACCAGCAGGAGCAGCAGGTGAACTCGCTGCTCGGCCTCGTGTACGCGCTGCTGTCGCTGGCGGTGATCGTGTCGCTGTTCGGCATCGTGAACACGCTCGCCCTTTCGATCCACGAGCGCACGCGCGAGCTCGGGATGCTGCGGGCGGTCGGGATGTCGCGCCGCCAGGTGCGCCGGATGGTGCGCTATGAGGCGGTCATCACGGCACTGATCGGCGCCATCCTCGGCACCGTGCTCGGCGTGATCTTCGCCGTGCTCGTGTCGCGGCCCCTCGCCGACGAGGGCTTCAAGCTCTCGTATCCAGTCGGCACGCTGGTCCTCCTGCTCGTGCTGGCGGCCCTGGCCGGCGTGGTGGCAGCGATCGGCCCGGCGCGGCGAGCGTCGCGGCTCGACGTGCTGAGGGCACTTGCCTATGAGTGACGGCGTGACCGGCCTCGGGGGCGTCTTCTTCAGGGCTCGCGATCCGAAAGCATTGAAGGGCTGGTACGAGCGCGTGCTCGGCATCCCGGCCGAGGACCTGATGCGTTCAGATGGCCTCGTGTTCGGGGTGTTCGACGCGGACACCGAGTACTTCGGGTCCTCCGGCCAGGGCTTCATGGTCAACTTCCGGGTCGCGTCGCTCGACGCCGTGCTCGAGCGCCTGCGGGGCGCCGGGGCGGAGGTCGACGAGGAGACGCAGGACCAGGAGGGAGTCGGCCGCTTCGGCTGGGCCGTGGACCCGGAGGGCAACCGCTTCGAGCTGTGGGAACCCGCGGAGGGGATGTGAGCCTCCCGGTCACGGGCGTCTCCGAGCTGGTGCTCGAGGTGGTGGATCTCGAGGCGGCGGAGCGCTTCTACGCCGGCGTGCTCGGTCTGCCCGTGGTGGAGCGCTGGCCGGATCGTGAGGCGATCTGGGTGATGGCCGGCGAGCGCACGCGGATCGGGCTGTGGCGCCCGCAGGTCGGGCTGGCCGGTGGCCGCGGCGGGTTGCACGTGCACTTCGCGATGCACATCGCCGAGCCTGACTACGACCGCGCCGTGGAGCTGCTGCGCGAGCGCGGCGAGGAGGTCCGGGAGCTGGCGTTCGACGGCGCCGGGCGAGCCGCGTATGTGACCGACCCGGATGGCAACGTGGTCGAACTGTGGACCTGGGACGTCTCAGAGCACCTGCGCTAGCGGCGACCGCCTTGCTGCTGGCGCTTGCGCCCGCCGCCCACGCGGCGACCGCGTCGGTCGAGGGCGACCTTGTGCGGGTCCTGGCGGCGCCCGGCGAGGCCAACGCGCTGACCGTGGCCGCCGGCCTCACCGATGCATCGATGATCATCACCGATTCAGGCGCGGCGCTCAGTGCGGGACCCGGCTGCAGCGTCGGGGAGGACGGCAGCGTGAGCTGCTCCGCTCCGCTCGGCGCGCCGCCCGTGGCGCGCATCGAAGTGGACGCCGGCGATCTCGACGACTCGGTGAGCGTCGCGGGGGCGCTGCCTGCGCGCATCATCGGCGGCGAGGGCGACGACCGGGTCACGGGCGGCCACGGCGACGACAGCCTGCTCGGCGGCGGCGGCGCCGACTTCGCGGACGGCGGCAGGGGCGACGACGCGATCGAGGTGCGCGACGGCGCCTCGGACAGCGTGTGGTGCAGCCGCGGCGTCGACAGCGTGCAGGCCGAGACGCTCGACGCGCTCGACCTTGCCTGCGAGCGCGTGGACTACGGACCGCCCGGCCGGGTGGGCCGGCTCATGCGGATGACCGGCGGCGGGCGCTTCGTGCCGGTGCCCGGCCAGACCTGGGCGCGCGTGGACCGGCGCATCCTCGCCGACGTGCTCTACCTGGTCCGGCGCTACCGCGTGCGCATCACGGAGGGATTCGGGACCGTCGGCCACGAGCCCTTCGGCGAGCACCCGCTCGGCCTGGCGGTGGACATCGCGCCGGGCGCGGGCGGCACCTGGGCCGACGTGTCACGGCTCGCGCGCTGGGCCGAGCCGCGCCAGTACCGCCCGCGCTTCCCGTTCCGCTGGGTGGGCTGGAACGGCGACTTCAACCATGGCCACCCCTCGATTTGCAAGCCGTCCCGCGGCTGCGCGCCGCACCTGCATCTGTCGTGGTCGCACTCGCGTGGGGTGCCGCGGCGTCCAGCTCGCACCGTGTGGGTGTTCGCCGTGCGGTGAACAGCGCATTGAGGACGTCGAGCGTCCTGCCTAGGGCTTGAATACCAAGCCTAAAACAGGACGCTCGACGGAAACCACCCCCTCACCGCTGCAGTTCGCCCGCTGGCCCTGTCCGTAGAGTTCCGCCACCATGCCCGGCCCCGGACACACTGCCGCCGATCTCGCCGAGAACCTGCTGGCGGGGGACAAGCGCGCGCTGGCGCGCGCGATCTCACTGGTGGAGAACGACGACCCCGAGGGCTGGGCGCTCGTTCGCGAGGTCTATCCGCGTACCGGGCGGGCCTCCGTGGTGGGCTTCACTGGGCCGCCGGGGGTCGGGAAGTCGACGCTCATCGGGGGACTCATCGAGCACGTTCGCGGGCTGGACCGGCAGGTGGCCGTGCTCTCGATCGACCCGAGCTCTCCCTTCACGCAGGGAGCCCTGCTCGGCGACCGCATCCGCCTCACCGACCACTTCCTCGACCCGGGGGTGTACATCCGCTCGATGGCGAGCCGCGGCTCGCTCGGCGGGCTCTCCGAGGCGACGCTCCAGGCCGCGCTGCTCATGGACGCGAGCGGCATGGACGACGTCTTCCTGGAGACCGTGGGAGTGGGGCAGGCCGAGGTCGACATCATCGATCACGCCGACACCGTCGTGCTCGTGCTCATGCCGGGCAGCGGCGACTCGATCCAGGCGCTGAAGGCGGGCGTGATGGAGATCCCGGACGTGATCGCCGTCAACAAGGCCGACCATCCGCTCACCGACACGATGGTGCGCGAGATCCGTGGCGTGCTCTCACTCGGTCCGCAGGAGGGCTGGCGCGTGCCGATCGTGAAGACGGAGGCGAGCCGGAACGAGGGCGTGGAGGAGCTCGCGGAGAAGATCGCCGAGCATCGGGTCTTCATCGAGGAGGAGGGCACCCTTGCCGAGCGCCGCAAGCGCAACCTCATGAACGAGGTGGTGGCGCTGGCGGCCGGACGGCTGCGTCGCACGCTCGAAGCTCAGGTGCGCGACGACCCCGAGGTGCAGGAGCTGCTCGACGAGGTCGTGGCTCGGCGGCTAGACCCGGCGAGCGCCGCCGCGAAGCTGCTCGAGCGGAAGCAGTAGAGCCACCCCCGGGGTAGCCTCAGGCGGTGAGCGCCGCGCGGGCATACCGCCTGAAGGTGGGGGAGCCCCTCCCCGAAGGGATCGTCCGCATCGCGCGCGGCCGCATCGACCACGCGCTCGACGAGCTGGGCGGCACCTCGGAAAGCACCGCCGAGGAGGCGGTCCACGAGGCGCGCAAAGACCTGAAGAAGCTGCGTGCGCTGCTCCGCATGATGCGCGGTGAGCTCGGCGAGGACGCGTTCCGCCGCGAGAACGCGTGCTTCCGCGATGCCGGCCGCGAGCTGGCGGCGGTGCGCGACAACGACGTGATGCTGGACACGCTGGACGCGCTCGAGCTCCCGGCGGGGATGGGGTTGGAGCTGCGCAGGACGATCCAGGCGGAGCGCGCCGCGGCTGGCGCCGACGGACGCCGCATCGCCGCGGCCGGCGTGGTTGCGATGCTGCGCGCGGCGCGCGGGCGCGTGGACGACTGGCCACTCGAACGCGACTCATTCGACGCCCTGCATGAGGGGCTCGAGCGGACCTACCGCCGCGGACGCCGTGACTTCCGGGCGGCGCGGACGACCCCGACCGTCGAGGCCCTCCACGAGTGGCGCAAGCGCGTGAAGGAGGCCTGGTACCACCACACGCTCCTGCAAGAGCTGTGGCCGCCGGTGATGCATGCCGCCGGGGACGAGGCGCACGAGCTCGCCAACCGGCTCGGCGACGACCACGACCTGGCGGTGCTCGCCGACTGGGTGCGTGAGCACGCCGAGATGGGGCCGGAGTTCTTCGAGGCCGTGGCGCGGCACCGCTCCGAGCTGCAGGCCGAGGCAATGGCGCTGGGCGCCCGCGTGTACGCCGAGAAACCGAGCGCGTACGTGCGCCGCCTGCGGGGGCTGTGGAAGGCCTCGCAGGCATTTGTTAGGGCACCCTAATACGATGCCTCGCGTGAGCGAGGTGGAACTGAACCGACCAGCCGGCCCGGTCGAGGTCTGGGCGGCGCGCGCGTGGAACGTCTTCAACGAGGGCCGGCCCTTCTCGATCGTGTATCCGCTGCTGGTGCTGCTCGCGGCCGCGCCGCTCGGTCTTGCGCCGGCGGGTCCGCTCGGTCTGGCGCTCGCCGGCGCCGCGGCCTCCGCATTGGTGTTGTCGCGCTTCTCCTTCGCGCTGCGTGGCAGGGTGCTGCTCTGGCTCGCCGCGCTGCTCGTGCTGCCGCTGCTGGAGCCTTGGCGGGCCCCGGGGCTGCTTGCGGGCGCAGTCGCGGGCTATGCGTTCTTCACGGTCGTGGTCTGGGGCTCGATCTACTACCACCTACGCACGGGAGCGCCCTGGACGAACGGCCTGCGGTTCTGGCGCCTCGTGCTCACGAACTCGGACCCGACCAGCGGCAACGCGCTGGAGCAGCTGCCGAAGCTCCTGATCGCCCTCGGCGCGGGCACGCTCCTGGCCGAGGAACCGAGTGCCGGCTCGCTCGTGCGGGTGGCCGCCGCCGTGGGGATCACGGCGGCCCTGGGCGCACTCGCCGCGCGCTCATTCGCCCGGCGGCTGCCGCGCTATCCCGAGCGGGCGCACGGCGAGTCCTCGAGCGCTGCCCTCGCCCGGCGCGTGTACGTGATCGTCGTGGACGGCTGCAACCGCGAGCGCCTCTGGCAGGCCCACTCCCCGGTGATGGACCGGCTGGCCCGGGAGGGCACGGAGTACCTCGCGGTCGAGCCGGCCTATCCGGCCCGCACCGTCGTCTGCTTCTCGTCGATGCTCACCGGCGCGACCCCGTCCGAGCACGGCATGCGCTCGAACTTCGCACCGCGCCTGGGCGTGCAACGCGAGTCCGTCTTCGACGTGCTGGAGCGCCACGGCCAGCGCGGCCGGCTCGTAGGGATCGCGCACCTGCTCGACCCGTTCGGCGAGGACGTCGTGCGCTCGGTGACCTCGGTGCAGCCGACCTCGCAGATCGACGGCTCGCTCGTGGCCGAGGGGCGGCGGGTGGTGGAGGAGGAGGACCCCGACCTGCTCGTGCTCCAGCTGCTCGCCGCCGACCAGCTCGGCCACGTGCGCGGGGTACGCAGCTCCGAGTACCTCGAACAGCTGGCCGCTACAGACCGCCACGTGGGCGGCTTCCTGCGCTTCCTGGAGGAGAGCGGCAGGCTCGACGGCGCCACCGTGATCCTGATGGCCGACCACGGCCAGGGGCGCGGTATCGGCGGCCACGGCCATCTCGACTGGGGCGAGCGCCCGGTGCCGTTCGTCGTGTGGGGCGAGGGTGCGCTGCCGGGCACGGTCTCGCGCGAGCCGCGCTCGGTGCTCGAGCTAGCCGCGACGGTCGCACGCCTGCTCGGCGTTCCGCGGCCTGACGCGGCGCGTGGACGGCCGCTCGTGCCGGCGGAGGACCCGCGTGTTGCGCCGGCGCGCGCCGCGGCCGGCGAGCGCTGCCTCGCCCTCGTGATCGCCCGCGACGAGGAGCACGCGGTCGGCCAGGTGATCGCCGGCATTCCGGATGCGGCGTGCGGGCTGCCGGTGGACGTCCTGCTCGTGGACGACGGCTCGCGCGATGCCACGGCCTCGATCGGGCGCGAGCACGGCGCGCGTGTGCACTCGCTGGATCACACGCGCGGCGTCGGCGCCGCCCTGCGCATCGGGCTCGAGATCGCTCGCGACGAGGGCTACGCGGCGGCGGTGTACATCGACGGCGACGGCGAGTACGACCCGGCCCACATCGAGCCGGTGCTCGACCCGGTCGCACGCGGGCGCGCAGACTATGTGCTCGGCTCGCGCTTCCTCGCCCACCGCGAGGGCATGTCCTGGCACCGGACGCTCGCCAACCGCTCGGCGAGCGCCCTGGTCGGCCTCCTGCTCGGCACCGTCACGAGCGACGCCCAGACCGGCTGCCGTGCGTTTTCATCGCGTGCACTCGCGGCCGCCCGCATCCGGCACGACTACAACTACGCGCAGGTGCTCACGCTCTCGCTGTGGGGCGCAGGCATCGACGCCGTGGAGGTTCCGATCGGCTACCGGCGCCGCGCGAGCGGGCGTTCGTTCGTGCGCTATCCCGAATACTTCGCACGTGTGGTGCCTGCCGTCTGGCGCGAGTGGCGTGCCGCGCGCGCCTCGCGCAGCACCAGCGCCACGACGGCCACGCCGATGCCGCCTGCCAGCCAGAACGGCCAGCCGCCACCGGACTCGAACAGCGGGAGCAGGTCGGTGAGCGGCCCGAACGGAGCGTCGGGCCGCGCCGTGACGAACGAGCCGTCGCCCCAGCGCACGTCGGCGTAGAGCCAGACCGAAGCGGCCACGGTGAGCGCGGCAAGCGCGCTCCCGAGTCGCGGCATGTGGCGCAGCCCGATGGCCGCGAGCGGGACCGCCAGCGGCAGCCCGGCCAGCAGATGACGGGGCGGGAACCAGAAGCCGAACATCGTGGGTGCCACGAAGGCGGCCATCACCAGCTGAGCGCCGAGCGCCGCGGCGCAGAGCGCGGCGGCCAGCTCGATGTCGCGCACTCCGGGCACGGCCTGGGCCACCCGCTCGCGGTGCGAGTGCCACAGCCACCAGAGGCCCACGAAGACCAGTGCGAACACCGGCGCCCAGCGCAGCAGCCCGTAGTCGCGGTCGAGGAAGAGGGCGACCAGCCGGTAGCTCCGCTCGATGTAGCCGGCGGGTGAGCTCACATCGGTTGCACTCTCGCCCGGCACATCCGCGGCGTACGGAGTCGGGCCGCCGTAGAGCGCCTCGTTGAAGGCCACGTAGAGCGCCACCGAGAACAGCGAGAGCTCCACGGCGCCCACCGCCAGCGTCCGCCGCTGCGCCCGCCAGAGCGTCCTCACCGCGAGCGCGCCGATCACCACGCCCGCAGGCACGAACTTCGTGCCGAGCCACGGCAGGGCTCCGAGCAGCGCAAAGCAGACGAAGGCGTCCGGTCGGGCCACCCGCTCCCGGAGTCGCAGCGCCAGCAGCGCCGCCCCGGCGAGCGCCGCCCCTGAAGCGAGCTCCGGATAGACGGCGCTGCCGTACGCCAGGAACGGCGGGCTGAGCCCGATGGAGAGCGCAGCACCCAGCGCCCACGGGTCGGGCACGACCCGCAGGGCGAGGCGGTACGCCAGCGCCATCGCGAGGGCGGCGATCGCCGCGAGGAAGAGCTCCACGCCCTTCACGCCGCCGACCGCGTACGCCGGCGCGATCAGGAGCGGGAAGCCAACTCCATGCGGCTCGTTCAGCCTGCCCTCGGTCTCGCGTCCATGGCGATCCAGGTCGGACGGATAGAAGTCGGCGTACGCGCGGCCGGCGTACTCGTCGAGGACGTCCACGTTCCCGTCCTCGACGATCGACTCGGCTGCCAGCAGGTAGTGCGGCTCGTCACCGCCGTAGTCCGAGGCCCCGAAGGCGTTCAGGCCCAGCGTGGCCGCGTACGCGGCAAAGAGCAGCAGCCAGAGGACGAGGGTGCGCCTCAGCACCCGAGGGCGCGAGCGATGACCATCTGCTGGACCTCGTCGGTCCCCTCGCCGATCGTCAGGATCTTCGCGTCCCGGTAGAAGCGGCAGACCGGGTACTCCTCGATGTAGCCGTAGCCGCCGTGGATCTGCACGGCCTCCTCGGTGGCGCGCACGGCGAGCCGGCCGGTTTTGAGCTTCGCCTGCGCTGCAGTGAGCGAGAAGCTGCGGCCGAGGTCCTTCTCGATCGCCGCCCTGTACGTGAGCAGGCGCGCCGCCTCGATCTCGGTGGAGATGTCGGCCAGCTTGGCCTGGATCGCCTGGTACTTCGAGATCGGCTTGCCGAACGCCACGCGCTCCTTCGCGTAGGCGAGCGCCTCGTCGAGCGCGCCCTGTGCCAGCCCGACGCCCATCGCCGACACCCCGATGCGGCCGCCGTCGAGCGTCTGGAGGAACTGCCTGAAACCCTGCCCGCGCGGCCCGACGAGGTTCTCCTCGGGCACGCGGCAGTCCTCGAAGCTGAGCGGGCGCGTGTCCGAGGCGTTCCAGCCCATCTTCCGGTAGGGCTCGCCGATCACATAGCCCGGTGTGCCGTTCGGCACCAGCAGGTTCGAGACCTCGTCGGTGCCCGTTTTCGCGGTGATCGTGACGAACCCCGAGATGTCCGTCCCGCTGTTGGTGATGAACTGCTTCGCGCCGTTGATCACCCAGTCGTCGCCGTCGAGCTCGGCACGCGTGCGCGTGTTGCCCGCGTCGGAGCCCGCCTCGGGCTCCGTGAGCCCGAAGGCGCCGAGCAGCTCGCCGGCGCAGAGCCGCGGCATCCACTCCCTCTTCTGCTCGTCGGACCCGAACGCGTACACCGGCCACGTGCCGAGCGAGGTGTGTGCCGCCACCGTGATCGCGACGCTCGAGTCGACCCGCGCCAGCTCCTCGATCGCGATCGCATAGCTGAGGTTGTCCGCGCCGCCTCCGCCGTACTCCTCGGGATAGGGGATGCCCATCAGGCCCAGCCCGCCCAGCTTCGCGACGATCTCGTAGGGGAAGCGCTTCTCGCGGTCGAGCTCCTCCGCGACCGGTCGAACCTCCGCATCCGCGAAGTCGCGCACGAGCCGGCGGATGTCCTGCTGTTCCTCGGTCAGGTCGAACTGCATGCGGCGCGGGATGCTAGTGCGCCCGCGCCGCCACGGCGGCTAGCGGAACTGCGTTCGACGGCTGATGCACACCAGGAAGGTGGTCACCACGTCGTCGTTCGCTGCGCGCCGGAACCTGAAGCGCCCCGAGCGCCGACCCTCGGGATGCGTGAGCCTGAGTTCCACGTCACTCGTCCCGTCGACCAAGTAGCCGGTTGCGAGGCTGAACTGGCTCCTGGCGCAGTTTTCGGTGAAGGTGCCGGCGGATCCCGGCATGCGTCCGATGATGTTCGAGAACACGAGACGCGCCACGTCGAAGCGGAGCCTCCCGCCGGTGGAGGTGACCCTCTGCCGCAGGCAGCGTGCGCTGACGCGGGCGGTGGCGGGCGTGGAGGCCGCGTTCGTGATGACGAAGTCCCAGCCGTGAGGCTGTGGCACGACCGACGCGAGCCGCGCGTCGCCGCGCGTGCCGGGGTCGAAGCCGTAGCCGGTGCCGACCCAGGCGCGGCCGCAGCGCAGCCGCACGGTCGTGCTGCCGCCAGCGGGCACTTCGACCGGCGGCCTGCGCGTGCTCACGTCTAGCCGCGCGCCCGACACGCCGGCCGGCAGTTGGAGTCGCACGCAGCGCAGTACTGCCCGCGCTCCTCCGCCGCCGCCCGCACCCGTAAGGCGGAAGCTCCAGGTGCCTGCCCCGCGGCCCGGGATGGAGCGCCGGACGGTCACACCGGGGTCGTGGTTCGTCACGGCGGCGTTCAGCGCCACCGCCTTGGCCGGGCAGCGCAGCGCCAGCGTCCTCGACCCGTTCGCGGGCACGGCGGTCGAAGCGGCAACCGAGCTGGGCACCACGACGTCGGCGGCAAGGGCGCTCGCCGGTGTGGCGAGGAGCGCGAGTGTGAGCGGGATGCAGAGGGCGATTCGCTGGACCATCAGGCGAAGCTACCACCGGTTTGCGCGATGCGCGCGGGGTTCTATGCTGGCCGCTCGATGGACTCGTTACTCGTGATTCTCGCTCAGGCCGGCGGCGGCAGCTCCGGGTTCGGCGGTGGAGGGGGCGGAGGAGGAGGCGGCGGCTTCGGCGGCGGGTCGTCGGGCAGCGGCGAGGGCGACCCGATCGTCGCCGTCGTCGTCTTCGGCGCGTTCGGCCTCTTCCTGCTCTACCTGGCGATTCACAGCGTCCGCTACCGGCGCAAGCTGCGCGAGCGGGACGCGTTCGTCAGGACCGCCTCGGCGGAGGCGGCCGAGGACGACGCCTACTTCGCCTCCGACGAGCTCGAGCGGCACGCGGTGGCCCTGTTCCGCGCGGCACAGATGGCGTGGGACGCCCGCGACCGGGACGGCCTCGCGCGGCTGGTGGGCCCGGACCTGCTCGTGGAGTGGAATCGTCGCCTCGACGACTTCGACCAGAAGGGCTGGCACAACCGCGTGGAGGTCCTGGAGGACCCGAACGTCCTCTACGTGGGCATCACGAACCGAGAGGACGACGACGAGGACAGGGCCGTGGTCCGGATCGAGGCCAAGCTGAGGGCCTACGTCATCGACCGCGGCGGGAACAGGCTGATGCGCGACGGCGAGAAGGACGAGCTCGTGACGCTGGTCGAGTACTGGACGCTCGCGCGTTCGAGCGGCGCCTGGATGGTCCAGTCGATCGAGCAGCGCGCCGAGGGCGACCATCACCTCGACGGGCAGATCGTGGCCTCGCCATGGTCCGACGAGCAGCGCCTCGACGACGAGTCGCTCACCGAGCTGGCCGTGGCGGACGGGCTGCCGGAGGGATTCACAAGCGCGGACCTCGCCCAGCTCGACTTCTCCGGCGACGCGCGCGCACATGCCCTCGACCTCTCGCTCGCCGACGCCCGCTTCGCTCCCGACGTGCTGGAGGCGGCAGCCCGGCGCGCGGTCGAGGCGTGGACCGAAGCGGTGGACGGGGACGACAAGGCGCTCGAGCGCGTGGCCTCACCGGAGGCGGTCGCCGGGCTCTTGTACGGCGGCGACGCCACGCGCAGGACGCGCCTCGTGGTACGCGGCCCGCGCGTGAAGCGGATCAGCATCGCGGGCGTGCAGGTGGACCAGCTGCCGGCAACGATGACGGTCGACGTGGAGCTGGGCGGCCGGCGCTACGTGGAGGACCGCGACACGGCCGCGGTTACGAGCGGGTCGAAGGACAGCGCCGCGACGTTCACCGAACGCTGGACACTGGCCCTGGACGGGCCGGCTGACGCGCCGTGGCGGATAGTCGGAATCGCCTGACCGAAAGGGAGTTTCCGTCCGGGAGACGCATCAGGCTCGCGTTTCGTGACTGACATCTCCGTAGTCGCCACCGCCCCGTCCGCCCGCTTCGCACTTCCATCCGACCGCCAGTACCTGCCCGGCCGCCACGTCTGGGCGCGGATCGAGGACGGCATCGCGACGGTGGGCGTCACGGCTCCGCTGGGCGAGGTGCTCTGGTACACGCCGGAGATCGAGTACTGGGCGGTCGATCGCGTGGACGTGGGGGAGACGCTGGCCACAGTGCAGGGGCGCTCCAACCGGACGGTTGCGGTGGGCTCGCCCGTGCGCGGCACGCTCGTCGAGCTCAACCCGCTGCTGCGCCGGGCGCCGCACGCGCTGCTCGCGCAGCCCTACGGCCGCGGCTGGGTGGCCCGCATCTCGGCCGACCGCTGGGAGCGCGACGAGGCTGGGATGGTCTCCGCCCGCGACTACCGAAAGATCCTGGACGCCGACCTCGCGCTCGGGCGCGAGTTCTGCTTCGGCGGCGCCCTGCTGGCACCGCGGCCATCGGCCGAGCCCGAGGCTCGGCCGGCCGCCGCCTAGCGCCCGGTGCCCAACAACGTCCTTGGGAGCTACACCTAGGCGCGCTCCACGCGCGCGCTCACGACCTGGTCGTCCTCGTTGAAGCGGTAGACCCAGCGCGACTGCGTGTCCGCCAGCCGGCCGTCCTTGATAGTCCGAACCCAGCCGCTCACGACGACGGAGTCTTCCTCCTCGATCACCGAGTAGGCGCCGGCGCGCAACCGGCCGCCGTCCCCCTCGAAGCCCTCCCAGAAGCGGCGCAGCTCGTCACGGCCCACGAGGACGCGCCCCTGCGCCGCGAGCGGCTCGAAGACGACCTCATCGGCCGAGTGCGCGAGCAGCTCCTCCGACGCGCGGACGATGTTGTTCGTCTCCATGAGATCGAAGAGCCTTCGAATCAGCTGTATGCGAGGCGAGTCCAAGCGCCACCGCCCGTCGTAAGGGGGCCAAACGACTGTCTCACACGGCCAGACGCGCTACAAGCTCAGACGGGCGTGGGCGCGCGCTCCCGCGGCTTCAAGGTCGCGACCGCCACCCCGGCGATCACGATCGCCACGCCGAGCAGCTGCACCGCCGACGGCGCTTCTGACAGGAGCAGCGCCCCCAGGAACACCGTGGCCACCGGTTGGAGCATCAGGACGATCGAGGTGACCACCGCCGGCAGGCGCGGAAGCGAGACCGAGATCAGGAGCCATCCGAGCACCTGCGACGACAGCGCAAGCAGCACGAGCCATGCCTGCGCCTCGAGGTCGGGCGCCCAGTCGATGTCCCCCACCACGATGCCGCCGATCGCTGAGAACACGGCCGCACTGAGCGTGGCGTCGAACAATGGCCCCGCGGGTCGCCTGTCGTCGGCGTTCCCCTGCCGCAGGATCAGGATGAAGAGCGCGTAGGTGATGGCCGTGAGGACGCCGAAGATCACCCCCAGCAGCGGGTCGTCGCCGTAGGCCCCGCTGCCGACGACCCCCGAGATCAGGACCACGCCGGCGAACACCACGGGGATCGACGCGAGCGAGCGGTTGTCTGGCCGTTCGCTGAGCGCGGCCCAGGCCAGCAGGCCGACAAGCACCACCTGGATGTTGCCGAGGACCGTGGCAAGCCCCGCGCCCACAGCCTCGATCGAGTGGTGCCAGAAGGTGAGGTCGGCGGCGAACATCGCGCCCGCGATCCACATCGGCACACGCTCGCGCAGCGTTCGCGGGCCATAGCGCCGGCTCTCGAGCCATGCCAGCAGCGCGAGCACTGGCAGGGCGTATGCGCAGCGGAAGAACGCGGCCGTGGACGGCGACACCTCCGCGAGCCGCACGAGGATCGCCGAGAACGCGATCACCATCGCGCCGAGTACTGCGGCGAGTACGGGCCTGCCGGTCACGGCGATCGAGACTAGCCGGGGGTATCGTCCGGCCGGTGAACCGGGACACCGTGCTCTGGACACTCGTGCTCTTCTTCGGCGCGTCGATCATGTTCGGCGCGATTCGCGAGGCCACCAAGGACGAGGGCACGGGACTGTCGCTCGGATTGCAGCTGGTGGCCGGGCTGCTGTTGATCGGCGCGGTCATCCTGTTCGTGAGACGCCGGCGGTGAGATGGCTGATCGACGGCATGAACGTGATCGGCTCGCGGCCGACGGGCTGGTGGCGTGACCGGCCCGGCGCGATGCGCGCGCTCGTGGAGCAGCTCGGCGACTTCGCCGCGCGCAGCGGCGAGCCCGTGAGCGTGGTCCTCGACGGCAGGCCGTTCGAGCTCGAGGGTGGCCCCGGGGTCACGGTCCAGTTCGCCTCGCGCCGGGGACCGAATGCGGCGGATGACGACATCGCGGCGATCGTGGAGTCCGACGCCGACCCTGCGGATCTGTCAGTCGTGACCTCGGACGGCGACCTCGCCCGGCGCGTCCGCTATGCCGGGGCGACCGTTGTGGGCGCCGGCGAGTTTCGCAGCCGGCTCGACGCTTAGCCCGACCGGCGAGCGGGCGGTGCCCGCGAGCATCGTTTTCCCCTCGACCACCACCCGGCAGCCGCGACCCGGCACGACCGTCACGTGCCGAATGAGTCCGCGCTCGGGGCGCTGCGAGGGCGCCCGCAGCCGCACGCGCCGCAGCACCTCGCGCAGCACGGTCCTCATCTCGACCTGGGCGAACGAGGCGCCGATGCAGCGCCGCACCCCGCCGCCGAACGGGATCCAGGCGTATGACTCCACGTTCCCGTCCATGAAGCGCTCCGGCCGGAACTCGTCCGGCTCCTCGTACAGGTCCGGGCGGGCGTGGAGCACAGCGATCGCCGGGAGCACGAGCGTGCCGGCGGGCAGCTGCCAGCCGGCCACCTCCGTGTCACGCGTGAGCCTGCGGGCCACGTCCACGATCACCGGCCGGACGCGCAGCGTCTCCTTGACCACCGCGTCCAGATAGTCGTCGTCGTCGAGTGACTCGGTAAGCCGCTCGAGCACGCGCGGCGTCCGGAGCAGGCGCTCGAATGCCCACGACAATCCGGTGGCCGTGGTCTCGTGGCCGGCGGTTAGCAGCGTCATCAGCTCGTCGCGCAGCTCCACGTCGGTCATCGCCGTGCCGTCGTCATGGCGCGCGGCCAGCAGCAGGGACAGCACGTCATCCCGCGCCTCGCCGTCGTCCGCGGCGCGCCGGTCGGCGATCTCCGCGTAGATCAGCTCGTCGACGGCCGCCAGTGCCTTGCGGAAGCGGGCCGCCGGGGTGAGCCCGCCGATATCGCGGTCGAAGAAGGGCATCCAGTTCAGGACGCTCGACAGCTCGCCGAGCGGCGGGATGCGCTCGCGGAAGCGGTCCATGCGCTCGTCGTCGCGCACGCCGAACACCGCCCGCAGGATCACCTCGAGCGTGATCGCCTGCATGCGCGGGCGCAGCTCGATCTCCTTGCCGATCGGCCAGCGCGCCACCTCGCGCTCGGTGGCCTCGGCCATCACCTCCACGTAGCGGCGCACGCTCTCGCCGTGGAAGGGCGGGAGCAGCAGCTTGCGCTGGCTCATGTGGCGCTGCTCGTCGAGCGTCAGGAGCGAGTGCTCGCCGAGGGCGTCGCCGAGGGCGAGCGTGTTGGCCTCGCCGGCGTGGAAGATCGTCGGGTCGCCGGTGAAGACGCGCTTCACCTCGGCGGGGTCGGCCACGTACACGACCCGGCCGAAGATCGGGAAGCGCGAGGAGAAGATGTCCCCGTAGCGTCGCCAGCGGCGGATCATCCAGCCGTAGGGCGAGGCCGTTACGAACGCCGCCTGAAGCAGACTGGGCATCCTGGGTCCGGGCGGGAAGCTCACCCGAGAGGTTGTACCGGGTTCTCCCGGGTAGAGGGGCCACATGGAAACCCCAGAGACCACACCGGAAGAGGTCACGCCCGAGGAGCAGCAGGAGGGCGATGGCGGAAACGACGAGACCGGCGGCGGCGACGAGGCCGCCGGCGACCAGCAGTAGCACCAGCGCCTACAGGTCGGTCAGGAACTTCCTGATGGCCGCGTGCGTCTCGCGCGGCCGTTCGACCTGTGGCACATGGCCGCACGGGAGCTCGACGTGGCGCGCCCCCGGCAGCGCCTTCTCCACGTGCTTCATGAAGCCGATCGGGACGAGCGTGTCCTTGCGGCCCCAGACGAACAGCGAGTCGCACTGGAGCGTCTCCAGGCGAGTCCAGAATCCGTTCTCCCCGTGGGGCTCGTCCAGGTAGATGTTGCGCGCGGCGGCGTAGAAGGCCGCCCGCCCGCTGGGGCTGAGATAGGCGCGCAGGAACTCGTCCACGCCCGCCGAGGTCCAGCCGCCGTTCGCCGGCACGAGCCGCCGCACCATGGCCTCCACCACAGGCCGTGGCGCCGGCTGGATCAGCCCGAGCTCGGGCCGCAGCGCGCGCAGCACCGGCGCCCAGGGGCGCGAGCGCAGCCAGGCGAGCGCCGGGCTCAGCAGCAGTAGCCCGCCCGTGCGGTCGGGGTCCACGAGCCCCGCCTCGATCGCCACCCGCCCGCCCATGCTGTTGCCCGCGATGTGCGCGCGCTCGATGCCGAGCGCATCCATCGCGGCGAACGCCGAGCGGGCGAACCAGGGCGCGTCGTACCGCGCGCCGATCGGCTTGTTCGACTCGCCGAATCCCGGGAGGTCGATCGCGACGACGCGGTAGCTGTCCGCCAGCGCCGAGACGGTGGGGAGGAAGGACGCCTTCGTGCCGCCGAGGCCGTGGAGGCACAGGATCGTCTCGGGCCCGGTGCCGGCCGCGAGCACGGAGATCGAGCCGAATTCGCGCGTGCGCGCCACGCCGAACTCGAGTCGGCCCGGCTCGCGGGAGCCGTTGGTGGCCGCCAGGAACCCCACGCCCACGTGCAGGCTGCCGCGGATTTGAAGCCGCCCGGCGCGGAAGGCGTCCATACCTCCGCGTATGTCGGCGGCGATCCGTCGCCACGTTGCCGGGTGGGCGCTGAGCACGCAGTCCGGCTCGGCGCTCTCCTGCGCATCACGGAGCCGGAGCCGCCGGCCGTAGATCACCGCGTCGCGGGCACGGCCGCCGGTCACCACCAGCCGGACGCGAGCGCGCCCGCCCGGGACGTGCATCACGCCCGGATCGAAGCGCTCCGCGAGCGACGCGATTCCGTCGGTCGGCGCGGTGTCGCATGCCTTAGCGGCCGCAGTCATCCTCGATCAATACCACCGAAATCGTGCCCCGAACCATCCTGGCCGTGCCGGATGGCAAGCGATTTTGAGGAAGGATCGAACAAAGACCAGAGGTTTTTGCGCCGACTTCGGCCGAGCCCTTGACAAACCCCCTGGCCGTCGGAGAGGATCGCGCCCATGGAGGAGGAGCCAGGGGCCACGCCGTCCCTGCGCGAGTCGAACCGGCTGCGCGTGATCCATGCATTGCAGATCCTGGGGGTCACCAGCCGCGCCGACGTGGCACGCCACACGCACCTGTCGCGATCGACCGTTTCGACGATCGTGGCCGCATTGCAGGCCGAGGGAATCGTGGTCGACCGCGACCCGGACGGGCGCTCCCCAGGGGGCGGTGGCCGCCCGCCGGCGCCGATCGCGCTCTATCCCGCGGCGGGCCTCGCCATCGGCGTGGACTTCGGCAAGCGCCATCTCGCGGTCGCGCTCGCCGACCTCTCCCACGAGCTGCTCGCGGAGGAGTGGCGCGAGATGCCGGACGACTACGACGCCGCCACCGGAATCGAGTGCGCGGCCAAGCTGGTCGAGCTCGTGCTGGGCGCCGCGGGCGCGGACCGCGAGCGGGTGCTCGGCGTTGGGATGGGCCTTCCGGGCCCGGTTCATCGCAGCGGCCTGGTGGGCTCGTCCGCGATCCTGCCCGGCTGGGCCGGCACGCACGCGGCCGAGAGGATGAGCGATCGCCTCGGCATGGAGGTCTGGCTGCGCAACGACGCCAACCTCGGTGCGCTCGCCGAAGCCATCTGGGGTGCCGGTCGCGGCGCCTCCGGGCTCGTCTACCTCAAGCTGGCGACGGGAATCGGCGCCGGAATCGTGATCGACGGGCGACTGTTCGAGGGCACCGGGGGTACGGCCGGAGAGATTGGCCACACGTCGCTCGACGAGACGGGCGACATCTGCCGCTGCGGGAGCCGCGGCTGCCTCGAGACGTACGCAAGCGCCGCGGCGATAGCGGGCCTCCTGAGCCGCAGCCTCGGCGAGCCGCTCGGCCCGGACGACGTGACTCAGCGCGCAGTCGACGGCGATCCCGGCTGCCGGCGCGCGCTCGCCGACGCCGGCCGCCACATCGGGGCCGCGGTGGCGGACCTATGCAACCTGATCAACCCCGAGCGGATCATCGTGGGGGGCAGCATGGCCGTCGCCGGAGACGTGCTGCTGGACCCGCTCAGAGAAGCGGTGGGACTACGAGCCATTCCGAGCGCAGCGGAGGACGTGGAGATCGTCCTCGGTGAGCTCGGGGAGCGCGCCGAGCTGCTCGGCGCGGTGGCGCTCGTGCTCCATGAGGCCGGTCCCGCATGGAGCGGGCCGGCCCCGGCGGTCAAGCAGGCAACGGCAACTCGGTAAGAGGAGGAGGACACATGCTCAAGCTCAGAACCCTCGGTGTGATCTTCGCGCTGGTGGGCGTCATGGCGCTCGCAGCGTGCGGTGACGACGACGATGGCGGCTCCGCTGGCGGAGGCGGTGGTGGTGACGGCGGCGGCGAAAGCGGCTCGATCGCTCTGCTGCTGCCCGAGTCGAAGACCGCACGCTACGAGTCGCAGGATCGTCCGAACTTCGAACGCAAGGCGAAGGAGCTCTGCGCGGACTGCGAGATCATCTACTCGAACGCCGATCAGGACGCGGCCAAGCAGCAGCAGCAGGCCGAGGCGGCGATCACGCAGGGCGCGAAGGTGCTCGTGCTCGACCCGGTCGACGCGGCGTCGGCCGGCGCGATCGTGCAGAACGCGAAGTCGCGGCAGATCCCGGTCATCAGCTACGACCGTCTGATCACGGACGCCGACATCGACTACTACATCTCGTTCGACAACGAGCAGGTCGGCAAGCTCCAGGGCGAGAGCCTCGTCAAGAAGCTCACCGACGACGGCGCCAAGGGCGACATCATCATGATCAACGGCGCGCCCACCGACAACAACGCCAAGCTGTTCAAGGAGGGCGCGCACAGCGTCATCGATGGCAGCGAGTTCAAGGTCGCGAAGGAGTACGACACGCCTGACTGGAGCCCGGACAAGGCCCAGCAGGAGATGGAGCAGGCGATCACGGCCGTCGGCAAGGACGGGTTCGTGGGTGTCTACGCCGCGAACGACGGAACCGGCGGCGGCGCGATCGCTGCCATGAAGGGCAACGGCATCGATCCGAAGACCCGCCCGACGACCGGGCAGGACGCGGAGCTCGCGGCCATCCAGCGGATCCTCGTGGACGAGCAGTACATGACCGTCTACAAGGCGATCAAGGCCGAGGCCGAGGCCGCGGCGGAGCTCGCAGTGGCGCTCGCCACTGGCGAGGACCCGCCGGCCACGGACGACCAGATCGACAACGGCATGAAGCAGGTTCCGTCGATCCTGCTCACGCCGGTCGCGGTCACCAAGGACAACATCGACGACACGATCATCAAGGACAAGTTCTGGTCGGTGGACGAGATCTGCACCGGCAAGTACGCGGCTGGCTGCAAGGCGGCCGGCATCCAGTAGGGGAACGTGGGCAGAATGCGAGGGGCGCTCTCGGGCGCCCCTCGCAGTTCCACCCGAAAGGAGCTCAAGGCATGAACGCGGACGGGAGCACCCCGGTGCTCTCCCTGAAGGGGGTGAGCAAGAGCTTTGGCCCGGTCCAGGCGCTGAGCGAGGTGGATTTCGAGGTTCAGCCCGGCGAGGTGGTCGCGCTGGTGGGCGACAACGGGGCCGGCAAGTCCACGCTCGTGAAGACGATCGCCGGGATCCACCCGGCCGACGAGGGGACGATCCACTTCGAGGGCAAGGAGGTCACGATCACCAGCCCGACCGACGCGGTCGCGCTCGGGATCGCGACCGTGTACCAGGACCTCGCGCTCTGCGACAACCTCGACGTGGTCGAGAACCTCTTCCTCGGGCGCGAGGAGACAGCCGGTGGGCCGGCCGGGGTCCTGTACCAGCTCGACGAGGTCGGCATGGAGAAGCAGGCGGGCGAGCTGCTCGACAACCTCGCCGTGACGATCACGCACGTGCGTAACGAGGTCGGCACGATGTCCGGCGGGCAGCGCCAGCAGGTGGCAATCGCACGCTCGCTGCTCGGCGAGCCGAAGCTCGTGATGCTCGACGAGCCCACGGCGGCGCTCGGCGTGCGCCAGACGGCCATGGTGCTCGAGCTGGTCAAGCGGCTGCGCGACCGCGGCTATGGCGTACTCGTCATCAGCCACAACCTCGCGGACGTGTTCGAGGTTGCCGACCGGATCTTCGTGCTGCGGCTCGGCCGCCAGGCCGGCGACTTCGCCGCCGGCGAGGCCAATCAGGAGCAGGTCGTGGCGGCGATCACCGGTGCTTCGGGGAATGGAGGCAAGCGATGACTGCGCATGGGGCGACGGTCGAGGAGGACGAGGAGGTTCGCAGTCCGCAGTTCGACCTGCTGAGGCGCTTCATAGCCGGCGACCTGGCGGAGCTCCGGGTCGTGCTGGCCCTGATCGTGATCTGGGCCGTGTTCTACATCCAGGAGCCACGCTTCCTGAGCTCGGTCAACCTGTCGAACCTGACGCTCCAGATGACCGCCGTGGGACTCGTCTCGATCGGCGTGGTGCTCGTGCTGCTGCTCGGCGAGATCGACCTGTCGGTCGGCGCGGTGAGCGGTCTCTGTGCCGCGATCATGGCGGTGCTGAGCGTGAAGCACGGCTGGTCCCCATACCTCGCGATTGCCGCGGGCGTGGCCGCCGGGACGCTGATCGGGCTGTTCCAGGGCTCGGTGTTCACGCGCTTCGCGGTGCCATCCTTCGTCGTGACCCTGGCCGGGCTCTTAGCGTGGCCGGGGGCACAGCTCGAGGTGCTCGGCGAGACGGGCACGGTGAACATCAACGACCCGAAGATCCTCGGGCTGACGAACACGTTCTACAGCGACACCGTGGGATGGATCATCGCGCTGGTCGCCATCGTGCTCTACGCGGCCCTGGCGCTGCGTGCGCGGCAGAAGCGCGTCTCGGACGGCCTGTCCGCGCCGCCCGTCGGCCTGCTCGCCCTGCGGATCGGCCTCGTGGCCGCGACGACGCTCCTGGCCGTGTGGGTGCTGAACGACGACCGTGGCGTTCCGCTGGCGGCGCTGATCCTCGTGGGGTTCTGCCTCGTCTTCTTCTACATCACGACCCGCACCACGTTCGGGCGGCACATCTTCGCCGTGGGCGGCAATGCGGAGGCGGCCCGGCGCGCTGGTATTCACGTCACGCGCATCCGCGTGATCGTGTTCATGATCGCCTCGACCATGGCCGCCATCGGCGGCATCATGGCCGCGTCGCGACTGCTTGCGGTGAACCAGTCCTCGGGTGCGGGTGACTTCCTGCTGCTCGCGATCGCAGGGCCGGTGATCGCCGGCACCAGCCTGTTCGGCGGCCGCGGGAGCGTGTGGCACGCGCTGCTCGGTGCGCTCGTGATCACCTCGATCGCCAACGGCATGGACCTGCTGGCGCTGCAGTCGTCGGTGAAGTTCATGGTCACGGGCGCGGTGCTGCTCGCCGCCGTGGTGATCGACGCGATCGCGCGCCGGCAGCGGCAGGCCGCGGGACGGGTCTGACGCCCGGGTCGGGCGTGGAGCCACTTCGGGTTGGGCTGATCGGGTACGGCCTCGCCGGGTCGGCGTTTCACGCGCCGCTCGTCGAGGCCGTGCCCGGGCTCGCCCTGGCGTCGGTCGTCACCTCGAATCCTGAGCGCGCCGAGCAGGCCCGGGCGGCGCACCCCGGGGCACGGGTGCTGCCCGACGCGGAGGCGCTGTTCGGCGCTGCGGCCTCGCACGATCTCGTGGTGGTCGCGGCGCCGAACCGCGAGCACGTGCCCCTGGGGCTGGCTGCGGTCGAGGCGGGCCTCCACCTCGTGGTGGACAAGCCGCTTGCCGCGAGCGTCGCTGAAGCGCAGCGGCTCGCGGACGCCGCCGAGACGCGCGGCGTGGTGGCGAGCGTCTTCCACAACCGCCGCTGGGACGGTGACTTCCTGACTCTGCGTCGGCTCCTCGCCGATGGGGCGCTCGGCGAGGTCGCGCGGGTGGAGTCGCGCTTCGAGCGCTGGCGGCCGGAGGTCGACCGGAGCAAGTGGCGGGAGGGCGGCGGCCCCGAGGACGCCGGCGGGGTCCTGTTCGATCTCGGCCCGCACCTGATCGACCAGGTACTCGAGCTGGTCGGGCCGGCGATCTCGGTCTTTGCGCAGGTGCGGCGGCTGCGCCCCGGTGCGGAGGTGGACGACGACTTCTTCCTCGCCCTCGAGCATTCCTCAGGCGTGCTCTCCCACCTCTCCGCCACGATGCTGGCGGCGCAGCCTGGCCCGCGACTGAGGGCGCTCGGCGCACGCGCCGCCTATGTGAAATGGGGGCTCGACGTGCAGGAGGACGCGCTGCGAGCCGGCGCGCGGCCGGGCGACCCCGGATTCGGCGAGGAGCCGCCCGAGGCATGGGGGCTGCTGGGCACCGAGGGCGACGCGCAGCCGGTCGAGACGTCGCCGGGACGCTACGTCGAGTTCTACGAGCTGATGGAGCGGTCGATCCGCACGGGCGGAGGTGAACCTCCGCCCGTCCCACTCGAGGCCGGCATCGCCACGCTGCGCGTAATCGAGGCCGCCCAGGCCAGCGCCACGCAGCGCGTGGTCGTTCCGCTGTAACAGCCTCTTTGCGCCGGTGCGCCCACCGGTGCGCCGCGCGCGCGTACGGTCGCCGCCATGTCTGGCGAGTGCGGGCAGGCGAGCGTGGAGTGGGTCGGCCTCGTGCTGCTTGTGGCCCTGAGCCTGGCCGCGCTGGTCGGATTCGCGCCGCGCGCGGACGCCGGCGCGCTCGGCGCCGAGCTGGTGCACGCGATCGGCTGCGCCGCGCGCGGAGGCTGCGAGGCGCAGCCCGGCAGCCGTGCCGCGCCGGCGGGCGACCCGCGACCCGACGCCGCCGCTCCGCGCGGCATGGTCAGCGCGCCGCCGCTCGTGCCGATCGCGCCCGGCAAGCGCTCTTCGCCCACACCTCGCCCGCGTGCCCTCGCGGAGCGGCTCACACGCGGGCCGGTGCTCGTCCGCGGGCGTGCGCTCCTCCGCCGGGTGGCGCCCGGCGCCGGCGCGCTCTGGCGGCGGTCATGGATCCTCTGCCTCGGGTACGAG
Source organism: uncultured Thermoleophilaceae bacterium (assembly GCA_963837445.1). Taxonomy (GTDB): domain Bacteria; phylum Actinomycetota; class Thermoleophilia; order Solirubrobacterales; family Thermoleophilaceae; genus JACVRW01. The sequence continues at coordinate 403,217 of CAWINK010000021.1, read as the reverse complement.
CGCGCGCGTTACGGAGTGCTGCATCCGGAGAACCGCTCTCCGCACGTGCCGATCCCGCTCTCCGAGAACGTGCGCATGGTGAATGACTGCCTCAGTCCGGTGGACTTCGTCCGCGACTGGGACCTGTTCCGGGGCCCGCGATGAGCGGCCAGCGCTGGCCCGAGCGCGGGCAGGCGAGCGTCGAGCTTGTCGGCCTGGTCCTGCTCATCTCACTCGCCTTCGCGGCGCTCGCCGCGGTCAGCCCGGTCGTCGACGGTCGCTCCATCGGTGGCTTTCTGGCGCACCACGTGATCTGCGCCGCCACTCGCGGCTGCCACCACGCCGAGGAGGCATTGGAGCTCGCCTACGGCGAGGAGGTGGCCGGCGCACTGCGTGCGCACGCTCCGAACCTCGTCTACGAGCCGGGCGAGCGCGAGCTCCCGGTGGACTGGCGGCGCTGCCGTGACCCTCGTTGCGCGGACGCACCCGACGATCCGGACCTCGACGCCCACGTGGGAGCGGGCCGGGGCGTGCGCGCCACCGCCTTCACCCGTGTGATCCGGCACCGCGGGCGGCTCTACCTCCAGTACTGGCTCTACTACCCGGACTCGAACACCGCCGTGGCGGGGTCGGACCAGGCGTGGGAGCGCTCCTGGATCCTGCCTCGCATTCGCGAGCTCGTGTCGGGCACCCCCGACTACCCCGGCTTCCACCGCGACGACTGGGAGGGCGTCTTCGTCCGGATCGATCCGGACGGGAGCATCTGGGTGCGCGCAAGCGCACACGGTCACTATCAGGGCTGCAAGTGGCGGGAGTGCCGAAACGAGTGGATCCGCCCGACCGGCTGGGTGCGCGTCTCGCGCGGGAGCCATGCGGGACACGTGCCGTTTCGCGTGACCCCACGGCCGAACCCGCGCAACGTGCCCAGTTACCCCCGCTTCATTCCGCCGCCGCAGTGGCCCTCGCCACGCCGGCTCCGAGTGCCGCTCGTGCCGGGCCGGAACCTCGACGAGCGCTCCACAAGCGGCGAGGGGCTGCGCCTGATCCCGCTCGAGTCCCTGGATCGGGACTCGTACCGCCCGCTTGACGACGACGTGCGGCCGCCCTGGCGAAAGCGCGCCTACTCGGATCCCGAGGCGGGCGAGTCCTAGTCCCCGAGTCCGCCGAGGTCCGTACCGGGGCCGCCGGGTTTACGCTGGAGGGCGTGAGGGAAAGCGGCTGTCCGTGAGAGTTGGCCTGGTGCTTGGCGCGGGGGGTGTGCTCGGCGGCGCGTGGCTCACCGGCGGCCTCAGTGCGCTGGCGAAGGAGACCGACTGGGATCCGGGCAGCGCGGAGTTCATCGTCGGCACGTCGGCGGGCTCGATGATCGGGGCCCTCGCGGCGGCGGGTGTGCCGCCCTGGTTCATGGTCGCCCACTCGCGCGGCGAGGTGTTCGACGGGCTCACCGGCCCGGACGGGCGCCCGGCGGCTGACGCGGACCGCGCCGCGGGCGCCTCCTTCAAGGTCCATCGAGGCCTGCCTCCGATCGGACCGGGCTCGCTGCGCATGGCGCTCACCGCGCTCTCGAACCCGCTCCGGCACACGCCGCTCCAGGTGGTGGCCGGCTGGTTGCCGTCAGGCTTCATGTCGACCGACTCCCTGAAGGAAGTGGTGAGCCGCGCGGTGCCCGGCTCCTGGGTCGACCACCCGAACTACTGGGCCGTTGCCTGCGACTACGAGTCCGGACGCCGCACGCCGTTCGGCCGCGTCGGCTCTCCACGAGCCGAGATCGGGGACGCGGTGGCGGCCTCCTGCGCGATTCCGGGCTTCTTCAGGCCCGTGAAGATCCGCGGGCGGCGCTACGTGGACGGCGGCGTCTGCTCGCTGTCGAACATGGACCTGGTGGCGGGTCGGGGGCTCGACCTCGTGATCTGCCTCAACCCGCTCACCAGCAGGGCGGAGGGGGCGTCCGGGGTTGGCGCCGTGCTCGACCTGATCCCCGCGATCACGCGGCGCGCCTCGCGCGGGCGCCTCGAGCGCGAGGAGCGCAAGGTGCGCCGCTTCGGGTCCGAGGTCGTGATCATCGAGCCGACCGCCGAGGACCACGCCGTGATGGGTCGAAACTGGATGAGCGCCGACCGGCGCCAGGACGTGATCGAGACCGCCGAGCGCACGGTGGCCGATCAGCTGCGCGCTCCGGAGATCCGCGCACTGCTTGCGGGCCTGCCGAAGGGCGAGCCGCACAAGATCAGCCGACCGCCCGGCCCGCCCTCGACCTGGCCCGAGATCCGCCCCGCGGCAAGACGGGCGGCATGACCACCGAGACCTCGCGCATGGCCGGCCGCCTGATCGGTGCGGTGGCGCAGGCTGTCATGGTGGCGCGCATCCTGGAGCAACCCTTCAGAATCTCGCTCTCGAGCTAGACGATGAGGAGGTTCGGGAACAGGTGAGCGGCGACGAGAGCATGAGCCTGCCTGCCAAGGCGCTCTACGAGCTCGGCAGCGTGAGGGTGCTGATCGACGCCGGCGTGATCCGGCCGATGCGACCGGACCGCCTCTGGGGCGTGCTGCGCACGCTCCAGCGCTGGGGACGCAGTCCGGCGGCGGGATCCATCTCGCTCGCGGCGCGCTTCCCCGACGACACGATGATCGTCGATGAGCTCGGCACGCTCAGCTACTCCGAGGTGGACACGCGCACGAACGCCCTCGCGCACGCGCTCTCGGACCACGGCGTCGTCGAGGCGGACGGCGTGGGGGTCATGTGCCGCAACCACCGCGGCTTCATCGAGGCGACCATCGCGCTGTCGAAGCTTGGGGCCGACGCGCTGTACCTGAACACCGCGTTCGCCGGGCCGCAGATCACCGAGGTGGTGCAGCGCGAGAAGCCAAAGGCGCTGATCTTCGACGAGGAGTTCTACGAGCTGCTCGAGGACGCGGGCCAGCGACGCAAGCGCTTCGTGGCCTGGCACGACTCGCCCACCTGCCCCGATCCGACGCTGGACGAGCTGATGGCGGATGGCGACCCCGACGACGTCGTCCCGCCCGAGCGCGAGGGGCGCGCCATCATCCTCACGTCGGGAACCACCGGCACGCCGAAGGGCGCTTCGCGCGGCAATCCCGATTCGCTCGACCCGGTCGTCTCATACCTGTCCCGCATCCCGCTGAAGAGCCGGCAGGTGATCCACATCGCCGCCCCGCTCTTCCACTCGTGGGGCTTCGCCCACTTCTCGCTCGGGCTGATCCTCGGCACCACCTACGTGCTGCGGCGAAAGTTCGATCCGGAATCCTGCCTGGCCGAGGTCGCGCGCTCGCGCGCCGACGCGCTCGCGGTGGTGCCCGTGATGATGCAGCGGATCCAGGACCTTCCCGAGGAGACGCGTGCGAAGTACGACCTCTCCTCGCTGAAGGTCGTGGCCGCCAGCGGCTCGGCCTTGCCCGGCGACCTCGCCACGCGCTGGATGGACGAGTTCGGCGACAGCCTCTACAACCTCTACGGCTCCACCGAGGTGGCCTGGGCCTCGATCGCCACGCCGGCGGACATGCGCGCCGCGCCCGGGACCGCCGGCCGCCCACCGCGTGGGACCGTGGTCAAGCTCTACGACGAGAACGGCAACGAGGTGAAGCCCGGCGAGACGGCCCGCATATTCGTGGGCAACGAGATGCTGTTCGAGGGCTACACGGGCGGCGGCTCGAAGGACGTGATCGGGAACCTGATGGCCACCGGTGACGTCGGCCGCTTCGACGACGCGGGACGCCTGTTCGTGGAGGGCCGCGACGACGAGATGATCGTCTCCGGCGGGGAGAACGTCTTCCCGAAGGAGGTCGAGGACCTGCTCTCGCGCCACGAGGCCGTGAGCGACGTGGCCGCGATCGGTGTCGACGACAAGGACTTCGGGCAGCGGCTGCGCGCCTTCGTGGTGCTCGAGCAGGGCAAGAAGGCGAGCGAGGACGAGCTGAAGGCGCACGTGAAGAAGAACCTCGCTCGTTACAAGGTCCCGCGCGAAATCGTCTTCATCGACGAGCTTCCCCGCAACGCCACCGGCAAGGTCCTGAAGCGCGAGCTGAAGGAGCAAGAGGAGGAGCCGGCGGCGAAGTAGGGATACCTCTGCCCTGACCGGGTATGCCCTCCGGGACCAAGAGGAGGAGCAGAGGTATGGATACCGGAGTGATCATTGCGATCGTCGTTGCGGCGCTGATACTGCTGGCGGTGCTGTGGGTTGCGGGCCGCAAGGGCCGCGAACGCCGTTTCGAGACACGCAGGCATGAGGCCCGCGAGATTCGCCGGGAGGCGGAGGTTGGCCGAGCGCAGGCCGACAAGACGCGTGCCGAGGCCGACGTGCAGGCCGCCGAGGCCCGGCGCCAGGAGGCGCAGGCGCGCGAGCGCGCCGCAAGTGCGGACGAGCAGCATCGTGAGGCGCGCGAGCGTCACATCGAGGCCGCGGAGAAGGATCCCGATGCGGATCCCGACGAGGCTGGGGCGCAGTTCGACCGCGAGCGCGGCGAGCCGGGCGCCCCGCAGGAGCGCCGCTTCGAGCGCGACGCAGACGGCGAGGTCGTGCGCGACGAGGAGTACGAGCAGTCGCGCGGCGACCGCTAGGGCGGAGGACCACCCTGCCGGCTGCAAACGTCGCAGCCGGCAGGGGGCCGGCCCCCCGAGGGCCTAGCCGCAGACGGGCCAGTGCCCGCTGCCGTGGTTCTTCAGCAGCACCCACGCGCGCCAGGTCTGCTCCGAGCGCGGTGCGGCGGCCGGGTCTCCCGACCCGCCCACAACACCCCACGTGCTGAAGCTGAACTGGTAGAGCCCGCGGTACGCACCGTTCGAACTCACGGCGCGCGGGTTGTTGCGCGACTCGCACCACGCGATCGAGCGCAGGTGCGAGCGGCCCCACGACGGGATGTGGCGCACCTTGAAGCGGTGCACCGTCGCACGGCCCTCGTAGGTGCGCGACCAATTCCCGAAGCGGCGCTTCATGCGCCGAATCGAACGGCGCAACTCGCGAGCGCCGGGCGCCCGGTCGTCACTGCGCGCCGCACGCACGAGGTTGCGGCCGTACCACACCCCGTAGCGGTCGAGCTTTCGTCGCCAGCGCCTGTACGAGGCCTTGAGACGAGTACCGGCCGCCTTCGCCTGGGGCGATGACGATGTCGTCGTTGTAGTGGTTGTCGTTGTCGTATCAGTCCGCGACGGAGCCTCCGCCGCCGGCGACGTCGCCGCCGGTGCCAGCGCGCATGCGCACGCAAGCAGGATCACTGCCTTCCTCAAAACACCACCTCCGAAGGGTGGAACTGCCTGGCCTGCGCCATGTGGGTTCCAGCAGGACCAGGACTTGCCGAGCTCGCGCGATCTCCCCCGCCGCGCAAAGCAGGGCTGTTTCCTTACCCGATGACCGTAACCATCAGATCCGCCGCCTAAACGGGTGTGTGATCTATGTCACAGAGCGTGAAACGTGGTCAGACCCGTTTCACGGCTGCGCAGCGGGCGGAGCCGCTCGCTAGCCACTTGATCCACATTTGCCCCGGATACACGGGGCCAACTGAGATGGAGTCAGCCGGGCGGGCCGGACGGAAGGACGACCCTGGCGCTCCTACCCCTTACTGATCGGCGCGAGCCTGAAACGAGTAGCTAGTGCTGGGACTTCACGGGGTGGCTTTCAAAGGGCGCTCTGGCGCGCCAGCTCGATCAGCAGGCGCGTGCCGAATCCGCTCGCGCCCTTGGCCGCGTAATTGCGGTTGAGGCCCCAGGCCGTGCCTGCGATGTCGATGTGCACCCACGGCTTCCCGTCCACGAACTGGCGCAGGAACTCGGCCGCGTAGCTCGACATCGCCAGCCGCTGGTCGGAGGCGTTCGTGAGGTCCGCGTACTGGCCCTTCGTCAGGTCGTGGTACTCGGGATGGAGAGGCAGCCGCCAGCCGATCTCGCCGGTCGCGTCGCAGGCGCGCGCGACCTCGTCGCACCAGCCGTCGTCGTTCGAGAACAGCCCGCAGTAGGTGTGGCCGAGCGCCACCAGGATCGCGCCCGTGAGCGTGGCGAGGTCGACGATCCGCTCGGCGCCCTGCTCGACCGCGTAACAGAGCGCGTCGGCGAGGATCAGGCGCCCCTCGGCGTCGGTGTTGTTCACCTCGATCGTCGTGCCGTTCATCGCGGTCACGATGTCGCCGGGCTTGACGGCGTGGCCGCTCGGCATGTTCTCCGTTGACGGCACCACCGCGGTGACGGTGGCCGGCACGCCCAGCTCCGCGATCGCGGCCATCGCCTCGATGACCGCGGCGCCGCCGGACATGTCGAACTTCATCTCCTGCATCTTCGCCGAGGGCTTGATCGAGATCCCGCCGGTGTCGAAGGTCACGGCCTTGCCGACGAACGCCAGGTGCGGCCCGCTCGCGCCGGAGGGGCGGTAGCGCAGCACGATCAGACACGGCTCGGTGTGGCTTCCCTGGGCCACGGAGGCGAAGGCGCCCATGCCGCGCTCGACGATCGCCTCGCGGTCGAGCAGCTCGACCTCGAGCGCCTCGTGCTCGTCGGCGATCTCCCTTGCGCGCTCCGCGAGGAAGGTCGGCGTGGCCACGTTGGCCGGCAGGTTCTGAAGGTCACGCGCGGCGTTGGCGGCCACTCCCGCGATGCGGCCGCGCTCCACCTCGTCGCCGTCGACCGCCTCGCCGGAGACCTCGAGCGACTCGACTCCGCCGGCCGAGTCGTCGCCGCTCTTCGACTTGAAGCGGTCGAACGAGTACAGCTTCAGGAGCGTGCCCTCCACGAGCGCGGCGGCCACGCCCTCACCCTGCGGCGCCGCCCATGAGAGCGACACTGCCCCGAGTTCCTTGGCCCGGGCCGCCGCCGCGGCGGCCGCCACACGCGCCTGCTCCGGGCCGAAGTCCGCGCGGCTGCCGAGGCCGGCGATCAGCACGCGGCGCTGGCCGCCTCCCGGCGCGTCCTCGTGGATCACCGCGACCTTCTTCAGCCCGCGCTTCGCCTCGCCGAGCTCGATCAGGCGCTGGAGCGCGGGATCGGCGAGCGTCTCGTCCTCGAAAACGCCGACGACTCGGGTGTCGGCCGCGGTGTCCTCGGGGGGGCCGGAGCGAGCGCTGACGGTGATTGGCGCCATCAGCGGGAGCAGTCTAGGACTTTGGTCGCCGGCAGCCTTTCCGCTCGAAGTCCGCGCGCGTCGCGACGTATCGGCTCTGCGGGTAGTAGCCGCGCATCACCTCGCGCTCGCGGCCGGGCTCGCCGACGTTCTGGATCGCCTGCTCGAAGGACGGGTCCGCGAGCATGTGCCGGTAGATCAGGAGCCCCTGCGACTGCGGGCCCCACGGCAGCCAGGTCACGCCGCAGCGGCGGCGCGCGTTCCGCGGCCGCTGGCTCGCCGTGGAGACGACGATCTTGTAGAAGCCGCGCGGGCCGACCCTCACGCGGTCATCGGAGCGGCACGCGATCACCCGCTGCGTGGCCGGCTCGTACTGGCAGAACGACCAGTAGCGAAGCTGGTGCCCGCCCGGCATCGTGTCCGGCCCGCGGCGCGTCCGGGCGAAGCTGGGCGCCCGCCCGCGCAGCACGAGCAGCTCGCCGAAGCCGCGCGAGGTCCCGGTGAAGACGTACGCGATGTCACGGTTCGAGAGGAAGCCGGGCCCGTCGCCGCAGCGCCCGCGGGCATCCGGGTGGAAGTCGCCGCCGTCCTCGTTGTCGAGCAGGATGTCGACCGCCGAGCCGCAGAGGTTCTCGAACAGCCGCCAGCGCGGCGGGTTGCGCCCCGGGAAGCCGTTGCCGTCGTCCGTCGGGTCCGGCGCGGCCGGGCTCCCGGCGATCAGGTCGTTCAGCGGCTGCGCGTAGGGAGCCTGAAGCTCGCGGCAGTCGTCGAGGCCGGGCGCGCCGCCCGCGCCTCCGGCGGGCTCGAGCGAGACCTTCGGCAGCGGCACGCCGCCCTTGGCATCGCGGCCGCGGTCCGGCACGTACACGCGGTACAGGAAGGTGCCGCCGTTGGAGCTGCCGGTGTAGAGCGTGTTGGGTGCGGGCTGGTCCGGTCGCGGCCCGACCTCGATGAACGCCGTGTAGCTGCGCTCCGCCGCCGTGCGCGAGGCACCGGGAAGGAACGGGTTCGTGCTGCCGGGGTCGGGCGCGAGCTGCACGTCGGCGAGAGCGTCGATCGGCCGCGCCGCCGCGTCGTACACGTTCCAGCTGATGTAGCGCGAGTGCGGGTACTGACCCTCGATCCGGATGCGCGTGCCGGGCAGGGCGGCGTACGTTCCACCCCAGTAGACCGCGTTCGTGTCGAGCGCCAGGACGTTCGTGGTGGTGGCGTCGAGCCGGGTCAGGGAGAACTGGCAGGTCGTGTCGATGCCCTGGGCCGCCGCGCCCCCAGGCAGCGCAAGCAGGACGCACACAATCGCCAGCAGCACCCGTCCCCGCATACCGAACGATGTACCCAGTCGATAGCTTTCCGCACATGCCAAAGACCGTGATACTCGGCGCCGCGCGGACGCCGTTCGGGAAGATGGGCGGTGCGCTCGCCCCGCTGGACGCCACAGAGCTGGGTGGCACCGCCATTGCGGCGGCGCTCGAGCGCGCGGAGGTGACGCCCTGAGCAGGTGCAGCACGTGGTCTTCGGCCAGGTGCTCCAGGCCGGGCAGGGCCAGATCCCGAGCCGCCAGGCCCAGATCAAGGGCGGAATCCCCAAGGAGGTCTCCTCCGAGACCGTCAACAAGGTCTGCGCATCCGGCCTGCGCTCCGCCGGCATCGTCGACCAGGCGGTGCGCGCCGGAGACCTCGACGTGGCCGTGGCCGGCGGCATGGAGTCGATGTCGAATGCCCCCTACCTGCTGAAGGAGGCGCGCTTCGGGTTCCGCATGGGCGACGCCAAGGCGCTCGACGGCATGGTCCACGACGGGCTCACCAACCCCTTCACCGGCAAGCACATGGGCGAGGAGGCGGACGAGGTCGGCGAGGAGCTCGAGATCACGCGCGCCGACATGGACAAGTTCGCGCTGCGCTCCCACGAGCTCGCCATCCAGGCCACCGACGAGGGCCGCCTGCCCGAGGAGATCACGCCGGTCACGGTCAGCTCGAGGAAGGGCGACACGATCGTCGAGATCGACGAGGCTCCTCGGCGCGAGAGCAGCCTGGAGTCGCTGTCGAAGCTGCGCGGCGCCTTCCACAAGGACGGCGCCCACACGGCAGGGAACGCACCGGGCGTGAACGACGGCGCCGGCGCGCTCGTGCTGTCGTCCGACGAGTGGGCGAAGCGCAGCGGGCGCACGCCGCTCGCCACGATCGTCGCCCAGGCGGCGGTCGCGGACGAGTTCCCCTACCTCGCGCGCACCCCCGCCAACGCGACCTCCAAGGCGCTCCAGCAGGCCGGGCTCTCGGTCGACGACATCGACCTGTTCGAGATCAACGAGGCGTTCGCCTCGGTGGCGCTCAACTCCATGCGAATGCTGGGCGTGGACGAGTCCAAGGTGAACGTGAACGGCGGCGCCATCGCACTCGGCCACCCGATCGGGGCGAGCGGCGCTCGCATCCTGATGACGCTGGTGCACGAGCTGCGCCGGCGCGGCGGCGGGCTCGGCTGCGCGGCGATCTGCTCCGGCGGCGGCCAGGGCGACGCCGTCATCGTCGAGGTGAACGGAAGCTAGGCGCCAGCGTCCGGCTCGGGCTACGCCGGACGCCGCGGCTCTTCCTTGCACTGAAGGGCATGCACAACTCGCCACTCGACGCCTCGCGAAGGGGGGTTGTCGTGTTTCACGCGCACATAGAGCGACAACACCACTAACCCGCTGCGGGACCCGTCGAGTGGCGACTTGTCGACGTCGCCACCCCTTCACCGCTGTCTTTCGCGCCCTGCGACTCCCGTGTGAGCCGCGGCCAGAACGCGCGCAGCCGCTCGATGTCACCCTCGGCGACACTAGTGTGAGGCGCATGCCGGGCGCAGCATTCTTCGACCTCGACAAGACCCTGATCGAGGGCTCCAGCGCGATCCACTTCGGGCGCGCGGCCTACAAGCACGGGATGGTCTCGCGGCGCCAGATCGCGCGTGACGCGTGGGCGAACGTCAAGTTCCGGCTGAACGGCTCGACGGACGCCGGCACCGACGAGTTGCGCCAGCGCATCCTCGACTCGATCACCGGCCAGCGGACCGTCGACCTCGCGCGGCTCGGCCCCGACGTGCTGGCAGGGATCCTGCCGCTGGTCTACCGCGAGGTGCTCGACGAGGCCTACGCGCACCAGGACGCGGGGCGGCCGTCGTACATCGTCACAGCCGCGTCACAGGAGCTGGCCGACGTGCTCGCGCACGTGCTCGTGCTGGACGGCGGCATCGGGATGCGCAGCGAGGTGCGCGACGGCGTCTACACGGGCAGGCCCGCCGGCCCGTTCACCTATCGCGAGGGCAAGGCCGAGGCGATCCGCCAGCTGGCGGCGCGTGAGGGGATCGACCTCGCGGAGTCGTTCGCGTACTCCGACTCCGAGTCGGACCTCCCGATGATGCGGGTGGTCGGGCACCCGGTGGCCGTGAACCCCGATCGGGCGCTCGAGCAGGTGGCGCGCGAGGAGGGCTGGCGCATCATGCGCTTCGACAAGCTGGGCCGGCGCCTGCGCTGGGCCTCGGCCGTGGCGAGCGTGGCGCTCGTCGGCGGCGGGGGCGGCTACGTGGCGGCCCGGGCGCGCCGCCCGCGCCGGCTGCGGTCGCTGCTGCGCCGCTAGTGAACGGCCGCGCGGCGCACGCGGCTGCCCGCGGCCACGTGATCGGCGTCGCCCAGGAAGCGAGTCCTGTAAGCGCTGTCGCGGCGCACGCGCAGCCTGCGCGCATACGAGGAGCAGGTGGTCGTCGCCACGTCCGCCAGCACGGGCTTGGCGACGGTGCGCCACCCACTGGCGGTTCGCCGCTGTAGCGCGATCGCCGCGCCGTCGTGCTCGGGGCAGAGCGTTCCCGAGAAGCGAACGAGCTGGCCGCGCCTCGGCGTGCGGTCGCTGAGCTTGAGCGAGATCGCGGGACGGACCATCACGTCGAGGGTGGGGCTGTCAGCCTTCCCGGAGCGCGCCTGGTAGCGCGTGTTCGCGAACGGGTTCACGGGCAGCGACCAGTCGCCGGTTGCGTTGGTGGTGGCGCTGCCGGCGTTCTCGAACGCGCCGACCGGGAACGGATCCTGGTGCACGGTGACCTTCTTCCCGTCGATCTTCCCTCCGGCCAGCTTGCCCGAGAGCGTGACCGTGCCGCCGAACTTCACGGTGGTCGCGCCTGCGCTCATGGTGAGGGTCTGCGCGGGTGGGGCGCCGAGTGCGGACGGCGCGGCGATGGCGGCCAGAGCGGCCACGGCGATGGCGAGAGTGCGCTTCATGAGGGTTGAAACGCACGGGCCGCGCCCAGGTTCGGCGGTTCTCGGCACCTAGACTGTGAGCGATGGCTGTCGAGCCGCGTGCCATGACCGACGCCGAGCGCTGGTTCCGGGAGCGCTTCGAGCGCACCCCGGAGCGCGACGTGCTGTTCACCACGCTGAGCGGCGAGCCGGTTGCGCCGCTCTACACGCACGAGGACGTCGGCCCGCTCGAGGGCATCGGCTTCCCCGGCGAGTATCCGTACACGCGCGGCGTGTACCCGTCGATGTATCGCGGCCGGCTCTGGACGATGCGGCAGTTCGCCGGCTTCGGCACCGCCGAGGAGACGAACGAGCGCTTTCGCTACCTGCTCGATCACGGGCAGACGGGGCTGTCGACGGCGTTCGACATGCCGTCGCTGATGGGTCACGACTCCGACCATGCGCGCTCGGAGGGCGAGGTGGGCCGCGAGGGCGTGGCGATCGACACGCTCGACGACATGGAGACGCTGTTCGCCGGGATCGACATGGGCGAGGTGTCGACCTCGATGACGATCAACGCGCCGGCGGCGGTGATGCTGGCGTTCTACGTGGTGGCGGCGGAGCGACAGGGCATCGGGCCCGAACGGCTTGCGGGCACGATCCAGACGGACATCCTGAAGGAGTACATCGCACAGAAGGAGTGGTGCTTCCCGGTCGACCCGGCGATGCGGCTCGTGACTGACATGATCGAGTTCTGCGCGCGCCGGATGCCGCGCTGGCACCCGGTCTCGATCTCCGGCTACCACATCCGCGAGGCCGGATCGACGGCGCAGCAGGAGCTCGCGTTCACGCTGAAGGACGGCTTCACCTACGTCGAGCTGGCGATCGAGCGCGGTCTTGACGTGGACGAGTTCGCGCCGCGGCTGAGCTTCTTCTTCAACGCCCACATCGACTTCTTCGAGGAGATCGCCAAGTACCGGGCGGCGCGCCGGATCTGGGCGCGCGAGCTGCGCGAGACCTACGGCGCGCGCGACGAGCGCTCGCTCCTGATGCGCTTCCACTCCCAGACCGCCGGCGTGTCGCTGACCGCGCAGCAGCCGCTCAACAACATCGTGCGCACCGCCACGGAGGCGCTCTCGGCGGTGCTCGGCGGCACGCAATCGCTCCACACGAACTCCTATGACGAGGCGCTCGCCCTGCCGAGCGAGGAAGCCGTGCACGTGGCGCTTCGAACGCAGCAGGTGATCGCCCATGAGACCGGGGTCACCAACACGATCGACCCGCTCGGCGGGTCGTACTTCGTGGAGGCGCTCACCGACCGCATGGAGGAGGCGGCGTACGAGGAGTTCTCGAAGATCGACCAGCTCGGCGGCATGGTCGAGGCGATCAAGCAGAACTACCCCCAGCGCGAGATCGCCGAGGCGAGCTTCCGCCTCCAGGAGGAGATCGAGCGCGGCGAGCGCGTGATCGTGGGTGTGAACCGCTACGAGCAGGAGGACGAGCGCCAGCTCGAGATCCTGCGTATCCCGCCCGAGCTCGAGCGCAAGCAGATCGGCCGAGTTCAGGCCGTGCGCGCCGGCCGCGAGGGGGCGGCGGTGGAGGCGGCGCTCGCCGAGCTCAGGGACGCCGCGGCGGGCGACCGCAACCTGATGGAGCCGCTGCTCGAATGCGCCCGAGCGCACGCCACCGAGGGCGAAATAGTGCAGTCGCTTCAGCAAGTTTTCGGGACCTACACCGAAACTCCGGTGTTTTAGGCGCCTCCGCGCGTCCAGAACGGACGAATAGCCCCTAACGGGCGGGGCCCAAACGGCCGATTCAGAAGCACTCCCCTCCGTGCCGCGGGAAAGGAAACCCGTGACACCCCGCTTCACCCGAATCGCCGTTACAGCACTAGCAGTCGCCGTTTCGCTTGGGCTCGCGCCCAGCGCGTTCGCCGCTTTCGAGAACGGCGACGCAGGCGACCTGCCCTCGACCGCGCAGGACCTCGGGTCCGGCGAGGTCCCGTCGATCTTCGGCACCTTCACGGGTGGCGGGGACGTCGACGTGTACCGGGTTTGCCTCAGCGACGGGCCGTCCTTCTTTGCCAGCACCGTCGGCGCCACCACGCTCGACACCCAGCTCTTCCTCTTCGATGCGAACGGGCGCGGCGTCTACTCGAACGACGATGCCGGCCTCGGCGTGCGCGGCTCGCGGCTCCCCAGCGGGCATCGCTTCTCGCCGTCCGCTCCCGGCGAGTACTACATCGCGCTCAGCTCGTTCAACAACGACCCGCAGAGCGATGCGGGCGAGATCTTCCCGGACCTGTTCAGCTCGAGCCTGTACCCGGACGGCGTGGTTAACGCGGCCGGGGTGGGCGCCGACGAGCCGATCGTGAGCTGGAGCGGTCCCACGCGCGGCCCGCCTGGGCTCTACCGCATCAACGTGACCGGAACCACGGGCTGCGACCTGGTGCCGCCGACGGTGGATCTGCGCAGCCCCGATGACGGCTCGACCGTGAAGCAGGGAGCGCCCCTGGTCGTGGACTTCAGCTGCGACGACACCGGTGGCTCGGGCCTCGCCTCCTGCGAGGGCAGCGTGGCCGACGGCGAGCTGCTCGACACGAGCGAGCTCGGCGAGGTCTCCGTGAGCGTGACCGCGCGTGACAACGCCGGCAACCAGACCGTGGTCGAGAGCACGGTGACGGTGGTTGACGAGACGAAGCCGACCATCAGCGTCACCACGCCGGCCGCCGGCGCGACCTACGAGCTCGGTGCGCTGGTGCTCGCCGACTACGGGTGCGCCGACGAGCCGAACGGATCCGGCCTCGAATCGTGCGTGGGCAGCGTGGCCGACGGTGCCGCGGTGGACACGGGTTCGCTCGGCGAGAAGACCGTCACCGTCGACGCCAGCGACCACGCGGGGAACACCGAGTCGAAGAGCGTCAGCTACACGGTCGTCGACACGGGCGGACCGAGCATCGCCGTGAACACGCCTGCACCCGGAGCCGTCTATGGCGTCGGCGAGCAGGTGGCCGCCGACTACTCGTGCTCGGATGGCGGGTCCGGGATCGCCAGCTGCGTGGGCAGCGTGCCCCACGGCGCGGCCATCGACACCGGCTCGCCTGGTGAGAAGACCTTCACGGTGAACGCCACCGACAACGCCGGCAACCCGGCTTCGAAGAGCGTGAGCTACTCCGTCGCGGACAGGAGCGCGCCGAGCATCGCCTTTGCGAATCCCAGCGACGGCGCGGTGTACAACGTCGGCCAGAAGGTGGTCGCGGGCTACAGCTGCACGGACGAGCCGAACGGCTCCGGCGTGGCGACCTGTGACGGGACACTGCCCGTCGGCGCGCGGCTCGACACCTCGCGCGTGGGCGCGAAGACGTTCACGGTGCACACGAGCGACAGGGCCGGCAATGCCGCCTCGAAGACCGTTTCGTACAGCGTTGCCTACGACTTCGACGGATTCCTCTGGCCGCTCGTGAACCCGCCGCGGGTGAACCGCTGGAAGGCGGGCCTCCCGGTGCCGGTGCGATTCTCGCTCGGCTCGTACAGGGGCTCCGTCCCCGTGGCCGCCGGCTACCCGAAGGTCGCTCCCGTGACGTGCGGCGCCGGTGCCCAGCCGTCCGGCACCGAGAAGGCGCGCGGCGTGTGGATGAAGCGCTCGGTGCGCTCGTCCAAGCACGGCGGCTGGACCTACATGTTCCTCTGGAAGACCGAGAAGAAGTGGGCGGGCGACTGCCGCCAGCTGATCCTGAAGCTCGGCGACGGCACGCTCCATCGCGTGGAGGTCCAGTTCGTGGGTCGCGGTCACGACCGCGACTGGGACCGCGACTGGGACGGTGACCGCGACGACGACCGGGACGGTGACCGCGACGACGACCGGGACCGTGACCGCGACGACCGGGATCGCGACCGCGACCAGCGACCGCGACCGGGACCGACGACCGACGACCGCGACCGCGACGGCCGTCGCTAGGCGCAAACGCGCTGGCACACCGGTTTGAGACCCACTAGGGTCCGCCGTCGATGAAGCACCTCGCCCTGCTGGCGGCGGTCTACGCCCTGATCGCCGCGCTCGTACTTCCAAGCTCGCTGTTCGCGTCCGAGGACGCCGAGCCGGCGGCTGGAGAAGCCCCAGCGGGCGAGACCGCCCCGCCGGCGGAGACCGCGCCCGCGCCACCCGAGCCGGAGCCGGAGCCCGCCGCGGCGCCGGAGCAGCCCAGCCCGGCCCCCGAGCCGGCCGCGCCCGCGCCCGAGCAGCCGGCCGCGGCTCCGGAGCAGCCCGCCGCGGCGGCGCCGTCGGAGCAGCCCGCCAGCGAGCGCAAGCGCAGGGCGAGCGCCAAGGCGGCCGCCAACGGCTCCGTGACGATCGTCGACTTCGAGTTCACGCCCGGTCAGGTCACCATCAACCAGGGCGACACCGTCACCTGGACGAACAACGGCCCGACCGCCCACTCGGCCACCGCTCCCGACGGGAGCTTCGACACCGGGGTCTTCCCCGCCGGGCAGAGCCGCTCGCACACCTTCAACGACTCCGGCACCTTCTCCTACATCTGCACGCCGCACCCGAGCATGACCGGGACGATCGTCGTGCAGGCCTCGCAGAGCGGAGGCGACACGCCGGACTCGAGCACGGGCGGCAGCGGCGGCACGACGGGCGGCGACTCGGCCGGCACCGAGGCCGCTCAGAGCGACGGCGGACCCTCGCTGCCGAGCACCGGCGCCGACTCGGGCGCCCTGCTCATCCTCGGCGGGCTCATGCTGCTGCTGGGCGTGGCGGTGCACCGCCGCGCCCGCGCGGAGCAGCCGCGGCCCGCCGGTCGCATCGGCTGGTAGCGCCCCGGGGTAACCTCCCGGCCGCATGGAGAGCGCGTCTAGCAGGAAAATCCGCGTGGTCGTGGCCAAGCCGGGCCTCGACGGTCACGACCGTGGCGCCAAGATCATCGCCCGCGCCCTGCGTGACGCCGGCATGGAGGTCATCTACACCGGCCTCCACCAGACCCCCGAGCAGATCGTGGAGACCGTGCTCCAGGAGGACGCCGACGCGGTCGGCCTCTCGATCCTCTCCGGCGCGCACATGACGCTGGTCCCGCGTATCGCCTCGCTGCTGAAGGACGAGGGCGCCGAGGACGTCGTTCTGGTGGTGGGAGGGACCATCCCCAACGACGACATCGAGGAGCTGAAGCAGCTCGGCGTGGCCGAGGTCTTCACGCCCGGGTCCCCTGTGCAGGGAATTATCGACACGCTCCGCCGATTGACTCATCAGTCAACCGGGTAGGTAAACTTCCGCCGCCCGCGGCCCGTGCCCGCGCCGGCCCGCCCAGGAAGAACCGAAGGAGAAGCTTCCCGTGAAGATCTGCGTCCTCGTAAAAGAGGTGCCCGACGCCGCAGTCGAGAAGCGCATGGACTCGAATTCCAAGCGCCTCGACCGCTCGGGCGAGACAACGCTCAACCAGTTCGACACCCACGCCATCGAGGCCGCCATGCAGATTCGCGAGGGCGGCGCCGTGGAGGTGGATGAGATCGTCGCCGTGACGATGGCGCCCTCCGAGGCAGGCCGCACCCTGAACAAGGCCGTGGCCCTCGGCGCCGACCGCTCGGTCCACCTGACCGACGAGTCGCTGGCCGGCTCGGACGTGGCCGCCACCGGCTACGCCCTTGCCCGGGTGCTCGAGTCGGAGTCCCCCGACCTCGTCCTGCTCGGCCAGCAGTCGGCTGACGGCGAGTGCTACACGATCGGCGCCGTGGTGGCCGACCACCTGAAGATGCCGTCGCTGACCCAGGTGATCAAGCTCGAGGTCGAGGGCGGCAAGCTCCGCTGCGAGCGCCAGGCCGAGTACGGCTACGACACCGTGGAGGTGGAGCTGCCCGCCGTGATCTCGGTCGGCGACGCCATCAACGAGCCGCGCTACCCGTCGCTCAAGGCGATCATGGGTGCGAAGAAGAAGCCCCGCGACACGAAGTCGGCAGGGGACGTCGGCATCGAGGCCGACCGGGTCGGCCAGGAGGGATCGCGCACAGAGGTCCTCGCGATCAACCCGCCGCCCGCGAAGGAGGCCGGCGAGATCATCGAGGACGAGGACACGAACGAGACCGTCGAGAAGGTCGTGGCCTGGCTCGAGGAAAGGAAGCTGCTCGCATGAGCGTCCTCGTTTATGCACTTCACTACGAGGGCGAGTTCAACAAGAACTCGCTCGGCGCCGTGTCCGAGGGCGCGAAGCTCGCGAAGGAGCTCGGCGGCGAAGCCGCCGCCGTGGTCGTGGGAGGCGATGACCTCACGGACGAGCTCTGCGCGACGCTCGGCCAGTACGGCGTATCGAAGGTCTACCGCGGCAAGGGACCGGAGGGCCTCTCACAGCCGGTGGTCGACGTGATGGCCAAGGTCATCCAGGACGAGGGCTTCAAGTACGCCCTGTTCGGCGGCGGGCTGCTCGGCTTCGAGATCGGCGCGGGTCTGACCGCGCGGCTCGGCGCGGGCGTGACCATGGAGGTCACCGCCGTGAAGGCGCAGGACGGCAAGCTCGTTGCCGAGCGGCCGATCCTCCAGGACTCCGCGGTCGTGGACGTGGGCTACGTGGGCGACCCGGGCATCATCATCGGCCGCCTGAACGCGTTCGACATCGCCGAGGGCGGCGAGGGCTCGGCCGAGGTCGTGGACGTCGACGTCCAGCTCGAGGACCACTCGACCAAGGCCGTGATGGTCCAGCGCGGCGAGCAGCGGGGCGCGGACGTGAACATCGAGGACGCCGAGATCCTCGTGGCCGGCGGCCGCGGGCTCGGCAAGGCCGAGGGCTTCGAGCTCTGCGAGTCGCTCGCCGAGGCGCTCGGCGGCGCGGTGGCCGCGACCCGCGCGGTCGTGGACGCGGGCTGGTACCCGTACGCCGCGCAGATCGGCCAAACCGGCAAGACGGTCGCGCCGAAGCTGTACCTGGCGGCCGGCATCTCCGGGGCGATCCAGCACAAGGTCGGCATGCAGAACTCGGAGAACATCGTCGCGATCAACAAGGACCCGAACGCGCCGATCTTCGAGTTCTCGGACCTCGGCATCGTCGGCGACCTCAACAAGATCCTGCCGAAGCTGACTGAGGCCGTGAAGGCCAAGAAGGGCTAGCTCGGATGGGCGTTGCGCCGATCGAGTACGCGCCTCCGGTCGAGCCGGAGAAGGAGTTCGTGACGCAGCCCAGCGATCCCGAGGACGAGCGGATCGAGGTCGGCGTCGTGATCGTGGGCGGTGGCCCGGGTGGCCTCGCGTGTGCGATCAGGCTCACGCAGCTGCTTGCAGAGGACGAGGCGCTGATGGAGTCGCTCGGCGAGGTGCCGGTGGCGCTCGTCGAAAAGGGCAAGGGCCCCGGCTCGCACCTGCTGTCGGGGGCGATGATGAAGCCGTCGGCGATGCGGGAGCTGTTCCCGGACCTGCCGGAGAGCGACTGGCCGACGTTCGGGACGGTCGACAAGGACACGGTCTACCTGCTCCCGAACCGCAAGCGGGCGATCCCGCTGAAGCCGACCCCGCCGCCGTTCCGCAACCACGGCAACCATGTGACCTCGGTCGCGCAGCTCGGCCGCTGGCTCTCCCAGCAGGCGGAGGAGGCGGGCGTGTACATCCTCGGCGAGACCTCGGGCTACAACCTGCTGGTGGAGGACGGCCGCGTGGTGGGCGTGCGCTCGGGCGACAAGGGCCGCGGCCGTGACGGCCAGGAGCTCTCGAACTTCGAGCCCGGGTCCGACCTGATCGCGAAGGCCACCGTGCTGGCCGAGGGCACCGCCGGTCACCTCACTGGCGCGGCGATCCGCCACTTCGGGCTCGGCTCCGAGGATCCGCAGCAGTGGGAGCTCGGGGTGAAGGAGGTCTGGGAGGTCCAGCAGCCGCTCGACCGCGTGATCCACACGATGGGCTGGCCGCTGAAGTTCGCCGCGAAGTACCGCGAGTTCGGCGGCTCGTTCATCTACCCGATGGGCGAGGACAAGGTGTCGATGGGGCTCGTGGTCGGCCTCGACTACCGCGACGCGCGCTTCTCGGTCCACGACGCGCTCCAGCAGCTGAAGTCGCACCCGCTGGTGGCGAAGATCATCGAGGGCGGAAAGCGCGTGGGCTGGGGGGCGAAGACGCTCCCCTCGGGCGGGTACTGGGCACGCCCGCGGCAGCTGTGGGCACCAGGAATGACGATCGTGGGCGACGGCGCCGGCATGGTCAACGTGCCGACCCTCAAGGGCATCCACTACGCCATGCACGCGGGCATGTACGCCGCCGAGGCGATCTACGAGCGGCTGAAGGCGGGCGGCGACTGCGCCGACCTGTCGAATTATCAGATGAAGGTCGAGGGCTCCGAGCTCGAGAAGGACACCTACCGCTCGCGCAACATGCGCCAGCCGTTCGCCAAGGGCTTCCTGGTCGGTGGCGCGATCGCGAACATGATGGAGATCTCGGGCGGGCGGATCCCCGGCGGCCACTGGGCGACCCACGATGACGCCACGGTGGACGTGTTCGTGGGCCCCGAGCGCGACTACCCCAAGCCGGACGGCAAGCTCACCTTCGACAAGCTCTCCTCGGTCTTCGCCAGCGGCAACGCCACCCGCGACGACGCACCGAACCACATCCGCATCCAGGAGAAGGTTCCGCTCGAGGTCGCGCTCATGTGGCAGAACATGTGCCCGGCGCAGGTCTACGAGGTGCCCGACGAGGAGCTCGAGGGCGCTGGCGACGAGGTGAACCTCCAGATCACCCCGTCCAACTGCGTGCAGTGCGGAGCGATCACCGCAAAGGGCGGCCGCCTGACGCCGCCCGAGGGCGGCGACGGCCCGAATTACCAGCAGACGTAGGCCAGCCGCTCCCGCTAGCTTCTCCGCCCATCCGCTACCCCGGCCAGCATCCACGCCGTGCCGCCGTTGTCGGGGCCGGGTCGTTCGGCACCGCGGTCGCGGTTCTGCTCGAGCGATCCGGCATCCACACGACGCTCCTGTGCCGCACGCCTGAGCAATCGGAGGAGCTCTCCGGTGCCCGCCAGAACGAGCACTACCTGCCCGGCGTGGAGCTCCCACGCGACCTGAGGGTGCGCGCCCTCGGCGCCGAGCCCGACCAGTTCGGCCGAGCCGACCTCGTATTGCTCGCGGTTCCCTCGAGGGGCATCGGGGACGCGATCGACGAGTTGGTTCGGATCGGGGTACCGGATCGTGCGGGGATCGTGTCGCTTGCCAAGGGGCTCGTGCCGCCGGACGGGGCGACGCCGACCGCGATGCTCGAAGCGGTCTTCGGTCCCGAGCGCGTGGCATGCGTGGGTGGCCCCGCGCACGCGCTGGAGATGGTCGAGCACGGGGCGGGCCTCGTATGCGCCTCGCGCTCGGAGGTGCTCGCGCACCGGGTGGCCGAGGCGTTCCAGCGCGCGGGCGTGGTGTGCGAGGTGTCCGATGACCCGGTGGGTGTGGAGCTCGCCGGTGTGGCCAAGAACGCCGCCGCCGTGGCGGTCGGCGCCACCCAGGCGCAGGGACTCAACGCGGCCGGGATGGCGGCTGCCGACATCTTCCTGGAGGTGCTCTCACTGTCCTCCTCGAGCGGCGGTCAGGCGCGCACCTTCGTGGGCCGGGCTGGAACCGGAGACCTCGTGGCCACGGCGCTCGCGCCGACCTCGCGCAACCGCAGCGCCGGAGAGCTGCTGGCGCAGGGCGTGCCGGCTGCACAGATCCCCGAGCGCGTGGGCCAGGCGGTCGAGGCGCTCGAGACCGTGCCGGTGCTCGCGCACGCGATCGAGCGCGCCGGTGTGGAGGCGCCGGTGACCTCGGCGCTCGCTCGCCTCATCAAGGGCACGCTGCCTGTGGACGACTGGGTGGCGCTCGTGCGCGCCAAGCAGCCGCCCCCCGCGAGCTTCAGGCGTCCGAGCACGTGGTGGGCCCGATTGCGGGCCTGGTTCGGGCGGCACTTCGGCAGTCGGTCACTAGACTCGGAGAGGCAATGAAGGCAGACATTCATCCCGAGTACATCCCGTCCCACGTGCGCTGCACGTGCGGTAACGAGTTCTGGACTCGCTCCACCAAGCCGGAGCTGCATGTCGAGATCTGCTCGAACTGCCACCCCTTCTACACGGGCCGACAGAAGCTCGTCGACACCGGTGGCCGGGTCGAGCGTTTCCGCCGCCGCGCCGCGCGTTCGCGCAGCGGCTCGGACTAGACGCCGGCGCTTTTCGCGCAACTTCCAGGCCGCGCGGGCGTTCACACGACGCATGCGTTTGCGGCTCCTGACAACCGCTTTGACGACCGCCGCGCTCGTGGCGGCGGCGTCGGCTGCCGGCGCGGCCCGCCCCCCGGCCAGCGTCAGCCTCACGAGCTGCTCCGTGGCTGAGCACTCGGCCGCCTTCTACGCGCGCATGAAGCTCGTGGACGGCGCCGACCGCATGGCCCTGCGCTTCACGTTGCTCGAGCGCACGGGGGTCGAAGGCGAGAAGCGCCGTGAAGGCACCGGGCCTGCGGCGCTGGCGCTGGTCGAAGCCCGGAGTTGTCTCTTTGCGCTACCGCCAGGGCGTGCGCAACCTGAAGGAGAACGCCACCTACCGGGCCAAGGTCGACTTCCGCTGGTACTCCGCAGCTGGCGCGGAGCTCCAGCGGGCACGACGGCGCTCCGCGCGCTGTCGACAGTTCGTCGCGCTTCCCAACCTCACCACGCGGATCACGCACGTGGGGCCGGGGAAGGTGCGCGGGGTGATGCGCTACAAGTCGCTCGTGACGAACTCGGGGGATGCGGCCGTGGCCGCGGTGCCCGTGAGGCTCACGGTGGACGGTGACGTGGTGGACACGGTCTCGGTCACGCTGGGCCCGCACGAGGCGCGCACTGTGGTGATCCGCGGCCCTGACTGTCACCGGCTCGCGCGCGTGGAGGCCGACCCCGCGAAGGCCATTGCCGAGACCTCCGAGGACGACAACGCGCACGAGCTGGCGTGCGCGAATAGCGCCCGTCCCTGAATCTACGTTTGAGCCGCTCGGCCTAGCCGCCGATACGATGAGTGCGGTGAGTGCCCCCACCTCCACGAACGGCGTCGCCCCCGAAAGGGACCGCGAGGCCACCAAAGACGCCCCCATAGGCGGCCAGGCCGTACTCGAGGGCGTGATGATGCGGGGCATCTCCACGTGGGCCGTGGCAGTCCGCAAGCCGTCGGCCGAGCAGATCGCCGAGGGCGGCCCGAGCTCGAAGGAGGGCGCGAAGGGCGAGATCGAGGTGATCTCCGAGCCGCTCGTCTCCTGGACGAAGCGCCACCGGCTCCTGAGGCTCCCCGTCGTGCGCGGCGTGGTCGCGCTCGCCGAGTCGCTCAAGATCGGCTTCCGCGCGCTCGGCATCTCCGCGAACGCGCAGATGCCGGCCGACGAGGACGGCCAGCAGCAGGACATCGGCGGCGGCGCCTGGGTGGGCACGATCGTGTTCGCGATGCTGTTCGCGGTCGGCCTCTTCTTCCTGCTCCCCGCCGGCCTGACGAACCTGTTCTCGGACTCGATCCCGAACGGGTTCGTCTTCGTGGTGATCGAGAAGCTCGTGAGGATCTCGATCTTCCTCGCCTATCTCGGCCTGATCTCGCGCATGCCGGACCTCCAGCGCGTGTTCGAGTACCACGGCGCGGAGCACAAGACGATCTCCTGCTACGAGGCCGGCGAGGCGCTCACGCCGGAGAACGCCCAGCGCTACTCGCGCTTCCACCCGCGCTGCGGCACGAGCTTCCTCCTGCTGGTGATGATCGTGGCCATCGTCGTCTTCGCGCCGCTCGGGAAGCTGGATTGGACGTGGCTCTTCATCTCGCGCGTGGTAGGCATCCCGCTCGTGGCCGGCCTCGCCTTCGAGTTGATCAAGTGGTTCGGCAAGAACCGCACGAAGCGCTGGGCCCGCATCCTGATGTGGCCCGGCATCCAGCTCCAGCGTCTGACCACGCGGGAGCCCGACCTGTCCCAGCTCGCGGTGGCCATCGCCGCGCTCGAGGCGGTGCTCGCGGTGGAGAACCCGCGCGAAGCGTCCGAGGAGGACCTGGTCGGCATGGAAGTCGTGGCGTAGGTTGCCGGGCTGACAAAAGACAGCGGTGAAGGGGTTGGCGACGTCGACAAGTCGCCACTCAACAGGTCCCGGAGCGGGGTTTGTCGTGTTGTCGCCCTATGCGCGTGTGAACCACGACAACCCCCTCCGCGAGGGCGTCGAGTGGCGTGTTGTGCATGGAGCTTGGCGAGTTTCACCCGCACAGCGCCAGTGCCGCGACGCGGTCCAGCGACGTTTCGGATCACGCCAGCACGGATAGCCCTTCCAAATGGGCGCCGTGCTCCTCAGCGGCGCCACGGGCTTCGTGGGAAGGGAGATCCTGTCGCGTTTTCTCGAGCGTGGCGATCGCCACATTTTCGCGCTCGTGCGCGCCGACGATGACGATCAAGCCGCTGGGCGGCTGCCGGCCCACGAACGCCTGACGGCGGTGGCCGGCGACATCGAGGAGCGTGGGCTGGGTCTCGCCGACCCGACGAGCGAGCTGCTTCGCCGCGAGGTGAGCACCGTGCTGCATTGCGCGGCATCGGTCGCCTTCGACCTGCCGCTCGAGGAGTCGCGCAGCGTGAACGTGGAGGGCACGCGCCGGATGCTGGAGTTCGCGCGCAGCTGTCACCGGCTAGAGCGCTTCAGCTACGTCTCGACCGCCTACGTCGCGGGCGAGCCTGGCGGCCTGTTCCGCGAGAACGAGTTGGCGGTCGGCCAGCGCTTCCGCAATCCCTACGAGCGCTCCAAGTTCGAGGCCGAGCTGGCGCTGCGCAGCGAGGGGAGGGACCTGCCGATCCAGATCCTGCGGCCGAGCATCGTCGTCGGCGAGAGCAGCACGGGCCGCACCTCGTCGTTCAACGTCCTGTACGGACCCCTGAAGGCCTTTGCGCGCGGCGCGGTGCCTGCGATTCCAGCGCGGCGCGACGCGCCCGTGGACATCGTGCCGGTGGACTACGTGGCGGACCGCGTGCACGAGCTCGCCACGAACGGCCCGGATGGGACCTTCCACCTCGTGGCAGGGCGCAATGCGACGACGGTCGGGCGGCTGCTCGAGATGTCCTCCGAGGAGCTCGGGCGCGCCGAGCCCACCGTGTTGCCGCCGCGGCTGTACCGCGCCTGGGTGCACCCGTGGCTGCGGCGGAAGTACCGGGGGCTGCGGCGCATGGAGGTCTACTTCCCCTATTTCGCGATGCGCGTGCGCTTCGACGACCGGCGCCTTGGCCCCGGTCCGCGGGTGGAGGGTTACTTCCACCGGCTCGTGCGCTACGCCCAGGCGGCGGGTTGGGGGCGGAGGTAGGCCCTACCCTTGTCTGCGTGATCGAGAAGCTCGTGGAGCAGATCGAGGGCCGCTTCGCCGAGCTATCGGAGCAGATGTCGGACCCGGAGGTGATCTCGGACCAGCGTCGCTACGCCGACGTGGGCCGCGCATACCGCACGCTCGAGCGTGCTCACGGGCTCGCCCAGGAGTGGCGGCGCGCGACCGACGACGCCGCGGGCGCCCGCGAGCTGATCGCGGAGGACGGCGACGACTCGGAGCTGAGAGAGATGCTGCGCGGCTCCGAGGAGCGGCTCGGCGAGCTGGAGGAGGAGATCCGCCTCGCGATGGTCGAGCCCGACCCGAACGACGACAAGGACGTGATCGTGGAGATCCGCCCGGGCGCCGGCGGTGAGGAGGCCGGGCTGTTCGCCGGCGACATCTACCGGATGCTCGACCGCTACGCGGACCGGCGCGGCTTCAAGACCGAGCCGATCGAGGTGAGCGAGGGCCACTTCACGTTCGCCGTGAAGGGGCAGGGCGCCTACAGCGTCTTCAAGTACGAGGGCGGCACGCACCGTGTCCAGCGGGTGCCGGAGACCGAGTCGCAGGGGCGCATCCACACCTCCACCGCCACGGTCGCGGTGCTTCCGGAGGCGGAGGACGTGGACGTGCACATCGACCCGAACGACCTCCAGGTCGACGTCTACCGCTCTTCCGGCCCGGGCGGGCAGTCCGTGAACACCACCGACTCCGCGGTCCGGATCACGCACAAGCCGACCGGCGTCGTGGTCTCGATGCAGGACGAGAAGTCGCAGCTCCAGAACCGAGACAAGGCGATGCGCGTGCTGCGCGCGCGGCTGCTCGAGCGCGAGATGGCGGCACAGCAGGCCGAGCAGGCGGCCGCGCGCCTCGCGCAGGTCGGCTCCGGTCAGCGCGCCGAGAAGATCCGCACCTACAACTTCCCGCAGGACCGCGTGACCGATCACCGCGTAGGCCTCACCAAGGGCAACCTGCCGGGCGTGCTCAGCGGCGAGCTCGACGACTTCACCGCCGCGCTCGAGTCCGAGGAGAAGCGCCGCATGCTCGAGGCAGCGGCGCCGGTGGGCGGTTGATCGCCCGGGAGGCCATCGAGGCCGCCACGGCCGCACTCGACGCGGCGGGCTGCGCCTCACCCAAGCTCGACGCCCAGATGCTGATCGCCGACGCGATGGACGTCACGCGCGAGCGGCTCTTCCTGGATCCGGAGATGGAGATCACCCCGGCGGCCGCCCGGGTGATCGCCGAGCGCATCCGGCGCCGCAACGAGCGCGAGCCAGTGGCATACATCCTGGGCCGCAAGGGCTTCCGGAACATCGAGCTGATGGTCGACCGGCGCGTGCTGGTGCCGCGTCCGGAGAGCGAGCTGCTCGTGGAGGCGGCGCTCGACCTGCCGGAGGGGGCGCGCGTGCATGACGTGGGAACCGGCTCGGGGGCGATCGCGCTCGCGTTGCTCGACGAGCGTCCCGATCTGCACGTGAGTGCCTCCGAGGTGTCGCCCGAGGCCGTGGACGTCGCGCGCGAGAACGCGGAGCGGCTTGGCCTGCCGCTGGAGGTCGAGGTGGCGGACGGGCTGCCGCCTGGCGACTACGACCTCGTGATCGCGAACCTGCCGTACGTTCGCGACGACCGCTGGGAAGGCCTGATGCCGGAGATCAACCGCTACGAGCCGCGCGTGGCGATCACCTCGGGCACCGAGGGGCTCGACGCGATTCGCGAGCTGATCGCCGCCATGCCCTCGGGCACGCGCGTGGCGCTCGAGCACCACCACGACCAGGCCGACGCGATCCGCGAGCTGCTCGACGAAGCCGTCTCATACCCCGACCTCGCGAGCTGGGATCGCATCACCGTCGGCCGCGTGCCGTGACGCGCGAGGAGGTCGAGACCTTCGAGCGCTGTATCTCGGTTGGCGGGGTCGCATTGTTCCCGGCCGACACGGTCTACGGGCTTGCCACCGAGCCCGAATCGCGCGACGGAGTCGATCGGCTCTATCGGCTGAAGGGCCGAGCCGCCGAGGTGCCCGCGGCTGTCATGTTCTTCGACCTCGGGCTCGCGCTCGCCGCGCTCCCCGAGCTCGGCGCGCGCACGCGCGAGGCGGTCGAGCGACTCCTCCCCGGCGCGCTCACGCTGCTTCTGCCGAACCCGGCGCGGCGCTACCCGCTTGCGTGCGGACCCGAGCCGGAGCGACTCGGCCTGCGCGTTCCGCTGCTGGAGGGCGAGCTCGCCCCGCTCACCTCGGTGCGCTGGCCGGTGCTCCAGTCGAGTGCGAATCGCACCGGCGGCGCTGACGCCGCGCGCCTCGCCGACGTGGATGAGGAGCTGCGCGCGGGCGTGGACCTGGTCCTCGACGGAGGCGAGCTGCCGGGCACGCCGTCCACCGTCCTTGACCTCACGAGCTACGAGCGCGATGGCTCCTGGGAGGTCGTACGAGAGGGGGCTGTACCGCTGGAGGCGGTGGTACGGTGCCTCCGATGAGCGACCTGAGCCCCGATTACTTCACAAAGCCAGTCGCCGAGGTCGATCCGGAGATCGCCGAGGTGCTCAAGGACGAAGCCGCTCGGCAGGAGCGGACCCTCGAGATGATCGCCTCGGAGAACTTCGTCCCGCAGGCGGTCCTCGACTGCCAGGGCTCGGTGCTCACCAACAAGTACGCCGAGGGCTATCCCGGCAAGCGCTACTACGGCGGCTGCGAGTACGTGGACGTGGCCGAGCAGCTCGCGATCGACCGCGCGAAGGCCGTCTTCGGCGCCGACCACGTGAACGTGCAGCCGCACTCCGGCGCGCAGGCCAACTCGGCCGCCTACATGGCGCTGCTGGACCCGGGGGACCGCATCCTCGGCATGAAGCTCGACCACGGCGGCCACCTCTCGCACGGCATGAAGATCAACTTCTCCGGGCTCTACTTCGACATCGTGGCCTACGGCGTGCGCGAGGAGGACTCGCGGCTCGACATGGACGAGCTGGCGCAGCTCGCCGAGGACTCGAAGCCGAAGCTGATCATCGCTGGCTGGTCCGCCTACTCGCGTCAGCTCGACTTCCAGCGCTTCCGCGAGATCGCCGACTCCGTGGGCGCCATCCTGATGGCGGACATCGCGCACTTCGCGGGCCTGGTGGCGGCGGAGGAGCACCCGAGCCCGGTGCCGTACTGCGACGTGGTCACCACCACCACGCACAAGACGCTCGGCGGCGGCCGCGGCGGCGTGATCATGTGCCGGGAGGAGTACGCGAAGAAGATCGACTCGCGCGTGTTCCCCGGGCACCAGGGCGGGCCGCTCATGCACAACATCGCGGGCAAGGCCGTCACGTTCAAGATCGCGCAGTCGGATCTGTTCCGGGAGCGCCAGCGCCGGACGCGCGAGGGCGCTGCGGTGGTGGCGGAGGAGATGGTCAGCGCGGGCGTGAACGTGCTCACCGGAGGCACCGACGTTCACCTCGTGCTCGCCGACCTCCGCGAGTCCGAGCTCGACGGCAAGCAGGCCGAGGACCGCCTGCATGAGATCGGCATCACCGTGAACCGCAACGCCGTGCCGTTCGACCCGCGCCCGCCGGCCGTCTCGTCCGGGCTGCGGATCGGTACGCCGGCGCTCGCCACGCGCGGCTTCCAGGCGGACGACTTCCGTGAGATCGGCCGCGTGATCGGCGAGGCGCTCGGCGGGGACTTCTCGGACGCCAAGCGGACCGAGCTGTCGGAGCGCACGCGTGCGCTGGCCGACAGGTACCCGCTCTATCCCCAGCTCGCCGAGGCCGCCGTCGCCTAGCGCGATCTTCGAGCTCGAGGGCATCGGCCTGGCCCGCGACGGCCGGCCGGTGCTGAGCGGGGTGGGCGTGGCCATCCCATCCGGCTCCACGGCCATCGTCGGGCCCTCCGGCGCAGGCAAGTCCACGCTTCTCAGGCTGCTCAACCGGCTTGCTGACCCCGACGAGGGCGTCGTCCGCTTCCACGGTCGGGACGTGCGCGAGCTCGACCCGCTTGAGCTGCGTCGGCGCGTCGGGCTCGTGGCGCAGCTGCCGGCACCGGTTGCGGGCACGGTCGCCGACAACGTCTGCTTCGGCCCGCGCTTGCAGGGCGAGGAGGTGGACCTCGAGCCGCCGCTCCGGATGGCCGGGCTCGACCTGAGCTTCGTGGAGCGCGACGCCTCGAAGCTGTCGGTCGGCGAGCAGCAGCGGGTGATGCTTGCGCGGGCGCTCGCTCTTCAACCCGAGGTGCTGCTGCTGGACGAGCCCACAGCATCGCTCGACTCAGCGGCCACGGGCGCGGTCGAGGACGCGCTGCGCAACCTTCAAGGTGTCTCGCTCGTGCTTGTGACCCACGATCGGAGCCAAGCGGAGCGCCTGACCGAGCGCGCCATCGAGCTCCAGGCAGGCCGGGTCACGAAGTGAGCACGATCTCGATCACGCTGGGCGAAGTTGCCGCGTCGCTTGCACTGATCGCCGTGGCGATCGCGGTCTCATTCTGGCAGCGAGCCGAACTCGAGCAGGACATCGCCATCGCGGTCTTGCGCTCGTTCGTCCAGCTCACCGCAGTGGGGTACGTGATCCAGGCGATCTTCGACACCGACAGCCTGTGGCTCGTGGTCGCCCTGCTTGCGGGCATGGTCGCGTTCGGAGCGTGGACCGCGCGCGGCCGCGCGGAGGGCGTCCCGCGCGTGACCGGCCCGATTCTGCTGGCGCTTGCCGTCGCCGCGAGCATGACGCTCGGTCTCGTGCTCGCGCTCGGTGTGTTCAAGGCGGAGCCGCGCTACCTCGTGCCGGTGGGTGGGATGGTGATCGGGAACTCGATGACGGCGGTGGCCGTGGCGCTCAACCGGCTCGCCGACGAGATGCACGACGGACGCCGTCAGATCGAGGCGATGCTGGCGCTCGGGGCCACCTCCAAGCAGGCGGCGCGCGGGATCGTAGCCCGCAGCCTGCGCTCGGGGATGATCCCGCTCGTGGACTCCACGAAGACCACCGGGATCGTGTTCTTCCCGGGCACCATGGTCGGGATGCTGCTGGCGGGGGCCGACCCGGTGGATGCGGTGCGGCTCCAAGTGGTGCTGCTCTGGGTGCTGCTAGGGGCCGTGGCGCTGGCAGGGCTGATCGCCGTGTCCATTGGCTACCGTGGGTTCTTCACCGATGCCCACCAGCTCCGCGACACTTAGGCTCACGAAGCCGCGCCTGCGCGGTGTCTCGCACCAGTGGGCGTTCTTCGTCTCGGTGGCGATCGGAGCGGCGCTCGTGGTGGTGGCCCCGGCCGGCCAGCCACGGCTCGCGGCAGCGATCTATGCGCTGAGCGTGGCCGCGCTGTTCGGCACGAGCGCGCTCTATCACCGCATCACCTGGGCGTCTCAGAACGCGCGGCGCTGGATGCGGCGCCTCGACCACTCGATGATCTTCTTCCTGATCGCCGGCACCTACACGCCGTTCGCGCTGCTCGTGCTCGAGGGCGACCTGGCCACGGTGATCCTGATCGTGGTCTGGGCCGGCGCGCTCGGCGGCGATCCTCATGAAGCTGGTCTGGATCGACGCGCCGAAGCCGCTGGTCGCGATCATCTACCTCGCGCTCGGATGGGTCGCCGTGGCGGCGTTCCCGGACATGCTCGACAAGCTGGGCATCACGGGCACCGTGCTGGTGGCGGTGGGAGGGCTGCTCTACACAGCGGGCGCGCTTGTGTACGCGTTCCGGCGCCCCGACCCCGCACCGACGGTCTTCGGATATCACGAGGTGTTCCACGCGCTCGTGATCCTCGCCGCGGCGCTCCAGTACGCGGTGATCGCGTTCTACGTGATCCCGGGCGCCTGAGCCGCCGGGTCCGTCACTAGGCTCCTCCCAGATGGACGAGCTCGATGCCCTCGGGGCGTTCCTCGTCGCCGCGCTGATCGCCTTCGTCGCCACTCCGCCGGTCGCCCGGCTCGCGCGACGGCTGGGCGTGTTGCACCACCCGCGCGACCGCGACCTGCACGATCGGCCCGTTCCCGGGCTAGGTGGACTCGCGATCCTCGCGGCGGCGGTGGTCTCGGCGCTGATCTTTCTCCCCTGGAGCTCTGAGACGCGCGGCATCATCGGCGGCGCGCTGGCGATCGCGTTCGTGGGGGCAGTTGATGACTGGCGCCCGAACGGCCTCCACCCGGCGGTGAAGCTCACGGGGCAGTTCGCTGCGGCCGCGATTCCGGTGGCCTCGGGGGTCTGGGTCGAGAACGTGACGCTGCCGTTCGTCGACCCGCTCGACCTGAACGACTGGGGCAAGCTGCTCACGCTCGTCGGGATGGTCGCGGTGATGAACGTCGTGAACTTCACGGACGGCGCCGACGGGCTCGCCGCCGGGGTGTGCACCATCGCGGCAGGGACGTTCGCGGTGATCGCGCTGTCGCTCGACCGCCCGTACGCGGGGGTCCTCGCGGCACTCACGGCGGGCGCGGCCGTGGGCTTCCTCTGGCACAACTTCCACCCGGCGTCGATCTTCATGGGCGACGCCGGGTCGAACCTGCTCGGCCTGCTGCTCGCATGCGTGGCCATCGAGGGAGTGCTCAAGACAGCGGCGGTCGTGGCCCTGTTCTTCCCGCTCCTGATTCTGGCCGTGCCGGCCCTCGACGCCACCTTCGTCGTGGCGAAGCGGATCAAGTACGGGCGGCCGGTCTACTCGGCCGACCGATGGCACTTCCACCACCGCTTCGCGAACATCGGCTTCTCACAGCGGCGCACCGTGCTCTACCTCTATGGCTGGACCGTGTCGCTCGCAGCTCTCGCGCTGGCGATGCGATTCGTGCCGTACTCGGACGACGACGGAACGCTCAATGCCGGCTGGGCGCTCGTGATCGCGGGGTTCGGGCTCGCGGCCCTCGCCGCGAGCGTCTACCTCGTGCTCGTGCTCGAGATTCTGAAGTTCCGCCGCTTCCGCGAGCGCGAGATCCAGCGCCAGGTCGAGACCGGCGAGATGCCGGCGCTGTCCGCCGACGAGATCGAGCGCGAGGTGGAGCGTGAGGTCGAGACGGGGGAGTTCGAGGCGGTTCGCGGCGATTGAATCCGGGCACGGGATAGGCATGGCCGAACCCACCGATGAGATCCAGGAGCTCCTGAACTTCCTGCTTCCCTACGCCGAGCGGATGCTGGGCGAGCACGGGGAGTTCTACCCCTATGCGGCCGCGCTTGACTCGGACGGCGAGCTCAAGGCCGTCGGCGCGGACCTCGACAGCAATGGCAACCCGGATGTCGGCGAGCTGCTGCTCGCGCTACACGAGGGCCTGCGCGAACGGGCGGCCGAAGGCGCGATACGCGCGTCCGCCATCGCCGCGGACGTGACGCTCACCGATCCGGAGAGCGGCGAGACGACGGACGCCGTCCAGGTCGAGCTCGACCACGCGAACGCCGACGCCGTCGACATCTTCGTGCCCTACGAGACCGAGGCCGAGGGCATCAAGTTCGGCGAGCTGGTGGCCGCCGAGGGCCGCGAGCCCGTGTTCGCGCACGCGTCCTAGAACAGCTTGGTCTGCGGCGGCTCGCGCGGTGGGCGCCGCTCGGGCATCGTGAGCGGGTCGCTGTCTCGCCCCGTGCTGCGAAGCGCCGGGACGCTGCGCCGGCCCCGGCCGGGGCGCACCAGGGCGGCGATCCGATCGCGCTCCGGCTTGCCGACGTAGGCACCGCGCGCGTAGAGCTGCTCGTAGCGCGGCACGAGATCGGGCCGGTACGAGCGCAGCCAGTCCATGAAGATGCCGCGCACCTCGCCGCGCAGGTGGAGCGGGATGCCGCCGATGTTCGTGGCGCCCGCCTCGCCGCACAGCGCGAGGATCTCCTCCACCTGTTCGGGCGAGTCGTTGATGCCCGGCATGAGCGGCGCGATCAGCACACCCGTCGGGATCCCGGCCCGGTTCAGCTCCGCCACGGCCTCGATCCGCTTGCGCGGGTGCGGCGTGTGCGGCTCGCTCGCCCGCCACGCCTTCTCGTCGAGCGTCGGGATCGAGAGATTGGCGGCGAACCCCGCCGACTCGTGCACCTGCTTCATCAGCTCGATGTCACGCAGCAGCAGCGGCGACTTGGTGAGCACCGACGACGGCGTGCCCGAGTCCCGCATCGCCTCCCAGATCCCCGGCATCAACCGGTAGCGCCCCTCGACCCACTGATACGGGTCCGTGTTGGTGCCGAGCGCAACGTGCTCCCGCTTCCACGACGGCCGCATCAGCTCCGCGCGAGCCACCTCCGGCACGTTGACCTTGACGACGATCTCCTTCTCGAAGTCGCGCCCGGCGTTGAAGTCGAGATAGGTGTGGGTGGGGCGGGCGAAGCAGTTGTGGCTAACAACGCCGTTCGCGATGAAGTCCCCGGTTCCCGTCGTGATGTCGTAGAGCTCCATGTCGCCGACGGCTTCGATAGCTGACAACGCCAAGACGGGCGGGTTCTTGAGCGCGACCTTTCGACTATCAGACGCTTCCGGGTGATCGCTGGGTCCACCGTGTGGAAGAAGCGCAGCTGCTCAGCGGAGCCCGCCGCGTAGACGAATCACTTTCAGGCCGCTCGGCTGGCGCGGTGTTCTCCTCGGCAAACGAGAAGCCGAGCCGCCGAAGGCAGAACAGTCGTCCAATCGATGATCTCGGTGTCCGTGTTGCAGATTCGAAGGATGCGTTCGCTGTAGCCACCTTCTGCATCGAAGATCCCGGCGAGGAAGCCCTTGCACCAGTCGGTGCTCGGCGTCCGAGGCCAGTCGATGAGTCAGGATCGCCGACAGCGGTCACTCGGCCAAGGGACTGCGTCCGAATGGCTCTGAGCGGTCGGCGGCGCTTGTCGCCGGCGTAGAACGCGAATTCCTGCGTCTCGATCGCCGAATCTCCGTCTAGGTACCGGCTGGGCGCGCCGGAGCGCCTTCCAGATCCGTGAGCGCCAGCCGGAACCGGTGTGATCGTCCGTGCGTGCGCCCGGGCCGGTCGTATGAGTACGGATGCCGATGTGGCCGTCGCCACGGATCATTCCGCACAGGTAACCGCGCCTGTAGTCGTCGCTAGTCGGCGGGCTGCTCGTGCGAAGCCTCCGGTACCCATGAGCTTGTCGTTCAGGGTCAGGTGAGGCCTGCGATCGCGAGCCCTGCTCGGCGCCCGTGACGATGCTTCCATCCGCGATCGCGTGAGGAACCGGTGGTCGCCGCTCGCGACTAGCTCGGTGCCGTCCTCAAGGACGATGCGGTAGGCCGGCTTGATCGGTGGCCCAGTGGGCGATCACCTCGGTGTGGGCGCAATACCGATACCTGTGGATCCGCGTCGCACGGTCCCGTAGATCTCGTCGCCAGGCCGTAGATCGGCGAGCGGCTTGGTGCGCCCGTCGGCCATAAGGATGGGCGTGTCCCCATGCACGCAGTACACGCATGCATGGCTGCATCCGCGATAGGGGTTGATCGTCCAGCGGAAGGGCATCCGGGATGCGTTCGGAACCCTGTTCAGCGCTGACTTCGACCGCACCTCGTAGAAACGGGTGTCGAGGGCCTCGGGTGCGTCGAAGGTGCGGACAGTCGCCGGTTCGCGGTAGCCCGGGAGAGTGCGGCTGTCGTCGACTTCGACCTTGAGGTTGTCCCAGCGCACGAACACATGTTCGCATACGCGGCGGCGGTTACGTCAGCCGGTCGTCTCACCGAACGCGGTGAGGATCACGCGCCGTGGGCCGCCTCGGTCGCGGTGCTCGCAGAGGTAAATCCCCTGCCACGTTCCGAGCGCCAGCGAGCCATCGGCCACAGGGATGGTCAGAGAGGACCCGGTCAGGGATGCCTTGATGTGGGCGGGCATGTCGTCCGGGCCCTCGAGGGTGTGCGCGAAGTAGTCGGCGCCGTCGGGAACGGCGCGGTCGAACCACGCGGCGAAGTCGCGGCGCACGTCGGGGGAGGCGTTCTCGTTCAGCGTGAGCGAGGCGGACGTGTGCTGCATGAACACCGTGGCGATGCCCACCGCGAGCTGCGACAGCTCCGGCACGGCTCCCACGACCTCGTCGGTCACGAGGTGGAAGCCGCGCGGCCGGGCGCGCAGCTCGATCTGGCGCTGAATCCACACAGCCCGGCATTCTGGCGTGAACGCGCTAACGGACTTATGGTGGCCGCAGGCCCCACGGACTCACGGACTCGTACACATAGGCCATAGGAGGAGCATGGATCCGCCCCTCCGCGAGCGGCTGCGCTGGCGGAAAGCGACAGGCAACGATGTCGAGCTTCCCGCCACGCGGGCGAATATGGCTCGCACGGCCGCGCTGCTCAGCATCGCGGGGGCTCTCGTCTGCCTCGTCGGGGTGGTCGTGCCCGGCGACGGCCAGCTGGACGACGACATCCTGCTGGCGGCGGCCGCGGGCGCCGGCCTCCTGGGCGTCGTCCTGCTGCTCGTCTACGACCGCCTGCCGCTCTGGGGATTCCACGTCGTCGCGCTGCTCGACACAGGGCTGTTCACGGCCGCCGCCTACGGCTGGGGCTCGACGAGCGCGTACGGGCCGCTGCCGTACGTCTGGGTCACCGGCTTCGTCTTCTACTTCTTCACACGCTCGGCCGCGTTCGTCCACCTCGCGATCATCGCCGCCGCATATGCGGTCGCGCTGGTGGTGGAGTCCCCCTCCGAGAACCCGCTCGATGGCTGGATCGCGACGGTGTCCACTCTCCTTCGTGACCGGCTTTCTGATCTCCGTCGTGCGTGACCGGCTCACTCACCTGATCGCCGGCCTCAGCGACGCGGCCCACCACGATCCGCTCACCGATCTCCTCAACCGCCGCGGCTTCCAGGAGGTCTTCGACGTCGAGCTCGAGCGCGCCCGCCGGGCCGACCAGCCGCTCAGCCTGATCGTGGGCGACCTCGACCGCTTCAAGCGCGTGAACGACATTCACGGCCATGCTGCCGGCGACGCCGTCCTCAAGCGCGTGGCCGATGCGATTCGCGGCGCGAAGCGAGGGTTCGACAGGGCCGCACGCGTGGGAGGGGAGGAGTTCGCGATTCTGGCGCCCGACTCCGACGAGCACGGGGCCTACATGCTCGCGGAGCGCATCCGCGCGGCCGTCAACGAGGCGTTCGCCGATCAGGCCGACACGTCGCTCACGATCAGCTTCGGGATCTCCACCCATCCGCTCCACGGGCAGTCAGCCGACGGCCTGCTGCGTACGGCGGACCAGGCGCTCTACGCGGCCAAGCGCCTCGGCCGCAACCGCTCGGTGATCTCGAGCGCCGAGGTGCCGGGCATCCTCGCGCAGGGCGCGCGTGGCGCGAACAGCGCGGTACACGTGGAGCTGGCGGCGCTCATCAACATCGCCGAGGCGCTCGACGTGCGCGACACCGGCAGCGCCACGCACTGCCAGCGCGTGGGCCGTCTTCGCGGAGCTCACAGCTCGCGAGCTCGGCCTGCCACCCGAGGGCGTGGAGCGCGTACGGCTCGCGGGGATCCTGCACGACGTCGGTCGCGTGGCTCTGCCCGACTCGGTGGTGGCCAAGCCCGGGCCGCTGACCGACGAAGAGTGGGCCTGGGTGCGCGCCCACCCGGCGGTCGGCGCGCGCATGGTGGAGACCACCGAGTACGACGACATCCGCTCGTGGATCCTGTTCCATCACGAGCGCCCCGACGGGCACGGATACCCCGAGGGCCGGGTCGCCGAGGACGTGCCGCTCGAGTCCGCGATCATCGCCGTGGCCGACGCCTATGAGGCGATGACCAGCGACCGCCCATACCGCCCCGCGCTCGCTCCAGACGAGGCGGCCGAGGAGCTGCGCCGCGAGTCGGGCCAACAGTTCAATCCCGACGTCGTGGAGGCGCTGCTCCGGGCCGTTTGAGTTTCGGGTGGACCCTTTCAAGGGACGGCGGACTTCGGTCGATACACAACGGGAGATGGAGCCGGTAGGCACCCTCGCTCCGTTCGTCCCATACGCCTGCGTCCTCGCACTGGCGGTCCTTGCCCTGCACCAGCGCAGGCGCATCAGGGGACTGCGCGGCCGCATCTCTGACGCGACCCGGACGGACTCCCTCACCGGACTCATGAACCGCCGCGCCCTCGAGGAGATGCTGGACATGGAGCTCGAGCGCGCCACGCGCGCCGGCCGTCCGCTGTCGGTGATCGTGGGCGACCTGGATTCATTCTCCGCCGTGAACGAGCGCCAGGGCCACGCCGCCGGCGACACCGCTCTCCAGCTCGTGGCGAACGACTGCCTCAAGTGGAAGCGCCGCATCGACCAGGCGGCCCGCATCGGCGGCGAGGAGTTCGCGCTGCTGCTTCCCGAGACGGACGAGCGCGGCGCCTTCATCGTTGCCGAGCGCCTGCGCCGCGCGACCCACCGCACCTTTGCCGAGGCCGCCGTACCCGTGACGATCAGCTTCGGCGTGGCGAGCAGCCCGGCGCACGGGACCGACGGCGTGGGCCTGCTGCGCGCAGCCGATCGCGCCGTGGCCGCCGCCAAGGACCTCGGCTGCGACCGCACCGTGATCTACAGCGACGAGGTGGCGCGCACGCTCGCGGATCCGGGCGGGCAGGCGGACGGCCAGCTCCAGCTCGCCACCGTGATCGCGCTCGCCGAGGCGCTCGACATCCGCGACACCGGCACCGGCCAGCACTCGCACACCGTGGGGCGCTACGCGGAGCTGATGGCGCGCGAGCTCGGCCTCGAGGAGGAGCGCGTGGAGCGCGTGCGCCTCGCGGGCGTGCTGCACGACATCGGCAAGATCGGCATCTCCGACACCGTGCTCTCGAAGCCCGGACCGCTCGACGCCGAGGAGTGGCAGGAGATGTACACGCACCCGGAGATCGCCGCGCGGCTGCTGTCGCCGCCCGAGTTCGACGACCTGCGCGCCTGGATCCTGGCCCACCACGAGCGGCCGGACGGCCTCGGCTACCCCTACGGCTCGAGCGGCGACGAGATCCCGCTCGAGGCGCGCATCCTCGGCGTGGCGGACGCGTACGAGGCGATGACCGCGGACCGCGTGTACCGACCCGCGCTCGGAGCGGAGATGGCCCGGGCTGAGCTCGAGGCCGGGACGGGCAGCCAGTTCGACGCCGAGGTGGTCAGCGCCTTCCTGCGCGCCATCGACGCGGGCCGCGCCCGCGCCCTGCGCGTGGCCTAGCGAGAACCGCTCAGGCGCTTGCGGGAGAGTAAGGGTGTGACCCTCGGTCTTCTGCAGGCGGAGCAGCCTGAACTCTCAGACGCCACCGCCATCGCGGCGTCGCTCGAGACGCCCGCAGCCTTTGGCCGCGTCTTCGAGCGCCATCACGCCGCCGTTCACCGATATCTCGCGCGGCGACTGGGCGCGGATATGGCCGACGAGCTGGCCGCCGAGGCCTTCGCCGTGGCCTTCGCGAAGCGCCGCCGCTACGACGGGTCGTACGAGGACGCCCGCCCGTGGCTGTTCGGGATAGCCACCCGCCTCGCCCAGCGCCACTGGCGCCGCGAGGAGCGCGAGCTGCGGGCGTACGCACGCACCGGCACGGACCCGGCCGCGCCGTCGCACGACGATCACGTTGCCGCCCAGGCGGACTCCGCGGCGGCCGGGCCCGCGCTGGCGGCCGCGCTCGCACTGCTCTCGAGGGATGAACGCGACGTGCTGCTCCTCTACGCGTGGGCCGAGCTCGGCTATCCGGAGATCGCGGCGGCGCTGTCGATCTCTCCCGGCACCGTCAAATCACGACTTCACCGCGCCCGCGCACGTGTGCGCCGACACCTGGAGGAAAACCATGGATGAGCTCGATCTGATCCGGTCGTTCCGCGCAAGCACGGCACCGCCGAGCGCGCTTGCCAGCGCCCGCGCCGAGCGCGCCTGGCGCCAGCCGGAGCCACGCCGGCCGCGCTGGGGCGGACGCGTTGCGATCGGGGCGTGTGTCGCGGCCGCGGCGGTCGCCGCCGCGCTCGTGATCCCAGGCGAGCGCGAGAGCCGCCTCGGCACGCCGGAGGCCAGCGCCGCCGAGACGCTGCGGCTGGCGGCGAAGTCGCAGAAGGGCGGGCTGTCCCGTCCGCTGCAGCCGGGCGAGTTCTTCTACGTCCGGACGAAGACCTTCTGGAACGGCGACCCAGCGGACCGCGAGAGCTGGCTCGCGATCGACGGCACCCGGCGCTGGCTCGACGAGCGCCAGCCCGGGGCGGACTTCCGTGTGGGTCCGCCAAAGGAGGGACCGTTCCGCCTCGGCGACGAGCCGATGAGCTACGCCGAGCTCCTGGCTCTCCCGCGCGACGCGGAGTCGCTCCACGCGCGCCTGCGCCAGGCGGCCGTGGACTGCGAGTGCGGGCACTCCGTCGACCACGAGACCTTCGTGATCGTCGGCGACCTCCTGCGCGAGAACCCGATCCCCGCGGATCTCGAGGCCGCGCTGCTGCGTTCGGCCGCCCTGATCCCCGGCATCAAGCTGGTCAAGAGCGAGCGCGACGTGGCGGGTCGCTCGGGGGTGGGCGTGGCCGTGGACTACGCCGGCTACCGCAGCATCCTCATCTTCAACCGCGACAGCTACGAGCTGCTCGGTGAGAACGAGCGCCACGACGGCAAGCTCACCGGGGGCAGCGCCGTTCTCCAGTCCGGCGTGGTTGGCTCGATGACAGCGAAGCCGTAGGAGCGGGCCGCTGGGCCGTACCATCGGCCGCCGGGTGGAGAGCTTCTTCGACCACATCAGCGAGGCCTATCGCGTCCATATCGAGGCGGCGGGCAAGGAGACCCACTTCCTCATCCTGCTGGCCTTCGTCATCACGTTCGGCTTCATCCGTACGAGCGCACACCTGATCCGTGCGCAGGTCAGCTGGTGGCCCGGCAACGTCGAGACCAAGGGCGGCACGCATATCCACCACCTGGTGTGGGGGATCCTGCTCCTGCTCACCATGGGCTATCTCGGCCTGGCGGTCGACCTCGGCAGTCCCTGGCTCGAGCTGACGGCGATCGCGTTCGGCGTAGGGATGGGACTGACGCTGGACGAGTTCGCGCTCTGGCTGAACCTCGAGGACGTCTACTGGTCGAGCAAGGGCCGTCAATCGATCGACGCAGTCGTCGTGACCGTCTGCCTGCTGGTGATCTCCCTACTCGGCCTGTGGTTCTGGATCGACGTCTACGAAGCTTTCCTGCTGCTGCTCGGAGTGGGAGGCGACGAGCTCACCGGGGGAGAGAGCCGAGCTTTCCTGGTGCCGTGGCAGTTACTCGGGGCCTCGCTCGCCGTCGTCTGCCTCCTGAAGGGCAAGCGCTTCATGGGGATCGTCGGGTTCTTCTTCCCGCTCGTGGCTCTGATCGGTGCCGCCCGTCCGGCACAGCCGGGCTCGTACTGGGCGAGGCGTCGTGGAGGCGGACCTGAGGGGCGCGAGCCAACTGTCACAAAGTAGTCACAAAGTCCTCCGCTCATATAGGCTTCAGCGCCCCGGGTAGAGAGCACAGATGTGTAGCCCGCCCGCCCCTCGCTCCCCCGGAGAACCTCTTGAGCACCCGCGCTTTGACAGCATCCGATACCCCCATGCCGCTGCGCATGATGCGGTACCTGGACCTTGCGCTGCTCGCGCTCGCGCTGCCGGTTTTCCTGGCGGCGGATCTGCCGCTGCTCGGCTGGGCCGGCGCGGCGTTTGGATGGCTCGTCCAGCGCGGGATTCAGGTGCTGATCGAGAAGCAGGCCCGCGCGTCTGACGACCCCCGCACCGTCGCCGGCCTGCTCACCGGCTCGATGATCGCGCGCGGCTGGATCGTCGCCGGATCGATCTTCGTGGTCGGGCCTGTCCGAGCGCGAGGCCGGGCTGTCCGCCGCGATCCTCTCGATCACCCTCTTCACGTTCTACTTCACGGGCCAGCTGATCGGCCGGCCGTTCGAGGAGCGCCGGTGAGCCGCCGCGGCAAGATCCTGCTCGGCATCTTCATCTGGCTGGGCGGCGCCATCGCGCTCTACGGAATCTTCGGCAGCGACGGCAAGAACGACGCACTTCAAGCCACAGAACGAGTTCAAGCTCGACCCCTGGATCGAGCTGAAGATCGCCGGCATCGACATGTCGATCAACAAGGCCGTCCTCTACGTCTTCCTCGCCTGCGCGATCACCGCGGGCACCATGATCTGGATCGCCAAGCGGATGCAGGAGCGCCCGAACCGGGTGCAGACGCTCATCGAGGGCGCATACGACCTCACCTACACCCAGATCGCCAGGGGCAACATGCCGAGCGCCACCGCGGCGAAGTACTTCCCCTTCGTGGCCACGCTGTTCTTCTTCATCTGGTTCTCGAACATGCTCGGCTACATCCCGCTGCCCACGAACACGCACGAGACGGTCGACGTCTTCGGCTTCGCCCTCCCGGCCTTCGCACTGTATGCGGCCACCGCGAACCTCTCGATTCCGCTCGTGCTCACGCTCGTCGTCTGGGGCGGCTATCAGATCGAGGGGGTGCGCAGCCATGGGATTCGCGGTCACCTCAAGGGCTGGCTGCCGGCGGGCGTCTCCGGCCCCGCGGCCGTCCCGATCTTCTTCATCGAGGTGATCTCCCAGTTCATGCGGATCATCTCGCTGTCGGTGCGACTGTTCGCCAACATCCTCGCCGGCCACCTGCTGATCCTGTTCATGGGCGGCGGCCTGGCGGTGCTGCTCGGACTCGCCGCGCTCGGCTGGATCACGCTGCCGATCGCGATCGCCTTCTTCATGCTGGAGGTCGGCCTGATCGCCACGCTCCAGGCCTTCATCTTCGCGACGCTCACATCCATCTACTTCGGCGAGGCAAGCGCCGGAGGCCATTAGGAGGTCCCATGGATCTTGCAGTCCTGATACCCATCGCACAGGCAGCCGACCCGACCGACGGCCTGAAGGCGATCGCCCTCGGCGTCGGAGCCGGGCTTGGCACGATCGGCCCCGGCATCGGCGTCGGATACATCTTCGGCAAGGTGATCGAGTCGGTCACCCGTCAGCCCGAGATGCGCGAGGAGATCACGAGCATCCAGTGGCTCGGATTCGCCCTCACCGAGGCGATCGTGTTCTACGCGTTCATCTTCGGCCTGATCGCGTTCTTCCTCTAGGTGGGCGCGCTAGGCGACATCCTCGTTATCGCCCAGGCCGAAAGCGAAGACGGCGGCGGCAGCTTCCTCGTCAGCCCGAGCCTCGGGCTGATGATCTGGACGCTGCTCGCCTTCGGCATCACTCTCTACCTGCTGAACAAGCTCGCCTTCCCGCGCATCGCCGCGGCTCTCGACCGCCGCCGCGTGGCGATCGAGGAGTCGATTCAGTCGGCGCAGCGTGCCAAGCAGGAGGCCGACGAGCTGCTCGAGGAGTACCGGGCGCGGCTGCGTGAGGCCCGCGAGCAGGCGGAGGACATCGTCGCCCGTGCGCGCAAGGCGGCGGACAACGTGGCCGACGAGACCAAGGTGGCGGCCACCAAGCAGCGCGAGGAGCTGCTCGCGGCGGCACGCCGTGACATCGAGCACGAGACGCGCCGCGCGCTCGACGAGCTCCGCAAGGAGGTCGCCGACCTCACCGTGATGGCCACGGAGAAGATCACGCGCAAGTCGCTCACCGACGATGACCACCGCCGCCTGATCGAGGAGGCGCTCAGCGAGGTCGACTTCTCGGAGCTCGCCGGCACGGAAGGGAACGGCCGCTAGCCCATGGAGGAGATCGCCGAGGTCTACGCACGCTCGCTGTTCGAGGTCGCCAAGGAGCACGACGTGCTCGACCGCGTGCACGACGAGCTCGGCGAGTTCGCGGAGGCCCTCGACGAGGACCGCACCCTCCAGGTGTTCCTGTTCTCGCCCTACTTCTCGTCCGAGGAGAAGCGGGACGGCGTGCGTAAGATCGTGACCGACGCCGACGAGCGGTTCGTGAACTTCCTCGAGCTGCTCGCGGAGCGCCACCGGATGCCGGCGCTGTTCCGCATCAGGCGCGAGTTCGACTCGCTCTGGGCCGAGGAGAACAAGCTGCTTCCGGTGACCGTGACGAGCGCGATCGAGCTGGACGAGGGGCTCGTGAAGGACATCGGCAAGCGAATCGAGGAGCAGACCGACCGCACCGTCGAGCTCTCCTCGAATGTGGACCCCGACGTGCTCGGCGGTCTCAAGGTCCAGGTCGGGAACATGGTCCTGGACGGCACCGTTCGCAACAGACTTGAACGACTACGCAAGCAGGTCGCGAAGGCGACCTAAGGAGACCTAGACGTGCAGATCAAGCCAGACGAGATCACCAGCATCCTCAAGAGCCGCATCGAGGGCCTCGAGGACGGCGGCGCCGACCTCTCCGAGGTGGGCACCGTCCTGTCCGTGGCGGACGGCATCTCGCGCGTCCACGGCCTCGACAACTGCATGTCGATGGAGCTCCTCGAGCTTCCGCACGACGTGACCGGCCTCGCTCTCAACCTCGAGTCCGACAACGTGGGCGCGGTGCTGTTCGGCGAGTGGGACCAGATCGAGGAGGGCGACCAGGTGAAGCGCACCGGGCGCCTGCTCCAGGTGCCGGTCGGCGACGCGCTGCTCGGCCGCATCGTGGACCCGCTCGGCCGCCCGCTCGACGGCAAGGGCGACATCGACACGGACGAGACCCGCCCGGCGGAGTTCAAGGCTCCGGGCGTGGTGCACCGCCAGCCGGTGAAGGAGCCGATGCAGACCGGCATCAAGCCGATCGAC
The DNA here is from genome assembly GCA_963837445.1 of uncultured Thermoleophilaceae bacterium. Lineage (GTDB taxonomy): Bacteria > Actinomycetota > Thermoleophilia > Solirubrobacterales > Thermoleophilaceae > JACVRW01. The sequence goes on along the minus strand of CAWINK010000021.1, from coordinate 360,192 downwards.
GCCATGACGAACGTGGGCCGTGGCCAGCGCGAGCTGATCATTGGCGACCGCCAGACCGGCAAGACCTCGATCTGCATCGACGCGATCATCAACAACAAGGACAAGGACCTGAAGTGCGTCTACGTCGCGGTCGGGCAGCGCATGTCCACCGTGGTTGAGGTCGCGCAGCAGCTCGACGACCACGGGGCGCTCGACCACACCGTGATCGTGGCGGCGCCGGCCGACGAGGCCGCGCCGATCAAGTTCCTCGCGCCCTACGCGGGCGCGGCGATCGCGGAGCACTGGCTCTACAACGAACAGCACTCGCTCGCGGTCTACGACGACCTCACGAAGCACGCGTACGCATACCGCCAGATGTCGCTGCTGCTGCGCCGCCCGCCGGGCCGCGAGGCGTACCCGGGCGACGTGTTCTACCTGCACTCGCGCCTGCTCGAGCGCGCGGTGAAGCTCTCCGACGAGCTCGGGGCCGGGTCGTTCACCGCGCTGCCGATCATCGAGACGCAGGCGGGCGACGTGTCCGCGTACATCCCCACCAACGTCATCTCGATCACGGACGGCCAGATCTTCCTCGAGGCCGACCTGTTCCGCTCGGGCGTTAGGCCGGCCATCAACGTCGGCATCTCCGTGTCGCGCGTGGGCGGCTCGGCGCAGACCACGCCGATGCGGAAGGTGGCCGGCAGGCTGCGGCTCGAGCTGTCGCAGTACCGCGAGCTCGAGGCGTTCGCTCAGTTCGGCTCCGACCTCGACGCCGACACCCAGGCCACGCTCAACCGCGGCGCGCGGCTGGTCGAGGTGCTCAAGCAGGACGAGCGCGACCCCTGGTCGATCGAGGACCAGGTGGCGGCGATCTACTCCGGCACCGGCGGCTACCTCGACCGCATCAAGGTCGAGCGCGTCCAGGAGTACCTCCGGTTCCTGCTCGACCGCCTGCACGCGGAGAGCGGCGAGCTGATGGGCAAGATCGCCGAGGGCGAGTGGAGCGACGAGATCGAGTCGCAGCTCGGCGACTGCATCTCCGAGGCGATCGACGACTTCGGACCCGACTTCGACGAGGAGGGCAACCCGCTCGAGGAGGGCGAGTCCGACCGCATCCTCTCGGAGGAGGAGCGCGAGAAGGAGGCCCGCACCGAGGAGGGCCGCAAGACGTCCGACGACGAGGACGAGAGCGAAGAGGAGCCGGAGCAGGAAGAAGAGCGTGAAGAGGAGCCGGCAAACGCCTAGATGGCGAACCTGAAGGACATCCGGGGCCGCATCGCGTCGGTCAAGAACATCCGCAAGATCACGCGGGCGATGGAGATGATCTCCGCCGCCCGCCTGCGGAAGGCCGAGCAGCGGATCGAGGCGCTGCGCCCGTACGCGGACGCGCTGCGGCGCATGACCGCGCGCGCCTCCCAGGCCGCGGACAACATCCCGAACCTCCCGATCCTCCAGGAGAAGGAGAATGTCGAGACCGTCGGCGTCCTCATCATCACGGGCGACCGCGGGCTTGCCGGTCCGTTCAACTCGCAGATCCTGCGCGCCGCCAACCAGCGCATGCGCGGGCTGTCGGGCGACGGCAAGGAGGTGCTCTGGTACGTCGTGGGGCGCCGGGGCGTCTCGTCGCTTGAGTTCCGAGGGCTCGAGGTGGGCGGCTCCTGGACCGGCTTCACGGACAGGCCCGCGTTCTCCGACGCCCGCCGGGTGGCCGACGGGCTCGTCTCCGCGTATGTGGACGACAAGGTCGACCGGGTCGAGGTCTTCTACAACGGCTACATCTCCCCGGTCAACCAGGAGGTTCGCCACGAGACGCTGCTGCCGTTGCAGCAGGCCGACGTCATCGGGGGCGACGACGAGGAGCGCGACGAGGGCGAGAACGGGGATAACGAGGACGAGCACATCCACGACCGCGCGCTCTGGATCTACGAGCCTGACGCGGAGGAGATCCTCGCCCGGCTGGTGCCCGACTACGTGGAGATCTCGATCTACCGGGCGATGCTCGAGTCAACCGCATCCGAGCACGGCGCGCGCATGAGCGCCATGCGCAGCGCTTCAGACAACGCCGCCGAGCTGATCGACGACCTCACGCTCGCCGCGAACCGCCAACGGCAGGCGGAGATCACGCAGGAGATCATGGAGGTCGTGGCCGGGGCCGAAGGACTTCGTTAGCCAAGGAGAAGAATGGAAGCTGGAACGCAGACAGAGAAGAAGAAGAAGACCGACGGCGACGGCAACGTCGGCACCGTCGAGGAGATCCAGGGGGTCGTGATCGAGGTCGCGTTCCCCGACGACCTGCCCGAGATCTACAACGCCCTCGAGGTGGACCTGGAGCGCTACGGCGACGAGGGACACGAGGAGGAGGCCGGCACCGGCACGCTCGTGCTCGAGGTGCAGCAGCACATCGGGGACGACCGCGTCCGCGCGGTCGCGATGGACGCCACCGACGGCCTCTCGCGCGGCACCAAGGTGCGTGACACCGGCGGGCCGATCACCGTGCCCGTGGGCAAGGAGACGCTCGGCCGCATCTTCAACCTGCTCGGCGACCCCATCGACGAGGGCGGCGACGTCGAGACCGAGGAGCGCTGGCCGATCCACCGTCCTGCCCCGAGCGTCGAGGACCTCACCCCGACCCGCGAGGTCCTCGAGACCGGCATCAAGGTCATCGACCTGCTCGCCCCGTACGCCAAGGGCGGCAAGGTCGGCCTGTTCGGCGGCGCCGGCGTGGGCAAGACGGTCTTGATCCAGGAGCTGATTCGCAACATCGCGGAGGAGCACGAGGGCCTGTCGGCGTTCTGCGGCGTGGGCGAGCGCTCGCGCGAGGGCAACGACCTCTGGCTCGAGATGAAGGAGTCCGGGGTGCTCGACCGGACCGTGCTCGTCTTCGGTCAGATGAACGAGCCCCCTGGGGCTCGCATGCGCGTCGCGCTCTCCGGCCTGACGATGGCGGAGTACTTCCGCGAGGAGGGCGGCCAGGACGTGCTGCTCTTCATCGACAACATCTTCCGCTTCGTTCAGGCGGGCTCCGAGGTGTCGGCCCTGCTCGGCCGGATGCCCTCCCAGGTGGGCTACCAGCCCACGCTCGAGACGGAGATGGGCCAGCTTCAGGAGCGGATCACCTCGACCCGCCAGGGCTCGGTGACCTCGATCCAGGCCATCTACGTGCCTGCCGACGACCTCACCGACCCGGCTCCGGCCTCGGTGTTCGCGCACCTGAACGCGACCACGACGCTCTCGCGAGCGATCTCGGAGAAGGGGATCTACCCGGCCGTGGACCCGCTCGACTCGACGTCGACGATCCTCAAGCCGGACATCGTGGGGGAGGAGCACTTCCAGGTAGCGAACGACGTGCGCGAGATCCTCCAGCGCTACCGCGAGCTCCAGGACATCATCGCCATCCTGGGAATCGAGGAGCTCTCCGACGAGGACCGCCTGACGGTGCAGCGCGCCCGGAAGATCGAGCGCTTCCTCTCCCAGCCGTTCTTCGTTGCGGAGCAGTTCACCGGGCTCGAGGGCAAGTACGTGCCCGTCGACCAGACGGTGGCCTCGTTCAAGGAGATCCTCGAGGGCAAGCACGACGACATCCCCGAGCGCGCGTTCCTGCTGAAGGGAACGATCGACGAGGTGGTCGAGGCCGCGCGCGGCTCGCGCGACGAGGAAGAAGTCAGAGGAGGACGAGGGCGAGGACGGAGGACGAGACGGCGACGGCTGAGAACGGCGACGACGACAACGGGACGAGAAGAGCGACGAGAACTGATGGCCTCCTCGTTCAAGGTCGAGGTGCTCACGCCCGAGGGGCAGGTCTTCGCCGACGAGGTGGAGATGGTCTCCACGCGCACCACGACCGGTTCGATCGGCATCAAGGCGCGCCACGCGCCGCTGATGGCGATCCTCGAGCCCACGGAGCTGCGGCTCTACAAGTCGGACTCCGACGTCGTGCGCTTCGCCCAGGGCGAGGGCTACCTCCAGGTGGCCGACAACCGCGCGCTGGTGCTGGTCGAGGAGGCGATCGCCCCCGACGACATCGACCGCAGCGCGTTCGAGTCCCGCCTGAAGGAAGCGCAGGAGGCGCTCGAGCGCGCGGAGGACGACTCCGAGGAGAAGGCCCGCGCGGAGCGCGAGGTCAAGCGCTACGAGGCCTTCCTCGAGGTCGGGCAGAGCTAGATCAGCGCTTGAGCTTGACCGTGCGCTTGCCGGCGGTCAGGTTGCCGGCGCCGTCGCGGGCCGTGAGCTTGATGCTCGCCTTGATCTTCTTCCTGGCACGTAGCGCTCGCTTGATCGCCTTCAGGGCCGCCTTCGGCACGAAGAAGTCAGACGAGGACGAGGGCGAGGACGAGAAGGGCGAGGAGAACGGTGACGCCGAGAACGGTGACGCTGACAACGGTGACGCCGACAACGGTGACGAGAAGAGCGACGAGGACTGATGGCCTCGTCGTTCAAGGTCGAGGTGCTCACGCCTGAGGGGCAGGTCTTCGCCGACGAGGTGGAGATGGTCTCCACGCGCACCACGACCGGTTCGATCGGCATCAGGGCGCGCCACGCGCCGCTGATGGCGATCCTCGAGCCCACGGAGCTGCGGCTCTACAAGTCTGACTCCGACGTCGTCCGCTTCGCCCAGGGCGAGGGCTACCTCCAGGTGGCCGACAACCGCGCGCTGGTGCTGGTGGAAGAGGCCATCGCCCCCGACGACATCGACCGCAGCGCGTTCGAGTCGCGCCTGAAGGAAGCGCAGGAGGCGCTCGAGCGCGCGGAGGACGACTCCGAGGAGAAGGCTCGTGCGGAGCGCGAAGTGAAGCGCTACGAGGCGTTCCTCGAGGTCGGGCAGGGCTAGCCGGCCAGAAGCGTGAGCGGCAGCGCCGGCGCCCGAGGGCGCCGGCGCTCTGCTCGGCGTTTCGCTACTTCAGGCGGAGCGTCAGCGCCGCGCCTGCGTGGTCGGACGGCCAGAGGCCGTTCGCCGTGCGGTCCGACTGGGCCTTGCCCACCACCCTGCCCTTCAGGACCCGCAGAGCGGGCTTCGAGAAGATCAGGTCGATCCGGTGGTCGAACCCAACCGGCGTCGTGTCGGACATGTCCGAGTTGTTCAGGCAACAGGTGTAGCCCGGGCCTCCTCCGCGGAGGCGCGTCCACAGGTCCACCAGCTTGAAGCCCTTGAGGATGTTCACGGCATCGGCATCGGACTCGTTGGCCTGCGGGTCGGAGTTGAAGTCGCCGACCACGATCACGGGCTTACCCTTGACGCGCAGCGGCCCGCCGCGCGCGATGAGCTCAGCGGCCTGCGCGTTGCGCGGATCGGCCGCGGCCGCCTCGAGATGCGTGTTCACGAAGCGGAACTTCTTGCCCTTGAGCTTCCCGTCGACGGCCGTCCAGCCGCGAGTGCTCGTGAGAGTCCCCGCCGGCGTCGGTACGCCGATGTCGGCGTTGTAGTTCTTGCTGAGGCGCTTCGTGATCTTCAGGTCGGGCCGCTTCTTCACGAGGATCACGTCGTGCATCGTGAGGCGCACGTCGTAGCCCTCCCGGAGGGGGCCCTCGATGTCGGCCTCGCGCTGGACAACGCCGACGCTGTACTTGAGGCCGGCACGCGCGAGCTCGCGCCGAAACGTCTTAAGGAAGTCGTAGACGACCTGTGTGGCGGGCGTTGCGTTCCCGTCGGACTGGCCGTCGGGGCTGCGCCGCCAGATCGCGACCTCCTGAAGTCCGATCAGGTCCGGCTTGGCGCGCTTGACCTCGCGGGCGAGCAGCGCGGCGCGCGTGCCGACGAAGTCGGTCTTCTGGACCTCAGCCCAAAGCTCGCTGGTCTTCTGCTTGAAGGTGTCGAGATCGGGTGAGCCGATCGGGTGGAAGATGTTCCCGCCGAGGTAGATGTTGCGGGTCATCACGGTCACGTTGACTTGCTTGGACTTCTTGGGCTGGGCCTGAGCCGCGGGAGCCGCGACAGCGAGCGTCAGCACGAGCGCCAAGACGATTCGGGTGGCTTGAGACATGAGGGTCACCATAGGGCAACTGGCCAAAGATCAGGGATTCTCCGGATGCCTCCCAGGGGGCGGTGCCGTACCGTGAGGACCCGTGCGCATCGCCACCTGGAACGTCAACTCGCTCAAGCAGCGCATGCCGCGCTTCCTCCCATGGCTGGATGAGCGGAAGCCTGATGTCGTCTGCCTTCAGGAGACGAAGCTCGCGGACGATGCGCTTGCGGAGCTGCTCGGGGACGAGCTCGCCGAGCGCGGCTACGAGGTAGCCGCTCACGGTGAGGCGACCTGGAACGGGGTCGCGATCCTCTCGCGTGTGGGGCTGGACGACGTGGTGGCAGGGCTCGAGGGTGCTCCGGGCTTTCCCCATCCGGAGGCGCGCGCGGTGTCCGCGACCTGCGGCGGCATCCGGGTCGTCTCGGTCTACGTGCCGAACGGGCGCGTGCCGGGCTCGGACCACTACGAGTACAAGCTCGCCTGGCTCGCCTCGCTCAAGGAGATGGTCGCCGCCGGCCCGGAGGACGCGGTCGTGTGCGGCGACATGAACATCGCGCCCACCGACGACGACGTCTTCGATCCGGAGGCCTACGTCGGCGAGACCCACGTGACGGCGCCGGAGCGGGAGGCGCTCGCGGAGCTGCAGGCACTCGGCCTGCACGACGTGGTGCGCGACCGCTGGCCGGACGAGCGCGTCTTCAGCTACTGGGACTACCGCGCCGGCATGTTCCACCAGGACCTCGGCATGCGGATCGACCTGATCCTCGCGAGCGGGCCGGTGGCGGCACGCGTCAAGGCCGCGTGGATTGACCGCCAAGCCCGCAAGGGAAGCAAGCCGAGCGATCACGCGCCGGTGATGGTCGACCTCGACGAGGCGCCGGATGGGGACATCGGACCCGTCGTGCCGCCGCCCTCCGCGCCCAAGATCACGCGCGGCAAGAAGAAGCTGCCGCAGGCGCCGTAGCCCCAAGGGTTTTCTACGTCCACGGCCTGAGCTGAAGCTCTGACGAGACTCGCACCGCCGCTCCTGCTCCCGCGGTTTGCCGGGGCCGAGAACCTGAATTACGGTTGAGCTGGACTCGAATCCAGGAGGGCCCCATGCTGGCCAGGCTTCGCTCGCAGCTGACCTACGCCAACGTCATGGCGACGATCGCCGTATTCCTCGCCATGGGCGGCGGCGCCTATGCGCTGACGATCCCGCGCAACAGCGTCGGCGCGGGGCAGATCAAGGCCAACGCCGTCGACACCGGGGAGATCAGGAACAACGCGGTCACCTCGCCGAAGGTACGAAACGGATCGCTGCTCGAGGACGACTTCCGGCGGGGCGAGCTGCCAAGTGGGGCCAAGGGCGACAAGGGCGATCCCGGCCCGCAGGGGCCGCAAGGACCTCAGGGCCCGCAGGGGCTCCAGGGCGAGAAGGGGGATCCCGGCGGAGCGGCCAGCGACTCGGAGACGCTCGACGGCCTGGATTCGGCCCAGTTGCTGCGGAGCGACGCCTCGGACACCTTCGCCGGCGCCGTGCTCGACGTCACGAACGACGTCGACGTCGAGGGCATCGGACGCTTCGACGAGCTTCGCGGTGACCCTGGCGGCCCCCTCGATCTCCAGTCGGACACCCAGTTGCAGTTCATGCTCGACGATGACAACAACGAGACCGACGACGTCATTGGCAGCTCGACGTTCCGCGTGCGTGGGAACGGCTCTGAGTCGACGATCCTCATGGACCTCCAGCAGGACGGTGACCTCGGGATCCTAGGAGACCTCAATTCCAACGGGGACCTCGTGGTAAGCGGCGAAGTCCGGGCAGACACCTTCCGCAGCCTTGTTGACGCCGACCCGGTTGCTCTGCGGGGCGCGGGGGCCGCTCAGGTACACGTCGACACCAACAACAACTCATCCGACACCGGGTCCACCGAGACCTTGGACGTGTTCAGGAACGGCTCGACGGCCGCAGTCGACCGGCTGATGCGACTCGACCAGTCCGGCGATCTCAGCGCACTGGGCGACCTGGCCGCGGCCGGAAACGTCACGAGCGCAGGCCAGTTCAGGCACCCCACCTCGGGCGACACGACGCTGTTCAGCATCGCGGACGTGCTGCTCGACAGCGGCGCGAATACTGAGGCCCAGGCCGACGGGAAGGCAACCGTCAGCATCGACCACAACAACAACTCGGCCGATACCTCGACCACGTCGCGGTTCGAGGTGATGAGGAACGGCTCGACCCTGGATGCCGACAGGCTGCTCGACGTCCGCCAGAACGGTGACCTCATCGCGCTCGGAAACGTCCAGGCAATTGGTCACCTCCTGGGGCCCAACGCCGCAGCGGCGAGGCTGCGCGGGGATACCGACACTCAGCTGGTGATCGACGACGACAACAGCGCCGCCGACAACACGGCCAGTGACGAGTTCTCAATCCATCACAACTCGAACGGCGGTCAGAACAACGACTCGAACCAGCTGATGGACCTGAAGGAGAACGGCGATATGGCCATCCGCGGGACCCTCAGCCAGAACGTCGATTTCGACCTGGCGGAGGCCTTCGTCCGCAGGGGCGAGATACGGCCCGGCGACATCGTCCGGGTGGACCCGAACAGGCCGGACGGCGTCATCCGCACCTCATCTGCCCGCGACTCCGGCGCGATCGGCGTCGCGAGCTCCGATCCCGGGATCATCCTCGGCGGCACGATGGACGCCGCCTCGCTCGAGGAGGGTTGGGGGAAGCCGATGCTCGAGCGGTTCCGGAAGGCACAGCCGGAGCTCGAGGCCGAGGTGCTGGCCGTCCACCCCGTTCTGCGCAACGACCGGGGCGCTTTGGAGGAACAGGCGCTCGGGCTGTTCAAGGAGCGCAACTTCGTCAGGGTCGCGCTGGCCGGCCGCCTCCCAGTGCGGGCCGATGCCTCCTTCGGGGCGATCGAGGCGGGCGATCCGCTGACGCCGAGCCCGATCCCGGGCGTCGCGATGAAGGCCGACGGCCCCGGGCCGATCATTGGAACGGCCCTCGAGGGCCTGGATAAGGGCCGTGGCGAAGTGAAGCTGTTCGCCAACCGCAGCTGGTCGGGCAGCGGGGCCCCGGCGGCGGACGCTGACCCCGACGGCGGCCCGGTCGCGGGCTTCTGGGCGGCGCTACTCAAGGCGTCCATCGCGCTCGCCTTCCTGCTGCTCGCGGCCGTGACGGCGCTGGCGCTCAACCGCGTTCGGGTGCGCACCGTGACCTGACGATCCGGCAAGATCCGCCTCTGATCAGCTCCGCTTGCGGTCGCGGTCGCGCGAGGGCTGGACCCGCTTCGGCTCGCCCGGCATCTTCGGGTAGTCGGGCGGGTAGGGCATGTCGCCCTCTCCCTCGGACTCGTCGCGCTCGTACAGCTCGAGCAGCGGCTCCAGCGAATGCGCCACGTCGTCGATCGCCGCGTGGCGATCGCCCAGCTCGGCGAAGCGCGCGGGCATCGTGGCGACCGTGAAGTCCTCGGGGGCGATCTCGGCCAGCTCGTCCCAGGTGACAGGCGCCGACACCGGGGCGCCCGGCCTCGGCCGCACGCTGTAGGCCGAGGCGATCGTGCGATCGCGTGCGTTCTGGTTGTAGTCGACGAAGATGCGCTCGCCGCGCTCCTCCTTCCACCACTTCGTCGTCACCTGACCGGGAAGCCGCCGCTCCAGCTCGCGCCCGAAGGCGATCGCGGCATGGCGGACGTCCGTGAACGTCCAGCGCGGCTCGATGCGCACGTAGATGTGAACCCCGCGGCCGCCCGAGGTCTTCGGGAAGCCGACGTAGCCGAGATCGCCCAGGAGGACGCGCGCCTCGGCGGCCACCCGCACCGCGTCCGCGAAGTCGGTTCCCGGCTGCGGGTCGAGGTCGAGCCGCAGCTCGTCCGGATGGTCGACGTCCTCGCGGCGCACGGGCCACGGATGGAACGTGATCGTGCCCATCTGCGCCGCCCAGCCGACCACGGCGATCTCCGTCGGGCAGATCTCGTCCGCGTGCCGGCCAGAGGGGAACTCGATCCGGGCCGTTTCCAGGTACTCCGGCGCGCCGCGCGGGACGCGCTTCTGGAAGAAGGCGTCGCCGCCACCCTTCTCGCGCGTCGAGAGGACGATGCCCGGGTGAACGCCCTTCGGCCAGCGCTCGAGCGTCGTGGGCCGCCGGTCGAGCGCGCGCATGATGCCGTCCTCGACGGCGAGGTAGTACTTGACGACGTCGAGCTTCGTGATGGCGGCGGAGCGCTCGGTGTCGGGGAAGATCACGCGGTCGGCGCTCGACACGCGCAGGTCGCGGCCACCGGCTTCGAGGTTGGCGGTCTCGGACGTGGCCATCGGGGGATCTACGTGCCCTCTCGTCGAAGGAGCCATGCGCCCAGCCCCCCGAGCACCAGCCCAACCTCGGGAGCGAGCGGGACATCGGTGACAAGGCTGACGACGATGCCGAGCGCGAGTCCGGCCACCGCGCCCACCGCGATCGCGGCTCCGGTGCTCATGCGTGGCAGTCTATGTCGCTATGTCAGAGGAGAACGTGGACAGGAACAGGGAGTTCATCGAGGCGTACAACCGGCGCGACTTCGACGCCGCCCTCAAGGACTTCGACCCCCAGGTCGAGTGGGTGCTTCCGCCCATGCAGGGATTCGACTCCTGTGTGGGGCCGGATCAGATCAAGCTGTTCTGGCAGGGGCTGGACGAGACCATGGACGAGCTCCGGCTGGACGCTCAGGAGTTCGTGGACGCGGGGGACCGGGTGGCCGTTCGGCTGCGCTACTACGGGCGCGGCAAGGGCAGCGGCGCGGCGATCGAAACGGAGATGTACCACCAGGTCGCCACCTTCCGCGACGGAACGATCGTGCGGATGGAGTACTTCACCGACTGGGCCCAGGCCCTCGACGCCGCCGGCGCTGCTCCTGGTCCGCCCGGTCGCGATCCTCACTGAGCCCGACCTCGTAGAAGGCCAACAGCAGCGCGCCGCCGAGCCCGGCCGACACGAGAGCGATCCCCGCCACCTGGGCCGCGAGTCCGCCCAGCGCAGCCGATCCGAAGCCGGCCACGGTGAGGACGACGGCAGCGCCGTACGCGAGGATGCGCCTGCGCTTGGGCACCGTCCCACGGTACCTCGGCCGCGTCGACCTAGGGTGGAACAGCAGCATTGAGGGCACTCGGGTAGGTCGAAAACCCGCCTCTCGACACAGTCGCGCGACCTAGGAGGCGCTGGCTTTGAGATCACAAACTGTGATCTCAGGCAAACAAGTATCTGACGGGTCTCAGCGCACGCCGATCAGGTCCACGACGAAGACGAGCGTCTCGTCGGGGCCGATCACGCCGCCTGCGCCGCGCTTGCCGTAGGCGAGGTTCGGCGGGATCGTGATGCGCCGCCGGCCGCCCACGCGCATGCCGGCCACGCCCTCGTCCCAGCCCTGGATGACCTTGCCCTTGCCGAGGGTGAACTTGAACGTGTCGCCGCGGTCCCAGGAGGCGTCGAACTGCTCACCCGTGGACCAGGAGACGCCGACGTAGTGCACCTCGACGACCCGGCCCGGCACGGCCTCGTCGCCCTCGCCGACCGTGATGTCGTCCAGCTCGAGCTGATACGAGGGCGGCTGGTCCGGCGGGATCTCGATCTGTGGCTTTTCGCTCATTGCACGTGACCCTAGGGATCGGCCACGGGCGCGTTGTGACGACGGCCTAGGCGGCGTCGCTCAGCGCCAGGCGCGGCCCGCAGGCCAGCAGCGCGTCCAGCAGCCAGGAGGCGTTCTGCTCGTCCAGGTCGTCCAGCGCGAGCATGCCGAGCACGGTGGTGCTGGCACGGGCGAGCGGCTCCTCGGCCTCCTCGCCCGCGCGCGAGAGGAGCAGGCCTTCGGCGGCGTCGCAGAGCTCGTCATAGGTGTCGGCCTCGAGGGCGTCTGCCGTGCGCCACTCGTTGAGCTCCGTAAGCAGTGATCGATAGGCGATGTAGCGCTGCTGGTTCATGGGTTCCAACTGCTCAATACCCCGGTGAGCCAGGAACAATCCCTACTTCGTGCGGGCTCGTCGCAGGAACGCGCCGGCGATCGTGACCGGATGGTTCAGCACGGTCGCCAGGCGGCCCTTCAGCGTCAGCGGGTCGTGTGCAATCCCGAGTTGCCGCTGGATCGTGGCCGTGTCGCAGCTGAATGCGCGGCCGGTGGGCGGGAGGCCGCGAAGGTTGCCGAGCTGTGTGCCCAGCAGGTCGAACTCGGCGATCACCCGTGACGGTTCTCGGACTCCATGTGCTCCCGCACGACGGCCTCGCGGCGCTCGCGGAGCGAGTCCATGGGGTCGAGCCTACCGAGGGCAGGTAGTGTCGAGACCATGGGCGAACGCGATGGATATGAGCACGGCACCTTCTCCTGGACCGACCTGAGCACCCCGGACGCCGACGCGGGGAAGGCGTTCTACGGCGGGTTGTTCGGCTGGGACTTCGAGGACAACCCCATCCCGGAGGGCGGCGTCTACGTGATGGCCAGGCTCGCCGGCCGCGCGGCCGCTGCGATGTCCGAGAGCACTGAGCGCCACCCCGCGTGGGCGTCGTACGTGACGGTCGACGATGCCGACGCGATCACGGCGCGGGCGCGGGAGCTGGGAGGGAACGTGATCTCGGAGCCGTTCGACGTGATGGACGTCGGGCGCATGGCGATCCTTCAGGACCCGCCCGGCGCGGTCTTCTGCGTGTGGCAGGCGGGCACGAGCATCGGCGCCGAGGTGGTCAACGGGCACGGGGCGATGAGCCTGAACCAGCTCAACACCACCGACCCCGAGGCCGCCCAGCGCTTCTACACCGACCTGTTCGGCTGGCGCTTCGAGGAGATGGGCGGGCCCGGGCCCTACTCGGGGATCTATCGCGGCGACGCCGTGAACGGCGGGATGATGCCGATTCCGCCCGGCCAGCCGACGCCACCGCACTGGCTCGTCTACTTCGGGATCGACGACATCGACGCCGCCGCGGAGCGGATCACGGCGTCCGGCGGTGGCGTCGTGCTCGAGAAGACGGACGTGCCGGGCGGGCAGATCCTGGCGGCTCAGGATCCCCAGGGCGCGACCTTCGCTCTCTTCGCCGGCCGCTTCGACGACTGATGGCCCATCCCAACGACGAGCTGATCGTCCGGTTCTACGAGGCCTTCGCGCGCGGCGACGGCGACGCGATGGCGGCCTGCTACGCGCCCGGCGCCCAGTTCTCGGACCCGGTGTTCACCGACCTTCGCGGCGAGGAGCCCGGCGCGATGTGGCGCATGCTCACGAGCAGCGCGAAGGATCTCGAGGTGCGCCTGGCCGAGCACGAGGCCGACGCCGAGCGCGGCAGCGCGCACTGGCTCGCGGATTACACGTTCAGGACCGGCCGCCGCGTGCACAACGACATCCGCGCGGAGTTCCGCTTCGAGGACGGCCTGATCGCCGAGCACCGCGACTCGTTCTCGTTCTACGCCTGGGCGCGGCAGGCTCTCGGCCCGACCGGGCTGGCGCTCGGCTGGACGCCGCTCGTGCGCGGGAAGGTGCAGGGCCAGGCACGGACGGCGCTCGACGAGTTCCTTGCGAACGACCGGCGCGCTAGCTAGCGCCCGCGCGCCAGGAAGACCGTGGTGGCGAGCCCGTCCGCGAGCAGCTCTGAGAAGTCAGCGCTGCCAAGGAGCGCTCCCGACGCCGAACGTGCCTCTGCCGACGCGCGGCGGACGCCGCCCGGCACGGTGGCCACGAAATAGCCGAACGGCCGCCGGATTCGCGCGGCCGCCAATGCGCTCCGATCGGTAGCGCGCGCGAGCGTCGCGTGGATGATCCTCTCGCGCCGCCGCGGGGTGACGTACCGGATGGTGACCGTCGCCACGCGCGGACCCGTCTCGCCGTAGAGCTCGACCGGCGAGTTTTCCGAGCGGCGCACGATCGGTCCCGCGCTCACCGGCCGATGCACCTCCGGCAACCGCTCGCTCGGGGCGCGTCCGCAGGCACGTGGGCCGCCGCGCAGGCCGCGGATCACGATGCATGGCCCAGCGGCGTCCTGGCGTACGTGCAGCTCCAGCTCCCGGCCGCCGGGCAGCGGCTCCGTGGCCAGCGGGGGGTTGGAGCCGCCCCGCTCCTCCGAGCAGGCTACGAGCAAGGCCGCGCACGCCATGGCGAGAGTGACTGGGAGGCGCATCCAGTGGTCGTACGCGTGACAGCGGGCCGCAGGTCCGCAGGCGAGCGGGGAACCGGAGCTGGGCGAAAGCGTGTATCCCGGGGGCATGACACGCAACTGGCCGTTGTCGTAGCCCTCGGGCTGGCGCTTGCCGGAGCCGGTGTGGGACTAGGCGTTGCGCATCGCCGCTAGCGCGGCGTTGAGCTCGCTGTGGACCTCCGCGACCGAGTCGAGGTCGACGATCGTGAGCACCCGCTCGACGAGCCCTCCTTGCGGGACGACGACTCCGAAGCGGATCTGCCGATCCTCGAGGCGCTCGGCCAGCTCGAACAAGACGCTCACGCCGACGCTGTCCAGGTAGCTGGCGTCCGTCAGGTCGACCACGAGGCCGACGTCGTCGTTGCGGACGGCGCCAAGGAGCTGTTCACGGAGCATGCCTGCCTGGGTGATGTCCACGTCGCCGCTCAGGCGGGCGATCCCGACGGAGTTGAGATGGTCGAGTTCGACCTTCGCGCTCACGCGGCCTTCGCTCCCAGCCGGCGGGAGAGCTGAACCGTCGTGCCGTCGTCTGCCTGGATCACCTCGACGGAGTCTGTCAGCCCCTCCATCAGCTTGAGCCCGCGCCCCCGGTTCTTGCCGCGAGGCTCCCGCCAGCTGCCGAAGTCGCGTACGGCCACGACCGCCGCGCCGCCCGACATCGACGCGCTGACCGCAAGTCTCCCGGACGACGGCCCGTAGGCGTGCTCGATGGCGTTCGCGCAGGCCTCAGATGTCGCCAGCGAAAGGTCCTCGGCCTCCGCCCGCGTGGCCCCGGCCTCATCCAGCCAGCGCCCGAGCATCCGCCGGATGAGCGGGATCGACTCCAGGTCGGCGGGTACCTCGGCCACCAGCGGGTCGCTCAGTGGCAGCGCGCGAGCCAGCAGCAGCGCGGCGTCGTCCCCCGTTGGCCCCTCCGGAAGGAGCTCATCCACAAGGCTGTCGCCGAGCCCTTCCAGCTCCTGGTTGCCGTCACCCACCACCTTCCTCAGCCGTTCGAGGCCGGCATCGAGCGACTCGCCGACGCGCTCCACCAGCCCGTCCGTGTAGAGCACGAGCGCGCAGCCTGGTTGGAGCGACTGCTCGCGTTCCTCGTAGCTCGCATGGCGCGTGGCGCCGAGCGGGGTGGATGCCGGCAGCTCCATGAAGGTCGGATCGCCGCCCTCCTGCGCGAGCAGCGGAGGCGGGTGGCCAGCACTCGAGACGGTCATCGAGCCGCCATGGGGATCCAGCACCAGGTAGAGGACCGTGGCCGTTTGGCGTGGCTCCAGCTGCCGCAGCAGATGGCTCAGGCGCTCGAGCACGGCTCGCGGTGACATACCGTCGAGCGCGTACGCTCGCAGTCCGCTGCGCAGCTGTCCCATGATCGCGGCGGCGTGGAAGCCACGGCCGACGACGTCCCCGATGGCCATGCCGAGCTTCCCGTCCGGAAGCTGGAAGGCGTCGTACCAGTCGCCGCCGAGCTGGGCCGAGGCCGCGGGCAGATAGCGGCCGGTGAGCGCCACCGCCGGCAGCTCCGGAAGCCGGGGTATGAGACTGCTCTGAAGCGCGTCGGCGAGTCCCCGCTCGCGTTCGGTTAACCGGCTCGCGATCGCGAGCGCAGCCCGGTCCGCGGCGCTCTGGAGGAGCTCCACCTCGTCGTCGGAGAAGCGGCGATGGGTGAGCGTGCCCACGTGCAGCACTCCGATCACGGCTGCCTCCACCAGCAACGGCACCCCAAGCAGGGACTTGAGGCCCTTCTCGCGCAGGATCGGGTTGAGGATGTCCGCGTGTTCGACGTTCTCGACCCGGACCGGTTTCGCCGTGGCCGCGATGCGCCCGGCAAAGCCCTTGCCGACCGGGATGCGGACCCCGCGCTCGACCTCCTCCTCGAGACCCTTGGCGGCGCGAGCCACCAGGGTCCGGTCGTCGTCCTCGAGCAGGAGGATCGCCGCCGTGTCCGCGTCGAGGATTTCCACCACGCGCTTGAGCAGCTCCTGGAGCAGATCCTCGAGCGGTAGGTACGCGAGCGCCGCGTCGGTCACGCTTTGCAGGTCGCGGAGCCTGTCGGCGGCGACGCGGGACGTCATCCGCCGGATTGTGGCGCGTCGTAGGGGTCGTCGCGCTCCCGCACCGCCTCCTTGAAGCCCACGTCGGCCGCGCGCCGCTGGAACCCATAACCCTCTGGCGTGTGCCGTGCGATGCCGTCGAAGAAGACTCCGAGCGCCTGCGTGGCGTGGAGTCCCTGGCTGAACAGGGCCTGGTTCACGAGCAGCTTCATCATCACGAGCTGGTTCACCGGCGTGAGCGCGATGCGCTCGACGAGCTCGTCGAAGCGCGCGTCGAGCTCGGCGGCCGGAGGCGCCTCCACGGCCAGGCCCCACTCGTGCGCGGTCCTGCCGTCGATCAGATCGCCCGTGAACAGGAGGCGCTTGGCCCGCTGGTCGCCCACCCGGAAGGCCCAGAGCGCCGAGGTCGGCACGCCCCACACGCGGGCGGGCGGATAGCCGATGCGCGCGTCGTCGGCGATCACGAGCAGGTCCGAGCACAGGGCCATGTCGGTGCCGCCCGCCACGCAGAAGCCGTGCACCTTGCAGACCACCGGCTTGTCCGAGTGGAACAGGCTCATGAAGCCGCGCAGGTTGCGGCTCATCATCTGCCAGTCGGTGACCGGGTCCCAGGGTTCGCCTGGATCGTGGTTCGGCGCCTGCGTCTCGGCGTACTCGACCAGGTCGTAGCCGCCGCAGAAGCCCTTGCCGCTCCCGGCCAGCGCGATCACGTGGACCGCCGGGTCGAGGTTCGCCTCCTCCACGCACTCGGCGAGCTCGCGCGGCATGTCGAGGGTGATGGCGTTGGCCCGCTCGGGGCGGTCGAGCGTGATGCGGGCCACGCGCCCGGTGACCTCGTAGCGGAGCGTGGTCGCAGTCATGCGCCCGGGGCCTTGTCCAGTTCGAGTTCGTCGCGCATGTCGATGCCATGGTCGCCGATCGGTGGAATCTCCGGCTTCAGCCGCGCGCGGCTGTCATCCACGGCGCCGCGATGGAGCGCGGCGAGCCGGAAGCCGCGGCGCTGGTAGAAGCGCAGGGCGTCTGTGTTGTCGTTCGTCGTAATCACCCAGAGCCGCTTGCAGCCCGCATCCGCTGCGAGCCGTTCGACCGCCTCCACAAGCGCGCTGCCCGTGCCGCGGAGGCGCTCGGCGGCGTGCAGGGTCAGGATCTCGCAGTCGCGCTCGCCGAGCACGAACGTGAGCACACCCAGGAGGCCGCCGTCGTGCTCCGCGACCAGCGCCGGATGCTCGAGCGCCTGCTCGAGGCGACCGAGCCGAGCCACGCGCCGCGCGGATCGCTCCGCGAGGAACGCCTCGACCGCGTGACGGTCGCTCTCCTCGCGACGGCGGACGCGGGGCTGGGACAAGGTCAGGCGGGAAGGGCGCGGTCCACGATCGCCTCGGCATCCACCGACGGCGGCAGCATCCCGTAGGCGCCGCGCGGGCCGCCGTCGAGCCGCGAGGCGCAGAAGGCGTCGGCCACCGGCGCGGGCCCGTTGCGCACGAGCAGGCTCGCCTGAAGCGTGACCGCGAGATCCGACACCACGCGCCTGGCCTCGAACTCCGGATCCTGTGGCAGCGCGCCCTGGAGCCGGTCGAGCTGAGCGTCGAGGGCGGCGTTGCCGCCGCGGCCGAGCTCGCATTCGGCGAGGAACGCCGGCAGCGCCTCCGGCTCCTTCGCGAGCGCCCGCAGGACATCGAGGGCCGACACGTTGCCGGAGCCCTCCCAGATCGAGTTGAGCGGCGAGTCGCGCAGGAGGCGCGGCATCCCCGACTCCTCCACGTATCCGTTGCCGCCGAGGCACTCGAGCGCCTCGTTCGCGTGTCCCGGCCCGCGCTTGCAGACCCAGTGCTTCATCACCGCCGTGGCGATGCGCCTGAACGGAGCGTCGCCCTCGTCATAGGCGCGCGCCACCCGCATCGTGACCGCCGTTGCGGCCTCTGACTCGATCGCGAGGTCGGCCAGCACGTTGCGCATGAGCGGCTGCTCTGAGAGCAGCTTGCCGAACGCGCTCCGGTGGCGGGCGTGGTGCACCGCCTGTGCGAGCCCCCAGCGCATCCCGGCCGCGGAGCCGATCAGGCAGTCGAGCCGGGTGTGGTTGACCATCCGGATGATCGTCCGGACGCCGCGGCCCTCCTCACCCACGAGGCGGCCGCGAACGCCGTGGAACTCCACCTCGCTCGAGGGCAGCGAACGCGTGCCGAGCTTGTCCTTCAGGCGCTGGATGCGGAAGCCCGGGTCGCGCCCCTCGATCAGGAAGCAGGACAGGCCGGCCGGCGCCTGCGCGAGCGTGAGGAAGGCGTGGCAGGGGGGATAGGAGCAGAACCACTTGTGGCCCGTGATCTCCCATGCGTCCCCGTTCGGGGTCGCGCGGGTGCTGTTCGCTCGCACGTCGGAGCCGCCCTGCTTCTCGGTCATCGCCATGCCCACGAGCGCACCGTCGTCGTAGCTCGGCCTCGTGATGCGCGGCTCCCACTCGGCCGCCAGCTCCGGCTCCTCGCGCAGGGCCGGAACCGCGGAGTAGGTCATCGACACCGGGCACATCACGCCGGAGTTCACCTGGCTCCACACGAAGAAGAGAGCGGCGCGCACAGCGTGGGCGCCGGGCTGCGGGTCCCTCCAGGGAAGCGAATGGATCTCGCGCTCGATCGCCTGGCGCAGGCACCAGTGCCAGGACGGGTCGAGCTCCACCTCGTCGATGCGCTTGCCGTAGCGGTCGTGCGTGCGCAGGATCGGCTCGTTGCGCTCGGCGCGCTCGGAGTGGGCCAGTGCCTCGGGGGTACCGGCCAGCTCGCCGGTGTCGCGCAGGCGATCCACGCCCCAGCCACCGCCCTCTCGTTCGACCGCCTCGCGCAGCGGCAGGTCGGCCTCGAACACGTTGTAGGGCGCCAGTGGCGGGGCCTGATTGTCGACGTCGTGACTGGCCTGAGAGATCTCCATTTGCAAGCTGGAGCCTACCGGCGCCTGTCGACCCCGCCTGGAGAAAGGCGGGCCGAGCCGCGAACAACGGCATTGAGGGGTCGACCGTCCTACCTAGGGCTTGGATAGCAAGCCTAGGACAGGACGGTCCATGGAAAACCACCCCTTCGCCGCTGCCGTAAGCGCCTCGCGGGAGCGGTTACGCCCGCGAGTCTCGCTAGGGCCCCCTAGAGCAGGTCGCCGATCGCGGCGTCCACCGACTCCGCGCTGCGGGCCCAGCTGAGGCCCGCGGCGCGCGCGCGACCCGCCTCGGCGAGCCGCTCGCGCTCGGGTCCGGCCGCCTGGACCAGCGCGGCCGCGAACGCGTCCGGATCGTCCGGGTCGGCAAGCAGCGCCGCTCCGCCGCACGCCTCGGGCAGCGCGGCGCGGTCTGCGGCCACCACAGGGGTTCCGGCGGCCATCGCCTCCACGCACGGCAGCCCGAAGCCCTCGTAGAGCGACGGCATGGCGAGCGCCGCCGCTCCCGCGTACAGCGCGGGCAGGTCCGCGTCGGGCACGTATCCCAGCCGCCGCGCGCTGCCGGGGGCGGATCCGGGCAGGTAGGAGCGTCCAGAGCCGGCGATCGCCACACGAAGGCCCGCGGCCGTGAGCGCTGGCGCGATCCGGTCGAGTAGGCCGAGGTTCTTGCGCGGGCTGTCGGTGCCGAGCGCGAGCACGTAGGGCTGCTCCAGCCCGAGGCGCCGCAGGAGCGCCTCCGGTGCCGGAGGGTCGGCGAACGCGGCGTCGACGCCGGGAGCGATTGCCCGTACGCGCCCTGAATCCAGCCCGAGCAGCTCGATCAGCTCGCTGCGCACGTACTCGGAGGGCGCGATCACGAGCCGCGCGCGGCGCGCGATCCGTGGAATCAGGGCGCGATGCCAAGTGCCGTAGGCGCGCCCGAACCAGTTCGGGTCGTGAAACGGCGCCAGGTCGTGGATCACGACGACGTTGCCGCGCACCGCCAGCGGCGCCATGTTCGCCGGCGAAATCAGCAGCTCCGACCCTCGCGCGGCCAGCGGCAGGGCCACCTGCTCCCATGCCTGCCCGGCCGCGTGCGCGAGACGGGCCGGGGGCCGGATCACGGTGTAGCGCTCGGGCCCCAGCAGCGGCAGCCGGTCCGAGAGCTCGCGCGCCCAGCGCTCGACGCCCCCGATCTCGCGCCGCAGGGCGGCGCGCGCGTTGATAGCGACGGGGGGTGCCGTCAGGACGCGCGCCGGCGCAGCGCGGCGCCGCTCGCGAGCAGCATCGCCCCGGCGCTCGCCAGCAGGTACACGGGAAGACCGGTGGCCGGAAGCGTGGGGGCATCCGCCTGCTGCGAGGTCACCGCCTGCTCCACGGGTGCCGCGGGGGTCGCCGGGGCGGGGGCGGCGTCCGGCTCGGGCGCGGGCTCGCCCTGCGACCCGTTCGGCTGGTCTGTCTGCCCGAACGGGTCGGAGTACTGCTCGTCACCCGCATTCTGGGCGGTCGCCACTGCGGGGAGCGCAAGCAGGGCCACGGCGAGAAACAGTGCAACTACGCGACGCATGGCGGCGAAGCCTAGCGTCGGTGCCCGGCCCGCATAGACTGGCGCCCGTGATCGCTAGTGGGACGGCCGGGCGGCCCCAGCCACGCACAGCACTGATTCACGACTTTCTGGTCAGTGTGCGGGGCGCGGACCGCGTTTTCTTGGAGATGTGCGACCTCTGGCCGGAGGCCGATGTGTTCACGCCCGTCTACGACGAGCATGGCACCGAGTCCCGCTTCGCGCACCGCAACATCCACACCTCGTTCCTTCAGCGGATGCGCCCCACCGCACGCAACTTCCGGGCGTTCCTGCCGCTCTACCCGGCCGCCATCGAGTCGTTCGACCTGTCCGGCTACGACGTTGTGATCTCGAGCTCGAGCGCCTGGGCGCACGCCGTGATCTGCGACGAGCGGGCCGTGCACGTCTCGTACTGCCACAACCCGTTCCGCTACGCCTGGAACGAGCGCCACCGCACGCTCGCCGAGCGCTCCAACCCGATCTCGCGGGCAGCGCTGCGCGGGCTCTTCCGCCGCTGGCGCGAGTGGGACTGGATCGCCGCGCAGCGGGTGGATCGCTACGTGACCAACTCGCGCACCACCCAGGCGCGCATCAAGGCCTACTTCGGGCGCGACTCGCGCATCATCTACCCGCCGGTGGCCACGGAGCGCTTCCGCCAGCACCCGGTGGGCGATCACTACCTGGTGCTCTCCGAGCTGGTCTCGCACAAGCAGATCGACGTGGCGATCGAGGCGTTCAACTACCTCCAGCTACCGCTCGTGGTCACGGGCGGCGGCCCCGACCGGCGCCGGCTGCGGCGGCTGGCCGGGCCCACGATTCGCTTCGCAGGGCGGGTGGACGACGAGGAGGCCGCGCGGCTGCTCGCCACGAGCCGCGCCCTCGTGGTGACCACGGGAGAGGAGTTCGGGATCGCGGCGGTGGAGGCGCAGGCGGCCGGACGCCCGGTGATCGCCCGCGCGGCCGGTGGGCTGCTCGAGAACGTGATCGACGGGGTCACCGGGCGCCTCTGGGAGGGTGGCCCCGAGGAGCTCGCCGAGGCAGTCAGGGCGTTCGACACCGCGGCGGTGGACCCGGCCGCCTGCATCGAGAACGCGCGCCGCTTCGACGCCACCGTCTTCCGTGAGAGCTTCCCGCGCGAGGTGCAGGCCGCCCTGCGCGAAGGACCGTCCCCCCGGCCCGAGACGTGGCCCCGTGTGCCGCGCCGGCCGGTGGCGAGCCGGCGCCCGGCCTGGCGCGCAGGCCGCTTCGGCCCGACATAGACCTCGCGGACCACGCCCGTGCCAGAACTCACGATTCTCATGCCGGTTTACAACGAGCGCGCCACCGTCGAGGAGGCGATTTCGCGCGCGCTGTCGGCACCGCTGCCGGTGGACTCGCGCGAGCTCGTGGTGGTGGACGACGGCTCCACAGACGGCACGCGCGAGCTCCTCCGCGAGCGCGACTGGCCGCCCGAGGTCGAGATCGTCTACCACGAGCGGAACGGCGGCAAGGGAGCGGCCGTTCGCACCGCGATCGAGCACGCGCGCGGCCGCTGGGCGGCCATCCTGGATGCGGACCTGGAGTACGACCCCGCCGACATCGGCCGACTGCTCGAACCGCTTCAGGCGGGCGAGGCCGAGGTGGTGTTCGGGGTGCGCGGCTTCGACTCGCGCTCGGCCTTCAGCTTCTGGTACGTCGTCGGCAACAAGGCCGTCACGATGGTGGCCAACGTGATCTTCAACTCCTGGCTGGCCGACATCATGACCTGCCACAAGGCCATGGCCACCGACGTCTGGCGCTCGCTGGACCTGAAGGCGCGCGGATTCGAGCTCGAGGGCGAGATCACGGCGCGCGTCTTGGCGAGCGGCCGGCGCGTGTACGAGGTGCCGATCACCTACCACGCGCGCGGCCGTGAGGAGGGCAAGAAGCTCACGGCGATGGACGCCGCACGCGTGGTCGCGATGCTGATGAGGCGGCGGCTCGGCCGCTAGCGATGGCGGCGCGGATCGCCCTCGGCGTGCTCGTCCTCGCGGTGCTCGCCTGGCTGGCGCTGGGCCTTCGGAACGCCCGGCTGGAGGCGGACGGCGCGCGGCTTATCGGTGACTCGCCGGCGGACGCGTCTCCAGCGCGGCTCGCGGAGGCCCGCGACGACTACCGCCGGGCCGAGAAGCTGAGCGCCGACACCGCCCCTGCGGTGCGCGTGGCCGGGCTGGAGAACTTCACAGGCCACCCGCGCGAGGCCCTCGAGCGGCTGCGCGACGTCGTGCGGCGCGAGCCAGAGAACTTCGACGCGTGGTTCCTGATGTCGAGCGTGGCCGCGGACATCGATCCGGCGCTCGCCGCGCGAGCGCGCGCACGGGCGCGCGAGCTCAACCCGCTCCAGTTCCGCCGCCGGGGATGACGGGAGCCGGCTCCCGCACGGCCTCGCCGGGAAGCCCCGGCTCGCGTCTGCCAACCAGCCTCTTCAGCTTCAGGGCGGGACGCTCGACCAGGTAGTAACTGGCGGCCGCTACCAGCGCGGTGACGGCGGTGGCGGCGAAGAACCAGACGTAGCGGTGCGTGGCCCCGGCGATCTCGGCGAAGCCCCAGCGGGTGAGCTGCTCGTATACCGCCGAGTGCCAGAGGTAGATCCCGTACGAGACGACGCCCAGCCACAGAAGCACCCGGTTCGCCAGCACACGGCGGACGAGGCCGTTCGACGGGTCGCCGAAGAACGCGGGCAGGAGCAGCCCGATCGCCACGACCGTGAAGAGGTAGTGGCGGGCGAAGAACTCCGAGCGATCCACGTGCTCGCCGAACTCCCCGGTGAGGCCGATCTGCGTGGAAACCGCCACGAAGGCCAGGAATGCCACCAGCCACGCGACGCCGGGCCGGCGGTCGAGCAGGCGGACGGCGCGCGGCTGCTCGTCGCGGGTGCTCCACCAGACACTGGCCACCGCGAGCGCCATCCCGATGGCGAACTGGTCCAGGAACTGGGGCAGCGACAGCATGTACGGGCCCAGCGAGGAGTCGTCGAGGGCGTGGTTCTCCACGAGTACGACCTTGTAGACGAAGCTCGCCAGCGCCAGCAGCGCGAGGGCGACCAGCTCCCAGCGCACCAGCTCGCCCGGACTGCGCCGGGGAAGGCGTCGCATCGCGAGCGCCCAGATCGGCAACATCGCGTAGAAGGCGACCTCCACACAGAGCGTCCACGCCTGCGGGATGCCGCCGAGCCCCGTGTCCGGGCTGTAGACCTGGCCGAAGCAGTAGTAGGTGAAGAAGCCGTGCGCCGAAAAGATCTCGGCGTGGTCGAGCTGGACGAGCGCAATGATCGTGAGCGCCACCCAGTAGGCCGGCACGATCCGCAGGAAGCGCCGCCAAGCGTAGGCGGCGGTCGACGGCTGGCGCTCCTCCGCAAAGCGGGCGCGCACGAAGGGCCGGTAGAGCAGGAACCCCGAGATGAGGAAGAAGACGGTCACGCCCACGTCGAGGCGCGTCACGAACTGGCGCAGGAAGTCGTCTTCGAAAATCCCGGAGGGGAATGCGGCGTGCGCTCCCACCACCGACAGCGCCGCGATCGCGCGCAGCGAGTCGACCAGGGGGAAGCGCAGGTCGCGGACGTTCACGCGGGGCCAGCGTAGCGGTCGGTCTGCTCACTGAGGACGAGCAGCCGAGCGGCGCAGGCGAGGGCCACGAGCGTCACGGCGGGCATCTCCCAGTGCCAGTCGATCCCCGCGTGGAGCGCCCACACCACGCCGACGGCCGCCGGCCCGGCCGCCTCCATGCGCGCGCGCCGTACGGCCGCTGCGGCCGCGAAGCCGATGCCGCCGAGAAACAGCCCGAGAGCGATCAGTCCGAGCAGGCCGAGCTCGGCGGCGGTCTCGGCATAGATCGAGTGGGCGTCGGCCACGCGCTCGCGCACGTCGCGCTCGCGCAGCCAGTCCACCCGGAACGAGCCGGAGCCGTGGCCCGCGATCGGATGGTCGGCGAACTCGCCCGCAGCCACTCGCCAGTACTCGTAGCGGTTGCTCTCGACGGTGCCGAGCCGCTGGGAGCCGCCGGCGTCCACGCGCCCGTAGTCCTCGTTCGAGGCGGCAAGAGCGAGCCCCGCGCCCGCGAAAGCCACGATCGCCACGCCTGTGGCCACCCGGTGCGGCAGCCTGCCGCCGGGCTCGTGGCCGCCCTCGCGCGACCACGCGATCGCGCCCGCCGCTGCAGCGGCACCCAGGGCCAAGAGGATCGCCAGCATCGCGAGGCCCGCGCCGGTGGCACCGTCCGCGCCCGCGTGTGCCACCGGGTCGAGGCCGGGCAGCTCTGAGGCGAGCGCCGCCGCCACGGCCGTGGCGAGCACCAGGTACACGGTCCGAAGCTCGCGGCGGCCCCCGAGCAGCAGTATGAGGGCCACCACGCCCGCTCCCAGCGCCGCGAGCGCTCCACGCGAGAAGGTCAGGTAGAGGCCGAGCCCGAGGAGGGGCCCGGCAGCGGCCGCAGCCGCCCGCAGCGCGGGCATCCGGCTGGCGTCGGCGGCCACGCGCATGCAGAGCACAAGGCCGATCGCGGCGAGCGAGCCGACGGCGTTCCAGTACGTGAGCGGCTGCTCGAGGCGCCCGTTCGCACTGGCGCTCTGCGACAGGTCGACCAGCCCGGGCAGCAGCCGCTCGGACAGGCCGTACGCGATCACGCAGGCGGCGCCGAGCCCGAGCACGGGCTCGGTCGCGCGTCCCGCCCGCCCGGTGAGCGTGACCGTGCCGACCACGAACGCACCGAGGTAGAGGAGGAGGCGCTGGAGATCGGACTCCGCCGGCCCTCCGAGCGGCGCCCAGGCGATCGAAAGCCCGGTGAGCACGGTCAGCGCCGCAAGGCCGGCCATCGCCACACGCGCCGGGGTGGAGCGGGGCAGGGGCGGGATCTGGCGCGTCACGACCAGGGCACCCAGAGCGACCCAGGTTGCCACGGCCGCCCACAGGCGCGGCTCGTCGAAGTAGCCCCCGGAAAAGAACGAGAGCACGAGCGGAGAGCCGAGCACGACGGCCGCCGCGATCGCGCGCGTCTGAGTCACCGGCGCCACACTAGTGCTGCCCGGCGGACCGCGGACTAGGCTGCCGCGCGTCATGCAGCGAGCCGAGGACAGGTGCGCGGAGGGACCGCTCTGGTGGGAAGGCCCGCTGGCGTTCGCGCTCGGCCTCCTGGTCGCCGGCGCGGCGTTCTGGCCGCTGCCACTGCATCTCGGCACCCACGTGCCGAACGAGCTCGCCGATCCGCTGCTCCAGGCGTGGCAGGTGGCCTGGGGTGGCCACGCGCTCTCCACGCAGCCGCTCGACTACTTCCAGTCGAACAGCTTCTACCCGCTGCGGAACAGCCTCGCCTTCTCGGACGCGCTGGTGGGGTACTCGCCCACGGGCCTGATCGGCGACGGCGTCGGGGCGGCGCTCACGCGCTACAACCTGCTGTTCCTGGTGAGCTACGCCGTGGCCGGCGCGGGCGCGTACCTGCTCGCCCGCGAGCTGGGGCTGCGGCCGGCGGCCGCGTGCGTGGCCGCGGCGGCGTTCGCGTTCGCTCCGTGGCGGCTCGAGCAGTCGTCGCACCTGCACGTGCTCTCGAGCGGGGGTATCCCGCTCGCCCTGTTCCTGCTCGTGCGCGGGTACCGGAGGGGGTCTCCGGGCCTCGTGGTGGCCGGCTGGCTCGTGGCTGCCTGGCAGCTCAGCCTGGGGTTCACGCTGGGCCTGCCGCTCGCGTACGGCCTGGCGCTCGCGCTCGCGGTAGCCGGCGTGGTGTGGCTCGCTCGGGGCCGGCCGGCGCTGCCACGTGCGCTTGTGGCGGCCACCGCGGCGGGCGCGGTCGCGTTTGCGGCCGTGGCGGTGGTGCTCGCGCAGCCCTACCTCGAGGTGCTCGACGACCACCCCGAGGCCCACCGCTCGGAGGCCGAGGTCGCGAAGCTCTCGCCGCCACCGCGCAGCTTCGTCGCCGCGCCGAGGGAGAACCTCGTCTGGGGCGGGGCCACCGCATCCGTGCGCGACACCCTGCCGTGGGGCCCCGAGCAGACGCTCTTCCCCGGCCTTGCGATCCTCGTGCTGGCGGGGGTCGGCGCGCTCTGGGGCCCGTGGTCGCGCCGGCTACGGATCGGGCTGGTGGTGGCCGGTGCCGCGATCGCCTTCCTCGCCACCGGCCTGCGGATCGCGGACGGCTGGCTCGGCTACCGCTGGCTCTACGAGTTCGCACCGGGCTGGGACGGGCTGCGCACACCCGGGCGGCTTTACACGTTCACGTCGCTGGCGCTGGCGCTGCTCGCGGCGGGCGGCGCGCAGGTCGCGGCCACGGCGGCGCAGCGGCGGAGGGCCTGGGCCGGCGCAGCCACGGGCCTGCTGCTGGCGGTGGTGATCGCGGTCGAGGGACTCGGACCGCCGCCGATCCTGCGCGTGCCGGATCCTCCACGCGGCCTCGCGAGCGCGCCCGAGCCGCTCCTCAACCTGCCGCTGCCGGGCTTCGAGAACGCGTTCACGTTCTCGGACTTCTCGACCTTCTTCTACATGCTCTGGTCCACGGACGGCTTCCCGCGGATCGTGAACGGCACGAGCGGCTTCACGCCCACGTTCACGAGCGAGCTGCCGAAGCGCGTGGAGGGCTTCCCGGACCGCGACTCGATCGGCTTCCTCAGGGGGATCGGCGTTCGCGGCGTGGTGCTCCACCCGCGTGCCGTCGAGGGCACGTCGTGGCCGGCCCGGCGCGCGGAGGCGGCTGAGCTCGGCATCCGCGTCCGGCGCACCGGCGAGGTCGTCGTCTACCGGCTCTAGCCGCGCAGCCAGATGCTCGCGCCGTCGCCGGTCCACGCGCGCCGGTAGCTGCCGTCGTGCGCCAGGTTGCGCAGCTCGTAGCCGAAGCGCGAGTAGCCGGGCATCAGCACGATCGCGTCGGGCGGCCGCTCGCGCAGCGCCCGTCGGCGCTCGATCACGTACTTCGGCACGAGCGAGTACTCGGCGAAGAAGCGGTTCGGCGCGTGCCGGCCCGCGCGCCAGTAGACGGTCGGGTTGTTGCCGGAGACGGCCACGGTCTCGTCGCTCGACGTGCGCGCCCGCAGCGCGTCGCCGACGACGTATGCGAGCGAGTACTGAGGGAAGCGGACCCGCTGGCTGGGGGGCACCCTGTACTCCTCACGCGCCGGCTCCCCGACGTAGCGCCAGACGAGCAGGGCCGCCACCACGACCGCGGCCGCGAACGCCGCCGTTCGCAGCCCGGGCCGCGCGGCGAGCAGGGTCCAGAGCGCCGCGCCGCCGAGCGCCATCCCGGCCGCCACGCCCGGTACGGCGAGGTAGTAGTGGTGCGCGAACTCGTACTGCGCCAGCTTTACGCGCAGCCAGCAGATCAGGATCCAGAGCAGGGCGGAGGCGCCCGCCAGGCGGAGCGCCGGGCGCGTGAGGGCGAGCGCGGCCCCGGCCGCGCCGATCAGGAACGGGATCTTGGTGGGGATCTCGAACAGCGGCGTGTCGTCGAAGCCCCTTGCGTTCACGTTGCCTCCGACGGCGATTCCGGCCTTGTCGATCACCTGCGTCCACATGTCGTCGAATGCCCCGCTGAGGGCGAGCCAGCCGAGCGGGATCACGGCGAGCGCCACCGCCCCGGCCGCGGCGGCGGCGAAGCGGCGTGCGCGTGCCTCGCCGCCGGCGAACCAGAGCTCGAGCGCGATCACGGGCGCCAGCGCCACGAACCCGATGTTCATCAGGACCGCCGCCGCAACGAGCGCGCCGGCGGCGGCGGCCGAGCGGATCCCGCCCCGCGCCGCGAGCCACCACGCGCCCGCGAGCGGCAGCACGCCGTACTGCTCGGTGTTGAGGTCGTCGCCCTCGAGGAAGGGGGAGGAGCCGAGGATCGCCATGGCCGAGCCGGCCGCGAGCCCCGCCCAGTCGCCCGCCGCACGACGTACCCGCGCCGCCACGGCGAGCGCCGTGAGCGCGCAGGCCAGCACGAGGCTGAGTCGCAGCACCGTGGTGGAGCTGCCCGAGACGATGTCGAGAGCGCCGAACAGCAGGTACGTCAGCGGGCCCTTGTTGTCGGCGGCGTCCACGTAGGGGAGCCCGCCGTCGCGGATCGTGTCCGCCACGTACAGGTAGGCGCCGGCGTCCTCGGAGAGCGGCATCTCGAGCGACCACAGCCGCGCCAACAGCGCGAGAACGGCGAACAGTGCGAGCGCCGCCACTGCTCGGAACGCGACACCCCGCATCGGCCGCAGCCTACGCGAGGGGCTACGCTCCCGCCGCCATGAGCCGCCGGCCGAGCCCGTTCGCCGTTCGCCTGGCGGCAATCGCCGCCGCGGGCCTCGCCGTGCGCGTGGCCTACACGCTCCTGATCGGCAAGGACACCTCAGGTATCGGCGACTTCTTCTTCTACCACGGGCAGGCGAACCTGCTCGCGGAGGGCAAGGGATTCATCCACCCGCTCTTCTACGTGGACGGGATCACCGCGCCGAGCGCGGAGCATCCGCCGCTGTGGCCGCTCGTGCTGTCGGTGACCTCGTGGTTCGGCGGGACCGGCTTCGAGGCACACCGGCTCACGGGGTGCGTGCTGGGAGCCTTCGCGATCGTGGTCATCGGCCTGCTCGGCCGCCGCGCCGGGGGCGAGCGCGTGGGCCTGCTCGCGGCCGGCATCGCTGCCGTGTACCCGACGCTCGTGGCCGCCGACGGGTCGCTGATGAGCGAGACGCTCTATGGGCTGCTCGTGGGTGTGGCCCTGCTGGTGGCGCTGCGCATGCGCGACGAGCCGCGCGTGCTGCTTGCCGCGGCGCTCGGCGTGCTGATCGGCCTCGCCGCGCTCACGCGCGCCGAGGGGCTTTTGTTCCTGCTGCTGCTGGCTGTGCCGGCATGTCTTGCCGCCCGCCGCGCGAGCAGCACTCGCGGCACGGTGGTGGCCCTGGTCGCGGCCTGCGTGGGCGCCGCCGTGGTGGTGGCCCCCTGGACGATCCGCAACTGGAGCGCATTCGACCAGCCGGTACTGATCTCGGTGAACGACAGCACCGTGCTGGCCGGCGCCAACTGCGACCAGTCCTACTCAGGGCCGGACACCGGGTTCTGGATCCTCGGCTGCCTCGCGCACCGCACGCCCGGCGGCAACGAGGCGAAGCAGGGCGAGATCTGGCGGAAGCAGGGCACGGACTACCTGACCGACCACCTGGGCGAGCTCCCCCGGGTGGCGGCGATCCGCGTCCTGCGCACGTGGGACCTCTGGCAACCGAGGCGCCAGGTGGGCTTCGCCGAGGGACGGGACCACGACGTCCAGGAGATCGGCACGGGCGTTTACCTGCTCATGCTGCCGCTGGGAGTGGTGGGCGCCGTGCTGCTGCGGCGTCGCCCCTATCTGCTCTACGTGCTGCTCACGCCCGCCATCGCGACAACGGTGTCGAGCCTCGCCGGCTACGGACTGCCGCGCTTCCGCCACGCCGCCGAGCTGACCTTGGTGGTGCTCGTGGCGTTCGCGGTCGACCGCGCCGTGGCCGCCGCTCGCGAGGGGCGCTTCAGCCGCAGCAGCGGGCGCTCGACGACGTAATAGCTCGCGGCTGCACACGCGATGGCGAGCAGAAGGCCCACGCCCGTGATGCCGAGCATCCGCGAGTCGCCCCAGGGCTCGGTCTCCAGGTCGTTCGCCAGCCAGGCCATGATCGGCAGGTGCCAGAGGAAGATGCCGTACGAGATCACGCCAATCCAGCTGAGCACGGGGTTGCGCAGCACGGCCCGGGGGAGGCCGCCGAGGCGGTCGCCGAACACCGCCGGCAGCAGCAGGCAGAAGGCGATCAGGCCGTAGAGGAGTCCCTCCGCGAGCCACTGGAAGAGGGTCGCCGACTCCGGTGAGTCCACCGTGATCCCGAGGTGAGGGGACTCCGAGTCGAGCCCGATCCCGAGGCTCACGAGCAGGAAGAGCGCGCCTCCGACCGCCCAGGCGAGCCCGGGCGCGCGCTCCACGAGCCGCACCACCCGCGGTGGCTCGGCCCGCCGCTCGAGTGCCACGCTCGCCACCGCAAGCACCATGCCGAGCGCCAGCCAGTGCAGCGCGGCCGGCAGCGTGAGGTAGAGGTTCGTGTCCACGCGGTCGCCGTCGGCGATGTGCACGATCGCGTTGAACAGAACGCCCGCCACGAACAGCGCTCCCACGGCGATCCACTCGCGCCGCATGCCCCCTGCCCGCATGACGAGGGCGGCGAACAGCGGCAGCGCCAGGTAGAACGTGACCTCGATGCAGAGGCTCCACGCCGGCAGGATGCCGCCGAACGCCCAGTGCGGGTCGTACACCGACAGGAAGCCGTAGTACGCCCACCAGTGGTCGCTCCAGAGCTGGGGCAGCCCGGGGTAGAGGGTCAGCAGCGTGAGCGCGACCCAATAGGCGGGCAGGATCCGGAGCGCGCGCGCCCTCAGGAACCTGCGCGTGCTTGGGGCCGGCCGCCCGTGCACGCGCGCGGCCACGAACGGCCGGTAGAGCAGGAAGGCCGAGACCAGGAAGAAGATCGGCAGGCAGAACTCGAGCCGGGCGATCAGGTCGCCGTACCAGGCGCCGTGCGCAGCCCCCGAGATGTAGCCGCCGTGCACCACCACGACCATCAGCACCGCGATCCCCCGAATGGAGTCGAACAGCGGGAAGCGCGGGTTCCCGGGCGGCGGCTCGACGACGGGCTCGGTCATCCCACGGGGCAGGCTAGCCGCGCCATGCGCGCAGCAGCGCTCGAAGGCGGCGGCGCGCGGGCTGAGGGTCGCGCCGGACCGTGGTGCGCCCGATCGCGCGGAGCCCGTGCGTCACGAGCTCCGCGGCGTCGTCGAGCGCGAGTGCGGTGCGCCCCTGCTTGGCCATGACCTCGCGCCGCCGCTTCGCCTGGAGGTCGAGCGTCTGCGGACCGAGTGACCTGTCGGTCGAGCTTCCGCCGAGATGGCGCAGCCGCACGTCGGGCACGAGCAGCGTCGGGACTCCCGCGCGCCGGGCGCGAAGGCCGAGCTCCATGTCCTCGTAGAAGAGGAACGCGCTTGGATCGAACGGCCCGAGACGCCGCAGCAGCTCCGTGCGCGCCACCAGGCAGGCGGCGATCGCCCAGCCGACCTCCCGCGGCTCCTCGCTGCGCCAGGGCTCATAACGGCGCCGCAGCCCTGCGGGCAACAGCGGGCGCGGCAGGAGTGCGGGCACGAGGGCCTCGGCCGTGCCGGGCAGCGGGTGGGCGCTGTCCTGGACGCTCCCGTCGGCGTTCAGGAGGCGCGGAGCCACGAGCGCCTCGCGGCCGGCCGCCTCCGACGCGAGCCGGGCGAGGCCGTCGTCGAGCAGCTCGACGTCGGGGTTCACCAGGGCCGTGACCGGTTCGCGCACCTGCTCGAGCCCCGCGTTGGAGCCGGCCCCGAAACCCAGGTTGCCGCCGAGATCCCGAAGCTCGGCGCCGCGCTCCCGCGCGAGCGCCGCGCCGCCGTCGCTCGAGCCGCTGTCCACCACGATCACCCGTGGGCGCGGGTCCAGATGGCGCTCGACGGAGTCGAGCAGCGTGTCCAGCTCGTCGCGCGAGTTGTGGATCACGGTCACGATCGCGAAGGCGCCGAACGAGCTCACCCGAGCGCCTCCTCGAACACGGCCCGCGTCTCGCGCGCCGCGCGCTCCCAGGAGAAGAGGCTGACGCGCTCGCGCCCGGCCGCGACGAGGGTCTCGCGCAGCTCCGGCTCGCGCTCAAGCCGCAGCAGCGCGGTGGCGAGCGCGTCAGCGTCGTCTGCGGGGACCACGAGGGCCGCGTCGCCGAGCGTTTCGCGGAACACCGGGAGGTCGGAGACCACGGCCGGCACGCCGGCGGCCAGTGCCTCGAGTGGCGTGAAGCCGAAGCCCTCCTCGCGCGAAACGCAGGCGAGGCAGAGCGCGTCCGCATAGGCGGCGTCCAGCTCCTCGTTGCGGAGCCGCCCGAGCACCGTCGCGCCGGCCTGCTGGAGCTCGCCGCGCAGCGGGCCGTCGCCCACGAACGCAAGGCCGGCGCGGAGCCCACGCTCGGCCGCGATGCGGTGTGCCTCCAGGAGCAGGCCCGGCTGCTTGCGCGGCTCGAGGCCGCCGACGGCGAGCACCTGCGCGAGTTCCCCGCCCGCCGTCTCCGCGATGGCGGGGACGCGGCCGGGCCCCGGCCTCACGGTTCGTACGCGCTGCGGGTCCAAGCCCCACTCGTCGAGCAGCTCAGCGCGCACAGCGTCCGAGTCCGTGAGCACCCGCTGCGCGCGCCGAGCGAGCCGCCGCGGGCGCGCCACGGCGTGCCAGAGCCGCTCGTATGCGCCGTAGTCGCGCGGGCGGTGCACGAACGAGAGGTCGTGCACGGTCAAGACGAACGGCGTCTCGCGCGAGACAGCCAGCGGGGCGGGGGCGGGGGCCCAGATCAGATCCGGCCCGCGGAGCAGCCGGTCCAGGCGCGGCCGACCGGCCAGCGCCGCGGCAGCGTGGAGCGCTCGCCCGCTGCCGCCCACCCCGACCACCTCCACGTTCTCCGGCACGGCGCCGGCCCGCGCCACTCCCGACACCAGCACGCGGTACTCGTCCTCTGGGTGGAGGCGGGCCAGCTCGGCCAGCAGCTGCTCGAGGTAGACCGCGATCCCGCGACGCGGGCGCGTGGCCCTCAGCGCCCGACCATCCACGCCGACCCTCATACGATGATCCCCCTGTGAGTGACGATCGGCTCGCCTTCCCCCGCGAGGAGCTGCGCGGCCGCACCGCGCGCGGCGTGGCGCTGAACGCGCTGTTCACAGGAGCCACGGAGGGGCTCGTGCTGGCGCAGGGGCTGATCGTGAGCATCCTGCTGGGGCCGGAAGCGATCGGCCTCTACGGGATCGTCACCGCCACCGCGATGACGATCGTCGCGCTGAAGCGCGTCGGGATCGATGAGGCGTTCGTTCAACAGTCGGAGCAAGGGCAGGAGGAGGAGTTCCAGCGAGCGTTCTCGCTGGAGCTGGGTGTGTCAGCGGCATTCTCGCTTGCGATCGCCGTGGCCGCTCCGCTCGTGGCGATCGTGTACGGCGAGGACGAGCTGTTGCCGCTCACGCTCGCGGCCGCTTACATGCCGCTTGCCTTCGCGCTTCAGGCGCCCACCTGGATCTTCTTCAGGCGCATGGACTTCCTCCGCCAGCGCGTGCTGCTGGCCGTGGCTCCGGTGGTCACGTTCGCGTTCACGGTCGGGCTCGCAATCGCGGGCGTGGGCGTCTGGAGCCTCGTGATCGGCCCCGCGATCGGAAACGCGGCGGCCGCGGTCGCGGCCGTGGCCGTGTCGCCGTACCCGCTGCGCCTGCGGTTCGAGCGCTCCGTCGCGCGCCGCTACTTCCGGTTCTCCTGGCCGATCTTCGTATCGAGCGCGGCGATGCTCGTGCTGCTCCAGGGCCAGCTGCTCGCGTTCGACGTCTGGGGCGGCATCGCGGCCGTCGGGCACGTGACGCTCGCCTACACGCTCACCCGCTACGCCGACCGTGCCGACCACGTCGTGGCGAGCACGATCTACCCGGCCATCTGCGCCGTGCGCGATCAGGTTCAGACGCTCGAGGAGATCTTCGTCAAGTCGAACCGCGCCGCCATGATCTGGTCGGCCCCGTTCTGCGCCGGCATCGTCCTGTTCGCGCCGGACCTCGTGGAGTTCGTGCTGGGGGACGAGTGGGAGCCGGCCGTGGTGCTGCTCCAGGGCCTGGCCGTGGCCACGGCGCTCCAGCAGCTCGGCTTCAACTGGTTCTCCTTCTACCGCGCGCGCGGCGACTCGCGGCCGCAGGCGGTCGAGGCCGCCGTCATGGCGGTTGCCTTTCTCGCGCTCGCCGCGCCCGGGCTCGCGCTCTGGGGAGCCACCGGCTTCGTGGTCGGCCGGGCACTCGTCTCGCTCGCAATGCTCGTGGTCCGCGCGCGCTACGTGCACCGGCTGCTGCCCGGCGTGCGGCTCTGGGCGCTCGGGCTGCGCGGCGCGGCGCCCGTGGCCGTGGGGGCCGCGGCCGCCGTGGCCCTGCGGCTCGCGCTCTGGGGCGGTGGGCGACCGCTCTGGCAGGTGCTGTGCGAGCTGGCCCTCTTCCTCGGCGTGACCGCGATCTCCACACGGCTGCTCGAGCGTGACCTGCTGCGCGAGTTCACCCGCTACCTGCGAACGGGCAACCTGACGCCGGCCGCCGCGTGAGGATCGGTCTCTACGACCCGCACCTGGCCACCCTCGGAGGCGGGGAGCGCTACTTCCTCACCGTTCTCGAGGAGGCGCTGCGGTTGCCGCAGGCGCAGGTCACGCTGCTGTCTCCGGAGCGGCCCGATCCGGCCTCGTGGCGGCGGCTCGGCATCGAGGTGCCCGCGGGGTCCTTCGAGTGGAGCCAGGCCGACGCCGCCGCCGTCACGGCTCTGAGCCCGCGGCTCGAGCTCCTGTTCGCGATGGTGAACGAGGTGCCGCCGCGGAGCCGCGCGGATCGCTCGGTAGCGATGGTCCAGTTTCCGCACCGCTCCCACACCGGCCCGCGCGCCCGCCTCCTGCGGGCGCTTCGGGTCAGCCGGGCCCCCGCGGCGCTCGCCTCGTATCAGCGCTTCATCTGCAACTCCGAGTTCACCCGCAGCCACATCCGCGAGCGCCTTGGGGTGGACGCCGTCGTGGTGTCTCCTCCCGTGGAGCTGCCGGCGGGAGCGCCCGCGCCGAAGGAGCGCCTGATCCTGGCCGTCGGCCGCTTCTTCCGCGGCTGGCACTCGAAGAACCAGCACGTCTTGCTCGAGGCCCTGGCGGCGCTCGACGCCCCCGGCTGGCGCCTCGTCCTGGCAGGCGGCGGCGACGATCCCGGCTATGTCGAGGAGGTCCGCCGCCGCGCCGAGGGCCTGCCCGCTGAGCTGCGTGTGGACGTGCCGCGCGACGAGCTGCTCGAGCTCTACTCGCGCGCCGCCCTGTTCTGGCATGCCGCCGGCCACGCGCAGGACGCGCGCCGCCACCCCGAGCGCCTCGAGCACTTCGGGATCACCACCGTGGAGGCGATGGCTCACGGGGCGGTCCCGCTCGTGTTTCCGGCGGGCGGCCAGGGCGAGGTGGTCGAGGACGGGCGCACGGGCGTCTGGTGGCGCTCGCCATCCGAGCTGGCGGCTCGGACGAAAGACCTCATTGAGGATGAGCCCGAGCGTGAGCGGCTTGCGGCCGCCGCGCGCGAGGCGGCCCAGCGCTACTCGTCGGAGCACTTCCGCGCGGCGATCCGCGAGCTGGTCCTCCGCGCCTAGCTCCCCAGGTGGCAGAGAAACGGTGCGTTTTCCGCACCGATTTCCTGCCACCTGGCGTCCGCGGGCCCTTCAGTGCCAGCTGTGTCCGCGCAGCGGGTGCGGCGGCACCGCCTGGTCAATTGGCACCGGAAAGGCCCGCAGCCCGCGGCGCTCGCGCCACATTGCCGGGAGCAGCGGTAGCGCGGAGAGTGCGCCGCGCAGGTGGCGGGCGAGGCGCCGGCGGCGCAGGGCGTGCCACGCCCAGCCCACCTGGCGCCACAGGATGAGCGGCAGCCAGGACCAGGGGAACGCCCGCGCCACCAGCAGCAGCGTGTTGCGCTCCACCCACGCGTGAACGGGGCGCTCGGGTGGCTGGCCCGAGCCCTCTCCGGCGTGCAGTGCCACAGCCGGCTCGTACATGCAGGTCCAGCCGGCGAGGCGCAGCTTGAGCGCGAGGTCGACGTCCTCGAGGTAGAGGAAGAAGCGCTCGTCGAAGCCGCCCAGCTCGAGGACCGGAGCGCGCCGGTAGAGGGCCGCGCCGGCACATGCGCCGAACACCTCGCCGGGCTGGTCGAAGCGCCCGTCGTCGCGCTCGAAGCGGCCGCGCTGCTCGCAGGCTCCGTCGCGCCGGAGGATGTCACCGGTGTCGTAGACGAGCGACGGGTCCTCCAGGTCCAGCATCTTCGTCGCAACCGAGGCAGCCTGTGGTGAGGCCTCCAGCACCGCGCAGGTGCGCTCGAGCCAGTCGGGTTCGAGGCGCACGTCGGTGTTCACCAGCGCCACGAAGTCCGTCTCGGCGACCCGCAGTCCGACGTTCGCGGCGCCTGCAAAACCGGTGTTCGCGCCGAGCTCGAGCACGCGCACGCCCGGGAAGTGCTCGCGCACGTGATCCGGCGACCCGTCCTCCGAGCCGTTGTCGACGACGATCACGGCATCCGGGCTGCGGGTCTGGGCGAGCACGGATACGAGGCAGCCGTCGAGCCAGCGGCGGCCGTTCCAGCAGGGAATCGCAACCGCGGCCGACCGGGACATCCGGCCGGAGAGCATACGCTCAGGGCGTGGCTCGCCTCCGGTCTGGTCGCCTGATTTCCCCTGTCCTCGGGGCACTCGCGCTCCTGCTCGCGTTCCTCCAGCGGCCCGGCGACGCGTACTCGGACACGCGCCTCGAGCTTTCCGCCGACCCCGGGCTGTTCCTTTCGCGGGTGGGAGACGTGTGGAGTTCCACCACGGACCTCGGGCACGTGCAGAGCGGCCAGTTCGTGGGCTACCTGTTCCCGATGGGGCCGTGGTTCGCCGCCGCCGACGCGCTCGGCATCTCCATCTGGGTGGCGCAGCGGGTCTGGCTTGGGTTGCTGCTCGGGCTCGCCGCATGGGGGGCGGTGCGTCTGATGGACGAGCTGTACCGGCCGGAGCGTGGTCCGGCGCACCTGGTCGCGGGCCTGTTCTTCCTGCTCAACCCGTACACCGTGACCTTCACCAGCCGCGGCACGATCACGCTGCTGGCATATGCGGCGCTGCCCTGGCTGATGCTCGCCGCGCACCGTGGTCTGGCCAGCCCGCGTGGGTGGCGCTGCCCCGTGGCGTTCGCGCTGATCCTGTCGCTGGCAGGGGGTGGGGTGAACGCAGGGGTGATCGCCTGGGCACTCGTGGCACCGGCGGCGCTGCTCGTCTACGAGGCGGCTGTGCTGCGGCGTTCGTGGGGTGAGATCTGGAGCTTCGGCTGGCGGGCCGGGCTCCTCGCGGCGCTGGCCTCGGCCTGGTGGGCGGTGCCGGTGCTTCTTCAGGGCCCGTACGGCGAGGAGTTCCTCTCGTTCACGGAGCAGCCCGGCACGATCTGGGGCACCTCCAGCCTGTCCGAGTCGATCCGGCTGCTCGGCTTCTGGACGATGTACGTGGGCGTGGGCTTCGGCGTGACCGAGCCGTTCCTGCCAGCAGGGCCCACCTATCTGTTCAACGAGGGCGTGATCGTCGGGTCGTTCCTCGCCCCGCTGCTCGCCTTCGGCGGAGTGCTCGCCACGCGTCGCTGGCGCTATGCCCCGTTCTTCGTCCTGCTCGCGATGGGGGCGCTGCTCGTGATGTTCGCCGGCTTCCCGAACGGCACGCCGTTCCGGCGCTTCCTCCTGTTCGCCTACGAACGGGTCGAGTCGCTCCAGTTCCTCCGCACCACCTACAAGATCGCGCCGCTGCTCGCCCTGAGCCTCGCCTGCCTCGCCGGCGCGGCGGCCGCCTCGCTTGCGGCGCGGCGGCGCTGGCTCGTCGTGCCGGCGCTGCTGATCCCGTTTGTGTTCGGGCTGCCGCTCGTGACCGGTGACGCCGTGGACGAGCGGCAGGCCTATGGCGAGGTCCCGGCCCACTGGCGATCCGCGATCGCCGATGCGGACCGGGACACCGCGAGCGACCGTCGCGTGGCCGTGATGCCCGGGGAGCTGTTCGGCTACTACCGCTGGGGGGACACGATGGACCCGATCGGTCCGACGCTGTCCGAGCGCCCATTGCTCGTGCGGGAGATCGTTCCCTACGCGGACCGCCGCTCGAGTCAGTTCCAGGAGGTGGTGGACGACCTGGTTCAGCAGGATCGCCTCGTGCCGGGCCAGCTGGAGCGCCTGCTGCGGCTCAGCGGCGCCGGCACTCTTCTCGTGCCGGCGGACGGGCGGCCCGAGCGAAGCGGCGCACTCGATCCCGCGCGCGCCGAGCGGGCACTCTCGGAGGAGCCGGGGCTGCGTCGGCCGGAGCAGAGCTACGGCCCTCGCGAACGGGTGGTCCCGGCACGCGGCTGGGCAGGAGCCCCGCTCGAGCTTCCATCGGTGCGGCGCTACGGGATCGCGGATGCGGCCGACGCCGTCCGCGTGCACCGGGTGGCCGGCATGACCGTGCTCGACGGCGACGCGCACGGTATCGCGGCTCTCGCTGCCCATGGGGCGCTCCCGGCGGGCGCGCTCCGCTACGCGGGCGATCTCAGCCCTGCCGAGCTGCGCGACGCACTCGAACGCGGCGGGAGGCTCGTGCTCACGGACTCGAACCGGCGCAGGGTCGTGAACTCCGCGCGTCTGCGGCTTCGCTACGGCCCGACCCTCGGGCCCGATGACGAGATCTCGCCCGACTCACCGACCTTCGAGCTCTTCGATCAAGAGTCGAACGACCAGCGAACGCTCGCGCTCTACCGCGGACTGCGCACGCTTGAATCGCCGATCCAGGCGGGGCAGGCGATCTTCCCCGAGCACCGGCCGTTCGCGGCGGTGGATGGCGACCTCTCCACGTCTTGGCTCGCGGACAAGAACCTCGACGCCGGCCAGCGCTGGATCGAGCTGGGCTTCCGCCGCCCGCTCGCCCCTCGGACGCTCCGGCTGTTCCCGCACTCGGACGCCCGGGGGGTCACCGCATCCGTGAAGGTCTCCGAGAACGGCGGCGGGGAGCGCACGGTTGGGGTGGAGCGAGGCTGGAACGAGCTCGAGCTGAGCGGGCGCCCGCTCAGCTCGCTGCGCATCCGCATCGGCGAGGTGCTGGGTCGCGAGCGCGGCCGCGGCGGCGGCGGTATCGATGAGCTCGAGCTGGCTGGCCTCGACGTTCGCGAGACGCTCAGGCTGCCGATCGACGCGGCGCGCGAGGCGAGCGGTGCCGACCTGTCCCGCACGGCGATCGATGTCCTGCTCGAACGCACGACCGCGGACTTTCCGTACCGCGCCGGGGCCGATGTGGGGGTCCCGCAGGCACGCAGCCCACTCGACGCCGTGGATCCCGAGCGGGCTATCGCCCGCCGCGTGACGCTGCCGGAGGGGCGCACGTTCGAGCTGAGCGGATGGGCGAGCGTCGACCCGGCGGCGGCGGACGACGCGCTCGAGCGTGTCGCGGGCAACCGCGCTGCCGCGGCGCCGCGGATGCGCAGCTCCAGCCGTTTCGAGGGCGTGCCGTTGAACAGGGCGTCGTCGGCGTTCGATGGCGACCCCACCAGCGCGTGGGTCGGGGACCGGCTGCCTGGCGAGAGGCCCCCCTGGATCGAGTGGCAGACGCCGGCCCGCGTGCGGGTTTCTCAGCTGCGGCTCGTGCCGGGCCCGGCGGAGCACGCCACGCCGGCCCAGGTGCAGGTGGCCGCGTCCAGCGTCACGCCCGCTGAGGCCAGGCGTCTGCCCACCGGGCTGGTCGAGCGCGTGGCGGTCACGGCCGCGGTGCGCCCAGACGGCACCGTCGAGCTCCCCACTGCGCTCGCTGGGCGCAGCTTCCGCCTGACCGTGCTGGCCACGCGCCCGGCCCGCCAGCCCGGGCGACGGCTTCGGAGCGTGGCGATCGCGGAGGTTGAGGGGAGCGGCATCTCAGTGCCGGAGGCGGGTGGCGCGCGCCGGTTCGACAGTGGCTGCGGCGCGGTCAGCGTGGCGGGCGTTCCAGCGCGGGTCACCGGCACGGTCGCGACGCTCGAGGCGGGACGCCCCCTCCGGCTCCGTGGATGCGGTTCGGTGACGCTTCCCGCCGGCGAGTCGAGCGTGTCATCGGAGCCGGGCCAGGTCTTCCGCGCCGATCAGGTGCGCCTCGCGTCGGCCGCCCCGGAGCCGGTCGCGACCGCCGCGCTGCCGCGTGTCACCGACCCGGGTGAGGGCTGGAACGGAGACCGAGACGGCGTCCGGCTGGCGCTGAGCGACCGCCCCGCATGGCTCGTGCTCGCCGAGAGCTGGTCGAAGGGCTGGCACGCCTACTGCGCGGCGCGCGGCGGTGAGGAGCGCGACCTCGGTCCACCTGAGCCGATCGACGGCTTCGCGACCGGCTGGCAGGCCCCGGCGGACTGCGCCAGCGCACGCTTCGCCTTCGCGCCGCAGCGGGCGGCGAACGTCGCCTACGTGCTCTCGCTGGCTGTCGTGGCGGCGATGCTGGCGTTCATGCTGGTGGCGGAGCTGCGGCGGCGGTGGGGGTCGGACACGAGGTCAGACCCCCAGAAATCGCCACAAGCCCCGGCGGACGCAGACGCCGACCCGCTCGTCCGCCTCCCCTGGCGCTACGCCCTCGCCGCAGGCCTCGCCATAGCCCTCGCCGGCGGCTTCCTGTTCGCGCTCCGCGCCGGGGCCG
This sequence comes from uncultured Thermoleophilaceae bacterium, assembly GCA_963837445.1. Lineage (GTDB taxonomy): Bacteria > Actinomycetota > Thermoleophilia > Solirubrobacterales > Thermoleophilaceae > JACVRW01. The sequence goes on along the minus strand of CAWINK010000021.1, from coordinate 319,431 downwards.
TGCTCGGGCCGCTCGCGGTCCTCGCGCTCCGTGCCGGCGTGAGCGTGCGGCGCCTGCTGCTCGTGGCCGCGAGCTGCATCGGCGCGCTGCCGCTCATCTACCTCGTCTTCCCGGCGCGCGATCGCGGCGGCAATGAGTTCGGCTACCCCAACGACCTGGTCGGCGCCCACTGGGTGGCGCTGCTCGCAGTGCTCTGCCTTCTCTGGGCCGGGCTGCTGCTCGCGGCGAGGCTCAGGCGAGCTTCCGCATCCGGATCACGCAGTTCCACATGAGCACCTCACGCACCAGCGGGATGCGCGCGATGAACGCGAGCCGCGGCCAGTAGCGCGGCTCCACCCGCTCGATCTCGACGCCCGGGAGCCCGCGCACGAAGCGCAGCATCGGCCCCACGTGAACAGCCCACAGCGTCTCGCCGTACGCGTGCTTGCGTGGCCTGCCGTGGAGGCGCTCGTAGACGCGCGGCCCGAGCCGCGGGCCGAGGAAGTGGTAGGGCGCCATCAGGTGCCCGCCCCAGGGCGAGTACCAGTTGGTCCAGGACACATACCCCCAGCCTCCGGGGCGCAGCACGCGCGCCAGCTCGGCCACGACGGCCTCGGCGTCGGGGGTGTGCTCGAGCATGTTCGAGCAGAGCACGCCGTCGACGCTGCCGTCCTCGAACGGCAGCGCCGTGGCGTCGGCCACGAGGGCGTTCTCGGGCGGGTTGCCGGCGAGGGTGAGCTCCTCCAGGTCGTTGTCCACGGGGATCACGTCCGCGCCGCGCTCGCGCAGCGCCCGCGTGTAGAAGCCGGGGCCGCAGCCCACGTCCACGATGCGCTGGCCGCGCAGCGGCCCGTAGCGGCGCTCGAAGTCCTCCGCCGCCTCCGCGGCGAGCAGCGTGTAGAACGGCTCGGGGTCCTGGGCCTCACGGCGCCAGAGCCTGAACAGGACGAGGAAGCGCCGGGCACCGCGGGGGCGCTCCAGCGGCTCGGCGCTCACGCGGTTGCGACGCCGGGCGGGGCCGGCGTGCGCAGCGACAGCAACAGCATCGATGCCGCGCAGATCAGCTGCAGACCGAACAGAGCGAGCGCGATGCTGGTGAGGTTGGCGCCCACGACGAGCAGCGCGAGCACCTCCACGGCGGCGGCCGCGGCAAGCACCCCGATGAAGCTCCTCTGCCCTATCGCGAGCAGGTACTGGACGGCGAGGTATGCGCAGGCCAGCAGCGCCATCGCGAGCCCGAGCCACGGCAGCGCCCCGGCCGCCCCGGTCAGGTCATCCCCGAACACCGCGCCCAGCAGGGGCTCGGCGGCCACGGCATAGATCAGGACCATCGGCACCGCGGCGGCGGCGATCAGCGCCAGCGTTCGCAGCAGGATCGGGCGCGCGTCCTCGCCTCCGCGCACACGGCGGGCGGCCTCGGGAAGCAGGTACATGCCGAGCCCCACGGCCACCCAGATGATCGCCTTGGCCGCCACCGCCGCAACGGCGTAGGAGCCGGCAGCGTCGCCGTCGGCCTCGTGCTTCACGACGATCACGTGCAGCTCCTGGAGCGCGAACAGCAGCATCAGCCCGATGACGGGCACCCAGGCGCCGGCGAGCAGGTCGCGCAGCGGAGTTCCCTCGCCGTGCGGCACCTGCCTGAACAGCGGTACCGCGAGCAGCAGACCCACGGCCACGAGCCCCATCACGCTTCCGAGGAAGGCCCCGGTCACGTCGAGTCCCACGCCAACGAGGAGGATGGCGAAGGCGAGCCGTGCACCGGCCTCCCCGATGATGCTCCAGGCCACGAGCCTGTAGCGCTGGAGTCCCTGGAGCGCGCCGCGCTCCACCGACACGACCATCCACAGCATCGCCGTGAGCGGCACCGCAGCGGCCGCCCAGGCCTCGTCGACGTTCAGGATGGCCGCGAGCACGTGGCGCAGCGGGATCGCAAGCAGCGCCACCACCACCGTGGCCAGCAAAAGATGCCCGAGCCATCGTCGGACGCCGGCGCCCGCGTTCGTATGACCCGATGCCGCGGCGGTGCTCACGTCCCTCGCGACGGCGATCTGAAGGGCCGAGCCGGGAACCATCAGGATGATGAAGGCGGACAGCAGGGCGGCCAGCGAGCCGTAGTCGCTCGCACCGAGCACCCGGGCGAAGACGATCGTGAAGGCGAGCGCGATCACGTTGCCTGCGATCACCGAGGCGGCGAGCCCGGCCGCGCGCCCTGTGTCCGTGCGCGCCAGGCTGCGCACCGCCGAGGGGCGATCCACCTGCCGCTCCCGCTCCTCCTCCAGCGCACGCAGGTTGTGCTCTGCGGCGCGGTCCCAGGTGAACTCGCGGGCGCGCTCTCGGGCGCGCGCGCCCAGCCGTTCGCGCAACTCGCCGTCCGTGACGAGCAGGCTCGTCTTCTCCACGAGCTCCTCCGGAGTGCGAGCGAGCAGGCCGGTCTCGCCGTCCACGATCGACTCGGGCAGTCCGCCCACGGCCATGGCCACGCTGGGCGTCTCGCAGGCTGCTGCCTCCATGACCGTGAGGCACCAGCCCTCGGCCGACGACGCCGTCATGTTGACCCAGGCGCGCTGGAGCAGCTCGAGCTTCTTCTCCTCGCTCACGTGGCCGTGCATGAGCACGCGCGGCGCGAGCCCGCGCCGGGCGATCTCGTGCTCGATCGCCTCGCGGTGGTCGCCCTCGCCGGCCATCTCGAGCGTGGCCTCCGGGATCTGCTCGAGCACGTCCAGGAGCAGCTCGATCCGCTTGTAGCGCTTGAGGCGGCCGAGGTAGAGCAGCATCGGGTGCTCCGCGCGGCGACCCGGCTCGTAGGCGTCCAGCTCCACGCCGATGTAGTTCATCTCGATCTGCTCGGGCGAGATGCCGAGCGCGGCGATGTCGAGTGCGGCGGCATCGGAGATCGTCAGGAAGCGCGAGCCGCGGTAGAGCAGCTTGAGCGGCGCGGTCTCGAGCGCCCAGGCCGCCACGGCGCCCGTGCGGCCCATCTCGCGCACGTAGTGGTCGCGGTGGATGTGGTGGACGAGGGTCACCCGCGGGCCCCGTAGCCACAGCGGCGTCAGGAAGGTGATGCCGTTCACCACCTCGAGCGTCACGTCGGCGTCGGGAACGAGGCCGCGCCATTGCCTCCAGATCGCGCGCGGGAAGACCGTGGAGCGGCCGCCGACCCGGTGGATGGCCAGCTCTCCGTGCTCCTCGTATGGCTCGCAGCCCGGATAGGCGGACGCGATCAGCGACACGCGGTGGCCCCACGCCAGCCAGCGCGAGACCTGCCCGTAGAGGTTGGTGCCGGTTCCGCCACCCTGCGGATGCGTCCAGTCGCGGTCGGTTAGCACGAGGATGTGCACGGCGCCGAGGGTATAGCTTCATCCGCGTGGCGACCGCGCTTGCGACCGGCCCGGACGGGCGCCGGCGATGCTGGTGGGGCGGGTCCAGTCCCGACTACTTCGCCTACCACGACGCGGAGTGGGGCCGGCCGGTGACCGACGACCGCGGGCTCTACGAGCGCATGGTGCTGGAGGGCTTCCAGTCGGGCCTGTCCTGGCTCACGATCCTGCGCAAGCGCGAGAACTTCCGGGCGGCGTTCGCGGGCTTCGAGATCGACGCCGTTGCGCGCTTCGGGGATCGCGACGTGGCCCGCCTGCTCGCCGACGCCGGCATCGTCCGCCACCGCGGCAAGATCGAGGCGGCGATCGCGAACGCCGTGGCGGCGAGGGCCATGCGCGCCGACGGCGAGTCGCTGGCCGAGCTGATCTGGTCCTACGCACCGAGCGGGCGGCGGCGGGCCCCGCGCTCGCTCGACGACCTGCCCGCGATCACGCCCGAGTCCACCGCGCTGAGCAAGGACCTGAAGAAGCGCGGGTTCCGCTTCGTCGGGCCCACCACCGCCTACGCGATGATGCAGGCATGTGGCCTCGTGAACGATCACCTGGCCGGCTGCTGGGTCCGGGCGGAGGTCGAAGCGGAGCGCCCCGGCGTCACGGTTGAACGGCAGCGTTGATGAACGGCAGCACTGAGGAGGGGACCGATCGCGATTAACCGCGTATATCGCGGAGAACTTCGATAGCACCCCCTTCGATGCCGCCGTTCGGTGGCGCTGCCGCACCGCCCGGGCCCGGCCCGGGCGCCCCGGCTATTCTCAGCCAGGTGGATGAACGCGCTCTCACCGAGCGTCTGATCACCTACGACACGTCCACCCTCGAGGGAATGCAGGCCGCCGCTGGCTTCGTGAAGGGCTGGCTCGAGGCGCGCGACGTGGAGGTGACGGGCACTCAGCACAACGGACGTCCGCTGCTGACGGCCACGGTCGGTCCCGCGAGCGGCACGACGATCGTGCTGCACGGGCATCTGGACGTGGTGCCGGGCCGGCCGGAGCAGTTCGAGCCGCGCATCGACGGCGACCGCCTCTACGGCCGCGGCGCCTACGACATGAAGGGCGGCCTCGCGTCCATGATCTGCGCCTTCCGCGACATCGCCACACAGGACCGCGTGCGGGTGCATTTCGTCTGCGTCGCGGACGAGGAGTCGGAGGAGCTCGACGACCGCGGCTCGGACTACCTCGTGCGAGAGGGGTACCTCGGCGACTTCGCGATCACCGGCGAGCCCACCGACCTCCACATCGGCATCCAGGCGAAGGGTGTGCTCGCCATGAGGATCGAGGTGACCGGCACGGCGGCCCACGGCTCGACACCGTGGGTCGGCGACAACGCGGTGCTCAAGGCCATCGACACCTTCCGCCAGATCGAGAGCCTCCCATTCGCGCGCGAGTCCTCGGACCTGTTCGACCGGCCCTCGATCAACCTGGGCCGCATCGTCGGCGGGGACGCGATGAACAAGGTGCCGGACCTCTGTGTGATCGACGTGGACGTGCGCTACCTCCCGGGCCAGGACCACGAGGCGATCAGGGCCGCGGTGGAGGCGCTCCCGGACGTGCACGTGGCGAAGGTGTTCCACCGCCAGCCGGCGATCGTGGCGCGCGACGACCCGTACGTTCAGGCGCTCGGCACGGCGATCGGACGCGTGGCCGAGCCCACGAGCGAGCGACTCGGCGTGGGCCGCGACGGCGCCTCGGACGCGATCTCGTTCCTCGAGGCCGGTGTGCCCGCGGTGGAGTGCGGCCCCACCGGTGACGGCCATCACGGGCCGGAGGAGTGGGTGTCGATCCGGTCGCTCGGCCAGTATCGGGCCGCACTTGTCGAGTTCGTCGACCTGCTGGCCGCGCGCCGCCTGAAGATCGCCTGATGTTCCAGGACATTCCCCGCCCCGGACTCTGGAAGCGCCTCCTGCTGGGCGGTTTCCTCGTCGTGTTCGCCGCCGCCGGCGCCACGGCAGTCGCGGCCTTCCACGAGGTCGACAAGGTCGTGAGCGCGCTCGAGCTCGGCACGGAGCTGAAGCTCGGCAAGAACAAGCTCGCGAGCACGGACCCGGGCGAGGCGCAGACGATCCTGATCCTCGGGTCGGACCGCCGTCCTCGTGCGAACGGCGAGGGGGCGAGCGGTGCGCGCTCGGACACGATCATGCTCGTGCGCCTGAACCCGGACAAGGAGGCGACGGCGATCATGTCGCTGCCGCGCGACCTGAAGGTGCGCATTCCGGGCCACGGCGTGGACAAGATCAACGCGGCCTACGAGTACGGCGGGCCCGCGCTGACCTTCCAGACGGTGAAGCAGCTCACGCGCCTGTCGATCAACCACGTGGTCAACGTGACGTTCAAGGGCTTCTGGCGAGCCGTGAACGCGATCGGCTGCGTCTACACCGACGTGGACCGCGACTACTTCAACGACAGCGCGGAGTTCACGTTCATCGACATCGACCCGGGCTACCAGCGACTGTGCGCGCGCCAGGCGCTCCAGTACGTGCGCTTCCGCCATTTCGACACGGACCTGGTGCGGTCCGCGCGCCAGCAGGACTTCCTGCGCCAGATGAAGCAGCAGGTCACCTACACCAAGCTGATCGAGAACCGCGACCGGCTCGTGAAGATCTTCGGTCGCAACACCGCCACGGACGCCACCCTGCGCAGCAGGTCGGAGGTGCTGCGCCTCGTGAAGCTCGCGTACTTCTCGGCCGGCCAGCCGATCCAGGAGATCCATTTCGAGGGGGAGATCGGACCCAGCTTCGTCGAGGCCAGCAACGAGCAGGTGCAAAGGCTGGTCCAGCAGTTCCTCAACGTCGAGGACTCGCCCGGTCCGCGCGGCGAGGCGCCGGAGGAGCGGCCGGCGCGCAAGCCGAAGCGGCGCCAGCGGCGAGGCGACCGCTCGATCGGCGTCTACGACGCCAGCGGCCTCGGCGAGGACCAGGGGCTACAGGCCGTGCAGGGGGGCGCCGGCGGCTCGCTGCCGGTGCTGTACCCGACGCTGCTGCGGAACTCGTCGATTTTCGTGGGGCCGCCGCGCGTGTACAAGCTGAGGGCCCCCGACGGCAAGCGCTACGGCGCCTACCGGATCGTGATGACGCCGCACCGACGCAAACGGCGAGTACTACGGACTGCAGGGCACCACTTGGAAGGACCCGCCGATCCTCGACAGCCCGACCGAGAAGCGCACGGTCGGCGGCCGCGAGTACGAGTTGCATTTCGCGGGCGACCGGCTGCGCCTGGTGGCCTGGCGCACGCCGAAGGCGGCCTACTGGGTCTCGAACACGCTGCTTCAGACCCTCACGAAGAAGCAGATGATGGCCATCGCGCGGTCCACCCGCCGCTGCTGCTGACTAGGCTCCGGCGCGCATGACGGAGAGGGAACCGATCGGAGTAATCGGCGTCGGCTGGGTCGGTGCGGTCACCGCAGCGTGCTTCGCGGAGCTCGGACACGAGGTGTGGGCGCGCGACATCATCCCCGAGAAGGTGGAGGCGCTCGCGCGCGGAGAGCTGCCGATCCACGAGCCCGGCCTCGGCGACGTCATCACGAAGAACTCCGAGCGTCTTCATTTCACGACCGACATGCAGGCGGTGCTCGAGCACGCGCAGCTCCTGTTCGTCTGCGTGGACACGCCGCCGAGCTACTCCGGGGACGCCGACCTCTCGCGCGTGGAGGCTGTGATCGACGAGCTCGGCGACTCGGACGACCACGCCCTCGTCATGAAGAGCACCGTGCCGGTCGGCACCGGGCGCTCGATCCAGCGGCGCAGGGAGGGGATCGGCTACGTGTCGAACCCCGAGTTCCTGAAGGAGGGGAGCGCCGTGGCGGACTTCATGAAGCCCGACCGCGTGGTCGTGGGCGCAAACGGCGGCTCGGAGCAGTACGCCGACCGGGTCGAGGCGCTGTACGCGCCGCTCGGCGCAGAGGTTGTCCGCACCGATGTGGCCAGCGCCGAGATGATCAAGCTGGCATCGAACGCGTTCCTCGCCACCAAGATCAGCTTCATCAACGAGATCGCGAACGTGTCGGAGGAGCTCGGCGCGGATGTGCGCGAGGTCGCGCGCGGGATGGGCCTCGACGATCGCATCGGGCCGAAGTTCCTGCAGGCTGGCGTGGGCTTCGGCGGCTCCTGCTTCCCGAAGGACGTTCAGGCGCTCAAGCAGCTCGCGGGCAACACCGGCTACCACTTCCAGCTGCTCACGGCTGTCGTGGAGGTGAACGAGCTCCAGAAGCGGCGCACGATCAGCAAGCTTCAGAAGCACCTCGGCCCGCTGGCCGGCAAGGAGGTCGCGCTGCTCGGCCTGGCCTTCAAGCCTGACACCGACGACATCCGCGAGGCCACCAGCGTGGTGCTGGCGGGGCGGCTCGCCGGCGAGGGCGCCAACGTGCGGGCCTACGACCCCGTGGCGGGGAAGCGGGCCGAGGACCTGCTCGCAGGCGCCCGTATCACGGAGTCCGCGCTCGAAGCGATCGACGGGGCCGACGCCGTCGTGCTCGTGACGGAGTGGCCCGAGTTCCGGGAGCTCGACTGGACGGGCGAGGTCAAGCGCCGCATGCGCGTGCCGCTCGTGGTGGACGGCCGCAACTTCCTCGACCGCGAGGAGCTCGTGGAGGCGGGGTTCACCTACGAGGGGATAGGCCGCTAGCCGTGCAGGCCCTGGTGCTGGCCGGCGGCGAGGGCACGCGGCTAAGGCCGCTCACGCTCACGACCCCGAAGCCCGTGATGCCGCTCGCCGGGCGGCCGTTCCTCTCCTTCATGCTCGACTGGGCCCACTCGCACGGCGCCGAGGAGGTGATCCTCTCGTGCGGGTTCATGTCCGAGGCGGTCAAGGCAGTGCTCGGCGACATCTACGACGGCATGCGCCTGCGCCACGTGACCGAGGACGAGCCGCTCGGCACAGCCGGGCCCGTGCGGCTCGCTCACGACGAGGGCCTGCTCGAGGAGCGGGTGCTGGTGTTGAACGGCGACGTGCTCACCGACATCGACCTGACCGCGGAGCTCGAGCAGCACGAGCGCACGGGGGCGCGGGCGACGCTGGCCCTCTATCCCGTCGACGACACCTCGAGCTACGGGGTCGTGCCCACCGCGGACGATGGTCAGGTCAAGGAGTTCATCGAGAAGGGCGGCGGCGAGGCGCCCACCAACCGGATCAACGCCGGTGCGTACGTGATCGAACGCGAGGTCATCGAGGCGATTCCGGCGGGACGCGCCGTGTCCTTCGAGCGCGAGGTCTTCCCGACGCTCGTGGGGAACGGGCTGTACGGGTACGACGCCGCCGGCTACTGGATCGACATCGGGACGCCCGAGCGCTACCTCGAGGCCACCTGGGACCTGCTGGCCGGGCGGGTGCACTCGAGTCTGCCGCCGCGCGACGAGACCGGCTCGCTCGTATACGCGAACTGCCTGCTGTCCGGGGCGCACGTCGGGCCACAGAGCGTGCTTGGGCGCCACTGCTCCGTCGGCACCGACGCGCGCGTCGAGCGCTCCGTCCTCCACGAGCGGGTGCACGTGGGAGCGGACGCCGCCGTGGTGGAGTCCGTGCTTGCCGAGGGGGTGCGCGTGGGCGAGCGCGCACGCGTGGGGCCGGATGCCATGGTGGGTGCCCGGGCTGTGATCGAAGACAACGCCGTAGTCGGGCCCGGAGCCCGTATCGAGCCGGGTGCCACCGTCCCGGCCGGGGAGCGAATCTCATGAATGAGTTGAACGCAGACAGCATCGAGGGCGTGGACCCGGCCGGGATGCTCGGGGACGTCCTGGCGCAGCCGCTGCAGCTGGGCGACGCCCTGTGGCGGGCTGAGTCGGCGGGCATCCGCCCGCGCGATCTGCCCGGGGGGCTCGTGGTGTGCGGAATGGGCGGCTCCGCGATTGGCGGGGACCTGGCGCTGGCCGCCCTTGGCGATCGCGCCACGCGGCCGATCACCGTGGTCCGCGGGTATGCGCTCGAGTCATGGATCCCGCCGGACTCGCTCGTCCTGTGCGCCAGCTACTCGGGCGACACCGAGGAAACGCTCGCGTGCTTCGAAGCCGCCGGCGCCGCGGGCACGCAGCGCGTGGCACTCACCACGGGCGGCGCGCTCGCTGAGCTCGCCCGCGAGGAGGGTGTGCCCGTGATCGGCGTGCCGGCCGGGATGCAGCCGCGGGCCGCGGTCGTGTACATGACGATCGGCGCGCTGGAGTGTGCGGCGCTGTGCGGTGCCGCTCCTGCGGTGCACGCCGAGATCGATACCGCCGCGGCGCTGCTTGAGCAGCTCGTTGAGGAGTGGGGTCCCGGCGGGGCCGAGGACTCGCTTGCGAAGCGCGTTGCGCGTGAGCTCGCCGGGACGATTCCGGTGCTGCACGGCGCGGCCAGCACCGTTGCCGTCGGGCGGCGCTGGAGCACGCAGATCAACGAGAACGCGAAGGCACCCGCGTTCTGGACCGAGCTGCCCGAGGCCAACCACAACCAGATCTGCGGCTGGGAGCGTGGCCGCGCCGAGGCGCCGTTCGCGGGCGTCTTCCTCGGCGATCCGGACCAGCACCCGAGGGTGAAGCGCCGGATCGAGCTGATGGCAGCCGAGGTCGGGCGCACCGGCGCGCCGGTCATCCAGCTGGAGTCCCGCGGCGAGAGCCGCCTCGAACGGGTGCTCTCGCTCGTCCTGCTGGGCGACATCGTGAGCGTCTACATGGCCGTGCTGGCCGGGGTGGACCCATCGCCGGTGGAGGCGCTCGAGCAGTTCAAACACCAGCTCTAAAAGGGTGCCCGCGACGCCCGGGTGCCACTCCATCCAGGTTTGCCACGGGTAGGCGGGGTTAACTGCGACCGAGTCGGCTCGAGCACCCTTCGGTGCTCCGTTCGGGAACGCCCCGCCCGCCAACCTTGACACGATCGTGTTAAGCTTTGCGGTCGCGATGGAGGGGCTCACCATCAACGAGGCCGCTGAGACGACCGGTTGGTCGCCTCGAATGCTGCGCTACATAGAGAGCGCCGGCCTGATCGAGCCACTGCGCACGCCGAAGGGCTATCGCATCTTCGGACCCGGCGAGCTGCAGCGTCTGCGAACGCTGCGCGAGCTGCTCGCCCGGTTCGACTGCGCCCTCTCCGACGTTGCGTTCGCCAAGCGTCACGCCTCCGATCCGGACCTGCAGGCCGCCCTCGAGCACTGGTTCGAGGAGCGTCCCACGCTGCCGGAGGGAGTGGAGTCCGACGCCTGGCTCTCATGGGAGCAGCAGAAGCACCAGCGCCTCCTCGCGATGGACACGCCCCCGAGACTTACGGAGACAACCGCCGCATGACCGTCACCGAGACGACCACCAAGCAGGACTTCAAGGTCGCAGACCTTTCACTGGCCGAGTTCGGCCGCAAGGAGATCCGCCTCGCCGAGCACGAGATGCCCGGCCTCATGGCCATGCGCGAGGAGTTCGGCGCCGAGCAGCCGCTCAAGGGCGCCAAGATCATGGGCTCGCTCCACATGACCGTGCAGACGGCCGTGCTGATCGAGACGCTCGTAGCACTCGGCGCCGAGGTGCGCTGGTGCTCCTGCAACATCTTCTCGACCCAGGATCACGCCGCCGCGGCCATCGCCGAGGCCGGCATTCCCGTGTTCGCCTGGAAGGGCGAGACGCTCGAGGAGTACTGGTGGTGCACCGATCAGGCGCTCAGCTGGCCCGACGGCGACGGACCGAACATGATCCTCGACGACGGTGGCGACGCCACGCTGCTCGTGCACAAGGGCGCCGAGTTCGAGAGGGCCGGCGCGGTGCCGGATCCCGCCTCGGCCGACTCGGAGGAGTTCCAGGTCGTGCTCGGGCTGCTCCAGCGCACGCTCACCGAGGATCCGCAGAAGTGGACCCGCATCGGCGAGCAGGTGAAGGGCGTCACGGAGGAGACCACCACCGGCGTCCACCGCCTGTACGAGATGCAGGAGGCCGGCACGCTGCTGTTCCCGGCCATCAACGTGAACGACTCGGTCACGAAGTCGAAGTTCGACAACCTCTACGGCTGCCGCCACTCGCTGATCGACGGCATCAACCGCGGCACCGACGTGATGATCGGCGGCAAGACCGCGCTGATCTGCGGCTACGGCGACGTCGGCAAGGGCTGCGCGCAGTCGCTGCGCGGCCAGGGCGCGCGCGTCCTGATCGCGGAGATCGACCCGATCTGCGCGCTCCAGGCCGCCATGGACGGCTACCAGGTGGCACGGCTCGAGGACGTGGTCGGCGACGTGGACATCTTCGTCACCGCCACCGGCAACAAGGACATCATCACGGCCGACCACATGAGCCGCATGAAGCACCAGGCGATCGTGGGCAACATCGGCCACTTCGACAACGAGATCGACATGGCCGGGCTCGCGAAGCTCGACGGCATCGAGCGCGTGAACATCAAGCCGCAGGTGGACGAGTGGCGCTTCTCAGACGGCCACTCGATCATCGTGCTCTCGGAGGGCCGCCTGCTGAACCTCGGCAACGCCACCGGCCACCCGAGCTTCGTGATGTCGAACTCGTTCACGAACCAGACGATCGCCCAGGTCGAGCTGTTCACGAAGAACGACGAGTACGAGAAGAAGGTCTACGTGCTGCCGAAGCACCTGGACGAGAAGGTGGCCCGCCTGCACCTCGAGGCGCTGGGGGCGCGGCTCACCGAGCTCTCGCCCGAGCAGGCCGCCTACATCGGCGTGCCCGTAGAGGGCCCGTACAAGAGCGAGCACTACCGCTATTAGATCCGGGGGGCTCACGCCCCCCGGGCCCCCCGCCTATGCCTGGCCGGCCCCAACAGGACATCGCCGACGCCTCGCTCGCCGAGCGTGGGCTAGCGCGGATCGAATGGGCGGAGGGCCAGATGCCGGTCCTCCGCTCGATTCGCGAGCGCTTCAGGGCGGGGCAGCCGCTCGACGGCGTGAAGGTGGCCGCCTGCCTTCACGTGACCGCCGAGACGGCGAACCTGATGCAGGCGCTCACGCGCCGGCGGTGCCGAGGTGGCGCTCTGCTCGGCGAACCCGCTCACCACCCAGGACGAGGTGGCCGCCGCGCTCGTGGAGCTCGGCGTGCCGGTGCAGGCGCGCCGGGGCGAGGACATCGAGACCTACGCGCAGCACGTTCACGCGCTGGCCGACTGGCAGCCCGACATCACGCTCGACGACGGCGCCGACCTGCTGATGCTGCTCCACGAGCGTGGCCAGCCGGTCAGGGGCGGGGCGGAGGAGACGACCACCGGCACGCTCCGTCTGCGCCGGCTCGAGGCCGAGGGGAAGCTGGCGTGCCCCGTGGTCGCGGTTAACGAGTCGCGCACGGAGCGCACCTTCAACGACCGCTACGGCACCGGCCAGTCCGCGCTCGACGGCATCCTGCGCGCCACGAACCTGCTGCTCGCGGGGCGCACGCTCGTGCTGTTCGGCTACGGCGCCACCGGCAAGGGCATCGCCCAGCGCGCCCGCGGCGCGGGCGCGACCGTGATCGTCTGCGAGGTCGATCCGATGCGCGCGCTCGAGGCCCGGATGGACGCCTTCGAGGTCATGCCGGCCCTCGACGCGGCCGAGCGCGGCGACCTCTTCATCACGGTCACGGGCTCGCGCTCGGTGCTGCGCCGCGAGCACCTCGAGCGCGTGCGCGACGGCGCGATCCTGGCCAACGCGGGCCACTTCGATGTGGAGATCGACCTCGACGACCTGCGCGAGCTCGCCGCCGGGCGCGTGCGCCAGGTCCTCCCGCTGGTGGAGGAGTACGACCTCGGCGACAGGCGCGTGCACCTGCTGGCGAGCGGGCGCGTGGTGAACCTGGCCGCCGGCCAGGGCCACCCCGCCGCGGTGATGGACATGAGCTTCGCGAACCTCGCGCTCGCGGTCGAGCATCTGACGGTGGACGGCGAGCAGCTCGAGAAGCGGGTGCTGCCGGTGCCCATCGAGATCGACGAGGAGATCGCCAGGCTGAAGCTGGAATCGCTCGGCGTTGCGATCGACGCCCTGACGCCCGAGCAGCAGGAATACCTCAGCTCGTGGGCCGTCGGGCTCCGCAGCTAGCGGAAGCCGACCGATGCGCGCCATATCGTCGTGCCCATGGATACATCCAGACTGACGACCGGCGACATGATCGCCGGCGTCGGAGGCATAGTCCTCCTGATATCGCTGTTCCTCCCGTGGTACGGAGTCAGCGTGGACATCGCCGGCTTCAGCGCCAGCGAGAGCGGAAGCGGATGGGAGGCTCTCGGCTTCATCGACATCCTCCTGTTCCTGATCTCGGTCGCCGCCATTGCGATCGTGGCCGCGCGGGCGGCCGGCGCGCTGCCGGCGGACCTGCCCGCGCCGGTGATCCTGCTCGGGCTGGGTGCGCTCGCCCTGCTCCTCGTGCTCTACCGGATCATCGACATCCCGGTCGATGGCGACGTGCCGGACGAGGTCGACCTGACCCGCAAGGTCGGCGTCTTCATCGCCCTGATCGGCGCGGCGGCGGTGACCTACGGCGGCTGGCGCACGAACACAGAGACGCCGGCCGGCCCGATGACGCCGGCCACGGACCCGCCCGCCGCGGACCCGCCGCCCCCGCCCGCCGTCTAGAGCATCCAGAACGACCGACGGCGGCCCGAGGGGAGGGCCGCCGTCGGCGGGTTGGAGCTGAGAGGGGGAGTTGGCTCAGGCGGCGTGCGCGTGCCGCAGGCGTGCGAGCGGGCGGATGTGCCGGGGGCCGGCGATGCGCTCCGCGCGGAAGCGCAGCAGGTCCACGAGGTCGCCGCTGGGGCGGAACGGATCCGCGATGGCGGTGCCGGTGTCCACGGACACGGCGGCCCAGAGCTCGGAGTCCACCTCGGCGAGCAGAACGTCGCCAGTCGGCGGCGCTGCGCTGTCGATCGTCGCGAGTCGCCTCAGGGCGAACGCGTCAGCAGCAGTAGCACGGCGGATGGTGAGGGCGGTGTTGTTCATGTCAGCTCCTTGGTTGAAGGTTCGATCTCTCTCTAATCATTATCGGCGAGACGGGCCATAAGTTCAAATTCAGACTGCTGTGGGCTGCGATAAGCTGTGGTTATGTTCGATGTCAAGCAATTGCGAGTCCTGCAAGCGGTTCAGGAGCACGGCTCCTTCTCGGCCGCCGCCGAGGCCCTCTCCTACACACAGCCCGCCATCTCGCAGCAGATCGCGGCTCTCGAGAAGCGCGCGGGCACCACGCTCGTGGATCGCGGCAGCCGCGGCGTGAGGCTCACCGACGCGGGGCGGACCCTGGTGGAGCACGCCGACGTGGTGATCGCCCGCCTCGCGGCAGCCGAGGCTGAGCTCGAGGCGATCGCCGGAATTCGCGGCGGCCGGGTGCGCATGTCCTCGTTCCCCAGCGCGGGCGCGTCGCTGCTTCCGCCGGCCGTTGCGCTGTTCACGAGCCGGCATCCCGACGTGGAGCTCAACTTCGTCGAGCAGGAGCCCGAGGAGGCGGTGCAAATGCTGCGCGCGGCCGAGCTGGAGGTATCGCTCGTGTTCGAGTTCCGCGACCTCTCGCAGCCGGAGTTCGATCGTCTCTACGAGGGCATCGAGCTGCGCCACCTGATCGACGACGCCATGTACCTCGCCCTGCCGCGCGACCATCCGGCCGCACGCAAGTCGCGCGTGAGGCTCCAGGACGTGGCGGATGACATCTGGATCCAGAACGACACGACCGGCCCGTGCGGGCGGCTCCACCTCGCGGCCTGCAGCGCCGCGGGCTTCGAGCCGAAGATCGGCTTCCAGTCGGACGACTACAACGTCGTGCAGGGCCTGATCGCCGCCGGCGTGGGTGTGTCCCTTCTGCCCGCGCTCGCACTCACGAACGTGCGCGAGGACATCGTGGTGCGCGCGCTCGGACGCGGCGCGCCCACGCGCAAGATCGCGGCCGCCACGCTGGCCGGCCGCTACCGCTCGCCGGCCACAGAGGCGATGCTCGACATCCTCGCCGAGGTGGCCGATGGCTTCGAGCTGCCCGCCGGCGCTGCGATCGCCGCCTAGGGGCGGACCGCTGCAGCAGCACGCGCCGTAGTGAGGACATGATGCACCTCGCGCTCGCGGCAATTGCATTGCTGGCCCTGGTTCCCGCATCGGCGGCGGCGGACGGCTTGCCCGGCACGGGCGTCGTGCCCAGCCCGGTGTCGGCGCCAGGCGGCGACGTGGAGTACGTGGCCAAGGTCGCGAAGCGCGACACCGTCCTGCGAGAGCAGCGTCTCAATCTCGGGCCGGTGCTGCGCACCCTCGAACTCCGCGGCAGGTACTCCGTGCCGGCGGTGGCCTACGACGGGTCGCCGAGCGGCCTCTCCGCCGACGGCCGCACGCTCGTCCTGATCAACCCTCGCAAGCGCTGGCCGCGCAAGCACGACGACGTTCGCCGTGGTCAACGCAAGGCGAATGGAGCTGAGCCGCCACATCAGGCTCCGCGGCGACTTCAGCTTCGACGCGATCTCGCCCGACGGCCGACTGATCTACCTGATCGAGTACCTCTCCCGCGAAGGACCTGACCGCGTACGCCGTGCGGGCCTACGACATGCGCGCCCGCCGTCTCTTCCAGGAGCCGGTCGTCGATCCGAACGAGCCCGACGAGGACATGAGCGGGGTGCCGCTCACGCGGGTGTCGGACACGGAGGGCCGCTGGGCGTACACGCTCTACGAGCGGACACAAGCACCCGTTCGTGCACGCGCTTGACACCGAGCTCCGCACTGCGGTCTGCATCGACCTCGACACTGCGAGAGCCTGCGCGGCGTCGGCGCTCGAGCTTCACGGCGGCCGGCTCGACGTGCTGGCCGGCGCCCAGGTTCTGGCCGGCGTCGACACCTCTACGCACGAGGTGATCCCTCGTCGCGCGGCGGCGCGTCCGCCCGCCGCACCCGACGAGGCGGGCTTCCCCTGGCTGGCCATCGCTGCGCCCACGGCAGCGCTGCTGCTGCTTGCGGTGTTCAGCGGGCGACGGCTCGGACGCAAACGCGCCCCCACCGTCCCTGGGACAATCGATGGATGATCACCAAACTCGATTTCGTTGGCGTGCCATCACAGGACTGGGAGCGCGCACGGCAGTTCTACGGCGAGACGCTCGGGCTGCGCCCTGACGGGCAAGCGCCGACCGACTTCTGGGTGGGCGAGACCTGTCTCGGCATCTGGGAGCCGGAGCGGTTCGGCATGGAGTTCGCGCCGCAGAAGAACGCCCATCTCGCGCTACACGTGGATGACGTCGCGGCCGCACGCGCCGAGCTGGAGGAAAAGGGCGTCAGCTTTCTCGGCGACATTCTGGACACCGGCGTCTGCCACATGGCGTTCTTCACCGACCCGGACGGCAACGACCTGATGCTGCACCACCGCTACGCGCCGTACGAGTGACCTCCGATGGGCCGATCGCCGGGCCCACCGCCGCCCTGATCCTGCTGGCGGCGGTGGGCCGGCGACGGCTCTCTACTCGTACTGCAGCGCCCTGAGCACGTCGAGGCGGGCGGCCCGGCGGGCCGGGCCCATTGCGGCCAGGATGCCGGCCACCGCGGCCACGACGTGAACGCCACGAGCGAGCCCACCGGGACCGCGAAGCGCAGCCCCTCGTCCGCCAGCGCCGTGGTCGCGAGGCCGGCCAGGAACAGGCCGACCGCGATCCCGAGCACGGCCCCGATCAGCGCCGTCACGACGCTCTCGTGGCGGATCATCCGCCGCACCTGGCGGCGGCTCATCCCGATCGCCCTGAGCATCCCGAGCTCGCGCGTGCGCTCGAGCACCGAGAGGGCCAGGGTGTTCACGATGCCGAACAGCGAGACGATCACGGCCAGGCCGAGGAGGACGTAGAAGATCCCGAGGATCTGGTCCACCCAGGCGGACTGGTCGGTTGCGAACTCGCTCTTCGATTGGAGCTTCACGTCCGGGAAGGACGCGAGCGCCTTCTCGAGCTGCGGCTGCGACGCGCCGTCCACAGACACGAACGCATAGCGCTCGCGCTCGGCCGTGAACGACCGCTCGTACGCCGACCGGGCGATCGTGACCTCGCCCGTGGCGAGCGGATCGAACCGGTCCGGCTTCGAGATGCCGGCCACGCTCAGGTCGAGCTTGTCGCCCTTGATCGCCGTGACCTCGAAGCGGTCGCCCACCGCGAGGTCGTGGTCCTCGGCGAAGCGATCGGTCACGATCGCGCCGCCCGAGGCCAGCTCGGCATACGCGTCGTCCGAGCCCTTGTCCCAGTCGAACCCGAAGACGGAGGCGATCCGCGCCTCGTCCACGCCGTCGACCGAGATCTCCTTGCCGAACGAGCGTCCTGCGTCCTGAACCAGGCCGGTGGAGATCTCCACGCCCGGCACCTCCGCGACCGCCTTGGCGGCCTGTGGGTCGATCGGTGACCAGCCGTCCTGGCCGACGATCACGTAGTCGGCGCGGACCTGCTCGTCCAGCGCTCCCTTGGTGGACTCGCGCATGCCCGCGCCGAGCACCGCCGAGAACGCCACCAGCGCGATCCCGATCATGAGCGCGGCGGCCGTGGCCGCGGTGCGGCCCGGGTTGCGCATGGCGTTGCGACGGGCGAGCCCGCCGGCCACGCCGGCGATCCGCTGGCCCGGCCGGCCCAGCGCGGACGCGAGGCGAGGCACGAGCCGGGGCGAGATCAGCGCCACGGCGATGAACAGGAGGAGCGAGCCTGGCGCCAGCAGCGCCATGCGGCCCTCCGCCTCGATGCCCGGGCCGAACAGGCCGATCCCGAGCACGCCGAGGGCGAGCGCACCGGTGATCGCCGCGAACAGCGGCGCCCGGCGGCCGATCCTCCCGGCCGGAATCTCCGTGCCCTCGCGCATTGCCGTGACCGGCGACACGCGTGTGGCGCGCAGCGCCGGGCCAAGGCCGGCGAGCACCGTGACCACGATCCCCACGAGGAGCGAGACGATGATCGTCCGCGCGCCGAAGACCGTGTCGGTTGACGGCAGGTCGATGCCCATCGACGCGAACACGCCGCCCAGCAGCTTCGCCAGGCCGATGCCGGCCACGAGCCCGATCACCGAGGCAACGGTGCCCACGGCCAGCGCCTCGAGCACGACCGAGCGCAGCACCTGACGCCGAGTGGCGCCGAGCGCCCGCAGCAGCGCGAGCTCACGCGAGCGCTGCGCGACCGTGATCGAGAGCGTGTTGTAGATGGTGAACGCGCCCACGAAGACGGCGATGCCGCCGAACACGAGCAGGAACACCTTGAGGAAATTCACGAACGTCTTCAGACCGTCGAGCGTGAAGCGGTCGTGCTTCGCCGCCGTCTGGACCTGAAGCGAGTCGCCGAGCGACTCCGAGAGCTGCTTGCGGACAGAGTCCGGCCCGCCGACGAGGATCTCGGTGTATCGACCCTGCTTGTCGAACAGCGTCTGCGCCGCCTGGAGATCGAACAGGGCGAACGTCGCCGTGCCGATCGAGTCGACCGTGCCGAACGTGCCGATGCCGCTGACCTCGAGCTTGCGCTCGGGCCCGCGGGCCTGAATGGCGATCGTGTCGCCGACCGAGTAGTCCTCGCGGTCGGCCGTGCCGGCGTCGATCACGACCTGACCCGGACCGGAGGCGAACCTGCCCTCCTTCAGCTTGAAGGGCGAGAGCTTGCCCGCCTGCGGGTCGAGCCCGACGCCGAAGTACGGGCCGGTGCCGACGATGTCGCCGTCCTTGCCCACGATCCGTGCCTCGTCGCTGATGCTGCCCACGGCCTTCTCGACCCCGGGTGCCGCTCGAACCTGCTCGAGGTCCGACGCTGGAATCGTGGGGCGAACCGCGAACTCGTCGTCCACGTCGAACGCGGTCTTCGCCGAGACCACCGCGGCGGTCCCGTCGTACGCAGAGCTCGACAGCGAGTCGGCTGCCCCGCGCATCGTGTCGGTGAGCGTGTAGGAGCCGCTCACCATCGCAACCCCGAGCACGATGGCCAGGGCGGTGAGCACCGTCCGCAGACGGCGCGTGGTCAGGCCTCGTAGCGCCACCCGCGTCATGACAGCTCCTTCACGGTCTCGAGGATCTCGCCCTCGGTTGCTCCCGCGACGTCCGAGACGAGACGGCCGTCGGCGAGGAAGAGGACACGGTCGGCCACGGCCGCCGCGTGGGCGTCGTGGGTCACCATCACGGTCGTCTGCCCGTAGGCCGACACCGCATCGCGCAGCAGCGCGAGCACCTCGGCGCTGGTGCGGGAGTCGAGGTTGCCGGTGGGCTCGTCGGCGAACAGCACCGTCGGCTCGGCCACCAGGGCACGCGCCAAGGCCACACGCTGCTGCTGCCCGCCGGACATCTCGGCCGGGCGGTGCGAGCGGCGATCGTCGAGACGCACGCGCTGGATCACGGCATCGACCCACGAGCGGTCGATCTTCTTGCCGGCGATCGCCAGCGGCAGCGTCACGTTCTCCTCGGCAGTCAGCGTCGGGACCAGGTTGAACGCCTGGAATACGAAGCCGATGTGCTTGCGGCGCAGCAGCGTGAGCTGCTTGTCGCCCATCGTCGTGATGTCCTGACCACCGATCTCGACGGTGCCATCCGTGGGGCGGTCGAGGCCGGCCAGCAGGTGCATCAGGGTGGACTTGCCCGAGCCGCTCGGGCCCATGATCGCGGTGAACTGGCCGGCGGGCACCTCGAGCGACACGCCGCCCACGGCCTCCACCGCCGAATCGCCCTCGCCGTAGCGGCGGACGAGGTTGTGAGCCGCCACGGCCGCGCTGGCGGGCGCGATCGGAGCGATGGTTGCCGTGCCGTTGTACATGGGATCCTCCTTGGTTGGGTTCATGCGACGAGAGCCAGCTCCGGCTGATGCTCTGCGGCGCGGGCGATGCGGCCCGCCGCGCCGTCCAGCGCGCCCGCCGCGAGCAGCGCGGCAGTGGCGTTGGCGACAAGGCGGCCCGTGATGCCGCCGCCACGCCGCACCGAGACGGAGGCGTAGAGCTCGGAACCCGCATCCGCGGGCGCCAGCTCGTAGCGCACGTCGAGGCCGACCGGACCGTCCGCCGATAGCTCCAGCACCTGCTCGTCGGCGGCGTGGACCTCCACGTCGAAGCCCACACGTACGCCGGCGACCTTGCCGGTCACACGTGCGCGAGTGCCGGCGGCGAGCCGCGCGGCGCCGAGCTCGTCGACGTCGAAATCCACCGGCGACCAGCGCCGGATCTCCTGTGGGTGCGTGAGCACCTCGAGGATCTGCTCGGGAGTTGCCTTGGCGGTGGTGGTCGCGGTCCAGTTGGCCATGGCGACCAAGGTCCCATCAGCGGGCCTTCTGCGCATCGGCCTCGACGGCGATCTTCCGTGGCCGCTGGAACGATCTCGCGTAGGTGGTTCGTCCTCCTCGCGGATGACAGGGAATCGTCGGCTCGGACGATGCCTATTCACACGCGCGCGGTTACCTTGGGGACGTGCTGATGCTGGAATCCGTGCGCGCTCGCATCCGGGCGGTGGACCCGTTCCACGCCGACGTGCTGCTCGCGGCGCTGTTCGTGGTCGTCAACCTGCTCGAGTTCGCCCTCGTCGACCCCCCTGACGGGCGCGACCGCGCGCTCACGATGGTGGCCGGCGCGGTGGCGGTCTCGGCGGTCGCGTTCCGGCGCCGTGACCCGCTGATCGCCGGCGTGATCTTCGCGGTGCCGATGGTCATCCAGGCGCCTCTCGACGGCTACCTCACCACGGAGGTCACCACGCCGTTCGTGGCCCTGATACTGCTCTTCTACTCGACCGGGCGCTACGCGGACGACCGGCGCTTCTGGCCCGCGTTCGGTGTGCCTTTCGTCGCGACGCTGGTCGCGCTCAGCCTCGAGGAAGAAGGGCTCACCACGGACGTCCTGCTATGGGGCACGATCATCTTCGTCCTGCCCGCCCTGGCCGGACGCGCGCTTCGCAGCCGCGCGCTGCTCCAGGCGGAACTCCGCGAGAAGACCGCCCGTGCGGAGGCGGAGCGGGTCGAGCGAGCCCGAAGTGCGGTGGAGGAAGAGCGTGCCCGGATCGCCGCTGAGCTGCAGGCGATCGTTGCCAATGGCGTGAGCGCGATGGTCGTGCAGGCCGAGGCCGTTCCTCGTGCGATCGCGGTGCAGGACAACGCCGGCGCCGGCACGGCGTTCGCCGCGGTCGAGGTGACCGGCCGTGACGCCCTCACCGAGATGCGCCGGCTGCTCGGCGTGCTGCGTCGCGACGGGGACGGGCCGGAGCTGGCGCCCCAGCCCGGGCTGGCGCGGCTCGAGACGCTCGTCGAGCGGGTGCGCGCGAACGGGCTCGAGGTGGACTGTCAGATGGAGGGCGAGGAGCGCACCCTGCCGCCTGGACTCGACCTCACCGCGTACAGGGTGATCGAGGACGCCCTGAGCGCCGCTAGCGAGCAGGGCGCGTCGGAGGCGTCGCTCGTGGTTCGCTATGGCCCGCGCGACCTGGATCTGGAGGTGCTGGACGACCGAAGCGGCGGAGAATCCGAGCGCCTGCCTGGCCTGCGCGACCGCGTCGGGCTGTACGGCGGTCGCCTCCGCACCGGCCGCCGGGAGTCCGGCGGCTTCCAGCTGACGGCGCGGTTGCCGCTCGAGGGGAGCGACTGATGCGCCGGCGGCTCCGCATGCTCAGCGAGCGCGACTGGCGGACGATCGACAGACTCATCGTCGCTGCCCTGGTGGTGGCTGCGGTTGTCGACGTGTCCACCGCGTCGCACCGGGAGGGTCCGCTTGCGGCGAACATCGTCGTGGTAGCGCTGATCGCGTTGTGCTTCGTCTGGCGCCGGTCGCGACCGCTGCTCATGGTGGTCGGGATGTTCACCGGGCTGCTGGTGCTCGCGCTGTTCCTGACGATGCCCCCGGACCTGGCCATGGGAATCGTCGTTCTGATAGTGGGCGGCTACTCCGCCGGGCGCCACCTTTTCGGTCGCAGCAGCTTGATCTCGCTGGCGATCGGCGCGGTCGTGGTCGTGGTCGTCTGCATCATGTACGACCCGAGCGACATCTTCTTCCCGGTCACCTTCTTCTGGTTCGTTCCGTGGCTCGTCGGGCGCACCTTGCGCAACCAGACGATGCTTGCCCGCGAGCTGGCCGAGAAGGCGGAGCGTGCGGCGCATGCGCGCGAGGAGGATGAACGCCGCGCCATCGCGCTCGAGCGCAGCCGGATCGCGCGCGAGCTGCACGACGTGCTCGCCCACAACCTGAGCGTGATGGTCGTGCAGGCGGCGGCTGCGCGCCGGATCATCGACCGCGATCCCGAGCGTGCGGTCGAGGTGGCCGCGCTGATACAGCGCACAGGCCGGGAGGCGCTGGCGGAGATCCGCCACCTGTTCGGCGCGGTTCGTCGGGGCGAGGGGGAGGATCTCGCGGGCCCGCCCAGCATCACGCGCATCGACGAGCTGGCCCGCCGGGCCCGAGCCGCCGGCCTCAGGGTCGAGCTGCGCGTTGTGGGCGAGGCCGTGAAGCTCCCGCCGGGGATAGACCTCACCGCGTACAGGATCGTCCAGGAGGCGCTCACGAATGCCCTCAAGCACGCGGGCGGCGGCTGTGCCTCGGTGACGGTGGCGTATGAGCCGAACGAGGTCGTGCTGACCGTCGAGGACGACGGCGAGGGACCGAGCGAGTTCGATGACCTCAGCGCAGCAGGCGGTGGCCACGGCCTCGTCGGGATGCGCGAGCGCGCGGCGCTCTACGGCGGGCTCGTGCAGGCGGGCCGGCGCCGCGGTGGCGGCTTCGCGGTGCAAGCCCGGCTGCCCACGCGACCGCTGGTGGCCGCATGAGCATCCGCGTGCTGCTCGTGGACGACCAGGCTCTGATCAGGGCCGGTTTCCGCATGATCCTCGACGCCGAGGAGGACATCGAGGTCGTGGGCGAGTGCGCGGACGGCACCCAGGCCGTGGACAGCGTCCGGCGGCTGAAGCCCGACGTGGTGCTGATGGACATCCGCATGCCAGAGATGGACGGCATCGAGGCCACGCGCGTGATCGCCGATGGGGACGGCGATGGCTCCCCGCGCGTCCTGATGCTCACCACGTTCGACCTCGACGAGTACGTCTACGACGCGCTGCGCGCGGGCGCGAGCGGCTTCCTGCTCAAGGACGTGCCCGCCGAGCAGTTGGTGGACGGCATCCGCGTGATCGCACAGGGCGATGCGCTGCTCGCCCCCTCTGTCACGAAGCGCCTGATCCACGAGTTCTCGCGCTCGGGCGCCGCCCAGCGCTCGGCGCCCGCCTCGCTCGAGGATCTGACCCCGCGCGAGCTCGAGGTCTTCAAGCTGATCGCGCGTGGGATGTCGAACGCGGAGATCGCCGCGGAGCTGGTGGTCTCCGAGACCACCGTGAAGACCCACGTGGCGCGCGTGCTGATGAAGCTGGGCGTGCGCGACCGCGTGCAGGCCGTGGTGCTGGCCTATGAGGCCGGCGTGGTCTCGCCGGGCGCCACGTCGAGCGAGTAGTCGAGCCAGCGCTCGTCGCGCTTCGCGCCCACGCGCTCGTAGACGGCCTGCGCGCGGTGGTTCGTGTACGCCGTCTGCCAGGCGAGCTCGGTCGCCTGGCGCTCGCGGCAGCGCTCCACGCACGCCGCGATCAGCGCGTCCGCGTGGCCGCCCCCGCGCGCTTCGTCTGACACGAACAGGTCGTTCATCACGCCGAGACGGGAGGCACTGAGGGTGGACCAGGTCCAGAAGATCGTGGCGAAGCCCACCGCGCGGCCGCCGTCGTCGCGCGCGATCAGCTGGATGCCCTCCAGCTCAGGATCGGCGATCAGGGTGCGTGACATCGCGAGCAGGGCGTCGTCCGACGGGGCGACCTCGTAGAAGTCGCAGTAGCCGCGCATGAGCGGCAGCAGCTCGGGAAGGTCGGCTTCGGTGACAGTCGTGATCACTCCGCGCACGCTAGCCGCTCTAGGATCGCCGCGGTGAGCGCGGCGACGGAGAAGATGCGGCGGGAGGGGCTGCCGGAGATCGCGATCGAGACGTTCGCGCACTACGAGGAACGCCTTCGCAGCGGCGAGCAGGGCCTGCTCCCCGAGGCGGAGCTCGAGCCGCTCACCGATCTCCCGAGCGCAGACGACCTTCCCGAGCCCGACCCGGAGTCGCTCCAAAGGGTGGTGGTGCTCAAGCTCAACGGAGGTCTCGGGACGAGCATGGGAATGACGAGGGCGAAATCGCTGCTCGAGATAAAGGAGGGACAGACCTTCCTCGACGTGATCGTGCGCCAGGTGCTTCACCTGCGGGCCGAGCACGATGCGGCGATTCCGCTGCTCCTGATGAATAGCTTCGCGACGCGCAATGACACCCTCGAAGCACTGAAGAAGTTCCCCGAGCTCGAGATCGACGGGCTGCCCCTAGATTTCGTGCAGGGCAAGGTGCCGAAGCTGCTGGCCGATGGGTTCGACCCGGTGAGCTGGCCCGACGACCCGTCGCTCGAATGGGCGCCGCCGGGCCACGGGGACGTCTTCACCTCGCTCGCCACGTCGGGAACCCTTTCCACGCTGCTCGAGCACGGGTACGAATACGTTTTCCTGTCGAACTCGGACAACCTCGGAGCCGTGCTCGAACCGCGCATCCTCGGCTGGTTCGCGAGCCAGGGGCTGCCGTTCCTCTCAGAGGTCGTCGACCGCACGGAGGCCGATCGCAAGGGAGGCCACCTCGCGCGCCGGCGCGGCGGCGGCGGCCTCGTGCTGCGCGAGACCGCCCAGGTCCCCGGCGAGGACCAGGAGGCCTTCGAGGACGTGGAGCGCCACCGCTTCTTCAACGCCAACAGCATCTGGGTGAACCTGCGCGCACTCGAGCGGATGCTCGAGGAGCACGACGGGATCCTGGGGCTGCCGATGATCGTGAACCGCAAGACCGTGGATCCCACCGACCCCTCTTCGCCCGCGGTCGTACAGCTGGAGACCGCCATGGGAGCGGCGATCGCGGTGTTCGACGGCGCGGCCGCGGTGCACGTGCCGCGCCCCCGCTTCACGCCCGTGAAGACCACGAGCGACCTGTTGGTGGTGCGCTCCGATGCGTACGAGCTGGCGGACGACTGGAAGATCCAGCTCACGCCGGAGCGCGAGGCAGCGCCGCTGGTGAGGCTGTCGAACGAGTTCAAGCTGCTGCGCGACTTCGACGGGCGCTTCCCGGCCGGCCCGCCCTCGCTGCGCGCCGCGGAGGCGCTCGAGGTCGAGGGGGACGTGCGGTTCGGGGCGGACGTCGTCGTCCGCGGGCGCGTTCGGGTGGAGGGGCCGGCGTCGATTCCCGACGGGGCGGTTCTGGAGGGCTAGGCGCTTACAGTGCCCGTCGTTCGCCCCGCCCGCCGCCACCGTTTCAGTCCGCCGCCGCCACCTGCGCGTCCTCCAGCCGCTCGCGCCGCAGCTCCTCCTGCTCCGAGTGCGTCAGCATCCGCACGAACGTCCACACCATCACGAGCACGAGCGTCAGCGACTGCTCGACCATCATGATCACGCCAGCCACGTTCTGGTCCTCGACCGGGCTGAGGCCCCAGATTCGCGGCGTGTCCTCGTACCACGGGTAGTGCGCGGTCGAGCTCCATGCCAGGAACAGCCCGAGCGCCGCGAGCCCGCCCTTGGCCAGCGCGATGTAGGCGAGCGGCTGAAGGCCCTTTAGGCCGTTGCGCATCGGGACCGGCTGGATCAGAGGCCACCAGAGCGCCACGCCGGCGGCGAAGAACGAGACGTGCTCGAGCATGTGGAGCAGCGGATACTGGGCGGCCGCGTCGTACAGGGCCGGGATGTGCCAGAGGTACATGATTCCGAGCCAGATCACGATGGCCGTCCACGGGCTTGCGAGCGGCCCCAAGGCTCGCTCGAGGCGCATGAGCCGGCGTGTGGCGGGCCGCATGATCACCCGCGATAGCGACACCAGCAGGAGCAGCGGCGCGATGTCGCCGAGCAGCACGTGCTGGACCATGTGGGCGGAGAAGAGGTAGTCCGAGCCGAGCCCGTCGATCGGTGAGACGAGCGCCGCCAGCAGGGCGAGCATCGCGCCCGCGAAGGCGATGGCCTGAAGCGGTCCAGCCCCACGCCCACCAGCTTCTCGGCGGGCGTTGCGAAAGCGCCGCACGTAGATCCAGACCATCAGTGTGAGTGGCGCCAGGACGGCCGGGTCGGCGAACCATTGGATGTGTGGGTGGTCCACTGTCGAGGGATTGTCGCAATGGCGTGCCGAGCCGTCGCAGCCGACGGCGCATGCTCGTGCGATGTTCGTTCCGCCGCTCTGCTGGGGCTGCGGCGGCATCGCGCGCAGACGTGAGCCGCTGTGCCTCAGCTGCCGGCGCCTGCTGCGTCGCCTGGGCCCCGAGCCGGTGGTGCTCTCCGGCGTGCGGGTCTGGGCACCCGTGGCGTACGCCGGCCCGGCACGCGACCTGGCCCGCGCGCTGAAGTTCCGCAGCGCGACCGCCGTGGCGGAGGCGATGGCGGCGCAGATCGCGGCGAACGCACCGGCGTCGATGTTGGGCAGCGCCCTCGTGCCGGTGCCGCTGCACCCGCGCCGGCTGAGGCGGCGCGGCTACAACCAGGCCGCGCTGATCGCGGCTGCGCTCGCACGCCGGACGGGCGCCGAGGTCGCGGACTGCCTCAGCCGCACCGGCTCGGCCGTGACCCAGGTTGGTCGCGACCGCCGCGAGCGACGCCTCGGTCCGGCCGGCAGCGTCGAGCTGCGCGCACCCGCGCCCGAGCACGCGGTCCTCGTCGACGACGTGGCCACGACCGGCGCCACGCTCGCCGCCTGCGCCGCCGCGCTGCGGGTGGCCGGCAGCGCCGAGGTCGCCGCGTTGGTATTTGCGAGAACGATCGGTCGCTAGCGGGCTGGAAACCGCAGAGGGGGAGGCCTATGATCGAGTACCCCAAGGTCCAGGAGGGCAGATGCGCATCCAGGTGAAGGGTCGAGGCGGCGCAAGTGCGGACGAGGAGCTTCTTTCGCGTGTGGAGAAGAAGCTGGGGAAGGTCGCGCGGCAGGTCTCGCCCCTGGCTGAGCTGACCATCGAGCTCAGGGAGGAGCGCAATCCCGGGATCAACGAGTCACAGGTCGCGGAGGGCTCGCTGCGGCTGAAAGGGGTGACCCTTCGCACCAGCAAGCGCTCGAACGACATGGGTCACTCCGTGAACCTCATGGCCGACGACCTGGCGCGCCAGGTGAAGAAGCACCGCGACAAGCGCCGCGGCCGCCGCGAGGCCCACAAGGCCGCCGCGCAGGAGCACGCTGCGTAGGCTCTCGCGAACGGGCCCGGGGGCGGCCAGGAGCCTTGCTACCGTTGCTCAGAGATGTCAATTCTGGACCGCGCGCTCCGCGTCGGCGAGTCGAAGAAGTTCAAGCACTTCGAGCGCAACGTAGAGCAGATCAACGCCTTCGAGCCTGAGCTCGAGCTGGAGTCGGATGAGGAGCTCCGAGAGCGCTTCGAGAGCCTGCGCGAGCGGCACCTGAACGGCGAGCCGCTCGGGGACCTTCTGTACGAGTCATTCGCGCTCACGCGCGAGGCCGGCAAGCGCACCCTGGGACAGCGCCATTTCGACGTCCAGCTGATCGGCGGCATGGTCCTGCACGACGGCTCGATCGCCGAGATGAGGACCGGCGAGGGCAAGACGCTCACCGCCACGCTGCCCATAGTGCTCAACGCGCTCGCCTCCCGCGACGAGGAGGGCAACCCGGTGCAGGGCAAGGGCGTGCACCTCGTGACCGTGAACGACTACCTGGCGCGCCGCGACGCCCTGTGGATGAAGCCGATCTACGACCTGCTCGGCGTGACCGTCGGCATCCTCCA
This sequence comes from uncultured Thermoleophilaceae bacterium, assembly GCA_963837445.1. Lineage (GTDB taxonomy): Bacteria > Actinomycetota > Thermoleophilia > Solirubrobacterales > Thermoleophilaceae > JACVRW01. Next base: position 291,485 of record CAWINK010000021.1, on the reverse strand, counting down.
GTCGGGCCAGAACGACATCGACAAGAACGAGGCCTACGGCCGCGACGTCGTCTACGGCACCAACTCCGAGTTCGGCTTCGACTACCTGCGCGACAACCTCGCGGTGGAGATCGAGCAGAAGGCCCAGCGCGGCCACGGCTACGGGATCGTCGACGAGGTCGACAACATCCTCATCGACGAGGCGCGCACGCCGCTGATCATCTCCGGCCAGCCCGAGCAGGCCGCCGACCTCTATTACAAGTTCGCGAAGCTCGCGAAGATCATGGAGCCGGGCAAGAAGCCCGAGGGCCTCGAGGCCAAGTCGAAGGGCTGGGAGGCCGACTACGACTTCGAGCCGGACGAGAAGCACAAGACGGTGTCGGTGACCGAGAAGGGCGTCGCCAAGGCCGAGAAGTTCCTCGGCATCGACAACCTCTACCGCGCCGAGTACGGCAACATGGTCAACCACCTCCAGCAGGCGCTGAAGGGCGAGGAGCTCTACAAGAAGGACGTCGACTACGCCGTGATCGACGGCGAGGTCAAGATCATCGACGAGTTCACCGGCCGCATCCTCGAGGGCCGGCGCTGGTCGGAGGGCCTACACCAGGCGGTCGAGGCCAAGGAGGGCGTGGCGATCCAGGAGGAGTCGCAGACCGTCGCCACGATCACCTACCAGAACTACTTCCGCCGCTACGAAAAGCTCGCGGGAATGACCGGCACGGCCCTCACCGAGGCCACCGAGTTCATGAAGATCTACAAGCTCCAGGTCGTCGAGGTCCCGACGAACCAGCCGATGATCCGGAACGACCGCAACGACCAGATCTACAAGACGAAGGACGGCAAGTGGGCCGCCGTCGTCAACGAGATCCAGGAGCGCAACACCACTGGCCAGCCGGTGCTGGTGGGAACCATCTCGGTCGAGGTCTCCGAGCTGCTTGCGCAGCAGCTCGACAAGGCCGGCATCAAGCACTCGGTGCTGAACGCGAAGCCGGAGCACGCCGAGCGCGAGGGCGAGGTGATCGCGGAGGCGGGCCGCCCGTTCGCCGTCACGATCGCCACCAACATGGCCGGCCGAGGCGTGGACATCAAGCTCGGCGGCAACGAGGAGCACCTCACCCAGGTCGAGCTCACGAAGCGCGGCCTGCAGCCGGACACCGACGAGTGGAACAAGGCCTGGGACGAGCTGTTCCCGAAGATGGAGCAGCAGGTGGTCGACGACCGCGAGAAGGTGATGGCGGCGGGCGGACTCTTCATCTGCGGCACCGAGCGCCACGAGTCGAGGCGCATCGACAACCAGCTGCGAGGCCGCTCCGGGCGCCAGGGCGACCCGGGCGAGTCGCTCTTCTACCTCTCCGCCGAGGACGACCTCGTGCGGCTGTTCGCGGGCGACCGCATCTACAAGATCCTCGACAACAAGTTCCTCGCCCAGGTCGACGAGGACGGCAACGAGCTGCCGATCGAGCACAAGATGCTCTCGAAGCAGATCGAGGGCGCCCAGAAGAAGGTCGAGGAGCAGAACTTCCTGATCCGCAAGCGCGTCCTCGAGTACGACGACGTGATGAACCAGCAGCGCGAGATCGTCTACGAGTACCGCGACCGCATCCTCGAGGGCCAGGACATGTCCGAGATCGCGCGCGAGCAGATCGCCGACGCGATCGAGCGCATCGCACGCGAGTACATGGCCGGCGAGTACCAGGAGGACTGGGAGCTCGACAGGCTGTTCGACCAGCTCGGGCAGATCTACGACGTCTCCTACGAGGTCGACGACGTCAAGGAGGGCTCCGACCGCGAGACGCTCGTCACGCAGCTTCGTGAGGACGTGATCCAGGCCTACGACGAGCGCGAAGGCGAGCTAGGCGACGAGCTGATGCGAGCGCTCGAGCGCTTCATGCTGCTCCAGATCATCGACGAGCGCTGGCGCGAGCACCTGCACGACATGGATTACCTGCGCGAGGGAATCCACCTTCGCGGCTTCGCGCAGATCGACCCGCTCGTGGCCTACAAGAACGAGGGCTTCGAGATGTTCACGGAGCTCATGAACAACATCTGGGACGAGTTCGCGCGCTACGTCTTCAACGTCGAGGTCCAGGTGCAGCCCGAGCAGCAGCAGCAGCAGGCCGCCGCCGGCGGCCCGAACTGGGGCTTCGGCGGGAACAGCACGGCCACGCGCAACCTCAACCTGTCAGGCGGCCAGGGGCTTGTCGGGCGTGACGCGATCGCGGCGGCAGCCGGCGCCGCGGTGCCGGCCGGCGTCTCGGAAGCCGGGCAGATGGCTGCGGAGGTCGTGGAGGCCCCCGCGCCGGTGGAGACCCGCCGCCTCGACGAGAACGAGAAGGTCGGCCGCAACGACCCCTGCTGGTGCGGATCGGGCAAGAAGTTCAAGAAGTGCCATGGCGCCTAAGCGCCATGGCCTCAATCACGGCCCGCCCGGACGGCACCTGACCGCGCCTGGCCTCGCCCGCGGTGCTCATCGATGCTCTGCATCGACTGCGCCCCCGTGCTCGCCAGCCCCGCTCAGTTGCTCGTCCGAATCGGACCGTGCCTTCGGCCATGGCGCCTAGCGCCGATGGCCTCCGCGGCCAGCTGAAGCTGCTCGCGGACTCTCTTTGACCCTGCCGCGCTGGACGCTCGCCTAGGCGAGCTCGAGGGTGAGATGCAGGCACCCGGCTTCTGGGACGACCAGGACCGGGCCGCCTCCGTGTCCACCGAGCACGCGTCGGTCGGGCGCAGGCTCGAGACCTTCCGTTCGCTCGAGGCGGACATCGGCGACCTCGAGGCGCTCGAGGAGCTGGCCGAGGAGGACAACTCGATCGCGGCGGAGCTCGACGAGCAGCGCGCGTCGATCGAGTCGCGCCTCGCGGAGCTCGAGGAGGCCCGGTTGTTCTCCGGCGAGTACGACCACGGCGACGCCGTCGTGACCGTGAACGCCGGCGCCGGCGGCACCGACTCGCAGGACTGGGCCGAGATGCTGCTGCGCACGGAGATGCGCTGGGCCGAGCGCCGCGGGATGAAGGTCGAGCTGAAGGAGGCGTCCGAGGGGGAGGAGGCCGGCATCAAGTCGGCCACGTTCATCGCGCGCGGCGAGAACGCCTACGGGCTGTTCAGCGCGGAGAAGGGCGTGCACCGGCTGGTGCGGATCTCTCCCTACGACGCCCAGTCGCGCCGCCACACGGCGTTCGCGGGCGTGGAGGTGGCGCCACTGGTGGAGGACGCGGTGGAGGTGGAGGTCGAGCCCGACGACATCCAGATCGACACCTACCGCGCCTCAGGCGCCGGCGGCCAGCACGTGAACAAGACCGACTCGGCCGTTCGCATCACCCACCGGCCGAGCGGCATCGTGGTGCAGTGCCAGAACGAGCGCTCGCAGTCGTCGAACCGGGACACGGCGATGAAGATGCTGAAGGGCAAGCTGATCGAGCTGGAGGAGCGCCGCCGCCAGGAGGAGATCGCCAAGGAGAAGGGCGAGGCCCAGGACGTGGGCTGGGGCTCTCAGATCCGCTCATACGTCCTCCACCCCTACACGATGGTCAAGGACCACCGTACGAACGTCGAGGTCGGCAACGCCCAGGGCGTGCTGGACGGGGACCTCGACGAGTTCGTGCGCGCCGAGCTACTCCGCCGAGCCGGCCACCGAACCGCCGCCTAGGCGATCCTCGCTGCGCTCGTCGAGCTCCTCGAGCACGCCGAGCAGCATTCCGACGCGGCAGACGAGCAGCCGCTCCTCCTCGATCTCGACCCACACGCCGGCACTGCCGGGGAAGACCACGTGGTCTCCGGGCGCGACGGGCATCTTGATGCCCACGCCGCCCCACCAGTCGAGTCCGGGGCCGACCGCCAGCACGATCCCGTGCTGCGGCGGCGTCTCGTGCTCGCCCGGCGGCAGGAGCAATCCCGAGCGCCGGACGCGGTCCGGATCAAGCTCTTTGATCACCACCTGGTCGAAGAGGGGTCGCAGCTGCTGCTTCACACCCTGAAGAATATTGGGCGTCGTACGTAGAGTTGACGCATGGCCGACGAGGCACGCGCCCCGGATCCCCGTACCGCACCGCCGCCGCCCGACCCGGACCGCGGGGACCTGCGCGTGAGCGGGGCGCCCAAGAAGCCGCCCATGATCCCGTGGAGCCCGCGGCGCTTCATCACGATCCTCGTCGCCCTGTTCGTCCTGAACTGGCTGATCGTGGCCGTGTTCGCGCCGCCCGAGAAGCGGATCAAGGTCCCGTACAGCCCGACCTTCCTCCAGGAGGTCCGCAAGGGCAACGTGAAGGAGATCTCGTCGACCGGGGACACGGTCAAGGGCGATTTCAAGAAGTCGGTGACGTACGAGGACGAGAGCGCCAAGGCGCTCGAGACGGAGATCCCGACATTCGCGAACGACCGCGAGCTGTCGCAGCTGCTCGAGGACAACGACGTGGTGATCAGTGCGTCGCCGCCGGGCGAGCGCTCGCTGCTCGAGACGATCCTGTTCAGCTTCGGGCCGACGATCCTGCTGGTGGCGCTGTTCATCTTCATCTTCCGGCGCGCCGCCGCGAGCGCGGGCGGCGGCGGCGTGATCGGCCAGTTCGGCCGCAGCCGCGCGCGCAGGGTCGAGCCGTCGTCGCAGACGGTCACGTTCATGGACGTCGCCGGCATCGAGGAGGCCAAGCAGGAGCTGCTCGAGGTGGTCGACTTCCTGAAGAACCCCGAGAAGTACCTCAAGCTCGGGGCGCGCATCCCGCGCGGCGTGCTGCTCGCCGGGGCGCCCGGCACCGGCAAGACGCTGCTCGCCCGGGCCGTGGCCGGCGAGGCCGGCGTGCCCTTCTTCTCGGCGTCGGCCTCCGAGTTCATCGAGGCGATCGTCGGCATCGGCGCCTCACGCGTGCGCGACCTCTTCCAGCAGGCGAAGGATGCCGCGCCGGCGATCATCTTCATCGACGAGCTCGATGCGATCGGGCGCTCCCGAGGCGGCCCCGGCGGAGGACTCGGCGGGCACGACGAGCGCGAGCAGACGCTCAACCAGATCCTCACCGAGATGGACGGCTTCGACACGGACGCGAAGGTGATCGTGCTCGGCGCCACCAACCGGCCGGAGGTGCTCGATCCGGCGCTCCTGCGACCGGGACGCTTCGACAGGCGGGTATTCGTGCAGGCGCCAGACGCGAACGGCCGCGAGGCCATCCTCCGCGTGCACACGCGCTCGGTGCCACTCGATGACGAGGTCGATCTCACGCGGATAGCGCGGACCACGCCCGGCATGGTCGGCGCGGACCTGGCGAACCTGGCGAACGAGGCGGCGCTGCTGGCCGCCCGGCGCGGGCATGAGCGTGTGAAGCCCGAGGACTTCACGGACGCGCTCGAGAAGATCATCCTCGGCGCCGAGCGCAAGGTCCTGATGAGCGTGGACGACCGCCGCCGGACCGCCTACCACGAGGGTGGACATGCGGTGGTGGGCATGCTCACACCGGGTGCCGACCCGGTGCGCAAGGTCTCGATCATCCCGCGCGGCATGGCGCTCGGCGTGACGCTCTCGACGCCCGAGGACGATCGCTTCAACTACTCGGAGAACGAGCTGCGCGCGAAGATCCGCGTGTCGCTCGGCGGCCGGGCGGCCGAGGAGCTCGTCTTCGGCGAGTCGACCACCGGCGCGGAGTCGGACATCCAGCAGGTCACGCGCATCGCGCGTGGGATGGTGCAGCGCTGGGGGATGAGCGAGAAGGTGGGCTTCCTCACGGTCGCTCCGCAGGACGGCCAGAGCGCGCTGCTGCCCGGCGCAGAGCCGGTCTCGGAGGCGACCCAGGAGCTTGTGGACGCCGAGGTGCGGCGGATCGTCGACGAGGAGCAGGAGGCCACCGAGCGGCTCCTCGCGGAGAACCGGGAGCGGCTCGACTCGCTGGCGGAGGCGCTGCTCGAGCGGGAGACGCTCGACGAGGTCGACGCCTACGCGGCGGCCGGCATCGAGCGGCACGCCACCGCCGTGCGATGAACGACCTGATCAGGCGGGCGCTCGCCGAGGACCTCGGGGCGGGCGACCTCACCACGCGGGCGGTCGTGCCCGAGGGCGCGCAGGCGCGTGCCCGCATCGAGCAGCGCGCGCCGGGCGTGGTGGCCGGCCTGGGGGTCGCGCGGGCCGTGTTCGAGCAGGTGGACGACTCGCTTCGCTTCGACTCCCGCGCGCCGGAGGGTGAGTGGCGCGAGCCCGGCGTCCTCGCCGAGCTGAACGGTGCGGCGGCATCGATCCTCGCGGGCGAGCGCGTGGCACTCAACTTCCTCGGGCGGCTTTCCGGCGTCGCCACGCTCACGGCGCGCTACGTGCAGGCCGTCGAGGGCACGGGCGCGCGCATCCTCGACACGCGCAAGACAACGCCGGGACTGCGCGAGCTCGAGAAGGCGGCCGTGCGGGCCGGCGGAGGGGTGAGCCATCGCAGCGGGCTCTACGACGCGATCCTCGTGAAGGAGAACCACGCCGCTCTCGCCGGGGGCGTGGGGGAGGCCACGCGGCGCGCGCTGGCCGAAGCTCCGGCGGGCGTGACCGTGGAGGTGGAGTGCGCCACGCTCGAGGAGGTCGAGGCGGCGGTGGCGGCAGGAGTGCCGCGCATCCTGCTCGACAACATGGCGCCGCCGCAGCTGCGGCAGGCGGTGGAGATCGCCGGGGGACGGGACCGAGCTCGAGGCATCGGGCGGAATCACGCTCGACACGGTGCGCGCGGTGGCCGAGACGGGCGTGGACTACATCAGCGTCGGTGCGCTCACGCACTCGGCGCCCGCGCTCGACGTCAGCCTGCTGCTCGACCCGACGTAGGCGGCCGCAGCACCGCGAACGGGTCCGTCACCGCGAGCTCGTGCGAGCCGAAGCGGTAGACGGTGGCGGGGCGCCCGCCGTCGCGGCCGGGGGAGCGCCGCTCGCCCGTGGGCTCGAGCAGGCCACGTCGCTCGAGCACGCGGCGCAGGTTCGTGGGGTCGACCGCGTAGCCGAGCGCCGCCGTGTAGATCGACGAGAGCTCCGACATCGTGAAGCTCTCGGGTGCGAGCGCGAAGCCGATGTTGGTGTAGGAGAGCTTGGCCCGCAGCCGCTCGCGTCCCGCGAGCACGATCGGGCCGTGATCGAAGGCCATCTCGGCGGGGAGGTCGTCGACGGGATGCCAGGCTGTGTCCTCCGGCAGCGCGGGGTCGAGGCCGAGCGGGACGAGTCCCAGGTAGGCGGTTGCGAGCTGCCACTCGTCGGGATGGCGGTCGGGCTCGCCGACGGTCTCGAGCTGCTCGAGCGAGGACAGCTCGGCCACGTCGACCTTGCGGGTCAGCTGCGTGCGGATCGTTTCCTCGAGGGAGAACCCAGGCTCGAGATACCCACCCGGCAGCGACCAGGCGCCCTGGAGCGGCTCCCGGCCGCGTTGCCACAGGAGCACGCACAGCGAATCACTACGGACCTGGAGCACCACGGCGAGCGTCACGTGTGTGGGCGAGGCCCGCCCGCCACTGCTATGCTGATTCGGCACGGTTTTCGACTATAAGGCAAAAACCGCGATGAAGCCAATAGAGCTGCCGACTCTGACTCCCGCGGACCCCGTCGCTCTGAGCGCCGCGGACACCACCCGGATGACCGCGGAGGTGCGCGCGCTCGCCGAGGAGCGCAACGCGGTGATCCTCGCCCACAACTACCAGGTGCCCGAGGTTCAGGACGTTGCCCACTTCGTGGGCGACTCGCTCGGCCTGTCGCGCCAGGCGGCCGAGACGGACGCGGATGTGATCGCCTTCTGCGGGGTTCACTTCATGGCCGAGACGGCATCGATCCTGTCTCCCGGCAAGACCGTGCTGCTGCCCGACCTCGACGCCGGCTGCTCGCTTGCCGACTCGATCACGGCGGAGCAGCTGCGTGGATGGAAGGCGAAGCATCCCGGCGCGGTCGTCGTGATGTACGTGAACACGACCGCGGAGGTGAAGGCGGAGACCGACTACTGCTGCACGTCCGCGAACGCGGTGCAGGTGGTCGAGCACATCTACCGCGAGCACGGGGACGAAACGGAGATCCTCTTCGGACCTGACATGTGGCTGGGCGCCTACGTGGAGCGCACGATCGGCAGGCGCATGCACGTGTGGGACGGCGAGTGCCACGTGCACGCCGGAATCCGTCCGGCGGACATCAACGCGCTCCGCGCCGACCACCCCGACGCCGAGTTCATGATCCACCCCGAGTGCGGCTGCACGACCCAGGTCATGGAGTACGTGGCAGCGGGTGACGTGGACCCGGAGCGCACGCACATGCTGTCCACGGGCGGGATGCTCAGGTTCGCGCGTGGCTCGGAGGCCGAAACCTTCATCGTGGCTACCGAGACCGGGATGCTGCACCCGCTGGCCAAGGAGAACCCCGACAAGGAGTTCATCCCCGCGAACCGGGCCGCGGCGTGCCGCTACATGAAGATGATCACGCTGCCGAAACTGCGCGACGCCCTGCGCGACCTGAAGCCCGTGGTCCAGGTCGATCCCGAGCTCGCCAAGCGAGCCCGCGTGCCGATCGACCGCATGGTCGCGATCGGCTAGCCGGGGCCGGAGTTGTCCGGCTCTTCCGGCTCCGGTTGGTCGAGCGGGTCGCCCGAGCCAGATCCGCTGCTGCTGCTGCTGCCGCTGCCGCCGCCGCCCGGGCCCGAGTTGTCATGGTGGGCGTCCTCGATCTCGGGCACGTCCCCTCCGCTTCCCGGGCCGCTGTGATCCTCGTCTGGCTCCGGCTCGCCGCCGCCGCCGCCGCCGGGCCGCTGTTGTCGCCGCCGTCACTGCGGTCCTCGTCCCCACCGCGGCGGCCGGAGCGCTCGTCGTCCGTGACCGCCGCTCGCTCGTCGTTTTCGCCCCGGCCGCGCTGGCCACCCTCGCCGGCGCTCTCGCTGCCGCTGCCGGCTCGGCTGGGCACGGCGTCGCTGCTGTCGGCGCCCGCTGAGCTGCTCTCGGCCGCCTGTGCCGGCTCGGCACCCACCGCTGTGCCCCGGCGCTCGTCGCGACCGTTGTCGGGCGCCACCCCGACTCCACCCACGACAGCGCCGGTCACGAGCGCGGTTGCACACACCTTGGCCGCCAGCGCGCCGCTGCCGGCCGCGCCGATGCCCACCAGCTCGGCCACGCGGGCGGTGACGGGCTCGGCCGAGTCGCTGCCGGCCAGCCGCGTGACGAACGGCATCGGCGTGACCGCCGCGGCCGCCGCCCGCAGCGCGTTGCGTGCACGGTTCAGAAGCTGGCGCACCGCGCCGTCGGTCACGCCCAGGGCGAGCGCTATCTCCTCGTAGCTGCGGCCCTCCAGCTCGCGAAGCAGGATTGCGTCCCGCTGGCGCTCCGGGAGGGCCTGGACGGCCACCAGCACGTCGCGGAGCCCCTGCGAGCGCTCGAGCACCTGGTCGGGCCGCTCGACGCCGTCGATGTGCTCATCCAGTTCGTCATGGCGGAGGGCGCGGTCGCGCAGGGCGTTGAGCGCGGTGTTGTGCGCGATCCGGTACAGCCACGGCCTGAGGTTGAGCTCGGCGCCGTCGCGGTGCATCGCCTCGTAGGCACTCATGAACGACTGCTGGACCACGTCCTCGGCGCGCTCGGGCGGCAGCAGCCGCGACACGTACCGCATCAGGGCGCGCCGGTAGCGCTCCACGATCGTCTCGAAGGCCGGCTCGGAGCCCGCCCGAACCAGGTCCACCAAACGCTCGTCTGACTGCGTCGAGAGCACGGGCCTGCGGGCCAGCCGGGCTGGGTGAAAAAGCGCTCTCGGAGTCATGGGCTTGGTATCCGCCTAACCATGGAACACCCGGGAAGACGCAACCTCACGCTCGCTAGCGTGTCGCAGCTCGCGTGCGATTCCTGCCGATCGTCATCGTAGCCCTGCTCGTAGCGGCGCCAACCGCGCGCGCGGCCGACCCCATCGACCACCAGCAGCCGCCCGCCCCGGACGGCACTCCCGTCTGCGCCGCGTGGGTCCACGACCAGTACGCGGTCGAGCGCGGTGGGCGCAGCTGGGCAACCTGGCACCCTCCGCGCGACCCGCGCCACCACTGCGCGTTCGGCCACGAGCACGGCTCAAACCCGCGTGCCTTCAGGTATTTCGGCCGAACGGGCATGCCGGCATTCGGGCTCGTGAGCGACTATGCGGGGAGCCAGGAGGCGCACGCCGGTTTCAAGGTCTTCGTGGCGAACGAGGACCGCAAGGGGCTCGCCTGGATGATCGTCCTGCACCAGGGATCCGGCTCGCCACGGCGCGGCAGCGTGCGCTTTCACTCCCTCGAGACCTGGTTGTTCCGCGAGCGCGGCCGTCGAATGTTGGCGCGAACGCGCCAGATGGCCGACTTCGGCGAGGCCGTGGCCAACTGTCCCGGGGTCGAGACGCGCGAGTCGTGGCGCCTCCTGCCGGTGCCTGGCTGCCGGCGGTCCTACGAGGAGTGGGCCACGGCGCTCGATATCGGCGGAGTCCTCCGGGCTCGGCCGGCATTCGGCATACACAACGCGATCACCCAGTTCGACCCGGCCGATCCCGAGCGCGTGGTCTTCAACAAGCGAGCGGTATGCGGTGGAGCGGATCCCGCGGGTTGGGACTCACGCTGCAAGGGCGACCGCCGCACCGTCTTCCACCCGCGCTGGTTCGTGCGCAACGACGGCCCGTCGCGCTTCCGGACGGACGCCTACGGGCGTCGCGCGGATGGCGGGCTCCTCCAGATCGTCTCGCGCCGCATCCGCGTGGATCAGCGCCGCGAGCGCGACGGCGTCGAGAACGCCTTCATCGCCGAGCAGCCGTCGGACGGCGGGATCTTCCGCGCCGGACGGGGCTTCCGCTCCAAGAAGGGGTTCGAGTTCCCCGGCTACTGCGTGCTGCGCAGCAACTGACCTAGGCTGCGCGCGTGCAGCTGATCTACCCCGAGCGCAGCTCCACGTCGCCGGAGGAATTGGCGGCCGGGCTGCGCCTGCACGAGCTGGCGCCGGCGGACAGGCCCTACCTCGGCCTCAACATGGTCTCGAGCCTCGACGGCAAGGCAACGCTCGACTGGCGCACGAAGGGCCTCTCGACCGAGGTCGACCGCCGCCTCTTCCACCACCTCCGCACGCAGGCCGACGCCGTGATGGTGGGCGCGGGCACGGTTCGCGAGGAGCGCTACGGCCGGATGACCAAGAACGACGAATTGCGCGACAAGCGCGTGGCGGAGGGGCGCACGCCCGAGGCGCTCGCCGTCGTGGTGAGTGGGCGCCTCAACCTTCCAGCCGACCTTCCACTTCTGAACGAGCCCGACCAGGCTGTGCTGATCGCCACCGGCGCGGAGCACTCGCTGGCGGACGCGCACGCCGGCATCGAATACGCGCGCGTCGGCGACGACCTCCCGCGCCTGATGGCCGACCTGCACGAGCGCGGGGTGCGCTCGGTGCTGTGCGAGGGCGGCCCCACGCTGAACTCGTTCCTGTTCGCGGCCGGCCTCGTCGACGAGCTGTTCCTGACGATGAACCCCAAGGTCGTGGGAGGCGCGGCGGCGCTCACGATCGTCGCGGGGCGCGAGCTGGTGGAGCCCGCGGAGCTCGATCTGGTGTCCGTCGCAGAGGCGGACGGCGAGCTGTACACGCGCTGGCGGGTGCGCCGCTAAGTCCTGGGCTGGCGCAACTCGCAAGCGACGATCGGGTTCTACGAGTTGTCTTGACCGGTCGGAAGCGCGTTATCGCACGCCCGCTGCTCGCTCTCGTAGCCACTCTGGCGGTGGCGAGTGGCGCGGCTGCCGCAGCGCCCCGGCCGGGCGCCCTCGACCAGCGCTTCGGCGACAACGGCAGGCACAGCGGTCAGATCGGATGTGTGCCGCTGTCAGTGGCCGGCATGGAACGCTCGGGGTCCGGGGGCCTCCGCGTCATCGGGAGCACAGAGCGCTCGACGGACGACCCGGTCGTCGAGGGCGGCCACCTGATCGTTCGTGGGTATGACCGCAGGGGGCGCCTCGACAGGGACATGGTGGGAGGCACCGGCACCGTCCTCGTGACGCTGCCGGGAGGCCGCGCCAAAGCGTGGGGCGTCGCTCGGCAGCCGGACGGGAAGCTCGTCGTCGTCGGATCCGTGGGAGAGGGCTCGACGCAGGACCTGTTCGTCGCCCGCTTCTATCCCGACGGCTCCCTCGACGGGGCGTTCGGCAGCGGTGGGGTCGTGACCACCGACCTTGGAGCGCTCTCCGAGGAGGCAGGCTGGGACGTGGCGGTCCAGCCGGACGGGCGACTCGTGGTTGCGGCATCCGGGCGGTTCACCTACCCCTCGTTCCAAGGTCACCCGTCGACCGAGCTGGTCGTCCTTCGCTATGAGCCCGACGGGAGGCTCGACGCCGGCTTTGCGTCGGGCGGCATGCTGCATCTGCGGTCAGACTCCTTTGGCGCGTACTTCGGCGTGGGGGGTCTCGGCCTCGCGCGCGACGGCAGCGATCCTCGTTGGCGGACAGACCGGCCTCACCCATCGCGACTCAAACATCGCCACCGTCGCCCGCGTGCGCGCCGACGGCTCGCTCGACAGGATCGTGCGTCTCCCAGGGGCGTTTGGACCAAGTGCGGGCGATGTCATTCGACCGGACCGCGACGGCGCATCTACCTCGCGGGGAACACGCCCCGTCGCCGCGAGACGCCATCAACCACGCGATGCAGGTGGCTGCCGTCCGCGCCGAAGATCTCACCCTCGACCCCCGCTTCGGCGCGGGGGGATTTGCGCACGCGGACTTCCCGAAGACCGACTACGACTTCGCCTCGGCCGTCATCTCGGACAGGCGCGGACGCGTTGTGCTCGCAGGTGCGGCGCGGCTCAAACCAGCAGGGGCCGCAGCCCGTACGCGCACCCAGATCACGTTTCGCCGTCGCTCGCTTCACGACCGCCGGGAAGCTCGATCGCCGCTTCGGGCGCCGCGGAATCGCGCGCGTGGGCTTCCCGTACCGCGCAGAACATCGCGTTCGACGTGCTCGAGCAGCCCGTAGGGCGCTTGGTGCTGGCCGGCATCAGGCGCCGGGCTCCGCATTCGCACCCGACCAGCGGCTGCGCGCTGGCCGTGGCGCGCCTCCAGGCTCGCTAAAAGCCTGCAAAAAGCATGCAGAAACGCTTGCACCTGTCGCTCATCCGAGGCCTCGTCCGCTAGTAATCAGGGTCGATGGCAACCGCCAGGACAGAGCCTGCTGCGCCGCGGCGGGCGCCGCAGCTGGACATTCCCGTCGTCCAGTTCAAGGACGTGACGAAGGTCTACGACGGTGGATCGGTGGCCGTTCAGGCCGCCTCGATGCGCATCGGGCGCGGCGAGTTCGTCTTCCTCGTGGGGCCCACCGGCTGCGGCAAGTCCACCTGCATCCGCCTGATGATGAAGGAGCTCGAGCCGAGCAGGGGCGAGGTCTCGATCGCTGGTCACCCGCTGGCTGAGGTGCCGCGCGCGCGGGTCCCGTACCTGCGCCGCAACATCGGCGTCGTCTTCCAGGACTACAAGCTGCTCCCGAACCGGACCGTGTACGACAACGTCGCGTATTCGCTCCAGGTGATCGGCGAGCCGCGCCAGGAGATCCGGCGCAAGGTGCCGGACATCCTGCGCCTCGTCGGCCTCTCCACGAAGCTGCACAACTTCCCGGACGAGCTGTCCGGCGGCGAGCAACAGCGCGTCTCGATCGCGCGGGCGTTCGTGAACCACCCGCCGCTGCTGCTGGCTGACGAGCCCACCGGCAACCTCGACCCCGAGACGTCCATCGGGATCATGCAGCTGATCTACCGCATCAACCGCACGGGAACGACCGTCGTCGTGGCGACCCACGACAAGGAGATGGTCGACAAGATGCGCCGGCGCGTGATCGAGCTGCGCGAGGGCCGCATCATCCGTGACGAGCTGTCCGGCCTCTACCGCCCCGACGAGTCCACCACCGAGTTCGCCGTGCGCCTGCGCGGGGAGCTCGGCGTGGGCGACGAGGGTCACCCGAACTAATCCCATGCGCTGGAGCTTCTTCCTCAAGGAGGCGCTGCGCGGACTGCGGCGCAGCTCGGCACCGGCACTGGCGGCGCTCCTGACCATCCTGCTCACGGCGGTGGTGCTCGGGGTGTTCATCCCGATCGTCCAGGCCACCACCGGCACCGCCAACGAGGTGCGCAGCCGCGTGGTGGTGGACGTTTACGTCAAGGACTCCGCCACCCAGCTCGAGCAGGCCGAGCTGCGCAAGGCGATCGAGGACACCGCCAACGTGGAGTCGGTCGAGTTCATATCGAAGGGCGAGGCGCTGGCGCGCGCGCAGGAGAAGAACCCCAAGGCCTTCGAGGCCGGCGCGGAGCTGCTCGGCTCGAACCCGCTGCCCGCCTCCTTCCGCGTGCACCCCGAGGACCCCGACAGGCTCGACGAGATCGTCACGCGCCTGAACGCGGGCGGCGAACCTCAGCTCGCCGCGATCGACGAGGTGCGCGACCGCGAGGAGGACACGGACAAGATCCTGTCCGCCACAGGGCTGGTGAAGGCGCTCACGGCCGGGCTTGCGGTTCTGCTCGTGCTCGCGTCGATCGCCCTGATCGCCAACACGATCCGGCTGTCGATCTTCGCGCGACGCCGCGAGGTCGAGGTGATGAAGCTCGTGGGCGCCACCAACTGGTTCATCCGCTGGCCCTTCGTGATCGAGGGGATGATCGTGGGCTTCCTCGGCGGCCTGCTGGCGGTGCTGCTGCTGGCGATCGTCAAGACCACGTTCATCGACCCGCTCTCAGACCGCTTCGCCCTGCTGGCGGCGCCCGACACGATCGACTTCCCGCTGCTCGTGGTGCTGCTGATGTTCGCGTGCATCGCGGTGTCGGCGCTCGGCAGCGGAATCACGCTGCGCCGCTTCCTGCGCGTTTAGGCAGTTTTGTGAAGCGGCGACTAGCCTCCTCCTGATGCGGAATGGAGGGATTGCAGCGCTCTGCGCGCTCGTGGCGCTGGTCGCCGGGATCTGGCTAGGAGGCCATCCCGAGTCCCTGCCGGGACCGGTGCGCGACGCCTTCGTGGAGGAGGACCGCGCGATGCGTGCCGAGATCATCGACTCGATCGAGAGCAACTTCTACAAGCCGGTGGACGAGTCGAAGCTGGACGACGCCTCGCTGAAGGGGATCGTGGAGTCGCTCGACGACCCCTACTCGCACTACCTCACGCCCAAGGAGGCGAAGGCGCTCAACGACTCGATCAGCGGGCACTTCGAAGGCGTTGGCATGAACGTGGAGCAGGACAAGCGCGGGCTGAAGGTGCTGCGCGTGTTCGAAGGCGCGCCCGCTGAGAGCGCGGGCATCCGCCGGGGAGACTTCGTCATCGCCGTGAACGGCCGCTCGATCGCCGGCGTGAACAGCCAGGTGGCCACGAGCCGGATCAAGGGCCCGGCGGGGACGTCGGTGACGCTGAGGGTGTTCACTCCGGGGCAGGACCGCGACCGCACGGTGAAGGTGAAGCGCGAGCGGATCGAGATTCCGGTGGCGCGTGGCCACATGGTCGAGCGCGCCGGCCACAAGATCGGCGTAGTGGAGCTGCTCAGCTTCAGCTCCGGCGCCCACGGCCTGGTTCGGCGGGAGATCGACAAGCTGCTGCGAGCAGGGAGCCGAGGCGATCGTGTTCGATCTGCGCGGCAACGGCGGCGGCCTGCTCTCCGAGGCCGTGCTCGTGTCGAGCATCTTCATCGAGGACGGCGAGATCGTCTCGGTGCGCGGACGCAACCGCCCAGAGCGGACGCAGGACGCCGAGGGCGATGCAATCGACGAGAAGATCCCCGTCGTGACGCTCGTGGACGGCGGGAGCGCGAGCGCCTCCGAGATCGTGACCGGTGCCCTGCGGGACCGCGAGCGCGCGAAGGTCGTGGGCACGCGCACGTTCGGCAAGGGGCTCGTCCAGGAGGTGGAGCAGCTCTCGAACGGCGGCGTGCTCGACATCACCGTGGCCAACTACTACCTGCCGGGCGGGAAGACGATCTCCACCAGGGGCATCAAGCCGCAGATCCGGGCCACGGACGACCCGGACACCGATCGCGACGAGGCTCTGCCCGTGGCGATCGACGAGCTGCTTCGCGAGCTGCGATGAGCGCGGCCGTTCGGGGCCGCCCCGGCCGCCGGCTGGACAAGCCGATGGTCGCCGTGCTCGAGAAGAGGGGCCGCTTCCTGGTCGCGGAGCCGATCTTCGGGCCGGGGCCGCGGACCGCCGTCGAGCGCGGCGGGGCGGGCGCCGGTGACCTCGTGCTGGTGGGCGCGGGCAAGCGCGGCGCGCACGTGGTGCGCAAGCTGGGCCGTCCGGACCAGGCGCGGGACGTGGTGGAGGGGCTGATGTTCGACCGCGGGTTGCGCCGCTCATACCCGCGCGGGGCGGACGCCGAGGCCGAGGTCGCGCTCGAGGATCCCTACGCGGCGAACGCGCGCGTGGACCTGCGCGACCTGCCCACGTTCACGATCGACCCGGATGACGCCAAGGACTTCGACGACGCCATCTCCGCCATCCGCGAGAACGGGCGCGTCCGGCTCTGGGTGCACATCGCCGACGTGAGCGCGTACCTGCGTCCCGGCGGGCGCCTGGAGCGCGAGGCGTTCCGGCGCGGCACCAGTGTCTACGTGCCCGCTGCGGTGGAGCCGATGCTGCCCGAGGTGCTGTCGACGGAGGCCTGCTCGCTGCGGCCCGGCGAGGACAAGCTCGCCGTGACGGTGGAGATGGAGCTGGACGGGGCGGACGTGACGAGCGTGGCGTTCCACCGCTCGCTCGTGCGCAGCGACCGCCGGCTCACCTACGGCGAGGTGGACGACGTGTTCGCCGGCCGCACCCGTGCCGAGGCTCCTTGGGGAGTCCCGCTCGAGGTGGCGCGCGACGTGGCCCGAGCGCTCCGCGAGCGGCGCGACTCGCTCGAGTTCGGGTCCTGGGAGCCGACCTTCGACTTCGACTCCGACGGCAACCCGACGGGCGTGCGCTACGAGCAGCAGACGGAGTCGCACCGGCTGATCGAGATGCTGATGATCCTCGCGAACGAGCAGGTGGCGGGTTACCTGGCGGACAAGAAGCTGCCCACGCTGTACCGCGTTCACGAGCGGCCCGAGCCGCAGTCGGTCGTGTTCCTGTGCGAGCAGCTGGCGAGCCTCGACATCCAGACGCCGCCGTTGCCCAAGCAGATGACGCCCCAGCAGGCCGCGGATGCGATCACCGAGATCTCGCGGTTAGTGGTGAGCGAGTCGCGCGGCAAGCGCGCGTACAGCGTGCTCATCCTGCGGGCCCTGAAGCAGGCGTACTACAGCCCGCGCAACCTCGGCCACGCGGGCCTCGCGAGCCCGCGCTACTGCCATTTCACATCGCCGATCCGGCGCTACCCGGACGTGGTGGCGCACCGGGCGCTGCTTCAGGGGCTCGGCATCGACGAGGCCGCCGCCCCGGGGCACGAGCTCGAGGAAGCGGGTGTGCTGTGCTCGGCGGCCGAGCGCGAGGCGATGAAGATCGAGCGCGATTCCGACGACATCTGCCTCACCTTCCTGCTCGAGCGCCTGCTCTCGGAGCTGGATCCGAATGCCTCGCACAGCTTCGAGGGCGAGGTGGTCGGGCTGATCGAGAAGGGCGCGTTCATCGAGTTCGGCGAGCAGCGCTTCGAGGGTCTTCTACCCTCGCGCCGGCTGCGCGGCTGGTGGACGCTGAACGAGCTTGGAACCGCGCTCGAGGCGGACGGCTCCGGCCGCAGGCTGCGCCTGGGCGATTCCGTAAAGGTCGAGGTCGACCGCGTGGACGCTCCGCGCGGACGTGTGGATCTGATTCCCGCAGAGTCATACTCGTAGGCGTGGCCAAGAAGGGAAAACGCAAGGCGGCCCCCGGGGACATCGCCACCAACAGGCAGGCGAGCTTCCGTTACAACCTGCTCGACAGGTTCGAGGCGGGGATCGTGCTCCAGGGATCCGAGGTGAAGTCGCTCCGCGACGGCGGCGTGCAGCTGAAGGACGCCTACGCCGATGTGAAGGACGGCGAGGTCTGGCTGCGCAACATGCACATCGCGCCCTACAAGCCGGCCCGCGAGAACCACGAGCCCGACCGGCCGCGCAAGCTGCTGCTCCACAGGCGCGAGATCGAGCGCCTGCTCGAGGCCAGCGCCGAGAAGGGCCTCACGATCGTGCCCACGCGCATCTACTTCAACGGCCCGCGGGCGAAGGTGGAGCTGGCGCTCGCCAAGGGCAAGGACATGTACGACAAGCGCCGCTCGATCAAGGACCGCGACGTGAAGCGCGAGATCGACCGCGCGATGTCGGAGCGCTACTAAGCGTTCTTCAGCAGACGGTCCGCGATCTCCTTCAAGCTCCTCCGGGTGGTAGCCCGGAGCGAAGACTGCGCGTTCCTCCTGCGGGTCCGCAGGGCCGCCGTCCTCGTCCGGAAGGCCGTCGCGCACCTCGAGTGGCGTGCCGTCGAGCGGGTGCTCGCCCTTCCACACCGCGGTGATGTCCTTGTAGTCGTCCGGACTGAACCGGTATAGCCGCGCGTGCAGCCCGCGGTCCACGTACGGCCGCGCCTCCTTGAAGTCCGCGTCGGGGAGGTTCGGCATCGGCAGCATCTTCTTGACGTCCACGCCGGTGAGCTTCTCGAGCGCCTTGGCGTAGGCCAGCGCGTGCACGCCGCCGCGCACGAGCAGGTAGCCGAGCATCTGCGCGGGCGGTCGGGTCCTTGGTCATCTCGTAGACGCGGATCTTGTTGGCGCGCGCGCCGCACTCCAGGAAGAAGTTGTGGAGCAGGTCGAGCTTGAGGTTGCCGCTGGAGAAGACGTACTCGCCGGTCCAGGGCTTGCCCATGCGAGTCGACCGGCAGGGCGCCGCTGGCCGCTGGCGATGAAGTGGTAGCGGATTGCCGGCGTCGTCCTGCGCCCTTGCCAGCGGCGTCGTCGGTGCGGGTCGGTCGCCGCGCGTCGGTCGCGCCGGTGAGCAGCAGGTTGATCGCGTACGGCGACGAGCTCGATGTGGCCGTACTCCTCGGCGGCGATGTTGGCGATCAGGTCGTAGAACGGCCGCAGCTTCGTCGCGGCCGCGGAAGTTGAACGACTGGTACGTGTAGTTCATCAGCGTCGACATCTCGCCGAAGTTGCCCGCCGAGCAGCTCCTGGACGTGGGCGGCGGCGGCGGGATCGGGCACAGGTCGGGCGCCGGCAGCTCGATCTGCAGGCGGTCAACTCGCAGGATCATCGGTGCGTCGCCTTCATCCTTGGGAGGTATACGTGTGTATGTCGTGCTTGCAGCCGTAGCGCATGCCGCCGGGGCCTACGCTGCTCGCGCTCTTCGTCGAGGTGCTCGCGGCAGAGACCGACCGAGCAGTTCGCGGCAGATCCCCACGGCGACGCTATCCGGGCTGCCGGAGCGGTCGCAGACGTGGCCGTTCAACTGGCCTCCTTCTGACAGTCCGGACAGACGCCCCAGAGCGTGATCTCGGCTTCGTCGATCGCGAAGCCGCCGGCCGCGCCGGGGTCGAGACACGGCGCCGCGCCCACCTCGCAGTCGATGTCCGCGGCCGAGCCGCACACGCGACAGACGACGTGGTGGTGGTTGTCGCCGACGCGCGTCTCGTAGCGCGCCGGGCTGCCTGCCGGCTCGATGCGGCGCAGGAGGCCGGCGGCCGCGAGGGTGCGCAGCCCGTCGTACTCCGCCTGGGTCGAGATGGTGCCGAGCTCCTTCGCGCACGTGAGCGGCGATGGAGTCGACGTCCGGATGCCCGGGCAACTCGCGGACGGCGCGGTAGACGGCGAGCCGGGGGCCGGTGACCCTGAGGCCGCGGGCGCGGAGCTCGTCGGCCAGAGTGTCGGTGCTCAGCGGGACCATGAGCCGGCACCGTACCACTATTTGGAATTAGTCCAAGATACGACTGGCTTCTGATCAGAGGTCGAGACCGCGCTCCGCCGCCCAGCGCGTCAGCTCGTGGCGGCTCGAGAGCTGGAGCTTGCGCAGCACGCGAGGACACGTGCGCCTCGACCGTCTTCGGCGAGATCTCGAGCCGCAGCGCGATCTCCTTGTACATGTAGCCGCGGGCGATGTGCTGGAGCACCTCGCGCTCGCGGGCGGTGAGCGCGTCGAGCTCGGACTGCGGCTGCGGCGCCGGGCGCCCGCGAAGGCGTCGAGCACGAAGCCCGCGAGGCGCGGAGAGAACACGGCGTCGCCGTCGTGCACGCGGCGGACCGCATCGGCCAGCTCCTCGCCTGAGATGTTCTTCGTCACGTAGCCGCGCGCCCCGGCGCGGATCACGGCGATCACGTCCTCGGCGGCGTCGGAGACCGACAGGGCGAGGAAGCACGGTGGGCTCTCGGTGCGCGCGGCGGTCCGCCGGATCACCTCGATGCCGCCGCCGTCCGGCATGTGCACGTCGAGCAGGACCACGTCGGGGCCGTGCTGCTCGATCGCCGTCACCGCCTCCTCCACGCCGCTGGCCTCGCCCGCGATCTCGAGCAGCGGCTCCAGCTCGGCGCGCACGCCCGCGCGGAAGAGCTGGTGGTCGTCCACGATCAGCACGCGCGGATCGCTCACTGGCGCTCCTCGAGCACCAGCTCCACCTCGGTGCCGCCGCCGGGCGCGCTCGCCACGCGGCGCCCGGCCGCCGTGCCGCTGCATGCGCCCCACGATCGACTCGCGCACGCCGCGGCGGTCACCCGGCACCGGCCGACGGGTCGAAGCCGGGCCCGCGGTCGCGGACGAACACCTGCGTGCGGCCGGCGTCGCTCTCGGCGTACACGTCCACCGTGGAGCCGGCGCCGAACTTCGCCGCGTTCGTCATCGCCTCGCGCGCGGCCGCGACCATCGCCTCGTGATTTCCGTCGAGCTCGCGGTCGCCGACCACCACCACCTCGACCGGGACCCCGTAGCGCTCCTCCACGTCGGCGGCGGCCGCCTCGAGCGCCGCGGCGAGCCGCGCGGCCTGCCCGGGCGCGGGCCTGCCGGCCAGCCACGCGCGCAGCTCGCGCTCCTGCCGGCGCGCGATCGCCGCCACCTCGCCGGGGTCGCCGGCGCTGCGCTGCACCATGGCGAGCGTCTGAAGGACCGAGTCGTGCAGGTGAGCGGCCATCTCGGCGCGCTCCTGCGAGCGGATGCGCTGGGCGCGCTCCTGGGTGAGCGAGCGCACCAGCCGCACGATCCAGGGAGCGAAGATCACGCCGAGCACCACCACGGCGGCGAGCACCGCGAGCAGCACGTCGCGCGCCGCGCCCAGTGCGCCCGGTGGCCTGGAGGAACACGAACCCCGCCGCGATCACGAGCGCCACGCCGAGGCCGGTGCGCGAGATGGCGGCCGCGGCGCGGCGGCTCTCGGCAGCGAGCGCCGCCTGCCGGGGCGGCTCCACGCTGACCGCCACGCGCGTGGGCTGCGCCTCAGCGGCGGGCTCGGGGCCGCCGAGCGACTGGCGCCACAGCAGCGCGCCGCCGCTCGCGATCAGGACGAGCGGCCACACGACCGCGTCGGAGAACCAGATCCCGAGCGCGCGAAACGTGAGCAGGGCCGCCAGCAGCAGCAGCCCGGTGCCGAGCGCGACCTCCACCGCGGCGCGGCCGGTGGGTAGCCGGCTGCGGGCCGACCCGGGGTCTCCCGACGGGATCAAGATCCACGCGAGCACGTAGGCGCCCAGGCCGAATCCACCCGCAGCGGTGGCCACCACGAAGGCGAGCCGCACCAGCGAGACGTCGATCCCGAAGCGGCTCGCGATGCCCGCGGCCACGCCGCCGATCCAGCCGGCGTCGCGGTCGCGGCGCAGGATGCGAGCGGATGCGCTGCCCGGGCTCGTCGTCACGTTCAGATCATCGCCGCCGGGCCAGCCCAGACGCCAGCAGGATCGCCCCCGTGGCGGCGCACGCCGCGGGGGCGAGGACGTCGAAGCGGAGCTCGAGCGGGCCGCTCGCGTCGAGCAGCAGCAGCACGCCAAGCGCGAGCACCGCGATGCCCGCGACCACCGAGGTCGGGTCCGGGCTATGTCGCACAGGCCTCGTTGCGCTCGAGCTCGTCGATGTCATGGTCCGAAGTCAAATCCGCCGTTGTCGAAGCTCGGATTGGTGAACGACCTGCCGATCCGCAGCGAGCCGATGCCCACGTCGGCCTTCACCAGCAGCCGGGTGGTCTCGGGTGAGGCGCTCGGGAAGGTCGGCCACGTCGATGTCGACTCCCTCGTTGTGGCGGTCGAACGTGCGGGCCTCGCCGATGCCGACCTGGGCGTCGGTCGCCACGCACACGTCGTCCGGCACGATCAGCCGCGCGTCGCCGATGCCGAGGTCGATCGTCACCGGCACGTCGCCCGACGGGAGGTCGGTCTGGCGCAGGTCGACCACCAGCTCGCCCATCCCGAGCTCGTAGGTGTCGCGCATGTCGGCCACCGACGTCGGGACGGTAGTCGCGCTCGCCGACGCCGCCGTCGAGGTCGATGCCCGAGGCGGCCACCGCCCCCGCGGACAGCGCAAGGGCGACCGCCGGCAGCACCAGCCAGCGCACCGGGCGCACGAACGCGCCGACCAGGATCGCCACTCCCGAGGCGATGACCACGATCGCGACGACGATCTCGCCGCCCGCCGCGGCCGCCCACGCACCGGCGATCGCGATCAGTCCGCATAGGACGAGGATGCCGATGCCGAGCGCCGCGCGCTTGGCGATGTCGCCCGCGTCGGCGCCGGGTCCCTCCCCTGAGACGAACCACCAGACCAGAACGCCGGCGGCGACCAGAATGGCGAACGGAATGAGGATCGCACCCGAGGACAGTTCCGCCGCCGAGTAGAAGGGGCCAGGTGATGCAGAGCAGGACGACCACGCCCACGATCGCGAGCCAGCGGTTGCGGCTCGGCTCGGCGGCCGCGGGTGAGTCGTCGCTCGGAATGAGAAGCAGCGCCGCGAGGTAGGCGAGCAGCCCCGCCCCGCCCACGAGCGCGAGCACGATGGCCCCGATCCGGAAGATGATCGGGTCCACGTTGAAATAGCGGCCAAGCCCGGCGCAGACGCCGCCGATCACTCGGCCCGAGCGTGCACGGAGCAGCCTGCGCGGCTGCGGGCTCTCGGGGGGAAGCTGCTGAGTCGTATCGTCCGTTGTCATGCGTCGAGAGTGCCGTTTTGCAGGGGATCTGCCTATTGGGAATGGCCCCTAGGGGAAGTCACCGTGGCCGTGTGCCGCTACCCTTATACGAGTTGCACGGGGGCGAACCAGCTTCGACGTGGAGCTGCTCGTCACGATGTAGCGAGTCGAGGACTCCGGGTGGGCCTCGTTAAATAATCCCGGAAACCAATACGTGCGGACGAGAATCATTCGTTCGCTCTCGCCGCCTAGTTAGGCCGTGAGAGAGTCGCCCCGGGCATGCCCGCGGTCCGGCAAGCGGCTTCATAACAGCGGGCTCACCGCGACGGTCCGACCCTCGGCCGTCACGGGACATCTTTGAGGGTGTGGCGCCGGGGACGTGCCCCGCGGATTGACAGAACCGGTCGCCGAGATTCGACTCCGACGGGAACACTCGTAGCAAGCATCGTGATGGTGTTCCGCGGACGCCGGGGCAGTGCCGGCCGCCTCCACCTCACAGTCTCAGACTCGGCCCCCGCAAAGGGGGCCGAGTCGTTTGAGAGTCCTAGGCCGGGTCGTAGGCGGGCTCGCCCGAGCCCTCGTGGTGCTCCCTCGGATCGCCGCCCGCGTGCGCGGCCATCGCCGCAGGGCTCTCCGAGCGCAGCACCGTCACCGCGGTCACGAGCGCGGCCACCGCGCACGCCGGCTCCGATCAGGAATGCGACGTGGAAGCCGCCGGTGAGGGCCGCCGCGGTCGATTCCCCGTCGTCGAGCAGAGACTGCGTGCGCTCGGTCGAGATCGTCGCCAGTAGGGCGAGGCCGATCGCGCCGCCCACCTGCCCGGTCGTGTTCACGAGGCCGGACGCGAGCCCGGCGTCGCTCGGCGTGGCGCCCGACATCGCGAGCATCATCAGGGCGGGGAATGCCACACCCGCGCCCGCGCCGAAGATGACCATCGTCGGGAGCACGTCGACCAGGTAGTTGCCGTCCACCGGCACCCGCGCGAACAGGAGCATCGCCGTCAGCAGCAGGCCGAGCCCGACAATCAGGACGTTCTTCGGGCCGAAGCGCATATTCAGCTTGTCCGTGAAGCCGAGCGACAGCACGCCCATGAGCAGGGAGCCGGGTAGGAATGCGAGGCCGACCTCGAGCGGCTCGTAGCCGAGCACGAGCTGCAGGTAGAGGGCGCCGAGGAAGAAGAGCCCGAACATGCCGACCACCAGCAGCGCCATCACGATGTTGGCCCCGGACACGTTGCGCGAATGGAACAGGCGCAGCGGCATCAGCGGCTTGGCGATGCGCGCCTGGCGCACCACGAATGCCGCCACCAGCGCGACCGAGACCGCCGCCAGGATCAGCGTCTCCGCCGAACCCCAGCCGTTCTCCTCGACGCCAAGGATCGTGTAGACGGCGAGCATCAGCCCGGCCGTCACGAGCACGGCGCCGGGCACATCCGCGCCCTCGGAGACGCCAATGCCGGGCCGGCTCTCGACGAGCCGTATCGCGAACAGCGCGGTCGCGAGGCCGATCGGGACGTTCACGAAGAAGATCCAGTGCCAGTTGATGGCATCCGTGAGGACGCCTCCCGCGAGGAGCCCGATCGAGCCGCCCGCTGAGGCCACGAACCCATACACGCCGATGGCCTTTGCCTGCTCGCGCGGCTCCGGGAACATCGTGACGATCATTCCGAGCGTCACCGCCGACGCTGCCGCTCCGCCCGCGCCCTGCAGGAAGCGGGCGCCGATCAGCATCGCCTGGCTCTGCGCGAACCCGCACAGCAGCGATGCAACGGTGAACACGGCCAGCCCCGCGAGGAAGACGCGCCGGTGGCCGATCAGGTCGCCGAGCCGCCCGGCCAGGAGCAGCAGGCCGCCGAAGGCGATCAGATAAGCGTTCACGACCCAGGCGAGGTCGCTCTGGGAGAAGTCGAGGTCGTTCTTGATGGACGGCAGCGCGACGTTCACGACGGTGGCGTCGAGGACGATCATCAGCACGCCAGTGCAGAGGACGTAGAGGGCCAGCCAGCGGTTGGAATCGGTGGTCGTCGTCATATAGGTAGAGACCCGCTCAGTCGGGAAAACTCATCGTTCGATTTCGAGATTACGCAAGCTGTTCGAGACGTTTTGCGAGTCGCTCCATGCCGCGCTCACGGGCTGCGGCCGCCGCGCCCGCGTAGTCCGTCGCGGTGTCCGGAGGCAGCTCGACGTCCACGTCCTGGAGCGTCGCTATCTCCTTGAATGCGCGCAGCTCGTCTGCCTGGGTGCAGAGAGCGGCTCGCACGGTCTTCTTCGTCTCGCGCACGCCGTGCTCGAGTGCAACCTCCAGCGAGCCGTGCCGCTGGAGGAGCTCCGCAGCGCCCTTCTCCCCGATCCCCTTGGCGCCCGGAATGCCGTCCGAGGGGTCGCCGCGCAGGGCGATGAAGTCCGGCACGAGCTCCGGCGGCACGCCGTAGCGCCGCTTGACCTCGGCGGCGTCCACCAGCTCGGCGCCCTGCTTGCCGCCGGTGCGCACGTACAGGATCTGCACCCGCTCGCTCGCGCACTGGTACATGTCCCGGTCGCCGGTCATCACGAGTGTGCGGCCGCCGGCCTCGGTCTCGAGCCGTGCGAGCGAGCCGAGCAGGTCGTCGGCCTCGAAGGAGTCGCTGTCGGCGACGATCCAGCCGAACGCCTCGAAGAAGGGCCGCGCGTCGAGGAACTGCGGCGCCAGCGTCTCCGGCACCTCAGGGCGCTCGGCGTGGTAGCCCTCGAACAGCTCCACGCGGTAATCCGCCGCGTCCGGCCCGAAGCAGAGGACCACCGCGCGCGGGCTGTGCTCGTCGACCTCGCGCAGGATCAGGTTCGCCGTGCCGAGCAGGGCGTTCACGGGCTGGCCGTCGGCGCCCTTGATGGTGTCCGGCAGCGCGTAGAAGGCGCGGAACAGCATCGAGGGGGCATCCACGACGAGTAGGGGAGCGGTCACGCGGGCAAACCTAGCGGTGACCTGCCGCCGTGTAACTCCAGCTCCGCGATGGGTTATTAACCATCGGTCAACAAGGAGCGGAGAATGTCGGAAACACGCAGCAAAGAGTTCATCCTCGCCAAGCCAGAGGGGCGCGTCCTCGAATGGATCGCCAGGCGGCTTCCGGCGCGGGTCATGCCGGACCATCTAACGGCGCTGGGCGTCCTCGCGGCGCTCGGGATAGCGGCGGCGTACGTGCTGTCGAACGGCGACAAGATGTGGCTCTGGGCCGCCAGCGCCCTGCTGGTCGTGCACTGGCTCGGGGACTCGCTCGACGGCACGCTCGCCCGGGTCCGAAAGACCGAGCGGCCTCGGTACGGCTACTACCTCGACCACCTCGTGGACGCTTTCGCCACGGCGGCCATCGGGATCGGCCTCGGGCTCTCCCCGTACATGCTGCTCGCGGTCGGACTGACGATCGTGATCGCGTACCTGATCCTGTCGATCAACACCTACCTCGAGACGCAGGCGTTCGGCGTGTTCACGCTCGGATACGGCCGACTCGGCCCGACGGAGGCACGGCTCCTGCTCATCGCCATGAACACCGTGCTCGCCATTGGCGTGACGAGCTTCGCGTTCCTGGACGTGCTTGGGATCGGCCTGGCCGGCGTGATGATCGCCGCGCTGGTCGCGCGCGCGGCCCGCAACCTGAAGCGGCTCTCGGAGCTCGAGCCGGCCTAGCCGGCGCGCAGCGCCCGCGAGCGGTCCGCCACCGGCTGGAGGAAGTCCGGCAGGGGGCGGACCAGGCCACGCCCAGTCTCGCGCTCCCAGATCTGCTCGAGCTGGGCGAGGTGCTCGTCCATGACCTCGTCGATCAGGGGGAAGTCCGCCGAGCGGATCGCTGTGAGCGTGCGCTCGTGGATGGAGATCACCCAGTCCGGCACGGGCGGGGCGTGCACCGCCATGTCGCGCGCGATCTCGAGCCGGCGGAAGAGGCCTCGCATGAGCTGCACCACGGTCGAGTTGCGCGTGGCGCGGGCCATCGCGAGGTGGAACTTGAGGTCCAGCTGGAGGAACAGGTCCTCGTTCTCGAGGAAGTCGTCGGCCTTGGCGAGCGCGCGCTTGCGCTCGATCAGCGCGGCCATGGCGGCGAAGTCCTCCTCGCTTGCATGTACCGCGGCGAGCTGCGCCACCCGGGGCTCGAGCAGGCGGCGCGCCTCGAGCACGCCGGCCACCTCGCTCACGCGAATCGCCTGGCGGCTCCTGAGCAGGTCACGCGGAATCAGCTCGGACGCCACGAAGATCCCGCCGGACTGGCCCCGGCGCACGGCGAGCACTCCCGCCTCGGCCAGCACCTTCACCGCCTCGCGCAGCGTCGGGCGGCTGATGCGCATCATCGACGCCAGCTCGCGCTCGGACGGCAGCCGGTCGCCAATGTGCAGATCGCCGGCCTTGATCCGCTCGGCGATCTGCTCGACGGCCTCCTCGAAGGTACGGCGCGATGAAACCGGCTCGAACGAGCTCTCCAAACCAGCCTCAGGATATCCCGCAATGGTGGTGGCCACGAGCGCCTATCCGTTGCGGGCGGCGTCCACGCGCTCGAGCGCCTGGCGCTCTGCCACCTCGATCGGCGGCGTGCCCTCGGACTCGGCGGTCTCGAGGGCCAGCTCTAGGCGCTCCATTGCGCCGGCTATCAGCTCGTGCTCGGCCGGGCCGCGATCGCCGTACCACTCGGTGGAGACGTGGATCAGCCCGCCGCAGTTGGCGAGGAAGTCCGGGACGTAGAGGATGTCGCGCTCCATCAGCGTGCGGGCCACCCCGCGGTCCGTGAGCGGGTTGTTGGCGGCGCCCGCGATCACGCGGCAGTCGAGCGCACGGGCGAGCGCTTCGTCGATCAAGCCGCCTGCCGCGCACGGGGCGAGCACGTCGAGCTCGCTCGCGAGGATCGCCTCCGCCGACGGCGCGAGCTCGAATCCGTGCTGCGCGCAGAGTCGGTCGCACCGCTCTGAGTCGAGGTCGCACGCGATCACGCTCGCGCCGGCCTCGACGAGCTGTGTGGCGAGCACCGAGCCCACCTTGCCGAGCCCCACGACGCCCACGCGCCTGCCCTCGAGGCTGCGCGACCCGGTGGCCGCACGGAGGCCGTGCCGCATCCCCTGGAAGACCGTCTCGGCGGTCACGGGGGAGGGGTCGCCGCCCCCGCCGCCCTCCCGCGAGCGCCCGACGGCGAAGCGGGTGAAGCGCGACAGGTGGTCCATGTCCGCGGTGCTCGTGCCGATGTCCTCAGCGGTGATGTAGGCGCCGTCGAGCCCCTCGATCACGCCGGCGGCGCCCTCCAGGCGCGCAGCGCGCATGTCATCGCGACCGTCGTCGATCATCACTGCCTTGCCACCGCCGAGCTCGAGGCCGGCGGCGGACGCCTTCAGCGTCATCGTCCGCGCCAGGCCCATCACGTCCTCGAGGGCCTCGCGCAGGCCGCCCGGGTAGCGCTTGAGCCGCATGCCGCCGAGTGCCGGGCCCAGCACCGTGGAGTGCACCGCAACGATGAAGCGCAGCCCGGTGGCTGGGTCCTGGCGGATGACGATCTGCTCGTGATCGTCGTCAGCCAGACCGATGTTCGCTCGCGCTGGTGGCTGGGTAGCAATGGTCATAGATATTGACCTTATACCCGGTCGTAGACGGCATCAACCGAGTGGACGCGGAACCACGAAATTGCGTTCCGTGTACCGCCAATGGTAAGTTACCTTAGCCAATCGGCCGATAATCGGGAGGAGAGGAGCCGAATGTCGATCGCCGTTCGCCCGAAGCGCAGTACCCCGCAGGCGCCCCTCCCAGGGGGAGCGCTCGCGCCGTTCCGGCGACAACGGCGGCTCGGGGCGGCTGCCGCTTCGCGACGTCTCGCTAGACGACAAGTACGTCCTGGAGGACGGCCGCATCCTCCTGACGGGCCTCCAGGGCCTCGTCCGACTCCCGCTCGACCAGCACCGTGCCGATCGCCGCCGCGGCCTCCACACCGGCACGATGATCTCCGGCTATCAGGGCTCGCCGCTCGGCGGCTTCGACAAGGAGCTTGCCCGCAACCGCGAGCTCGTGGAACAGCACCACGTGCGCCACGTGCCCGGCCTCAACGAGGAGCTCGGCGCCACCTCGGCCTGGGGCAGCCAGCTCGCCTCGCAGCTGCCCGGTGCGAAGTACGACGGCGTGCTCGCCATGTGGTACGGCAAGGCGCCCGGCCTCGACCGCGCGGCCGACTCGCTGCGCCACGGCAACTTCGTCGGCGTCTCGCGCACCGGTGGCGGCCTGGCCATCGTGGGCGACGACCCCGGCTGCAAGTCCTCCACCATCCCGAGCGCCTCCGAGTCGCTGCTCGCCAGCCTCCAGATGCCCGTCTTCTTCCCCGGGAACGTGCAGGAGGTCCTGGACCTGGGCCTGCACGCGCTCGCCTGCTCGCGCGCCTCCGGGCTCTGGTCCGGCTTCAAGATCGTCACGAGCGTGGCCGACGCCCTGGGCACGGCCACGGTCGCGCCCGACCGCGTGATGCCGGTGATGCCGACCGTCGAGTGGAACGGCAGGCCCTACGAGCACGTGCCGAACGGCAACCTGCTCGCGCCCGCCTCGCTCGACATGGAGCGGACGCTCCTCGGGCCGCGCACCGAGCTTGCGCTGGCCTACGCGCGCGAGAACGGGCTGAACCGCATCGAGGGCGCCCGGCGCGCCTGGCTCGGCATCGTCGTGCCGGGCAAGACCTACTACGACCTGATGCACGCGCTGCGCGAGCTGGGGCTCGACGGCGACGGCCTCGAGCGCGCCGGCATCCGGATCCTGGCGCTCGGGATGATCTCGCCGCTCGAGCCGGAGATCGCCCGGGAGTTCGCCCGCGGCCTCGACGAGGTGCTGGTGGCGGAGGAGAAGGGCCCGTTCGTGGAGACGCTGCTGAAGAACGCGCTCTACGGCACGGCCGATGCTCCGCGGATACTCGGCAAGCTGGACGAGCACGGCCAGGCGCTGCTCCCGCGCGAGCTCGACCTCGACGCCGACCTGATCGGTCGCGCGCTTGCTGCCCGCCTCCAGGCACGCGGCGTGCGGATCGACTCGGTGGAGGCGCGCCTTCGCAAGCTCGCCGAGATCCACGGCCGGCCGGCGGAGCTGCCGATGGCGCAGCGCACACCGTTCTTCTGTTCCGGCTGCCCGCACAACAGCTCGGTGAAGGCCCCGGAAGGGACGCTCGTGGGCGGCGGGATCGGCTGCCACACGATGGTGCTCCTGAACCCCGAGGGCAAGGGCGAGATCACCGGCATCACCCAGATGGGCGGCGAGGGAGCGCAGTGGATCGGCATGTCGCCGTTCACCGACGACAGCCACCTGGTCCAGAACCTCGGCGACGGCACCTTCCACCACTCGGGCTCGCTCGCGGTGCGCGCGGCCGTGGCGGCCGGCGTGAACATCACCTACAAGCTGCTCTACAACGAGCACGTGGCCATGACCGGCGGCCAGGCCATCGAGGGCCAGCTGAGCGTGCCGGACCTCACCCGCTGGCTGGAGCTCGAGGGCGTGCGCCGGATCATCGTCACGACCGAGGACACGAGCCGCTACCGCGGCGTGGAGCTGGCTCAGATCGCCGAGCTGCGCGACCGCAAGGAACTGCTCAGCTCGCAGCAGGAGCTCGCTGGCGTGGAGGGCGTGACCGTGCTGATCCACGACCAGGAGTGCGCCGCGGAGCTGCGCCGCAAGCGCAAGCGCGGCAAGGCCCCGGAGCCGGCGGAGCGCGTCTGGATCAACGAGCGCGTGTGCGAAGGCTGCGGGGACTGTGGCCAGAAGTCGAATTGCCTCTCGGTGGCGCCGGTCGAGACGGAGTTCGGGCGCAAGACCCAGATCCACCAGGCTTCCTGCAACAAGGACCTCTCCTGTCTCGACGGCGACTGCCCCTCCTTCCTCACGGTCGTACCGGGCGAGAAGGCGAAGCACCGCACGCCCGAGCTCGACATCGAGCTGCCCGAGCCCGAGCGGCTCGTAGGAGACGAGGACTTCGGCGTGCGCATGATGGGCATCGGCGGCACCGGCGTCGTGACCGTGAACCAGGTGCTGGGCATGGCAGCGCTGCTCGACGGCCTGTTCGTGTCAGGGCTCGACCAGACCGGCCTCTCGCAGAAGGGCGGCCCGGTGGTCAGCGACCTGCGCCTCACGCGCGAGCCGCTGCCCGCGGCGAGCAAGATGCCGGCGGGGAGCGTGGACCTCTACCTCGGGTTCGACCTGCTCGGCGCCGGCAGCGAGAAGAACCTGCTCACCGCCGATCGCGAGCGGACGGTGGCCGTGGTGTCCACCAGCGCGGTGCCCACCGGCCGCATGGTCATCGACGTGGACGAGCGCTTCCCCGAGCTGGACGCCCAGCTCGACAAGATCGACGCCGCCACCCGCAGCGAGCACAACCTCTACATGGACGCGCAGCAGCTCTCGGAGCGGCTCTTCGGCGACCACATGATGACCAACACGCTCGCCCTTGGCGCGGCCTACCAGCGCGGTCTCCTGCCGGTGTCGGCCGAGGCGCTCGAGCGCGCGATCGAGCTGAACGGCGCGGCCGTAGAGAAGAACCTGGCGGCCCTCCGCTGGGGGCGCGCTGTGGTTGCGTCGCCCGACGCCGTCGAGGATGCCACCCGTCCGCCCGAGGCGGTCGAGGCGGTGCGCGAGCTCACGGATGCCGAGCGCGAGATCGTTGCGCTCGCGGTGAACGGCGATCAGGACGAGCTGCGGCGCCTCGCCGAGCTACGGGTGCCCGAGCTCGCGGCCTACCAGAACCTCGACTGGGCCCGACGCTGGGCCGAGCTCGTTCGCCACGTGCACGTGGCGGAGCAGGAGCGCACGCCCGGCCACTCGGAGCTGGCCGAGGCGGTGGCCCGCCAGCTCTTCAAGCTGATGGCCTACAAGGACGAGTACGAGGTCGCGCGCCTGCACCTCGACGCCGTGGAGCGCGCCAAGCTGGGCGCGGAGTTCGGCGAGGACGCTCGCATCTACTTCATGCTGCACCCGCCGCTCCTGCGGGCGCTCGGCCTGAAGCGCAAGCTGAAGCTCGGGCCGCTGGTTCGTGCCGGCGTTCCGTGTGCTGTACCGGATGCGCCGCCTGCGCGGGAAGTGGTTCGACCCCTTCGGCCGCGCCGAGGTACGGCGCGTGGAGCGCGAGCTGATCGAGGAGTACGAGCGCATGGTCGCCGAGACGCTCACGCTGCTCACGCACGACACCCACGACACGGCCGTCGAGCTGCTGGAGCTTCCCGACGTGATCCGCGGCTACGAGGAGATCAAGCTGCGCAACGTGGTGCTCTACCGCAAGCGCTCAGAGGCGCTCCTCAAGCGGCTTCACCGCGACCGCGACAGCCTCACCGCCTCGCCGTCCACGCTGTCCTCGTCGTAGTCGATCCCCATCGTCTCGAGGATCGTGGGCAGCACGTCGACGTGCCTCAGCTCCCGGCCCGAGTCCTTCGAGTCGACTCCCGGCCCGTAGAACACCATCGGGATGTTCTGGATCAGCCGGTTGTGCCCACCGTGATCGCCCATCACGCCGTAGGTCACGTCGGTCTTCAGGAGTCCGACCACGTCGGGCCCGTTGGGTGCGGCCATCGTGTCAACGAGCTCCTCCCCGTGGCTCTCGAACCAGCGCCGCTCTGAGCCGCGCATGTGGTTCGTGCCGTGGAGGATGTAGTCGTTCTGCGCGGTGTTCGTGCGGTAGCTCGCGATGACGCCGTCCATGTCGAGCACGGCCTCGGCCGCCTCTTGCTTCTTCGCCGGCGAGATGTCCTTGAGCCAGGCCGCAACGTGGCCGTCCTGATAGGAGAAGGCGAGGTTCCCGTTCTCCCCGCCCAGCGCGTCGACGAGGCCCTGTACCTCATTGCTCGGATCCTTGTACCTCTCGTCCGAGTCCTGCCCCCAGTACCAGTTGCAGTCCGACCGGATGCCCGTGGAGGGCGGGGCCGTCGGGGGCGTCCTGGGCGGGTCGCTGCACTGAGGGTTCGTCACGCCCGGCGCGAGGAGGCCGTTGAATGGGCGGCCCGTCTGCGCCGCGTGGTCGGCCGTGATGACGATGAGGGTCTCGTCCAGAGTCCCCTCGTCCTTCAGGGCCTTGACGATCTTGCCCACCTGCTTGTCGGCCGTCTTCGCGACGAACGGCAGGTGCCGCATCTCCTCTATGGAGCCCGGTGCGGCGTGCCGCTCGCCTCTGTCCTCGGGTCCCCACATGTGGCCGAGCTTGTCGATGCCGCCGAGGCTGACCATGATGCCGCGCCAGTTCGGATGATCCTGGATCACCTTGGTCGCCGCATCGGCCGACCAGATGTCGCCGCCGAGGTGCGCGGGGTCGAAGCCGGGCACGAAGCGGTTGCCATCGAGCGGGTAGATGTTGGCCGGCGAGATCGCGCCGGTGCCGTACGCGCCCGCGCGCTGCGTCGTCCACCAGCGGTTGTCGCATCCGCCGGTGACAGTGTCCAGGGACGGGAGCAGGACCGCCCCATTGCCGCTCTCCGGCTGTCGCCACTGGTCGTCGACCGGGGCACCGGGTGGGGCGGGGTTGGGGCAGGTGCGCCGGCTGCCGCGAATCTGAAGGATGATGTCCTCGGTGTCCTCCGTACGAGTCGGGTCGGTCGGCACCGCGCTGGTGTGGCCGCTTGTGCACGCTGACGTGCGCTTCTGCGCGATCGAGGCGAACGCCGAGCTCTCACCGAAGCGGGCGTCGAGGTAGTCCTGAAGCTTCTTGTACTGGCCGGCCGCGATCAGCTTCTTGTACTCATCGCAGGACATGCTCGAGGTGACGTAGTAGGCGCCCGGCGTGCCGAGCACGTTGGCCGAGTCCCTGTAGACCTCGTTGGTCCAGCCCATGTTCTTCGGGAACAGGCCGCTCGTGAGCACGTTGTGGCTGATGACCGTTTCGGCCGCCATGTGGCCCACCAGCGCATTCGGGAAGCTCATGCCGTCGCGCTGGAGCTTCTTCACGTTGTCCATGCGGTAGCGGTTGATCGTGTCCGGCCGCGCCTGGTCGAGCACGATGATCACGACCCGCGATGGCTTCGAGGGGCGGTCCCGGTGCCCCTGGGCAGACGCCGCGAACAGCGTCGCCATGATCATCGAAACGGCAAACGCCAGGAACACCATTCTGCTACGCGACACGGGACAGACCCCTCTCGACAGCTCTAGTGGTGAGGATGTCCTACCTGATATATCAAAGCGAAGTCAATGTCCCGGGTCCCGCGAGGCGCGCCCGCTAGCGTCAGTCGGATGGACACCTTCACCATCGGCGGCGACCTCCAGGTCCACCGCCTCGGCTTCGGCGCCATGCGGATCACGGGCGACGGCATCTGGGGGCCTCCGGAGGATCCTGAGGAGGCCAAGCGCCTGCTGCACCGCGTGGTCGAGCTGGGCATCGACCTGATCGACACCGCGGACTCCTACGGCCCTGAGGTCAGCGAGAACCTGATCGCCGAGGCGCTCCATCCCTACCCGGACGGTCTCGTGATCGCCACGAAGGGCGGCCTTCGGCGCACCGGTCCCGGCCAGTGGCCGCGCGACGCCCGGCCGGAGCGGCTCAAGGAGTGCTGCGAGGCGAGCCTGCGGCGGCTGAAGCTCGACCGCATCGACCTCTACCAGCTGCACTCGCCCGACCAGCAGGTGCCCTACGAGGACTCGGTTGGCGCGCTCAAGGAGCTCCGGGACGAGGGCAAGATCCGCCACGTCGGCATATCGAACGTCTCGCTCGGGGAGCTCGAGCAGGCCCGCGGGATCGTCGAGGTCGTGACGGTGCAGAACCGCTACAACCTCACCGACCGTGGCTCGGAGAAGGTGCTCGAGGCGTGCGAGCAGGCCGGGATCGGGTTCATCCCCTGGTTCCCGCTCGCCACCGGCAGGCTCGCCGAGCCGGGCGGGGCGCTCGACAAGATCGCCGGCGCGCACGACGCCACACCGGCGCAGATCGCCCTGGCGTGGCTGCTCGCGCGCTCCCCGGTGATGCTCCCGATCCCCGGTACCTCATCGGTCGAGCATCTCGAGGAGAACGCGGCCGCCGCGCAGATCCAGCTTTCGCCCGACGAGGTTGACGAGATTGGAAGCGCCTCTCAGGGGTAAATGCGCGGAATGACTGCGACCTTCGCACCCACCAGCCTGGACCATGTAGCCCTCTGGGTCGACGATCGCGAGCCGCTGGCCACCTTCCTGTGCGACCACCTCGGCATGCACGTAATCGAGGAGACCGACACCTTCACGCTTGTCGGAATAGACGCGAAGCTGGGGAAGCTGACGCTGTTCGACGCCGAGGGGCCGCGGCAGCGCGGAGCGCTCGAGCGCATCGTCCTACGCGTGTCGGACCTCGAACGGGTGCTGTCCTCGGTGCCGTTCGAGACGACGGTGCAGGGTGACGGTGTGGCGGCTTTCGAGGCGCCTGCCGGTGTGCCCCTCGGGCTGGTAGAGGCCGCGGGCGAGGACTTCGACCTCGACCACGTCGTGCTCGGCCTCTCGGACCCTGAGGCCGCGACCCGGGCGCTCGCCGCGATGGGCTTCGAGCGCCGCGAGGACGGCTGCGTAGCCGTCGGCGATCGCCACGTCCGAGTCGTGCGCGGCCACGCAGCGGACGGTGAACGTCCATTGCTCAACCACCTCGCGCTGCTGGTGGACGACGCGCGCGGGATCCAGGACGAGGCGGAGGGCGCAGGGCTTGCGATCGACGACGTGAAGGACGCGAAGAACACGTTCGCGGTCTTCCTGCGCGGGCCCGAGGGCGTGCGGGTGGAGTACGTGGAGCACAAGCCGGGCTTCGCGCTCGTCTGAGCAATGCCGGACGTGGTGGTGGCTGGGGCCGGAATGGCCGGACTCGCGGCTGCCGCCGAGACACGCCGGCTGGGCGGCGAGCCGCTCGTGCTCGAGAAGCTGAGCCGGGCGGGCGGATCGATGCGGCTCTCGAGCGGAGTTGTGTGGCGCCATCGCGAGCTCGAGCGCTTCCGCGAGGAGTGCCCGGAGGGCGACGAGCGGCTTCAGCGACTGCTGTTCGAGCGCCTCGACCAAGACCTGAGTTGGCTCGAGTCGCTGGGTGCACCGGTTGTGGAGCGCGACACGGGCAATCCGCTCACCACGGGCACGCGATTCGACCCCGCCGGCCTGACGGACGCGCTGGCAGAGGCGGCGGGCGGCGTGCGGCTCGGCGAGCCGCTTCGCGAACCGGTGGCGGACGTACCGCTGATCCTCGCCACCGGCGGCTTCGGCGCCAGCCGCGAGCTCCTTCGCGAGCACGTCACCTCGGAGGCGGATCACGCGTTCCTGCGCGCGGCCCCGGGGAGCACGGGCGACGGCCTTCGCATCGGGCTCGCGGCGGGCGCGTCGGCGAGCCGCGGACTCGATGAGGTCTACGCCCGGGCGATGCCCGCGCCGCCCGCGCGGATAGCCGAGGACGAGCTCGTGCGACTGTCCCAGCTCTACGCCCGGCACGCGGCCGTGACCAACGAACGCGGTGAGCGCCACGAGACAGCCACGTGGTCCGAGATCGACGTGGCGCAGTGGCAGCTCCGCCAGCCGCGTGCGCGTGCGTGGTTCACGGTTCCCGTGGAGCGGCTCGGCGAACGCGTGCGTGAGCGCAGCGTGGCCGAGATGATCGATGCGGCGGAGGAGGCGGGCGCCCCCGTCCGGCGCGAGCACGAGCATGTGACCGTGGAGACGGTGGCGGGAGTCACGACCACGCTCGGCGGTCTGGCGATCGACGAGCACGCGCTGGCGGCGCCGGGCGTCTTCGCCTGCGGCGCGGACGCCGGCGGCATCGCCACCGGCGGCTACGCGAGCGGGCTTGCCGCCGCCTTGGTGTTCGGCCGGATCGCCGCGCGGGCCGCGCTGGGGGAGACGCCGTGAGCGAGGCGCCCGGCACAGGCGGACCCCCGCCACCGCACCGCTTCGGCACGGGCGAGCCGTTCTCCGTCGGGCTCGAGGAGGAGCTGCTGCTGGTGGACGCGGAGACGCTCGCGCTTTCCCACGTGGCCGACGAGGTGCTGCCGGGCACCGGGCTCCCGCGCGAGCGGATCGACCACGAGGCCTTCCTGGCGGAACTCGAGGTGCGCTCGTACCCGTGCGGGTCGGTGGGGGAGGCGATCGACCAGCTCGCGGAGGGCCGCGCCGCCGCGGCCGCCGCCGGCGCGACGCTGATGGGAGCGGGCCTCCATCCCGACGCCCGGCTGTTCGACGTGGAGCTTGTCCAGTCCGAGCGCTACGAGCGCGTGGAGCGCCAGATGCGCGGGCTCATCAAGCGCACGCCGGAGTGTGCCCTGCACGTGCACGTGGGCCTGCCCGACCCCGACGCGGCGGTTGCCGCGATGAACGGGCTGCGCGAGCTGCTGCCGCTGCTTCACGGGCTCGGCGCGAACTCGCCCTTCTGGTTCGGCGCCGACTCCGGCATGGCGAGCTCGCGGGCCGCGGTGATCCGCGCGTACCCGGGCCGCGGCATCCCGCCGGTGCTCGACTCGTGGGAGGACTACCTGGACGCGCTCGACGCAGTCAGGGCGGGGGGAGGGCCCACGGACCACACGATGGTCTGGTGGGACGCGCGGCCTCAGCCGCGCCTCGGCACCGTCGAGCTGCGCGAGGTGGATGTGCAGTCGGACCTCGAATCGGCCGGTGCGGTAGCCGCGCTGGGGCGCGCGATCGCGCGGCGCGCCGTGGAGGCACCGCCCACCTCAACTGCGCCAGAGCAGGCGCTGCACTGGTCGAGCTTCCAGGCCGCGCGCGACGGGCTCGACGCCGAGATCTACTACGACGGAGGCCCGCAGCCGCTGCGCGAGGTGGCCGCGCGGGTGCTGGCGGAGCTGGCGGGCGCGGACCCCGAGCTAGCGGGCATTGAGCGAATCGTCCGCGACGGCAACGGCGCGGACCGGCAGCGCGCCGCGCATGAGCGCGGCGGCATGCCGGGCCTGCTCCGTTACCTCGCGGACGTGACCGCGGCGCCCTAGGCGGCGCGTAGTGCCGAGACGGCTTCGTCCTGCGCCAGGCGGCGCAGTGCGCGGTCCTCGAGCTGGCGGACTCGCTCGCTCGAGAGGCCGAGCCGACGGCCGGTCTCGCGTAGTGCCTGCGGCTGCTCGCGGTCCAGTCCGAAGCGCAGCGTGATCACGTCACGCTCTGCCTCGGGAAGCTCGTCCACGGCGTCCCGAAGGCGCTCGTCCTCGATGCTGGCCACGACCTCGTCCTCGATCGACGGGCCGTCGCCTGCGATCAGGTCGCCGAGGGCGGTGTCCCCGTCCTCACCGACGCCCTGGTCGAGGCTCGTCGGGCCGCGATCGGCGCGACGGATGTCTGCCACCTCGTCGAGCGGCAGCTCGACGAACGCGGCGATCTCCTCCTCGGATGGCGAGCGCCCGAACTCGACGGCGAGCTTGCGCTCGGCGTCCTGGATCTTGCGCGCCCGCGCCACGATGTGGACCGGCAGACGCACGGTGCGGCCCGAGTTTGCGAGCCCGCGGCCGATCGCCTGGCGGATCCAGAGCGTGCCGTAGGTGGAGAACTTGAATCCCTTGCGCCAGTCGAACTTCTCGACCGCGCGGATCAGACCGAGCATGCCCTCCTGGATGAGGTCTCCGAGAGGCAGGCCCTGGCCCTGGTACTTACGCGCGACCGAGATCACGAGACGCAGGTTGGCGTTGATCATCCGCTCCTTGGCCGCGAGATCGCCTCGCTCGATTCGCTTCGCGAGCTCGACCTCGTCTGCGGCTGTAAGCAGCGGGTGCCGGCGCGCTTCGTTGAAGAAGAGCTGGAGGGAATCCTCAAGCTCCGCCGGAGCGGCCTGGCGCGTCTCCGGCGTTTCCGCCGGACGGATCAGCTGATCTGTAGTCGTTGCTACTCCTTCGATTTGATAGTTCGAAACTTGTCGAAAGTATAGACACCTAAAAGCTTTGGCGGTTACACCCCCGGACCCAGCCTGTTGGCATACCCGTGGCTGGGACTAGATAACTAGGCCAATTGTGGGGTAGAACCCACAAGGTCAACTAAATTCCCGGGTTCAAGGAGACACGGCATGCAGGTAAGCGCGCCCGACCGCGACCAGCTACGTCAGCTGTCCGAGTTGCGGCTCGATCGACCGGTCGTGGTGAGCCTCTACCTGAACCTGGATCCGTCTGAGTTCGCCACGCCGCCGGCGCGCAAGACCGCCATCCGCTCGCTTGTGGACGAGGCCGAGCGCCGGTTGCGGGACCGCGACGGCCTTTCACACGACGACCGCATGGCTCTCCAGGCGTCGCTCGAGCGTGCCAGCGCGTTCCTGGAGAACGATCTGCCCGCGGATGGGGCGCGCGGCGTGGCGGTGTTCGTAAGCGAGCCGGCCGATCTGTTCGAGGCGCTCCGGCTGCCCCGCAGCGTTCCGAACCAGGTGGCCATCGGCCACTCCCCGCTCGTCGGGCCGCTGGCACGGCTTGAGCGGCGCGAGCGCTGGTGCGTCGCACTCGTGAACAGGCGCGACGCCCGCATCTTCCGGGGCTCGCCTGAGAGTCTCAGGGAGATCGAGCAGATCCACGACGAGGTCTTTGGTCAGCACGACCAGGGCGGCTGGTCCCAGTCCCGCTATCAGCGCGGCATCGAGAAGGAGAAGGACGACCACCTCAAGCACACGGGCGAGGCGCTGATGCGCCACTTCAAGCAGCAGCCGTTCGAGCGGCTGATCGTGGGCGGCCCGCGCGAGGTCGTGGCCGACTTCGAGTCGAAGCTCCACCAGTATCTCCAGGAGCGGCTCGCAGGGCGCATCGAGGTGGACGTGGAGCACTCGAGCCCCGACGAGGTGCTGGTGGCCGCGCGACCGCTGATCGAGGAGTTGGAGCGCACGCGGGAGCTGGAGGCGCTCGAGCGGCTCGGCGAGCGCGGCGTGGCGGGCGTCGAGAACGTGCTGCCGCCGCTGCACGAGCGCCGCGTGGAGACGCTGCTCCTGGACGAGCAGTTCGGAGGCGTGCCCGGCGTCCAGTGCCCCGAGTGCTGCTGGCTCGCGCTCGAGGGCGACCGCTGTCCGGCCGACGGCTCGGAGGTGATCCGGCTCGACGACCTCACCGAGGCGATGATCGAGCTCTCGGTGCAGCAGGCCGCCGAGCTTCTGCCGGTGCGCCACGAGCGCGGGGCGCTCGAGGCCCACG
Organism: uncultured Thermoleophilaceae bacterium; assembly: GCA_963837445.1. Classification (GTDB taxonomy): domain Bacteria; phylum Actinomycetota; class Thermoleophilia; order Solirubrobacterales; family Thermoleophilaceae; genus JACVRW01. The sequence goes on along the minus strand of CAWINK010000021.1, from coordinate 251,514 downwards.
GCGGGGCGGCCGCGCTGCTCAGGTTCTAAGCGGCCCGGTCCGGGAACGGGGTCAGGAGACCCGATTTTCGAGAGGACCGCCATGTTCAAGAAGCTGCTGTTCGGGGCCGCCGCGGCAGGTGCCGTCGCGTGGCTCAGCAAGAACCAGGAGACCGCCAAGCGGTACGCGGAGCGCTACGCCGGCCAGGCAAAGGGAGCCGTGGGCTCGGTGACGCCCGGTGCCGGTCGCGCGCCCGCCGAGGAGCGGCTGAACGACCCGGCCCTCGCCCGCAAGGTCGAGAGCGAGGTGTTCCGCGACCAGGACATCTCCAAGGGCGACATCTCCGTCAACGTCGAGTACGGCGTGGTCTACCTGCGCGGCGAGGTGCCCGACCGCGACCAGATGGATGCGCTCGTTGAGCGGACCCGCCAGGTCGACGGCGTGCGCGGTGTGGAGAACCTCACGCACCTGCCGAACGAGGCCGCGCCGACGAAGGACGAGGCGGGCCAGGGAGCGGGCTCGCAGACGAGTTAGCGGCAGCAGGCGCGGCCTCGCCCGGCCGCGTTACAGCGGCGGTGAAGGGGTGGCGGGCCCGTTCGCGGGGGGTGCTATCGCGCTTTGCCGCGGTATACGCGGTTAATCGCGATGGGTCCCCCTTCAATGCCACCCGTTTCGGGCCGTTAGGGCGTCGGTAGGCTCGGGGTATGCCCCAGCCCGCGATCGAAGCACAGCAGCTCGTTCGCGAGTTCAAGAAGGGGCCGCGCGCGGTTGATGGGATCGACCTGCGCGTGGAGCCCGGCGAGGTCTACGGCTTCCTCGGGCCGAATGGCGCCGGCAAGTCCACTGCCGTCCACATGCTCACCACGCTCCTGCCGCCCACTGCGGGGCGCGCCTGGGTGGCCGGCCACGACGTGGTCGAGGAGGGCAGCAAGGTGCGCGCCACGATCGGGGCGGCGCTTCAGGAGGCCGCGCTCGACCCGTACCTGACCGGCCGCGAGCACATGAAGCTTCAGACCGCGCTGCACGGGATGGCCAGGGCGGAGGCGCGGCAGCGCTCGGACGCGCTGTTGGAACGCGTCGGGCTGGGGCAGGCGGCGGACCGGCGCGTGGGTGGCTACTCGGGCGGCATGAAGCGCCGCCTCGACCTTGCGCTCGCGCTCGTGCATCGCCCGCGCATCCTGTTCCTCGACGAGCCCACCACCGGGCTCGACCCGCAGAGCCGCACGGCCCTGTGGGAGGAGGTCCAGCGCCTGGCCGGCGATCGCGGCGTGACCGTCTTCCTCACCACCCAGTACCTCGAGGAGGCCGACGTGCTGGCGGACCGGGTGGGCATCATCGACCACGGCCGCATCGTCGCGGAGGGTACGCCCGAGGAGCTCAAGGACGAGATCGGCCGGCCGAGCGTGGAGGCGATTCCCCAGGACCCGGCCGAGCTGCAGCACATGAAGGACGTGCTCTCGCGCTTCGGCGAGTCCGTGGCCGGCTCGCCCAAGGGCGCCTCGGTGCGGCTCGCCGGGGGCGACGCCCAGCTGGCGGAGGTGGTCCGGGCACTCGACTCCGAGAACATCGTGATCCAGGAGCTCCAGCTGCACGCGCCCACGCTCGACGACGTGTTCCTCGCCAAGACGGGCCGCTCGCTCGAGGGCGAGGCCGACGCCGAGCCCGAGTCCGAGCCCGAGCCAGCAGCGGCGTGAGCCAGGTCCTGCTGCTCGCCCACCGGTCGGTGGTGCGCACGCTGCGCCAGCCGGCGATGGTGGTGCCGGCGCTCGTCTTTCCGCTGCTCCTGCTCTCGATCAACAGCAGCGGACTCGAGAGCGCCACGCGGCTGCCGGGCTTCCCGAGCGACAGCTACTTCCAGTTCGCGCTCGCGATCCCGTTCATCCAGGGAGCGCTCTTCGCCGCCAATAGCGCGGGCACGAACATGGCGAGCGACATCGAGAGCGGCTTCCTCAACCGGTTGTCGCTCACGCCGCTGCGACGGGTTGCCCTGATGATGGGCCAGCTCACCGGCATCCTCGCGCTCGGGCTGATCCAGGCGCTCACCTTCGTGGCCGTGGGACTCGTGTTCGGCGACGGTATCGCGGCTGGCCCCGGCGGGGTGGTCGTGATGGTGGCGCTGTCGCTCTTGATCTCGCTGGCGTTCGGCTGCATCGGCGCCTTCGTGGCGCTCCGGTCCGGAAACGGCGAGTCGGTGCAGGGCGTGTTCCCGCTGTTCTTCGCCGCGCTGTTCCTGTCGTCGATGGCGATGCCACGCGATCTGATCGAGAACGACTGGTTCCAGACGATCGCCGACTGGAACCCGGTCTCCTACATGCTCGAGGGGATCCGCTCGCTCGTGATCGAGGGCTGGGATGGCGAGGCGCTCGCGCTCGGCTTCGCCTGCGCCGGCGGCATCGCCCTGATCGCGCTCGTGGCGGCGTCAGCCGCTTTGCGCACCCGGATGGTGCGCGCATGAACCCCTTCATGTCTGCCGCCCGGGCGGTGGCCTGGCGCAACCTCCACAACTGGTTCACGAACCCGGCCATGATCGTGCCGAGCCTGCTGTTCCCGCTGTTCTTCTTCACGGCGTTCGCGGGCGGGCTGTCGCGCGTGGACTCGGTGCCGGGCTTCGACTACGACGCCGGCTACACGACCTTCGTGTACGGCTTCGTGCTGCTCCAGGCCGCGACCTTCGGCGGCATCTTCACCGGCTTCTCGGTGGCGCGCGACTTCGAGTCCGGCTTCGCCCGCCGCCTGATGCTCGGCGCGACGAACCGCGGCGGCATAGTGGCGGGCTACTGGCTTGCGGCGCTGATGCGCGCCGTCTTCACGATCACGGTGATCACGCTCGTGGCGCTGGTGGCAGGCCTCGAGGTGCACGGAAACGGGCTCGACGTCGTGGGCCTCTACACGCTCGCCCTCCTGATGAACGCGTTCGCTGTGCTGTTCGGGTCGGGCGTGGCGATGCGGCTACGCACCATGCAGGCCGGCCCGGCGATCCAGACCCCCGCGTTCCTGCTGCTGTTCCTGGCCCCGGTCTGGGTGCCGTACGGCCTGCTGACGGGGTGGGTGCACGCCGCCGCGTCGGTGAACCCGGTGACGCTCGTGCTGGAGTCCGGGCGCGGGTTCCTCGCGGGCGAGCCGACCAAGGTCCTGCCGGCTTTCGCGGTGATCGCCGTGCTGGTGGCGCTGACCACGCTCTGGGCGCGGGGCGGCCTTCGGAGCGCGGAGAAGGTGGCGTAGGCCGTGGCCGACGCCCTGGGCTAGCCCAGGCGGAGGCGTTTAGGCTTCGGTGTATGGCTGACGAGAACGAGGTCCAAGAGGTGGTGCAGGGCGACGGCTATGCCGTCGCGAACGTGGAGGCGCTCGGGGACGGCCCAGGCTTCCGAAAGGTACGGCGCGAGCTGGGCGTGACCGCATTCGGGGTGAACGCCATCGAGATCCCGGCCGAGTACGCCACCGGCCGGCACTTCCACGACGAGCAGGAGGAGCTGTACTTCGTCCACCGCGGCCGCGTGAAGATCACTCTCGGCGACGACGCCGAGCACGTGCTCGGCCCCGGCGGGCTCGCGCGCGTGGATGCTGCGACCGTGCGGAAGATCGAGAACGTGGGGGACGTGCCGGCCCTCTACCTCGTGGCGGGCGGCAAGGGCGGCTACGTGGGGCGCGACGGCCGGCTGGCCGAGGGCGAGACGAGCCGGCTCGCGCCCGGCGACCCTCCCGGCTGAGTTGTACGGCAGCGTCGCAATCGGCGCCGCGGTGCTGGCGGGCTGCCCCGTCTTCCCTGCGGACAATCACTGGAACCAGCGCGTGGACCGGCTGCCCGTGCACCCACGCTCCGACGCGATCGTGCGCTCGATCGGGGCCGGCGACCACATGCACGCCGACTTCGGCTCCGGCCGGGAGATCGTGGGCTCGCGTCCACCGGCCGCTCGCAAGTCGCAGGGCGGTCCGATCGGGATCCCGTACGTGACCGTGCGAGCCGGCCAGCGGCGCGTGCCGGTGAGCTTCGACTACGCGGACGAGTCCGATCGCGGCCGCTACCCGATCCCGCCGCGCGCCCCGATCGAGGGCGGGCGCGGCTCGGACGGTGACCGCCACGTGCTCGTGGTGGACCGCTCGCGCTGCAGGCTGTATGAGCTGTTCGACGCTCGTCCCCTCGACGGCGGGCGCCGCTGGCACGCCGGCTCGGGTGCGATCTTCAACCTGCGCTCGAACCGGCTGCGGCCGCGCGGATACACCTCTGCGGACGCCGCCGGGCTGCCGATCCTGCCCGGGCTTGCCCGCTACCCCGAGGCGCGGCGCGGCAGCATCAATCACGCGCTTCGCTTCACGGCGTCACGCACCCGGCGCGCCTTCATCTACCCGGCGCGCCACTTCGCGTCCGACCTCACCGACGCGGACCTGCCGGCGATGGGGCAGCGGCTGCGTCTCAGGCGCGGCTTCGACATCTCGGGCTTCCCGCGCCAGTCGCGGATCGTGTTGAGGGCACTGAAGCGCTACGGAATGATCCTCGCGGACAACGGCTCGTCCTGGTACGTGAGCGGCGCGCCGAGCCGCGGCTGGAACAACGACGACCTGCATTCGCTCCACGGCGTGCCGGGCAACGCGTTCGAGGTCGTGGACACGTCCCGTTTGCCCCGTCCCTAGGCGGGTACATCCCACGCATGTGGGGATTGACAATCGTTGTCGGTGCGTTCGCGCTGGCCCTCGTCGTGATGTCGTTCACGTTCATGGGGGGCGCAGTGATTGTGGCCGTGCCGCTCGCCATCATCGCGGTGGCGATTGCGGGGTTCCTGGACTTCAACCGGCGGCGTAAGACGGCCCAGAGCATCCACACACAGCGGACCGACGACGATCTGGAGTTCACCGACCGGGACCGCCGCACGCTGGTCTCCGAGTAAGCGGGGTCGCATGCGGCCGGTGCGGATCGGCTGCTCGGGCTGGCAGTACGACAGTTGGCGCGGGTCGCTCTATCCGGAGGGGCTTGGCAAGGGCCGCTGGCTCGCGCGCTACGCCGAGGTCTTCGACACGGTCGAGGTCAACTCGACCTTCTACGGGCTCGCCTCGGGCGACGCCGTCGCGCGTTGGGTCGAGCAGACGCCGCCCGGGTTCGTCTTCGCCGCCAAGGCGAGCCGCTACATGACGCACATCAAGCGCCTTCAGAACCTGGCGGAGGGGATTGGGCGCTTCTACGAGGGCATCGAGCCGCTCGTCGAGTCCGGCAAGCTCGGCCCGGTCGTCTGGCAGTTCCCCGCGAACTTCAAGCGTGACGACGACCGGCTCGGCGGCGCGCTGCCGCTGCTGCCACCCGGGCGCCACTGCTTCGAGTTCCGCCACGAGAGCTGGTTCACGGAGCCGGTCTACAGGCTGTTGCGCGCCCACGGCGCCGCGCTCGTGATCGCCGACCACCCGCGCTGGCCCTTCCAGGCGCATGAGCTCACGACCGATTGGACGCTCGTCCGTCTCCACCATGGGCACCGCGGGCGGCGCGGCAACTACTCACGGACGGAGCTCGACGAGTGGGCCCGGCGGATCACCGAGTGGCGCCGCCGGGCCGAGGTGCTCGTCTATCTCAACAACGACTGGGAGGGCTTCGCCGTCGACAACGCCCTGTCACTCAGGCGGCGGCTGCAGCGGTCTCCAGGCGGTTGAGCGCCCGCCGCAGGAGCCGGGAGACGTGCATCTGCGAGTAGCCGATCCGCTCGCCGATCTCGCGCTGCGTCAGGTCGTGCATGAAGCGCAGCTCGATCACCTGTCGCTCGACCTCGGGGAGCGCGAGCCATGTGCTCGCGATCGCGTTGCGGTCCTCGACCAGCTCGTAGGACGAGTCATCCTCCCCGAGCAGATCCACGAGCGACGCGGACTCGCCGTCGTCGCGAGCGGCGGGCGCGTCGAGTGAGGCCGCCTCGTAGCTCGCCGACGCCTCCTGCGCCTCCAGCACCTGCTCGACCGAGCAGCCGAGGTGCTCAGCCACCTCACGCACCTTGGGCGAGCGCCTGAGCTCCTTGGAGAGGATCTCCGTCGCGCGGCTCACCGCGAGCGTGCGCTCCTGGAGGTCGCGCGGCACGTGGAGCGACCAGCCCTTGTCGCGGAAGTACCGCTTGAGCTCGCCGAGGATGGTGGGCGCGGCGTAGCTCGTGAACTTCGTCCCGCGGCCGGGCTCGAAGCGGTCGATCGCCTTGATCAGGCCGAGGCTCGCGACCTGAAGCAGGTCGTCGAACGGCTCGTCGGTGTACGTGTAGCGCAGAGCGAGGTCCCGTGCCAGGGGCAGGAAACGCTCCACGAGCTCCTCGCGTGCGGCGATGTCTCCCAGCTCGTGATAGCGCACCAAGAGGAGGCGCTCCGTCTCACGCGCGTCGGTGCCGGAGCAGGGGGCACGGCGGTGGTCCCGCGGGATTAGCGGAACCGCAAGTGTCGCTGCGGTCATATCGTCGAACCTTCCCGTCGTGTTGGACAGTCAGGTCCGCTGCTCAACCGCTCTAGACGACTGTGCGACGTCCCCCTCAGTTACTGGCGGTCGCCCGCCTGGACCAAGAAACCTCCCAACCGGCGACCGTCTGAATTTTCTCCCTCTGGCTCGTTAACTAAACCTCGTCGACTGCCTCGAAGGTCCGCGTCCCGATTCGCCGCACCAAGCCGCGCCTGCGCGCCTCCACCAGGGGCGGCGCGCAGCCGGCCCGGACCCCAGAAGCGCGTCTCCAGCTCGCGCCGGATGGTGGGCGCGCCGAGCGGACCCTTCTCGCGCAGCAGCTTGACGATGGCCTCGATCTCGCGGTCCGCGGCCACCAGGTAGCCGATCAGGAACTGGTCGCGGTCGCCCGACTCGATCATCTTGCCGAAGAGGCCCGGTCCCACCGCTCCGCCGATGCCGGTCGAGATCGCGAAGAAGAACGCGATCGCCATCGCGCGGATCTCGATCGGGAACGTCTCGCTGATCGTGAGATAACCCGCCGATGCGGCAGCCGAGGCGAAGAAGAACGTGGCGCATCGCTCGGCGGCCGATCGTGTCGAAGAAGCGCCCGAGCAGGAGCGCTCCGAGGAAGTTCGCGATCGCGAACGGGACGAGATAGAGCGGGGCGATCTCCGACTTAACTCTGGGTCCCACGCAGGGAGTTCATGCCCCGGTGTGCGCACCCGGCAAACCGGGTAGGCCTGTGCACGGTGATGGGCTCACTCTGGTTCAAGGACGTGACGCGCCCGGAGCGTGCGGCGCTCGAGCACGACCTGAACGTGGACGTGGCCGTGCTCGGCGCCGGCATCGTGGGGCTCACGACAGCGCTCCTGCTCGAACGCCAGGGCGCGCGCGTGGCCGTGCTCGAGGGACGCCGCGTGGCGGCGGGCGCCAGTGGCTACAACACCGCCAAGCTGAGCTCGCTACACGGGCTCACCTACGGCAAGCTGGTCGGCAGCATCGGATCGGACGCCGCCAGGACATACGGCGCGGCTAACGAGGCCGGGATCGCGCGGGTGTTCGACCTGGCGGGCGAGCTCGGCATCGACTGCGACCTGCGGCGCAAGCCGAACTACACCTACACCGAGTCGCAGTCCGACCTCGATCGGGTGCGCGAGGAGGCGGCAACTGCGCTCGGACTCGGGCTTCCGGCCTCGTATATCGAGGACGTGGACCTGCCGTTTCCGGTTGCGGGCGCGGTGCGCTTCCACGAGCAGGCCGAGTTCCACCCCGTGAAGTACCTGGAGGGGCTGGCCGCCGCACTCGAGGGGCCGCTGCACGAGGGCACGATGGCCACGCACGTGCACGGCGGTCGCGTGCGCACGGCCGGCGGTCAGGTGGTGAGCGCCGAGCACGTGGTTGTGGCAACGCACCTGCCGTTCCTCGACCGCGGGCTCTACTTCGCGCGCTGCCATCCGGAGCGCTCGTACGTCGTGGCCGGCCGCACCACGGACAAGCCCGCCGGCATGTACCTCTCCACCGAGCAGCCCGCCCACTCGATCAGGGCGCACGGCGACTGGTTGCTCGTGGGCGGCGAGAGCCACAAGACGGGACAGGCCGACGCTGAGGAGCGCTACGCGCGCCTGGAGGCCTGGGCGCGCGAGCGCTTCGGGATCGAGCCAGAGCTGCGCTGGGCGACCCAGGACCAGATGCCTGTGGACGGCGTGCCCTTCGTGGGTCGCCACGATCCGCTCTCCGCGGGCGTCTGGGTAGCGACCGGCTTCGGCAAGTGGGGCCTTGCGATGGGCACGGCCGCGGCGGAGCTGCTGGCCGCCCAGATCGCCGGTCGCGACCATCCCTGGACGGACCTCTTCAACCCGCAACGGGTGAGGCCCAAGGCGGGCGCGACCTCCTTCCTGAAGGAGAACGCGAACGTGGCGCTGCGCTTCTTCGGCGACCGCGTGGTCAAGCGCGGCGACGTCGAGGAGATCGGGCCGGGCGAGGGGCGGATCGTGGGAGCCGGGCACGGCCAGCGTGCCGTCTACCGCGACGACGCGGGGACCCTGCACGAGCTCTCCGCCCGCTGCACCCACCTCGGCTGCATCGTCAACTGGAACTCGGCCGAGCGCAGCTGGGACTGCCCCTGCCACGGGTCCCGCTTTGCCGCAAACGGCGACGTGATCGAGGGCCCCGCGGTGCGCCCGCTCACGGGTTCGTGAGGCGGCCGTCCCAGCACTCGCGCAGCGCCCAGCGCGCGCCGACCGTCCACGCCTGCACCCGGTTGGCAATCTCGATCCGCTCCAGCTCGCCCTCAGGAGTCACGGCGTAGCACTCTGGCGCGCCCTCGAAGCCGTCGAGCGCCCGGAGTACGCCCGCGCGAGCCGCCTCGGCCTCCTCTGCCCGGCCGACGGCGCGCAGTCCACCCCACGCGATCCAGCTGTCGAATGGCCATACCGACCCGCGGTGGTAGGCGTGCGCATCGAAGGCAGGATGCGCGCTGGAGAGCGTCCGCAGGCCGTACGGCGTCAGCAGGTCCGGTTGCACGAGCCGCTCGGCCAGCGCGTCGGCGAACGCGCCGCGGACCGCGCCAGCCCACAGCAGCCAGCCGAGCTGAGTCCCGGCCCCGGGCACCGCCGTGCCGTCGCCTTCGAGCGCGATGATCTCCGGCCCGAAGTCGGCCTCGATCCGCTGTGTCAGCTCCTCCGCGCGCTGCCACCAGCGGTCCTTGCCGCTGAGCGCTGCGAGCGCACGCAGGGCAGCGTAGGTGACGGCCTGGGTGTCTGCGTCGGCCAGCGGGGGCTTCGGCGCCGAGCCGTCGGGGCGAGCGATCCCGCCGCCATACGCGGCCTTGGCGCTCGGGTCGATCGCGTCGCGCCACCCCTGCTGGCTCAGACTGCCCGGGGGCGCGCCGGCGCCGTGGCGGACGTAGCCCCCGCCTCGGTCGAGCGCTTCCTCGAGCCAGCCCGCCGCCGCTCGCCGGGCGGGCTCCAGCTCGGTGGCGAGCCCGCGGTCGCCGAGGGCGGCGAGCACGACGAGCCACCACGACGTGGCGTCCGCGCTGCCGTAATAGCGGAAGCCGTTGCGACTCGCCGGGTGGTACCCGGCCTCGGCGAAGGATGCGGGCAGGGCGTCCCAGAACTCGTGCCCGATCTTCCCGGGCTCCTCCTCGATCTCGGGGTCGTCGCGAGTGCCCTGCCGCAGCGCGAGCGCGCGTAACGTCGAACGCGCGACCTCAGGTCGCACGGGGAGTACCTGAAGCGAGGTGATGAGCGAGTCACGGCCGAACAGGGCGTGGAAGCGGCCGGGGTCGCCGGGCGCCACGGGCGGGGCCGACGCGTACGGCCAGCCCTCATTGGAGAGCAGCGGGTCGAGCTCGGTCACCCCCACGGCCCGTTGCATTCTACGAGAGCGCTCACCCATTCGTTGACGCCACACAGAAAGGGGGATACCCTGCGTACCCCCCGGAGGAGAGCGAATGGCGTATCTGAACTGCCCCACGTGCCGGCTGACGGTCTACAGCCCGGCACTCGGATTCAACACTGAGGACTGTCCGCGCTGTCGCGCGAAGCTCGGTCGGGTCAGTCGGCTGTTCCGGTCCTCCGTTCCGGCGCGGCTCTCAGAGAGCCGCAAGGCGGAGAAGTCGGCGAAGACGCCGAGCTAGCACCTGACAGAATCCCCGGCCCATGGAACGGATGTCGACCACGGACTCGGTCGCGCGCCAGGGCGAACAGCTCGCGGCGGTCACCAACGGAATCGTCCAGCTCTTCAGCGAGTACTACGGACGCGGCCCGACCAGGGCAAAGAGCTACCTCCTGGAGGACCGCATCGTCATCTGCGTGCTCGAGGACACGATGACGACCGTGGAGCAGACGCTCGTCAAGAATGGGCACAACCACATGGTCAGGGAGGTGCGGCTCACCTTCCAGGAAGCGATGGCGGACGAGTTCAAGGGCGTCGTGGAGAAGGCGATGGGCAGACGTGTGGCGGCCTACCACAGCCAGCTGACGATGGACCCCGACACGGGCTTCGAGTTCTTCGTGCTCGAGTAGCGCTTAGTCCTCGACGGCCCTGTAGGCGATCTGCAGGAAGTCCGAGATCGTCATCGCCGAGAGCACGGATGCGCTGAAGCGGGTCGTACGCGGCGCGAACAGGAGGCCCGCATGGAACCCGCCCGATGCCCACAGCCCGAGGCAGTACGGGCAGGTCAGGAGCTCGCCGACCGCGCGGCGCAGTCCGCGTCCGCGCGCCTTCTCCTCGAGCTCGGCGGGGCCGCCCTTGCCCTCTAGCTCGGTGAACGGCGCCCGCACGAACGAGGTGATCTTCTTCTTCGCCACCAGGCGGCTGAGCTTGTAGCTCGCTGCCCCGATCAGGACGAGGTCCTGAAGCTCCACGCGCTCCGGCAGGTCGCGGCCTGAGCGCTTCGCCGCCGCAACCGCTCCGGCCAGCGCGCCGTTGAACACCAGCGCGAACGTCGCGTAGGCGGCGAACGGCGGACGCTCGTCCGGCTCGGCGTAGCCGGAGAACGGCCCCGCTTCCTCCTCGCTCACGTGCTCTCCTGATGCTCCATCTTGCGCGTATCGCGCGGCTCTACGAACGGCTCCTTGTCCGGCGGGCGCATGCCACCCTCGATCGCGCGCTGGCGCTCGAGCTCCGCGTTGAACTCGGCGCCGAGCAGAATCATGATGTTCGAGATCCAGAGCCAGACGAGGAACACGACCACGCCGGCGAGCGCGCCGTAGGTCTTGTTGTACGAGCCGAAGTTCGAGACGAAGAGCGCGAATGCACCGGACGCGATCAGCCAGCCGATCACGGCGAGCACGCCGCCCGGGCTGATCCAGCGGAAGCCCGGGTGCTTCACGTTCGGCGCCGCCCAGTAGAGCAGCGCGAACATGAAGCTCACCACCACCAGCAGCACCGGCCACTTGGCGAAATCCCAGACACTGACCGCCGTGCTGCCGACGCCCACGAGGTCGCCCACCCTCTCCGCGAGCCCGCCGGTGAGGACCACGGCGATTGTCGAGATCGCAAGCAGCGTGAGCAGCACGAGCGTGAGCGACACGCGGACGGGCAGGGTCTTCCAGATCGGCCGCCCCTCCTCGATGTCGTAGATCGCGTTGGAGGCGCGCATGAACGCGGCCACGTAGCCCGACGCCGACCAGAGCGCGCCGAGCAGGCCGATCACGAACAGGACGCCCGCGGCACCCTGGTCGCCCTGGAGGTTCTCGATGGCGCTGGTGAAGATCTCCTGCGCGGGGCCTGGAGCCACCGTGCCGAGGTTGTCGATCAGCGGCTCCGTGGCCGACTCGCCGACCAGCCCGAGGATCGAGACTAGGACGATCAGTGCCGGGAAGATCGCCAGCACCGCGTAGTAGGTGAGCGCTGCAGCCCAGTCGGTGAGGTTGTCCTCCCGGAACTCCCGGACCGTCCGCTTGAGGACAGGCCACCAGTGCCGGACCACGGGTCAGCGTCTCCGAACTACGCGCAGCAGGAGCAACAGCGCCACGACGCCGCCGGCAACGCCCACGAGTGGCACCGGGTTCTCGCGGACCCTCTCCTTCACGTCGGCCTTGTGCGAGAGCGCGTCGACCGTCTCGCCGAGCTCGCGGCGCGTGCGCTCGATCTCGCGCCGCAGCTCCTCCGGCGTCTGCTGGCTGGTGGGCGTCTCGCTCACGACCTGGCCCTCGCCTTCACGGTCTCGATGTCAAGCTGCACGCTGTCGATCGCCTGCTCGGGCTTCGGGGGCCCGGCCTCCTCGAGCTCCTTCTTGCCGGTGAGGGCGAGGATCCCAGCCAGGAGCAGAAGCCCGACGCCGATCGCGGCGGCCGCGATCCACGGCTCGAGCACGGTCGCCAGGCCGAGAACGGCCGCCGCAACCAGCGCGCCCACGCCGTACAGCGCCACGAGGCCGGCTCCGCCGAACATTCCGGCGCTCTTGCCCGCGTGTCTGCCCTTCTCCGCCAGCTCTGCCTGCGCGAGCCGCATCTCCTGGCGGATCAGCGTCGATGTCTGGCGCGACAGATCCTGGACGAGCTCGCCGAGCGGCTTGTCCTGTTCCGTCCTTCGGAAGCGCGTGGAAGTTTCCATGCGGGGCGTCTACCCATCCTGCTGGGCCGTATGCACAGCATCCAGCGCCGCAAGGACCTCGTCCGCGAGCGCGGCGCCGTCGTCGCTCTGAACCGGCGTGGCGCGCACCCGCACGATGACTTCCCCGTCCACGAACTCCTCGAGGTCGATTCGGGGGTCGGTCCGCGTGGGCACCGACACGCCGTGCTCGATGCGCTCCTCGATCTCGCTCGGCTTCACCCGAGCGTCGAGGCGGGCGCGCAGGTCCACGCCCGACGGCTCGCGGAGCGGCACGACCGCTCCGGACAGGACGACGTTGTTCGGCACGAGGATCCTGTCCTCGCCATTGGCGAGCGTGGTGTAGAGCAGCCCGAGCGACGTGACCATGCCCTCGACCTGCCCACCCACGCCGCCAGCGTGCATACGCACACGGTCGCCCACGCGGAACGGGCGGGCGCTCAGCAGCACGGTGCCGGCGATCAGGTTGCCGATCGTCTGCTGGGCCGCGAGACCCAGGATCACCGCTGTGATTGCGCCACCGACGGCGAGTGTCTCCGGCTTCAGTCCGGCGAGCCGAAGCGCGACGACGAAGCTCAGCACGAGCGTCAGCAGCCGGATCAGGAAACCGACGGTGCCGGCCGTGCCGGGGTCCAGCCGCCGCAGAAGCGCGGGGCCGACCGCCCGGCCGAGGTTCATCGCGAACGACCAGCCGAGGATCACGAGGGCAATCACGCACGCGATCCGCACGGGCACGTCGAGCCCGAACAACTGCTCGCGATACGAGTAGGCCAGGACGACCGCTGTGATCAGCGGCAGCAGGAGGGCCACGTGCGTGCGCGCGCTCTTTGCGCGCACCGCAGCGTGCTCGCGCAGCTGTCTGGCGCGTGCGTACATGGGTTCCACCTGAAGCCGTACCGACCCGGCTCCCCGGCTAAACGTTCAGGGGCGGGGGTATTGTGCCGCCATGGGATCTGGCGACTCGGCCTCACATCTGACGCTGGAGGCTGGCGCGCCCGTGACGAGCGCCGACGGCGAGCAGCTAGGAACCGTCGAGCATGTGCTCACCGACGAGGCAACCGGCATCTTCGACGGGATCGTCATCGACATGAGGCTCGGCCCCGGCGGGCTCCACTTCGTGGACGCGCCGGAGGTGGCCGAGATCGGCCCGGATGGCGTGCGCCTGACAATCTCGGCAGACGAGGCGGAGCACCTGCCCAAACCATCTCCCAACCCCGCCGTCATGGAGCACCACGGCGTGGAGGACACGGAGGGCAAGCTCCAGCACAAGCTGCGCCGCGCCTGGGAGATCGCCTCCGGGCGTGGGTAGTAGCTTCAGTCGAGCAGCGAGTCGATGTGACGGCGTGCGCGGGAGATCCCGCGGGCGTAAGAGGCGATGTCGGCCCAGGGGTCGCCCTTCGCGCTCAGCCGTCGCAGCACGTTCGTCACGTTCCAGCGGTCGGGGCGGAGCTTGGAGTCGGACAGCTCCTCCCACTCGATCGGCGTAGCCACCGGCGCGCCGGGGCGCGGCCGCACGGCGTACGGCGGCACCGTGGTCTGGGCGTAGCGGTTGCGCGCGGTGTCCACCAGGATGCGCTCGCCGCGGTTGGCCTTCCGGAACTCGGTGGTGAGCTCGTCCGGATGATCGGCTGCGAGCAGTCGGCCGATGTCGCGGGCCAGCTCGTGTACGTCCTCGAACCGGGCCCGCCGCCGCAGAGGGGTCCACACGTGGATGCCCTTCGAGCCGGTGACCTGCGCGAAGGGCGAGAAGCCGATGTCCCGCATCAGGTCGCCGGTCCAGCGGGCTGCGCGCCTTACCGCGGCGAAGTCGCCATCCGGTGGCGGGTCCAGGTCGATCACTAGCCGGTCCGGCTGCCAGACGCGGTCGGCGCGCGAAAGCCAGACATGCGGAGTCACCGTGTTCTGGCCCACCAGATAGACGAGCGTCGCCACGTCGCGGATCACCACGTGCGTGATGCTTCCGTTCGCCTTCGGGACCTCCACGCGCTTGACCCAGCCGGGGAAGTAGTCCGGGATGTCCTTGTGGAAGAAGCCCTTGCCGTCGATCCCGTTGGGGAAGCGCTGCATGCTCACCGGGCGGCTCTTCACGTGCGGGAGCATCCAGTCCGCCACGCGCTCGTAGTACGAGGCGATGTCAGCCTTCGAGATGCCGTCGGCCGGGAACAGCAGCTTGTCCGGATGCGTGATCTCCACGGTCACGACGGCAGCTCCCGAACGACCTCACGCGCGGGCTTGTCGTCGCGCAGCCCGAGGTAGCGCGGGTGGCGCAGGCGGCCGTCGCGGGTCCATTCGGCGAAGCCGATCTGCGCGACCAGCGCGGGGCGCACCCAGTGCGTGCCCGGCGGAATCGGCTTGACGCGCTCGAACGGGGATTCGTCCTGCTCGAGCTTCCGCATGCGCTCGCCGAGCATCCGCAATGTGTGGTGGTCGAAGCCGGTGCCGACCTTGCCGGCGTAGCGGAGCGTCCCGTCGTCGTAATAGCCCACCAGCAGCGCGCCGAACTCGCTGCGGGACCCCTTCGGCGCGCTGTACCCGCCGATTACGAGCTCCTGCTCGGCGTGGCACTTCAGCTTGAGCCAGTCCCGCGAGCGGCCGCCGCTCAGGTAGGCGCTGTCGGCGCGCTTCGCGATCACTCCCTCGAGGCCCTTCTCGCAGGCCTCGCGGTACAGCTCCTCGCCGTGCTCACCGTTGCGGTGGGGGTTGAAGCGCACCGGCCCGCCGAACTCGAGCGCCCGCCGGAGGCGCGCCTTGCGCTCTCGCAGCGGCAGGCGCCGCAGGTCCTCGCCGGCGTGCCGGGGGAGGTCGAAGAGGTAGAGGAACACGGGCACTCGCTCGCGGCCACGCCGCTGAAGGCGGGAGAAGCTCGTGATCCCGTTCTCGAAGGCCACGATCTCGCCGTCGGCGATGAAGTCGTCGGACGGCTCGCGCTCCAGCGCCTCGACGATCGTGGGGTACTCGTGGTTCATGCCGCGGCCGGTCCGCGACACGAGCCGGACGCCCGAGGCATCCCTCGTGGCCAGGCAGCGGATCCCGTCGAGCTTGCGCTCGAAGATCCAGTCCGGGTCCGAGAAGGGCTTGTCGGCGAGCACGGCCTTCATCGGCTCGATCACTCCCCGAGCTCCTCGATGGTGCGCCCGCTCACGACCGACTCGGGCCGCCCCGTCACCGGATCGGGCCCGTCGGCCTCCTCGTCGCGGCGCTTCACGAGCAGCCAGCGCCTTCCGTCGATCTGCCGCAGCGACCATCCGCCGTGCAGCTTCTCGCCCTCCAGGCGAAACGAGGCGTGCCCGGCTGCGAGCGCCTCGTCCATCGGCTCGTCGCGGAGGTTCTCGTAGCTGCCACGGTCCCAAACGATCACCGGCCCAGCACCGTATTCGCCCTCCGGGATCACGCCCTCGAAGTCGCCCCACGAGAGGGCGTGGTCGTCAACGGCCATCGCGAGCCGCTTGTCGCGCGGGTCCATCGACGGGCCCTTCGGCACCGCCCAGGAGCGAAACGTGCCAGCCACCTCGAGCCGGAAGTCATAGTGCATGCTGGTCGCGTGATGCTGCTGGATCACGAAGCGCGGCATTCACGCCCCGGTTCCCCGCTCGAGGGGCTGGATCGTCAGCGGGCCCTCGTGGCGCGTCTCCACCTGGAGGGTCGAGTGTGAGATCTCGAAGCGCTCGCGCAGCAGGTCCGCGAGCTCGCGGCGGTGCGCCTGCGTGTCGCAGCCGGCGCGCACCGTCACGTGGGCGGAGATGGCCGGGAATCCCGACGTGACCTCCCACACGTGCAGGTCGTGCACCTCCACCACGTGGCTCTGCGCCGCGAGCAGGTTGCCGATCTCCTCGGGGTCGAGATCGCGCGGGGCGGCCTCGAGCAGCACGCGGCCGGAGTCGCGAAGCAGCCCGTAGCCCGAGCGCAGCATCAGCGCCGCCACGATCAGCGCCGCGATTCCGTCCGCGCGCGAGAAGTCCGTGAGCAGGACGACCGCGCCAGCGATCGCCGTGGCGATGAAGGCGAACAGGTCGGTGAGCACGTGCTGGAAGGCGCCCTCGACGTTCAGGCTGCGGCGGTTTGCCCCGGCCAGCACGCGCGTGGCCACGAGGTTCACCGCGATGCCCACGATCGCCACCACCAGCACGGCGAGGCCGGCCACCTCCGGCGGATCCACCAGCCGCTGGATCGCCTCCAGCACGATCAGCACCGCGAGCCCCACCAGCGTGGCCCCGTTGACCTGGGCGGAGAGGATCTCCGCACGCCGGAACCCGAACGTGAACCCGCCACTGGCCGGCCGCCGCGCGAGCCGGGCCACGAACAGCGCCAGGGCGATCGCGGCGGCGTCCGTGAGCATGTGCGCCGCGTCGGAGAGCAGGGCAAGCGAGTCCGCCAGCACGCCGGCCACGACCTCCCCGACCATGAGCCCGAGGATCAGGACCAATGCGATGGTCAGGCGCCGCGTGTCGTCCGTTTGGACGTGCCCGTGGTGGTGGTGCTCCATCGGGCTAAGGGTCGCACTTCGCCGTCGGCTAGTAGGCCGCCTGGTCACCAAAGACAGTAGTGAAGCGGGTGGCGACGTCTACAACTCGCCACTCGACGGGCCCCCGCAGTGGGGTTCGGCGTGTTGTCGCCCTATGCGCGCGCGAACCACGGCAACCCCCTTTGCGAGGGCATCGAATGGCGAGTTGTGCCCCCCGATGCAATCGAGGGGGTCGACCGTCCTGCCTAGGTGCCCCATGCGGGCCAGGGCACGCCGGAGTTTCGCTAGAGCCCGCTAGGGCACGGCCTCCGGGGCGGGCGCGGTCTCCGTCGGGTCGACCGGGGGCGTGACCGGCGCGGTGTCGGACGGCGGCGGCTCCGGCGCGGTGTCCGTGGTCGGCGTCTGGTCGGTGGTGGTGTCGGTCTGCTCCGGCTGTGCCTGGCCAGGCGTGGCGTCCCCGTTCTGCTCCTCCTCCTGCTTTCCGCTACCGCTGAAGAACGTTGTGCTCCCGCCGCCCTTTCCGATCGACCCGCCAGACACGAGATCACCCGCGGTCAGGGCGATCACCGCGACGGCGAAGGCGATCGCAGCCGTGGCCGCCACCACGCCTAGCGCGACGCGGCGCCGAGGGGCGCGGGCCGTGGGCTGGCGGTAGACCCGCACCGGCCCGGCCGCGGTCCGGGCAGCATCCCCTCGCTCGTGCAGCGGATCGCCGTGCGGCGGCGCCACGGGCTCGGCCGGACCGGCGGCGCGGGTGCGGAGCGCCGGCCGGTCGCTCGTCCATGCCTGCGCGATTCGCTGCGTCGGCCGGTGCACCGCCTCGCTGATCAGTGCCACGAGGACAGGGGTGAGCGCCGCGGCCAACCAGGTGCCGTGGATCCAGAGCTGCGAGGTGACTGCAGCCGCCGTGGCGGACGCCGCGCTCGCGATCACGAGGGTCCGCAAGTTCAGGCGGCGCTCCTCCTCGCGCTCGCGAAGCAATTCGCTGCGCGTGGACGAAGCCATCCGAGGACGGCACCCTAGCGAGGCCCGGGTTAGGGTCCGCGACGGTGGTCGATTCGAGGACACACGAGGCCGACGTGGTCGTGGTCGGCGCGGGGCTTGCGGGCCTGGCCGCGGCGCGGGATCTGGTCGCACGCGGGGCCTCGGTAGTGGTCGTGGAGGCGCGTGACCGCGTTGGCGGACGCGTGCAGAACCACGACATCGGCGGCGGCAACGTGGTCGAGGTTGGAGGGCAGTGGATCGGGCCGACCCAGGACCGGCTCGCCGCCCTGGCATCGGAGCTGGGCGTGGACACCTTTCCCACGTACGGCGAGGGGCACAACGTGATCGAGTACGGCGGCAGGCTGCGGCGCTACAGGGGCACGATCCCGCGTATCAACCCGGTGGTGCTGCTCGACATGGAGCGCGCGCAGCGTCGGCTGCACCGCCTCTCGCGGAGCGTTCCGCTTCACGCGCCCTGGGAGGCGCCGAACGCGATCAAGCTCGACGGCCAGAGCGCGGCAACCTGGATGCGCCGCAACCTCGCGACGAAGGGCGGTCGGACGCTGCTCGAGCTCGGCATGGAGGCCGTCTGGGCCGCCCAGCCCGAGGACGTGTCGCTGCTGCACATCCTCTTCTACATCCACTCGGCGGGGAGCCTCGAGCTGCTCTTCGACACCGAGGGCGGCGCGCAGCAGGACCGCTTCGTGGGCGGCTCGCAGCTGATCCCGATCCGGATGGCCGAGCAGCTCGGCGGGGAGCGGGTCGTTCTCGGAGCGCCCGTGCGGCGCATCGAGCACTCATCCGACGGCGTGACCGTGCACGCGGACGGCCACGTTCTGCGCGGCAGGCGCTCGATCATCGCGGTGGCGCCCACGCTCGCGGCACGGATCGCGTACGACCCGCCGTTGCCGGGCTATCGAGACCAGCTCACCCAGCGCATGCCGCTCGGCACCGTCGCCAAGTGCATGGCGATCTACTCGGAGCCCTTCTGGCGCGCCGACGGGCTGTCGGGACAGGGCGCGAGCGAGCGCGGACCCGTACGGGTGACCTACGACAACTCGCCGCCGGAAGGCTCGCCGGGCGTGCTGCTCGGCTTCCTCGAGGGCCGGCGGGCGCGCGAGCTCGGCCGCCTGCCCGCCGATGAGCGCCGGAGAGCCGTGATCGACTGCTTCACGCGGCTGTTCGGCCCACGCGCGGCCACACCCGACGCCTACGTGGAGCGGCTCTGGGCGGAGGAGGAATGGACGCGCGGCTGCTACGGCTGCCACATGCCCACCGGCGTGTGGACGAACTACGGGCCGGCGCTCCACCCGCCGCTCGGCCCGCTGCACTGGGCAGGTGCCGAGTACGCCCACGTATGGAACGGCTACATGGACGGCGCCGTGCGCTCGGGCGAGGCTACGGCCGCCGAGGTGGTTGAGATTCTGTAGCCGGGTACGAGCCCGGTCATGGGACAACGACTTGAAGGCAAGAAGGTCGCGTTTCTCGCGACGGACGGTGTGGAGCAGGTGGAGCTGACCGAGCCCTGGAAGAAGGTCGAGGAGGAGGGCGGCACGCCCGAGCTCGTCTCGCTCGAGAGCGGCGAGATCCAGGGCTTCAACCATCTCGACAAGGCCGACACGTTCAAGGTCGACCGGACGGTCGAGGAGGCCAGCGAGGCCGACTACGACGGCCTGGTGCTGCCGGGCGGCGTGGCCAACCCGGACTTCCTCCGGATGGACGAGAACGCGGTGAGCTTCGCGCGCTCGTTCTTCGAGGCCGGGAAGCCCGTGGCGGTGATCTGCCACGGCCCGTGGACGCTCGTGGAGGCCGACGTGGTCCGCGACCGGAAGATCACCTCATGGCCGAGCCTGCGGACCGACATCCGGAACGCGGGCGGCACCTGGGTGGACGAGGAGGTGGTCGTGGACAACGGCCTCGTCTCCAGCCGCAACCCGGACGACCTCCCGGCCTTCTGCGACAAGCTCGCGGAGGAGATCTGCGAGGGCAAGCACGCGGGGCAGACGGCCAGCGCAACTCGTTAAGCACAGATTGCGCTCGGCGCATCGGACTATTTAGGGCGTTCAGCGGGTATCGCCCAATTGAACGTGCCCGAGGAGGAGGGACTGGACGATGAAGACCCCGCGGTTCTTGACCGTGTTGGCCGCGACGGTGGTCCTGGCGATCGCCGGATGCGGAAGCGACGACAGCGACACCGGCGCCAGCGGTGATGCCAAGAAGGCAACGGAGGCCAAGGCCTCCGGCAACGTGACCTGGTGCATCGGCAAGGACACCAGTGGTGCCTTCGGCACGGTTGTCGATGCCTTCAACAAGGCGAACCCGGACGCCACCGTCAAGCTCCTCGAGCTGCCTGAGGACGCGGGCGAGCAGCGCAGGCTTCAGATCCAGCGCCTGGAGGCCGAGTCGGCCGAGTGCGACGTGCTCGGCATGGACGTGATCTGGACGGCCGAGTACGCGGCGCAGGGCTGGCTGCTGGACGTCTCGGACTTCATCTCCCAGAACGGCGACAAGTTCATCCAGTCGACCGTTGACACCACCGAGTACGAGGGCAAGAACTGGGCGGTCCCGTTCAACTCGAACGCCGGCTTCATCTACTACCGGAGCGATGAGGTGACCGAGGCGCCGACGGACTGGGAGACGCTCTACGAGGAGGCCGCGAAGGGCAACGGCGTTGTCTACCAGGGCTTCCGCTACGAGGGCCTCACGGTCAACTTCCTCGAGCTCGTATACAGCGCGGGCGGCAGCGTGATCTCGGAGGACGGCAAGGAGGCCACGGCCGACTCCGCCGAGGTCAAGGACGCCCTGACGTTCATGGCGGACGGGGTCAAGAACGGCGCGGCCCCGAAGGCCGTGACCACCTATAAGGAGGAGGAGTCGCGGCGGGCGTTCGAGTCCGGCAACGCCACCTTCATGCGCAACTGGCCGTACGCGTACGCGCTCGGCAAGGATTCCAAGGTCGCGGATCAGTTCGAGATCACCACGTTCCCGGGCTACGCAGGCAACGAGGGCGCGGGCGTGCTCGGCGGCTACGACCTCGCGATCTCCGCGTTCTCGAAGAACCCGGAGGGCTCGCTCGCATTCATCGAGTTCGCAACCGCAGCGGAGCAGCAGAAGATCATGGCGACGGAGGCATCGCTGCCGCCGACGCTCACGGCCGTCTATGACGATCCCGCGGTGAAGAAGGCGATGCCGTTCGCGGAGGAGCTCCGTACCGCCATCGACCAGGCGCAGCCACGGCCGGTGTCGCCGGTCTACCCGCAGATCAGCGAGGCGATCTACAACAACGTGTACGCGGCGCTTCAGGGGAAGATGTCGCCCGACGAGGCGTCCAGCAAGATGCAAGAGGAGATCCAGAAGGCCCTCGAGACGTTCTAGAGGCATGGAAGCCGCCACGGCCAGAATGGGTCGAGGCCGCAAGAAGCGCGGCAAGACCTACGGGAGTGAGGAGAGGCGCCTAGCGGCGCTCCTCCTCACCCCGGCCATGGCCGTCATCGCGCTGGTGGCGGCGTACCCGATCGGGTACGCGATCTGGCTGTCGCTGACCGAGTACAGCGTCCGCGTGCCCGGCAAGTGGCGGTTCGCCGGGTTCGACAACTACACGGAGGCGTTCGGCTCGAGCGAGTTCTGGGACGCGGTGAAGAACACGTTCCTGTTCACCGGCATCTCCGTGACGCTGGAGCTGGCGATCGGCCTCGGTATGGCGATCGCGATGCACGAGGCCTTCAAGGGCCGTGGACTGCTGCGCACGGTCGTGCTCGTGCCGTGGGCGGTGCTCACCGTGGTCAGCGCGATCACGTGGCGCACGTTGTTCGAGCCCAACCTCGGCCTCGCCCCACAGATCCTCGAGGCCATTGGAATCGGCGGTGACATCGTCTGGCTTGGCCAGGAGGGCTACGCGATGGCGGTGATGATCCTCGCCGACGTCTGGAAGACGGCGCCGTTCATGGCGCTGCTCCTGCTCGCGGGGCTCCAGGTGATCCCCGACGACGTCTACGACGCCGCCAAGGTCGACGGCGCCACCACGTGGCAGCGCTTCCAGCGAATCACGCTCCCGCTGCTGGTGCCGGCGATCCTCGTGGCGCTGATCTTCCGCACGCTGGACGCGCTGCGGATCTTCGACCTCCCGTACGTGCTCACCGGCGGCTCCAACGGCACGACGACGCTGTCGCTGATCGCGCACCAGGAGCTCACCACCAACCGGCTGATCGGCTACGGCTCGGCGCTGTCCGTGCTCACGTTCGTGATCGTGATGGCGGTGTCGTTCATCTACATCCGGACGGTCGGCGGCAACATCAGGTCACTGGCGGAGGAGGGCTGATGGAGGCCTCTGGCGGAGTCGTCACACCCGGCACCGGCGTCCGCGAGGGCGAGAAGGAGCGCGAGGAGGCCCGCGCCGTCGCTCGGCGGGGACCACGGCGTAACTGGGTCCGGCCGCTGTTCATGTGGATCGCGGTCCTCTTCATCTGCGTCTTCTGCCTGTTCCCCTTCTACTGGCTGATCAACGTGTCGCTGAAGACGGGCTCGGACCTCTCCTCGTCGGACATCTTCCCGCCGAACCCGACGCTCGACAACTACAGCTCGATCTTCAAGAACGACAACTTCACGTCGGCGCTCAAGAACAGCGTGATCATCACGACGGTCACCACGATCCTCGCTCTGGTCGTAGGCTCGTTCGCCGCCTACGCGCTCGCGCGGCTGCGCTTCAAGCGCAAGTTCCTGCTCCTGGCGATCATCCTGTCGATCTCGACTTTCCCGGCGATCGCGATCGCGGCCCCGATCTTCAAGGTGTGGACCGACATCGGGCTCTATGACACGCGCATCGGCCTGATCATTCCGTACCTCACGTTCGCGCTGCCGCTTGCGATCTACATCCTCACGTCGTTCTTCAAGGAGATTCCGAAGGAGCTCGAGGAGGCCGCGCTCGTGGACGGGGCCACCTACTTCCAGGCGTTCCGCAAGGTCGTGCTGCCGCTCGCCGCCCCCGGCCTCGTCACGGCCGGCCTGCTCACCGCGTTCTTCGTCTGGAACGAGTTCCTGCTCGCTGTCACGCTCACCAGCTCGCCCGACGCGTTCACGGTGCCCGTGTCCGTGGCGAACTTCACAGGCAGCCAGAAGTTCGAGGTTCCGCTTGGCACGATCAGCGCGGCGTCCGTGGTCATCACGATCCCGCTCGTGCTCGCGGTGATCATCTTCCAGAAGCGGATCGTGGCGGGAATGACCGCCGGCGCGGTCAAGGGCTGACGGCCCGGCGCTCCGCTCGCCCCGCGCTCCGCTCGCCCCGCGCTCCGCTCGCCCCCGCCGGCGCGCTGACCCCCTGCGCCCACGACTGCAGCGGTGATGGGGATGGAGGTCGAAAACCTCGATCTCGAGCCCTTCGTGGGTGGGGTTCGGCGAGTTGTCGATCGATTCGAACGACAAATCACCCCACCCCCTTCTCGAGCGGATCGAGATCTACCTTTTCGACCTGCCTGCCCTCAGTGCCAGCTGTCGTGGGCGCCGGTGAACCGCGCACCCGACGCACGGCGCTCTACCCAATAGCCTCCGGCGCCGCATGTGGTGGCAGGACGCCGTCATCTACCAGATCTATCCGCGCTCGTTCCAGGACTCTGACGGCGACGGCGTAGGCGACCTCCGGGGTATCGAGCAGCGGCTCGACCACCTCGCGTGGCTGGGCGTGGACGCGCTCTGGCTGTCGCCGATCTACCCGTCGCCGATGCACGACTTCGGGTACGACGTGGCGGACTACAAGGGCATCGACCCGCTGTTCGGCTCGCTCGAGGAGTTCGACAGCCTCGTGGCGGCGGCGCAAGCGCGCGGGCTGCGCGTGCTCATGGACGTCGTGCCGTGCCACACGTCGATCGAGCACCCGTGGTTCCGCGAGCACCCCGACTGGTACATCTGGGCGGACAGCCCGAATAACTGGGTGGCCGCGTTTGGGGGATCGGCCTGGAGCGAGCTGAACGGTCGCTACTACCTGCACTCGTTCTATCCCGAGCAGCCAGACCTCGATTGGCGTAACCCAGAGCTGATCGCGGCGATGCAGGACGCGCTGGGGTTCTGGATCGAGCGTGGGATCGCCGGCTATCGCGTGGACGCCATCGACCGTCTGATGAAGGACGCGGAGCTTCGCGACGACCCGCCCGCGACCGAGCCCTTCCCCCTGCCACTGCACGAGGAGGCCATGAGGCTCGCGGGGACCCACTCCCGCAACGCGCCCGACATCGGCACGGCACTTGCGAAGATCCGCGAGGCTGTGGGCGACGCCCTGCTGGTGGGTGAGGTGTACCTGCCGAGCGCGAAGTGGCAGCCGTACCTGGAACACCTCGATGTGGCCTTTGCGTTCGAGCTGCTGCATGCGCCATGGGACGCGGATCGGATGCGTGCGGCGATCGAGGCAAGCACGCGCCGGCCCGGCGCCGCCTGGGTGCTCTCGAATCACGACTTCGGGCGGCTGGCCACGAGGTTCGGGCCAGAGAACGCGCGCGCCGCGGCGCTGCTACTGCTCACGCTCCCGGGCCCCGCCTTCCTCTACCAGGGGGACGAGATCGGGCTGGGCGACGCCCCCGCTGGCCAGCCGAGTGAGGATCGGTATGGGCGCGACCGCTTCCGCCACCCGATGCAGTGGGACGGGTCGGCTAGCGGCGGGTTCAGCACGGGGGAGGCGTGGCTGGCGCCGGTGGACCCCGAGCGCACCAACGTCGAGGACCAGCGCGACGACCCGCGCTCGACCCTGTCGCTGGTTCGCGACCTGCTGACGGTGAGGAGGGTGCTGGGTGACGGCTTCGAGCTGGTCGAGGCCGAGCCGGGCGTGCTCGCGTACCGCCGCGGCGACCACCTGATCGCCATCAACACGACTCGGGAGGAGGCGCGCGCGCCACTCGGCGGCGAGCTCGTCCTCGAGTCCGCGCCGGGCGCATGGCGCAACCGGATGCTCGCAGCCAACTCCGGAGTGATTACGCGCCTAGACGAGGGGGTAGGACACCGGTGAGGGGGAGATAAATGGCCGAGATCAAGCTCGAGAACGTGACGAAGCGCTTTCCGGACGGCTACGAGGCCGTGCGGGACATGAGCCTCGACATCAAGGACGGCGAGTTCATGATCCTTGTCGGGCCCTCGGGTTGCGGCAAGTCCACGGCGCTCCGGATGATCGCCGGCCTCGAGGACATCACGGACGGCGAGCTGAGGATCGGTGGCGACGTGGTGAACGACCGCGCGCCGAAGGACCGCGACATCGCGATGGTCTTCCAGAACTACGCGCTCTACCCGCACATGACCGTGCGGGAGAACATGGGGTTCGCGCTGCGCCTGCGTGGTGAGGACAAGGAGGAGATCAACAAGAAGGTCGAGGACTCCGCTCGGATCCTGGACCTAGAGCCCCACCTGGACCGCAAGCCGTCCCAGCTCTCGGGCGGTCAGCGCCAGCGCGTGGCGATGGGCCGCGCGATCGTGCGCGACCCTGCGGCGTTCCTGATGGACGAGCCGCTCTCGAACCTCGACGCCAAGCTGCGCGTGCAGATGCGCACCGAGGTGGCCCGGCTCCAGCAGCAGCTCGGCACCACGATGATCTACGTGACCCACGACCAGACCGAGGCGATGACGCTCGGCGATCGCGTGGCCGTGATGCGCTCCGGCGTGCTCCAGCAGGTCGGCTCGCCGATGGAGCTCTACAACGCCCCCGTGAACCTCTTCGTCGCGGGCTTCATCGGCTCGCCGGCCATGAACTTCATGCCGGCCACCGTGCAGGGCGACACGGTGAAGCTGCCCTTCGGAGACGTGCGCCTGCCGCAGGAGATGCACGGCAAGCTCCGCAAGGGCGAGGGCCGTCAGCTGATCGCAGGGGTCCGGCCGGAGCATTTCGAGGACGCGTCGCTGGTCGGAGACGCGAAGGAGCGTGGCTCGACCTTCCGCGCGCAGATCGAGGTCGTCGAGTCGATGGGCTCGGAGCTGTACGCGCACTTCACGGTGTCGACGGAGGAGACGATCGAGTCCGACGAGCTGCGCGAGCTGGCCGCGGACGCGGGCGGCGGCGAGGTCCCGAGCGCGGGCGAGGGGCGCATCGTCGCGCGGCTCGACCCGGCTGCCAAGGTGAAGCCGGGCGAGGAGGCGGAGCTGTGGGTGGATGCCACGAAGCTCCAGCTCTTCGACCCCGACGACGGCCGCAACCTGATGGTCGACAGCGGTGGCCCGCCGGCGGTGGGCAGCGAGGCGGGCGGCGAGCAGCCCGCTACTTCAACTCGCGACGAAGCTTCCTGACCATCGTGTCGTCCTCGAGCCCTGGGTGCTCGAGGTCGCGGCGGATCGCGTCGATCACCTCGTCGGTCCAGTCGTGCGTTCGCAGGATCAGGTAGCGCAGGTGCGCGACCTTCATGTACGCCTCGGTGTCGCTCACGCCCTTCGGCACGAGCTGCGCCTCGCGCAGCATCTCCACGACGTGCTCGTATTCCTCGTGGAACCACGCCTCGGCAGCCTCCTGGCGCGATAGCTGCTCCCCGCGCGCCTGGCTCGCGCGAAATCCCCACGCCTCCACGGCCTCGGCGAGCGCGGCGTAACGCCACTCGTCGCTCAGGTGGATGCGCTCGCGCGCCTCGTCCGGCAAGGGCACGCGCTCGAAGAAGAGCCGCTCGTGGCTCTTCAGCGGCAGGTCCCGCATCCGGATCTCGCGGTCCGCGCCGAGCTGGGTCAGGACCTCGGTCACGTAGGCGTTGATGTCGCGGTGACCCAGGGCGCGCGCCACCGACACACGGTGGTGCCCGTCCTTCACGAAGTGCAGCTCGCCGATCCGGTAGACGTCGATGGGCGGCATCGCCTCGCCCTTGCGCTGGGCCAGGTTGATTCGCTGCCAGCGCTCGCGGACCCGGGGCGAGGTGGGGCGGAAGTCGCGGTCGAACTCGCGCGAGCGGTCCACGGTTCCGATGATCGAGTCGAGCTCGATCAGCTCCAGGCCCAGCCTCCGCTCCCCGACCCGGCCGAGGGCGCGGACGACCTCCTCGAACGGAAGGATGTGGTCCACGTCGTCGACCCTGCGCAGGCGAGCGGACAGCCGCGCGAGGGCGCGCCGGCGGCGGGCGCGGCTGAAGTCGTACTGAGCGTCGGCGCTCGGAAGCCCGGTGTCTCTGGCCATCGTCCGAGAGTACTCAGGGAAGAAGCAGCACGGAGCGCTGCCGCGTGGTGGCGTTCGCGGCGGCATCGGCGGCGCAGACCGTGACCCGTACGCGCACGCCGCGCCCGGCCCGCAGGGCGCGCCGGGCATCGCGTGGAACGGCCACCGAGATGACGGTGTAGCCGCGTGCGGCAGGCTCCCTGGCGGCCACTCGACGCGTCCGCGTGCCGAGGGCCACGGTCGCCCCCACGAGACAGTCGTGGTCGGGGCAGCTCACGCTCAGGGCGATCCCGCCTGCCGCCATCGGATGCTGGCGCGCGGCGATACGCGTGATCAGCCGCGGCGGCACCAGGTCGTCGCGCGCCGGCTCGGCGCACTTGCCCGCCACCAGCCCGCGGGCCTCGTCGAGGTGGGGCTGGTACCCGGAGCGGTTCTGGGGGGCGGGCCGCTCGACGTCGGCGATCCACTCGCCGAAGCTGCTGGGGTCCGCGGCCGGATCGGGCCCGGTCTCCGCCACGCGGCGCTGGCGGACCGACGAGGCCGTGTCGATGAACCACTTCACCTGGAGCTCGGGTTTGCGCGGGAAGCCGCGGTACTCACCGCGGTTGAGGCTTCGGTGCATGCCGAAGAAGCCGTGGTAGCTCTCGCCGCGGAGGTTGCGCAGGCCGCTCTCCACGAGCGACGCCATCACGGGCAGCTCCGGCGGCAGGCCGCGCTCGGCGGCCGCGCGCGCCATCCAGCGCGCCAGCCGCTCCTTCGGCGCGCTGTCGCCCGGGTAGAGCGCGGGGCAGGGCTCGTCGAAGTCAGGCGCGGGAGCGCCGCCCTGGGCCAGGGCGGGTGAGGCGGTCACGAGCACGGCGAGGAGCGCCGTCGCGAGCACGGTGGAGCGGGCCACAGCCGTGCATCGTGCCAGGAATGCCGGTCAGCCCACCACGAGCTGGAACGCCCCCGGCTGGACCGTGAAGCGCGCCGGGCCGATGGTCACGAGCTCGCCATCCACGTTGAAGGCCGTGTCGTCGGGCGCCAGCACCTCCGCGGTGGTGCAGCTCGAGTGGAAGGCGCGCGGGTGGTCCGTGGCCCCGCCGGTCCGCAGGCGGTAGGCCAGCCCCACGAGGCCGAGGCGCGGCCCGGCCTCGATCGCGAGCACCTCCAGCACCCCGTCCGCGGGGTCCGCCACCTCGATGGCCGCCCCGGCTCCGAATGCGCCCGAGGCCGCCACCGTGACCTGCCACGCATCCCCGGCGAGAAGCTCGCCTCCGTCGCAGTCCACGAGGCACCGCAGCGGTTTCGCGGTGAGCCCGGCGCTGAGTGCGCCGAGTCCGTAGGCCAGCGGCCCCAGCAGGCGCTTCCAGGAGCTTGCCGAGCGCGCGGCGGGAGCGGGGAGGCCCGCGCTCGCCACGTTCACGAACGGCCGCTCCTGGTTGATCCAGCCCAGCTCGAGCTCACGCAGCCGGGTGCCGCGCACGGCCAGGTCGCAGGCCTCGGACAGCTCCGAGGGAAGTCCGAGCCGGTGGGCGAAGTCGTTCGCGGTTCCCGCCGGTATCACGGCCAGCGGGACGCCCGCAGCGCCTGCGGCGGCGGCCGCTCCCGCGATGCTGCCGTCGCCACCCGCCACCACGAGCCGGTCGGGCCTCGACTGCACAGCCTGCTCGAGCTGCTCGATGCCGAAGCGTCTGATCCTGGCGCCGGACGCCTCCAGGCACGCGGCGCACCGCTCGGGATCGCTCGATCCCGAACCCTCGTTTGCCACCAGCGCAACGGTCCTCGTCGCGCGTGCAAGCTCTCCTTGCGTCTTCCCTGACGCCCCCGCTCGTGCCATGCTCCTCGCCTCCATGGGTGCCCAGGCCCGCGTGTTCGTAACCCGGAAACTGCCCGGAGATGCGCTGGCGCGCCTCGAGGCCGAGCACCACGTGGAGATCTGGCCCGAGCGGCTGCCGCCTCCACGGGCCGAGCTGCTCGCACGCGCGCCCGAGCTCGAGGGCCTGCTCTCAGTGCTCACCGACCCGGTCGACTCAGAGCTGATTGACGCCGCGCCCAACCTGCGCGCGATCTCCAACTACGCCGTGGGCGTGGACAACGTCGATGTGGAGGCCGCGACCGCCCGCGGCATCCCGGTGGGCAACACGCCCGGCGTGCTCACCGAGTCCACGGCCGACCTCGCCGTGGCGTTGATGTTCGGCATTGCCCGACGGCTCGCCGAGGGGGAGGGGTTCGTCCGCGCCGGGAAGTGGGTCACCTGGGAGCCGGACCTGATGCTGGGGAGGGATCTGCATGGGGCTACGGTCGGCATCGTTGGCTACGGCCGGATCGGCCAGGCGGTTGGGAGGCGGCTCGAGGGCTTCGGGTGTGAGCTCCTCACAACGAAGCGAGGCGGCGGCGTTCGGCTCGCGGAACTGCTCGAGCGCTCCGACTTCGTGACACTTCACTGCCCACTCACACCCGAGACGCGCGGCCTGATCGGGGACGACGCGCTCGCCCGGATGAAGCCGACCGCCTACCTCGTGAACACCGCGCGCGGGCCGGTGGTCGACAGCGCGGCTCTGGCGCGCGCCCTCCACAGCGGGGAGATCGCGGGCGCCGCCCTCGACGTGACCGATCCCGAGCCGCTGCCCGCAGACCACCCGCTGCTCGAGGCGCCGAACCTGCTGGTTGTGCCGCACATCGGCTCCGCCACGCACGAAACGCGCCGCCGGATGGCGGACATAGCCGTGGACAACCTGCTCGCCGGGCTGGCGGGAGAGCCAATGCCGCACTCGGTCAACGCGCAGGGGTAGCTACTCCCCAAGCACCTTGATGATCATTCGCTTCGGCCGGCCGCCGTCGAACTCGCAGTAGAAGACCTGCTGCCACGGCCCCAGGTCGAGGCGACCGTCGGTCACCGGCACGATCACCTGATGGTGCACGAGCAGGTTCTTCAGGTGGGCGTCGCCGTTATCCTCCCCGCCGCGGTGGTGGCGGTAGTCGCCGGGGTCGGGCAGCAGCTCGCGCGCCACCTCGTTCGCGGGCTCCTTCCAGCTCGGCGGCGCCACCTTGTCCAGCCACTCGAGCACGTCCTCGTGGAGTCCGGGCTCGTCGTCGTTGATCCAGACGGCCGCCGTGATGTGCATGGCGCCCACGAGCACAAGACCCTCGGTGATCCCGGCCTCGTCCACGGCGTCCTGCACGTCGTCCGTGATCCTGATCAGCTCGCGGCGGCGCTCGGTGTTAAAGGTGCGGTGGATCGTGTGAGACTTCATCATTCATGAACCTCGGTCTCGAAGGCAGGGTCTGTGTGGTCACCGGCGGCACGCGCGGCATCGGTGCCGCCACCGCGCGCATGCTCGCGCAGGAGGGCGCGCGCGTGCTCACCGTGGCGCGCCAGGGCGCCGATCTGGGGCTCGACGTGACCGCCCCGGACGCCGGCGAGCGGCTCCTAGCGGCATGTCCGGAGCCGCCCTGGGCGCTCGTGAACAACGCGGGCATGGGCCGGGCGCGGGCGCTCGAGGACCTCACGGACGAGGACTGGCAGCAGCAGTGGGACCTGCACGTGATGGCCCCCATGCGGCTGATGCGGGCGCTTGCCCCGGTCATGGCCGAGGCCGGCGGCGGCCGCATCGTGAACGTGAGCTCGTCGTCGGGGCGGCGCCCGTCAGGCCGGCTCGACGCCTCCTACTCCGTGACCAAGGCAGCCCAGCTCTCGCTCAGCCGCGTGTTCGCCGACGGCTTCGCGGCCAAGGGCGTGCTCGTAAACGCGGTCACGCCCGGCGCGATCGAGGGCGAGACGTGGACGGAGGAAGGAGGCCTCGCGGACCAGATCGCGGCACGAACGGGCAGCACGCGCGACGAGGTGCTCGAGTCCACGCGGTCAAGCCCGCCCCTGGGACGTCTCGGCACCGACGACGAGGTGGCCTCGGTGATCGCGTTCCTATGCTCCGAGCGCGCGTCCAACGTGACCGGTGCCGCGTGGGCAGTGGACGGCGGCTCCGTGCCGACGATCGGCTAGCCGTACGAGACGATCAGCTCTGGAAGGTTCGAGCCGGATTCCTTGCTGTCGAACTGCTGCTCCCAGCTCCCGCTGTCCTCGGTTTGGTCACGCACGCTGAAGCCGTAGTTCGGGCCGACGTACTGGGCCAGGACCTGGGAGCTCACGTCCCACGTCATCCACCCGGCGCTTCCGGGAGTGGTCGCGCTGACGGCGGCGCCGGTGGTCGTCGGCTGGTTGTTCCAGTTCACGCCGAGCTCGGTCCAGGTGGAGCTGGCCTGCCGCACCTCGATCGTACGCGGGCCGACCGGCGACTTGTTGTACAGGCGCAGGGTCGCGCCGGTGGCGCTACAGCCGCTCGGCACCGCCGGCAGGTTGAACCGCACGACCGCGCGGGTATTGGCGTTGCCCGACTTGCCGGTGACCTTGAGGACGCTATCCCCGCCGAGGTTGCTCGTGGGCGACCCCTGGTTTACCCAGGAGTCAATGTTTGCGTTGACGGTCGTTGAGCCGCCGACGCCGCAGCCGCCGCCGGTGTTCTTGAAGGCCATGTAGTGGTAGGTGGGGCCGTTGGCGTTGACCGAGGTGTCGGTGCCGACCTGGAAGCCCGTCGCCGACAGCGCCTGGATGGCGTTGGTCGAGTTCGCGGTGGCGGCCCAGAACTGCGAGCCGGTGCCCGTGAGCGAAGCCGGGCGCTGGTGGCCGCTGCGGGCAGTGCCGGTGTCGTTCGCCCGGATCATGAGGTACTCAGGCTGGAAGCCGACCCCGGTGATGTTCCGATTGTCGACGCCGTTCCCCGTGTAGCTGCCGGCCAGGACGCTGGCGGCCACGTTGTTGAAGGAGGCGTAGTGGTAGACCGTCCCGCTCGCATTCGCCTCACCGGCGTTTCCGACGGTGAAGCCGTCGGCGGCGAGCCCGGTGATTGCGTTCGCCGTGCCCGTGCTGCTGCCGAACGGGAAGCTCGTGGTCATTCCCGTGAAGCGCTGGACCGCCTGGTCCGATCCGGCCGACATGACCACCGCGAGCTCGGGCTGGAAGCCCACGCCGGAGATCGTGCGAGCCGCGTTCCCGTCGCCCGTGTAGGTGCCGACCTTGAGCCCGCAGCCCGACTTCAGCGCGACCCAGCGGTAGGTCGTCCCGTTGCCGTTCACCTGAGCGTTCGTGCCCACCGTGAAGCCGTTCGCGGTGATCGTCTGGACGCGGTTCGAGACCAGCGAGGTCCCTCCCGACATCGACTTTGACACGTCGCCGCTCATCGTGGACGTGCGAGCTACCGCGATCTGGGCGGTGTCCGCCTTCACCATGACGAGATCGGGCTCAAAGCCCGCGCTGACCGTTCTGTCGTCCGCGCCATTCCCGATGTAAGTCCCGCTGAACGTGCGCTGGGTGTTGTGGAAGCAATCTGAGGCCTGGAAGCTGTTGACGGGGCTCGAGGTGGTGGCTATGAAGGCGGCCCAGGCGATCGTGGCCCCGAGCGCGGTGGCCACGAGCGCCCCGACCAGGCTTGCGAGGAGAGTCGGGCGGCGGGTCATTGGTTGCGCGCCTCCCAGGTGAATGCCTGCGTCGCCGAGAGGCCCTCGGCGGCGATGTCGTCCTGAACCTCGACATCGACCTTGTACACGTGGACCTCGCCGGTCGTCCACGATTCCGGGCTGCCGGAGGTCGGGTCGACGAGCCCGGTCGCGTAGTTGTCCGGGAAGCCCGCGAGCGTCCCGTCGTAGACCACTCCCGAGCCCGCGCCGATGTAGTTCGTAGCGTCGGCCTGGAAGTTCGTGCAGGAGTTGAAGCTCGGCTCCGAGGGGGTGTAGACGCCACGGGTGACCTTCAGGTCGAGGTAGCCCTCGAGACCGCCGCTCGTGGTGTTGCCGAACAGGCGGACGCTGGCCGGGAGGGAGCCGTTATAGGTGACCTTGATGCAGCCGCTGTGGACCGTGCCAGGCGTGCCCGCCGCGAACGAGACCACTGCCGCGCCTCCGTCGTTGTCGGCGAGCAAGACGCTGCCGGCACCGATGGTGTTCCCATTGTTCTGGGTGCTCGCGACGAAGGCCGCGTAGGTGACGCCGCCGGAGGTCGCTATGAGTGCCGCGAGCGCCGCCAGCGCCGCGATGTGTCTCCAGCGCTTCATCCTCTGGCCGAGCCGGTCGAGCGCATGCGGCTAGAAGTCCGCGTCGGAGGTGCCGGTCTCCGTGATGCGCAACGTGGACATCGGATTACCGGCGAGGTCCGTGGCCAGTGCGCTGGGCGTCCACTGAATCGCGGCGGAGCCAGGCGGCGACCTGAAGAACGAGCCGCCCGTGGCGACGGCGGTGCCACCCAACGTGATCGTGATGACGTTCCCGGTCTGGGAGATGGTGGAGGAGTTGAAGGCCATATAGGTGGGAGCGACGAAGTCCTCGTTCGTGTCGATGAGTCCGAGGTTCAACCTGGTGGCTCCGATGTAGACCTGGACCTCGTCGTCCGAGCTGTTGCTTACGAATCGCACCGACACGGCCAGGGCGGTCCCGTCCCAGCTGCTGAAGATCGACTGCGGGCTCAGCGTCTCGGTCGAGGTGAGCGTGACCGTGTCGCCGGCGTCCGGCCGGTTGGCCATGGCGCCGCCGTTCGTGGCCTGGACGTTGGTCGCGACCGGAGCCGTGTTGTCGATGATGCGGCTGGTGACTTCCGACGACGTCGTCTGGTTGCCGGCTGCGTCGGTGGCGATCGCGCGGAAGTCGTAGCTGCCGTTCGCAACGGTGGTCGTGTTGAAGGAGCAGGAGAACGGGGTGGTCGCACCGGTGCAGGCGGTCGTCCAGGTGCCCGTCCCCGCGGGGGACTTCTGGTAGAGGACCGAGGCGACCCCGGAACCGCCGTCGCTGGTCGTCGACTGAAGGGTGATGCTGGCGCGCAGGTAGGCACCGGGGTCCGTCATGGACACGGCGGGCCCCGTGTTGTCGATCCAGCGCCCCGCCACCACCGCGGAGGTGTTGCTCGACCCGAGGGCGTCCACGGCGATCGCGCGGAAGTCGTACTGCCCGTCGGCCAGGGTGGTCGTGTCAAGGGAGCAGGAGTACGGCGCGACATTGTCGGTGCACACGTCGGTCCAGATCCCGGCGCCCGCAGGCGAGTGCTGGATCGTCACCGTGTCGACCCCGTTGCCATCGGTTGCGGTGGCCCCGAGCGAGACCGTGGCGCGCATGGCGCCCGGATCGGTCATCGTGACCGCGGGCCCGCCGTTGTTCACAGCGCGGCTGGTGTGGGGCGTCGACGTCGCGGTATTCCCGGCGTTGTCGGTGGCGAGCGAGCGGAAGTCGTAGTTGCCGTCGGCGATTGCCGTCGTGTTGAAGGCGCACGAGTACGGCGAGCCGGTGTCGGTGCAGGCGTCGACCCAGGTGCTGCTGCTCGAGAGCTTGTACTGGAACTTCAGCGAGGCCATGCCCGAGCCGGGGTCGGTGGCGTCGCCGACGAAGGTCACGGTGCCGGTGAGCGGCGAGCCCGGGTCGTCCATGGTCACGCCGGTGGGAACGGTGTTGTCCACGCGCCTGTTCGCCACCACCGAGGAGGTGTTGCTGTTGCCGGCGTTGTCCACCGTTGTCGAGCGGAAGTCGTAGAGGCCGTCGGTCAGCGTGGTCGTGTCGAGCGGGCACGTGTACGCCGAGATGGCGTCGGTGCACACGTCGGTCCAGCTCCCCGCGCCGGCGGGGGAGCGCTGGATCGTGACCGACGTTACGCCGGAGCCGCCGGTGTCGGTCGCGGTTGCGCCCAGTGTGATCGACCCGCGCAGGTTCGCGCCGGGGTCCGTCATCGTCGTGGCCGGCGCCGTATTGTCGATCCGCTTGTTGCTCTGCCTGGTGGAGGTCCTCACGTTGCCGGCGTTGTCGGTGGCCACCGCGCGGAAGTCATAGAGGCCGTCGGTCAGGGTGGTGGTGTCGAGCGAGCAGTTGTACGGCAACGAGGCGTCCGTGCAGACGGTGGTCCAGATGGACCCGCCCGCCGTCGTGCGCTGGATCGCGACGTTGTTAATCCCCGAGCCGGCGTCCGTGGCCGTCGCCCCCAGTGAGATCGTGCCGCTCAGGTAGGTGCCGGGGTTGGTCATCACGGAGGTTGCGGGGATCGTGTTGTCGATCCAGCGGCTGGTCAGGGGCGTGGTCGTCGTCGTGAAGCCCGCGCCGTCGGTTATGAGGATCCGAAGGTCGACCTGCCGGTCGGTGACCATCGTCGTGTCGAACGAGCAGGTGTAGCTTGCGGTCAGGTCGGTACAGATCGTGGTCCACGTGCCCGAGCCGGCGTTTGCGCGCTGGAACGCGACCGACGTGATACCGGCGCCGTTGCCGTCTGCGGCGCTGGCCGTCAGGACCACGGTGTCGACCAGGTACTGGCCCGGGTCGTTCAGCGTCCCGGTGGGCGCCGTGTTGTCCACGCGCCGGTTCGTGCGCAGGGCCGACGCGGTGGTGTTGCCGGCGTTGTCGGCCGCCAGCGAGCGCATGTCATAGAGCCCGTCCGGGATCGTTGCGGTGTTGAAAGCGCATGAGTAGGGCGATGTCGCGTCGCTGCACGCGTCCGTCCAGGTGCTGCCGCCCGCGGGCGTGTGCTGGAACGTCAGCGAGGCCATGCCGGAGCCTCCTGTGTCCGTCGCCGTGCCGGACAAGGTGACTGTGCCGACGAGCAGCGTGCCCGGGCTGTTCATGGTGACGCTGCTGGGCGCGATGTTGTCCACCCGCCGGTTCGTGACGGTCACCGAGGCGGAGTTCGCTTCGTTGTCGATCGCGACGGCGCGCAGGTCGTATAGGCCGTTCGCCACGGCCGTCGTGTTGAACGAGCACGAGTAGGGCGTGCTCGGATCCGTGCAGATGTCGGTCCAGGTGCCCGCGCCCGCGGGGGAGCGCTGGATCGTGACCGACGCCACTCCGGATGTCAGGTCGGTCGCGAGTGCATCGAGCGTCACGGTGCCGCGCAGATAGGGCCCCGGGTCGGTCAGGCTGACCCACGGCGCCACGAAGTCGTCTGCGGCTCCGAAGCTGTTGCCGCTGTTGCTCGTCGAGCTGCTGAAGCTGGCCCCGGTCGCGAGCACGCTCGAGGTGGCGAGCAGTGCGAACGTGCCGGCTACGGCGACCAGGCGCCGCGCGCGTCCGGCACCCCGGTTTCCGTTAT
This sequence comes from uncultured Thermoleophilaceae bacterium, assembly GCA_963837445.1. Taxonomy (GTDB): domain Bacteria; phylum Actinomycetota; class Thermoleophilia; order Solirubrobacterales; family Thermoleophilaceae; genus JACVRW01. Next base: position 215,447 of record CAWINK010000021.1, on the reverse strand, counting down.
TAGTCGACACAGTTCTCTATCGGCATCGGGGGGTCAGTCTTAAGGCGTTTTGGCCTCCAGAGCCGAACGAGCTCGTAGGTCGCAATCAGCAGTGCGGGGATGAGGATGAGGAGGAAGCTGGCGCCCCGGCCCGGGATGGCCGCCAGCGCGTAGCCGAGGTAGGGGATCCGGTAGCGGACCTGGCCGATCGTGCCGTCCACTGGGACGCTCCACCGCTCGGGCGTGTTGTTGGCATCGCCCTTGGTGACCATGTACGCGATTCCAGAGCGCGCGCGGGCCTTGCGCAGCCGGTGAGAGACGAGCCGGCGCTCGTTGTTCGGGTCCTGGAAGGTGATCACGTCGCCGACGCGCGCTTCCAGAGGCGCGATCGAGCGAGCCACGACCACGTCGCCGGTATTGATGGCAGGCTCCATGCTGCCCGACATGACGGTGAAGCTGCGATGGCCCACGGCGTACGGACCAGCCGCGGCGAGGGCTATGCCGACCGCCAACCCTGTGACCAGCCAGGCGGGCGTCACCACGCAGCGCCGGGCGACGCGGAATGCGCGCGAGCGCGTGGTCATCCGAGCCTCCGCGGCTTTGCGATGAGCTCCAGGGTCAGGTCTTCGATGCGTGCCTCGTAGCCGGTCGTCACGTGCGCGGGGAGTCGTGCGCTGACCGTGAGCGGCGCGGTGCTACCCGCGGCCAGGAGCAGAGTGCGGCGGGTGGGCGAGCGAAGCTCACCGAGCGGGCCGCGGAAGAGCCGCCGGCCGCCGGCGCCGACCGTGACCACCAGGAGGTCGTCCAGGTCGCGGGTCGAGGGCCGGGCGCGCACGCTTACGAGGAGCCCGCGCGCGGTTTGGTTGGTGACCGTCGTCCTGCCGCCGAGGCGGTCGTGGCTGCCGCGCGGCTGGAGACTGCGGCCAGCTCCGATCTGACCCGCCGGCTCGACGCCGAGCTCGCCCGTGCTGTTCACGATCAGCCTGAGCTCCAGACCAAGGGCGCTCGAGCCCGGCGCGACGCGCCAGCCGAGCACCAACACGACCGCCACGGCGAGCCCCGCAAGAAACGCGAGCCCGGAGAGGCGGCGGTCGATCTTTGGCTTTGTGGCAACCATCTCTTTCCTTGTGTCGACAAACAGCGGGGACCGCCTGAAGGCGGTCCCCGCTTTGCATCCGATTCTTGTGCCTGTGGCTTAGTTGCTCTGCGACTCGAAGACCAGCGAGTGCGTGCCGGTCGCGAGGCCCTGTGCTGCGTTGTTGTCCTGAAGCGTCGCGCGCACCTTGTAGGTGACCGCGTCGTTCTGGGTCCAGCTCGCCTGGCTTGCGCCGTTCGTCAGGGCGACTCCGCCAGCGAACGTCGACCCGAGTGCGGTCAGCGTGCCGGAGTACACCGAGGTCGCGCCCGAGAAGTCCGAGCAGTCGGCAGCGGTGCCGGTGCCCTTCGTGATCGCGAGATCGATGTAGGAGTCGAGACCCGAGCCGCCGGTGAAGGCCGAGCGGTAGAGCTTGATCGAGTTGGTGACCGTACCCGTGTACGTCACCTGGATGCAGCTCTCGGCAAAGTCGCCGGGCTTCTTGTTCGTGACGCTGTAGAGCGCCGTTCCACCGTCGTTGTCGGAGATCGACACCGTACCGGCGGTGAACGAGTTGTTCGGGTTCGAGGTCGTGGCCGAGAAGGCCGCGAAGACCCCGAACGTGATGAGGCTCCCGGTGACCCCCACGATGAGGAGCGAGAGGAACAGCTTGCGTGTCTTAGTCATAACTACCTCCTGTGCCCCGAGCGTGGTTGCCGTGGCGTTTGGATTCGGATGCAAGTGCGGCAGTTCGGCGCCGCTGAGGTCTTGTCGGCTTCCATCTCCCCCAAATGAGGTAGATGGACAAATGTTCGACGGCCGCAGCGGTCCCTAATGTGGCCCCTGTGACCGCCTTTCCGTACCGAATCAGACGCTCAGATCGCGCTCTGCATGCGAGAATCCTGGTCGACGGGGACGGGGTCCAGGTGGTCGTGCCGCGCCGCTTCCCCCTGCGAAATGTTGAGTCGTTTGTCCAGGAGAAACGTCCATGGATAGAGCGAACCCTGCGCCGATTGCGCGAGTCGGAGCACGAGCTGCCCCGCCCGCAAATCCAGCACGGAGGCGGAATTCCGTACCTTGGTCAGTGGCTCAGACTGGACCTGAGCGTTCAGGCGCGCCGGATTCGACCATTCGTCTCCCGTCGCGGCGCTGAGCTTCAGGTGGTGCTCCCGCCAGACACTGAGCCGCGCACGGCGCTCGAAGCGTGGTACCGGCGCCAGGCTCGGGCCGAGGTGGCGAGCCGGCTCGACGCGGCGGTCGCCCGGGTCGACCGCAGCTACTCCACGCTTCAGATCCGCGGCCAGCGCACCCGCTGGGCGAGCTGCTCCACAAGCGGGGCGATGAGCTTCAACTGGCGCCTACTGCTGGCGCCCGAGGAGATCCTCGACTACGTGGTCGAGCACGAGGTCGCGCACCTGGACGTGCAGGACCACTCGGAGCGCTTCTGGAGCCTGCTGGAGCGCCGCTCGCCGCGCTGGCGGGAGCACGAGGCGTGGCTGCGGCGGCATGGGCACGCGTTGCGGCTCTGACTCGGGCGCTTACAGCAGCCTTTCAGTGCCCGCCGTTCACTCCCAGCGAAAGAACCGCACGGCAAGGAAGAGCGCCACAACCGCCCATCCGCCCACCACCAGCGCCGCCGTCCCGACATCGGCCGAGCCGCCGCCCACGATCGCCTCCGAGAGCCCGTCGATCAGGTGCTTCAGAGGCAGCGCCTCCGCCACCACCTTCAGCGCTTCCGGCAGCTCCTCGGCCGAGTAGAACACGCCCGAGATGAAGATCACCGGCAGGAACACCGCGTTCGTGTACGCCGGCGCGGCCTCCTCGTTCGGGATGATGTGCGAGAACGCCACTCCGAGCCCGGCGAAGCAGATCACGCCCAGGAGCGTGAAGGCCACCAGCAGCAGGGGGTCCTGGGGCCAGTCGACGCCGTAGAGCACGTTGCCGATCGCGACCACGAGCGTCACCTGGAGGACCGCGTTGAGCGTGGCCGAGCCGATGAAGCCGGCCAGGTAGGCGCCCGCCGGCATCGGGGTGCCGCGGATCCGCTTGAGGACGCCCTCGTCGCGCAGCCACGTGAGGTTGTACGCGAGCGCCGTGAAGGTGGTGGCGAGCACGCCCATTCCGGCAACGCCCGGGATCAGGATCTCGAGCTCGGTGTCGTCGCTCGCGAAGGCTGTCGCGATCAGCACGAGCAGCAGCAGCGGCAGCAGGAAGTTGAAGAACGCGGCACTCGGGTTGCGCCAGAACAGCTTGCGCTCGAGGCGGAACTGCTGCCAGGCGAGCGGAAGCGATCCGGGCGCACCCGGCCGAGCCGGGTGCTTCCGGCCCGACGGGCTCATGCGGAGTCCGCCTCGGCGGTGAGCTGGAGGTAGACCTCTTCGAGCGTGGGCCTCGTGACCTCCAGGCCGTCGAGTCGCTCGCCGCGCGCGATCGCGTCGCGTGTGAGGCGGTGGAGCAGCTCGGTTGGATCGTCGGTCTGGTGCTCGACCCGGTTGCCGCCGGAGAGATACGAGACCCGGTAGCCGGCGCTGCCCGGGCCGAGCTGGTCGGGTGGGCCCTCGGCGACGATCCGGCCGTCCTTCACGATCGCCACGCGGTCAGCCAGCTCCTGCGCCTCGTCCAGGTAGTGCGTGGTGAGGAGGACTGTCTTCCCGAGCTCCTTGAGGGTCCTGACGACCCCCCAAGCCGTGCGGCGCGCGGCTGGGTCGAAGCCCGTGGTGGGCTCGTCGAGGAACACGAGCTCCGGGTCGCCCACGAGAGCGAGCGCCAGGTCCAGGCGCCGTCGCTGGCCGCCCGAGAGCTCCTTGGTCCGGGCGTTCGCCTTCTCGCCGAGACCCACGAGCGCGATCGTCTCGTCCGGGTCGCGGGGGTGGTCGTACGCCTTCGCGAAGTGCTCCACCGCCTCCTGCACGCTCAAGCGCGGGTAGAAGCCGCAGCTCTGGAGCACGATGCCCACGCGCTGCTGGAGGTCGCGGTCGCGCGTGGCGGGGTCGTGCCCGAGCACGCGCACCTCGCCGGCCGAGCGCCGACGGTAGCCCTCGAGGATCTCGACGGTGGTGGTCTTGCCGGCCCCGTTCGGCCCGAGTAGCCCGAAGACCTCGCCCCGCTCTACCTCGAAGGAGAGCCCGCGCACGGCCTCGACCGGCCCATAGGCCTTGCGCAGGTCGGTCACCTCTATCGCCGGCGATGCCACCCAGGCGAGGTTATCCGCCGCCCGGCCGAAAGTTTTTTCGCGCACGCGCAAGTTTTCGAAAAGGCGTGCGTTTCAGCCGGTGAGTTTCCGCAGGGGTACTACACGCCGGAGCCGGCGCCTCCTCTTCCCTCGCCACCAGAGAAGCGGGCGGCGCCGGCCCAGGCGGTTTGTTGCGTGGGAGCGCTGTTCTCGGCTTCCAGCGCCAGTCCCTCCTCGAACGTCAGGCCGATTCCCTCGATCGCGGCCCGGCGGTCGGCGAGCATCGTGTCCTGCGGGAAGCGCGCCAGCGCCTCCGCGATCTCCAGCGCGCGCTGGAGGTGGCGCCCGGCGGGCACGACCTCGGTCACCAGCCCCATGGCGAGCGCCTCGTCCACGTCGATGATCCGCCCGGTGAGGATGAGGTCGAGGGCGCGTCCGAGCCCGATGATGCGGGGCATCCGCTGGGTGCCGCCGTCCACGAGCGGCACGCCCCAGCGACGCTCCGGGAAGCCGAGCGCGGAGTTCTCGGTCGCGATCCGCAGGTCGCACCAGAGCGCCAGCTCGAGTCCGCCGGCGAGGCACCATCCCGAGATGGCGGCGATCGTGGGCTTCGGCGAGATCACGCGGCTGATCCCGAGCGGACCGCGCGGGTCGGCCATGCGCGGGGCGAAGCTCTCAATCGACTTGAGATCGGCGCCGGCGCAGAAGGCCACGCCGCCCGCGCCGGTGATCACGAGCACGCGCGCGTCGTCGTCGGCCACGAAGCTGTCGTAGCCGGCGGCGATCAACTCGGCCGTCGGCCCGTCGATCGCGTTGCGCCGCTCCTGGCGGTCGATGGTCAGAACGGCTGCGGCGCCGTGGCGCTCGTAGGTCACCGGGTCCATGCCGCGCACTTTCTCAGACTGTTCACACAGCCGGGCCCCTGCTGCGCGACCATCACGAGTGCAGATCCCCCCCGCACAGCGTGGCCCCGGCTCCGGCCGGGGTCGCGTGCTTTTCGCAGCGACGCGCTCTACCAGCCGACGCGCTTGCGCAGCTCGACGGCCTTGCGCTCCTGCTTGCGGCGGTCGAGCGCGCCCTGGATCCAGGAGGCCACGATCACGAACACCGTGAAGAAGACGACGACGCCGAGCGAGAAGAAGGTGATGATGCGGTCGTCGGTCTCACCCCAGAGGCCCTCGCCGTTGTCGCCGGCGTAGGCGGTGGCGGACGGGACAAGCCAGGCCGCGAGCACGAGAACTGGTGCCAAGAACCGCATTCGGGCCGTAACGATAGCCTGTCGCTCGCCGTGGCCGAGTCCTTCCTCTGCATCGTGGAGATCCCGAAGGGAAGCCGCAACAAGTACGAGTACGACCACGAGCATCAGGTGATCAGGCTCGACCGTTTTCTCTTCTCGTCGGTCGTCTATCCCACCGACTACGGCTTCATTCCGGACACGCTTTCGCTCGACGGCGACCCGCTCGACGTGATGGTCCTGGTCTCCGAGCCGACCTTCCCGGGCTGCATGATCGAGGTGAAGCCGATCGGGCTCTTCCGCATGGAGGACGACCAGGGAATTGACGACAAGGTGCTCGCCGTGCCGCTCACGGACCCGGGCTGGAACACGCTCGAAGGGCTCGACGGCGTATCCGAGCAGCTCCAGAACGAGATCGCCCACTTCTTCACCGTCTACAAGCAGCTCGAGAACAAGAAGGTGGAGGTCGACGGCTGGTATCCCTGTGAGGACGCCCTGAAGGTGATCGCGGCTTCGCGCGATCGGTTCAAAGAATCTTCAGGGAACGGCCACTAGGGTTCCGCCGCCGTGTCGCTCCTCGAGGCCATCGTCCTCGGGATCGCGCAGGGGCTGACGGAGTTCCTGCCGATCTCGAGCACCGCGCACCTGCGCATCATTCCCGCGTTCGCGGGCTGGGAGGACCCGGGAGCCGCGTTCACCGCCGTGACCCAGCTCGGCACGATGGCCGCGGTGCTCCTCTACTTCCGCCACGACCTCGCGCGGATCGGGCGGGCGTGGCTGCGGTCCCTCCGCGATCCCGCGGCGCGCCGGGAGCTGGATGCGCGCCTCGGCTGGTACATCGTGCTCGGCACGATCCCGATCGGGATCTTCGGACTTGCCTTCAAGGACCAGATCGAGACGGGCGCGCGGGACCTGTACGTGATCGGCACCGCGCTGATCGCGCTCGGATTCGTGCTCCTGGCGGCGGAGCGGGTGGCCCGTCACGACCGCCCGCTCGAGAAGATCACCACCCGCGACGGCATCGTGATCGGATTTGCTCAGGCGCTGGCGCTCATCCCGGGGGTGTCACGCTCTGGCGCGACGCTCACCGCCGGGCTGTTCATGGGCTTGGACCGGACCAGCGCCGCGCGCTTCTCGTTTCTCCTCTCCATACCGGCGGTCGTGCTGAGCGGCGCGGTGGAGTTCGGGTCGATCCTGAGCGGGGAGGAGGGGGAGCACGTGGGCCTGGGGGCGCTGGCGGTGGCGACACTCCTGGCCTTCGTCGCGGGCTACGCGTCGATCGCGTTCCTCCTGCGCTTTCTGGCGAACCACTCCACGATCGTGTTCGTGATCTACCGCGTGGCGCTCGGTGCGCTGGTGCTCGTGCTCGCCAGCACCGGCGCGATCAGGTAATACCCTTCGCTTCGTGCAGTTTCTCTGGAAGTTCGGCATCGTCGCGCTCGTCGCGCTGGTGTTCGTGGCGCTGCCCGGTGGTGGCAACGCGCTCGACGTGCTGCTCACCGCTCTCACGATCGTCTTCTTCGCGTCGATCGCGCTGCTGGTCGCGCGCCTCTACCGCCAGTACCGGCTCGACCTCGAATCGCTCGATTCCAACGTCCGCCTGGCTCTCTATGGGTCCCTGGCGATCGCGGTGCTGACCTTCACCGGCACGGACCGCCTCTTCAACACGGGCGGCGCGGGCGTGCTGCTCTGGTTCGCGCTGCTGGGCGTGGCGTCCTACGGCCTGTTCTGGGCCTGGACGCGCTACCGCCGCTACGAGTAGCGCTTCCGTAACGCCTGCGCGTTGTCCCGTGCGCCGCGCCGCGCGACTGTCGCTCCATGTCGCGATCGGACTCCGGCCAAGCCTCAGTGGAAGCGATCGCCGTCGTCCCAATGGTGGTGCTCGCCGCGGCCATCGCCTGGCAGGTGGTCCTCGCGGGTCACACGCTCTGGCTGTGTGCGAACGCGGCCCGGGTCGCGGCGCGGGCTGACGCGGTCGGTCTGAGCCCCGAGCGCGCGGCGCGCAGCGCGCTGCCGAGGTCGCTCGAGCACGGGCTTTCGGTGGAGCGGCGCCCAGAGGGTGGGGTACGGGTGGAGCTGCGCTTGCCACTCCTGCTGCGCTCGTGGAGGAGCCCGGTGCGAATCGCGGCGGTCGCCGCGCTGCCGGCGGAGCGATGACTCAGGAGCGCGGGCAGGCCGCAGTTGAGCTGCTCTGCATGCTGCCGCTGCTCTTGGCGATCGCGCTGGCGGGCGCGCAGCTGCTTGCCGTGGGCTACTCGAGCGTCCTCGCCGGGAACGCGGCGGAGGCGGCGGCCCTGGCGCTCGCCGGCGGCGGCGACCCGCGCACGCGCGCGCGAGAGACGTTGCCGGCCTGGTCGCGCACGCACGCCCGGGTGTCGGTCTCGGGCGGTGAGGTCCGGGTGCGGCTTCGCCCGCCCACGCTGCTGCGCTCGCTGGCGGACCAGCTCGAGGTCTCGGCGAGCGCGACGGTCGAGGCGCCGTGACCGCCAGGACGAGCTCGGGGCTCGCGCAGCGCCGCCGCGGCGTCCTCGCCGCGGCCGCTGCGGCCGTGGAGTCCTTCCTGCTCGAGCCGGTCGAGCCGCGGCCGCAGGCGGCGGCGCCCGGCCCACAGGAGCAGCGGCCGGTGATCTGCGTGTTCGGCCTGGCGCCGGGCTGCGGCGCGACGGTCGTGGCGCGAGCGCTCGCGGCTGAGCTCGCCACGCGCGACCTGGCGGGCGCGGCGGCGGTCTGCTGCGAGGTACGGGCGGCGGGCATCCCGCTTGCCACGCACGCCGCCGCGCGGCTCGCCCACGCGCTGGAGGACGTGCCCGGCGCCAGCCCGCGGGCCGTGGGACGCCTGTGCCTGGTGGAAGGCGCGGATGCGCTCGCACTGTCCCGTACGGCGCGGCACTTCGCCCCGCTCGTGATCGACGCCGGCTCGGCGGCTCTCGGCGGAGTGCCCGCCTCGGTGGCCGACCACACCGTGCTGGTCACAGGGCAGGCCGTCGAGCCGGCGCTGGCGAGGGTGGGCGCGGCATGCGTGGCCCGCGTGGGAGCCGAGCCGATCGTGGTCCTGAACCGGGCGCCGCACGACCAGGCCGGAGCCCTGGCATTGCCCAACTCGCCGCTGGGGGCGCGGCTGGCGCTCGGCGGCCGTGAGGCGCGCGGGGACCTCGGCCGCGCTATCGCCGAGCTGGCGGACCTCTGCGAGGCATCGTGAACTCGCTCCACTCGGCGCGCGGTCAGGCGTCGCTGATGATGCTGGCGATGGTCGGCCTCCTCGTCGCCGGGACGGTCGTCCTGTTCGCCTTCGGGAACGCGCTCGGCGCCAAGGGGCGCCACCAGCGGGCGGCTGACCTCGCCGCCGTGAGCGCGGCGCAGGTGATGCGCGATCTCTACCCGCGCCTGTTCGAGCCGCCCTTCCTCGCGCCGGGGGTGCCCAACCCGCGCCACCTGGAGCAGGCCACCTACCTCGCCCTCGCTCGCGCCGCAGCGGTGCGGGGCGCCCGGCGAAACGGCGTGCGGATCGCGCCCTCGGACGTGAGCTTTCCGGGCGATCCGCTCGCGCCCACACGGGCGCGGGTGAGGGTGCGAGGCGATGCCCGCCTGCGGCTGGTCGAGGGCCGGCGGGATCGGGTGCCGGTGCGGGCGGAGGCCACCGCGGAGCTCACGCCCGGCCTCGGCGCCGGCGGTCTCCCGGCGATCGCCAGCGGCGGCGGCTATGACGGTCCGCTCGCCTATCGCCAGAGCAAGCCGATGAGGCCGGATGTGGCGCTTGCCTTCGACCGGATGGCGGCCGCGGCCCGCCGGGAGGCCGGCATCTTTCTCAGCGTCACGAGCGGCTTCCGCTCGGATGCCGAGCAGGCCGTGCTGTTCGCCGCGCACCCGGATCCGAAGTGGGTGGCGCCGCCCGGCGAGAGCCTGCACCGCTACGCCACCGAGCTCGACCTCGGTCCGAGGGAGGCATACGCCTGGCTCGCCGCGAACGCCACGAGGTTCGGCTTCGTGCAGCGCTACTCGTGGGAACCGTGGCATTTCGGATTCACGAGAAGCACCGGGAGCTCGTCCGTGGGCTTCGGCGCCCGCGGTGGGGACGGTGGCGCCACCCGCGCGGTCCAGTCGTTCGTACCGGCGCGGTTTGCGCCGCTGATCATCCGGGCGGCACAGCGCTGGAGCGTCTCGGCGCAGCTGCTTGCCGCGCAGCTCTACGCCGAGTCGGGCTTCAACCCATTCGCTCGCTCACCGGCGGGCGCCGAGGGGATAGCCCAGTTCATGCCCGGCACGGCTCAGGCGATGGGGCTGCTCGACCCGTTCGATCCCGGCGCGGCGATCAATGCCCAGGCTCACCTGATGCGCGACCTGCTCGGCCGCTTCGGCTCCGTGCCCCTCGCGCTGGCCGCCTACAACGCCGGCCCCGGCGCGGTCGCCGCGTGTGGCTGCATCCCGCCCTACCCGGAGACGCGCGCATACGTGACGAAGATCCTGGGGCTGCTGGGCGGCGCGGGCGATGTGTCGGCAGGCCGGCTGGAGGTGCGACTGGTGGAGTAGCGTACGCATCTGCATTCGCACGGAGCCGCGAGGTCATGAGCGACAGCAACAAGCCAGGTCCCACCGAGCTCACGGAGCTGATGGCGCGGGTCATTGACTCGGACGCTTCCGAGGCGTTCGCGCGGTTCATCGTGCGGCAGGCCGCCCTGAAGGACATGGCACCGGGCGCCGACGACGCCTTGGTCGAGGGCATCGAAGAATCGCCGGATGGAGGGGCCGCGATGGCCGAGGCGCACCTGCTCAGCCTGTCTGACGACGAGCGCGAGAATCTCATCGAGCGTGCCGGCAATGAGACCGGCCGTCGCCTCCACGCGGCTGCGTCCGTGCTGCTCGCAGCCGCTGACGCCGGACGGCTCCCGGTCGACGTGACTCCGGAGATGGTGGCCGTGGCGGCTATAACGGAGCTCGGCGACTGACTCAGATCCAGCGCCGGACGCTCCGCTTGTAGTCGAGGTACTCCTGCCCGAACTTGCGCTCGAGGTAGCGCTCCTCCCGCGCGATCACGCCGCGGTCGATGATCACGAGCACCACCGGCAGCGGCAGGAGCACCCAGAGCGCCTGGCTGCAGCAGGGCGATTCCGACGTACACGAGGGCCATCCCAACGTAGGCGGGGTTGCGCGTGATCCGGTAGGGACCGCCGGTGGCGATGGCGGTGGTCGGGCGCCACGGATTGGCGGGCGTCTTCTTCTGGGTGAACGTCCGCTCGAAAGAGAACAGCAGCGCAAGTCCCGCCAGGAGCAGCGCGCCGCCGAGGATCCAGGCCACGGCGTCGGGAACCGACGAGCCCGGCAGGAGCGCCTCCAGCGCAAAGCCCACGCCCAGGCCGGCCAGGAAGATGAGCGGCGGCGGCGCGATCACGCCGGAGATGTCGCGCTGCGATGTGGACGCCGATTCCACAACGGCGCACGCTAACGCTTGCGCCCGAGAGCGGTGTGGCGCTTTCCGTTGCGAGATGGAAACGAAAAGCGCCAGACCCAGGATTTCGATGCCCAGCTATAACCGCCTAACGCCACTCGTCGGTTATAATGCCGCCCATGGAGCAGCTCACTGAAGGACTCTGGCGCTGGACGGCACGGCACCCCGAATGGCATCCGGGCGAGTTCGGGGCCGAGGTGGCGTGCTTCGCCGCGCAGGCGGGCGACGACACGACGCTGCTGATCGACCCGCTGCTGCCGCCCGACCCATCGTCGGTGCTTGCCGTGATCGAGGAAACGCTGAGCCAGCGGCTCGCGATCCTGATCACGATCCCCTACCACGTGCGCAGTGCGGAGGAGCTGTGGAAGCGGTACAAGCGAAGCGCCGAGACGACCATCCACGGACACCCAGCCTGCGCGAAGCGGCTCCGTGACCGCTCGGCGTTCCACGAGATCGATCCCGGGGTTCCGTTGCCCGGCGGCGTGACCGCGCACACGATCGGCAAGCCGCGACGCCACGAGACTCCGCTCCACCTGCCGAGCCACGGCGCCATCGTGTTCGGCGACGCCGTGGCCGAGACCGGCGGGCGCCTGGTGGTCTGGTCGAGCGACAAGGTCGACGCCAAGGTCGAGCGCTTCTACCGCGAGCGCTTCAACCCGACGCTCGAGCCGCTCCTCGAGCTCGACTTCGACGCGGTGCTGGCCACGCACGGCGACCCGCTGATGAGCGGTGGGAAGCGCGCGCTGCGCCAGGCGCTCGACGCGAAGCCGTGGTACCACCACGGCTGAGATACTTCGCGCCATGACACCCACAACCGTGAACGGAATCGACGAGCTCAAGGCGCTCGTCGGCCAGACCATCGGCCCCAGCGACTGGCGCGAGGTGACCCAGGAGGACATCAACAAGTTCGCCGAGGTCTCGGGCGACCATCAGTGGATCCACGTGGACGTGGAGCGCGCGAAGACCGAGAGCCCGTTCGGCACGACGATCGCGCACGGGAACCTCACGCTGTGCATGGTCGACGGCTTCCGCGACCAGCTCTTCAAGGCCGAGTCGGGCTTCAAGATGGGCATCAACTACGGCTGGAACAAGGTGCGCTTCGCGTCGCCCGTGCCGGCCGGGGCCCGTATTCGCGCCAGCATCGAGACGACCTCGGTGGACGAGGTCGGCGACGGCTGGTACCAGCTGGTCCAGAAGTGGACCGTGGAGATCGAGGGCCAGGAGAAGCCCGCGATGTTCGCCGAGTCCGTCGTGCGCCTGCTCGCCTAGGCCGCCCCCCGGACACCTATCCTCGGTGCAGTGGCCACCGAGGCACCAGATCGCATCACCGAGCAGCGTCGGGCCCTCCCTGATGGGCCCGGCGTCTACATCTTCCGCGACTCGCGCCGGAAGGTCCTCTACGTCGGCAAGGCACGCTCGCTGCGCAAGCGGGTGGCGGGCCATTTCTCAAAGCAGGGGGCCCGCGGGTCCGCGGACATGGTCGCCCAGATCGCGGACATCGAGTTCATCGCGACCGAGACCGAGGCCGAGGCGCTGCTGGCCGAGCAGGAGTTCATCAAGCGCCACCGGCCCGTCTTCAACGTCCGGCTGCGTGACGACAAGTCGTATCCGTACATCGGGATCAGCCTCGACGAGGACTTCCCGCGCATCTACTTCACGCGCGAGCGCCACCGCCGGAACCGGGTCTACTTCGGCCCGTTCAGCAACGCGAAGCGGGTGCGCGAGACGCTCGACCTGCTCGGCAAGGTCTTCATGCACCGCACCTGCGACGGGCCTCAGCCGGGCCGCGCCTCCGGCAGCCCCTGTCTCGACTACTACATCAAGCGCTGCCAGGCCCCATGCGTCGGCTACATCTCGAAGGAGGCCTACCGCGAGAACGTCGAGACGATCATCGACTTCCTGTCCGGCCGCTATCGCCACATCGAGAAGGCGCTCGACCAGGGGATGCGCAAGGCGTCCGACGAGCAGGAGTTCGAGCAGGCCGCCCAGTACCGCAACAAGCTGAAGGCCGTGCGCTCGCTGCTCGAGCGCCAGCGCATCTCGAACGCGCCGGTGGGCACGCTCGACGCGATCGCGGTGGCGGCCGAGGGCACGGACGCGAACGCGCAGGTCTTCCAGGTCCGCGACGGCGTCTTGGCCGACCGCCAGAGCTTCTACCTCGAGAACGCCGCTCAGCGTGAGGAGGGCGAGGTGGGCGAGGAGTTCATCCTCCAGTACTACGCCAGCGCGATCGCCGTGCCGCCGCACGTCGTGGTGCAGCCGTCGGTGAGCGACGTCGACGCGCTTTCCATCGCGCTCACCGAGAGGCGCGGGGCGCCGGTCGAGGTCCGTCATGCGGAGCGGGGCGACAAGCGCCGCATCCTCGAGCTGGCCCACCGCAACGCGCGGCTCGCCCTGGATCAGGACCGCCTCCGCTCCGAGCGCCGCCGCTCCCAGCGGATCGAGGCGCTCGACGGGCTCCAGCGGGCGCTCGGGATGGAGCAGATCCCGATGCGAATCGAGTGCTTCGACATCTCCAACCTGATGGGCCGCCACACAGCCGCTTCGATGGTGGCCTTCGAGGGCGGCGCGCCCAAGAAGTCGGACTACAGGCGCTTCGCCATCCGGGACTCGGTTCAGGATGACTTCGCAGCCATGGCCGAGGTGCTCTCCCGACGGATGGCCCAATACGTGACGCAGCGCGAACGCAGCCCGCACGACAAGGAGTACGACGAGAGCTTCGCGTCCCTGCCCGCGCTGATCGTGATCGACGGCGGCAAGGGCCAGCTGTCCGCGGGGCTCAGCGAGCTCGCCGAGTTCACGGACCTCGGGGTGAAGGTCGTGAGCCTCGCGAAACGGATCGAGGAGGTGTTCGTGCCGGGTCGGCACGACCCGCTGCGGCTTCCCCACGACACCCCCGAGCTCCAGCTCCTCCAGCGCGTCCGCGACGAGGCGCACCGCTTCGCCATCGAGTTTCACCGCGGCAAGCGCGACAAGGCGATGACCACCTCGGTGCTGGACGAGCTGGCGGGCATCGGCCCCGCGCGCAAGCGCCGCATCCTCCAGCACTTCGGCTCGCCGGAGCGCTTCCTGCGGGCCACGCGCGACGAGCTCGAAGCCGTGCCAGGTCTCCCCGGCAAGGTGGCCCGCGACATCTATGCGCAGGTGAACCGGGTCCGATGAGCTTCCGGCTGCGGAAGTCGAGCGGCAAGTTGCCGAAGCACAGGATCGAGGACTTCGTGGTGATCACCGGCTTCTCCGGGGCCGGCAAGTCGCAGGCGATGGCCACCTTCGAGGACGCCGGCTACTTCTGCGTGGACAACCTGCCGCCCGAGATGATCGGCTCGCTCGCCGAGCTGTTCAACCACAGGGGCAGCAAGGTCGAGCGGGCGGCCGTGGCCTCGGACGTGCGCGGCGGGGACTTCTTCGACGGCCTCGTGAAGGTCCTCGAAGACCTGGAGAAGAACGAGGTCCCGTATCGCCTGCTCTACCTCGAGGCCGACGAGCACACCCTGATCAACCGCTTCAAGGAGACCCGGCGGCGCCACCCGCTGGCCGGGGGCGGCGCGCTGGAGGAGGCGCTGCGGGAGGAGCGTCAGCTGCTGGCGCCGCTGAAGGAGCGCGCCGACGTCTCGATCGACACCAGCGACCTCTCCGCCGCGCGCCTGCGCAAGGTGGTGGCGGACAAGATGCTGCCTCACGGGCGGCGCGGCAAGCTGGCGGTCACCTTCATGACGTTCGGCTTCAAGCACGGCTCCCCGCGCGACGCCGACCTCACCTTCGACGTGCGCTTCCTGCCGAACCCCCACTACGAGGCCGAGCTGCGCGAGCAGACGGGCCTCGACAAGGACGTGATCGCCTACGTGGAGGGCTCGGACGGGATCGACGAGTTCTACAAGCGGCTCACGCCGCTGCTCGACTACCTGCTGCCCGCCTACGAGCAGGAGGGCAAGTCCCACCTCACCGTGGGCATCGGCTGCACGGGCGGCCGCCACCGTTCCGTCGTGATCGCCGAGCACCTGGCGCGCGAGTACGAGGCCCGCGGCGACTTCCTCGTGGACCTGGTCCACCGTGACGTGGACAAGCCCCCGCGTCGTCCCTGAGCTAGATTCTTCAGCTCGCCAGGAAGCGACGGAAAGGAAGCACCTGACATGGCCTTGAAGGCCGGCATCAACGGCTTCGGCCGCATCGGGCGCAACGTCTTCCGCGCCGCACACGCGCGTGGAGCAGATATCGACTGGGTCGGTGTGAACGACATCACCGACACGAAGACGCTCGCGCACCTGCTCAAGTACGACTCGATCCTCGGCCCGTTCAAGGGCGAGGTTGACTTCACGGACGACAGCCTGATCGTGGACGGCGACGAGCTGAAGGTGTTCGCCGAGCGCGACCCCGCGGCGCTGCCGTGGGGCGACGTGGGCGCCGACGTGGTGGTCGAGTCCACCGGCTTCTTCACCAAGCGGGACGACGCCGCGAAGCACCTCTCGGCCGGCGCGAAGAAGGTGATCATCAGCGCTCCGGCCACCGACCCGGACGTGACGCTCGTACTCGGCGTGAACGACGACGCGTACGACCCGGACCAGCACCACGTGATCTCGAACGCGTCCTGCACCACGAACTGCCTCGGGCCCGTGGCGCGGGTGCTCCACGACACGGTGGGAATCGAGCGCGGGATCATGACCACGATCCACGCGTACACGGCCGACCAGAACCTTCAGGACGGCCCCCACAAGGACCTTCGTCGCGCCCGCGCGGCGGCGGCGAACCTGGTGCCTACCTCCACCGGCGCTGCCAAGGCGATCGGCCTCGTGGTCCCCGAGCTGGACGGCAAGCTGAACGGCATCGCGGTGCGCGCGCCCGTGATCACCGGCTCGGTCGTGGACCTCGTGTGCGAGGTGTCGCGCGAGACGAGCGCGGAGGAGGTCAACGCCGCGTTCGCGGAGCAGGCCGACAGCGGCCGCTTCGAGGGGATCCTCAAGTACAACGAGGACCCGATCGTGTCGAGCGACATCGTCACGTCGTCGTACTCGTCGGTGTTCGACGCGCCGCTCACGATGGTGATCGACGGGAAGCTGGTCAAGGTCATCTCCTGGTACGACAACGAGTGGGGCTACTCGAACCGCGTGGTCGACCTGGCACAGCGGGTGCTGGCTGGCTCACCGGTCGCCTGAGGTGGGTGACACGAACGCCACGGATTCGGCGCTCGGCAAGCGGACGGTTCGCGACCTGGAGGCCAAGACCGGGGAGAGCGTGCTGGCGCGCGTGGACTTCAACGTCCCGCTCGAGAACGGGCGGGTGGCGGACGACGCCCGCATCCGGGCCGCACTTCCGACGATCGAGCTGCTGCTCGAGAGGCGCACGCGCGTGGTGCTCTGCTCGCACCTGGGGCGGCCGAAGGGACGCGACCCCGAGACCTCGCTCGCGCCGGTGTGCCAGCGCCTCGGCGAGCTGATCGACGCGCCCGTGCACCAGGCGCCCGAGGTGGTGGGCCCGGAGGTGCGGCGTGGGGTGGAGCGGCTTGACCCCGGCAGCGTGCTGCTCCTGGAGAACACCCGCTGGGAGCGTGGGGAGACGGAGAACGACCCCGCCCTCGCGCGCGAGCTCGCCTCGCTGGGCGACGCGTACGTGAACGACGCCTTCGGCGCCGCCCACCGCGCGCACGCCTCCACGGCGGGGGTCGCGCAGTACCTGCGGCCCGCCGTCGCCGGGCTGCTCCTCGAGCGCGAGGTGGTGACCCTGCGCTCGATCGTCGAGGCGCCGGAGCGCCCGCTCGCGGTGGTGCTCGGCGGCGCCAAGGTCACCGACAAGATCGCGCTGATCGACCGCTTCCTCGACACCGCCGACACGCTTCTGATCGGCGGTGCGATGTGCTTCTCCTTCTTCCGCGCGCAGGGCATCGCGACCGGCGATTCGCTGGTGGAGGAGGAGGGAGTGGAGCTGGCACGCCGGGCGCTCGAGAAGGCCGAGTCATCGAATTGCAAGCTGCTGCTGCCGCTCGACCTGGTGCTCGGCGAGCGCTTCGACGCCGGCGCGGAGCGGCGCGAGCTGGACGGCGTGGAGGTGCCGGAAGGCTGGATGGGGCTCGACGTGGGCCCGCGCACCGCGGACGCGTATGCCGAGGAGATCCAGAAGGCCGGCACCGTCTTCTGGAACGGGCCGATGGGAGCCTTCGAGCTGGAGCCGTTCGCCGCCGGCACGCGCGCGGTGGCGGAGGCCGTGGCGAAGGCGCCCGGCACGACCGTGGTGGGGGGCGGCGACTCGGGCGCCGCGCTTGCGCAGTTCGGCCTGGCGGAGCGTGTGGACCACCTCTCCACCGGCGGCGGGGCGGCACTGGAGCTGCTCGAGGGCAAGGCGCTGCCGGGCGTGGAGGTGCTGGATGACGCCTGATCGCGCACGCCGCCCGCTGATCGTGGGCAACTGGAAGCTCTGGGGCACGCGCGCGCAGGCGGCGGACGTACTGCGAGCGGCTGAGCATCGGCGCGGAGCCGCCGGCCGACGTGGGGATCTGCCCGCCCTTCACGGCGCTCGAGACCTGCGTGGAGAGGCTCAGCGGCAGCGGTGTGGCGGTCTACGCCCAGAACATGCACCAGGAGTCGAGCGGCGCCTTCACCGGCGAGGTCGCGGCGGACATGCTCACCGAGCTGGGCGTGAACGGGGTGGTCCTCGGGCACTCGGAACGCCGCCAGTACAACTGCGAGACCGATCGCGCGCTCCAGGACAAGGTTCCCGCCGCGCTCGGCGCGGGGCTCCAGCCGATCCTGTGCGTGGGGGAGACCGAGGAGGAGCGGGAGCGCGAGGACACCCAGCGCAAGCTCCGCTCACAGGTGCAGGAGGCGCTCGAGAAGGTGCCTGACGAGCGCCTCCCGGACATCGTGATCGCGTACGAGCCGATCTGGGCGATCGGCACGGGGAAGGTGGCCACGCCTGAGATCGCCCAGGAGGCGATCGCGTTCATCCGCGCGCTCGTCGGCGACCGCTCGCGCGACGCCGCGCAGGGCGTGCGGATCCTCTACGGCGGCAGCGTGAAGCCCGACAACGCGGCCGAGATCCTGGCGCAGCCGGACGTGGACGGTGCGCTTGTGGGCGGCGCGAGCCTCGACCCCGACGGGTTCGCCCGCATCGTGGCCGCCGCCACGCCGTGACCTACCCGAGCGTCTGCCTGGTCGTCCTGGACGGCTGGGGGCTGGCCGAGCCGGGCCCCGGCAACGCGATCTCGCTGGCGGACACGCCGGTGTTCGACGAGCTCTGGGAGCAGCATCCGCACACCACGCTCACCACCCACGGTCCCGCGGTCGGGCTTCCCGAGGGCCAGATGGGGAACTCCGAGGTGGGGCATCTCAACCTCGGCGCGGGCGCGGTGGTGAAGCAGGACCTGCTGCGCATCGACGAGGCGATCGAGGACGGGTCGTTCTTCGAGAACGAGGCGCTGAGGGCGGCGTGCACGCGCGCCCGCCTGCACCTGCTGGGCCTGGTGTCCGACGGCGGCGTGCACGCGAGCATGGACCACCTCCGGGCGCTGATCGAGCTTGCGGGGCGCGAGGGGGTGTCCGACGTGGTGGTGCACGCGTTCACGGACGGCCGCGACACGAACCCGGACTCGGGCGTGCGCCACGTGGCCGAGGTGGAGAGCTGGGGCGGCGCCCGGATCGCGACGGTGAGCGGCCGCTATTACGCGATGGATCGCGACAACCGCTGGGATCGCACGCAGCTCGCCTACGACGCGATCGTGAGGGGCCGGGCGGAGTTCAGGGCTGAGAACGGCGAGGAGGCGGTGAGGCAGGCCTACGAGCGGGGCGAGACCGACGAGTTCATCAAGCCCACGCTGGTCGGCAGCGAGGGCCAGGTTCGCGAGGGCGACGCCGCGGTCTTCTTCAACTTCCGCCCCGACCGAGCTCGCCAGCTGATGAGCAAGCTGGGCGAGCTCGACGGCCTTCAGCTCACGACGCTCACGGAGTACCACGAGGACTGGGACTATCCGGTCGCGTTCCCCCCGGCCCGCCCCGAGGTGACGCTGGCCTCCACGCTCGCCGATCGCGGCAAGCGCCAGCTGCACGTGGCCGAGACGGAGAAGTACGCCCACGTGACCTACTTCCTCAACGGCGGCGAGGAGGATCCGTACCCGGGCGAGGAACGCCGCCTCGTGGACTCGCCGCGCGACGTGCCGACCTACGACAAGAAGCCCGAGATGGCCGCACGCGCTGCCTCCGAGGCGTTCGTGGAGCTCTGGGCGGAGGGCGACTTCAGCTTCGGGATCATCAACTTCGCCAACCCGGACATGGTCGGCCACACCGGGGTGATCGAGGCCGCCGTGAAGGGCGTCCAGACCGTGGACGAGTGCCTCGGCCGGGTCTTGGCGGCGGTGCACGAGTCGGGCGGCGTCTGCATCGTGACGGCCGACCATGGCAACGCAGACCACATGCTCGAGCCCGACGGAAGCCCGAACACGGCGCACTCGATGAACCCGGTCCCGCTCGTGATCAGCGGCGACGTGGGCGAGCTGCGCGAGGGCGGCACGCTGGCCGACGTGGCGCCCACGGTCCTGGCGCTGCTGGGCGAGGAGCAGCCGAGCGAGATGACAGGCAAAACCCTCAAGCAAGGGTCTGACCCTTTTCCGAGGGTTGACGAAGGGGTCTGACCCTTTTGTTGAGGGTTATGTCTGCCTTTCAGATCAGTTCGCGCGACGGCTCCGCCCGCGCCGGCGTGATCGAGACGCCTCACGGGCAGGTTCGGACGCCCGCGTTCGTGCCGCTCGCCTCGACGGCGACCGTGAAGTCGCTCCACGCGAGCGAGGTGGCCGAGCTCGGCTACGACATGGTGCTCGGCAACACGTTCCACCTGTTCATCCAGCCCGGGCACGAGCTGATCCGCGAGCTGGGCGGGCTGCACGAGTTCATGGGGTGGAGGCGGCCGATCATCACGGACTCGGGCGGCTACCAGGTGTTCTCGATGGGCCACGGCTCGGTGGCCGAGGAGATCAAGCGCCGCCGCGACAAGCGCGAGTCGAGGGTGATCTCAATCGAGGAGGAGGGCGTACGCTTCCGCTCCTACGCGGACGGGACCGAGCGCTTCATGGGCCCCGAGACCTCGATGGAGGTGCAGGCCGCGCTCGGGTCCGACATCGCGCTCGCCTTCGACGAGTGCACGCCCTTCCACGTGGAGCGCGACTACACGGCGAGCTCGATGGAGCGCACCCACCGCTGGCTCGACCGCTGCGTGTCCTGGTGCGGCGAGCACGCGCCCGACGGACAGCTGCTCTACGGCATCGTGCAGGGCGGCGTGTACGAGGACCTGCGCGCGGAGTCGAGCTCCTACGTGGCAGGCGCGGGCGTGGACGGCATCGCCATCGGGGGCTCGCTCGGCCAGGAGAAGGAGCAGATGCGCGAGGTGGTCGACTGGGCGCTCGCGGGCCTCCCCGACGAGCCGCCGCGGCACCTGCTCGGCATCGGCGACGTGGACGACATCGTGCACGCGGTGGGCGCGGGCATCGACAGCTTCGACTGCGCAACGCCCACGCGCCTGGCGCGCCACGGAACCGCGCTCGTGCACGAGCCCGGCTCGCGCTGGCGGCTCGACCTCACCAAGAGCGCGCACCGGACGAGCCGGGAGCCGATCGACGCGGACTGTCCGTGCCCGGCGTGCCGGGAGCACACGCGCGGCTACCTCCACTACCTCACCCGGGTGAACGAGCTGACCGCGAAGCGGCTCATCACGCTGCACAACCTCACCTTCATGGAGCGGCTGATGCGCGGGCTGCGCGAGGCGATCGCGGAGGGGAGCTACGCGGAGGAGGGGGAGCGGGTGCTCAGCGGGAGTGCTCGCGGCTAGGGCGAGTGCTCGCGGATGAAGTCGCGCAGCTGGTCGAGCTGCTGCTGGGCGTCGCCGCTGTCGACCGGCTGCACGCCGTTGCCGCCTGACGAGGAAAGCAGAGCGACCGCCACCACCACGATGGCCGCGATGGCGGCCAGCAGAGCCAGGAACCCGCCGAGACTCCGCCGGCGGGCCGCGCGGCGCGCCGCAGCGTGCTCAGCACGCTCGTCGCGGCGGCTCCGGGCCGGGGCCACCATCGGCGGCGCCACGTCGTGCACGCGCGTGGGCTGCGGGCGGGAGGGGCTGTACTGCGTGCGCGGCAGCGCCTCGGTGGCGGAGGTGTCGTCCATCGCCCGCGTGGCGTCGTAGTCGGTCATCGCCAGCCGCTGCGTGGCGGCCGTGGCTTCGCCCTGCGCGCCGGCCTCGATCGCCTTGGCCATCTCGAGCGCGCTCGCGTAACGGGCGGCGGGATCGCGTTCGAGCGCGAGCCGCACGGCATCGTCGAGCTCCTGCGGCACCTCCGGCCGGTAGTCGCTGACCGGCGCCACCGGGTCCTGCTGCTGCTTGAGCGCCAGCTCGGTGAGCGACGCGTACTCGTGCGGTAGCCGGCCGGTGAGGAACTGGTACGCGCACACGCCCAGCGAGTAGATGTCAGACGCCGGCCCCGCCTCCTCGCCGCGGGCCTGCTCCGGGGACAGGTAGGCCGCGGTGCCGAGCACCGAGCCCACCTGCGTGATCCGGGTCTGCTCCGCAGCCTTCGCGATGCCGAAGTCCGCGAGCTTGGTCGCGCCCATCTCCTCGGCGTAGAGGAGGTTGCCGGGCTTCACGTCACGGTGCACGACGCCGGCGCGGTGGGCGTAGTCGAGCCCATGACAGGCGTCGCGCACGAGCTGGACGGTCTCCTCGATGTCGAGCTGCTTGCGCTCGCGCAGCATGTCGGCTGCGGACGGCCCGTCCACGTACTCCATGACGATGTAGTGACGCTCGCTCGCCGGATCCTGGCCGGAGTCGAACACCTGCACGATGTTGGGGTGCTGGAGCTTCGCGGCGGAGAGCGCCTCGCGCCTGAAGCGGTAGACGAAGTTCTCGTCGTCCGCGAGGTGCTCCGCCAGCAGCTTCACCGCCACCGGCCGCTCGAGCACGGTGTCCTTGGCCATGAAGACCGTCGACATGCCGCCGGCGCCGAGGCGGCGCTCGATCAGGTAGCGGCCCGCGACCTCCGTGGGCGGGCTCACCTCGGCTTCTCCTTCTTCTGCTTGGCGGCCCCGGGGCCGACTCCGCCACCGTTGCCTTCCCCGTCCGGCGGGACCGCGCCCCCGTTGTCGCCGTCTCCGTCGTCCGGGAGCGGCTCTTCCTCCGGCGGGATCGGCTCCTCGGGCTCGGTCTCCGGCGGCTCCGTCTCGGTTACCGGCGGCTCGGTCTCGGTCGGGGTCGTGGTCTCGGGCTCGGTCGTCTCAGTCTGCGTAGGTTCGTCCGGCTTCAGTTCCTCGCACCTGCTCTCGACGAGGCTCCAGAGGTTGTCGAAGCTCTGCTCCGCCGCGTCGCGGACGTCCGGGTCCACATCGCCGGGCAGCGAGCTCAGAATGGTCGTCACGGCGTTGTCGTTGGCGTCCTCGGCATCGAGGATGTCCTTGCACGCGCCCTCCGTCCCGTTGTCGAGGCGGTCCTGCACGATGTCGAGCTGTTGCGTGAGCTGCGCGGCCTGCTCCGCCGGGATCCCCTTGCCCTCCTCGTCATCGGAGCCGCAGCCCGCGGCCGCCAGGCAGGCGCCGAGTGCGAGCAGCAGGGATATGCGCTTGAGATTGGTCATTTTCCGTTGTAGAGGCGCTCTGCGAGGTCTATGGGCAGTCCCGCGTCCTCGATCGCCCTGGCCGCCTCGTCGATCGGGTACTCGACCCGGCGCCAGGTGGCCTTCCACGTATCTGTGTCTAGCAGGAGCCACGCCGCCCGGGGGTCACCATCGCGCGGTTGGCCCACGCCGCCCGGGTTCAGGAGCCAGTCGCCGCTCGACAGGTCGCGCTCTTCTTCTATCGCCTGCGCCCCGGATACGTTCCCGTCGTCCTCCCTGTGAAACCAGAGCGCCACGTGCGAGTGCCCGACGGCCGCGACCCGCGCGTCCATCAGGTCCATGCACTCGTCCGCCTGCCAGGTCGAGAGCACGTACTCCCAGACCGGGTCGCGCGGGCTGGCGTGGTAGAGCGCGGGCTCGCGCGCTGGATCCGCCGGCACGAGGCCCTTGAGGTAGGCCATCGTGTCCTCGGCGATGTTCTCCTGGGTCCAGCGGGCCGCGGCGGCGGCGTCCCGCGAGAAATCGGAGATCGGGATCTCGCCGGTCACGACCATGTCGTGGTTGCCCGCCAGCGACATGTTGCAGCGCTCGCGGGCCAGCGCCACGCAGTCGTCGGGCTCCGCGCCGTAGCCCACGAGGTCGCCCAGGCACCAGATCTCCTCGGCGCCCTCGGAGTCCACGTCGTCGAGCACCGCCTCGAAGGCGGGCCGGTTCCCGTGGACGTCTGAGAGCAGGGCAATGCGCATCTGGAGGCCTTCTACAGTGTCGGGCAATGGGGCGTTCGCGGCTGCCGCTTGCGATCGCGGTGGCGGTGGCCGCCGCGGCTGCCGCGACTCTCCTGCTCCGGCCACGCAGCGGTCTGATCGAGCCCGCCCCAGTCGACGTAACACAGTACTTCACGGCCTTTCAGCTGGAACGCGCCGAGGATTTTCGCAGCCTCCAGCGGGTGCTCGGACTCGCCGGCCTGGCAGTTGGAGTAGGCACGCTGGGAGCGCTCGTCTGGCGCCCTCCCAGGCGTCTGCTCGGCAGGCTCGAGGCGCGGCCGCTCCTTGGAGGCGCCGCCGCCGGAGCCGGGATCTCGCTGCTGCTCGTGGTCACCGGGCTGCCGATCCGCGCCTGGATGCGCGAGCGCTCGCTCGACGTGGGGCTGGCCACGCAGGCCTGGCCGGACTGGGCGCTCGACGTCGTCAAGGGCGCCGGCATCGGCGCCGTGACGGCCGCTGTCGGGGGGCTGGCCGCCGTCGCGCTCGTGCGCAGGTTCCCGCGCAACTGGTGGGCGCCGGGCGCCGTGCTCGTGATCGCCTACGGCGTGGTGACCATCTGGCTCTACCCGGTCGTGATCGACCCGGTCTTCAACGACTTCGAGAAGCTGAAGCCCGGCCAGCTGCGCAGCGACGTGCTCGAGCTTGCCGACCGAGCCGGGGTGGACGTGGGGGAGGTCTACCGGATCGACGCGAGCCGCCGCACCAGCGCGGCGAACGCCTACGTGATCGGGCTCGGCCACAGCAAGCGGGTTGTGCTCTACGACAACCTGATCCACGGCTTCCCACGCGACGAGGTGCGCGTGGTCGTGGCCCACGAGCTGGGCCACCAGAAGCACAACGATCTGGTGCGCGGGCTCGCGTGGCTCGCGCTCGTGGCGCCCGCC
Organism: uncultured Thermoleophilaceae bacterium; assembly: GCA_963837445.1. Classification (GTDB taxonomy): domain Bacteria; phylum Actinomycetota; class Thermoleophilia; order Solirubrobacterales; family Thermoleophilaceae; genus JACVRW01. Next base: position 191,321 of record CAWINK010000021.1, on the reverse strand, counting down.
GGCGTGTTCCTCACGCAGGCGCTCGCAGAGCGCTTTGCGCGCCGCGGCGAGCTGGGAACCCCGGCGGGCCTGCCGGCGATCGCCCTGGCCGTGGCGATCGCGGGACTGGGCCTCGGCGTGGCATCGAACGCACTCTCGAGGCCGGTTGAGGCCAGGGCCGACTCGTTCGCCCTCGACCTGACCCGCGACCCCGCTGACTTCGTCAAGTTCGAGCGCCGCATCACGATCCGCAACGTCTCCGACCCGGACCCGCCTGGGCTCTTCCACATCCTGTTCGACACCCACCCGACGGGAAGGGAGCGGATCGGGATCGGAGAGGCCTGGCCCTCTGAGTAATCTGCCGCGGCCGTGTCCCGACATGCCCTGATCGAGCGGGTAGTCCGCGAGCTCTCGTCCTACGAGCGCGCGTCGGCGTCCGAAGGCGAGCGCCGTGCGGCCGACTGGCTCGCGGGCGAGCTGCGAGCCGCGGGCTGCAGGAGCACCAGTGTGGAGCAGGAGCAGGGGCGCGGCGGCTACTGGTGGCCGCTCGGCCTGTTGAACGCGGGCGCCGCTGTGGCGGCCCTGCTCGGGCGCCGAGCAGCCGCGCTGGTGGGAGGGGCGGCCGCCGCTGCGGTCTACGACGACGTGAGCGGTGGGGAGCTCTGGTTTCGCAGACGCGCGCTGCCGCCGCGCGCGACCTGGAATGTCGTCGCCGAGCTCGGTGACCCGGAGGCCCGTCGCACCGTGGTGTTCATCGCCCACCACGACGCGGCCCACAGCGGGCTGGTCTTCCACCCGGCGCTGCCGCGCAAGGGCATGGAGCTGATGCCGAAGCTGCACGAGCAGGCCAACCAGAGCATCCCGATCATGTTCGGCGTGTTCCTCGGCCCGCTGCTGCTCGCGCTCTGGGGGCTGCTGGGGCGCCGCTGGCTGAGGCGCTGCGGCATGTTCTTCTCGCTGGGCGCCACCGCGTGCATGGCGAACATCGGCGCGAGCAAGGTCGTGCCCGGCGCGAACGACAACCTCAGCGCGGTGGCCGTGCTCGTGGCCCTGGCCCACGAGCTCGCCGAGAATCCGCCCGAGGGCGTGCGCGTGGTCCTGCTCTCCACCGGCTCCGAGGAGTCGTTCATGGAGGGGATGCAGGGATTCGGCCGCCGCCACTTCTCGGAGCTGCCGCGCGACGCCACGGAGTTCGTGTGCATCGAGTGCGTGGGCTCCCCGCAGCTCTGCGTCGTGGAGGGTGAGGGGATGCTGCGGATGCGCGACTACCCCGAGTCCTCGCGCGAGGCGCTGGCACGCGCCGGCGCCGCGGCCGGCATCGAGCTCAGGCGGGGTCTCCGCACGGTCGCGGCCACGGACGCGCTGATAGCCCTGCGCGCCGGTTATCCCACCTGCACGCTGGGTGGCGTGGACGAGACAAAGTTCCCGTCCAACTACCACTGGCCCTCGGACATCCCGGACAACCTGGACTGGTCGAGCATCGACGGCGCGGTCGACGTCTGCCTTCAATACGTGCGTGCTTAACGTAGGGCTTTCGTGCCCACGCCCGCCTCCATTCAGCGGATCTATCTCGTGCTGCTGCTCGGGAACACGCTGGCCGCGTCGTTCATCTGGGGGATCAACACGATCTTCCTGCTCGATGCCGGGCTCTCCAACCTCGAGGCGTTCGCGGCCAACGCTTTCTTCACCGTGGGAATGGTGGTCTTCGAGGTGCCCACCGGCATCGTGGCGGACACCGTGGGGCGGCGCGCGTCCTACCTGCTCGGCACGGTCACCCTCACGGTCACCACGCTGCTGTATGTCCTCCTCTGGGAGCTGAAGGCACCCTTCTGGGAGTGGGCGGTCGTCTCGATGCTGCTCGGCCTCGGGTTCACCTTCTTCTCCGGAGCGGTGGAGGCGTGGCTGGTGGACGCCCTGAAGGCCACCGGGTTCACCGGCAGCCTCGACTCGGTCTTTGCCAAGGGCCAGGTGGTCAGTGGAGTGGCCATGCTCACGGGCTCGGTGGCGGGCGGATACATCGCCCAGCTCACATCGCTCGGGGTTCCGTTTTTGCTCAGGGGCGCGGTGCTGGTCGTGATGTTCGGGCTTGCGTTCGCCGTGATGCGTGATGTTGGCTTCACTTCCAGGCGAGGCGGGCGGCTCACCACCGAGATGCGGGGGATCGCGAGCGCCTCGATCGAGCACGGCTGGCGGGTGCCGGCCGTGAAATGGATCATGCTCTCGTCGGTCTTCACAGGCGGCGTCGGCTTCTACGTCTTCTACGCGCTCCAGCCGTACCTGCTCGAGCTCGTGGGGCGGCCGGAGGCCTACGGGATCGCCGGGCTCGTCGCCGCCATCGTCGCGGGTGCAGACATCGTCGGCGGGATCGCCGCTCCCTGGATCCGCAGGGTCTTCCACCACAGGACCTCGGCCCTGCTCGCCGCCGAGGCCGCCGGGACCGTGACACTTGGGTTGATCGGCGCCTTCGAGCATTTCTGGGTGGTGCTGGGGCTCATCGTGGCGTGGGGCCTGCTGTCCTCGGCGGCCCTGCCGATCCGGCGTGCGTACCTGAACGGGCTGATTCCGTCGGCCCAGCGGGCCACGATCCTGTCCTTCGACTCGCTGCTCGGCTCGAGCGGCGGCGTGGCCGTGCAGCCCGCGCTCGGACGCGCGGCCGACGTATGGGGCTACGCCACGTCTTACGTGATCGGCGCAGCGATCTCGGCATTCTCCCTGCCGTTCATCGCTCTGTCCCGCCGGCGCAATGAACCCGCGGACACGGTCGAATCGATCACCGGGCCGGAGCCCGCGGAGGGTGCCGCCTAGGTGCTGGTGCCGCTGCTGCTGCCGCCGGGATCCTCGCGGTCGCCGAACTCGGGCAGCTCGCGGATACCCTCGCGGGTCTGCCACTTGGAGAAGTTGTCCTCCATGGCGTCGATCAGCTCGCGCATGAAGCGCGGCGACAGGTTCACGCGTGAGACCACCACGCCGGGCACCTCGCCCTCCTCGACCTCGTGGTCCACGCGCGCGAACGTGATCGTGAACTCGTAGTCGGAATGCGAGACGTTGGCGAAGTTCGCGTAGTGACCCGCCATCGTCTCGGGGTCGGTGTGGATGTTGAAGTGGCGCTCGTTGTCCTCGGACACGCGCGTAGTATCGCACCCGCCAATGAGGATCTCGGTGATCGCGGTGGGGCGGCTCCGGCCCCCCTTCCAGGACGACGTGGAGCACTACAGGAAGCTGCTGGGTGGTCACGCACGTGTTGAGCTGATCGAGGTGCGCGAGGACGAGCGGGTCCCGCTGCGCATTCCCGAGCGGGCACATCTGGTCCTGCTCGCCAGCGAGGGTCGCGAGTTCGACTCGATCGAGCTCAGCAAGTGGCTCGAGGAGCGCCGGCAGGACGGCCGCGACATCTGCTTCGTGATCGGCGGGCCGCGGGGGCTCGACCTCGACCAGTGCGACACCCGCCTCTCGCTCGGCCGCATCACGCTGCCCCATCAGCTCGCGAGGGTGGTGCTCCTCGAGCAGCTCTACCGGGCCCACAAGATCCTCGCCCGCGAGCCGTATCACTATTAGTAGGGGCATGGATCCCGTCGCACATCTGAAGAGCGCCGTCGAGGAGACCGCCACCGGCCTGGCCGGGAACGGGCGCCGCGCGGGCCTGAAGCTCGACCGCCCGCCGCGTGCCGACTTCGGCGACTACTCGACGAACGCCGCGATGCTGCTCGCGCCGACGATGGGCGAGCCGCCGCGCGCGATCGCGGAGCAGCTCGGCGAGCGGCTCGGCGAGCGGCTGGGCGAGACCGTCGAGCGCGTGGAGATCGCCGGGCCCGGATTCCTCAACCTCTTCATGGCCGACCGCTGGTACCTCGACACAGTCGCCACCCTGCTGGAGGCGGGCGAGGACTACGGCGCGGGCTCCGCGGACGAGCACGTGAACCTCGAGTTCGTGAGCGCGAATCCGACCGGCCCGATGACGATCGCCGCGGCGCGCCACGCGGCCTACGGGGATGCCCTGGCACGCATCCTGGAGCGGGCCGGCAACCGCGTGGAGCGCGAGTACTACCTGAACGACGCCGGGAGCCAGGTGAGCCGCTTCGGCGAGTCGATCCAGGCCCGAGCACGCGGCGAGGAGCCGCCGGACGACGGCTACCTGGGCGACTACGTGCGCGAGCTCGCGGAGCGCGTCGAGGGTGCAGCGGAGGGTGACCCGGAGGAGGTGGCGCGGCGGGGGATCGAGCTGATGCTGGAGGGCGTGCGCGGGTCGCTGGAGCGCTTCCGGGTGCGGATGGACGACTTCTTCTCCGAGCGCACGCTGCACGAGAGTGGCGTGATCGAGACAGCCCTCGAGCGGCTCGACGTCTATGAGCACGACGGCGCGCTCTGGCTGCGGACGACCGCGTATGGCCTCGACAAGGACAGCGTGCTGCGCCGCTCGAACGGCGAGTGGACCTACTTCGCCACCGACATCGCCTACCACCTGCACAAGATCGAGCGCGCGTACGACCACGCGATCGACGTCTGGGGCGCCGACCACCACGGCCACATCGCGCGCATGAAGGCCGCCTGGCAGGCGCTGGGCGGGAACCCCGATGCGTTCGAGGTCGTGCTGATGCAGCTCGTGAGCCTCACCGAGGGCGGCGAGCGCGTGAAGATGTCGAAGCGCGCCGGCACGATCGAGACGCTCGACGACCTGCTCGACGACATCGGCGTGGATGCCGCGCGCTGGTTCCTGGCGTCGCGCAGCCACGACACGACGCTCGACGTAGACCTCGAGCTGGCTCGCAGCGAGTCCCAGGACAACCCCGTCTACTACGTCCAGTATGCGCACGCGCGCATCGCGTCGATTCTGCGCAAGGCCGGGGAGGAGCGCGTCCAGCAGGCGCTCGCAGCGGACGTGCGCGCCAGCTCGGAGCACTTCCACCCCTCCGCGCGGGCGCTCGTGAAGCGGCTGCTCGAGCTGCCCGGCGAGATCCGCGACGCGGCGGAGCGCCGCGCGCCGCACCGCATCACCACCTACGCGACCGAGACGTCCCAGGACTTCTCAGCGTTCTATCGCGACTGCCGGGTGGTGGGTGCGGCCGAGGAGGGCGGCGACGAGGACGTGCGAATAGCCATCGCGGTGCTCACAAAGCGCGTGCTGGCGCAGGCGCTCGACCTGCTCGGGGTGGAGGCGCCGGAGCAGATGTAGCCACTAGGGCAGCGTGTGCAGGTACGTGCGGTCGGGTCCGCCCCCGAGACTCACGGTGACCGCGAACTGGCCGGCGTCGCACGAGCTGGTCGTGTCGGGCTCGGGGATCACGCCGCTGAAGAGCTGCCCCGGCGGGTCAAGGAGCTTCAGCTCGCGTCGCCTGCCAGGGCCCACCGTGTGCATCACCGCACGATCACCGCAGAAGTGCGCCTCGCCGAATGCCCGGCGGGACCGATGGACGACGGTGCCCTCGCGTCCCCGTTCCGAGGGGCTCAGGAGGCGGATCGTCTGGCGTGGCGTGCCTCGTCGGACGAACGTAAACTCGTCGAGCAGCACGCGTCCGTTAGGCGCCACGGCCAACGGACCGAACCCGCTGGCTGGATTGAGGGGTCGAAGCTGGCGCACCTCGCCGGTGGCGACGTTGCGCACGCGGGCGACGCGATCGCCGAAGGTGAGCAGGTGGTCGCCCGCCAGTCGGCGGTGCGGCGGCCCGTCGGAGAGGAATGGTGAGCGCGTGGAGCGGGTCAGCAGGGTGCGCGTTTCCACAGGCCCATAGGCCTGAACGACCAGCCGGCCTGCGCGCCGCCCGCACGGGACCGTGGCCTTGGTCACCAGCACGTCGCCGGAGGAAGCCACGTCCTCGAGCTGCACCGAGCTGCCGCAGTCGCGGCGGTCGTCGTAGCGGCCGCGGTCAAGCTCGCTGACTGCGCCACTGGCCACGTCTATCAACAGCACGCGCGAGCGCTGGAACTGCGGGCGCACCTCGAACGCAATGCGCCCGTTGGCCACATCGATTGCGGGAACCGAGTCCTGCTCGCGCGCCGCGGTCCAGAGGGTGGTCGTGCGAGCGGTTGCGAGGTCGTAGCGCTGGATCATGTCGCGCGACGACCGGTGGCGCACGTACACGAAGCCGCCGCCGTCCACCTGGCCGCCGAACGAGTCGCGCAGCTCGAAGGTAGTGGGCTCGGCCGCCGGCCCGACCGGAACGGCCGCGGCCGCCAGTAGTGCGGGGAGCCACATGCGTTCAGGGTATCCCCCGCAGGCGGCCGCTTTGTAGGCTGCCCGGGGATGGTCCGGCTCGCGCTCGCACTGGCCGTTGGCACGGCGCTGTTCGTGGCGGCTCCCGCTGCGGCGATCGACCGTTACGTGCCGATGAAGGTTCCGCCCGGGCCGGGACCCGCGAAGTACGACCGCGTCTTCGTGCAGCAGCTCGGGCCGGCGGGCGCGAGGAACGTGCTCGTGCTGGTGCCCGGCACGAACGGGGGCGCCGGTGGCATCGTGCCCGTGGCACGCGACATCGTCAGGCGCGTCCCCAGGACGCAGGTGTGGATCGTCGATCGGCGCCAGCAGGCGCTCGAGGACACGTCGGTCTTCGCGACCGGGGATCCCCAGCGCGCCCAGGATTACTACCTCGGCTTCCAGTACAGGCGGGTGGCGGGCGAGGACGCGAAGTTCGCCGCCGACTGGGGCCTGAAGCTTCAACTCGCGGACCTGCGCGGCGTGATCCGAAGGGCGCGCGCAGGCGGGCGCAGGGTCTTCCTCGGTGGTCACTCCGCCGGGGCATCCACCGCCGTCGCCTACGCAGCCTGGGACTTCGGCGGGCGCGCCGGCTACCGCGACCTCGACGGGCTCGTGCTGATCGACGGCGGCCTCTTGGGCAGCTTCGCCTCCGCCGACCTGGCCCGGGCGAAGCGCGAGCTGGCCGACATCCGCACCGGCAAGGTGTTCCTCGACCTGCTCGGCACCGGTCTGCCCGAGATCAACGGCATCTTCGCCCAGGTCGGTGCGCTCTGGGCCAACAAGCGCCCGGACGAGCCATCGGTGCTCCAGCAGTACCCGCTGCTGCCGGACTTCCTCAAGCCGTCGTTCCGTGTCACGAATGAGGCTGCGTTCGGATACGCGTTCGACGAGACCACGTCGCCGGACTCACTCGCTCTCATCCAGATCCGCGCGGGACAGCTCGCCGACAGCGGTGACCCCCGCGGCTGGCAGGACGGCGAGATCACGCCCATCCAGCGCCATGCGCGGGCGTACGCCGCGGATGATCCGAACGCGACGGAGTGGTACTACCCGCGCCGCCTGCTGCTCGACTTCGACGCCGCCAGCCCGATGCGCCAGACGCCGGCGGCGAGGTTCCTCGGGCTGCGGCTGCTGCACGGGAATCAGATCGACGTGCCGCTCTACGCATTCAGCACCGCGCTGACGCGCGGGCGCGTGGCCCGTGGCGCGAAGCGGCTCGTGAACCGCTCGAGGATCCAGGAGTTCAGCATCACCGACGACCGCGGGACGAGCCACCTCGACCCGCTGTCTGCCGCGCCGGCCCGCAACGACTTCCTGAAGTCGGTCGTTCGCTTCCTGAACCGGGCTAGAGCTCGCTGAAGAAGTTCACGTTCAGGTCGTCCATAGCGCGCAGTGCCTCGGCGTTCAGCCGGGTCAGCTCGTTCGTGTAGAGCAGCACGCCCATCACGACCAGGATCACGCCGGACACGAGCGTGATCGCCGTGTAGTGGTCGCGGAAGAACTTGAAGACGCCGGAGAAGGTGGAGAAGGCGAGCGCGCTCAGGATGAACGGGACGGCGAGGCCGAGGGCGTAGAACGCGAGCAGCACGCCCCCTCTTCCCACCGTCGACTCGCTCGAGGCGGCCGTGAGGATCGCGCCCAGCGTGGGGCCGGTGCATGGCAGCCAGGCGACCGCGAACGCGAGCCCGGCGATGATCGGCCCGCCGGTGTGCGCGCGCCGCATCAGCTCCTCGGGCCGCCACTCGCGATTCAGCTTCGGAATGAACAGCGTGGCGATGAACAGCACGCCGAGCAGCGCGATCACCACCCCTGAGACTTGGCGCAACACGGCGCGGTGGTCCTGAAGCGTCTGGCCGAGCCCGGTGGCGGTCATCCCGAGCGCCACGAACATCGCCGTGAACGAGAGGCAGAACAGAATGGCCGGCCCCAGCACCTGGCGCCGCCCGCGCCCCTCCTGGATGTCCGCGAACGAGACGCCGGAGATGGTCGAGAGGTAGCCGGGCACGAGCGGCAGCACGCAGGGGGAGATGAAGGAGATGAAGCCCACCGCGAAGGCGGCGAAGACGGTGGCGTCCACCGATTCCTGGGCGATCACAGGTCGTAGCGCTCCATGTCGTCCTCGAGGCGGGTGCCCTCCGATCCGGCCAGCGCGCGGCCGGGTCGCTCCGGCCGCCGCCATCTCAGCACCGCGAACGCGATGCCCACGGCCGCCAGCAGGATGCCCACGGCCGGCACCACGTACACGAGCACGTCGCCGAGGTCGTCGTCACCCTGATCGCCCGGGAGCGCCAGCACGCTGTCGCCGAACTCGGCCACGAGCGCCTGCTTCACCTCGTCCTTCGATTTGCACTGGGCGATCAGCCGCTCGATGTAGGCGCGCTCGCGCTGCGCCTGCGGCGCCTCGCTGGCAAGGCCGAGCGGCGTGCCGCAGACCGGGCACATCACCTCGTCCTCGATGTCGCCGAGCGTGGTCTTCGGGCAGTCCTGGGCCACGGCCGCCGCCGGCAGTGCCAGCAGCACGAACGCCGCGAGCAGAGCGGCGGGCCTCACAGGAGCGGCTCCACTTCCGCTCGCATGAACTCCTCGTCCACGGGACCTCGCCGGACCGCCGTGATCTGACCGCGCGGGTCGATCACGAAGGTCTCGGGGTACTGCACGACGCCGAAGGTCTCGATCCCGCTGCCGTCCTTGTCCTTCAGCATCGGGTAGCTGAGCTCGTACTCGTCGATGAAGTCCTGGGCGTCCTCGGTCACATCGAGCATGTCCACGCCGAGCACAGTGCCGTTCCTGGAAGAGATCCGCTTGTGCCATCGCTCGAGCAGCGGAGACTCGGCCTTGCAGGGCTCGCACCACGATGCCCAGAAGTTCAGGACGACAACCTTGCCGCGGTAGTCCGCGAGCGAGGCGCTGCCGCCGCCGCCCAGCTTGGGCAGCTCGAGCTCGGGCGCCGGCTCGGTCTCGCCGCGGCCAAGCGCCTCCTCCGCGCCGCGATCGGGCTCGTTCGAGGCGAGGCCGTAGGCGAGCAGCGCGAAGAGCCCGAGCAGCATGCAGATCACGGCAATGGGAACGGGGGAGAGGACTCTGCGCATGGCCGAGCGGAACCATAGATGGGGGCTAGAATCCGCCCCCGGCGATCCCCCGGGAGTCGCCCACGCGGACGTAGCTCAGTTGGTAGAGCGTTGGCTTCCCAAGCCAAAGGTCGCGGGTTCGAGGCCCGTCGTCCGCTTCAGGTCGTGTCCCGCTTAGCGGCGCCTGACGCGCTCGCAGCGCCGTACCCGGTCCCTGCGGTCAGCCGTGACGCGGTCGCGGCCGGTGCCGCAGTCGATCGTCTCGATCCGGCGGTTGCGCGCGTTGATCCTGTCGTTGCCCGAACCGCCGCTGTACCGGTTCCTGCCCGAGCCGCCGCTGAGCGAGTCGTTGCCGGTGCCGCCGGACATCCGGTCCCGTCCGGCGCCGCCGTTCAGCCGGTCCCGTCCGGCGCCGCCGTTCAGCCGGTCGTTCCCGGCGCCGCCGAAGAGGCAGTCCGCGCCGCCCAGGCCGTTCAGGATGTCGTTCCCGCCTAGGCCGAGCAGTCGGTCGCCGGCTCGGGTGCCGGTCAGCCGGTTGTTGCGGGCGTTGCCACTGCGCCGGTTGGCGCAGGCTCCCGCACGGAGGGCGCCGGTACCGGTGAGTGCCACGGCGTGCGGTGATCCGGCGCCGTTGCTCGATATGGCGAGGTTCGCGCTGCGGGATCCCAGCCCGTTCGGCCTGAACCCGACGCCGACCGTGCAGGCCGAGCCGGGGGCGAGGTTCGCGCCGGTGCAGGTGTTCGACACGATGCGGAACTGGTCGCCGTTCGGTCCGCCGAGATTTACCGCGCCCGGGCGCAGCCGCGGCGCGCCGTTGTTGCTCACGACGATGTCCTGCACGGCGCTGTCGGTGTTCTGCGCCTGGTCCCCAAAGGCCAGCGCCAGGGTGACGCTCGCCGTCGGCGGGGTCGCGCGGAGCACCGAGACTGAGTTCGGCCCGTCGTTCGCGGTGGCCAGATCGGGGTTGCCGTCGCGGTTGAAGTCGGCGACGACGACACTGCGCGGGGTGGCCCCGACCGTCTCGTGACTGCCGAGGTCGAACTGGCCGTTGCCGCGTCCGATCGCCACGGACGTCTTGCCCGCTTGCGGCCCGTTCACCTGCGGGATAGCGAGGTCGAGCGCCCCGTCGCCGTCGAGGTCGGCCACGGCGACCTGCGCGATCGCATTGACGACTGCCGGAATCGGGTCGAACGTAGTGGCCGCGTCGAAGCCGGTATTGGCGGCGTTGCGGAGGATGATCGCCACGTCGCCGTTTATGGTTCGGCTGGCGGCGATGTCCGGCCGCCCGTCGTTGTTGATGTCCCCGCTGGCGACCCTCTGGCCGGTCGTCCCGAGGCCAACCGGCGCGTCGAACGTCGCCGCCCCCTGGTTGCGCGCGAACGCGACCTCGCCACCACCGGTCGTGCCGATCGCCAGGTCGTTGTCGCCGTCGGCGTCGAAGTCCCCGGCCGCCACTCCATCCGGGTTGCCGGTCAGAGCGTGGTTGATCGGCGGGGCCGCGGAGAACCCGCCCGTCCCGTTGCCCAGGAAGAGGTCGATGGTGTCGCCGGTCTGGGTCGCCACGGCGATGTCCGGAGTGGAGTCAGCATTCAGGTTGGTCACGATGACCCCCTGGGGCGCGGCGCCGACGTTCAGGGGCGTGCCGGCACCGAACGTGCCGTCACCGTTGCTCAGGAAGACGACTACGTCGTCCGTGCTGATCGTGATCACGACGATGTCGCTGCGTCCGTCGCCGTTGAAGTCCCCGGTGGCGTTCCCGCTCTGCTGACTCGGGCCGCCCGTGTTCTGCGCCGCCCGGAGCGTGCCGTCGCCGTTGCCCAGGAGGACCGAGAAGTTCGTGCCTGCGAAGCTCGACGTGGCGACATCCGCAAGACCGTCGTTGTTGAAGTCGCCGGTGGCCAGCGAGAACGCATCGGCCGCCGGGAAGTCCTGCTTCGGCTCGAAGTTCACCGCCGCGCCCGCGCTCGATGCGAACACGCCCAGAACGGCCGTCGCCGCCGCCATCGTCCCGACCAGCCGTCCTGTCACCCTCGTCCTCACAAAATTGCCTGAGTCCTCCCACGCTAACCCCTGAGCTCTAGGCGCGCTACCTCGGCGTCGATCCGCGCCGGCGCGGGAAGAACGCGGGCGGGCAGGTCACCGCCGCTCGCCGGCGGGTTGGAAGAGCTCGATCGGGTTGCCGGCGGGATCGTCGAGCAGGATCTGCTGGCCGCCCGGGCCGCTGACGATGTCGTTGCGGAAGGTCAGCCCCGCGCGTCGCAGCCGCGCGACTTCGCCGGCGAGGTCCTCGACGATCAGGTGGATGCGGTTCCAGCCACCGGGCTGGGGTGTGCGCCCGTCGGGCATCGGTCGCCCGGCCGAGCTGCTGGGGCCGCTCAGTAAGAGACGCAGGTGGCCCCGGATGACATCGGCGAAGGCGGGGGCGGCGCTGGAGCGCACCTCAAAGCCGAAGTGGGTGGTGTAGAAGGCGACGGCGGTCTCGACGTCGTCGACCATGTAGCGGACGTTGACGAACTCGTCAGGCATGCTCGATGACCTCCTGGGCGTCGGTGTCGTGTTTGATCGCCTCGAGCAAGAAGCCGATGCGGGTCTCAAGCTCAGCGGCCGTGCGCTCGAAGGCCGGCAGGGTCTCGTCGTCGGTTCCCGGGTCGCGCGCCGGGTCGCGGACGCTCCAGTGGATCGCCTGTGCGCCGGGGAACTCGGGACAGATCTCGCGCACGCGGTCGCAGAGGCTGATCACGTAGTCAAAGCGCCGGTCGGTGAACTCGCTGAGGTGCTTGGAGCGGCGGCCCGCGAGATCGATCCCGCGCTCGCGCATCACTCGCACCGCGCCCCTATGCAGCGGCTTGGGATGGCTGCCTGCGCTGGCCGCGCGCACAACGCCGGCGGACAGCCGTTCGGCCAGCGCCTCGGCCATCTGGGAGCGCGCGCTGTTCCCCGTGCAGAGAAAGAGCACGCGCACTCGTGCCAAGCCGCGGCCCCGGCCGGGGTGTGAGCGGGCAGCCGGCGCCAGGCCCGGGTGCAGCGAGGCGCCGGCGCCGACGAGCAGCTCACCGCAGCGCGCCAGCTCGAGCACGTAGTAGGTGTCACGGCCGTCGGCGAGGCTGCGGCGCGCCGAGACCACGCCTCCGTCACGCAGCTGGCGCAGGTGGTAGGAGACCAGGCTCTGGCGCTGCCCGGCCAGCTCACACAGCTCGCCGACGCGCCGGTCGCTGCGCGCCAGTTCGCTCAGCAGCCGCCAGCGCAGCGGGTGGCCGGCGAGCCGCAGAAACCGCGGAGGTGAGGGGGTGTCGGCTCGGGCGGTGGCGATCACCGCGCCGGGATAATACATCAAGTTGATTTGATGCGTACTGCGACAGGTAAGCGTCCTGGTCGGCATAGTCCAAGTCTCGAATGGCCGCTACGGACCGCTTCGATGTGGTGGTCGCCGGCGCGAGCATCGCGGGGTGCACCGCGGCGCGCCTGTTCGCGCTGGCTGGAGCGCGGGTGGCGCTGGTCGAGCGGCGCCCCGATCCGCGCGCCCACAAGGTGGTGTGCACCCACCAGATCCTGTCCAGTGCCGTGCCGACGATCGAGCGCCTAGGGCTGGCGCCCCTGCTCGAGGATCGCGGTGCTGTGCGCACCCACGCGGAGGCGTGGACGCCCTACGGCGGCTGGATCCGCTTCCCGACCGACGCTCCGTACGGCTACGGCGTAACGCGCCAGACGCTCGATCCGGTGCTGCGCGAGCTGGCGGAGGACACGCCGGGCGTCGAGCTGCTGCCCGGACGCACCGTCGTTCGGCTGCTCGGCGAGAACGGTCGCCCCGCCGGCGTCGAGGTCGAGACCCCGTCGCGCCAGGTCGAGCCGATCCGCGCCAGGCTCGTTGTGGGCGCGGATGGACGCAACTCCACGGTCGCGCGTCTGGCGCGCGTGCCCGGCCGGGTGCGCCCTCACAACCGCTTCTTCTACTTCGCGTACTGGCGCGGCCTTCGGCCCCGGACGGACAAGGCGCGGCTGTGGCTCCTCGACCCCGACGGCGCCGCCGCCTTCCCGAACGAGGATGACCTCACCGTCGTCGTGGCCGCTCCGCACCGCTCGCGGCTCGCCGAGTTTCGCGCCGACCCCGACGCGGCCTATCGGCGCATGATCGACGGCCTGGCCGACGGTCCTGTCCTTGCGGACGCCGAACCCGCGTCGAAGCTGATCGGCAAGCTCGAGGTGCCGAATGTGATGCGCCCAGCCGCGCGGCCCGGCGTCGCCTTCGTGGGGGATGCCGCGCTCGCCACCGACCCGGTCTTCGGCGTTGGATGCGGCTGGGCGTTCCAGAGCGCCGAGTGGCTCGTGGATCACACCCGCACCGCGCTGCTCGAGCGGGGCGACCTCGACGCCGCGCTCGACCGCTACCGCAGTGCGTTCGGGCGCCGCCTGGGGCTCCACCACTGGCTGATCGCCGACTTCTCGTCCGGCCGCAGGCTGCTGGCGGTCGAGCGCATGACCTTCCGCGCCGCTGCCGTCGATCCGGCCGTCGCGAAAGCGGTCGAGGAGGTCACCTCCCGGCGTCGCTCCCCACTTCGAATGCTCGACCCGCGGCTCACGGCGCAGGTACTGCGGTCCGCGGCTACGGTGAACCTGTGACGCGGGAGCAGGTCGTTGTTGCCGGCGCAGGCGCGGCAGGGCTTGGGGTCGCGGCGATGCTCAAGCGGCGGGGTCTCGACCCGCTTGTGCTCGAGCGCAGCGGCCGGGTCGCGTCGAGCTGGCGCTCGCGCTACGACAGCCTCCGCCTCAACACCCCCCGGATCACCTCGACGCTGGCCGGATACCGGATGCCGCGCCGCTACGGGCGCTGGCCGGTGCGCGACGATGTGGTCGAGTACCTCGAGGAGTACGCGCGCCGGCACGAGCTCCGTATCCAGTTCGAGACGGAGCTCCGCCGCGTGGAGCGGGTGGACGGCGCCAACTGGCTGCTGGATACCTCGAGCGGGGAGATCGCCACGCAGTTCGCGGTGCTCGCGACCGGCCACGACGCCGAGCCGATGCTCCCCGACTGGCCCGGGCTGGAGGGCTTTACGGGCGAGCTGATCCACTCCGCCGCCTACAGGAACCCCGAGCCCTTCAGGGGCAAGGACGTGCTCGTGGTCTCGGCGAGGAACACGGGCTCGGAGATCGCCTACGAGCTGGCGACGGCCGGTGGGTGCCGGGTCTGGACCTCGATGCGAACGCCGCCGAGCGTCTTCCCGCGCGAGTGGCCGCCGGGATTCCCGCTCAACTACACGACGGTGCTGCTCGACCCGCTCCCAAACGCCCTGCTCGACCACGTCGGATTCCTCACCCAGAGGCTGATCTACGGGAACCTCGCGAAGCACGGCATCCCGCGCGCACCGCTCGGAGTCCAGACCGCCACCCTCACGCGGCACGTCTCGGTGCTCATCGACGCCGGATTCGTGGAAGCGCTCAAGGACGGCAGGCTGAAGCTCGTGGCCGCCGTCGAGAGCTTCGACGGCGCTGAGGTCGTGCTCGCGGACGGAAGCCGCCTGCGGCCGCAGGTTGTGATCGCCGCCACCGGCTACAACAGGAACCTGCCAGGGCTCGTCGGCCACCTGGGCGTACTGGACGAGCTCGGGGCGCCCGCGCTCGATGGAACCGCGCTCCGCGCCCGCGACCACCCGAGCGCGCCGGGCCTCTACTTCAACGGCTACTACGTGAGCGCCGCCGGCCAGCTCCGCTTCATGCGCATCGACGGGCGGCGGATCGCCCGCGCGATTGCCCGGGCGCTCGGCGGCTCAGGCCGCTAGCGGCTCGGCCGGCTGCGCCGGGGCTCTGGGGTTCGAGAACTCGATGCCCTCGTCCTCGAGCGAGCCGCGGCGCATCATCAGCACGTCGCGCATGTAGTTCTGGTAGAGCCGCCAGGGGGCGCGGCTGCCCTGCTTCGGCAGGGTGTGGATCGAGCGCAGGACATAGCCGGAGGCCAGGTCGAGGAAGGGCTCTGTGGCGACCGACGAGTCCGGCGCACGCGGGGTGGCCTGCCGGAGTCCGTGCGCGTCCATGTGGTTCAGGAGCCGGCACACGTACTGCGTCACGAGGTCGCACTTGAGCGTCCAGGAGGCGTTCGTGTAGCCCAGGGCCACCGCGAGATTCGGCACGCCGCTCAGCATCATGCCCTTGTAGCCGACGGTCTCGTTCAGCTTGATGTCGCGTCCGTCCACGGCGATCCTCATCCCGCC
This sequence comes from uncultured Thermoleophilaceae bacterium, assembly GCA_963837445.1. Taxonomy (GTDB): domain Bacteria; phylum Actinomycetota; class Thermoleophilia; order Solirubrobacterales; family Thermoleophilaceae; genus JACVRW01. The sequence continues at coordinate 175,881 of CAWINK010000021.1, read as the reverse complement.
GAGCATCAGCATGTTGAGGCCCGTGGCGGTCACGATCATGTCGGCCTCCAGCTCGGTGCCCGACTCGAGCTGGAGCCCGTTCTCCGTGAACGTCTCGATCCGGTCGGTGACGACCGAGGCGCGGCCCGCGCTGATCGTCTCGAACAGGTCGCCGTCCGGCACGAGGCAGAGCCGCTGGTCCCACGGCTGGTAGCGCGGCGCGAAGTGGGTGTCCACGTCGTAGCCGTCCGGGAGCCGCTTCACGACGCCCTTCCGGATCAGCCCCTTCATCGCCTTCGGCCAGCGGCGGCAGGCCAGGAAGAACGCGGTGGGGAGGAGGACGTTCTTCCAGCGCACGATCTCGAACGCGGCCTTCCGCGGCAGCACGCGGCGGAGCAGGGTTGCGATCGGGTCGGTTCCGGGCAGGGAGACCACGTAGCTCGGTGAGCGCTGCACCATCGTCACGTGCGCGGCCTTCTCGGCCATGGCGGGCACCAGCGTGACCGCCGTGGCGCCGCTGCCGATCACCGCCACGCGCTTGCCGGCGTAGTCGAGCTCCTCGGGCCAGTGCTGCGGGTGCACGATCTCGCCTCGGAAGCGCTCGGTGCCCTCGAAGTGCGGCGTGTACCCCTCGTCGTAGCGGTAGTAGCCGGTGCACATGAAGAGGAAGCCGCAGGTGAGCTGCACCCGCTCCTCCGTGTCGGTTCGCTCCACTTCCACCGTCCAGCGCGCGTCCTCCGTGGACCACTCGGCGGCGACCACGCGCTGGTTGAAGCGGATCGTGTCCTCGAGCCCGTACTCGCTGGGCGGTGTCGCGGACGTAGCTGCGGATCGACGGACCGTCCGCGATCGCCTCGGCCTCGGGCCAGGGCCGGAACGGGTACCCGAGCGTGAACATGTCCGAGTCGGAGCGGATGCCGGGGTAGCGGAACAGGTCCCAGGTCCCGCCGATGGCGTCACGGGACTCGAGGATCGCGAATGTCTTGTCAGGGCAGCTCGTACGCAGGTGACAGCCCGCGCCGATGCCCGACAGACCGGCGCCGACGATGAGGACGTCGAGGTGCTCAGGTGTTTCGTCCACAGGGCGAGAATCTACTGTGGTGCCGCCTCACGGGCTAAAGGAATCGCCGCCCTCGATCGTCTCTGGGGTAGTGCGTGCCGACCCGCAGGCGATCGAGGCGGTCTACCGGGCTCGTCAACAGGGGTTCCGCAATGCCCTCGCGACGGTCACCGGCAGCTACGACTCCGCCCGCGATGCGGTGCAGGAGGGCTTCGCCATCGCCCTGGCAAAGCGATCCCAGTTCAGGGGCGGTTCGCTCGAGGCGTGGATATGGCGCATCTCGCTCAGCTGCGCGCTCGACGGACGGCGCGCTGCCCAGCGGCTCGCACTGGAACGGGGTGCCGGACAAGCTCGATCCGCAGCTTCAGGATCCCGCCGGCGACCCCGAGCTGGCGGCGGCGGTCCGCGCGCTCGCGCCGCGACAGCGCCTGATGGTCTTCCTGCGCTACTACGCCGATCTGAGCTACGCCCAGATCGCGGAGTCGTGTGGTGTCAGCGAGGGAACCGTGGCGGCCGCGCTGGCGCAGGCGCGCGCCGTTCTGCTCGAAGCGCTCGACCCGGAGGGAGTTCACCGATGAGCACCGATCAGACCAGTTGCTGAGCCGACCGCTTCGCGCGTGTCGCGCCGCCGACCGAGCCCGGCGACTTGGCCGACGTGCTGCGCCGCGCCCGGCGGCCGGGTCCGCCCCGCGCGGACTGCTGCGTTGCGGCCCTGCTCTGGCCGCGGTCCTGGTGGGTCTGCTCGGGCTAGCAGGCGGCGCTCTGGCGCTGAGCGGGGCGAGCCTGAGCGGGAGCACCGGCGTGCCCGCGATAGACCGCATGCTCGACCGGCCGACGCACCCTTCAGAGACGTGCCGACCGGGCGCACCTGTGCCGCCGGTTCCAGCCGCAGCGGGGGAGCGTCGAGCGAGCCGCTGCGGTTCCAGTTCCGCGGGCATCGCTTCACCGCCGTGGGCTTCCGCGTCGGCCGGACGGGTCGGTCTGCTCGGCACTCGGTGGAGCCACGGTCCAGTGCGAACCAAACGGCGGCATCGGCTGTGTCGGCGCGCCCACCCTCGCCGGGCGCTCGCGCCGAGGCCCGGGCGGCTCTCCGGCGGCGGGGGCGGCAAAGCCGTGATCCATCACGGTTTCGCGCGCGCCGAGGTGGTGAGCCTCGCCGCTCACCGGCGCAGGCGACGACGCTGTTGTTGCGCTGTCCAAGCCGTGGCGACCCAGGGGCGCTGGCAGCGCGCCGATCCGCTTCTTCTACGTCGTGATGAACCAGATGCCCGAGTCCGCGGGCGCCGCTGCTGCCGGAGGGCGTGCGGATCGAGGCGCGGCTCGCCGACGGGAGCGTCGTCGACCCTGCCGCGCTAGCCCGTGCGCCTCGGCGCAGGAGATACAGGGCGAGCAGCGCCGGCACGGCGGCGAGCAGCAGCGGATAGGCGCCGTTGTAGAGCCACCAAGGCGTCGGGACCGGGTCGGTGCGGATCAGGACCCAGACCAGCGGATACGCCACGCTCAGCAGCACGAGCCCGCTGGCCAGGGCAGGGGCGGGATGGGTGCGGGCCTTTCTCCAGGTCACGACGATGGCAACGGCCAGGGCGATCCCGAGATACGGCGACGAGCGTCCGCGACGGCAAGACCCACGGCATCGGGTTGGCGGACCGAGCACGCGCATGGGCGGGTCGGGTCGGGGCCCGAGAGGTCTCATGTAGATCGGCTCGCCCGAAGGCGCGGGGAGCAGGTAGATGGCCGCGGCGATCGCCGGAGCGAGCCCGACCACCAGGCGTGCGAGGACGGCTTTCAGCGGTCGGCCAGGTCGGCGCGGCAGGCGGAGCGCGGCCGCCAACAGGAGCAGTGTCGGCAGCAGCGAAGCGGCGCCGAAGTCGACGTGGTAGCCCCAGAAGAAGGTGGGCGTGCCAGGCTGCTTCCCGGCACGTCGGTCCCGTAGCCCAGGTACGGCGATGCCGCCGCCACGAAGACCGCGATCGCGCCCGCGGCGGTGACCCAGCGCCGCTCGAGCGCCGCGCCGATCACGGCGATGAGCGAGCCGCCGAGCAGTAGCACCCAGCCCTCGCCGAGTGGCCAGTGGTCGTAGCGCGGGATGAAGCCGAAGGTCCAGACCAGCAGGATCGCCGCGGCGAGCGGGAGCACCAGCACGGCGAGCGCGTCGCGCCAGGGCGCATGCCAGAGCTCGGTAGCGGCCAGGCCGATGCGCGTGCGCATGCCCGCGTTGGCGAGCGACAGCGACTCGCGCGGCAGCGCGCGCAGGCCGGCGGCGTCCACCGCCTCGCGGGCGCAGTCGCGCACCACGCGAGCATCGCCCCGGCGCGCCCTCGGGAATGTGAGCGTGGCCAGACCGGTGAGCGTGTCGCTCACGCGACGGCGTGCGCGGCCGCTCATGCGAGCCCCTTCGCTTCACGCGGCCGCGGGCGGCGCGCCTGGACGACCCGTGCGGCCGCGGCCAGCCGGTCGGCCTCCTGCACCACAGCGTCGCGCCCGCCGTCGGTGAGCCGGTAGTAGCGCCGCAGCCGCCCCTCCACGGTTTCCTCGCCGTCGATCTCCACGAGGCCGCGCGCCGCCATGCGGTCGAGCGCGCCGTAGAGCGTGCCCGCCGTGAGACGCACCTCGCGGTTGGAGAGTTCCGACGCACGCGCGGAGATCGCGTAACCGTGAAGCGGACCGTCGAGCAGGGAGGCGAGGACGAAGTAGCTGGCGGGTCGCAGCTCCATACTGCGAGCCACGATACATCGCGTGGCGACCTATGTCAACGACGCGGCGCGGTCCAGCAGGATGCCGCGCTCACGGCTGTTTCGGGTCATCGACGCGGCGAGCTCGAACTCGGTGCGTGCCTCCGCGTGGCGGCCCAGCTTCTCGAGCAGGTCGCCGCGGACGGCCGGCAGCAGGTGGTAGCCGTCGAGGGCGCCGCGCGCCACCAGCTCGTCGGCGATCTCCAGGCCGGCCTCGGGGCCGGATGCCATGGCGATCGCAACGGCGCGGTTCAGCTCCACAACCGGCGACTGGGTCAGCTCCGCGAGCGCGTCATACAGGGCCACGATCCGCTCCCAGTCGGTGTCCTCGTTCGTGCGCGCTCGCGCGTGGCAGGCCGTAATCGCCGCCTGAAGCGTGTACGGGCCGAGCGCCCTGCTCAGATCCTCGGCGCGCTCGAGCGCCGCGAGGCCGCGCCGGATCAGGAGCTGGTCCCAGCGCGCCCTGTCCTGGTCGAGCAGCAGCACGGGTTCGCCGCCCGGGCCCAGCCGCGCGCCCGCCCGTGACGCCTGGATCTCCATCAGCGCGACCAGCCCGTGCACCTCCGGCTCGTCAGGCGCCAGGCCGGCCAGGATGCGTCCGAGTCGCATGGCCTCCTCAAGCAGCGCCGGCCGCATCCAGTCGTCGCCCGCAGTGGCCGCGTAGCCCTCGTTGAAGATCAGGTAGATGACCTCGAGCACCGACCCCAGCCGTGAGTCGAGCTCGTCGCGCGGCGGAAGCTCGAACGGGACCTGCGCGGCGGCCAGGGTCCGCTTGGCGCGAACGATGCGCTGGGCGACGGTCGGCTCCGCCACCAAGAAGGCGCGCGCGATCTCGTCGGTCGTCAGCCCGCCGAGCAGGCGCAGCGTGAGCGCGGCGCGCGCCTCCTTCGAGAGCACCGGATGGCAGGTCAGGAACATCAGGCGAAGCAGGTCGTCGCCCACGTAGTCGTCGATCGCAGCGTCCAGGTCCGGGCTGCTGCGACCCAGCTCCAACATCAGGTCGCGCGCCAGCTCCTGCTCCTTGCGCTCCAGAGTCGCGCTGCGTCTCAACGTGTCGATCGCGCGGTGCTTTGCGGTGGCCATGAGCCAGGCGGCCGGGTTGTCCGGCACGCCCGACTCGGGCCACTGCTCTAGCGCCGCCACGAGGGCGTCCTGGGCCAGCTCCTCCGCCAGCCCGACGTCGCGCACCATCCGAGTCAGCGCCGCGATCAGCTTTGCCGACTCGATCCGCCAGACCGCCTCGACGGCCCGCTCGGGATCGCGGCGCGCCGCTACGACTGCTCCTCGAGCTCGCTGCGCAGGCGCGCGTCCCGCTCGCGGATCTCCGGCGTGACGCTGTCGCCGAAGTCATCGAGCTCGAACACCGGCCGCAGCTCCAGCACGCTCTCCTCGCCGGTCGGGTTCGGGCAGCGCTTTGCCCACTCGATCGCCTCGTCCATGTCGCGGACCTGCCAGACCCAGTAGCCGGCGAGCAGCTCCTTGGTCTCGGTGAACGGACCGTCGATCACGTTCCGCTGGTCACCGGAGAACTGGATCCGGACGCCCTTCGAGCTCGGGTGGAGCCCCTCGCCGTCGAGCATGATGCCCGCCTTCACGAGCTCCTCGTTGTACTTGCCCATCTCCGTGAGCATCTCGGTGTCGGGAGGCGTTCCCGCCTCGGTGGTGTCGTCGCCCTTGACCAGAACCATGACTCGCATTTGGTGTCTCCTTCGATCGGGGTTTCTACCTAGGCGTCGAACGAGCACTGACGAAATCGACACGTCCCGAAGATTTTTTCGGAGGCTCAACACATTGGCGACACATGTGGTCGCTTTCGTGTTGAGCTTCCGGAACGGACGCCTTTCGTGCTGGTCGTTCGGGTCGCCGGCTACTGCGCCGAGGCCGGCTCGGGCCAGCCGTCCACGAAGATGTCGAGCGCCAGCTCGCCGTCCGGCGTGCCCGCGTATGTGTCGAGGTCGACGATGCCCGCCTCCGCGAGCACCTCGTCGTCGATGAAGACGTTGCCGGTACACGAGCGTGGGTCGCGGCCCAGGATCTCGTAGGCGGCGTCCGCCACGATCGCGGGCATTCGCGAGCGGGCCATCGCCTCGTCGCCGCCGAGCAGGTTCTGGACCGCGGCGGTGGCGATGATCGTGCGCGGCCAGAGGCAGTTCGCGGCGATGCCGGCCTCCGCCTCGTCGGCGGCCACGCCGAGCGTGATCATCGTCATGCCCATCTTGGAGAGCGTGTAGGCGCTGTGGCCTTTCAGCCAGCGAGGGTCGGCGGACAGCGGCGGGGAGAGCGTGAGCACGTGGGCGTGATCCGACTCGCGCAGGTGCGGCAGGCACGCGCGGGTGACCACGAACGTCCCGCGCGCGTTGATCTGCTGCATGAGGTCGAAGCGCTTCACCTCCAGGTCCCGCATCGGGGCGAGGTTGATGGCGCTTGCGTTGTTCACCACCAGGTCGATGCCGCCGAAGCGCTTCGCGGTCTGCTGAACGGCAGCGGTGACGGTGTCGGCGTCCCGGATGTCGCCGACAATCGGGAGTGCCTCCCCGCCCGCGGCCTCGATCTCCTCGGCGGCCGTGTAGATCGTGCCGGGCAGTTTGGGATGAGGCTCAGCGGTCTTGGCTATCAGTGCAATCTTTGCGCCATCGCGTGCGGCACGGACGGCGATTGCGAGGCCGATCCCTCGGCTGCCGCCTGACATGAACATCACTCGGTCTCGAAGCATGCGCGCAGCCTAAAGAAGCGGGAGCACGTCCTCCCCGAACTGCTCGAGGAAGCGCGCCTGGTCGTCGCCCGGGGCGTGCAGGACCAGCTCGTCGAACCCGAGCTCCACGTAGCGGCGGATGCCGGCTGCGATCTCCTCGGGATCGTCCGAGGCGATGAAGCGGGTGGCCGCGCGGTCGGCGTTCTCGTCGGCCAGGCGCTCCATCTCGAGCGGGTCCTCCACGCCCTCTTTCTGCTCGGGCGTGAGCGCCAGCGCGGCCCACCAGCGGCAGTTGTCGAGCGCCCGCTGGGCATCGCGGTCGTAGGACACCTTGACCTCGATCATCCGGCGGATGCCCGCGGGGTCGCGCCCGGCCGCCTCGGCCCCCTCCGCGACCTTTCCGAGCAGCTCGTCGTACAGGGCCGGGTCCTTGCCGCTCGTGCAGATGAAGCCGTCGCCCACGCGGCCCGCCAGCTTGGCGGCGAGCGGCCCGGAGGCGGCCACGTAGATCGGCACCTGGGTCTCGGGCCGGTCGTAGATCGTGGCCTTCGAGGTCCGGTAGTAGTCCCCCTCGAAGTCCACGCGCTCCTCGGTCCACAGCTGCCGGATCAGCCTGATGGCCTCCGCCAGCCGCAGCCGGCGCTCCTTGCGGCCGGGGAACTCCTCACCGGTGGCGGGCGTCTCGTTCATCGCCTCGCCGGTACCCACGCCGAGGAACACCCGGCCGGGGGCGAGGCAGCCGAGCGTTGCGAACGACTGCGCCACCACCGACGGGTGGTAGCGCAGCGTGGGGGTGAGGACGCTCGTGCCGAGTGTGGCGCGCTCGGTGGCCATTGCGGCCGCGCCGAGCCAGGTGAGCGCGGCCGGAGCGTGGCCGCCGTGATGGCGCCAGGGCTGGAAGTGGTCGGAGACGCCGATTAGCTCGAGCCCGATCCGCTCGGCCTGGCGCGAGTAGTCGAGCAGGGTGACCGGGTCGAACTGCTCGGCCGAGGCCTTGTAGCCGAAGCGGGCGCTCACGCCGCGACCGGCAGCTCGAAGCGGCGCCGGATCCCGTACAGCGTGTCGCGCTCCCCGGCCGGGCGCCCCGCCGCATGCGCCGCCGCGATCAGGTCGGCGGGCTCGAGCTTCACGCCGTGGTACGACCCCGCCAGCCGGCTGATCGACTCCTCCATGAGCGTCCCACCGAGGTCGTTGATGCCCCAGTCGAGCGCCTCGGTGGCGGCGTCGAGCCCCATCTTCACCCAGCTCGCCTGGAGGTTCGTGATGCTCCGTCCGAGCGCGAGCCGGAACGCGGCCGTGTGCCGCAGGTTGTCTTCGCGCGAGATCTCCTCGATCCCGTGCGTGCGCCCGAGCATGGTGTGGAACGGGATGAACGAGAGCGGCACGAACTCGGTGAAGCCGCCCGTCCGCTCCTGAAGCTCGCGCACCACGCGCATGTGCTCGGCCAGCTCCCAGGGCTCCTCGATGTGGCCGAACATCACGGTGACGCTCGAGCGGACGCCCGCCGCGTGGGCGGCCTCGATGATCTCCACCCAGCGCGCCACGGGCAGCTTGTTCGGGGAGATGCGCTGGCGCACCCCGTCGTGCAGCACCTCGGCTGCCGTGCCGGGCGTCGAGCCGAGCCCCGCGGCCTTCAGGCGCGCGAAGACCTCCGCCAGCGGGAGCTCGCCCGCCATGAAGTGCAGCTCCATCGGCGAGTAGGCGTGCAGGTGGATGTCCGGCGCCTCGTCCTTCGCCACGCGCAGCCAGCCCTCGTAGTCCTCGATCGTCCAGTCGGGGTGGATCCCCGATTGCATGCACACCTCGGTGGCCCCGAAGTCGACCGCCTCGCGGACGCGGCGGCGGAACTCCTCCTCGTCGTGCTCGTAGGCGTCCGGCGAGCGGCGACCCTGGCCGAAGCCGCAGAACGCGCAGCCGACGGTGCAGATGTTGGACACGTTGATGTTGCGGTTCACCACGAAGGTCACGGTGTCACCCGCGAGCTCGCGGCGGAGCGAGTCCGCCGCCTGGCGCATGTCCTCGATGGCCTCGGGCCGGTTCTCCGCGAACAGCGCCGTGAGCTCGTCCTCGGTGAGCGCGCCGCCGCCTCGCGCGCGCTCGATCGCTCCCGGCACCAGGTCACGCCTGATCGAGCGCTCCTCGCGGCGTCCAGACGCGCCGCGCGGGATGAACGACCAGTACTTCACCTTGATCGCGTCGAGCACGCCCTGCTCGAGCCAGTCGGGGTTCATGTACTGCGGGTAGACGCACAGGCGCTCGGCGAGCGCCGCTCCGCGCGGAGCGAGCCGCTTGCGCATCTCGTGCACGGACGGGAAGGGATGCTCGGGGGAGATGTGATCGCCGTTGGCGGACAGGCCGCCGAGGTCCGTGGCGCCCTCGTCGACCAGGGGCAGCCACCAGTCGGAGAGGTTGGGCGGGATCTGGATGCCCACGTCCGGCATCAGCCGCCGGGACTCGCGCACCAGCGTGCGCATGTGGTCGAGCGTGACCTCCGTGGCCCACTCGGGAAGTGGCTCGTCGGGCCCGGCTGCGCGGGTGCTCTGCGCCTCCTCCGCGATCTCCGCCGGCTCCTCCCCGTAGTAGCGGCGGTGGGGCACGAAGTTCTGGAGGATCACCTCCTGGAGCTGCCCGTACTCGGCGTGCACGCCGGCCAGGGCCTCCAGCGCCTCGATGCGGTCCTGCTCGGTCTCGCCGATGCCCACGAGGATCCCGCTCGTGAACGGGATGCGCAGCTCACCGGCGGCCCGGATCGTCTCCAGCCGCAGGGCCGGATCCTTTGTCGGCGAGCCCTGATGGGCCACGAGATCCGGCCGCATCGACTCCAGCATCAGCCCCTGGGAGGCCGTGACCTGCCGAAGGCGGGCGAGATCGGTGCGAGACAGCGCGCCGAGGTTTGTGTGCGGCAGGAGGCCGCGCTCGAGCGCCCGCTCGCAGCACCAGACCACGTACCCGACGAAGTCGTCGAACCCGAGCTCGGCCAGCCGCGCGCGCACGCCGGGGTGGTGGCCGGGGTCGTCGCCCGTGAGCACGAGCAGCTCCTTCACCCGGCGGCGCACCGCGCCGTCCAGCAGGCGCTCGACCTCGGCGGGCTCGTGGAGGTGCGCCCTGTGCGTGGCGAAGGCGCAGTACTTGCAGTGCGAGACGCACGTCCGCGAGAGCGAAAGCGTCAGGTTCCGGGAGAAGGTGACGCGGCGCGGAACCACGCGCCTCACGCTACAGCAAGGCTCAGCCGCGGAACGCGAAGCGGAAGTAGTTCGCGATGCCCTCGTTGCCGCCCAGGGCCTTCATCAGTCCCGAGGCCGCGTCCAGGGCGTTCTCGTAGCGCGAGCCCCAATGGGAGCGGGCGGCGGCCTGCTGGCGGTTCGACACGTAGCGAACGAAGTCGTTGTAGATCTTGCCGGCGTAGTAGTCGCCGCTCACGCCGTGGGCGCCGCCGACCTTGAACTCGCGCACCTTCTTGAGGGCCTTGTTGAAGGTGGCGCAGGTGCCGAACGAGTAGGCGGCACGGTCAAAGGCGAGCCGCTTCCGCTGCGCCTCCACGCCGGCCTGGAGGACCGGGTCGGAGAGCGGCGTGTCGAAGCGGTTCAGGAAGCGCTCGAAGAAGGGCCCGTACACCTCGACCCAGGCTCCCTCCATTGCCACGAGGTTCAGGTTCTTCCACAGGGCCTTCGCGCCGCGTGCATAGGCGTTCCGCTGCGCGCGGTCTCGCACGCCCCGAATCCGAGTCCAGCCGCTGCCCTTCGAGCGGCAGGCTGAAAGCGCGCGCGTGGCGGCCCGCTCGTGAGCGCGGAGCGGGCCCTCGGCGCCCTGCTTCTGCTTCGCGAGCTCGGTCATCGCGGCCTCGATGCGCAGCACGTCGGCGGGCCGCTGAACCTGCGCGGAGGCCGGGGCGACCGCGGCGAGCGAGAACAGGACGGACGAGGATGAGTAGGCGACGTGCCATGCCCAGAGAAGATCGGTCGCTGGAGGGCCCTCCTTTAGGGGTAGAGCGGTGTTTGGAGGAAGCGCTGGCGCAGGAGCTCGAAGGCCGGCTTGCGCACTCCCTCGTACGTGATCAGGCCCTTGTGGTGGCGCGTGTTCGGCTCGAACTGCGGGGGCCGCCGGCCGGCGCCGCCCGTCCAGCCGGGGTAGATCTCGAACTCGCGAAGCGTCCAGTAGATCGCCCCGGAGAGGGCGGGAGAGCGCTCGATCACGTCGAGCGTGCGACCTGCGTGGAAGGTCTGGAACGGATAGCCGCCCTTCAGGTCCGGCGCCGCGTCGGCCAGCTCCGGGCGGCCCTCGGCGCCCCACTCGGTCATCACGATCGCCTCGCTCGGATAGTGGTCGCGCAGCTCGCGGATGTAGGGCTCGAGCAGGTCGAAGTCCTCCACCCAGCGGTACCACCCGAAGTACTGGTTCAGCCCGATCAGGTCGAACTCGTGGAACGTGAACTGCTCCGCGAAGCCGGGGCGACCCTTGATGTCGACCGAGATCGGAAGGGTGGGGTCGAGCTCGCGGGCCTGGGCCTGCGCCTCGAGCAGGAAGCGTTTCGTGCCTGGCTTGTCGTCCGGCGTGAAGGTGAGCTCGTTCGCCACCGAGTGCGTGAGCACCGACGGATGGCTGCGCGCGGCCGTGACGGTGCGGCGCACGGTGGCCAGCGCGCGCTCGCGCTCCTTCGGCCGCCAGAGCAGGTGCACCCCCGTGTCGCGCTGCCAGATCGGCGCCTGGTTCCAGACGAAGATCCCAGCGCGGTCGAGCCGGGTCAGCAGCCGCTCGTTCAGCAGGTAGTGCGCGCGCGTGACGTTCGCGCCGAGGTCCTGGAGGTCCGTGACGATGCGGTCCATGTCGGCGCTCGTGAGCGCGGCGCCGGAGCCCGGCATGTCCTCATGGATCGACGCTCCGCGGAGCTGGATCCGGCGGTTGTTCAGCCACAGGTGCCCCCGCTTCACCTCGACGGAGCGCAGCCCGATCCGGCGGCGCTCGCGCTGTACCACCCGGCCGCGCTCGCGCAGGGTGATCTCCGCCGCGTACAGCCGGGGCGCGTCGGGGGACCACAGCTCGGGCGCCGGCACGCGCATGGAGAGCTCCAGGCGGCGCTGCTTCGAGGCCTGGCGCGGAAGCCGGAACGCCTGCGAGGTCACGCGACCGCTTGGTGAGCGCAGCTTCACGCCAAGCGACGGCGCGATCGCGCGCCGGCCCCGCCGCTGGAGCAGCCCGTCGAGAAGCAGTTCCGCCCTGCATCCGCGTGCGGGCCCGCGGCAGCTCACGCGCGACATCGTCCCGAGGTCCTCGATGTGCGCCGGCCCCGCCGGCATCAGCCGGACCGGCCGGACGATGCCATTCCAGTTCCACCAGGCCTCGGGCAGCTCCGGGTCCTTGCGCCCGTCGACGATCACGACGAGCTCGTTCGGCCGCCCCGGCCGCAGGCCGCGGGCCTCCACCGTGAACGGCGTGTAGGGATCCACGTTGCGCCCGACGCGGCGCCCGTTCAGGAACACGGTGGCGTTGCGGCGGACGCTCTCGAAGCGCAGCAGCCAGGTGAATCCGCGCGGGGTGCGCGGACCCTCGAAGCTCAGGCGGTAGCGCCGGACCTGCCCGGGATAGAGCGAGGGCAGCGCCCGCGTGTCGAACACGCTCGGCACCTGTGTGGGCTGCCACTCGCCGGGCGACTGCGCCGCGACTCCCGCCGCGGTGGCCGGCAGCGCCGACCCCGCGCCCGCGGGAGCGGTCTCCTCGGGAGGAGCCGGCTGGGGCGGCGCGGGGGCGGCCACCGCCACGCGTATCTCCCAGCCGCGCGACAGTGTGTGCTCGCGCGGGGGCGCGGCCGGGGCGGGGGTGGCCAGCGCGGCCGCGGCCAGGGCGACGGCGGATGCCACGAGTACGGGTGAGCGCCGCATCACGGCCTCACCGTAGCCAGATGTGAGGATCGTGTCTGACACAGTTCGCGCGTGCCGCCGCTCGCCGCAGGTATCGAGTTCCTCGACGCGCCGCTTGCCGTGTTGGGCGTGCTGCTCGTGGCGGGCGCGCTCATCTCCGGACTTGCCCGAAGGTCCTTCCTGTCCCTGACCGCGGTCTTTGTGGTCGCGGGCTTCGTCCTCGGCGAGGGCGGCCTCGAGGTCCTCGATCTGGACCCGACCTCGCAGTTCGTCCAGGGCCTCGCCGTGGTGGCGCTGATCGTGATCCTGTTCCGGGACGGCCTCGACGTCGAGCAGGAGATGCTTCAGGAGGCCTGGCACCTCCCGCTGCGCAAGCTGGCGCTCGCAATGCCGCTCACCTGCGTGCTGGTCGCAGTGATCACGCACGAGCTCACGGACCTCGACTGGACGGAGTCCTTCCTCCTGGGTGCGCTGCTCTCGCCAACCGACCCGGTGCTGTCGTCGGCGGTCGTGACGAACCCGCTCGTGCCGGAGCGGGTTCGCCACTCGCTCAACCTCGAGTCAGGCCTGAACGACGGGTTGGCGCTGCCCGCCGTGCTTGCCTTCACAGCGGCCGCGGTGGGCGATGACGACTTCGGCTGGTGGCAGTTCGTGCTCCAGGACGTGCTGGTCGGGCTCGTGTCAGGCCTGGTCGTGGCGTTTGTGGCCTCGCGGCTGATGCCTCGGGGGCGCTCTCTCGGCCACGCCATCAGCGCGCATCAGAAGGCGTTGTACGCACTCGGCGTGGCGTTCGCTGCGTACGGCACGGCGACGCTGCCTCCTGAGGGCAATGGCTTCATCGCGGTGTTCGTGGCCGCGATCGGCCTGGGCATCTGGCGGCCCGACATCCGCGAGAGCTTCGAGGCGCAGAGCGAGGACCTGGTCGAGATCGTGAAGCTCGGTGTCTTCGTGGTCTTCGGCGCGATCATCACGCTCGACGGCCTGTTCGCGGACGGGTGGGAGGCCGTCGGGATCGTGGCGTTCACCCTGGTCGTGGCGCGGCCGGTTGCGGTGTTCGCCGCGCTGGCCGGGACGCGGCAGGTGGACACGGCCGAGAAGGCCTTCATGGCCTGGTTCGGCCCGAAGGGCGTGGCCACGATGGTGTTCGCGCTGTTCGTGCTCGGCTCGGCCGCGCCGGAGGGAGAGCGCGTCGCGAACATCGCCGCGCTCGCGGTACTTGCTTCGATAGTTGTGCACGGTCTCAGCGACCACGCGGGTGTGCAGTGGATCGCCCGCCGGAACCTCCAAGAAGAAGTGACGCATGGCGTCCCGCCCGGGTAGTACATTGCTCCCGCCCTCGGCAGGGGGCGCAGGGGAAATTCAACACGGGGGCTCCTATGCATGCTTTTCGTTCGAGGGTCGGCGTCGTCTCGGTCGCGGCCGGTGCTGCAATCTTTCTCGCTCTGCCGGTGGTCGCCACCGGGCAGGTGCCGGGGGTTGACCAGGTCGTAGGCGGGGTCAAGCAGACCGCCGAGGCCGTCGCGCCGCTGCCGGCGCTCCCCACGCTCCCCGCGCTTCCGTCACCTCCCGCACAGGTTCAGGCGCCGGCTCCGAAGCCGCCCGCCGCGCCCGCGCCCGCGGCGCCCGCGCCGGCCGCGCCCGCACCGGCGGCCTCCGCTCCAGCCGCCCCGCGCCAGTCCGCCTCCGCGGCCGCGCCCCAGTCCGCTTCGAGATCCGGCAAGGCCCGCAGCGCGTCCAAGGCCGCGTCGGCCGCGAAGGACAAGGGCGGCGTGAGCGCACAGAGCGCCTCGGACACACCCGCGCGCGCGAGCCAGGACGACTCCGCAGACGAGTCGGCCGGCTCGGGGCAGGCGAGCGCCACTTCGGACCTCCCCGAGGACGCCAACCCGGACACGCTGCCGTTCACGGGCCTCCAGCTTGCGCTGATGGTGATGGCCGGGTTCGCCGCGCTCGCCGGGGGCGCTGCCCTCCGGCGCGGTACCCGCCTCGCCAGACGCTGATTTAGAGTCCCAGGCATGGAGACCTGGGACCTTTCTACGCTCGACGTCCAGCCGCACAAGCCGGAGGTCCTCCGCAGCGACCCCGAGGCACGCGTGATCGCGATCAACCTGCCGGCGGGCGAGGGACTCTCGGAGCACCAGGTCCACGAGCGCGCGTGGATGGTGGTTGCGACCGGCGAGGTGGAGGTCGAGGAGGACGGCAGGACCGTGGCCGGCGGGTGCGGGTTCATAGCCCACTTCGATCCCAACGACCCCCATGAGGTGCGCGCGACCACCGACGCGCGCGTCATCCTGCTGCTCGCCCCGTGGCCGGGCGAGGGGCATCCCAGCCAGCGCTGAGGCACCGCTAGCATCCGGGGCGAATGGACCCCTCGCGTAAGCGCAAGCTGCGGCTGGTGGTGGCCCTCACGGCCGCCGTCCTGCTTGCCACGGCTCTCATCTACACGAGCTTCAGCGCCTCGACAGAGGCAAGCAAGCCGAGCGAGCTCCAGCCCGGCAAGTCCTACGACGTGACCGGCAAGGTCGTGAAGGGCTCGATCCGCCACAGCGGCGACGACCTGCGCTTCCGCATCCGCGACCGCGACGGCACGGAGTCCGTGCCGGTTACCTACACGGGCGTCGTGCCGGACCCGTTCCGCGAGGGCCGCGAGGTGATCGTCTCCGGGGAGCTCCAGAACGGCACGTTCGTGGCCGAGCGCGATTCGCTCGTCACGAAGTGCCCGTCGAAGTTCACCAAGGACGAGTCCGCGAGCTGACGTGGCCGGCGTCGGGTCCGCCTGCCTCGCCGTCGCCCTGCTGACGGCGCTCTACGCCGTGGTCGCCTCGGTGTACGGAGTGCGCAGCGGACGCCGCGAGTGGATCACCTCGGGCCGCCGGGCGATCTACTGCGTGGCGGCGCTCTGCGTAACGGCCTTCGGGCTGCTCGAGGCTGCGTTCCTGCGCTCGGACTTCTCGTTCGCGCTCGTGGCCGAGGGCTCCTCGACGGACACGCCGACCTTCTACAAGGTCACGGCCCTGTGGGCCACGCAGGACGGGTCGCTGCTCCTGTGGGTCACGCTGCTGTCGCTGTTCGCGAGCGCGGTGCTGTTCCTCACGCGCCGCTCGCTGCGTGACATCGCGCCCTACGCCACCGCTGTCCTCGGGGTCATCGCCGGCTTCTTCCTGCTGCTGATGGTCGGCTGGGAGAACCCGTTCGACACGCTCGCGATGCCGCCGGCCGAGGGCGCCGGCCTCAACCCCCTGCTGCGCCACCCCGCGATGATGATCCACCCGCCGATGCTCTACACGGGCTACGTGGGCTTCTCGATCCCGTTCGCGTTCGCGATCGGGGCGCTGATCGCGCGGCGCACGGGCGCCGACTGGATCCGCGCCACCCGCCGCTTCGCGCTGATCGCCTGGACCTTCCTCGGCACGGGGATCATGCTCGGCGCGCTCTGGTCGTACACCGAGCTCGGCTGGGGCGGCTACTGGGCCTGGGACCCGGTCGAGAACGCCTCGCTGATGCCGTGGCTGGTGGGCACCGCGTTCCTGCACTCGATCATGGTGCAGGAGAAGCGCGGGATGCTGAAGGTGTGGAACGTGTCGCTGATCTGCGCCACGTTCACGCTGGCGCTGATGGGCACCTTCCTGGTGCGAAGCGGGATCCTCGAGTCGATCCACGCGTTCGGCGCGTCGACGATCGGGGTCCAGTTCCTCGTGTTCATCGGCGTCGTGATCGCCGGCTCGGCCGCGCTGATCATCGCGCGGCTGCCCGACCTGCGCTCGGAGGCGCGGCTCGACTCGCTGCTCTCGCGCGAGGCGTTCTTCCTGCTGAACAACCTGGTGCTCGTGGGACTCTGCCTCGTGATTCTGTGGGGCACGTTCTTCCCGCTGATCTCGGAGGCGATCACGGGCACCGAGGCGAGCGTCGGGCCGCCGTGGTTCAACCGGCTGGTCACGCCGCTGGCGCTCGTGCTCGTCCTGCTCACCGCGATCGGGCCGATGCTCGCCTGGCGGCGGTTCACGCCCTCCTCGCTGCGGCGGATCCTGACCGTGCCGCTCGCGGCGATCGCGATCACGCTGGTGGCGCTGCTGGCGCTCACCGACGCCGCCGACAGCCCGCCCTCGCTCGCGATGTTCTGCCTCGTGGCGTTCGTGCTCGCCGCGGTGGGGCAGGAGCTCTGGCGCGGCACCAGGGCACGCCGCACGATGACCGGCGAGGCCTGGCCGCGAGCCCTGGCGCGGCTCACCGGCCGCAACCGCCGCCGCTACGGCGGCTTCCTGGTGCACGCGGGCATCGCGGTCCTGTTCCTGGGGGTGGCTGCGTCGTCCGCGTTCCTCGACCAGCGCGACGTGCGCCTCTCGCCCGGGGACTCGTTCGAGGTGAACGGCTACGACGTGACCTATCGCGAGGCCACCGCCAAGCTCGGCGGCGACTCCGCCGGGACGGGCGCGCCGATCTCGTTCGGAGCGGTGCTCGACGTGCGCAAGGACGGCAAGCACTTCGTGCTGCGGCCGTCGCGCAACTACTACTCGAGTGGGGATCCCTCGCTCGGCACCATCTCCCGCTTCTTCGAGGGCGAGGCCACCAGCGAGGTGGACGTCCGCTGGGGCCTCACCCGGGATTTCTGGCTTGCCGTGCGCCCCGACATCGGCTCGCTCGAGGGGCCGATCCGCGAGGCCGACGCCAAGTTCGCCGACTCGCCCGGCGACGTGCAGGCCCTGATCGTGGCCGCGCTGGCGGAGCGCTACCGCAGCGACCCGCCGCCCGCGGCCTTCCGGGCGATCGCGTCACCGCTCGTGGTGTGGATCTGGATCGGCGGCGGCATCGTGATCCTGGGCGCTCTGATCGCGGCATGGCCGTCGCCTGAGGCACGGATGCGGCGCGTCCGCTCGCTCTACTCGGCCCGCGTGGGCCAAGAGCTCTCGCGCGCGTAGGCGCCCGTGGAGTACGCGCTCGCCCTGCTGGTGCTCGCCGCGATCGTCGCGGCGGTGCTGTGGCTGCCGCTGCGGCGCCGAGACGTGGAGGAGCGCCGTGACGAGACGATGCTGGCCGAGCTGAGCGCCGCCAAGGAGGCGAAGTACCGCGAGATCCGCGACGCCGAGCTCGACCACCAGATGGGCAAGCTCTCCCGCGAGGACTGGCGCTCGGTGGACCGCGACCTGCGCGGCGAGGCGATCGAGATCCTGCGCCGGCTGGACCGGCTCGAGGGACGTACGCCCGAGGGCGGCATGGACCGCTAGCCTTCTCGCCCGATGGAAGCGATTCTCAGCGGCCTGCAGATCATCCTCGCGGTGGTCGTCATCGTGCTGATCCTGCTGCACTCGGGCAAGGACGCCGGCCTGTCGGGCGCGTTCGGCGTGGGCACCGGCGCGGGCCCCTTCGGCGGCGGCTCGCTGGTCGAGCGCAACCTGAACCGCTGGACCGTCTTCTTCTCGCTGCTGTTTGTCCTGAACGTGATCGTCCTGCTGAAGATCTAGCCGGGCGAGACCACCATGGTCCGCCTGGTCCGCGCCGACCTGCATCTGCTGGACGCCGCAATCGCAGGCGACGACGCGCTGGCAAGAGCGCTTGGCCACGAGGTCGTGCCCGGCTGGGCGACCTTCACGACGGCGCTGAAGCGCACCAGGGACGCACTTGCCGCCGACCCGAGCGGCTCTGCCTGGGGAGCTCGCCTGTTCGTGGCCGGTGACCCGCCCGAGCTGGTCGGCTGGGGTGGCTTCAAGGGCCCGCCGCAGGACCGCGTCGTGGAGCTTGGCTACGAGATCGCCGCAGCCCGGCGCGGGCGCGGGCTGGCCACCGCGGCCGTACGGGAGATGCTCGCCGAGGCATTCTCCGACGACGGGGTCACGGCGGTCATCGCCCACACGCTGGCGGAGCGCAATGCCTCCACCCGCGTCCTCGAGAAGGCCGGCTTCGAGCACGACGGCGATGCGCAGGAGGACGGGGAAGCCGTCTGGCGCTTCAGCCGGCGGAACCGGTGAAGCGGGCTGCCTCTGCCCTCAGTGCGGGACTCACAACCCCGTAGGCGAAGCGGCGGCCGTAGAACTCCCCGTCGCTGGTGAGCTTCTGCTCGTGGGTGAGCGCCGTTGTGCGGGAGAGGATCCCCAGCACGCTGTCGGTCAGGCGCAGGTCGCGGAGGGGCCGGGTGACCGTGCCGTCCTCGATCAGGAAGGTGCCGTCGCGGGTGACGGCCGTGATCAGCGTCTCCTTGGGCCGCACCACATTCGCGTACCAGAGGCGCGTCACGTAGATGCCGCGCTCGATCGTGGCGCAGAGCTCGGCCTCGTCGCGCGCTTCGCCGCCGGCGAGCACGAGGTTCGTTGGGAGGGGGCCGCCCGGGTCTCCGCCCGGGGTCAGCGCGTGTCCCGTGCTCACCGCGCCGGCGAGCGCGGCGCTGCGCACATCGTGCGCGACCCCGTAGGCAATCCCGTCCTGGAGCAGCGGCAAGGCCGTCTTCCTCGTGGCCTCCGCGTCAAAGCTGCGCGGAAGGGTGCGCGCGCTGGTGGGCGAGTCGGAGAGGTTGATCGCGGGTGCGGCCACGAGCTGCCCCAGCCGGTCGGCGAGCGCGCCGCGGCCCTCGGCGTAGGCCAGCCCGTTGAAGGCCGTGGCGCCGAGCAGGTCGATCAGCCAGCCCACCGCCTGGGGCGCGAACACCACCGGATATTCGCCGGGAGGAAGCTCGAAGGGCTCGCCGCCGGCCACCGCCTTGAGGGCGGCGCGCTCTGCGAGGTCGCTCGGCGCGAGCTCGCCTAGCGCCACCGTGGACTGCGACGTATACCCGCTGCGCCCGGTCGCTGCGAGGCAGATGACCTTCATGAAGGCATCGGTGCGCCGCTCAGCGCCGCCACCATCGACGGTGGCCCAGGCCTGGTCCTGCTCGGCGACCGTCCAGATCCCGTGTGCCTCGACCCCGTGAGCCTCGGCCACCACGAACGCGTCGGCCAGCGCGGCTCCCCCGCGGGCAGGGTCGAGCTCCGCCGTGGCGGCGTCGAACGACTCCAACCGCGGTACGTCGTAGTCCGGATCGAAGCCGGGAAAGCTGCCGTCGTGGCTCACGCCGGCAGCCTGGGCCGCGAGCCGCGCACGAGCGGCGCAGTCGGCGAGCGCGCCGTCATCCACCGCATTGGTCGACGCGCGCCCGACATTCCCGCGCAGGGGAATAGCCACCTCCACCGTCAAGTCGTCGATCCCCGTCGACTGCGTGGGCCTGCTCGCGGCGAAGCGCAGCATCAGCGAGCGTTCCTGCGTGACAAGCGCGAGCGCGCCCGGCCCCGCGTGGCCGGCGACGCGCTCGGCAACCTCGAGGGTGTTCACGCCATGCCCACCTCGACGTCGCGGAAGCGCGCGGGCGCCGTGCCGTGCGACACCCGCATCACCTGGCCGGGTTCACCCTTGCCGCAGTCGAGCAGGGAGATCAGCTCCCACTCCCCTGCGGAGCAGACGGCGTCGCAGCTGCCCCAGAACTGCGGCGTCACGCCGGCGTAGCTCGGGTTGCGAAGCAGGCGGACGCGCTCGCCGCCCGAGATCTCCCAGGCCGCCTCGCCCTCGAACTGGAAGTGCAGGCGGCGGTTGTCGATCGACCAGGAGCGGTTGGTTTCGATCAGCAGGCCGTCGCCGGTGTCGGCGATCAGGTCATCGAGGCTGCCTGCCTCGCCGGGCTCGAGGTTCACGTTCGTCATTCGCACGATCGGCTGTCGCTCGAAGCCCTCCGCCCGCATGCAGCCGCCCGAGCGGTCGAGACCGATTTCGGCCGCGGTCTCGCGCGAGGAGAGGAAGCCCGCGAGCACCCCGTCTCGCACGATCGGCAGGGGGCGTCCCTCCACGCCCTCGTCGTCCCAGCGGAAGCTGCCGAGCCCACCCGAATTGGTGGCGTCGGCGGTCACGTTCACGTGCTCCGAGCCGAAGCGAAGCGATCCGATGCCGTCAGCGGGCACGAAGCTGGTGCCCGCATACGAGGCCTCGCGGCCGAGCACGCGGTCGAGCTCCACCGCATGCCCGACCGACTCGTGCACCTGGAGGCCGAGCTGCTCTCCGCCCAGGATCAGCGTCTTCCGCCCCGGCGGGCAGGCCGGTGCGCGGAGGAGCGCCACCGCCTCGGAGGCGACCGCCGGTGCATGTCCCGGAAGCTCGAGCGCGAGGAAGTGCTCGTACCCGGCCTGCGCCACGAGGCCGCCGTGCGAGGCCGGGTAGGAGCGGATCTGGCTCTCACCGTCCACGGCCACGGCGGCGATGCCGCCGCCGCACTCCGTGATCCGCTGCTCGCAGAGGGCGCCCTCCGTGCTGGCGAAGATCTTGTCCGTCTGGAAGGCCGAGAAGCGCGCGAGCGTCAGGTTCACGCCCGGCTCGGTTCGCAGGCCGGCATCGGCCGCGAGCAGGATGGCGAGCTTGTCCTCGAGCGAAACCTCGAACGGGTCGCGCGCGACGAGGTTCGCCCACTCACCCTGCGCAGGCGGCTCGGGCGCGAGCGGGGTCTCCTCCGGGACGGCCGGCTGGGCCTCGGCTATGGCGAGCGCCCGCGCGAGCGCGGCCTCGGCGTCGCGCCGGTCGCTGCCGCGCACGGCCGCGAAGCCCCACACGCCGCCCACCCTCACGCGCACGCCTATGCCCTCGCTCTCGCCGGAGTCGAGCTGGTCGAGCCGCCCGTTGCGGGTGGAGAGCCGCTCGACCCTTGAACGCACGAAACGCGCGTCGGCATAGCCGGCGCGCGCTCGCGCACTTTCGATCAGGTCCGCAAGCAGCTCCCGCACCGTATGAGCCTACAAGCGGTGGCCGTATTAGCCCTGCTTCACCGCTGAGAGGTCGAGGCTCAGCGTGACCTTCTCGCCCACCAGGAGGTTGCCGCTCCCGAGCGCCTGGTTGAAGGTCATGTTCCAGTCGCCGCGCTTCACCTGGCCCATCACCTCGATGCCGATGCGCTCGTTGCCCCACGGGTCGGTCTCCGCGCCCTGGAAGTCCCCCGTCAGCGTCACGGGGTTGGTCACGCCGTTCATCGTGAGCTGGCCCACGATCTCGAACGTGTCCTCGTCGAGCGGGCGGAGCGCCGTGGACTCGAAGCGAAGCTCCGGGTTCGCCTCTGCGCCGAAGAAGTCTGCCGAGCGCAGGTGCGCGTCGCGATCGGGCTCGTCCGTGTTGATCGAGTCGGCCTGGGCCGTGCCGTATGCACGAGCCTTGGAGAGGTCGTCGCCGATTTCGAGCGTGCCCTCAAACTTCTCGAACCTGCCGCGCACCGTTGCAATGCCGAGGTGCTTGACGGCGAAGCCGACGGTCGAGTGAGCCGGGTCGACGGTCCAGGTGCCCGTCGGAATGAGCGTTGAAGTAGCAGTGGAATTCATTGTCTGTGCGTCCCCTCAATTGACGAACTGCTTGCACAGACAACTATCGCACCGGGCAGGGCCTCTGCCCATGGCAGAAAGCGGCGCGTGCATGTACTTATCTTGCGTAAGTACCGATCGCGGCGGCCGCGGCGGCGCGCCCGGTGCGAACTGCGCCCTCCATGTAGCCGCACACCCACTGGTCCGAGCCGCAGACGTAGAAGGGCGGCTCGTGCGTGCCGTGCAGGGGGCCGACGGACATCACGTCGCCTGGGCGCCAGCCGGTGATGTAGCCGCGGGTCCAGGGGTCCACGCCCCAGCGCCGGAAGAACACCGCCTGCGTGTCGCGCGCCGCGTCGCCGAAGGCCGCGACCATCTCCTCCGTCAGCTCCGCCTCGAGCTGGGCCTGCGAGCTGGTGAGGAAGGCGGCGAGGCGCTCGGGCGGGACGAGCGTGGACATGATCCCCTCGCGCTGCACCCAGGTGCCGCCGATCACGGCGGTCTCGAAGTAGCAGTCGCCGTTCTGGCCCTGGTCGTGCCAGAACGAGTCCGCGTAGGCGAACACCACCTTGGCGGCGAGGGCATGGCGCTGGCGGTCGAGCGAGCCCATGCGCTCGTCCGAGACACCCTCGACCCTCACGTTGCGTAGCGGCCCGACCGGGAGCGCGCAGACCACGGCGTCCGCGTCGAAGCGCTCGCCGGTCTCCGTGGTGACGGAGCAGCCCTGCGGCGAGACCCGTATGCGAGTGACTGGCGTGGCGTAGCGCACGCGGTGGCCGAGCTCCTCGGCCATGCGCAGGGCCACCGTGGCGGAGCCCTCGGCCACGCGGCTGCACTCCCAGACCTCGTAGTTGTAGAAGCCGCCCGCGCCGGCGGCCGCCTCCTTGCGCAGCTCCGCCAGCAGGGAGGTGCGCTCCACCGACTCGGCGGACAGCGCCAGCATCGCCAGGTCGCGCGCGCGGACCACGTTCGGCGTGGCGCCCCTGTCGCGCAGCCAGGCCGCCATCGAGAGGCGGTCGAGCCGGTCGGCGTCCGGGTGCGACCACGGGTCCTCGGGGTCGACGCTCGCGGCGAGCTTGCCGAACTCCTCGTCCAGGGTCGCGTAGCTCGCGCGGTCGGCGTCGCTCATCCAGGGGAAGCCGTCGCCCACGTAGCGCCCGTCCGCGAGCACCCAGGTGTCCGCTCCCGGAAGCTGGGGAAATGAGGGCACGATCGTCAGTCCGAGTTCTTCGACAAGCTGTAGGTAGGCGTGTTGGAACGGACCGATCACCTCGCCGCCGAGCTGCACGATCCGCCCGTCCGCGAGTGTCGTCTGCTCCACCCGTCCGCCGGGCCGGTTGCGCGCCTCGAGCACGACCACGTCCGTGCCGTTGCTCATCAGATCGCGTGCGGCGCTCAGGCCGGCCAGGCCCGCGCCCGCGACAACGACGTCGCATCTCATGGCGGGCCTAGACCCCGCGCGGGGCCGCGTTGTCGAGCACGACCCGCATCAGGTCCCGGATCGAGAGCATCCCGACCACGTCGCTGCCCTCCACGAGCGGCAGATGCCGGAACCCGCCGTGGATCATCAGCACGGCGGCGTGCTGGGTCGTGTCGTCCGGCCCCATCGTCTCGGGGTCGCGCGTCATCCAGTCCGAGACCA
This sequence comes from uncultured Thermoleophilaceae bacterium, assembly GCA_963837445.1. Classification (GTDB taxonomy): domain Bacteria; phylum Actinomycetota; class Thermoleophilia; order Solirubrobacterales; family Thermoleophilaceae; genus JACVRW01. The sequence goes on along the minus strand of CAWINK010000021.1, from coordinate 152,628 downwards.
CGGCCTGCTCCTCGATCCCGGCCGCGACAGCCCGCAGCACGTCGCGCTCGGTGAGGATCCCGGACAGCTCCGAGCCGTCCATCACGATCACCGCGCCCACGTCGCGGTCGACCATCCGCTGAGCGACCTCCGAGAGCGAGTCGCCCGGCGAGACGCTCAGAAGGTCGCGCGACATGTGTTCGCGGGCCACCGGCATGCGCGGACTCTAACCGGGCAGGCGCCCTGGATCAGGCCTCGTGCCCGGGATCGATCCGCTTCGCGCGGTGGAACCCCAGCTGCCCCTCGCTCTCCTCGACCTCCGCGAAGAACGGCTCCAGCACCATGCCGGTGTGGTCGCCGAAGTCCACGCGCTCGAGGATGCGCCCGACGAACCGGCTCGGGCAGTCGTCGAGGAGCGGCACGCCGTCCGGGCCTGGCCGCCACGAGCAGCGCTCGAACTTGTCGAGCTCGTCGCCGGTCTCGCCGCCGAACAGCTCGGCGAGCTCGGCCGCGTCCTCGGGCACCAGGTGGATGGCCATGGCGGCGACGCCCGCCGCGACGACCCGGTGGGTGCGGTTCTTGTCCGAGATGCCGGCGAGGAAGCGCGGCGGGTGGATGCTGCACTGGGTCGCGAACCCGATCAGGCAGCCGGCGCGCTCGCTCTCCGCGGCGACGGTCGCGATGAACATCGGGTAGTCGAGCTGCGCGACGAGCTTCTGGAAGGTCTCTTCCGCCGGCTGCACCGGCGCCACCTTAGAACCTCAAGCGCACGCCCATGCGGAACTGGCGCGGCGTACCGTTGAACACACCGCCGCTATCGCCCGGGAACGACTCGCCCGTGACCAGCCGGGGGATCTCGACGTTGGCGCGAGCGTTCACGTCCACGTCGGTCCCGGCGGGGAACGGCCCGGGGACCAGCACGCGGCCGCTCTCGAGGAAGCAGGGCGCGTCGTCGCCGCCGCAGGCCACGAACATGCCGCCGGCGGGCGGCTCGATCGAGAAGCCGCCCATGTCCTCGTTGCCGTGCACGCGGAAGACGTGTTCGAAGCGGCTGCCCTCGAACCGCCCGTGCACGCCCGCGAAGGCCGGCGCCGGCTCCAACGTGCCGAATTCCGTGCGGATGAAGCGGGGCACCGGCCGGGCGCAGAGGAAGTCGCGCGCGGCCTGCGAGAGCGGGTTGAGCTGGCGAGGGAACCCCGCTCTGGGCTCCACGAGCGGCGTGAACCGGCTCCACTCGTCATTCGACTGGGGCAGGAAGCAGTGCGGAGGCACATCGGGATCCGTGATCACGTTCACGTCCGAGGCGCCGTCGTCCAGAATGTCCACGCGGCTGTGCGGGTACCCGATGAGGAAGTCGACCCCGGAGGCGATCGGCTGTGCCGCGCGCGCCGAGGTGCGTGACGGGTCACTGTGCAGGACGAAAACGCGCGCGATGTATCGCTTCGACTTTCCGACGCGCCGGAGCCGTCCGGCCACGCCCACGTTCTTCGGCAGGCGCCGCGCATTCCTGACCCGCATTACGACCCGGCCAGGGGTTGCGCCGCGAGTGGGCGTGATCTGCATGAGCACGCGGGCGACGCTCATGTCGCCAAGCTGCGGCACACCGAGCTTGAAACCGCGAGCTGCCGACGCATCGGCGGGACCGAGCAGCGCGACGGAGATCACGCCGACGCCGGCCAGCGTCCAGATGCGGCGTTGCGGCCGCGAGTCCATGGCCCGACCCTACGACGAGGAAGCTGGGAGAGCAAGCAACGACTCAGGGATTGAGCCGCCGAGGGCACGACCACAACTGAACCGGCGCGGCGCTGGCGTCGGCTCGGCACAATGCCGGTGGGAGCGTCGTAGTGAGGCAGGGGTGCATCGCAACGATCTTGGCTGCCGCGGCGCTGGTCGCCGCGCCCGCAGCGCATGCCGCCGGCCTGAAGGCCGGCGTGGCGTCCGTGGACGCGAGCTGGCACGTGGGCGCGTCGGCCGGTCAGTACGCGTCCGACGGCAGCTTCGCGGGCGAGCACGGGCTCGATCCGCACGCGCACTCCACGCGCCGCTCCGCCTCCTACGGCATCCAATCGCGGCTGAACGTGCGCGCACTGGTGGTGGAGGGGCCTGACGGGAAGCGCATCGCGCTCGTCAAGAACGATCTCTACATCCCGCAGGACCTGCTCTGGCGCCGCACCGCGCAGCTGCTCGAGGCGGGCACCTCCGGCATCACGCGCGAGACGCTCACCATCGCCGCCTCGCACAACCACTCGTCGCCGTACTACTCCGCGACCTCGTGGGGCGTGTGGGCCTTCCAGGACGTCTTCGACCTGCGCTTCTACGACTATTACTCGCGCCGCATGGCCGCGGCGGTCGAGCGCGCGGCTGCGGCGCTCGTGCCCGCGCGGGTGGGCGCCGCGGTCACGCAGTTCGACAAGACGCATCGCCACTCCTACGGCCCGGCGATCGCCGACGACGGCACCCCCGCCGGCTACCCGAACTCGGACGCGGACCACACGCTGACCGTCGTTCGCTTCGACGACGTGTCGAGGCCACGCCGGCCGCGGCCACTCGCCAACCTCGTGAACTTCGCCCTCCACCCGGAGTTCCTGGACGGCAACGACCTGGTCTCGGCCGACTACCTCGGTCCGCTCGAGCGGATGACCGACCGCGAGACCGGCGCCCTCACGATCTTCACCCAGGGAGCCGTGGGCACCGCGGAGCCCGAGCGCAGCAGCTACCACGACATCCACGAGCGGCTCGAGTTCACCCACCGCGACTACGCGCAGGCGGAGTACGGCGCCCGCCTGATGGCGAACGCGATCGTCGCGGCCAGCGGCGATGTGGCCGACCCTGCGCGCGCCGCGGTCCCGTTCCAGCGCAATGCCGCGGTGGGCATGCTCGACCGCTGGTACCCGGGCCCGTTCTCCCATCCCTATCCAGGCGTGTCCAACTGCCGGACCGACCGCCCGGGCGTGCCCGTGGTGGGCCTGCCGGATTGCCAGCGGCCACCGGCCGGACCGGAGCAGTTCGGCATCGACCCCGGGGTGGGGATCGACACGCTCCAGGAGGCGGGAGTGCCGGTGCCCGAGAACGTCTCGGCGCCGTCGTACGGGGCGCTCCAGGAGGATGTGAACGTGCACCTCCAGGCGTTCCGGGTCGGAGACATCCTGTTCACGGCCTGCTCCTGCGAGCAGTGGAAGGACCAGGCCGAGAACATCCGCACGCGCACCGACAAGGTCGCGGGCAACGAGTACCTCGGCTACGACTGGTTCGAGCGCTGCACGCCGAACGAGGGCGAGGGCACGTGGGATTGCGCCGACCCGCGCGGCGGCGTGCTCAGCGATCTCCCCGACCGCGCGGTGCGGCGCATGCACGCACAGGTGGTGAACCCGGCGAACGGCTGGAACGACCCCGAGAACGCCGCCACTGCTGAGTCCGAGCCGCCGGACCCGGCGCTGATCAAGGGCAACTTCACGCACGACGACGACGCGGAGTCGGCGCGGCTCGGGTGGTCGCTGACCGTGCCGATCGGCATGACGAACGACTACAACGGCTACATCGCGAGCTATCGCGAGTACCAGCGCGGCGACCACTACCGCAAGGCGCTCACCGGCTGGGGCCCGCACTCGATGGACTACCTGGCCACGAGGCTCGTGACGCTCGGGCGCCTGCTGCGCGACCCGTCGCACGAGCTGCCGCGCGACCAGGAGGCCGAGCTCGCCCTGCGGCCGAAGGTCGACGCCGACCTCGCCGCCAACGACGTCAGGGCGCGCGCCCTCGGAGAGGCGGCTGCCAACGCGCTGCCGGTGTACGAGGCGCTCCTTCCCGACGACGCGGCACCGCGGGCGCTCGAGCAGCCTGAGGACAGCGAGCGCTTTGGCGCGACGTTCTTCACCTGGAGCGGTGGCTCGAACTACACCGACGACCCGCAGGTGGTGGTCGAGCGCCGCGCGCGCGGCCGCTGGTTGCCCGAGGCGGACATGAGCGGTGAGCTGCCGGTGACGCTCGCGTTCCCGCAGGGCCCTGAGGTGCCGAGCTACATGAGCGGCGGGCACGAGTGGCGCTGGACCGCTCATTTCGAGGCCTTTGCGTCCGCGTTCGACACGGGGCGCGGGCGGCTCGCCACTCCGCCGGGCAGGTATCGCTTCAGGGTGCGAGGGCAGCGCCGCGCCGGCGGCGAGGTGGTGCCATATGAGCTGGTCTCCGGTCGCTTCCGGGTGCAGCGCTGGCGCGGCATCACGGTGGAGGACCTGCGCATGGAGCCGGACGGGCGCCCGAGCTTCCGCACCGGGCCGCGCTCCACTCGCACGCTCGGCGCGCTGACGGCCGAGATCGGGCCGATCGACTATCCGGACAGCTACGAGCCGCGCGCCCGCTTCGTGCAGGTCGGGTGGACCGGCGTGCGCGACCCGGCCGCGCCGGACGACCCGGCGCGGGTGGAGTGGTACTGCGACACCTGCTCGTTCCGCCCGTGGCTCGACGCCGGAGAGGCCGAGCGCGCCGCGTTCACGTTCGTGGCGCCGGACGGGACGCGCCGGCAGGTGGAGGCGCTCCTCGAGGGCGGTCGCTGGACGGCGGTGGAGCCGCTGGGCGCCGGGGAGCGCGCGCTGGTAGAGCGCGGGGCCGTGCGTGACCGGTTCGGGAACTTCAACGGAGAAGGAGCGGAATGAGGCTGCTGGCGGGGATCGTCGTCTGGTTGAGCATGGCGGGAAGCGCGTGGGCCGCGTTCCCGTACGAGTACGACGGTGCGGCGCCAAGCGACCTCCAGGGGAAGCTCGACTGGATGTACGCGGCCACGCCCGAGGCCGGCAACGCGCTCGTGAACGCCGACCCTCGCGAGCTCGGCGGCGTGCGCGGGGCGAAGCTCGTGGACCGCGATCCGTCGGTGGAGACCGCCTGGCAGACGACGACCGGTCGTCCCGACGTGACGATCGCCGTGCTCGACTCCGGCATCAAGTGGAACGACCTGGGCGCGATGAAGGACCTGCGCGGCAAGACCCGCCTCAGCAAGGGCGAGCTCGAGCCGCCGCTGCGCGACCGCAGCGAGCCGAGCGAACCGGGCGTGGACTGCGCGTCCTACGCGGACGGCTGGGATGCGAACGGCGACGGCGTCTTCAACGTGCTCGACTACGCCTGCGACGCGCGCGTGGACCCGGCGCCGGCGCTCGGCGACGGGCCGGACGAGAACGGGCGCCCGCTGCTTGACCCGCAGGACGTCCTGATCGCGTTCAGCGACGGCGCGGACGACGACGGCAACGGCTTCGTCGACGACGTGGTGGGCTGGGACTTCCTCGACGACGACAACGACCCGTTCGACGACGTGCAGTACGGACACGGCACGGGGGAGGCGCGCGACTCGACCGCCGAGGCCGACAACGGCGGTGAGCTCGGCACCTGCCCGAACTGCATGTCGATCCACCTTCGCGTGGGCGATTCGTTCATCGCCGACGAGAGCGACTTCGCACAGGCCGTCCTGTACGCCACCGACAACGACGTGCGCGTGGTGCAGGAGGCGCTCGGCACGCTCAACCACACCAGCCTGGGCCGGGACGCGGTCGAGTACGCCTACCAGCACGACGTGGCCGTGATCGCCTCGGCTGCGGACGAGGCCGCCCAGCACCACAACTGGCCCTCCAACGAGCCGCACACCATCGTGGTGAACTCGGTCACGAAGTACGACGAGGCGCTCACGGCGGAGCCGCGCTCCTACCTCCAGTTCAACGGCTGCACGAACTTCTCGTCCAAGATCGCGGTCGCGATCCCGAGCGTGAGCTGCTCGTCCGATGCCACGGGCCGGGCCTCGGGCATGGCCGGACTGATCTACAGCGCGGCGTTGGATCGCGGGATCGAGCTGAGCGCGAACGAGGTCCGCCAGCTGATGACGGGCACCGCGGACGACGTGAACTTCGCCGCCACCGAGCTGTCCTGCTCGCCGCGTGCCGGCCGACCCCTGCACCGACCCGAACCTGAACTCGGTGAACCCGACCCGCCTGGTCGCGCCGTTCCCGGCCACCGTCCGCTACCCGGCGCGCAAGGGCCACGACTGGTTCTACGGCTACGGGCGGATCAACATGGCAGGTGCTGTCGGGGCGGTGGCCGATGGCCGCATACCTCCGCAGGCCGAGATCACCTCACCGGACTGGTACTCGCTGGTGGACCCGGGTCGCGAGTCGCTCGAGGTGCGCGGCGAGGTCTCGGCACGCGGCGGCGGCTACCGCTGCGTGCTCGAGGTGGCCCCCGGCTCGATGCCGAACGACACGGACGACTTCGAGCCCGTGCAGGGCGGCCACTGCGACGGCAGCGAGCGAAGCGGGTCCTACTCGGGCCCGGTCGGCCAGCTCGACGTTGCCGGGCTGAAGCGCCGCTTCCCGCCGAGCGCTGGCGACTTCAGCGGGCGTGAGCCCGGCGTGACTGCGGGCCAGAGCTCCAATGGCCGACCGAACTCCGAGCCCTACGGCTTCACGCTGCGGCTGAGGGTGGAGAACACCCCACAAGGGGGCGCAGGCGGCGACCTGCGCGGCGAGGACCGCCGCAACCTCTTCCTCCACCGCGACTCCGACCTGCTGCCGGGCTTCCCGCGCACGCTCCCGAGCGACGGCGCCGCCTCGCCGGTCTTCGCGGACCTCGACGGCGACAACCGCAACGAGCTGATCGTGGCCACGGCCGACGGCACGGTGCACGCGTACCGGCCCGACGGCAGCGAGGCACCGGGCTGGCCGGTGCGCGGCAACCGGCTGCCGCTCCACACCGGCGGCGCGGCATTCGCGGGCGGAGCGGTGTCGCCCGACGCGAGTCGCGGGGCGTTCCTGGCGTCGCCGGCGGTGGGCGACCTGAACCGCGACGGCGTGCCCGAGGTCGTGGCCGCCGACTTCGAGGGCCGCCTCTACGCCTGGAACGCTGACGGCACCCGGCGCTGGACGCGCGGCACGCGCGTCGAGTGGTCCGGGCGGCCGCTCCAGCCCTTCGACGAGGCGCGCAAGGGCGAGCGCAACCGCACCCAGCGCGGCTTCATCGGTTCGCCGGTGCTGGCCGACCTGACCGGAGACGCTCGACTCGAGGTGGTGGCCGCGGCGATGGACCGGCACGTGTACGCCTGGCGCGCCGGCGGCGCGGCGGTACCCGGCTTCCCCGCGCTCGTGGTGGACCGCTCGAAGGTCGCGTCGATCGATCCGGCCACCCACCAGGTGACCTTCAACGAGCAGGCGGGCGACTCGCTCATGCAGGGCGCGATCGTGGCCACGCCGGCCGTGGGGGACCTGACCGGCGACGGGCGGCCCGAGATCGTGGTCGGCACGAACGAGGAGTACGCGGTGAACGCGCCCGGCGAGGGCGGGCTGAACGCGGACAACGTGGAGATGCGGGCGCTCGAGCAGGCGGCGGGCGCCACGGGCGTGCTCGACCCCGCGCACGCGCGCGTCTACGCGCTGGACCGGCGCGGTCGCGTTCTCGAGGGCTGGCCGGCGAAGATCGGCAAGCTCACATCCGAGCTGCTGCCGATCGTGGGCGAGGGCATCACCGGCTCGCCGGTCATCGGCCCGGCCGAGTGCGCGGGCGCCGGCGGCGTGGCGGTGGGCGCCATCCCCGACGCCGGGCTCGGCTACCTGCTGCGGTCGGACGGCGACTCGTGCCTCGGGAGCGGCGCGGACGGCAAGGACCGCGTGGTCGACACGGTCCCGCCCGCCGGCGTGGTCCAGGACTCGCCGGCGTTCCCGGCGGTGGGCCATCCGGCCTTCGGCGACTTCGGCGGCGGGATCTCCTTCCTGGCCCCGGCCGCGGGGCTGCGGCGGGCGCTCGACGCCGCCGTGAACGAGTACCAGCAGGGGTCGCAGGACTTCGCCGGGGCCTGGAGCACGCGCGACGGGCGCTTCCGGCCCGGCTTCCCGGCCGTTGTCAACGACCTCCAGTTCCTGACCGGCCCCTCGGTGGCCGACCTGGACGGCCAGGCCGGCGAAGAGCTGATCGGCGGCACGGCGTCACAGGACCTGTACGCGCTGCGCGCCGACGGCCGGCCGCTCTCGCAGTCGTGGCCGAAGCTGACCTCGGACTGGCTGGTGGCGAACCCGCTGGTGGGCTCCTTCGGCGGCTCGGACAACAAGGTCGTGGTGGCGCTCACCCGGTCGGGGACGATGCTGGCCTACCGCACGGGTGCCCCCGCCTGCTCACCGTCCTCGTGGCCGCGCTTCCATCACGACGAGGCCAACTCGGGTGACCTGCGTCGCGACGCCACGCCGCCCGGAGCGCCGACCGCGCTGCGCCTCCAGGGGAACACGCTGCGCTTCAGCTCACCCGGCGACGACCTGCTCTGCGGCCGCCCGGCGGCCTACGAGATCTCCACGGGCGGACCGTTCCGGCGCGTGGCCACCGATCCGGTGGCGGGTGGCGAGACCGCCTCGGTGCCGCTCACCGGGCGCCCGCGACAGGTGAGCGTGCGCGCGCTGGACGAGCAGGGGAGCGTGGGAAGGGTCGCCACCGCGGCGCGTCCCTAGACCGGCGTTTGCAAGAAGCCGCCCGCGAAGCAGGAGAAAGCCGTCCGGAGCCGATCGATATGGTGCCCGTGTCGTTCACTGCCGAGTCCTCCGTCAGGCGAGACGGGGGAACGGGGGACCCAGTGGCCCAGACATCTGGGCTTGGGGCGAACGCCGTGTGATCACGGCGAAGCGCAACACCAGCGCGAGCCCGACAGCTAACCCCGCAGGCGACCCGCCCACCCATGTACTCCCGTGCCTGGAGACAACTGACGCCGTTCGTGGCAGCGCTCGCTGTCGCGGTTGCGCTGCCCGCGCAGGCTTCCGCCGCGCCCTACGGCTCCCGGACGCTGACGCTCGGGGCGAGTGGCGGCGACGTGAAGAAGCTCCAGCGCTATCTCGTGTCTGCCGGGCACAGGATTGCCCGCGACGGAGAGTTCGGCCCGCGCACGCAGCGCGCGCTGAGGACGACCGAGGCCGATCTGGAGCTGAGAGCCGACGGCGTCGCGACCGCCCGCGAGCAGCGCACGATCAAGCGCGCCGTGAAGGATCCGGGCAGCGGGGGCGCGTCATACGTCGCCCCGCCGCCGCCCGAGACGGTCGTCCCGGGCGCCAAGGGCTCGGTCACGGCCGACGGCTTCGCGGTCCCGCCCGAGTCGGCGCCCGAGGTCGTGAAGGAGGTGATCGCGGCGGGCAACGCGATCGCGACTACTCCCTACAAGTGGGGCGGCGGCCACGCCAAGTGGGACGACACCGGATACGACTGCTCGGGGTCCGTGTCCTACGCCCTACACGGCGGTGGACTGCTCGACAGCGCGCTCGTATCCGGCGACTTCGCCCGCTGGGGCGTGGAGGGGAACGGCCGCTGGATCACCATCTACGCGAACGGCGGCCACGTCTACATGGTCGTGGCGGGCATGCGCTTCGACACGAGCGCCCGCTCGCGGACCGGCTCGCGCTGGACGATGGAGCAGCGCGCTTCGGACGGCTTCAGCGTCACGCACCCCAAGGGCCTCTAGCGCTCACGCTCAGAGGCGTCGCGACGACCACAAGAGCGCGGCCAGCACCAGCGACACGAGCGAGACGACCAGGCCGATGAGCCAGCCCTGGGAGTCCTGCGAGCTCATGATCGCGGCGATGACCACCCCGATGGCGACGATCCCGGCTGTGGCAACGAACCGCAGCAGCGGCGCCTCGAGTGGGAGGCGCTTGCCGCGGCTCGGGATCATCACCCCGGGCTTCCGATCAGTGCGCCGCGCCTCGCGCCGTGCTTCGCGCTTGGCGTCGGGTCCATCCGCGGGGCGCTCGTCGCGTGGTTCGGGCTCCATCCCGACCACTGTACCCCTGACCCTCTAGATCAATCCGTCGGCTGTCCCGCCGGCTGCTGCGCCGGAGGCAGGTTGAACGAGCTGGTCGTGGAGTCGCGCACCGTTTCCGGCGGCACGGTGATCGTCTCGTTCAGATAGCCCTCGAGCTGCGTGCCCGGGTCGCCCTGGATCGTGGCCGTCCGCTCGAAGGCGAGGAACGGCAAGGTCACCGAACCGCCGACGACCTCGACCGTGTCGAACAGCGGCGTGTGGATCCACCAGTCCTCGTTGGCGTCCGTCACGCGCACCGCGATCCGGTGGCCGGCCGCGATCTTCCAGTCGGCCGACCACAGGTCGAGCGTCTTCTCGCCGGCCGACCGGGCCAGGAAGCCCTGACGGGTGATCAGCGGGCCGATGCCGAACTCGTCGAGGTCATACACGTCGACCACGAGGTTGGCGTTGGGCCGGGTGGTGGCCACGTCGACCACCGCCTTGCCCGAGCCGGCCAGGTGCGCGGCGTGCGGCAGGCGCGGGGAGATCGTCCACACGCCCTCGGTGTCGCTCGTCTCGGTGGCCGAACCTGAGCCGTCGTCGGTGTAGCTGCCCGTCCGGAGCGCGCTCGTGTAGCCCGTCGCGTCGGCGGGCGGCCAGGACTCCTCGGCACGCCACTTCCCGTCGTTCGTCTGCACGGCGATCGGCGGGTCCTGGACGGCGGGCGTGGTCCCCTTGAGGAACCTGTCGTAGAAGCGAATGACCTCGTCGAAGAACCCCTCGCGACCCATCAGGAGGCGGCCGTCCTCGTCGCGCTCGTTGCCACGGACGTGATCCCACGGGCCGAGCCAGGCGCGCTCGTACCCGCTGTGGTTCTCGAGGTACTGGGCCATGCCGTCGGCCACCGTGTTGTTCTCGGTCAGGCCCTGGGTGAGGAACAGCGGCACGGTGGACCCCTTGGCCGCGGGGATCAGGTTGCGCTGGCGCCAGTAGGCCGAGTAGTGGTCGTCGCCTCCGGCCTGGTCTGCCCAGTTGAGCACGGGACAGCCCGGGCGCTGGGTGTCGTCAAGTCCGTTGGCGTTGTAGGACGGATCGTCCTGGATGCTCCCCGGCGTCAGGTCGATCGCGTCGTACAGGGCGGGCGTCAGCACCGAGTTGAGGCGCCGGATGCCGTCGCCGTACAGGTACCGGTAGAGGTCATAGACCGGCTCCTGAGAGACGACCGCCTCCAGCCCGGGCACACGGTGGTTGGCGCCGATGAGGCCTGTCACGCCATCGTACGACTTGCCGTACATACCGACCTTGCCGGTCGACCACGGCTGCGAGGCGGCCCACTTGACGGAGTTCACTACATCGGCCTGCTCACCGGGTCCGGCCCAGTCCAGACAGCCGGTGGAGCCGCCGAAGCCGCGGAGATCGACCATCACGAAGGTGTAGCCGCGCTCCATGAGGTTGGCGCCCTCGATGAGGTCGAGGAAGCGGTCCGACGGGCCGGCGGGTCCGACGGGGTCGTACGAGGCGCCCTGCACGGGCCCGGCCACGCCAACCTGACCCGAGTGGTTGAAGTACGGACCGACGGCGAGGATCACCGGCGTCTTCGTGCCGGCGGGCAGGTTCTTCGGCCGCAGGATGTCGGCATGCAGCTTCACTCCGTCAGATGACGGGAACGTGGCCTCGGACCATGCGGCGCCCTCGGGCACCGGGGCCGCTCCCGCGCTGGCGGGCACTGCGGCGAGGATGGCCAGGACAAGGCAAGCCGAAAGACGCGATCGCATAGGGCCTGAAACGGATCGGACCCCGCTTTCTTGCGCGCTCAGACCGAGAGCTCTACGACCTGGCGCCCTCGCAGCGCTCGCCACGCCCCTGCCCGGTGGTCCCGGCAGCGCACCTCTAGGCGCTGGGGCCGATGGGTCAAGTAGAGCGAGCAGAGCGGCGCGCGCGGGTTGCGCCGCTTGCCGATCCCGACCAGCGCCGACGCGTTGATCGCCACGATCGAGCGCTTGGGCGCCAGTTTCGTGCGCTTGATCAGGCCGGGGGCGCTGAGCGGCGAGTGGGTATGACCGGACACCCAGACCTTCGCGTTGCGGTGTGAGGCGAGGAGATCCCGAATGTCCGCGTCCGGCTTCGCATGGAAGGCCTCCATCGCCGACGTGAAATGAAGGCGCGGGTCTCCCATCACCGTCCGCAGCAGCGGCCAGTGGCAGACGACCCAGCAGTCCTTCTCGGTGCCCGCCAGCTCGCGCGCGAGATAGGACAGCGTCGCCCTCGAGAGCCGGCCGGCACGCCGACCCGGCTCGGTCCGATTGGGCCCGACCACGATCACACGCACGAAGTCGAGCTCCACCGCGAAGTTCTGCGAGGGCTGCTCATACGCGCGGCTCCAGTCGGCCACGGTCCGGTCGTTGTGGAGGATGTCGTGGTTACCGAGGGCCGTGACCCACTGTGCCGGCAGGTCGTCGAGGAAGCGCCGAGCGAGCTTGTCCTCGTGCACCTTGCCGCCCTCGGTGGCATCGCCCACCTGCAGGTGCAGGGCCGGCGGCCCGAGCAGCTCGATGTCTCGGCTCACCGCATCGAGGCGAGCGCGTGTGATCGCACCGGCGTGCAGATCGCCGAGGCAGTGGACTGTGCGCTTCCAATCGGGACCCATCTCACGGCGTATCCTCGCCTGAATGGCGACTGAGTGGCCGGAGCTGGCTTACGCGGACTGGAGTGCCACCTGCGACACCCTGCACGCTCACACCCAGGTGCTCGGCAAGTTTGCCGTGGCGCTCGCTCCGCCTGAGCCGCAGCTCCAGCACGCCGCGCTGCGTCTCACCGCGCGTGGCTGGGACACCGCTCCGCTTCGGGCCCCCGACGGGTCGGGGGCGTTCGTCGTCGCGCTGGACCTGCACACCCACGAGGCGCTCGTCGAGCACAGCGACGGGCGCGTGCGGCGCATCGCGCTCACTCCGAACCGGGCCGTCGGCGACGTCACGCGCGAGCTTCTGGAGGCGGTTCGCGGCCTTGCAGGTGCCGTCGCGATCGACCCGACGCCCCAGGAGGTCCCGTGGACCGCTCCACTCGACGAGGACCACGAGCACACGACCTATGACGAGCGCCAGGTCGAGTCCTACTTCGCTGCGGCCACGCAGGCGGCGCTCGTGCTCGCGGAGTTCCGGGCGCCCTACCGCGGCCGCTCGACGCCGGTGCACGCCTGGTGGGGCTCCTTCGACCTTGCAGTGAGCCTCTTCTCGGGCCACCCGGCCGACCCGCCGTCCGACGACTTCATCATGCGCAACTCGATGGATTCACAGGAGGTGGCCGTGGGGTGGTGGCCCGGCGACGCGAAGTACGGCAGCGCGGCGTTCTACGCCTACGCACACCCGGCGCCGGACGGGTTCGCCGACGGGACGCTGTCCCCGCCCGCCGCCCACTGGAACGCCGAGCTGGGCCTGTTCGTGCTGGACTGGGAGGACGCCCGCTCGAGCGCGGACCCGCACGCGGCCGCCCGCGAGTTCGTCCGCTCGGCGTTCCAGTACGCCTGCCTCGCGTGCGAATGGGCCCCGGCGCTCCGAGCCAGCGCGGAGGGTAGCCCGCCGCCCATCTCGTGAGTGGCGCAGCACCCGCGGCGAGCTTCAGCGGGCGCACCGCCTGGGCGCGCAACGTCGCGGCGCCGATCCGCAGCTTCCTGAGCACCGAGTCGGGCAGCTCCATGGTGCTGCTCGCCGCGACAGTCGCGGCGATGGTGTGGGCCAACTCGCCGTGGGCTGACTCCTACGAGTCCGTCTGGGAGACGAAGCTCTCGATCCAACTGGGCGGGGACGGAATCTCGCTGGACCTCCGGCACTGGATCAACGAGGGACTGATGACGCTGTTCTTCCTCGTCGTCGGCCTCGAGGCCAAGCGGGAGCTCGACCTCGGCGCCCTGCGCGAACGGCACCGGCTCGCCCTTCCCGCGCTCGCGGCGCTGGGCGGGATGGCCATGGCGGTCCTGATCTACCTCCTGTTCAACGCCGGCGGCACGGGAGCCCACGGCTGGGCCGCAGCGATGTCGACCGATACGGCATTCGCACTCGGCGTTCTGGCCCTCGTGGCCAGCGGTGCCGAGCGGCTGCGTGTGCGGATTCTGACCCTCGTGATCATCGACGATCTGGTGGCCCTGCTGGTCATCGCCACCGTGTACAGCGACAACGTCGAGCTGCTGCCGCTGGCCCTCGCCGTCGCGCTCTTCGCCGCGCTGATCGCGCTCCGCTACGCGCCCGCCGAGTGGCGTGCACCGGCGGCGGTGATCCTCGGAGCGGCGGTTTGGGTGGCGCTCTTCGAGTCAGGCGTCGACCCGGTCATCGCAGGTCTCGCCGTCGGGCTCGTGACCAGCGCGTACCCGCCGGCGCGCTCGGAGCTCGAGCGCGTGACGGAGCTGACGCGCTCGTTTCGGGAGCAGCCCACGCCGGAGTTGGCGCGCTCGGCCCAGCTCGGGGTGACCTCGGCGGTCTCGCCGAACGAACGCCTCCAGTACCGGCTCCACCCCTGGACCAGCTTCGTGATCGTGCCTCTGTTCGCGCTCGCCAACGCGGGCATCGACGTCGACGCAGACCTGCTCCGCGACGCGCTCACGTCTCCGATCACGCTCGGGATCGTCTTCGGCTACGTCGTTGGCAAGCCCGTGGGAGTGATTGGCGCCGCCTGGCTTGCCACGCGGCCGCGCCTCGGCGGACTGCAACGATCGCTGAGCTGGCCCGAGATCGTTGCCGCTGGGGCGGTGGCCGGCATCGGCTTCACGGTTGCGCTCCTGATCTCGAGCATCGCGTTCGACGGGCAGCAACTCGAGGAGGCCAAGCTGGGGGTGCTCGCCGCGGCGATCCTCTCGTCGCTCCTGAGCTGGGCCGTGTTTCGGGTAATCGCGAGACTGCCCGACTCGGTCCGCGCCCGTCAGATGGCAGGCACGGCGGACGAGCTGCTCGACCTCTCGGAGGACGTCAGTCCGGAGCGGGACCACGTCCGCGGCTCCGACCAGGCGCCGGTGACTTTGGTGGAGTACGGCGACTACGAGTGCCCATATTGCGGGCGCGCCGAGGTGGTCATCCGCGAGCTGCTCGAGACATTCGGAGACGACGTCCGCTACGTGTGGCGGCACCTTCCGCTGAATGACGTTCACGTGAACGCGCAGACCGCCGCGGAGGCCGCCGAGGCGGCGGGCTCACAGGGCAAGTTCTGGGAGATGCATGACAGGCTGCTTGCCGCGCAGGACGAGCTGACGGTCGTCGACCTCACCCGCCACGCCGAGGAACTCGGCCTGGACGCGGGCCGCTTCTGGGACGAGCTTCGCCGGCGCGAGCACGCGTCGCGGGTGGATCGCGACGTGACGAGCGCCGACGCAAGCGGCGTCGTCGGCACGCCTACGTTCTTCATCAACGGCAGGCGGCACAGCGGCGCGTATGACGTGGCGAGCCTCACCGACGCGGTGCAGGCAGCCCGACAGCGCGCGGCGCTCCGCTTAGGATCCGCGCCGTGAGCGGTGAGCACGAGCTCGAGATCGAGACGCCCAGCGGCCTCGCCAGAGTTCACCTGCACCGCGCCGAGCAGGCGCTCGGGGCGCTGGTGCTCGGGCACGGCGCCGGTGGGGGAGTGGAGGCGCGTGACCTCGTGGCGGTGACCGGCGTCGCGCTGGGCGAGCGCTTCAGCGTGGCGCTCGTCGAGCAGCCCTATCGGGTGGCCGGACGGCGATCCCCGGCGCCGGCCGGGCGGTTGGACGAGGCGTGGTCGGCGGTCGTGGAGCAGTTGCGTGAGGGCGAGCTTCGAGGGCTGCCGCTGGTTGTGGGCGGCCGCTCCGCCGGCGCGCGTGTGGCCTGCCGCACGGCGGCGGAGACGGGAGCCGTGGCGGTGCTCTGCCTCGCCTTTCCGGTCCACGCTCCGGGCCGTCCCGAGAAGACACGCCAGGACGAGCTGGACGCGGTGGAGCTTCCCGTGCTCGTCGTGCAGGGCGAGAGCGACCCGTTCGGCATGCCCGCCGACGGACCGAGGCGCCGCGTGGTGAGAGTCGCGGGCAACCACAGTCTCAGCGCCGACCTCGAAGCCGTGGCCGCGGCGGTGCGAAGCTGGCTTGCCGAGCTCGTCAGCGACTAAATTCGACGCCCGTAAGCTAGGAAGCGATGGCACCCGACAACGCGGGATTGCTACGACCCATCTACGAGGAATGGTCGCGCGGGAACTGGCGGCCCTACTTCGACCTGTACGACCCGGAGATGGAGTGGGGCTGGTCCGATGAGTTCCCGGGACTGGGCGGCGTCTACAAGGACCCCCGGGATCCGAATCCGCGCGTGCACGCCTGGCTCAGCGGGTGGAAGCACTGGCGTGCCGAGGCGGACGAGTACGTCGAGCACGGCGACTACGTCATCGTGCTCGCGACCTACCACGGCCAGGGCAAGGGAAGCGGTGTGGAGATCCGCCAGGAGGGGGCGCACGTCTTCAAGCTGCGCGACGGCAAGGTAGTGCGGCTCGAGATCTTCGCCTCTCGTGCGAGGGCGATCGAGGCCGTGCAGTCGGCGCTGTCGTCGGACCCGGTGACCGAGCGGTGATCGACGAGAGCACCGAGTTCGGAGCCCGGGTCGCGCGCCATCTGCGCGAGGACATCGTGGTCTGGATGACCACGGTGACGCCCGACGGATCGCCGCTCCCGATGCCGGTCTGGTTCCACTGGGACGGCGGCGGCGGCGACATCGTCGTCCTCTCCGGGAACGCGGCGGTCGCCGATGAACTGCCGCCCGCCGATCAGCACCGCGAGTATCTGGGCAAGTACGACGAGCACATTGCCCGCATCGGGATGACGCCCGAGACGTTCGCCCAGCGCTACAGCGTGCCGGTGCGGATCGAGCTCGGGCAACTAAGGGGCCACTAGGACCTCCACGCGGTTCTCACCGCGCCGCAGCGCCCGCTCGGGGATCAGCACCGAGAACTGCTCCTCGTCGCTTCAGAAGCACCGGCCGGACCCTATCGGCGCTCACTGGCCACAATGCCCGCCGTGCACGATTTCGAGATCGTCCTGGTGGCGCTGTTCGTTTCGGTCGCGGGCCTGAACGCGATCGCGCGCTGGCTGTCGGTGCCCTATCCGATCCCGCTCGTGCTGGGCGGGCTGGTGCTGGGGCTCGTTCCGGGCATTCCTGAGATCGAGCTCGAGCCCGACCTCGTGCTCGTGATCTTCCTGCCGCCGCTGCTGTACGCGGCCGCCTTCTTCGCGGACCTGCGCGCCCTGCGCGCCGACCTTCGCGCGATCTCGATGGCGTCGATCGGCCTGGTGCTCATGACGATCGGAGCTGTGGCCGTGGTGGGGCACGAGGTGCTCGGGCTCTCGTGGCCGCTTGCGTTTGCGCTCGGCGCGATCGTCTCGCCCACCGATCCGGTGGCCGCCACGGCGATCATGCGCCAGCTCGGCGCCCCGCGCCGGCTCGTGAACGTCATCGAGGGCGAGAGCCTCGTGAACGACGCGACCGCGCTCGTGGCCTACCGGGTGGCCGTGACGGCGGCGGTGGGCGGGAGCTTCTCGGTGCTCGACGCGGGCCTCGAGCTCGTGGGCGCGGCCGTCGGCGGGATCGCGATCGGGCTCGTGGTCGGCTACGTGGTCGCGGAGATCCGGGGCCGGCTCGACGACGCGCCGACCGAGGTCACGATCTCGCTGCTCACGGCCTACGCGGCCTTCATTCCCGCCGACGAGCTGGGCCTCTCAGGCGTGCTGGCGGCTGTTACCGCCGGCGTCTACCTGGGCTGGCGAGCCCCCGAGTTGGTCACGCCTGAGACGCGCCTCCAGAGCTTCGCTGTCTGGGAGATCCTCGTCTTCCTCCTCAACGCGGCGCTGTTCATCCTCATCGGGCTTCAGCTTCCGGTGATCGCCGATGGCCTCGACGCCTATTCCACCGGCGAGCTGGTGGGCTACTCCGCGCTCGTCTGCGCCACCGTGATCGGTGCCCGCTTCGTCTTCACGTTCACGATGCCCTACCTGATCCGCGCTCTGGACCGCCGGCCCGAGCAGCGGGAGAGGCGGGTGGGCGCGCGCCTGCGGGTCGTGTCTGCCTGGGCGGGGATGCGTGGAGCGGTGTCGCTCGCCGCCGCGCTGGCGCTGCCACTCGAGACCGACGCCGGTGCGGCCCTACCCGGCCGTGACCTGATCCTCTTCATCACCTTCGTGCTGATCCTCGTGACGGTGGTCGGCCAGGGGCTGTCTCTGCCGTACCTGATCCGGCGTCTGGGAGTGCGTGAGGACGGCGCCGAGGAGGCGGCGGAGGAGGCTCGCGCGCGCTACGCGGCCGCGCACGCCGCGCTGGAGCGCCTCGACGAGCTGGCGGTCGAGGACTGGACCCTCGACGACACGATCGAGCGCCTCCGGGGCCTCTACGAGTTCCGCCAGCGGCGCGTGAAGGTGCAGACGGGCAAGATCGAGGACGACGAGGGCATCGAGGACCGCTCGCTCGCCTACCAGCGCCTGATGCACGAGCTCTACACGGTGCAGCGGCGGGCCGTGGTCCAGCTGCGCAACGGCGGCGAGATCTCGAACGACGTGATGCACCGGATCGAGCGGGAGCTCGACCTGGAGGAGTCGCGGCTGGAGGTGTGAGCGGGCGCGGCTCAGCCGCTGATCGGGACCGGGCTGCGGCGACGCAGCCGGCGGCGCTCCAGGCCGCCAACCCCGTTTCGGCTTGGGTCCGCCAACACGAGACGCGCCGGCGCGGGCGCTCGCACACGGAGCGAAGGGGCGGCGTCCGCCGCCCCTTGGTCCTGCTGTCTGTGCTCGCCGTGCTAGGGCCGCCGGTGCCTTAGCTGGCCGCGCACCGCCCCGTTCGGGAAGGCGCCCGTGTGGACGTTGACGTAGAAGCGGTTCGAGTGCTTCAGGATCTCCTGGAGAACCGCAGTGTTGCCGCCGTCGGGCGGCACACAGCCACTCGAGGCACCGGGATCGCCGGATGATGGCGCGGTCAGCGAGACGACGATCGGTCCGTTCTCGCGCGGCTTGCCGCGGTGGATATGGGCGGCCACCGGCGCGTCGAGGTTGTCGACCGTAAGCCCAAAGCAGAGCTGGTCGTTGGCTACCAGTGCCGTGAAGCCGCCGCGCCCGTCGGGATCGCCAGCTCCCCTGCGGCCATCGGGACCGATCTCGTTGCGACCGTTCAGCCGCGCGAATAGGACACGGTCAGCCTTGTGGTGGTGCGGCTTGGCCTGGCCCTTTGCGTGGTGGTGTCCCGAGCCCGTGCGCTCCTTGCCCGGAGCGGCGCCCGCCAGCGCCGTGATCGCCAGCACGGCGATGCCGGCAAGGGCGGCCACGGTCAGACTTGCTACGACCTTCTTCATGCCATACCTCCGTTGCGGGGTTCCTTTCCGTGGAACGCCTCAGGCCCGCGAAGGTTGTAGAGATACGCACTCCCTGTTCAGAGCCAGCGGCGCACCCGTAGGCGATAGCGCTCGTACTCCTCGCCGAACCTCTCGGCCAGGTGCCTCTCCTCTCGCGGGATGATGCCATTCCGACGTACATCGGGTTTCGAGTGAAGCGGTAGGGCCCGTCGGTCACCAGGGCCTTGGCCGGCCGCGCGGGATTGAATGGCGTTCCGTGCCGCCGAACTTCTATGAAGTGGTGGAGTCCGGCCCATACACCGGAGAGCCGCGCATGGAGTTCAAGTGGTCGCGGCGGACCTACCCGTTTGAGCCGACCACAAAGGAGCGATTCCACTACCGCTACTTCGGCGATATCTACGACAACGGCGAGGTCATCGACCGCGCGTTCTGGCTCCCCGCGTACCGCGTATACGTTCAGGCGGTGGACCTAACAGGCCGTCGTGGATCCGCCTTCTACGACGTGCTCTTTAAGAATCCGTACCTGCGCCTCTCGCAGGACCCCCCTGAGCGTTGTACGACAAGCCGTGTGGAATCTGCGCTCATCATCGGCTCGGTACCTGCCCCCCGTCCGGCGGGGCCACGGTCCGCGGGGATGCTCTCGAGCTGGCGCATCGATGCCCACGCGGCGAGAACCTGTGTGGCGCCACGGTCGTGGGGTCGGTGGCCCTCGCAGGGAACCGGGTCCTCGGCCGGCCGGGCGCGGCGGCTGGGCGCCGTCGATCGCGCATCGTCCGCATCACCAAGAAGGTGCGCTTCTCCGTCCCGCCCGGAGAGACCGCCCGCGCCAGCCTTCCCCTGAACGCGCGCGGACGGTCGCTCCTGCGCAGCAAACGCCTGCGCCGCGTGCGGCTGACCTACGCCCCGCTCGCCCTCCAGGGCAAGCCGAAGAGCAGGACCCGAGTGATCCCCGTACGCCAGACCAGAAGGAGACCCTGATGCGAACTCGCATGCTCGCCGTCGTAAGCCTGACCCTCCGGGGTCGCACGGCGCTCAGGGCTCTGCCGGTCCACGCGCGAGTCGATGCCGAAGACTAAGAGCCGCTACGCCGATCACCGCAGCGACGAAGGAAGCCACGAGGATGGCGAGCTTTGCCTGCTCGCGCGTGGCTTCGTCCTTGAACGCGAGGACTGAGATGAAAATCGCGACCGTGAAGCCGACGCCCTTGAGCGGGGCCACGCCGGCGATCGCGCGCCAGTCGAGCCCGTCAGGCAGGCGCGCGGGTGTGGCCCGCACGACGGCCCAGGCGAAGCCGATGCCCGCGATCGGAGCGCCGACCACGAGCCCGAGTACGATGCCGAGACCGACCTGGCTCGTAAGCGCGTCGCCGATTCGCTCGAGGGACACGGGGACCCCCGCGTTCGCAAGAGCGAAGACGGGGAGGATCACGTAGGCGCTCCAGGGGTGGAGTTGCGTCTCCATCCGCGTCAGGGGGGAGACCGCTTCTCGGGATAGCCGGGAGACGTCCCAGGCCGTCTCCTCGCTCTCATCCGAGTCCGGCTGGGCCTTGAGCTGGTCGAGCTCCGCGGCCAGCGCCGCGCCCGTCGCGCGCCGAGGCTGCATGGCGACCGCTGGCGTTAAGAAGCCGAGCACGACCCCGGCAATGGTCGCGTGCACGCCCGACTCGTATACGGCCAGCCAGAGCAGCGCGGCGAGGCCGACGTAGGGGACGATGTAGCGCACGCCGAGCCGGCGAAGCACGATCACCGACAGCGTGCATCCGGCCGCGCCCAGCAGCCACCACAGTGAGATCGAGTCGGTGTAAAAGAGCCCTATCACGGCGATCGTCCCGAGGTCGTCGACGACCGCGAGCGTGAGGAGGAAGGCTCGGAGCTCGCTCGGTGCGCGGCGGCCGACGAGTCCGAGGGCGCCGAGCGCGAAGGCGATGTCCGTTGCGATCGGCACGGCCCAGCCGCGCAGCTCGCCGCCGTCGAAGTTGACGAGGAGGTACACGACTCCGCCGCCAACCATCGTGCCGAGGGCTGCAGCGACCGGAACGGCCGCGGACGCCGGGTCGCGCAGCGAGCCGAACAACAGCTCACGCTTCACTTCGAGCGCGACGACATAGAAGAACACGGCCATCAGCAGGTCGTTCACGAGGTGCTGAAGGTCGTCTTCGAATTCGAGGGAGCCGATGGTCGCGGTCACCGTGGTTCCCCAGAAATCGTCGTAGGAGCTCCCGGAGACGTTCGCCCAAACCAGCGCCGCGACAGCCGCTCCCATGAGGAGTGCGGCGCTGCCTGCCTCGAGCTTTAGGAACCGCTCGAGTGGCCGGACCACCAGACGGGGGACCGGGCGCTCGGACCGCACCCACGGACGTCGCATCCCTCGCCGAGCTCGCGTGCCGGATTCGTCGTGCACGTCGTTGCTACGACCGCTCGAGGAAGCGGTTCGCCAGGTGCCGGAAGAACGCCTCCCGGGTCACGATGCCGACCGGACGCTTGTCGCGGACGACCGGTACCACGAGCACGCGGTGGTGAAGGAAGACCTCGGCAAGCCCGACATCGGAGAACGCTTCTTCGACCGAAACCTCCTCCGTGTTCATGTGCTGCCGGATCGCCTCGTGGGCACACGTCGCCCGCTTCTCCAGCGCCTCATCGAGCTCGGCAGAGACAAAGCCGGCGTAATGCAGCTCGCCCACGTAGCCCGGCAAGAGGGCGGTCATGAACTCGCGCTCACCGAAAAGCCCCACAAGGACGCCGTCGGCGTCGACCACAGGGAGGGCGGGCAGCCCGCTGGCCACAAGGGTCGGCAGGGCACCTGCCACGGTTTCGTCGGCCCGTAGCGTCGGCGCGTCCTCAACCGGCAGATGCGTCACAGGTACCTCACCGCGATGTAGGCGGTCGCCAAGAGCATGGAGAGAAGTGTGGCGGGGATGCCCGCCTTGAGGAACGTCACGAACCCGATGGGCTTGCCCGCGCGGGCTGCCATGCCGGCGGCGGCCACGTTGGCCGCGGCCGCAATCAGGGTCGCGTTTCCGCCGAAGCAGGCGCCGATCGCGAGCGCCCACCAGTAGGCGTCGTCGTCGCCGTTCCCCTCCTGGAGCTGTTCCACGACGGGGATCATCGTCGCGGTGAACGGGATGTTGTCGACGATGCCCGACCCAATCGCCGACACCCACGCGATTCCGACCAGCTCGGCCGTGCGGTCGCCGCCGGTGACGGCCCCAATTGCATCGGCGACCTCCCGGATCGCTCCGGTCTCTTCCAGGGCGCCGACCATGACGAACAGTCCGAGGAAGAAGAACAGGGTCGGCCACTCGATTCCCCGCAGCGCGTCCTCAAGTGGCTGGCGCGTGGTTATCAACATGGCGGTCGCGCCCGCTAGTGCGACGGTCGCGGGCTCCAAGCCGATCCCCTTGTGGAGGAAGAAGACGAAGATCGTCGCGACGAGGATCGGCACGGTCCGGATCAGCTCGTCGCGGTCCTCGATGGACCGTGCCGCGTCGAGTCCCATGACGTGCGCGCGCGCTTTCGCGTCGGTCTGAAGGCGGGGCCGGTAGACGAGGTACAGCAAGGCGGTCACGGCTACGAGGCTGACCGCCGCGATCGGCGCCAAGTTGACGATGAACTCCGTGAAGGACAGGTCGGTTGCGCCGGCGATGATGATGTTCGGCGGGTCGCCTATGAGCGTCGCGCTGCCGCCGATGTTCGAGACGATGATCTCGATGATCACGAGCGGGATTGGGTCGATGTCGAGGGCGTCCGCGAGCAGGAACGTGATCGGGACAACGAGGAGGATGGTGGTGAGGTTGTCGAGGAACGCCGACAGCACAGCCGTGGTCGTGGCGAGCGATATGACGACCGCAAGTGGGCGGCCGCGTGACAGCTGGCCGGCGCGGATCGCGAGCCAGTTGTAGACCCCTGTGGTCTCGGTCAGCTTGACCATGAGCATCATTCCGGCGAGCAGCCCGATCGTGTTGAAGTCGATCGACGCGATTGCGTGCTCTTGGTCGATCGTCTGCGTGAGCAACATCAGCACCGCGCCGACAAGCGCCACCTTTGTCCTGTCGAACCGCTCGCTGGCGATCGCCGCGAGCGCTGCGGCGAATATCGCAATGGCGAAAGCCATTCAGGATCCGTCCTCGACGAGCGCCACCGAGGGGCGCATTCCGAGCAGGCGCAGGTCCGCCAACAGCGCCATCCCGGGGCCGTTCTTCCCAAGCGCCTCTCTCGCGGCATCGAGGTCGCGGCAGTCGATCTGCACCATCCACGACCACGTGTCGCAGAGCCGCGGGGAGGCGCCTACGACACGCTTGAGTCGGATGCTGTCGACGCCGTTGCTGTCGAGCGCGGCCAACTCGCGCTCCAGCCACGCCTCGGCCTCCTCGCTCGTGACGTGGCGCGGGTGCTCCACGAAGATCATCAGGCGAGCCACATTGCGAGACTGCGCCATCGCGGCCGGGGCGTCGATGGGGGCATGCCCCCACGCGGCGCGGCGAACGGTACGTAGTGATCAGGGTTCGACCAGGCCGCGCCGGATGGCATAGCGCGTCAGCTCGACGCGGTCGCGCATGCCGAGCTTGCCCAGGATGTTCTCGCGATGGCGATCCACAGTCCTGCGCGCGACGCCGAGCTCGAGCGCGATCTGATCGCTCGTGTGCGCCTCGGCGATCAGCTTCAGTACCTCGAGCTCGCGAGGGGTAAGCGGGCTGTTGGGAACGTCCTGCGCGCCTGCGCGCGCGTTCGACAGGTAATCACGCACCAGGGTGGTGACGGCCGCCGGGTAGAGAAAGGGCTCTCCGCGCATCGTCGCACGGCAGGCCTCCACGAGATCCCGGTCAGCGGCCGACTTCAGCACGTAGCCCGAGGCTCCCGCCTTGAGCGCCTCGTAAAGGTACTGCTCGTTGTCGTACATCGAAATCATCAGCACCCTGAGCTCCGGCCGCCGGCGGGACAGCTCAGCCGCGGCCTGCAGTCCAGTCATGCGCGGCATGGCGACATCCAAGACGGCGAGATCGACGGGCTGCTCGGATACGAGCCGGAGTGCCTCCGCGCCGTTGCCTGCCTCGGCGACCACGCTCAGGTCGGACTCGGCATCGAGCACGAGCCTCAGGCCGCGCCGCACCATTGTGTGGTCGTCCGCGATCAAGACGCGCGTCGCCCTCACTCTCCTGGCCTCTCCTCGAGCACCAGTCGGACGCGCATGCCGCCACCGGTGGGGGCGCGGAGGTCGAGCTGCGCCCCTACGAGCACAGCGCGCTCGCGCATCCCGCGGATGCCAGTGCCGTCCACAGCGTCCGCCGCCACACCCGGGCCGGTGTCTTCGACGACCAGCACTGTGGCGCCGTCGTGGGAGTGAAGCTGGACACGAACCTGCGCCCCGTTGCCATGCCGAAGCGCGTTCGTGAGAGCCTCTTGGGCGATCCGATAGGCGACCAGCTCCTGTTCCGAGCTGAGCCCTCCGGGCGCGTGGATGTCCCGGTCGACACGAACGCCGGTCCGCTGCTCGAGGCTCGTGATGAGCGATCGGAGGGCGGCGGCTAGGCCAAGATCGTCCAGCGCCTCGGGGCGCAGCCCCCGGCTGATCTCACGCACCTCAGCCAGCGCCGCACGCACCTCCTCGCGGGCCCCTTGGTCGTCCAGCTGCAGCATGACCGCGGTGAGCCTCTGTCCCACCTCGTCGTGCAGCTCGCGCGCCACTCGAAGCCGTTCGTCCTCCTGCGCTTTGAGGGCGCTGCGCGCGCTCTCGCGCCGCTCGGTCTCTAAGCGATCGATCATGTCGTTGAAGGCGGTGGTCAGCTCGGTAAGCTCGCGGTCGCGTGTCTCGATACCGGCGCGGGAGCCAGGCTTGAGAGGGTCAACGTCGCGCATCAGGGCGGACAGAGCGCGGAGCGGTTGAAACACCCGCCGCAGGAGCACCAGGTTCAGGGCAATGACCGCGCCGAGGCCACCGGCGAGAACAACGACCTCCGCCAAGGCAACGGGAAAGCTGACCGTTGCCGGTGTAATTATGAGCGCCGCTGCCGCTGCAACCAGCAGCGCGGCGTTCGTCAGGAAGACGCGCCAGAAGAGTGGCATTCCATACGAAGGGTAAGTGGCGGACGTCGACCTGGCTCGTCCTCGATCGGCGGGTCGCGCGGGCGACCCCCGTGGCAGCGCCCCACACGGTGGCCGGTCACCTTTCGGTCCTACCTGCTAGCGACGCGGCCTCCGCGTGAAAGGGAGGGAATGCGGGTCCGGCATCGCCTGCTCTCGTGCCGTCCTCAGGGGGTTCATGATGCACCGCCATGACCGGAAGGCATCAAGGCCACCCGCCGTGACCGCGTGACATTCGAGGCGTTGTCACGGTGTCGTCACAGGGATCTGCGCCGAGCGAACGTCCCCGCCGACAAAAAGGAAAAGGCCCGCTCTTGGAGGTTGTTTAGTGCGCCCAGGGAGATTCGAACTCCCACGGTCCAAACGGACCACAAGGCCCTCAACCTTGCGCAGTCCCTGCCCGTGTTTTCCTATCGCCGCCGAAACGCCCATTTCGTCCGGGATGATGGACGATCTGGACCTGGTGGACGGGGCGGTTGTTGTCACGGTGTTGTCACGGGGCAGGCCGCTGGTCTGACGGCGAGGACTTGCATGACCGCGGCTATCCGCCCGGCACCGATTCGGTGGCGTAACGGTTCGCGCGCCGAGCCGACTACCGCGCATGAACCGTCAGCAACGGCTGGGCCAGTTGATGCAGCGCCGCGGCTTGGACGCGGTCGTCCTGCGGCGCCCCGCAAACTTCGCGTGGTACACGGGTGGCGCCGACAGCAAGGTCGACCACGTGGCGCCGGAGGGCGTCGCCGACCTGATCGTGAGCGCCGACTCACAGCTCGTCCTGACGAGCACGATCGAGGCCCCGCGCATGCGGGCGGAGCAGACGCCGGATATCGAGGTGGTCGAGTACCCATGGCACGAGGACCGCGGCTCGGCGCTCCGCGATGTGCTCGGCGACGCCCGCGCGGGCAGCGATAGCGGCCTCGCCGACACGGAGGACCTCTCCGACGAGATCGCGCGCTTGCGCTGGACGCTCGACCCCGACGCGGTGGAGAGCCTGCGCGCGGTGGGGCGGGACGCCGCCGCCGCCATGGCGGACGCCGCCGCCACGGTCGAGGCCGGGATGACTGAGCATGAGGCGGCGGCGGAGCTAGCGGGCGCCTGCCGGCGCCGAGGGCTCACGGCGACCGTGCTGCTCGCCGCGGCGGACGACCGCATTGCCCGACACCGCCACCCGGTACCGGTGGGTGCGACGATCGAGCGGCGGGCGATGCTGGTGGCGTCGGCAGAGCGAGGTGGGCTCTACGCGAACCTGACCCGCATAGTCGAGCTGGAGGAGCCCGACCCGGAGCTGGCACGCCGCATGCGCGCCTGCGAGGAGATTCTCGCGCGCATGCGCGAGGAGGCCACCCGGCCGGGCAGGACGCTGGCCGAGGCCTTTGCAGACTGCCGCCGCTTTTATGCCGACGCCGGTTTCCCTGAGGAGTGGAGACTTCACCACCAGGGCGGCCTCACCGGTTACGGATCGCGCGAGTTGATCGTCACGCCCAGCAGTGATCACGTGATCGAGCCGGGTCAGGCCTTTGCGTGGAACCCCTCGGTTACGGGCGCGAAGGCCGAGGAGACGTTCGTGCTGACGGCGACCGGCGCCGAGAGCGTGACGGGCTCCTCACTGGCGGCGGTCTAACGCATGCCGTCTTTCAGCGATCTCCTCATCGTCGTCGCGGTGGCCTTCGCGGCCCCGTTCCTGCTCGGCCTGTTTCCGCGCGTCCGGTTGCCGTCGGTGGTGCTCGAGATCGTCGCCGGCATCGTGGTGGGTCCGTCGCTCTTGGGCATCGTCGAGGTCGACCAGACGATCGAAGTGCTGGCGTTGATCGGCCTCGGCTTCGTGCTGTTCCTCGCGGGCCTCGAGATCGAGTTCGAGAAGCTGCGCGGACAGGTCCTGCGCCTGACGGCGCTGGCGTTCGTCGTCTCCTTTGCGATCGCCGTGGTAGTCGGCTTTGGGCTGTCGGCCGCGGGCCTGGTCGAGACCCCGCTGCTCGTGGCGATCATCCTCTGCGCGACATCGCTGGGAGTGATCGTGCCGGTGCTGAAGGACACGGGTGAGATCTCGACGCCCTTCGGCCAGCTCATCGTCGCGGCCGCGTCGATAGCTGACTTCGGCGCGATCATCCTGCTCACCCTGTTCTTCTCAGGGGAGGGCGGGGTCGGGTCGACGCTCCTGCTCCTCGGGGCGCTCGCCGTGCTCGCCGTCGTGGTCTTCGGCGCGGTGCGAGGCGCCGAGCGCTCCATGCGCATCAGACGCGACCTGCTCAGGCTCCAGGACACCACCGCCCAGATCCGGGTGCGAGCCGCCATCGTGCTCTTCGTCGGGTTCGCCGCGATCGCGAGTGAACTGGGCTTCGAGGTGATCCTCGGCACGTTCATCGCGGGGGCGATCGTCTCGCTGGTCGATCGCGACGAGGTGATGACGCATCCGGACTTCCGCCGCAAGCTCGAGTCGATCGGCTTCGGCTTCTTCATCCCGATCTTCTTCGTGACGAGCGGGGTGCGCTTCGACCTCGACGCGCTGGTGGCCGACGCTTCCAATGTCGCGATGGTTCCGGTCTTCCTCGCGGCGCTGCTGATCGTGCGCGGACTGCCTGCCCTCCTCTACCGCCGCCTGCTCGACAGCCGCCGCACGCTGGTCGCCGGAATCCTCCAGGCAACCTCGCTTCCGTTCATCGTGGCCGCGAGCGCCATCGGTCTCGAGCTTGGGCTGATCGACCCAGCCGAGGGCGCGGCACTGATCGGCGCGGGCCTGTTGTCCGTGCTCGTCTTTCCGGTGCTCGGCCTGGCGCTCCTGCGCGGCGCCGCGGAAGCTCCGCCGTCTGAGGCTCCCAGCGAGCCGACGGCCGAGCCGGCCGCCCTGCCGGCGATGTAGACGGTGGCACCCGAGCCCGGCTACTCCGATTGGCGGGCTTGGGCGGCCGAGGCGCTCGGCACGACGCTCCTGGTGCTGGCGATCGTGCTGGCGGTCGCGCTCTCGCTGGGAGAAGGCTCCCCACTTGCGGAGGCCCTTCCCGGACCAGGCGCTCGCTTCCTGGCGGTCGGCATCCTGGTCGCGCCGTTCGTCGCCGTGCTGGCGGCCTCACGGCTCGGGCGTGCCTCCGGCGCACACCTGAACCCGGCGGTGTCGCTTGCGTTCTGGGTCGGTGGCCGACTGAGCCATCGCGACCTGGCGGGGTACGTCGCGGCGCAGCTCGTCGGCGGTCTGGCCGGGGCGGCCGCCGGCCGGGCGCTGCTTCCACGGGCCAGCTGGGACTCGATCGGCGGCACGGTCACGCACCCCAGCGTTCCGGCCGCGGCGGCGTTCGCGCTCGAGGCCGGCATGACGGCGCTGCTCCTAGGGGTGATCTTGGGCTTCAGCTCCAGCGAGCGCCTCGCGCGGCTGACGCCGCTGGCGATCGTCCCTGTGCTCACGGCGATCATCTGGCTCGGCTCGCCGTGGACGGGGGCGAGCATCAACCCGGCGCGCAGCGAGGGTCCAGCGCTCGCGTTCGGGGATCACTCGGACCTGTGGCTGTATCTCGTTGCCCCGAGCATGGCCGGGTTGGCCGTAGGGCTCGCCTGGCGTGTAACACCTGCGCCCCTGCGCGCACTACTCCGAGACACCTAGTCCAGGAGGAAGGCAAGACATGGCCAACGCACAGGCGACCGCCGCACCGCGGACGAAGGGCCTTCAGGGCATCGAGGGCAAGAACGTGCTCGTCACCGGGGGCAGCTCCGGCATCGGGCAGGCGATCGCGGTGCGCTTCGCGGAGTACGGCGCGAACGTCGCGATCAACTACCTGCGCGACCCGGAGGAGGCCGCCGAGACCGAAGAGCAGGTACGGGCCTGCGTCGGCAAGGTGCAGCGCGAGGGCGTCAAGGACGTGCTCGTGCAGGGCGACGTGTCGGACGAGGACGATGTCGTGCGCATGGTCGCTGACGCCGTCGAGGGGCTCGGCGGGATCGACATCCTCGTCAACAACGCCGGTATCCAGATCTCGCGCCCGACCGAGGAGCTCTCCAGCGCGGACTTCGATCGCGTGCTCGCCGTGAACCTGCGCGGCTCCTTCCTGTGCGCACGCGAGGCGATCCGCCACTTCCTCGCGGAGGACAAGAGCGGGTCGATCGTGAACATCTCGAGCGTCCACCAGCTCATCCCGAAGCCCGGCTACCTCGGCTACTCCGCCAGTAAGGGCGGGATGCAGAACCTCACGCGCACGCTCGCGCTCGAATACGCCGCCCGCGGCATCCGCGTGAACGGCGTCGGCCCCGGGGCCACGGTCACCCCGATCAACCGCGCGTGGATCGACGACCCCGAGAAGCGCCGCCAGGTCGAGGAGCACATCCCGATGCAGCGAGCGGGCGACTCAGACGAGATGGCGGGCGTTACCGCCTTCCTCGCCTCCGACGACGCCGCGTACATCACGGGGCAGACGATCTTCGTCGACGGCGGCCTGACGCTCTTCCCCAGCTTCTCCACGCCCTGGTCGTCGGAATGACGTCGGAGACCGGGATGCTGGAGCACGTGGACGAGGCCAAGCGCCGCCAGGCCCTGGCGCTCGTCCGCGAGGGGCGCCTGTTCGACCTCGGCCGCGTCCTCGATGAGAAAGCCCCGGTCTTCCCGGGGCGCTACTTCCGCCAGACGCTGGTCACGACGGCCCATCACGCGAACGGCAACGGCGGTGTCGGAGACGGGCGTGTCAACTGGATCACGGAGCAGGTGGCCGGCACCATGCAGCTGGGCACGCACCTCGACGCGCTGAGCCATCTCCAGCGTGGCGACCGCGGCTACAACGGCTGGACCGTCGCCGAGCTCGCCGGCACGGCCGGCGTCGAGCGCCTCGGCGTCGAGACCGTTCCGCAGATCGTGACCCGCGGCTGGCTCGTGGACGCCTCCCAGGCGGGCCACGTGATCGAGGTCGCCGATCTCGAGGGCATCGACCCCGCGCCCGGGGACGCGGTCCTGTTCCACACGGGCTGGGGCGCTCACTGGCACGATCCCGACCGGTATCTCTCGGCCGAGCCGGGTCCAGGTGTAGAGGTGGCGGCGTGGCTTGCCGAGCGCGGCGTCGCGCTGACCGGCTGTGACACGTGGAGCTACGGACCCGTGCCCGCCGAAGATCCGGGGCGCCCGTTCGAGGTGCCCCTGATGCTGAACGTCGACCACGGCGTCTTCATCGTCGAGAACCTCGATACCTCGGAGCTCGCGGCAGCCGGCGTGCGCGAGTTCTGCCTGGTCCTTACCCATCCGAAGCTGCGCGGCGCCACCGGCGCCTGGACTTCCCCGATCGCCCTCACCTAGGAGGACTCGCAATGGCCTCAGAGCACTACGACGTGATCATCATCGGAACCGGGGCGGGGGGCGGAACGCTGGCCCACAAGCTCGCGCCGTCAGGCAAGCGGATCCTCGTGCTCGAGCGGGGCGGCTACCTGCCCCGCGAGCCCGAGAACTGGTCGAGCGAGGAGGTCTTCGGCAAGGGGCGCTACCTGCCGGACGAGGACTGGATAGACGATCACGACGGCGAGGCGTTCAAGCCGCATCAGCAGTACTTCGTCGGCGGCAACACGAAGTTCTACGGCGCGATCCTGTTCCGGCTGCGCGAGCGCGACTTCGAGCAGGTGAACCACTACGGCGGCGTGTCCCCGTCGTGGCCGATCTCGTATGCCGACATCGAGCCGTACTACACCCAGGCCGAGCGGCTCTACCTGGTGCACGGCCAGGCGGGGGAGGACCCGACGGAGCCGTTCCGCTCGGCGCCCTTCCCGCATCCGGCCGTGTCGCACGAGCCGCGCATCCAGCAGCTCGCCGACGACTTCGCGCGGACCGGCCACAACCCGTTCCACCTGCCGGTGGGCATCGACCTCGACGAGAGCGACCCGGAGGCGGGCAACTGCGTGCGCTGCGACCGCTTCGACGGCTTCCCGTGCCTCACGGACGGCAAGGCCGACTCCCACGTCCTGTGCATCCGCCCGGCGATCAAGAACGACAACGTCACGCTGCGCACGCACGCGCGCGTGGAGAAGCTCCTCACCGACCCAACCGGCGGCACGGTGACGGAGGTCGTGGTGGACCGCCGCGGCGCGCGGGAGAGCTACAGCGCGGACATCGTGGTGGTCTCCTGCGGCGCGATCAACTCGTCCGCCCTGCTGCTGCGCTCGGCCTCCGACCAGCACCCGAACGGGCTCGCGAACTCGTCCGACGTGGTGGGCCGCAACTACATGGCGCACATCAACTCGGGCGTGATCGCGGTCTCACAGACGCCGAACACGACAAAGTTCCAGAAGACGCTCGGCGTGAACGACTACTACTGGGGCGCGGACGACTCCGCGCTCCCGCTCGGGCACATACAGATGCTCGCGAAGTCGGACCGGCACGTCCTGCGCGAGGGCGCACCCTGGTTCGCGCCGAAGCTGGCGCTCGACTACCTGGCGAAGCATGCGATCGACTTCTGGCTCACCAGTGAGGACCTGCCGAACCCGACGAACCGCGTGACGGTCGACCGGTCCGGCCAGATCCACCTGTACAAGCAGTACTACAACCTCGAGGCGCACAAGCGGCTGCTGCGGAAGCTGAAGGGCCTGCTCAGCGAGCTGGGCTGCCAGGAGAGTCCGATCCCGAGCCGCTTCGTGCTCGACCAGCGGATCCCGCTGGCCGGCGTCGCGCACCAGAGCGGAACAGTTCGCTTCGGCGACGACCCCGCGAGCTCGGCGCTCGACGTGAACTGCAAGGCGCACGAGCTCGACAACCTGTACGTCGTCGACACGAGCTTCTTCCCGTCGTCGAGCGCGGTGAACCCGGCGCTCACCGCGATGGCGAACTCGCTGCGCGTGGGCGACCACCTGCTGGAGCGGCTCGGCGTCTCGGGCTCGCCGTCCATCCCCGCCCGAGAGCCCGAGGAGGTGCTGGCATGAACCCGGTGAGCAACGTCGCAAGTGCAGTTGGAAAGGGCCTGGCGGCCGGCCTGGTCGGCACGGCGGCGATGACGATCTCGTCAACGCTCGAAGCTCGGCTCCGCGGCCGCGCACCAAGCTCCGCGCCGGCCCGCGCCACCGCCAAGATGCTGGGCATCAAGGAGTTCGAGGACGCCCACGCGACAGGCCCGCTTCAACGACCTGTCGCACTGGGGCTACGGCACCTCGTGGGGCGCCCTCCGCGGCCTGTTGGCAGCGGCCGGCCTACCGCCTCGCCGAGCGACAGCGGCCCACGGCGCGGCGATCTACGGAGCCGCCCAGGTGACCCTCCCTGCCCTGGAGATTGCACCCCCGTCGGTGTTCTGGGCAAAGGAGGAGATCGCGATCGACGCGTTCCATCACCTGGTCTACGCGGCGGCGACGGGTCTGGCGTACGAGCTGATCGACGGCCGCGGGAACGGCCGGTCGAGCAAATGAGCGACGGTGCTCCCCGTGGGTGAGCGACGGGACTCGCACCCGCGACCGCCTGGACCACAACCTGTGCGCCGCCAAGCCCGGTCAGGTCGATTCGGCTCCCACGGTTGGTATCTCAGCCCGAGAGTCTGACGCTCACCTGAGCGAAGACAGCTCGGCCACGTCGCGGCTGAACATTGCCGCCGTGGTCCAGTCGCCCAGCACCCGCAGGCGGCGGGATGCGAAGGGCAGCTGGAGGAGGTGGTAGGCACGGGCGATGTGCCAGCCCAGGAGGCCGTTGACGGGCAGCCTGCCTACGAGGGCGACCCCGTGCCGGGTGCCGAGCGTGGCCATCTGGCCCCGCGTCTTGTAACCGTACGGACGCGGCGTCCCGCGCAGGTTGCGCGCCAGTGCCCTCGCCTGGCGCAGCGCGTGCTGGCAGGTGGCGGGGTCGGTCGCCCCCGGGGTCGCCT
Source organism: uncultured Thermoleophilaceae bacterium (assembly GCA_963837445.1). Lineage (GTDB taxonomy): Bacteria > Actinomycetota > Thermoleophilia > Solirubrobacterales > Thermoleophilaceae > JACVRW01. Next base: position 119,713 of record CAWINK010000021.1, on the reverse strand, counting down.
GGTTCGGCACCGCCGCGCCGTCGCCAAGGGCCCAGATGTGGCGCGCTCCGACCACCCGGAGAGTCTCGTCCACGCGCACGCGCCCGCGCTCGTCGACCGGCAGTCCCAGTTGGCTCAGGATCGGGTTCGGAGTCACGCCCGCTGTCCAGACGAGCGTGTTCGTGTCGATCCGGCGGCCGTCCGAGAGGGTCGCTCCTCCCGCGTCCACCGACTCCAGCCTGGTCTCGGTGAGGACCTCTATCCCCCGCTTCGCGAGCGTCTTGCGGGCATGCTCGCCGAGCTTCTCGGGCATCTGCTGGAGGATCCGACCCGAGCCGTCGAGCAGGACCCAGCGGGGCTCGACGCCGGCCAGCCGCGGGTGCGCTCGGAGCGCGTCGGCCACCAGCTCGTGCAGCTCGGCCAGCACCTCGACACCGGCGAAGCCGGCTCCAGCGAACACGAACGTCAGCCGCCGCTCCGCCGTCTCGGGCGCCGCGTCGGCCAGGTCGAGCTGGCGCAGCACGTGGTTGCGCAACTCGATCGCGTCGGCCAGGTTCTTCAGCCCGAGCGAGTGCTCACGCAGGCCCGGCAAGTCCGGCATGCGCGTGACGGCCCCGAGCGCGACCACGAGCTCCGCGTAGGAAACGTTGAAGCGCCCCGCATCCGATTCGACCTCCACCACGCGCCGGCCGGGGTCGAGCCCGACCGCCTTGCCGACCAGGAGCTCGGAGTGCGGGGCCATCGTCCGCAGAGGCACCGTCACGTGGCGCGGCTCGATGCTGCCCGCCGCGGCCTCGGGCAGTAGCGGGGTGTAGAGCATGAAGTTGGTCGGGTTGACGATCGTGGCGCCGCTCTTGCCGAGCTCCCGCGCCACGTAGCTCCCGGCGAAGCCGCCACCGAGCACCAGCACTCCGCCCTTCGCGACGCGGGTCGTGGTGTTCGAGCTCATGGCCGCCACGGTACGGCCGCGCCGCCGGCCTCGAATCGGGCGATCCCCTAGTCCTCGGGTTACGATCGGCGCATGCTCGTTGGCCGAGAGGCCGAGCAGCGCAGGCTCGACGCGCTGCTGGACGACGCCCGAGCCGAGAAAAGCGCCGCTCTGGTCCTGCGCGGTGTGCCCGGGATCGGGAAGACGGCCCTGCTCGAGTACGCGCGCGAGCAGGCGGCGGAAATGAAGGTGCTCCGCTGCGTGGGCATCGAGGCCGAGCACGAGCTGCCGTTTGCCGGGATCCACCAGCTCGTGCGGCCGTACCTAGGGCTGGTCGAGCGCCTTCCGGCGCCACAGGCCGCCGCCCTTGGCAGCGCGTTCGGACTCAGCGCCGAGGGAGTGGAGGACCGCTTCCTGGTCTCGCTCGGCGTGTTGAGCCTGCTCGCGGAGGCCTCCGAGGAGGCCCCGATCCTCTGCTGCGTAGACGACGCCCAGTGGCTGGACGGCCCCTCGGCGGAGGCGCTGCTGTTCGTCGCCCGCCGGCTCGAGGCGGAGCGGATCGCGATGCTGATCGCGGTTCGCGAGGGCGAGATCCAGCGCTTCGAGGCGCCGGGAATCCCCGAGCTGGAGCTGGGCGTGCTCGCGGACGAGGACGCCAAGGCATTGCTGACGGGGCGACTCGACGACCGCCCCTCCGCGGAGGTGCTGTCGACCCTGTTGCGCAACGCGGCCGGGAACCCGCTGGCCCTGCTCGAGCTCCCGGCTGCGCTCAGCGCAGACCAGCTACACGGCGCCGAGCCGATCCTCGGCCCACCGCCGGTGCGGCCGGCCGTCGAGGAGTCGTTCCGGGCGCGGGTCGCGGCACTATCCGACGGCGCCCGGCGCATGCTGCTGCTCGCCGCAGCCGACGAGGTCGGCGACCTGCCCGCCATCCAGGACGCCGCGAAGCAGCTCGGCCTCGACGGGTCGGGCCTGGCGGAGGCCGAGCGCGGTGGCCTCGTGCGGGTGAACGGCACCGTCGAGTTCCGCCACCCGCTCGTCCGCTCCGCCGTCTACCGGTCCGCCACGCGCGACGAGCGCAAGGCCGCACACGAGGCGCTGGCCGCCTCGGTCTCAGATCAGATCCGAAGTGCCTGGCACCGGGCGCTGGTCGTCGAGGGCGCCGACGAAGGAATCGCCGCCGAGCTCGAGGCGGCCGGGATGCAGGCGCTGACGCGAGGGGCGCAGGCCACCGCGTCGGCTGCCTTCGAGCGGGCGGCGGAACTGAGCGAGGACGCTGGGCGCCGCGGCCACCGTCTTGCCCTCGCCGCCCAGACCTCGCTCGACGCCGGCCGGCCGGACGCGGCGCTGGCACTGGTCGAGCGGGCGCGCACGTTCGTGACCGATCCGCTCGACTCGGTCGCGCTCGACATGGTCCTGGCGACCAACTCGGGCCGGCGGGGATCGCCCGTGGACGCCTATGCCGTCCTGAGGAACGCCGGCCTGACGGTGGCCGCGGCAGACCCCGACGTGGGCTCCGAGATGCTTGTGTGGGCGCTGCTCGCGGCGATGCAGGGCGGATGGAGCGGCGACCGGGTCGACGAGGTGCTGCCGGAGCTCGAGCGGATCGGGGCCAGCGGCGGTGTAGCCCGGTTCGGGCGGGCATTTCTTCGCGGCGCAGCCGCGCTGAGGTTGGGCGACACGGCCGCCGCGCACGCCCGGTTCGAGGAGGCGAAGGAGATCAGCTCCGGCTTCAACGAGGGGCGACCCCAGGTTCTCAAGGCGTTTGCGTGCGGGCTGACGGGCGACTACCCCGAGGTGCGCCGCGTGTGCCTCGAGACGATCGCGAGCCAGCGTGCACAGGGCACGGTGTCGAGCTTCGGGGGCGTCTTTCCCCTGCAGGCGATAGCCGAGCTGTACGAGGGCCGGCTCGCGGCGGTGCTCGCCAGCATCGACGAGGGGAAGGAGATCGCCGAGCGCTTCGGGTGGGAGAACGACGTCATCGGCTCCACCGCGCTCCAGGCCCACGTCGCGGCACAGCAGGGGCGAGAGGAGGACTGCCGCCGGTTGGCCGAGGAGGCGATGCAGCGCAGTCTCGCCAAGGGCCTGGGCTGGGCGACCATGCACGCCCGGCTCGCGCTGGCGGAGCTCGAGCTGGGCGTGGGCAACCTGCGCGAGGCCCTTGCGCATTACGACCACCTCGACGCCGACGACCTCATCCCGGCCCTGCCGGTCTCGACCCCCGAGATCATCGACGCCGCCCTTCGCCTGGACGAGCCGGAGCGCGCGCGCTCGGCTCTCGACCATTTCGAGCGCTGGGCGCCCGTGAGCGACGCCCCGCTGATGAAGGGCCTACTCGCGCGCTGCCGAGCGGTGTTGGCGGATGAGGCAGGCGCGGCCGAGCGGCTGTACGAGGAGGCGATCGAGCACCACGCGCGCGCCGGACTCGCCTACCAGGTAGCGCGCACCCAGCTCGCCTACGGCGAGTGGCTGCGACGGCAGCGGCGCAAGGTCGACGCCCGCGCGCAGCTGCGGACGGCCCTCGACACCTTCGAGGGGCTCGGCACGAAGCACTGGGCGGAGCGGGCCCGCGGCGAGCTGAACGCCACCGGCGAGACGGCACGCAAGCGCGACGTCAGCACGCTCGACGACCTCACGCCGCAGGAGCTCCGCATCGCACAGCTCGTGGCGAGCGGCGCGACCAACCGCGACGTCGCCGCCCAGCTCTACGTGAGCCCCAAGACCGTCGAGTACCACTTGCGCAAGGTCTTCCTCAAGGTGGGCGTGAGCTCGCGTGTTGAGCTGGCGCGGGTACCACTCGGCGAGCCCGACGCCGAGCCCGCCGCAGCCGCGCACTAGGCCCCGACTAGGGATTCGCCCGAGTCGATGGCCCCCGGGCCGGGCTTACCGTCGCCCCAGTTCGATCAACTCGATTGGGGGACCTCACGTAATGGCTACCTATCTACACCGACTCGGAGGCTGGGCCTTCGACAACAAGAAGAAGGTGCTGTTCGGTTGGGTGGTCCTGCTGGCCGCCGTGGCCTTCAGCGCCGCCTCGTTTGGCGGGACGTACTCGGAGAAGTTCGAGGTTCCGGGCACCGAATCCCAGCAAGCCCAGGACCTTCTCTACGAGAAGTACGCGGGCGCGGGCGGGGCCTCTGCGCGCGTCGTGTACGTGGCGCCCGAGGGCGAGAAGCTCACCGACCCGGAGAACAAAGCCGCTGTGATGGAGTCGGCGAAGCAGGCCGACAACGCGAAGGACGTGTCGCAGGTCATCGACCCGTACACGGCCAAGGCCATCTCGAAGGACGGTCGCATCGGCTACACCGACGTGATCTACCCGATGCCGGCGGACAAGGTCGACGACCCGGCCCGTGAGGAGCTCGAGGCCGCGGCCGAGCCGGCCAAGGCCGAGGGAATGCAGGTCGAGTTCGGTGGCGGCCTCGTGACCGACGAGACCGAGACCAAGGCCGAGTCGATCGGCATCATGGTCGGCTTCCTGGTCCTGGCGATCACGCTCGCCTCGCTGGTGGCCGCGGGTCTCCCGCTGCTGACCGCGCTGATTGGCGTGGGCATCTCGGTCGGCGGGATCACGGCGCTCACCGGCGCGTTCGAGCTCACAGAGACGGCCCCGACGCTCGCCACGATGCTCGGCCTCGCGGTCGGCATCGACTACGCGCTGTTCATCCTCTCGCGCCACCGTCAGAACATGACGGACGGGATGGAGCCGCGTGAGGCGGCCGCCCAGGCGACCGGCACGGCAGGCAGCGCGGTGGTGTTCGCGGGGATGACCGTTGTCATCGCCCTGCTCGGCCTGATGGTGGTGAACATCCCGTTCCTGACGGTGATGGGCCTCGCCGCCGCCGGCGCGGTGATCATCGCGGTCCTGATCGCGATGACCCTGCTCCCGGCGCTCCTCGGCATGACCGGGAACCGCGCGGGCCGGACCAACCGCGTGCTGGCGTTCCGGCCACGCGGGCGCAAGCCCGGCAAGGAGACGGCGAGCGTTCGCTACGCGCGCTTCGTGACCCGTCGCCGGTGGCCGGTCCTGGTCGCCGGCCTGGCCGGCCTGTGCCTCATGGCAACGCCCGCCCTCGGCATGAAGCTGGGCCTCCCGGATGGCGGCTCCAAGGCCGAGGACAACACCGAGCGCAAGGCCTACGACCTCCTGACCGAGGGCTTCGGCCCCGGCTTCAACGGTGTGCTCACCGTGGTCGTCGACGCTCCGGACGCGACAAAGGAGCAGCAGGAGCAGATCGCGGGCAACATCACCTCGACCCTCGAGGGCTTCCCGAACGTGGCCGCCGTCTCGCCGCCGTCTCAAAACGAGGCCGGCGACGTGACGATCGCGCTCGTGACGCCCAAGACCGGTCCCGCCTCCGACGAGACGAAGGACCTGGTCGAGTACATGCGGGACCAGGCCGAGAGCCTCCCGGACCAGTACGGCATCAACGCGTATGTCACGGGTACGACGGCGCTCAACATCGACACCGCCGACACGCTGGCGGCGTCGCTGCCGAGGTACATCGCCGTCGTCGTCGGTCTGGCGCTGCTGTTGCTGATGGTGGTCTTCCGGTCGGTCTGGGTGCCGATCAAGGCCGCCGGCGGCTTCCTGCTCAGCATCGCCGCCGCGATGGGCGCCGTCGTCTGGGTGTTCCAGGACGGGAACATGGCCGAGCTCCTCGGCGTCGCCTCCACGGGCCCGATCGTCAGCTTCCTCCCGGTGCTGCTGATCGGAATCCTGTTCGGGCTGGCGATGGACTACGAGGTGTTCCTCGTGTCCCGGATGCGCGAGGCCTACGTCCACTCCGGTGATGCCCGCGAGTCGATCGTGACCGGCTACGGCCAGAGCGGCCGGGTCGTCACGGCAGCCGCGGTGATCATGACCGCGGTGTTCGCGGCCTTCCTCCTCGACCCAGACCCCGTGATCAAGTCGATCGGGTTCTCGCTTGCGATCGGCGTCCTCGTTGACGCTTTCGTGGTGCGGATGACGCTCGTGCCCGCCGTGATGGCGCTACTCGGGGAGAGGGCCTGGGCCCTCCCGCGCCGCCTCGATCGAATCGTGCCCGAGGTGGACATCGAGGGCGAGGCGCTCGCAAAGAGCCTGCAGCCAACGCCATCCCACTGATCCACCCCCGCGGTGTGCCGGCCGGCGCTTCGGCGTCGGCCGGCCTTGCCGTCCCTGGGGGTCCCTGGCCCCGATTGGGGGTCGAGGCCAGGGGTTTCCCCGATTCGACAGACCCGAAATCGCGAGAGATTGAGGTCAAGAGGATCAAGGAGACCCAAATGCTCGCGCTCGACATCCAACCACTTCAGCGCCGATCTCTCGGGACCGCAAATCGGATCCCCGGCTACGCATTCAGCTACGGCGGCGAGCCCGACATCCCGATGGGAATGACGCTCGCCGAATACCGCGGCTCGCGACGCCGCCAGGCGCCCTGGTGGTGCCGCAGACGACTTAGGGATGCACCTGATTCGAGCCGGGTTTCTCCAGCGCATGATGGCCCCATCACCGACCAGCCTCACCACGACTGAGAGGAGACAACGAGCATGTTCCCCCGCAACTGGACAGTCACGGTCGCCGGCCACACCGTCAGCGTCGTCGCCGGCACGCGCGAGGCAGCCGAAAAGATCGCCGCGCGACGCGTCGCTCTTTGGAGGCGTAAAGCATGACGAGCTCAGATCAACCGGCTGTCGCGGTTTCGGGCCTGGAGATCTCACGCGGCGGGAAGCGGGTGCTGCACGGACTCGACTTCGGGCGTGGCCGGCGGCCGGATCACCGATCTCCTTGGCCCTACGCCACGGCCGCCTTGGTCTGAGCCTCCCATTCCGCGCGCGGCTCCGGCAGAGTCGGGTCGAAGTCGGCCTTGATCCGCTGGTGGATCTCGCCCAGATCGATCCAGAGCTGCTCGGGGCTCGGGCGGCCCCAGAACCAGTAGCCCACGTAGACCTTCTCGATGACGAGGCCGGGGGAGAGGATCACCGTGTGGGGCACCACGGCGTAGTCGTGGTGCGTGTCGGTGTACTCGTCGATCTCGAAACGGTCGCGCACCTCGAGCTCCTCGTCCGCCAGGAACGTCCAGCGCGCGCCCGTCGCGATCTTCATCTTGAAGACGTCGTGCTGGACGTTCGGCATGATCGTGACCAGCTGTGTGAACGCCACCGAGCACCACTCGTGGAAGCGCAGCAGCTCGCGGTGGTGCATCCGCTCGCGAGGACAGTGCTCGCCGCGGCTCAGGTGGACGACGAGGACGTCGTCGCCCTGGAGAGTCGAGAGCCGGTGCTTCACACCGTTCTCGTCCGGCAGGGTGAAGTCCGGGAACGTCATCCCCGGCTCGAGGTTCTTGCTCATCGGGTGCTCCTCTCGGTGTGCGGGTTGATGCCCGGCACGTCGGTGCGCAGCCGGTACACGCTGGTCAGCGCTGTCACGTACAGGTCGCGGGCGTCGTCGCCGCCGAACGCGAGGTTGTGCGGCGCCTCGGGGAGCTCGATCAGGTCGAGCCGCTCGCCGGCCGGGGAGATCACCCAGATCCCGCCGGGGCCGCAGACGTACAGGGTGCCCTCCACGTCGACCTTGAGCCCGTCGATCGCGTCCTCGCCGGGCGCATCGGTCATGTCGAACAGGACGGCGCGGTCGATGACCTCGCCGTTCTCGGACAGCTCGTAGCGCACCACGACCTTGGCGGACTCGTCCCAGTTCCCCACATACAGCGTTCGTTCGTCCGGGGAGAAGGCGATTCCGTTCGGCCCCGCGAGCGAGTCGTCGATCAGCGCGATCTCGCCGTCGGACGAGACTCTGAATACACCGCTGAAGTCCAGCTCGCGGTCGGGGTCGTCCGCCATGCCCGGCCGCCCGAACGGCGGGTCGGTGAACCAGACGCTGCCGTCGGAGCGGCAGACCAGGTCGTTCGGGCTGTTCAGCCGGCGGCCCTCGTAGGAGTCGGCGAGCACGGTCGTGTCGCCGTGCGGATTCACCCGCAGGATCCGGCGGTTCCCGTGCTGGCACATGACGAGGCGGCCGTCCGGGTCGAAGGTCAGCCCGTTGGACCCTGGCTGGAGGTAGCGGCCGATGTCCACGCCGGTGTAGCCGCTCTTCGGACGAAACAGCGTCACCCTGCCCAGCTCCGGATCGAGCCGGTAGATCGAGTTGGTGTTGGGCGACGAGAAGAGCAGCGAGCCGTCGGCGGACCACACGGGGCCCTCGGTGAACTCGAAGCCCTGAGCGACCACCTCGAGATCGGCACGCTGGGGGCGCCCCTCGTACACGTCGAGGGTCGCCGTGCGCATCCAGATGTAGTTCGCCGGTGCCGCCGAAATCGGGCCATTGATGCCGAAGACGGCTATCACGAAGCGGTCGCCTGGACTCGCGTCGCGGGTGAGGACGACCCGGTTCGGCGCGTTGAACCCGGCCACCACCGGGCCGCCCGTGTCGCCCAGCGCGTGCGGCATCGAGCCGTTCACCCACACCTCGGCGTAGTCGTCGATCACGACCTCGAAGACGACCGTGGACCCTGCGACAGCGGTGTCCCCGATTCGCTCGGGGAGCGTCACCGCGATCCGATACCAGTTGAAGCACACGCGGCCGGTCGACAGCCTGCTCATCGTGTCGGCCGGTGCGAGCGCGGGCCATCCTGAGTCGTCGAAGTCCGCCGCCTCGGCATGCGGGCTCACGTCGTAGGTCCGGTTGGGCACAGTGCCCGGGCCGAGCGGGTCCTCCGGCGACCCGAGCTCGACGAAGCCGGTCTCCTCGACCCGGGCGTCCGCGTAGCGCCACTGCCCGCCGACCAGCGCGACCCCCTCCTCGGTCTGGAGGTCGACGATCGAGTCGGGCCGGCCGGGCAGCAGCTCCGGGGGGCCTGGGGGGCGTGTGGCGGGAGAGGCGACGGTCGTGGCCATCACGCGGCCACCTTCACCACGAAGTACAGGAACGGGTCCGACACCTCGGTGAACTGGTGCGGAACGCCGTTCGGGATCGCGAGCACGTCGCCCTCGCTCAGCTCACGCCGCCGGCCGCCCTCGACGGCCGCCGCGCGCAGCTCACCCGGAGCCACCTCGCGGGGGTCGACCATCGCGCCGCCGGTCAGCACCGTCGCGCGCCCGCTCACCACGTGCATGACGTCCACGACGCGCTCGTGGTACTCGACCTCGCCGGGGCCATCGCGCCGGCCCGCGTCGATCTTGTACGTCTCGGTGTCGAGCAGCAGGCCGCCGGCGCGGAATTTCTCGTCCACCGCGGCGGCGGGGAAGTACGCCGCGCCGTCCGAGCCGCCGCCGTTCGCGCGGGCGGCAATCGCCGCCTCGAGCGACCGCGCGCCCAGCTCGGCGAGCTCGCGGTCCTCGTCTGCGTCGGTCGCGCCGCTCACGCCGATCGCCCCGATCACCACGCCGTAGGATTCGATCGGCACGCCGCCCTGGAGCGGCACCGCGCGGGCGAGGTGAAGCGCGGACGGCCGCCCGCCGGACGCCTGGTCCTCGAAGTCCTTGCTGGGCCGCCGGTAGATCGCGGCGGTGCGCGCCTTGTCGGTCGTCACCTCGACGGATGCCACCTGGGCGGAGTCGGGGCGCACCAGGTACATGAGCGCGCCACCCGCGTCGACCGCTGAGATCACGGGCGACACGCCGCGCTCGGCGGCCGCCGCGCCCGCCGCCTCGGCTGCGAGCCGCGCGCCCTCGTAGGTGAGCGCGGCGACCTCGGAAACCGAGAAATCGGCGGCCGCGCCGGCGATCGAGATCGCCTCGTCCTCGTCGGGGGTCTCCCCGCTCGTGCCGATCGCGCCGACAACCTCGCCATCCACCTTCAGCGGAATCCCGCCGGTGAGCGCGGACGCGCCGTGAAGAGCAAGCGCGCCCAGCCGGCCATTCGTGACCTGCTCCTCGATCTCGCGGCTCGGCCGCACGAAGATCGCGGCCGTGCGCGCCTTGTCGACCGCCACACGCGACGATGCGATCTGCGCGCCCGGCGTGCGGCGGAGCTCGATCAGCTCGCCGTGCGGATCGACCACCGCGATGACGACGCGGTGCCCATTGGCGTTCGCGTCCTGCTCGGCGGCGGCGATAACGGCGGAGGCACCGGCATCGTCAATGATCCTGCGAGTCCTTACGAGGGCCATTCTCAGGGTCCTTTCGCTTGTAGGTGGGCGGCGTGGATCGCCGTGTCGGCAGTGATGAACAGGACGTTGCGGTCGCGGCCGCCGAAGCAGAAGTTGACGGCACCCGGAAGCTCGATCTCCCCGATCAGGCGGCCGTCCGGGCTCAGCACCTCGACGCCGCCCGCGAAGGTCGCGTACAGCCGTCCCGCCGAGTCGGCCTTCAGGCCGTCCGGATGCTCCGGCGAGCTCACGTGAATCACGCGCTCGCCGTCGAGCCGCCCGCCGTCCAGGACGTCGAAGGCCTTGAGGTGGTGCGGCTCGCCGTTGTCGGCCACGTACAGCGTGCGCTCGTCCGGCGAGAAGCAGAGTCCGTTGGGCTTGTCGAACGAATCGGCGACCGCGATCGCGCTCCCCGTTCGCGGGTCGTATCGCCACACGGCGTCCCGGAGGAGCGGCCGCGGCCGGAAGCCCTGGAGCCAGCCGTAGCTCGGATCCGTGAACCAGATCGTGCCGTCACTCCTCACCACGACGTCGTTGGGCGAGTTGAAACCCTCGGCCAGCGTTTCGCGCCCGCCGGTCCGGCGATCCACGGAAGCGATCGCCCCGCGGAGCTGCTCGCAGACCACGAGCCGGCCGTCGTGGCCCAGGGCCATCCCGTTAGCGGCCGCGGCGCCGCGGCGCACGGTGGAGGCGGTCATCGACTCGAGGCGGAGCCGCTTGATGTCGACGCTCGGGCCGGGCCGTCGCGGAAGGGTCGTGAAGTACAGGGCATCGTCGGCCGGCACGTAGACCGGGCCTTCGTGGGCGTCGACGTCGATCACGTGAGCCAGGCGAGGTGCGTGGCCCAGGACGGCCTCGAACTCCGCGTCGCGGACGACGAAGGGAGAGGGGCTCGCGGGGAGGTCGGGCACGCTGGTCGCCTGGCTCACATCGACTCAGTCCACCGGGGCGCCCACGCGTTACGTCGCCGAGGTCAGCTCAGGAGGTAACCGGTGATGAAGCCCGCCACCGTCGCCGAGGCGACCAGGCGGCTGACCTCCTCGAAGGCGTGCGGCACGATGGCGACCGTGATCACCGCGAGCACCGCACCCGCCGCGATCGCTTCCGCCGTGCCGACGACCTCGCCGCTCGCGTCGGCGAGTGCGGTGCCGCCGAGCAGCGTCGCGAGCGCCAGCGCCGCCCCGATCGCCGCGAGCAGCGCGATCGCGAAGCGGCGCGTGTGACCGCCGGCCACGATCGGTTGAGCCGCGCCGTAGGCCTCGACCACGTTGCCGACGAGCACCCCGGCGAGCAGCGCGACGCCGATCTCGCCCTCGGCCACCGTCAGTCCGAGCGCGATCGACTCCGGCACGCCGTCCACGAACAGCCCGGCGGCGATCGACTCGCCACGGGCGGCCTCGGAACTGTGCATCGTCATCGGCCGGCCCGCCGCGGCGGCGTGCCCCGAACGCCTCGTGCGGTTCATGCTCGGGTCGCGGCTGAGCCAAGCGTCGGCCGCCACGTACACGAGCGTTCCGGCGAGCAGCCCGAGGGCGGTGAGCGGAACGCCCGCCTGGCGGTCTGCCTCCGGCACGAGCTCGAGGGCGATCGCCGCGAACAGCACGCCCCCGCCGAAGGCCGTGAGCGTGGCGGCAACGCGGGACGGGAGCCGAAGGAACGCGGCAGCCAGGGCGCCGACGACCAAGCTCGCGCCCACCACCAGGCCCCAGCCGAGCGAGGCGCCGAGGTTCTCCATCGGGGTCCCTAGGCCGCCGCCGGAACCCTAGCCCGGAGCTCCAGGAGCGCGTGGAGGAAGATCTCCGAGAAGGTGGGGAAGGGCTGGATCACGTCCTCCATCACCTCCAGCGGCACACCCGCCCGTATGGCGACCGTGGCCTGCTGGAGCCACTCGCCCGCGTCGGGACCAAGGGCGTATGCGCCGGTGATGCGCTCGCCGTCCGAGACCAGCGTCATGAAGCCGGGGCTCTCCGCATACGCACGCGTGTAGGTGGCGGTTCGGGGCACCTCGGAGAGCGGGACGGTTGCCGTGACCGGCCCGTCGGGGTCGCCGACGGCGGCCGCCTGGGGATCGGTGAACACCACGCGCGGCACCGCGTCGTAGTTGGCGACGCGCTCGCTGCCCAGGATGTTCGCCGCCGCCACGCGGCCCTGGTACTTGCCCATGTAGGTGAGCGGCCAGACGCCCGTCACGTCGCCGATCGCCCACAGGCCGTCGGCCACGCGCATCCGCTCGTCGACCGGGATGCCCTGGCGGGTCGGCTCGACGCCGACCGTCTCGAGGCCGAGCCCGTCCACGCGCGGCCGCCGGCCCGTCGCGACGACCAGCCGGTCGCCACGCAGCTCGTCGCGCTCGCCGAACTCGAGCACGTACTCGCCGCGCTCGAAGCGGACGGCGGCGGCGTGCTCGCCGAAGTAGAGCTCGATTCCGTCCGCGGCGAGGGCGCTGCCGAGGGCGTCCCCGAGCGGCTTCGGCTCGCGCGGCAGCACGTGGTCCATGCCCTCGACCAGCGCGACAGAAGCTCCCATGCGACGCACGGCCTGCGCCATCTCGACGCCCACGGGCCCACCGCCCAGAACCAGCAGCCGGGTCGGAACTTCCGTCAGCGCGGTCGCCTCGCGGTTGGTCCAAACGCCATCGAGCTCGCGTAGGCCGGAAATCGGCGGCACCACCGGGTCCGATCCGGTGGCAATCACCACGTGGTCGGCCGAGTAGGCGTCCTGCCCGACCTCGACGCTGCCCGGTCCGGTGAGTCGCGCCGGGCCGCGCAGTACCTCGATGCCCTTCGAGTCGAGGTACGCGGCCTTGGCGGCGTCCTCGTAGCCCGAGACCATGAAGTCGCGCCACTCGAACGCGCCCTCCGGTCGTACTTCGCCGCTCACCGCCTCGCGAGCGCCCGGCGCTTCGCGCGCCGCCTGCAGCGCCTCGCCGGGACGCAGCAGGGTCTTCGATGGGATGCACGCCCAGTAGTCGCACTCACCACCCACCCGCTCGCGCTCCACGATCGCGACGCGCAGGCCGCCCTCGGCGAGCTGGCCGGCGCAGTGCTGGCCCGCGGGCCCGGCGCCGATCACGACGACGTCGTAGTGGTCGCTCACGCCCGGGCCTCCCGCGCCTTGTCGATCTCCCATGCGGCCGTGATCAGCCCGATGTGGCTGAAGGCCTGCGGGAAGTTGCCGAGCTGTTCGCCGTTCGCCGTGTCGATCTCCTCCGCGAGCAGGCCGAGCTCGTTGGCGTAGCCGGCGAGCTGCTCGAAGAGCGCCTCGGCGCGCTCGAGCTCGCCCGCCTTCGCCAGACACGAAACGAGCCAGAACGAGCAGATCACGAAGGTGCCCTCCTCGCCCGTGAGCCCGTCCGCGTTCAGCCCCTCGTCGTTGCGGTACCGGAGCACGAGGCCGTCCTCCGTCAGCTCCGACGCGATCGCCTCGATCGTCGAGCGCATCCGCTCGTCGGTGGCCGGAAGGAAGCCGAGGATCGGCATGAGGAGCTGAGCGGCGTCGAGCTCGTCCGAGTCGAAGGACTGCGCGAACGCCTGCTTCTGCTCGCTCCAGCCGCGCTCGAGCACGGCCTCGCGGATCTCGTCGCGCGCCGCCTCCCACTCCTCGGTCTTCGCGTAGTCGCCGAGCTGATCCGCCAACTTCACCGCGCGATCGAGCGCGGTCCAGCAGAGGACCTTCGACGACAGATGGTGGCGCGGCTCACCGCGCATCTCCCACATGCCCGAGTCGGTCTCCATCCAGCGCCGGGCCGCGGTGTCGGCAAGGTCCGCCACGAACGCCTGAATCTCCGGATGGAGGTCGCCCAGCTTCTCGCGGTAGAGCCAGAGCGAGTTGAGCAGCTCGCCGTAGACATCGAGCTGGACCTGATCCCAGGCGCCGTTTCCGACGCGGACCGGGCGCGACTCGCGCCAGCCGCGCAGGTGCGTCAGCTCGCGCTCCGAGAGGTCGTGCTCACCCCCGATCCCGTACATGATCTGAAGCGACCCCTCACCGGCGCGCCCGCCGGCCGAGCTGGTCATGAAGGAGATGAACTCCTCGGCCTCGTCCGTGCAGGTGCCGATGTAGAGCGCCTCGATCGTCAGGCTCGAGTCGCGGATCCAGGAGAAGCGGTAGTCCCAGTTGCGCTCGCCGCCCACCGTCTCGGGGAGGGAGGTGGTGGGTGCGGCGACGATGGCGCCGGTGGGGCGATAGCTGAGGCCCTTGAGCACGCGCGAGCTCATCCGGACGAGCTCTCGGTGCGGGCCCTCGTAGATGTCGTGCTCGGCCTCCCAGGAGCGCCAGCCCTCGACAGTGTCGGCGATCCGCCCGGCGACGGCGTCCGCCGCCGTCGGCTCCGGCGCGCTCCGGTCCTCGGCGGACGCCCAGCGAACGGAGAAGCCACGGCGCTCGCCCTCGGCGACCGTGAACGAGGCGCGCATCGTCGCGCCGTCCACCTCGAGTGGCGCGGCGGACCGCACGGTGATGCGGCCGGCGCCGAACGTCCGTGCGCCGCCATCCTCGAGCCGGATCAGCGGCATCACCAGCCCGTACTGCGGCCGCGGCGCGAGCTCCAGCTCGAGCTCGACCCGGCCGGACACGCACTCCACGCCTCTGAGCAGCTCGTGCGGCGCGTCATACCCGAGGTCATGGCCGCGCTGCCCGTCGGCGAACGCCATGGCGTCGGTGAGCCTGACCTGGCCGGAATCGGTCGTGAAGGTCGTCTCGATCACGAGTGTCCCGGGGAGGTAGCGCCGCTCGGCGGTGTAGTCCGAGGTGGGCCGAATCGACCAGTGGCCTGCGTCCGGGTCGAGCAGCCGGGCGAAGACCGCGTCGCTGTCATAGCGTGGCATGCACAGCCAGTCGATCGAGCCGTCGCGGTCCACCAGCGCTGCGGAGTTGCAATCGGCCAGCAGGCCGTAGTTCGCAACTGGCTGGGAGGGTTCCTCGCCATGCTCCGAGGCGGACGCGGACTGTGTGATCACCGATGTCTCCATGCGGACGGAGTCCCGTCGGCCGCGATGGCGTTACACCGGCATGTAACGCCGGGCCCGTGTATTCGACCTAGCTCGCGGATGGCGGGCGGTGAAATCGGCGATATCTCGTGCCAGGAGCTCGTCGAGCTCGTGACCGACTACCTGGAGGCCGCACTGTCCGAAGCCGACCGTGCGCGGTTCGAGGCACATCTCGCCGAGTGCCCGCACTGCGAGGAATACGTCGCGCAGATACGGCAGACGATCGACGTCGTCGGCGAGCTGGCAGCCGAGATGATCAGCCCCGAGCGGCAGCAGCAGCTGCTCGAGGCGTTTCGCGGTTGGCGCGGCGCGCAAAACGCCGACCCGGCGTAACGGGCGCGGCGCCCGTGTGACGAAGAGGGCATGAATCGCCTTCTCAAAGATCTCACCGACCTGGGCGAGTACGCCTTTGTGGCCGGGCGTGTGGCGCAGACCGAGGTCGGCGCGCCGCCGGAGCTCTTGGCGTGGCGAACCGCCGCGGACGAGGCTCGCGCGGCGTACGCAGACTGGCGTGCGCGGCGAGACCTCGACTCGTATGCCGTGTACCGCGCATCCGCCGACCGAGCGGACGCTGGTCAAGCCAGTCTGGCCGCGCGGTGACGGCAACACGGTCCGGCCTGGTCAAGCTCGCCACCGCGGTCTCAATCGTCGTCATCCTCCTCGTGGGGATCTGGGTCAGTGGCGGCCTGATCACGAACGACTTCAAGCTGGCGATGGCGCTCACCGCCGTGTGGATGGCGCTCGCCGCGGCCGGCTGCCTCGTGGTGGCGTGGCGGCGCCCCGGCCTGCGCGCGCCCGTGATCGGCGCCTACCTGCTGACGGCCGTCGTGGTGGGCGGCTACCTCGCCCGGTCCACCTTCATCGACGACGAGGTGAACGAGCGGGTCGTGAGGGTCACGCCGCCGGCAGAGCGCGGCGGCGCAAGCGCGCCCCCGCAGAACGTGCTCCTCGGGCGCGGCAGCTTCGAGCCGGTGGCCCACTCCGTGTCCGGGACCGCCACCACCATCCGCACCGCCGCCGGCGCGAGGGTGCTGACGCTGACGAGCTTCGAGGTCGACAACGGCCCGGACCTTCGTGTCTATCTGGTCGCGGGTTCGGCACGCGACGAGTCGGAGGTCGACGACTTCGAGGACCTCGGCGCCCTCAAGGGAAACAAGGGCGACCAGCAGTACGACCTTCCACGCGAGCTCGACCTCGACCGGTACAGCACCGTCGTGATCTGGTGCCGCGCGTTCTCGGTCAACTTCGCCAGGGCGCCGCTCGAATGAGGCCGGGCAGCGATTTCCCGGACCTGGACCTGCCGGATCACACCGGCCGGTCGCGCCAGCTCAGCGAGCTGGCGGGCGGCGATCCGCTTGCTCTGTTCACATCGCGCGGCTGGTGGTGCCCGAAGGAGCAGCGCTACCTGCGCCGCCTGTGCCGGCTCCAGGACGAGTTCGAGGTCGCCTATGCGCGGATCGTCGTGGTGAGCGTCGATCCGCCCGAGGTTCAGAGCGCCTTCCGCGCCGGACTGGGCGCACGGTTCACGTTTCTGTCCGACTCCGAGCGGCGCTGGCTGCCGCGCCTCGGCCTGCTCGAGACGACCGACACGCTCCACAACCCCTACCTCCCCGCCGCCTTCACGCTCACCCCGCACCTCCGGGTGCACCGCGCCTACAACGGCTACTGGTATTTCGGCCGGCCGACGCTCGAGGAGCTGCGGCGTGACATGCGGGAGATCACCATGGCCGTCCGCGCGGACTGGGAGGCGCCGGCAGCGTGACGCCGTTCGCGTTCGTCGTCTTCGACGGCACGCATCTGAGCCTGGACCCGCGAGCATTCGGCCGAAGGCTGCGGATCGACGGCCGCTGCGTTCGCGGCGAGCCGGTGCGGGGTGCGTTCGCCCACGTCTGCGCTCTCCCTGACAAGGCGGCCGCGCTCCGCTACGACGAGCCCGAGGTGCAGCAGGCCCGACGCGACGCGCTCGCCTGGTGGATCCCGATGCTCGGAGACGAGCTCGTCTGCCTCAGCACGCTCGCACTCGACGCGAGCCGCTGCGCCGGAGCGGTGACCGTGGCTCGCAGCCCGGCCCTGTTCACCGATGACCCGTTCCTCCGGTTGTTTGCGGGAACCGTGGTGGCGACGGACGTGTTCTGCGCGGTCGCTTCGCCGCCGGGCCCGCCGATCGAGCGCTACGCCGGAGCGCCCTGGCCCGGGGGCGGGTTCTGACGGAGGTCCAGCCGCTCGGCCAGCCAGTCGGCCTGTCGGCGGCGCTCGGCGTGGTAGGCGTCCGGGCCGGAGCGCTCCTCGGCGATGCGTGCCGCCACGAAGCCGAGCAGCGCGGGTCCCTCGCGGACCGACGGCTCGACGGCGGCGTCCCACTCGGTCAGCGGGGGCGATGAGCCCAGGGCGAGCTCGTGGGCGCGGTCCGCACACATCCGGGTGTATTGGTCCCGGAGCTCTTCCCAGGCGTCGAGCCGGCGCAAGAGCCGCCCGCGTGAGGCGACGACCTTCGACTGCTCTTCCACGACCTCGCCGCCAAGTTCGATCTCGTACAGCCGACGGCCCGCCCAGAGCGGAAGGTCTGCGGTGCGACATGCGTGGATCCCGCTGTGACACTGCTCGACGCGGGCCTCGACCCATGCGCCCGGTCCGTCGCCGGGAAGCGGCCAGGCGAAGCCGCTGAACACGCCGGTCGCGTCGTCGCGGAGGAACTTGTACGCGATCACGAGCGCTTCCAATCGCGGAAGGCGCTGAGCAAGCGTTCCTTGGCCTCGGCTGGAACATCTTCCTCGCGGATCTCTCCGACCGTCTCGACCGTGCGCTTCAGCTGTGCGACGTACCAGTCGCAGCCGTCGCAGAAGTTCAGATGCTGCTCGAAGACCGTCATCTCGTCCGGCGGCAGCGAGCGCTCGAGATAGTCGTTCACGAGCTCGACGACCTCCTGGCAGGTGACGTGATCGGCGGAGTCAGTCATCGAGATGTCTTTCCAGCGCGGCCCTCACCTTTGAGCGCGCGCGGTGGAGTAACACGCGCTGATTGCCCTCGCTCACGTCGAGCGCCTCGCAGACTTCGTCGGCGTCGCAGCCGGCGACATCGCGCATGGTGATCACAACCCGCTGGGCGTCCGGCAGCTGTTCGATCGCCTGCATCACGACGCCCAGCGTCTCTTTCCCGAGTAGCGCACCGTCCGGAAGTGTGCCCCAGTCGCGTGGGTACGCTCGCCAGTGGCCCGGGAAGCCGTCGCTCGAATCGCGAAAGCGGTCAGCGTCGACGGCCGGCTCGTCGTCGTCGCCGACGGCGAACGACGAGAACGGCCGGCTACGTGCCTCGCGGGTGCCTCGGGTAATTGCGATGTTCGCGAGGATGCGCATGATCCAGGTCTTGAGCGACGAGCGACCCTCGAAGCGGTCGAGCCCCTTCAGCACGCCGAGCCACGCCTCCTGCACGACCTCCTCGGCGACCGCACGCGACCTGACGTATCCCCGAGCGACCGACAGCATCATCGGGTAGTACTCATCGACGAGTGTCTCGAAGGCCTGCTCGTCGCCCGCGCGCAGCCGCGCGACGAGTTGGGCCTCGTGCGAGGCCATTGAGCCGACGTGCGGGTGTGCCTGGGCCCGGGTCACGACCTCGCCTGGGCAGAATCTAGCCGAGTTGCCGGGTTCGGGAGCGCGCCGTCTGGCGCGAGCACCCGGTTTCGGGACGTACGAAAATGCGCCCAGGGAGATTCGAACTCCCACGGTCCAAACGGACCACAAGGCCCTCAACCTTGCGTACTCGCTGCTCGTCCTTTCCGTCTGTTGCCGAAACCACCGATCCGTCCACGATGATGGACGATCTGGACGAGGTGGACGGAACGTTTGTTGTCACGGTGTTGTCACGATTGCTTCTCGGCCGCTGACGGGAAACTCGGTAGCTGGGGAGCGGAAACGTCGCTGTCCGGCCGGCGGGGTGCTTCGAGCATGCCGCATGTAGCATCGAGGCGCGCCCTCCGCTATTTGCATGGTGCGTTTTCGCCGCCTTGACCGATACCAGCGAACACACGCCGCAGCCGTCCGGCCCAAGCGATGACCTCGCCCCCGAGATCGCCTCTGCGCGTGCGCGCGTCGAGGGATTCGAGGGGCCGACGCTTCAGGCCCGTCATTTCCATCTCCGCGCTGTGACGCCGGAGGACTTCGGCTATCTCAGACTCATTGAGACAAGTAGTAATTTCGCGCCACGCTGGCGGCTGAGGGGTCGAACCCCGAGCCCTCCGGACTGGGCCCAGAGCAGTTCCTCCGACGTGCTCGCACAGTTCATCGTGGTGTCAAACCGTGACCGAAGCCGGATCGGGTTGGTGAGCGTCTTCAAGGCCAACTTCCAAGATGGACATGCTCGCCTGGCGGCAGTCGCGTTCGACCCGCAGACATCGAATCCGGTGATGCCATTGGCCGTGGGATTGTTCATCGACTATGTCTTTCGGTGCTGGAACTTCAGAAAGATGTACATGGACGTGGCCGAGTACAACCTTTCGCAGATGGCGAGCGGTATGACACGCCTCTTCACCGTTGAGGGCCAGCTGTCCGAGCATTACCACCTCGATGGTCAGTACTGGGACAAGTTCATCCTGTCGATCACCAGGGATGCCTGGGAGGAGCATCCCAAGCGGTTCCTTCGCATGGAGGGCTCGCGGTAGCTCCGTCAGGAGGACGCGGCCACGACACGCATTCGCGCTTCGCCCGGCTCGCAGGCGCGCGAGAGTGCCCGCGACTCCTCCGGCGATAGGGACACGCGATCGCGAGCCGGTCGCGGTTCCTGGAGGACCTCGAGCATTTCCGCCATGGTCGCAGGCGGCGGCTGCGCGACATCGAGGAAGCCGAACAGGTCCCCAAGGGTCGACTCCGGTTCGGCGAGCACGTTACGGAGAGCCACGTGACGCACCGATCCGCGCGGTTGCTTTGAAAGCTCCGCGGTGCCGTGCAGGATCTCCGCCGACCAGCGTCGGCCAAAGCGCTCGAGCGGTATCCGGAGCTCGCGAAAGGCGCGTGCGTCGAAGGTCTGGGGCAGCAGTCGAGAGAGCTCGCGCGGAACGGCGGTCGTCGATGGGTGAGAGGCGCCCCGCCCGTACGGGTCGTACCCGAGGGCGGTGGTCAGCATCTCGCGCACGATCGCCATGCGGAAGAACGGGTGTCGGCTCATCGAGACGGCTGTCCCGTAGCCGTCCCCGTAGAGGTGGACGAAGCGGCCCTTTCCGAAGTTGCTCGCGATCTGCCCGCTATAGCGGAGCGAACCGCCCGAGCGTTCGAACCATGCAGGCTTCGCGAGGCGCTCGGCGAGCCAACCAAAAAGTCGCTTGTACTGCTCTCCAATGCGGCTGGTCGGAAAGCTGGGGACGACGGCTTCGAGATCGCCGTAGAGAGAATCGGGATCGTCTGTCGCGGCGGGCAGGCAGATCGCCGCAATCGGCGCGACCGTCGTCGTCCGACTGAATCTGCCTCCGCGATCGATTGGGTAGAGGAACTCGGGCGGCTCCAGCCCCTCGGTCAGGATCGCCCTCCATGCCGACGTCGGCTCGCTGAGCAGTCGCCAGAACGCCGCGCCGGCGAGCTCACCACGGGGGAATGCGCCTGGTTGCAGGGCGGCAAAGAGCTCCGACACGTTCAGAAGTTCGGCGTGTGTTCCGATCGCTCGCGACAGCGCTGTCGAGCCGCAGCGACCCGTACTCACTATGAATCGCGAAGTAATCTCGGGCATTGAACTGATGTACGACCCTTCTATCAGCGACGACGAGAGGTGGGAGCATTTCGCCCGCGCCGTCGCGGCCGCGGCGCAGGTCCGGCCGGAGGCGATCTCGAGGACCACGCGCCTGGAGGACGACCTCGGGATCGATTCGCTGGCACTCGCCGAGCTCGTCGTGATGCTCATCGTTGACTTCGAGATGGAAACCTTGGCCGATGACTTCGACCAACGAAACTGGTCCGAAGTAACCGTCGGAGCGCTCTACGAGGAGTACCGAATCGCCACCTCGGAGTCCACGTGACCGAGACCGTGCCGACGAGCTCGCTCTGGGACCCACTCGATCGAGCAAGCGCCCGCGCAGCTCTCCTTTCGGCGTGGGACGAGGACGGCTACAAGTCGTGGTCCTGGGATCAGTGGCGCGAACGCGCGTTCCGATTCGCCGGAGGCCTGAGGCGAGAGGGTGTGCAGCCGGGTGATCGAGTTGCGTTCGTTCTCACGAACGCTCCAGCGATATGCGCCGGGGTTCTGGGCGCGTGGCTGGCCGGTGCGTGCGTCGTCTCCGTACCCCTGATTTCGCGTGGGATGGATCTCGATGAGTACCTCGCACTGCTCCGTCGCATCATCGCGCAGTCTCAGCCGACCGTATTCATCGCGGAGGCGCGCTTCGCTGAGGCCGTTGACGACGGTCAGCTGGGATGCCGGGTGGTCGCGTGCGAGGAGATCGACCTAGCGGCGCCGGCGACGCCGATCTTGTGCACTGACGACGACACCGTATTCGTCCAGTACACCTCGGGCAGCACAAGCGAGCCGCGAGGCTGCGTTCTAACTGCCGGCGCGATTCTCCGTCAGCTCAAAATGCTCGAGCGGGCGCTACAGATCGACCCCGAGCGGGACGTAGGTGTCGTCTGGCTTCCCCTGTCACACGACATGGGTCTGTTCGGGTGTCTGCTGCTGACCTACTGGACCGGCCACCCGCTCGTTCTTGGTACCCCCGAACGATTTCTCCGCAAGCCGAGTTCGTGGTTCGAGGACTGCGGCCTGTTCGGGGCGACGATCAGCGCGGCTCCGAGCTTCGCACTGGATAGGGCAGCACGCGTGGCCGAAGCCGTCCCGCCGCCGCCGTTTCGGTTGCAGCGACTCGTTGTCGGAAGCGATCGCGTCGAGGCGAACACCCTCAAGCGCGCGACGAGCGTCCTTGGCCACCAACGCCTGTCTCCCACGGCGCTCGCACCCGCCTATGGCCTGGCCGAGGCGGTCCTCGCCGTGACCATGACACCGGTCGGTGAGGGTCCGACGATCCTGCGTCTCGATCGTCGCGCGCTAGAGGACGGCGAGGTCGAGGTGGCACCCTCGGCGGCTCCCGCGAACGCAACCGTCGAGCTCGTGTCCGCCGGTTATCCCTTGCCGGGCAATCGTGTGAAGATCATTCCTGGCGATAAAGCGGTCGGCGAGATCGTCGTATCGACGTCCTCAGCGGCAGCGGGCTACCTCGGGGCTCCGGCTGCAACGGCCGAGCGCTTCGGCGCAGATGGACTCAGGACCTGCGATCTGGGATTTGTCCAGGACGGCAGGCTTTACGTCACCGGTTGCAGCGATGACCTCATGGTCGTGGCCGGGCGCAATGTCTACGCGCGTGATATCGAAGCTGCTGTCGCCGGCATCCCCGGTTTGCGAGCGGGAGGCTGTTCGATCGTCGATGTGCATAACGATGGGCTACCCCGCCTGACGGCCCTGATCGAGCCCAGCGCGAACCATCCCGACTTCGGCGTGATGGCCGGCGACGTCGCAGCCGCCGCCCGCGCGGCTGTCGGCGTGACGATCGACCAATGCGTGTTCCTCGAGCCCGGTCGCTTGCCGAAGACGCCCTCTGGAAAGGTGCAGCGGTTCCGCTGCCGTGAGCTTGTCGAGGCGGGACCGGGACAGGGCGCGGTCGTCGTCCCGGCTCGCTAGCAACTCGTCCGCCGGACGCGGGCGCGCCCTAGCCGGGCGCGAGCCAGAAGCCCGCCTGCGCGGTCAACGGCGCGGACCGATTCCACGGCCTGCCTCACACCGAGCGGCGCGATCCACGTGAATCCTCGACCGACGGTAAGAGGGATCGGATGGAGCGCGGCTCCAACCGATCGACCGTCTGCAAGCTCGAGTTCCACTGACGCGACGCGGCCGCCGCCCTTTCCGTAAGCAAACTGCCCGCGGCAGGTCCGTCGGACATAGGCGGTGATGCTGTTGGAGGATGGGCGATGTCGACCGCAGTTAGCTAGCCGCACCGCTGGGTGAAGCGCGCCTCGGGGACGCGCGTGAAGCTCCAGGCAAATCCGTCCCGCCTCTCCTTGCCTTGCGTGGAGGCCCCAGCGACTGCGGGAGGTAGCGCCCACCGCCACGATGTAGGCGGCCTTGGGTCGCTTCCAAACGCGGTAGCGGTCGCGATATGTGGCGTTCCACCTGCTCACCGGGCCTTCGCGCGCGGCACGGACCGCCCCGCGGTATGGCAGTGTCCGGCGAAGGACACGGGCTGCGTGCCGGACCGACAGGCCGAGCAGCTCTCGGTGCGCGATGGTGGGCTCGCCGAAGTCGACGCCGCCGACGATTCGCTTCTCCTCAAGCCGCATCCGTCCGTCATCGAACGTGGTCCACACGCCTCGGGACTCCGCCAAGGGCGCTAGATACCGCTGCCCGGGCTGAAGGCGGGTCGCGCCTTCCACAAGCATCGGCACCCGACCAGCATCGGTCTGGCACCACCCCCAGTCGGTAACAGACAGGCGCGCCGGCGCTCTAGGTGCCCCGGGCCTTCGCCATACCGGCCGTTGTACGCGTACGTCGACTCGACGCGAGAGGTACTCGCCCGCAGGTGGCGGATCGCCGTCTTCGCGCTCGCTTAGTACGCGCACCACCGAAACCTGATCCGAGAACGATGTCCAGTCGCGCAGGACATTCGTCGGCCACGCCGGCTCCGCCTCGCCGTAGCACGCGTTCGTTTCGCCGAGGGATGACTCGCCCCGCCCTGAGGGTGGCCACATCACTCCCAACAGAAAGGCCAGGAAGAACGCCGCAACCCATAGACTCCTCATGCAGGGATTGCCGCGGCTCACATTTGGGCTCGGCGACTAGGGGCCGTTCTCCTGGTCCACGGCTTGCCAGCGGGCGTCTGGGGGCAGATGCGCATACTTTTCCGCAACGGGACTGCGCGGCGTTCCAGCGACCAGCGCCCCGACCTCGGGCAGCGCATGCCCGCGGACGGCCCGAATTGCCAGTGATGGCTCGCCGCCGTCCACGGTGCCGGCCGCCCTAGCGTCGTCGAGCTTCACGATCGCCGTCGACGACAGCATGGCCCACCGGCCCTCGTCCGTACGAACAAGCGGAGCAACATACTTCCTGCCGACCTCGGGCCAGACGCCGCCGTCGACCGTGAATGGCCGTCGGACCCCGTCAGTCGTGAGCCATCCGTAAGCGAGCATCTCCAAGGTTCCCTGGATCTCGGGTGCCGACGGCCGCGTCCAGAGGGTCCGCTCCACCCGAAGCCGGATCATGCGCCCCTCGTAACCGCCGTCCAACTGAAGATCCTTAGACGGAATCCGCTCGTCACCGACCACGGAGATCAGCGACACCTGATCCGAATAGCTGACCCAATCCTGCAACGTGGCGGCCGGCCAGCGGGCCAGTCCGTGACCGACTACGAATTCGTCCGATATGACGGGCCGGGCATCGCCGGCTGACGTCGATCCCGAGCCGGCGAGCACACCAACAAATCCCGTGGCCGCCGCCAGGAGGCAACCGGCGATGAGCAGCCGGCGCGGCCTGCGGACGCGAAAGCGCGCTCTGCGCGGGAGGGCGCTGTCGCGAGGAGTTGCGCTCACGTGAGTCATCAATCCCGAGGGCGGCATCTTTACTCCTTATAGGGCGGATACGAGCCGCCGGACGCAGAGGCGCTTGGTCCGTAGTCGTCGTTGATGTTGTGGGTGTTCAAGCTCCCGAGCTGACCGTTGTTCCCCGATGGCACCGGCGTCTGCATGCAGCCCATCGCTGGCGCATTGCCATTGTCGAACCACACCTGGCGGCCCGAATCCACGTAGTTCGCGTTGACGGGATGCACGAGCCCGACGGCATGGCCTGTCTCGTGACAGGCTCGCTCGACGTTTACCTCGACCCGATAGCGGGTGTAGGCCTGGTCGCAGAGCCAGTTAGTTGCCGCGCCCTCACACCATGCCGTTGCGTTTGCGTCATCCGGGATGTCGCCGCGCTGGTAAATGACATCCGTCTCAGAGTCCCCGGTGTACACGCCCGCCGAGTGGTACTTGACGTTGAGGTCGGTGGGGTTGTATTGGCCATCCAGCACACGCCGGATCTCGCCGCGGCCCTCGGTGCCTATTGAATCCTGCATGAAGACGGTCAGAGTGACATTGTCCGTCAGGCAATTTTTTTGCGAGGGCAGCTGCTGCTCCAGCGTATGGCTTTGGCAGGTGTTGTTATAGAAGTTGGTGCGATAAAGCGAATCGATGTGATGCGTCGCTTCGGCTGGCGCCGCCAAGGCGGCCAGAACGGTCGGCGCCAATATCACCGGTGCCATGCGTCCCAGAGGACGAGCCGGGCGACGGGGGCTACCGGCAGTGTCGGGCATGAACGCTCCAGTCATCGGTACTCCGTGCCAGCGGGGTCAGATTGCGTCGCTCAACTACGATGAACACTCTATGGCGACGCTAACCATTGAGCGGAGCCCTTGTCAAGTGGTTCGATGCCAGGGGTGGACGCGGAGCAGCCCGGCGATAGCGTGTCCCGGCGTTTTGCTGGCGCGAGGCTGCTGTTCGCTCAAGCCCCTCCACCAGGCGCAGCCGTCTTCCGGTGGTTCCCGACGGCTTCGCGAGCGGGCATCGCAGACGACCAATCGCGGGGTCGTCCCATGAAGTGGATGCGGGGCCTCGGAGGGCTGCTGCTCATCTCGGGGAGCCTGATCGGCAGCAGCTGCGGCGACAGCCCGGCTCTCGAACCGGTGCCCGGCGCGGACGAATTCCAAGAGGCAGAGGAGATCGTCCGCGGGTACTTGGCTGCGGCCGCGGCGGACGATGGGCGGCGCCTCTGCGCACTCCGGACCGTCCGGGAGGTGCGCCGCTTGGGGGGCCGCGCCCGGTGTCAGCGACGATTGACCCGCTCAGCCTTCGATGGGGGTCCGGAACCGAAGGCGGTCGAGCGCGGCGAGGCAAAGATTCTACGCGCCGACACGCGCGATGGGAATGGGCACATTGTTGTCTGGGCCGATGCTGGGGAGGCTCGGTTCGAGAGCGGCCATCCCAAAGGCGGCACCGTGGTGATCGCGCGCGTGTACGAGAAGGACGGCAGACTGCGCATCGGGACCATCGGAGAGGCTACCTTCGCGGACTGACGTCGGTGTCACCGCGCCCTGCCGCAGTAGACGAGGAGGGTGAACCGTGTTGTCGAACCGTTGTCAATCCGAATCGGGCAAGAACAGCCGGCGCGGGGTGGCGGAGCGTTTCGCCATCTCGATGACTTCTATTATCACCGTTCCCATCGATGGTCCCAGCCCAAAAACGGCTGCAAATCGTCATGTCGTTACGTTGGTCGTCTTTCACCGCTTTGGAGAGCCGAAAGCGGCGCTGACAACAGATTCCTTGCGCGACACTCGGCGTGTCACGCACTCGGTTCGGTCCCACACGCAGCGGCCCTAGAAAGCCCTGCAGGTACACATGAAATGCGCCCAGGGAGATTCGAACTCCCACGGTCCAAACGGACCACAAGGCCCTCAACCTTGCGCGTCTACCAGTTCCGCCACAGGCGCGTGCGCCGCTGAGTATAGAGCCGGGCCTTGCAGGGGTTGATGCCGTCCGAGTGGGGGGATACTCTGCGAACACATGTTCGGATTACGTCATATGACACGGCTTCGGCGGGAGGTCTGATGGTCGAGCTGAACCTCACCAAGCGGCAGCAGGAAATCTTCGACTTCGTCAGGCGGTACGGGAGCGAGCACGGCTATCCGCCGACGGTTCGCGACATCGGCAAGGCGATCGGGCTGACCTCGTCCTCCACGGTGCACGCACACCTCGCGAACCTCGAGAAGCTTGGGCTGCTTCGGCGCGACCCGACCAAGCCGCGGGCGATCGAGGTCCTGGTGGACAAGGCCAAGGCAGCGGTCACCGCGAACGGCCTGCCGCTCGTCGGGCAGGTGGCGGCCGGCCAGCCGATCCTCGCGGAGGAGAACATCGAGGAGTACGTGACCGTCCCGCCGATCGCGGGTGGCGACGACGGTGAGTTCGTCCTTCGCGTGAAGGGTGACTCCATGAAGAACGCCGGCATCTTCGAGAACGACTACGTGGTGGTGCGCCCGCAGACGACGGCCACGAACGGCGAGATCGTCGTGGCGATGCTGGAGGGCGAGGCGACCGTGAAGCGCTTCTTCAAGGAGAAGGAGCGCGTGCGCCTCCAGCCGGAGAACGATGCCCTCGAGCCGATCTACGCGCGCGAGGTCGACATTGTCGGCCGCGTCGTCGGCGTCTGCCGGAGGGTCTCGTGACCCCGGCTGTGCTGGATAGACCGGCCCCTCTGTTCGCCGAGCGCGGGATCGGGACGGTCGGCGGTGGCCGCGTAACGCTCGAGGAACGGCTCAACTCGGTCCTCAACGAAGCGAGCACGAAGGGCAGCAGTGAGTGCCCGCTGTGTCACGCGCGCGTAACGGCCACCCCCGCCGGCGCCGCATGCGACGGCTGCGGCAGCCGCCTGAGCTAGCACGTGTCTCCCAGGTCGGTGAGCCACGTCAGCAAGGCTGAACGCGTCACCTAACCTGCACGAGCATGGCCACGAGAACGGACACGCGGGCGCCTGCGCGGCACGGTGCCGACAGCCACGATCTGATCCGCGTGCACGGCGCGCGCGTGAACAACCTCAAGGACGTGAGCGTCGAGCTCCCGAAGCGCCGGCTGACGGTGTTCACCGGCGTCTCCGGCTCGGGCAAGAGCTCGCTGGTGTTCGGCACGATCGCCGCGGAGTCGCAGCGGCTGATCAACGAGACCTACAGCGCCTTCGTGCAGGGCTTCATGCCCACGCTGGCACGCCCCGAGGTCGACGTGATGGACGGTCTGACGACCGCGATCAGCGTCGACCAGGAGCGCATGGGGTCCAACCCCCGCTCGACCGTCGGCACGGCCACGGACGCCGACGCGATGCTGCGCATCCTCTTCAGCCGGCTCGGGCAGCCGCACATCGGCGGCCCGGGCGCGTACTCCTTCAACGTCGCGTCTGTGCACGGGAGCGGCGGGATCACGGTCGAGCGCGGCGACAAGACCATCACCAAGAGCGCGAGCTTCAGCCGCACCGGCGGCATGTGCCCGCGCTGCGAGGGGCGCGGCTCGGTCAGCGACTTCGACCTGTCCGCGCTCTACGACGACAGCAAGTCGCTGGCCGAGGGAGCGCTCACGATCCCGGGCTACAGCATGGAGGGCTGGTACGGCCGCATCTACCGCGGCTGCGGCTACTTCGACCCCGACAAGCCGATCAAGAAGTTCAACAAGCGCGAGCGCCACGACCTGCTCTACAAGGAGCCGACCAAGATCAAGGTCGACGGCATCAACCTGACCTACTCGGGGCTGATCCCGCAGATCGAGAGGTCGTTCCTGTCCAAGGAAGTCGATGCGCTGCAGCCGCACGTCCGCGCCTTCGTGGAACGCGCCGTGGTGTTCACCACCTGCCCGGACTGCGACGGCACCCGGCTCAGCGAGGCCACTCGGTCGTCGAAGATCGACGGCGTCAGCATCGCCGACGTCTCCGCGATGCAGATCACCGACCTCGCGGCGTGGGTGGCCGGCCTGGACGAGCCGTCGGTCGCGCCGCTGCTTGAGACCCTGCGGCACACCCTCGACTCGTTCGTCGAGATCGGGTTGGGCTACCTCTCGCTCAGCCGGCCGTCGGGCACGCTGTCGGGCGGCGAGGCACAGCGCACGAAGATGATCCGCCACCTCGGCTCCTCGCTCACGGACGTCACCTACGTCTTCGACGAGCCCACGATCGGCCTGCATCCCCATGACGTAGAGCGGATGAACGACCTGCTGCTCCAGTTGCGCGACAAGGGCAACACCGTGCTCGTCGTGGAGCACGAGCCGGACACGATCGCGATCGCCGACCACGTCGTCGACCTCGGCCCGGGCGCCGGCAGCGGCGGCGGCGAGGTGGTTTTCGAGGGCGCCGTCGACGGGCTGCGAGGCAGCGACACGGTGACCGGGCGGCATCTTGACGACCGGGCCTCCTTGAAGCCGTCGATGCGGGAACCCTCGGGAACGCTGGAGGTCCGCGGCGCCGACACGCACAACCTGCAGAACGTCGACGTGGATATTCCGCTCGGCGTGCTGGTGGTTCTGACCGGCGTGGCGGGGTCTGGAAAGAGCTCGCTGATCAGCGGCTCGGTGGCGGGCCGCGACGGGGTGGTCACGGTCGACCAGGGCGCCATCCGCGGCTCGCGACGCAGCAACCCGGCCACGTACACCAAACTGCTCGAGCCGATCCGCAAGGCGTTCGCGAAGGCCAACGGCGTAAAGCCAGGGCTGTTCAGCGCCAACTCCGACGGCGCGTGTCCCAACTGCAACGGCGCGGGCGTCGTCTACATGGACCTCGGGATGATGGCCGGCATCGCCTCCACCTGCGAGGAGTGCGAGGGGAAGCGGTTCCAGGCCGAGGTGCTCGAGTACACGTTCGGCGGCAAGGACATCAGCGAGGTGCTGGCGATGTCGGTGACCGAGGCCGAGGAGTTCCTCGGCGCCGGCGAGGCGCACACGCCGGCCGCGCACAAGATCCTCACCCACCTCGCCGACGTCGGGCTCGGCTACCTCAGCCTCGGCCAGCCGCTCACCACGCTGTCCGGCGGCGAGCGGCAGCGACTCAAGCTGGCCACCCACATGACCGAGAAGGGCGGCGTGTACGTCCTCGACGAGCCCACCACCGGCCTGCACCTCGCCGACGTGGAGCAGCTGCTCGGCCTGCTCGACCGGCTCGTGGACTCCGGCAAGTCGGTCATCGTGATCGAGCACCACCAGGCAGTCATGGCTCACGCCGACTGGATCATCGACCTCGGCCCAGGCGCCGGCCACGACGGCGGCCGGATCGTCTTCGAGGGCACACCCGCCGACGTGGCCGCCGCCCGCTCCACCCTGACCGGCGAGCACCTCGCGGCCTACGTCGGCACCTGACTGGCGGCCTCGTTGCGCCCGTCGACGGCGCGGGCTTGGGGCCCTAGACTTGACCGTTGTCGGCCAAGCAGCCGCGGGGAGGTCGGGGAGAAAACCGACCCCTCGAGGAAAGTCCGGACACCGCAGGGCAGGGTGGTCGGGGGACCGACCCGGCGAAAGCCGCGGGAAAGTGCCACAGAAACAAACCGCCTAAGTGCCGGGCCGCACGTGAGCCCGGTGCCGGCAAGGGTGAAAAGGTGCGGTAAGAGCGCACCGGCGTCACGGTGACGTGGCGGCCAGGCAAACCCCACCCGGTGCAAGGCCAAGCAGGAGCGACGATGCTGCCCGCAGAGCTCCAGGTAGGCCGCAGGGCCGCAAGGCCCCGCCCGCCCGCCGGCCCGAGAGGGTGCAGGACGGACGGTCGAGATGGATGGCTGCTCACGACAAGATCCGGCTTATCGGCCGGCTAAGGGAAGGGCCCCCGCGAGGGGGCCCTTTCTATTGCCCGCCGCGCGGGGGCATCGCGCGGGCACCGGTGTCGCCCACTTCGGCACCCAAAGCTTCACATTCGCGTTCCTATGCCACAAAAGGGTTTGGGCTGAGCGGGTCTCGGCGAAAAGACCCAGACCAGGGGCTTGATGGGATCCGCGACGCGTAAGAGCAAGAAGAAGGCAGCAGGCGACGCCTACTGCCCGCACTGTCACCTCCTCATCGAGCGGAAGGTCGGTGACGAATGGCCCGAGGCGCCGCAGCAATGCCCCCACTGCCGGCTGCTCGTGGGTGCCGGACGGGCGCGGGACACACCGTCGGCTGACCCGGGTGCGCGTGGAAGCGCGGCCGGCGTCTTCGCCCATGAGGCGAAGCGCGCGGGGGGCGATGAGACGGAGGTCCCGAAGGAGGACGTCTGCAAGGCGATCCGTGACGTGGCCGACGCGGTCGGGTCGCGTCCCGAGCGGCTCCTGATGGTCGACTACCAGCAGCGCGCCTCCGACGACGACAGCCTCCCGACGCTCAGCGCCGTGTTCGCCGCCTACGGCAGCTGGAAGCGCGCCCGGCGCGCCGCCGCCGGCACCGCGTAGCCACCGCCGCACGTCACACGCGGCCGGTATTGTGCCGCCCTCGATGGAAGTCCTGATCGTGATCGTGCCCTTCGCGCTGGCGGGCATAGCGGTGATCTTCATCGCGTTCTTCGGTGGGCCGAGCGCGGCACGGGAGGCGTACCTCACCCGAGGCGGGCGCTCCTTCGCCTTCGTGATGGTCCTGCTCTACCTCGCGCTCGGCGTGGCGGTCCCGGCCGCCGTGATCGCCGGGCGGGGCGAGGCGGTGGGCGGAACCGGCCCGCTGCGCTCGGAAGAGCCGACGGCGAAGGAGGAGGAGGGCAAGCGGCTCTTCATCCAGACCTGCAAGAGCTGCCACACGCTGGCCGCGGTACAGGCCCACGGGGTAACAGGGCCAAACCTCGACGAGCTCAGCGGGATCGACAAGCAGCGCGTGCTCAAGGCGATCGAGACGGGCGGCACCGGCACCGGACGCATGCCCCCGGCCCTCCTCGAGGGTGAGGACGCTGACGCCGTGGCCACCTACGTGGCCGACGTGGCCGGCCGCTGAGGCCCGCTCCGGCGCGAAAGTCGACCCGCTGCAAGCCTCATTGCATTTAGCCCGCAAGCACCGTGCTTTTCCGTCCGACGCGTGCGATCGACTGCTAGCATGGCCGCGTCCGTCGAAGCCGAAGCCCTGGTATGAAAACGGGGCGTGGGGGACCCAGATGGCCGGTCGGCCAGGGGCGAATCGCAAGTCCGCGTAGCGCATCTCTTTCAGCGCGAGCCCGTCAGCTAACCCCGCAGGCGAAAAGAGAGAGAACCGATGCAGACTGCCGGTGCCCGCGCCCTGCGTGAGGATGACCAAGAAGACATGAGCCGCGAGGCGGTGCTCCTGCAGTGGGAGCGCAAGATCGAGGCCGAAGAGCGCCGTCCCAGCCGCTTCGAGCGGGCTGACGACGAGGGCGCCGAGTCCGGCCAGGGTGGCACGGTCGCCGAGCTGCGTCCCAGCGAGGACGCCACCCACGAGGCCCCGCGCCGCTTCGAGCGCCGCGCCGCGGAGCTGCTCACCGAGCAGCCCGTGTCCGAGCGGCGCACGGTCACCATCACCGGCCAGCCCACGCCCGCCCGCAGGCGCGCGCAGTCGGTCATGACCAGCCCGATGGCCCAGCCCGAGCGGCTCGGGCTGTGGGCCTTCCTGCTCGGCCTGTTCCTCATGGTCGTCGCGGCCGGCACGGCACACGCCTGAGGCCCACGCCCAGGCCCGCAGCTCGACGCTCTATGGAGTGTCGATCGCTCCTTTTTCCCTTACACTTACCCCAGGTAAGTCGCAAGCGGAAAGAGAAGCGCCATGAAGACGAAGGAGAGCAGGTTCCAGGTCCATGATGAGCTGACGGCCCCCGAGGGCAGCGTCCCCATTCTCAAGGGCGCGCTGGCGGGCGGAGGCCAGCTCCCGAACTTCATCGGCGTGCTCGCAGGCTCGCCGGCGGTGCTGCGCTCGTACGCGCGCATGCGCTCGGAGTTGCGGAACGGCTCACTGACCTACGCCACGCAGCAGCGCATCGCGCTCGCTGTCGCGGAGCACCAGGGGAGCGAGTACGCGCTCTCCACGCTCCAGCGCACCGGCCGCGACGCCGGCCTCGGAATGGACGAGATCGCACTCGCGCGCGAGTTCGACTCGCGCGACGAGAAGGAGGCTGTCCTCCTCCGCTTCGTGAAGGCCCTGCTGGAGTCGGACGGGGCGCCCAAGCGCCACCTCCAGGAGGAGGCGCGCGAGGCGGGCTGGGAGGACGAGCAGATCCTCGAGGCGATCGCCCACGTGGCGCTCGCCACGTTCGGAAACCTCGTCACGCGGGCCGGCGACGTGCCCATCGACGGCTCGACCGAGGATTCCCGGCTGGCACAGGCGGCCTAGGCCGCCCCTGGGTCTACGATGTCGGTCATGGCGTCCCAGCGGACGGTTGTTGTACGCCGGGAGACCTGCTGCACGGCCTACCACCAGGCCGTCGAGCTGGTCGGCAAGCGCTGGACCGGCGCGATCCTGTTCGTGCTGATGGACGGCCCGACTCGCTTCTCGGAGTTCAAACAGCTCGTGCCCGACCTCTCGGACCGGCTTCTGTCCGAGCGCATGAAGGAGCTGGAGGCGAAGGGCCTCGTCGAACGGCACGTGATCGACGACACCCCGGTCAGGGTCGAGTACGTCCTGACCGAGAAGGGCGAGGCGCTCGAACCGGCGGTGCGCGCGCTCAAGCTCTGGGCCAACTCCTGGCTGTAGTCTGCGGCCCTCCATAAGCCCCTAGAAGGAGCCCGCCAGATGGCCGACCAGCCGCAGACCGCCGACGACGTCAAGGCCTTCGTCGAGGACCGCGACATCCGCTTCGTCCGCCTCTGGTTCACGGACATCCTCGGCCAGCTGAAGAGCTTCTCGATCAACGCGCAGGAGCTCGAGGACGCCTTCGAGGGCGGCATGGGCTTCGACGGCTCGTCGATCACCGGCTTCAACGCGATCGAGGAGTCCGACATGATCGCCATGCCGGACGCGTCCACCTTCAAGATCCTGCCCTGGCGGCCTGAGGACAAGGGCGTTGCGCGCATGTTCTGCGACGTCGTGACCCCGGCCCGCGAGCCCTACGAGGGCGACCCGCGCCAGGTGCTGCGACGCACGCTCGAGCGCGCGGAGTCGATGGGCTACACGAACTTCTACGTCGGGCCGGAGCTCGAGTTCTTCTACTTCCGCAACGCCAAGCCGGAGAACGGCGTGCCCGAGGTCCTGGACGAGGGCGGCTACTTCGACCTAACGACCCTCGACGCCGGCTCCGACGTGCGCCGTGAGACCGTCCTCGCCCTGGAGCAGCTCGGCATCCACGTGGAGTACACCCACCACGAGGTCGGCCCCTCCCAGCACGAGATCGACATGCGCTACGCCGACGCGCTGAAGATGGCGGACGACTGCATGACCTACCGGATCACGGTCAAGGAGTACGCCATGAAGTACGGCTGGCATGCGACCTTCATGCCGAAGCCGCTCTTCGGGGAGAACGGCTCCGGCATGCACACCCACCAGTCGCTCTTCAACAACGGCAGCAACGCCTTCTACGACGCGAACGACCAGTACTACCTCTCCGACGTCGGCAAGGCCTTCATCGCCGGCCAGCTGAAGCACGCGCGCGAGATCTGCTCCGTGTTCGCTCAGTGGGTGAACTCATACAAGCGGCTGGTGCCGGGATACGAGGCGCCGGTGTACTGCGCGTGGTCGCGCCGCAACCGCTCGGCACTCGTGCGCGTGCCGCTGTACCACCCGGGCAAGGAGCAGGCCACGCGGATGGAGCTGCGCTGCCCGGACCCGGCTTGCAACCCGTACCTCACCTTCGCGATCCTGCTGGCGGCGGGCCTCGAGGGCATCGAGAAGGGCTACGAGCTGCCCGAGCCGATGGAGAAGAACCTGTACCACATCAGCCCCGAGGAGCGGAAGCGGCTCGGCATCGAGCAGCTGCCGGAGACGCTCGGCGAGGCCATCGAGCTGACGGCCGAGTCCGAGCTCGTCCTGCGCACGTTCGGCGAGCACATCTTCAACCGCTACGTCGAGATCAAGCGGCAGGAGTGGGAGGACTACCGGGTGCAGGTGACCGAGTGGGAGCTGGACCGCTACCTGTCGATTCTGTAGCGATGTGGGACACCGGCGAGTACGAGCGGCTCGCGACCATCGCGGTGGCGGCCGTGACTCGCTATGTCGAGGAGAGCCAGTCCGCCGCCGTCCCGATCGTGAGCCCGCCGCAGCTCCCCGACCTGGTCGACGAGCTCGATCTCCGGGAGCTGGTACGGCACGGCGGGCTGAACGGCGACCGGTTCGGGCCCTGGCTGGGCCGGGTGCTCGAGAACACCACGCGGCTCCACCACCCCGCCGAGATCGCGCACCAGGTGGGCGCGCCCGACGTGCCGGCGGCGGTGGCGGACCTCGTACACGGCGTGGTCAACTCGCCGATGTCGATCTACGAGATGGGTCCGGCCGCGCACGCGATGGAGCGCGTCGTCGTGGAGTGGATGATCGAGAAGGTCGGCTGGGGCAAGGAGGCGGGCGGCGTCCTCACCCACGGCGGGTCGCTCGCCAATCTCACGGCGCTGCTGGCCGCGCGCGCCGCCGCGGCTCCCGACGCCTGGACCGAGGGCGTGGACAGGACGCTCGCCGTGCTGGCGCCGCCTGGGAGCCACTACTCGGTGAAGCGCAGCGCCGCGATGCTCGGCCTCGGTGAGCGGGCGGTAATCGACCTGGAGGTGGACGACCGCGAGCGGATCGAGCCCGCCGCCCTTGGCGACTCGCTCGAGCGGGCCCGCGCGGCGGGGCGCCGGCCGATGGCGCTGGTGGCGGCGGCGTGCGCGACGAGCACCGGCCTGCACGACGACCTGGAGGCGGTCGGCAGCTTCTGTCGCGAGCACGGCATCTGGTTCCACGTGGACGCCGCTCACGGCGGGCCCGCGCTCCTCTCGCCGGCGCACAGGCACTTCCTGCGCGGGATCGAGCACGCGGACTCGGTCATCTGGGACGCGCACAAGATGATGCGAACCTCGGCACTCGCGGCGGCCGTGCTCGTGCGCGAGGAGCGGCGTCTCGAGGCAGCGTTCAAGCAGAAGGCCGCCTACCTGATCTACGAGGACGCCGAAGATCCGGGGCCGAGCCTGCTCGAAAGGCAGGTGGAGTGCACGAAGGCGCCGCTCGGCATGCGGATCTTCGTGAACCTGGCCTGTCGCGGTGAGGAAGGCATCGGCCGCTATGTGGCCGACCAGTACGACAAGACGCTTCGCTTCTGGGAGCTGATCAGCGCGCGGCCTGGCTTCGAGTGCCTCAGCCGGCCCGAGTCGAACATCCTCTGCTTCCGTTACGGGCGGGATCCCGACCTGCAGGTCTGGCTGCGCGAGCACCTGTTCCGCGAGGGTCACGTCCACCTCAGTTCCACGGAGGTGAACGGCGAGCGCTGGCTGCGGATGAGCGTGATGGCGCCGGCCACGAGCGAGGAGACGATCGAGGGGCTGCTCGACGCTATCGAGACAGCTGCTTTAGCCAGAGAACAGTGAAAGCCGCAGGGCAGCTACCGTGCGCCCATGAACTCGCGTCGTTCGATCTTCACTGTCGCCGCCGGCCGTCGATCCAAGTGGGTCGTGCTCCTGATCTGGGTGATCGGGATCTTCATCGCCGCAGGGCCGGCAGAGTTGCCGACGAAGTTCGCGGACGCTGAGAACAACGAGTCGACCTCGTTCCTTCCGGGGGACGCCGAATCGACAAAGGCGCTCACGGCCACCGAGGATCTCCAGGGCGGGGAGCTCGCGCCGGCGGTCATCGTCTACGAGCGCAGGTCAGGTCTGACCCCGGCCGACCTCGCCAAGATCCGCGAGGACGTCGCGAAGCTCACGAACGTCGACGACGAGAAGCGCTTCCCGGGCGTAATCCCGGACGGCGCGACGGCGGCCGCGGGCGGCGAGGCCGGCGGAGCCTCAGAGGGTCAGGCACCCGAGGGCGGCGAGCCGCCGGCAGGGGCCGGCGGCGAGACGCTGCCGGAGGGCTGTGGCGGGCCGACCACCGAGATCCCAGGCCAGCCGAGCGACTACGCGCCGTTCGTGGGCCCGATCTGCTCCGCCGATGGCAATGCGGCATTCGTAACGGCCTACCTGAAGGGCGACGGCGAGGGCGACACGATCCTCGACCCCGTCGAGTTCTGGCGCGACACGGTGTCGGATCCGGGCGGCGGCCTCGAGGTCAAGATCACCGGCGGCGCCGGCTACGGCGCGGACGCCATCGAGGTCTTCGAGTCGATCAACGGCACCCTCCTGCTCGCCGCGGTCACGCTCGTGATCGTCCTCCTGATCCTCATCTACCGCTCGCCGATCTTCCTGTTCATCCCGCTGGCGGCCGTGATATTCGCGGAGATCCTCGCCCGCTCCGTCGGCTACGGGCTCTCCGAGCTCGGCGTGACGATCAACGGTCAGTCGAGCTCGATCATGTCGATCATGGTGCTCGGGGCGGGCACCGACTACGCGCTTCTCATCGTCGCCAGATACAGGGAGGAGCTCCACCACACGCTCGATCGGCATGAAGCGATGGCGGCCGCGATGCGGTCGGCGGGCCCGGCCGTGCTGGCGTCAGCCGCCACCGTGATCGCCGCGCTCTTCTGCCTGATGATCGCGAAGGTGAACGGCACGTCTGGCATGGGGCCGATCGTGGCGATGGGCGTGGCGTGCGCGGCACTCTCGATGCTCACGCTGCTGCCGGCGCTGCTCACGATCTTCGGCCGCCGAGCCTTCTGGCCGTTCGTCCCGCATTCGACGGAATGGCTCGCGCCGGAGGGTGTGCAGGCGGGCCGCATGCGACGGCGCATCGCGGACGGGCCGCGGATTCCCGCGCTGCTGCTGGTGATCGGCGGCTGCCTGATCGTCCTCGTGCTCCTGCCGATCGTGATCCTCAACTCGCTGCTCCACAAGGGAACGCGCGGGCTGATCCCGTCGATCATCGTCGGTCCGCTCGACCGCTATGTCTTCAAGCCGTACGAGCTGCGCCGATTCCGGCACGAGCACCTCGCGGATGAGACCCACGGCTTCTGGAAGCGAGTGGGGGACTGGGTCGCGAAGCGGCCGCGCCAGGTGGCGATCGGCTCGACAGCCATCCTGCTCGTGCTCTGCGCCGGGCTCGTGTTCTTCTCGACCGACCTGACCACGAACGACAGCTACACCACCGAGGTCGAGTCGGTGGCGGGCCAGGAGATCATCACCAGGCACTTCCCGGCCGGAGCCAGCGCCCCGGTCGACATCGTGGTTCCCGGCGAGCAGGACGTGCCCGCCGTGCGGAGCGCTGTCGCGGATGTGGAGGGGGTCGAGGCGGTGTCCGGCCCGGTGGCGAGCGGCGACGCCGGCGTGCTGATTCAGGGGACGCTCGAGCCGGAGCCCTATTCCACGGAGGCCTTCGACCGGATCGAGCCGATCCGCGACGCGGCACACGGGGCGGCGGCCGGCACGCTCGTCGGCGGAGCGAGCGCTGTCGAATTCGACGTGCGCGAGGCGGCCGCCTGGGACTCGGCGGTGATCCCGCCGATCGTCCTGGTCGTCGTGTTCCTGATCCTGGCGCTGCTGCTTCGCGCTCTGATCGCGCCGCTCGTGCTGATCGGGACCGTGATCCTGAGCTTCCTCGCCGCGCTCGGCGTGGGCTACTTCGTCTTCGACGTGTTCTTCGGCTTCCCGGGCTCGGACCCGTCGCTGCCGCTGTTCGCGTTCGTGTTCCTGGTCGCGCTCGGGGTGGACTACAACATCTTCCTCCTCGCCCGCGCGCGCGAGGAGACGATCAAGCACGGCACGCGCGACGGCATCCTGCGGGCGCTTGCGGTGACCGGTGGGGTGATCACGAGCGCGGGCATCGTCCTGGCGGGCACCTTCTCGGTACTCGCGGTGCTGCCGCTCGTCTTCCTCACCGAGATCGGCTTCGTCGTCGCGTTCGGGGTGTTGCTGGACACGTTCCTCGTGCGCAGCGTGCTGGTACCGGCGCTCGTGCTGCAGATCGGGCCGAAGATCTGGTGGCCTTCGTCGCTAGCGCGCGCGGAGAGCGGCGGCGGTCATCCGCCGGGCAAGGACGAGCGACTTCGGGTCGAGGCGTGAGGGGCGGTCGCACGCCATGTGGCGGCAGGGCTCGCCGCCGGCACCCACCCCGAGCTTGGCGGCTGGCAGGCCGAGCAGCTGGAACTCTCGGTGGTCGGAGTTGCCGGTGCTCTCGTCGCGCACCCAGCTGACCGGTACGCCCACGCTGGCGGCCGCGTCGAGCAGGGCCCCCTCGACCCGCGGGCGCGTGGCGCTCGCCGGGGAGCGCAGCCAGAAGGGACGGTCGCGGCCCACCTCGTCGAGTGACAGCGCCCACTGGAGCCGGCGGCGCGCTCCGTGCGAGCGGGCGCGCCGGGCCAGCGCAAGGGCGCCCAGGTGGTCGGGCGAGCCGGTGTAGACGCGCTCCTCCGCGCCGGTCGCGACGAGCCAGACGTCGCAGCGTGGGCCGATCAGCTCGAGCCGCCCGGCGAGCGATGCCACAACCCCGAGGCCCGAGGCGTTGTCGTTGGCGCCGGGTGCGCCCGCGGCCGAGTCGGTGTGAGCCATGACGATGCGCAGGCAGCTACGCCGCGTGTCGAAGACTCCGATCACGTTGCGGGAGCGCCCGCGGCCCGGCACGCGGAACTCCTGCACGCCCACGCGCAGGCCGGCCCCGCGGAACACGCGCCGCATCAGGCGGTGGGCACGCGCCTCGCGATCGCTCGCCGCGGGCCGCGGGCCCCAGGATGAGATCTTCACCGCCACCCGGTGGGCATCGGCAGGGACCGGCGCTGCCGCCGTCACCGCCATGGCCAGGATCGTGGCGATCACGCGAGCAGTTGCTCCAGCTCAGCCGGCTCGGTCACCGGTGCGCGGCAGGCGAAGTGCTCGCACACGAACGCGGTCGGCAGTCCCTCGACCGGCTCGCGGCCCTCCAGCAGCGGCACGCCGTCGGGCTCGCCGCCGGCGAGCACGAGGTGCGGCCGGAACGTGTCGCGCACCACGCGCTCGAGCGGGCGCAGCTCGGGGCCCACCAGCGCGACCTCCTTCACCGTGGCCAGCCGGAAGTCCAGCGCCTGGAGCAGGTGGCCGAACGCCTGCGGGTGCTTGGGCGCGAGCTCGTGCAGTAGCCGCAGAACAGCCTCGGCGCGGACCTCGTAGTCGTGCTCGCCGGTTAGGGCCGCGAGCCGCAGCAGCCCGTACGCGGCGCTCGAGTTGCCCGCCGGGATCGGGTGGTCCTCGAGGTCCTTGCGGCGCGCCACGAGCCGCTCGTGGTCGGACGAGGTCTCGAAGAAGCCGCCGTTCTCGTCATCCGCGAAGCGCGCGATCATCGAGTCCGCAAGCGACCGGGCCTCGCCGAACCAGCGCGGCTCGAACGTCGCCTCGTATAGGGAGAGGAGGGCCTCGAGCAGGAAGGCGTGGTCCTCCAGGTAGGCGTTGAGCTTGGCGCGGCCATCCTTCCAGCTGCGTAACAGCTTGCCATCGCCTGCCCCCTGCCCCGCGGAAGCGGGGGATCGGGGGTCGTCGCGCAGCTCGCTCAGCACGAAGTCCGCCGCCGCGCGGGCGGCGTCGAGGTAGTCGTCGCGCTCGAGCACGGCCCCGGCGTCGGCGAGCGCCGAGATCATCAGCGCGTTCCAGGACGTGAGGCGCTTGTCGTCGAGGCCGGGCCAGACCCGCTCTGCCCGCACCTCGTAGAGGCGGCGGCGCCATTCGTCGCGGCGCTCGGGCTCGCCCGGCCCACGCACCGGGATGTTGCGGCCCTCGAAGTTGCCGCGGTCGGTGGCGCCGAACCAGGCGATCGCCTCGTCGGCGTCGGCCTCGCCGGCGAGCGCCTCGCGCAGCTCCTCCACCGACCAGACGTAGAACTTGCCCTCCACGCCCTCGGAGTCGGCGTCGAGCGCCGAGTAGAAGCCGCCCTCGGGGCCGCGCATCTCGCGCAGCGCCCAATCGAGCGTCTCCTCGGTCACGGTCGCGAGCAGCGGCTCGCCGGTCACCTGCCAGCCGTGCAGATAGGCGCGCGCGAGGAGCGCATTGTCGTAGAGCATCTTCTCGAAGTGCGGGACGAGCCAGTAGGGGTCCACCGAGTAGCGCGAGAAGCCGCCGCCCACCTGGTCGTACATCCCGCCGGAGGCCATCGCGCGCAGCGTGTGCAGGCTCATCTCGGTCTCGCCGCGGCGGAGCAGGAACTCGATTGTCGAGGCGGGCGGGAACTTGGGCGCCCCTCCGAACCCGCCCTGAGCGCGGTCGTAGATGCCGCGGAGCGTCTCGACGGCGCCGTCCAGCGCGCGCTCGTCGAAGGGCTCGACCGAGGGGGAGAGGAGGGCGCCGCCGCGCAGGCGCCCGGCGATCTGGTCGCCGCTGGCACGGATCTCGTCACGACGCTCGTCCCACGCCTTCGCAACCGCCTCGAGCACCGAGCGCCAGCTCGGCATGCCCATGCGCGAATCCGGCGGGTAGTAGGTGCCGGCGAAGAACGGCACCTGCTCGGGCGTGAGGAACACGTTGAGCGGCCAGCCGCCCTGGCCCGTCATCGCCTGGCAGGCCTCCATGTAGATCGAGTCGAGGTCTGGGCGCTCCTCGCGGTCGAGCTTGATGGAGACGAAGCGCTCGTTCATCAGCGCGGCCGTCTCGGGGTCCTCGAACGACTCGCGCTCCATCACGTGGCACCAGTGGCAGGCCGAGTAGCCGATCGACAGCAGGATCGGCCGATCGTCATCTCTCGCGCGCGCGAGGGCCTCCTCGCCCCAGGGGAACCAGTCCACGGGGTTGTCCTTGTGCTGGAGCAGGTACGGCGAGGTCTCGTCGGCAAGCCGGTTTGGCATTCCACAGGAGGCTATCCAGGGCCAGCGAGGAAGGACGGCGGTAAGCGTGGCGCGGCCAGGCTCAACACGAAACGTCCCATAGTGGGACGCAACGTAAAGAGCTCGCGCCGATCCTCACCCGCCGTCGCTCGGCTGATCCCTCAACTCAGCCCGCTTGATCTTGCCGCTCGGCGTCTTCGGCAGCGCGGGCGCGAAGTCCACGATGCGCGGGTACTTGTAGGGGGCCGTCTCTGACCTCACGTGATCCTGTAGCTCGCGCGCCAACGCGTCGCCGGGCTCGTGGCCGTCGCGGAGCACCACCACGGCACGCACCACCTGGCCACGCACCTCGTCGGGGGCCGCCACCGCGGCCGCCTCGGCCACCGCGGGGTGGGAGAGGAGCGCCGACTCCACCTCGAAGGGCCCGATCCGGTAGCCGGCGGAGATGATCACGTCGTCGGTTCGCCCCTCGAACCAGAGGTAGCCGTCCTCGTCCTCGCGCACGCGGTCACCCGTGCGCCAGGGCTGGTCGCGCGGTCCGTCGAGGAAGAAGGTCGGCACGGTTGCGGGGTCGACCACGAGCTCCCCCTCGTCGATCCAGGCGCGAAAGCCGGGCAGCGGCCGCCCCATCGAGCCGGGCCGCACGGGCGGTCCGATCGGCATCCCGGTCAGGTGGCCGGTCTCGGTCTGGCCGTAGCCGTCGTGGACGGAGATGCCGGCGAGCTCCTGCCAGGCCCGGACCACCTCGGGGTTGAGCGGCTCGCCCGCCGCGCAGGCGTGGCGCAGGCCGGGCAGCGGGCGGAGCTCGGCGCTCTTCGCGATCGCGCGGTACTCGGTTGGCGACATGCAGAGCACGTTCACGCCCTCTCGCTCCATCAGGTCCAGCCGCTCGGCCGGGTCGAAGCGGCCATCGTGGAGGAGTGCGCTGGCCCCCCGCAGCCACGCGGCCACGAACGCGTTGCGGGCAGAGAGTGACCAGCCGCTCGCCGCGGTGCACCAGCAGAGGTCCCCGGCGCGCGCCCCGTACCAGTGCTCGGCCTGGACGCCCTGGCCGTTCAGGTACCCGTGCCCATGCCGGACCGGCTTGGGCTCGCCGGCCGTGCCGGAGGTGAAGACGATCAGCGCGGGGTCGTCCGCCGCCCACGCCCCGGCCGGCACGGGCTCGGCGTGGAATAGCGCATCGTCGGGCACGGCCACGACCGGTCCGCCGAAGCCGGAGGCCGTGACGAGCTCGAGGTCCCGGGCGTCGGCCACCACGGCCCGGGGGTCGACCATGTCCATCCGCGCGCGCAGATCGGCGGGCCGAAGCTGCTCCGTGCAGGGCTGGGCCACCGCGCCGAGCCGCCAGCAGGCGAGCATCGCGTAGGCCCATTCGGGCCGGTTCCCGACCACGGTCATCACCACATCGCCGCGGCCGACGCCGCGGGCCGCCAGTGCGCCGGCGAGACGCGCGGAGCGGTCGGCCACCTCCCCGAACAAGATCTCGCGGCGCTCGCCGTTCCCGGAGATCGCGACGAGTGCAGGCCGCGACGGGTCCGCGGCGTCGACCACGTCGGCGACGAAGCTCATTCAGGCTGCGGCCAGCGCTCGCCGCGGCTCAGCCGCTCGAGCCCCAGCCATGCGAAGTCCATGGCGATCGCGACCATTTGCTCGCGAGGTGCCTCGGGATTCGACGTCCACCAGTTCGCCATCGACTGCGCGCCGCCCACGAGCATCTCCGCCAGCAGCCGAAGTGCCCGGCGGTCCTCGGGGCTGTCGAGCGCCCGGGCGCCCGGATCCTGCGAGATGAGCACCGTGACCTCGGCGGTCACCTGCTCGAGCATCCGGTTGACAACCGTCGCCGTCTCCGGGTCGGCGACGTCCCTGAACAGCATGCGCCACGCGTCCCGGCGCTCCTCGACGAACGCGAAGAACGCATCCAATCCGATCGCGAGCCGTGAGGCCCCGGACTCGGGCTCCACGCCCACTAGCGCGGCGCCGATGCGCTGGGTGAGCTCGCGGGCG
Source organism: uncultured Thermoleophilaceae bacterium (assembly GCA_963837445.1). Taxonomy (GTDB): domain Bacteria; phylum Actinomycetota; class Thermoleophilia; order Solirubrobacterales; family Thermoleophilaceae; genus JACVRW01. Next base: position 76,496 of record CAWINK010000021.1, on the reverse strand, counting down.
TTGCGGGCGATCAGATCGGCGTAGAGCTCCTGCTTGGAGGCGAAATGCTCGTATATGAGCGCCTTCGAGACCCCCGCCTCGCGTGCGATGTCGTCGATGGAGGCCGAGTGATAGCCGCTCTCCGAGAACACGGCCAGTGCCGAGTCGAGGATGCCTGTGCGGCGCTCCTCAGCTGTAAGACGGCGTCTCGGTGGGGCGCTCATAACTACTGACTGACCGTTCAGTTAGGTTTCTGGGGTAACTGGGAACTAACCCATACGAAGCTGTTTCAAACGACCAGAGGAGCTAAGCACATGCGCCGCGCGGGGATTGCCGTAGGAAGCGTTGTCAGCGTCGTGCTCACGCACGCCGCTCCGGCCTTCGCGCAGTCCACCGGCGAGGAGCCCGCTGGTGGGGCCGCGATCGGCGAGGCGATCGGCGCCACGGCCGGCGCGCTTGTTGCGACGGCGCTCGTGATCTACCTGATCGCGGGCCATCGCAGCGGGCGGATCAAGCTGCTGGGGAATATCGCGAGCTGGGCGGACCGCCACACCGGGCTTCCCGCCTGGGCGTCGGTCCCCTCGATGCTGCTCGGAATCTCGCTCCTGACCGCGGTTCTGGGCATGTACTGGGACATCTCGCTCCACATCGACAACGGCCGCGACGCCGGTCCGCTCGCCAATCCTGCCCACTACCTCATCCTGATCGGCCTCTACGGAGTGCTGGTGGCCGGCGCGATGTCGATCGCGCTGGCCGGCACCGAGCGTCCGGCGAAGACCGCCGTTCACCTCGGCGGCGACTGGTGGGCCCCGGTCGGCGGCCTGATGATGGTCGCCTGCGGCGCCTTCGCGCTCATGGGCTTCCCGCTGGACGACATGTGGCACCGGCTGTTCGGCCAGGACGTGACGCTCTGGGGCCCGACCCACCTGATGCTGATCGGCGGCGCGTCGCTCGCGACGCTCGGCGGCATGGTGCTGATGGGGGAGGCGATCACGACGATCGGGCGCGATCCCGAGCGCGAGGGCACTTCGTGGGTCTACCACGTCCGCCGCGCGCTGCTGGTGGGCGGCTTCCTCGTCGCGCTCTCGACCTTCCAGGCCGAGTTCGACTTCGGCGTTCCGCAGTTCCGCGAGGTCTTCCAGCCGATCCTGATCATGCTCGCGGCCGGCATTGGCCTCGTGACCACACGCCTTTACCTCGGCCGCGGCGGTGCCCTGCTCGGGGTGGCCGGCTACCTGGTGATCCGCGGGTTCCTGGCGATCATGGTGGGCGGATTCTGGGGTCAGACGACACCGCACTTCCCGCTCTACATCGTCGAGGCCCTGCTCGTGGAGGCTGTCTTCGCTCGCGCGAATGGCCGCAGCCCTGTGGTGAACGGCGCCATCGCCGGCGCGCTCATCGGGACGGTCGGGCTCGCGGCCGAGTGGGCCTGGTCGCACATCTGGATGCCGATTCCGTGGAACGGCGCGCTGCTTCCCGAGGCCGCAATCGCCGGCTTCATCACCGCGGTTGCCGCGGGCGTGGTGGGCGGTTTCATCGGCGGCTCGCTGGTCGGCCGGAGCGGGGCGCTGATCAGCCGCGAGGACGGGCGCCGGCTCGCGTCGGCGGATCGCCGCGTGGCACTGGTCTGCGGCCTCGTGCTGATGGCCGTGATCGGCTGGGCGTTGCCCATGTCGGACAATGGCCCGGAGCGCGCGCAGGTCGCGCTGCGGGACATCGACGGCGGCAGCGAGCGCACGGTGGCGGCCACCATCCGCCTGGAGCCGCGCGACGCGGTCACGGATCAGCCCGAGTTCATGAACGTGACGGGCTGGCAGGGCGGCGGCAGCGTGATCGACCCGCTCGAGAAGGTCGGCGAGGGCGTCTATCGGACGACCAAGCCGATTCCGGTCTACGGCGGCTGGAAGTCGACGCTCCGCATCCAGCAGGGCGACGCCCTGGTCTCGATGCCCCTGTTCATGCCGAAGGACGAGGCCATTCCGGCGCCGGAGGTGCCCGCGAATGCGAACTTCACCCGCGCCTTCCAGCCGGACGTCGAGGTCCTCCAGCGCGAGAAGAAGGAGGATGTCTCCCCGGCTCTGACCCTGATCGCGTACCTCACCGTGCTGGCGATCGCGCTCGCGCTGATAGCGATGATCTCGTGGTCGCTGCTTCGGGTCGACCGCGGCGAGGGCCGCCGCCCCCCGCGGACTGGCAGGACTCAGCGCCCGCAGGCCGAACTCGTGTGAAACCGCACTAAAGCAACCGGCGATTGTTGCCGAGGCATCTGGTAGCTTCACCGATCACGCCGAGTCCGCGATAGCGCGGAACGGGGGAACCAGGTTGTTGGTGGCCACGGCCACTGGGGCAAACCTTCGAGAGAAGGCGCGCAAGCTCTTTCAGCGCGAGCCCGTCAGCTAACCCCGTAGGCGTTCGAAAGAGAATGTCTTCCGCCTTCCGTAAAAAGCCGCTCGTTGTCGCGCTCTCAGTTGCGTGCGCGCTCGCCCTCGCGCCAAGCGCGTGGGCCCAGAACTCGTCGAACTCAGGCGGGGCCGCGTTCGTGCCGCCTCCGCCTCCGCCGGCGAAGGGCGCGCTCGTGGACGGCCGCCTCGTGGCGCCGGCCTCGGCGCCCCGGCGCGTCAAGCGGGTGATCACGGCGGCGAACCGCATTGTCGAGAAGCCGTACGTCTACGGCGGGGGGCACACGACTTACAGCAGCGGCCGCCTCGACCGCGGCTATGACTGCTCGGGCGCCGTGTCCTATGCGCTCCACGGGGGCCGCTTCCTGCGCTCCCCTCTCCCGAGCGGAATGCTGATGCGCTGGGGCCAGCGCGGCCCGGGCCGCTGGATCACCGTCTATGCACACGGGGGCCACGCCTACGTCGTGGTGGCCGGCTACCGCTTCGACACCTCGATGCGCGACCGGGACGCCCCGGGCCCCTCCACCGGCCCACGCTGGAGCCGCACGCTCCGCACCTCGTCCGCCTTCGTGGCGCGCCACCCCAGCGGCTACTAGACCGCTGTCCTAGCGGCGCCGTACGGCGCTACCCACTTGGCTCCTTCGGCCGCTCTAACTACGGCATCGATGGGTGGGCTCGATCGGGTCGACAAACTCGCCACACCCCCTCAGTTGACGGGGGGTTGGTGACCTTGTCGCTCGAATAGCGCAACAAGACGCCGAACCCCCCGCGGGGAGAGCTCGAGTGGCGAGTTGTCGACCTGGCCGAGCCGTTGGGCGATGATTCTGGCCCCGGCAGGAGGTCTAGGACCGCATGACACTTCTCAAGTTCGACATCTCCATGTCCCTCGATGGCTTCGTCGCGGGACCGAACCAGACCCTCGAGGAGCCGCTCGGCCGGGGCGGGGAGCAGCTTCACGAGTGGGTGATCGGCGCGCAGGCGTGGCGCGAGGCTCACGGCATGGAGGGCGGCGAGGCAGGCGTGGATAACGAGGTCATGGCCGAGGCGATCGCGGGCGTGGGCGCCACGGTGATGGGCCGGCGCATGTTCAGCGGGGGCGCGGGACCCTGGGAGGATGACCCGAAGGCGGACGCCTGGTGGGGCGACGACCCTCCGTTCCACCACCCCGTCTTCGTCCTCACACACCACGCGCGCGAGCCGGTCACGAAGGAGGGGGGAACGACCTACACGTTCGTCACCGACGGGATCGAGTCCGCACTGGATCAGGCGCGGGCGGCGGCGGGCTCTGACGACGTGGCCGTGGCAGGGGGAGCGGACGTGGCCCAGCAGTATCTGCGTGCGGGGCTTCTCGACCAGATCCAGCTCCACGTGGTGCCCGTGCTCCTCGGTGGCGGTGTGCGCCTGTTCGACGGTGCCCCGCCGCGCGCGCTCGAGCTCACCCGGGTGATCGAGTCGCCCACCGGCGTCACGCACGTGAGGTACCGCGTCCGAAGCGGGACCTGACGGCCGAGCGCTCCGCCCGCAGTATCCTTCGTTGACTCGCGAGTCAACGACACCGGAGCAGCCTGAATGGCAGTGGCGACCAGCCCTTACACCGACAAGACCGACGAGCAGAAGGCCATCACAGAGATGGTCCGTCAGTTCGTCGACAACGAGGTTCTCCCGATCGCCGAGGAGCACGATCACGAGGACAAGTTCCCCGATGCGCTCGTCGAGCACATGCGGGAACTCGGCCTCTTCGGCGTGACGATCCCCGAGGAGTTCGGTGGGATGGGGCTCGACCTCACCACCTACGCCATGATCGTCGAGGAGCTCTCACGCGGCTGGATCTCGGTGTCCGGCATCGTGAACACCCACTTCATCGGCTCGTACCTCCTGATGAAGTTCGGGACCGACGAGCAGAAGCAGGAGTTCCTGCCGAAGATGGCCACGGGCGAGATCCGCGCCGCCTTCTCCCTGTCCGAGCCGGAGGTCGGCTCCGACGTCCAGGGCATCAAGTCCACCGCCAAGAAGACCGACGACGGCGACTGGGAGCTGAACGGCCAGAAGATGTGGGTCACGAACGGGCTGCGCTCCGGCGTGGTGTTCGTGCTGATGAAGAGCGACCCGAACGCCGACCCGCCCCACAAGGGGATGACCTGCTTCATCACCGAGAAGGAGCCGGGAGCGCACGAGAACGAGGGCCTCACGGTCCCGCCGCAGATCAAGAAGATGGGCTACAAGGGCGTCGAGTCCACGGAGCTCGTCTACGACGGCTACCGCTGCCCGCCGGAGCGCATCCTCGGCGGTGAGGAGGCTGGGCTCGGCAAGGGCTTCGGGCAGATGATGGACGCGCTCGAGGTCGGCCGCGTGAACGTGGCCGCGCGCGGCGTGGGCATCGCCCAGCGCGCGATGGAACTGGCGCTGCGCTACTCCCAGGAGCGCAAGACGTTCGGCAAGCCGATCGCGAAGCACCAGGCGATCCAGTTCAAGCTCGCCGACATGGCCACCAAGATCGAGGCCGCCCGGCTGCTCACGATGAAGGCGGCACGCATGAAGGACGCGGGGCAGCGCTCCGACCTCGAGGCCGGCATGGCGAAGCTGTTCGCCTCCGAGACCGGCAAGGAGGTCGTGGAGGAGTCGTTCCGGATCCACGGCGGCTACGGCTACTCGAAGGAGTACGAGATCGAGCGGCTCTACCGCGACGCTCCGCTGCTCCTGATCGGCGAGGGCACCTCCGAGATCCAGCGTATGGTGATCGGCAAGAAGCTGCTCGAGCGCAACAAGATCTGATGTCGAGCGGCGATACGAAGACCCTCATCAGGCAGGCGATCGAGCACCTCCAGGACGAGCTGCCCGCGCTGAGGCAGCTCAAGCTGGTGATCAGGCTCGAGCTGCGCGCGCGCGGCGACGTGCCGATCTGGCGCGTTGAGCTGCCTGACAAGAAGATCGACAAGGACCCGGCCGGCGACGCCCGCGTGGACGTGTCGGTCTCACGCTCGCACTTCAACGAGCTGGCCTCCGAGGGCCGCCTGAAGCACTGGGTGGACGCGTACGAGCACGGGCACGTGCGCGTGAGCGGTGACGCGGCCGTCACGAAGTTGATCGGGAACGTGATTCAGCGCCAGCTGGCGCGCGCGTAACGCAACCATCTGAACCCGGGGCTACTATCTGCCGCCCCGATGGAGGTCGTCCGTGCCCGGTGAGCAACGCTTCAGCCGCGAAGGAGCCCAGCCGAGGCTGGCGGAGGTGCCGATCGCGGAAGATCGAGACGCCGCCACCGACATCTCGGACCTGCTGAGCCGGCTCGAGCGCCAAGCGTCGGAGTCCGGCCGCCTCGTGGGGCATGTCGAATCGCTCGAGCAGGCGCTTGAGACCGAGCGCGAGGCCCGCCGCCGGCTCGCCGCCACGCTCAAGCGGGAGCGCAAGGCCGCCGCCGCGATCCACGCCCGGGCGGAGCAGGCGGAGGCGGCCGCCGCTTCCCAGGCGGAGGAGCTCGAACGGCTGCGCCAGGCACTGACTGTGGCCGAGCAGCAGGCACAGGTGAGCTGGATGCAGCTCGCGGAGGCCGAGCGCCAACTCGCCGCCAGGCCGGCCCGCTCGCGCTGGCGCAGGTTCCTGCGCCGAGAGCCGTCAGCCTGACGTAAGCGTCATCTGGGTGCAGGTGAAGAACGCCGCGTTCTTGCCGTCCTTCTGGATCCGCACCTCCCACACCTGCGTGCGGCGCCCCACGTGAAGGGGGCGCCCGAGGGCCGTGAGCACGTCACCGGTCCGGGCCGCCGCGAACACGTTGGCCTTCAGCTCCGAGGTGGTGAAGTCCATGCCTGGGTCGAGATGGCGGAACGTGCCCCAGGCCGCCACCGTGTCCGCGAACGCCACCCACACCCCGCCGTGCACATACCCGCCCGGGTGGAGATGCCGTGAGTCCACCTCGAGGCGGCCCTCCACCTCGTCCTCGTCGATCCGCACCAGCTCGATCCCGAGGTCGCCGGGAAAGCTTCCGTGGATGCGCTGCCGGAAGGTCGCCGGCGTGATGTCCTCGTTCGGCACGTGACCGGCCCCTAGCGGGCGGGCCGCAGGCGGTTCATCACCCGCATCGAGAGGACCTTCGCGGAATCGAGGCGCCGCCTCCTGCCCGGCGGCTTCGGTGACATCCCGAGCCGCCGGAGGCGGCGGTTGAAAGAGTGCACCAGCATGCGCCTGTCGGCTGCGGGCGTGCGGAAGGTGATCGAGAACGAGATCGAGACACGGTCGCCGTTTCTCACGAGGTGGGGCGCATGGACGGGGACGTACACGCCCTCGCCAGGGTTCAGCTCGTAGCTGCGCTCCTCCGCAGGCAGCCAGTCCACGTTGCGATGCCCCCCGGTGTAGTAGCGCTCCAGCTCGCGCTGCTCCGTCTCGCCGTCGGGGAAGCGCCCGATCCGCACATCCTTGAACCCGCGCACCTGGAGCAGGAGGTTGTGCTCGGGGTCGGTGTGCGCCGGCGTCGTCGATCCCGGAGCCGATAGGAAGATGTACGCCTCCCGGAGGAGCATGCCACCCTCGCGGCCCTCGATCGCCTCGGCCACCTGGTCCAGGCACTCGTCGAGGAGGGCGCCGTACTCGGGGTTCTTCTCGACGTTCTTGAGCACCATCCAGCAGCCGTTCTCCTCGATCCCGCGGGCGATCTCGCCGGGGCTCAGCTCGAGGCGTGGGGGCTCGCCGTCGGGCACCACGTCCGGCAGGCTGCCCACGTTGTGCTCCACCAGCGCCTCCGGCAGCCAGTCGGCGAGCTCGCCGAGGGCGTCGAGAGTGAGCAGCCGGTGGTCCTGGAGCCCGTGGCGGACCGTGCACGGCTCCCGGCCGAAGCTCCTCGCCAGTGCGTCGGGGTCGAGAGTCAGGTGTCGATTCATGGTTGTCCTTTTCTACGCATTCGTCTCAACAGCATGATGGCGTTTACGGCGGCCGTCGCGGCTCGCCCGCTCATGCCGAGTCCTGGGATCACGAGTGTGGCGATCTCGCGCCGCTCCGGCCAGAGCCGGTCCATCATGGGGTGCCCCGGCTGCGCGCAGGAATCGGCCCAGTCGGCGCCGCTCGCGTGGAACACGTCGATGTTCGCGAGCTCCATCTGCACGCCGGGGGAGTAGCGCTTCAGCTCCTCGTCGAAGGCGATCTTGAAGTTGAAGATCGCGTCCCCCGCCCGGAGGTTGCACTTCATGGCGGCGCAGCGCCCGCCCGCGGTGAGCTCCAGCAGCTGGAGGCGCCCCGCGGCCGCGAACTCCGCGCAGACCTCGCGGAACAGGTCGGCGTGCCCCGGCAGCGCCGCGAGTGCCGTGCCGCCGCGTCCCTTCCAGCCCGACGCCTCGAGTTCCAGGAAGCGCTCGACGGCGGTGTCGTCGCCCGAGCGGTCGACCAGTTCGAGCGGGCCCTCGGCGTCCCGCTCGAGCGCGCGGCGCTGGCGGTGGTACCCGCGGAGGTGGATCCCCCGCAGCGGCGACTCGTAGCTCGCGTCCGCCCGGCGGCTCATGGTCGCGCGCCTGTAGTGCAGATCGACGACAGGCGGCCTCCCCTCCGTGGCGAGCGCGCCCTGGATTGCCGACCAGACGGGACCGTCCGCTCCGATCCCCTCTGGCACGAACAGAGCGCGCTCCGCGCGGGCAAGCTCGAGCATGGCGTTCACCGCCTCGGTCACCGCTCCCGAGCGGACGAGCGGGGTGCCGAGCAGCGAGTACAGGTGTGTCCAGGTGGCCAGCGCCGGCAGGCGCGCCCGGTGCCAACCCTTGCGCTCGACGGGGAGGCAGGCGGCCCAGCCGGAGTCGTCCTCGATCACCAGCAGGTCCACGTGCGGCCGCTCGAGCCATCGAGCGGCCGGCACGAGGAAGAGCGGCTCGAAGAACGGATTTGGCTCGACCGCCGCGAGCGCGAGCGTCTGCCAGGCCTCGATGTGGGCGGCGGAGAGATCCTCGATGGGGATCAGCGCGCCGCGCACTGTGCAGCTTCAGGCAGCCTTTTCGAGCAGCGCGCCACCGTCATAGAGCTTGATGACCTTCACGGCGCCGGGCGGCGAGGCATCCAGACAGAGGCCGCAGAGCACGCATTCGTCGAGATTCTCCTGCACCACCTGAACGCCGTCCTCGGCGGTGGCGAAGATGTCCACGGGACAGGCCTCCTCGAGCTTCTTGGCCAGCTCCACGTCGGCGCGCACGGAGTCGTCGACCTCCACCGCGATGAAGGTGCCGTGGCTCGCCGGGCTCATGCGGCCACTCCGAGACGTTCCTTCACGAGACCCGGGATCTCGGCGATCTCCTCGGCCACCACGATCCCGGCCGACGCCAGCCGTTCGATCTTCTCGGCCGCCGTGTCCTCCTTGCCCTCCACGATCGTGCCGGCGTGGCCGAAGCTCATGCCCGGCATCTCGTCCATGAAGCGGCCCGCCATGAACGCGACGATCGGGAGCTTGCGCGTGCTCTCCTCGGTCACGTAGCGGGCCAGCTCGGCCTCCATGCGCCCGCCGGGCTCCGTGTAGATCACGATCGCCTCGGTCTGCTCGTCGGCGTCGAACAGCGGCATCAGCTCGGCGTAGGAGGAGCCGATGATCGCGTCGCCGCCGATCGAGACGGCGGTGGACTGGCCGAGGCCGGCGGCGGTGAGCGTGGACGACATCTCGGTGGTCATCCCGCCGGAGCGCGAGATCACGCCGACCGGGCCGGGCGAGTAGGCCTTGGCGGCGTCCTTCGCAGGACCGCCGATGCCGCCCATCTTGATCACGTCCGGGACGATGATCCCCAGGCAGTTCGGCCCGATGATGCGCGCCCCGTGCGCCGAGGCCAGCTCCACCATCTGCGCCACGTCGCCGCGCGGGATGCGCTCGGTCACGATCACCACCAGCTCGATGCCGTTATCGATCGCCTCGAAGACCGCGTCCTTCGTGAACGCGGGGGGGACCGTGACCACGGAGCCCTTGATCGGGCCGCCGTGGTTCTCCACGGCCTGCTCGACGGTGTCGAACACCGGCACACCGTGCACCTCGCGGCCCTTGCGGCCCGGGGTCACGCCGCCCACGACCTTGGCGCCCCTGCCGTAGTCGAGGCACTCGCGCGTGAGGTTCACCGCCTCGCGGCCGGTGATGCCCTGGACGATGAAGGTGGTGTTCTCGTCGATGAGGATGCTCACGCAGCCGCTCCCTGGATCTTCTCGACGGCCCGACGTGCGGCCTCATGCATCGACACCGAGCGGTCGCAGTACTCCACGCCGTACTTCTCGAGGATCTTGAAGCCCTCCTCTTCCCAGGCGCCAGGGATCCGGAAGATCGCGATCTTCTCGGCCGGGTCGTATCCGAGCTCGAGGCAGGCCTTGATCACCCCGCGGGCGACGATGTCCACGCGCGTGTTGGAGACGATCGACATCATCACCGCGATCTTGTCCACACCGGGCTTTTGGAGCACGAGCTTCGCCAGCCCCGCGGCCTTGCGGACCGACGGGTTGCCGCCGATCTCGCAGTAGTTCGCGGGGCGCCCGCCGTGCGCTCGCACGGCGTCGAAGAGCGTCAGCGAGCCGCCACCGGCGCCGATCACGAGGCCGAGGTCGCCGTCGAACTCGGTCACGTTGCCCGCCACACCGCGGTGGTCCATCGAGTCGACCGCCTCGCCGGCCAGCTCGAACTCGGTCGGCTCGCGGGCCTCGCGCGTCTCCTCGTCGCCCACGCCCAGGTCCGCCAGGAGCGCCTTCTGGCGGGGACGCGCCTCGTTCTCCATGTCCATGTGCGCGTCGAGCGCCACGAACGAGCCGTCCTCGAGCTCGCCCAGGGGGTTGATCTCGGCGAGCGTCATGTCGTAGTCCACGAACAGCTGCGCCAGCCGGGCGAGGATGGGGGTGATGCGCGTGAGCTGGCGCCCGCCCACACCGGTGGACGCGATCACCTCCTTCGCCATGTAGTCGCTGAAGGGATGGATCGTGGAGAAGTGGCGGCGGCCGACCTTGTCGGGCTGCTCCTCGGCCACCTGCTCGATGTCGATGCCGCCGACCGGGGAGAAGATCATCACCGGCAGCTTTCGCAGGCCGTCCCAGACCACCCCGGCGTAGTACTCCTGCTTGACCTCGGCCTTGGGATCCACGAGCACGCCGCGCGGCATGTGCCCGCCGATCTCGAGCTTGAGGATGTCCTTCGCGTACTCGGCCGCCTGGTCGGCGCTGTCGGCGAACTTCACGCCGCCCGCCTTCATGCGCCCGCCGGTGAGCACCTGTGACTTGATCACCGTCGGCCCGCCGATCCGGTGCGCGATCTCGCGCGCCTCCTGGTCGGTGGTGGCAAAGCCGAAGTCGGTGACCGGGATGCCGGCCCGCTTGACGACCTCGCGGGCCTCGTACTCGAAGAAGCGCATGGCGGCGCGGAACCCTATATAACGACGCAATGAGGCTGCGCGGGGCAGTACTGGCAGCGGCTCTGGCGCTGCTCGCACCGGCACCGGCCACGGCGGCAACCCCGCGCCTCGCGGGCGAGCGCCCGCTGGCCTCCTCGAACGTGGAGCCGCTGGCCACCCTGCCGGTCCCGAACCCGATCGGCGCCCGCTTCCGCGACGGCTTCATGTACGTGACGACGACGGAGGGCCTGACCGTCTACGACGTGACGAAGCCCGAGCTGCCCGTGCCCGTCGGCGCGCTCCCGCTGCCGCACTTCGAGAACGAGGACGTGGACCTCGGCGGCGACATCCTGCTCGTCTCGAACGACCCGAGCGAGGGCGTGGGCGTGCTGTACGTGATCGACATCTCGAATCCGCGCGCCCCGGTGCTCAAGTCCGCCATGCCCAACGGGTTCATCGAGACCGGCGTGCCGGGCATCTTCGGCCTCCCGGAGCCGCAGGAGGCGGGCATCGGCCACACCGCATCGTGCATCCAGCGGTGCCGCTTCGCCTACCTGGCGGGTACGGCCCACGGGATCCAGATCGTGGACCTGCGCGACGCGGCCAACCCGAAGAAGGCCGGGAAGTTCGTGCCGGCGATCACTGGCTTCGCCACTCACGACGTGCAGGTGGACAGGAAGGGACTTGCCTGGATCGCGGGCGCCGACGGCACGGCCGCGTACGACGTGTCGAACCCGCTGAAGCCTCGGATGGTCATGCGCACCGACGAGAACATCAAGAACTCGGGCCAGCTCGGCTTCCCGGGCCCCGACCCGGTGTTCGGCATCGGCGGCGAGGGGGAGACCCCGATCGACCTGATCCACCACAACAGCCTGCACTACTCGAAGCGCCTGGTCGCGATCACCGAGGAGGACTACAGCCGCCCCACCTGCAAGGGCGCCGGCTCCTTCCAGACCTGGGGGATCGTGGGGAAGAAGCTCGCCCTGCTCGACATGTTCACGACCGAGCTGGACAACCTCGTCCAGGGGAAGGGCTGGGCGCCGGTCACCGGGCTCTGCTCCGCGCATTACTTCGACGAGCGCAGCGGCCTCGTGGCCATCGGCTGGTATGAGGAGGGCACGCGCTTCCTGGACGTGCGCGATCCCGCCGGGATCCGCCAGGTGGGCTACTGGGTGCCCACGAAGGGCGAGACCTGGGCCGTCTACTTCCCGCCAACCGACCGCAGCGGCGAGATCGTGTACGCGCTCGACTTCGCACGCGGCATCGACGTGCTGCGCTTCGACCGCGGCGACAGCCGCGTGCGCCGCGCCCCGGTTCGGCGCTCGTGGCTGCGCGAGCGCCCAGGGTCACCCGGCACCGGCGCCGGGCGCACCGGGCTCACGCGCAAGACGGACTTCGGCTTCGTCTGCCGGCTTCCGAGCAAGCGCAACGCGGCGGCGCCGAAGCCGGAGCTGCCCGGCATCGGCCTGCCGCCGCTGCCCCCGCTTCCCTAGCTCGGCCCGCTATCCGCCCAGGTGGGCGACCCAGGCGGTGGCCTTGCGGGTACCCCAGCGTCCCTTAACGCGTCCCGTGCCGATGTGGCGGAAGGCCGGGTTCATCAGGACCGCGTGGTGTGACGGTGATCCCATCCATTGCGAGAACGCGAATCCCACGCGCGCGCGCCAGCCGGAGTGCCACTCGAGGGTCTCTCCCTTGAAGAGGAAGGTCCCCCCGGCACGGATCGACGCCAGGTGGCCGAAGTAGTCGTTCTTCAGCATGTAGCGCGCGTAGCTGCGCGCCGAGCCGGTCAGGACCTCCGATGCCTGGAGCGTCGCCACCCCGCGGGCGTGCCTCGCCTCGTTCACCTTCTGGATCATGGCCGCGCTCTCTGGCGGAATGTCGGCGACCGCCGCGGCTGGCGCAGAGAGCGCGAGCAGCGCGAGCAGGATCGCCAACGCAACACGTACGTGGCTCATCCAGCTTCCCCCTAATGGTCACCACTGGTTCCCCCGTCCGCAGCTACGGCCTCCCCGAAGCGCGATTCGGCAGTGGTTCTCCAGGCCTACCCTTAAACCCCTAATTACGAAACCGGCTCGAGCTCGTACGCCTCCGCGAGCTCGGGGTCCTTGCGCGCGAGCATCTCCGCCAGGTCGACCATCACCTTGCATTGCTTCCAGGTGGCGTCGTCCTGCATCTTGCCGTCGATCATGTGGACGCCGCGGCCGTCAGGGATCGCCTCGATGACCTTTTTCGCGAACTTGACCTCCTCGGGGTCAGGCGAGAAGACCTTCTTCGCGATCTCGATCTGGGCCGGGTGCAGCGACCACGCCCCGACACAGCCGAGCAGGAAGGCGGCGCGGAACTGCGTCTCGCAGCCGTCGGTGTCCTTGATGTCGCCGTAGGGGCCGTAGAAGGGCAGGATGCCGGCGCCCGCGCAGGCATCGACCATGCGCGCGATCGAGTAGTGCCAGGGGTCCTGCTGCGCCGTCGCGCGTGGCGCGTCCGGATTGTCGGGGTCCGGATCCTCGATCACGCGGTAGCCCGGGTGCCCGCCACCAACGCGGGTGGTCTTCATGCGCCGGTTGGCGGCCAGGTCCGCCGGCCCGAAGCTCATGCCCTGCATCCGCGGGCTGGCGGTGGCGATCGCCTCGAGGTTGGTCACACCCTGCGCGGTCTCGAGGATCGCGTGGATCAGGATCGGCCTGTCGAGTCCGGCCTTGGCCTCCAGCTGCGCGAGCAGACGGTCGACGTAATGGATGTCCCAGTCGCCCTCGACCTTGGGCACCATCACAACTTCGAGCCGGTCGCCGATCGCGCTCACGATCTGGGTCAGGTCGTCGAGCATCCAGGGACTCTCGAGTGCGTTGATGCGCGTCCACAGCTGGGTCTCTCCGAGCTGCATCTCCGAGCCCACGCGGATCAGCCCCTCGCGCGCCGCCTCCTTGCGGTCGACCGGGATGGCGTCCTCGAGATTGCCGAGCAGGATGTCCACCTGGGGCGCGATGTCGGGCGCCTTCGCGACCATCTTCTCGTTTGAGAAGTCGAGGAAGTGGATCATCCGCGACGGCTTGAACGGGATCTCGCGAAGCGGCTCTGGAGCGTCGATTGCGAGCGGCTTGAAGAAGTCTCTGGGGTTACGCATGCGACCGGGCATGCTATTCACTCCCGAGGTGAACGCTACGATGCCGCCCCCGATGACCGACCAGGGATTCACGACCGACCAAGCGGAGCGCGAGGCTTCCGGTGCGCGGCCGTACGGCCGCTACCTCGAGGACTTCGAGGTGGGCGCCGTCTACAAGCACTGGCCCGCCAAGACCGTCACGGAGGCCGACGACCACGCGTTCTGCCTGCTCACGATGAACCACCACCCGCTGCACATCAACGACGTGTATGCGGCGCAGTCGCAGCAGGGCCGGAACGTGGTCGTTGGACCGCTCGTCTACTCGCTGGCCCTCGGAATGTCCGTGGCGGACGTGTCCGGCAAGGCGATCGCGAACCTTGCCACCGAGGAGCTGTCCCATCCCGCGCCGGTGTTCCACGGCGACACGCTGTTCGCCGAGAGCGAGGTGCTTGACGTGCGGCCCTCGGAGTCGAAGCCTGACCGCGGGATCGTGCGGGTCCACACGCGCGTCTACAACCAGAGCGGCACGCTTGTGGCCGAGTTCAAGCGGGCCGTGCTCGTGCCGCGCCGCGCGGACTGACGAGCCGGCCGCGCGCTATGAGCGGCGACGCCCCCAAGCTGCCTCTCTTCGACATACGCCTGGCGGACGAGGACGTGGAGGCCGTGACCGAGGCGCTTCGGTCGGGCTGGCTCACGATGGGCCCGCGTACGCGGCGGTTCGAGGAGGAGTTCGCCGAGCACCTTGGCGTGAAGCATGCGCTGGCGGTCGCCAATGGCACCGCGGCGCTCCATCTCGCCTATCTGGCCGCGGGCATCGGCCCTGGCGACGAGGTGGTGGTCCCCGCGATTACGTTCGTGGCCACCGCCAACGCGGTTCGCCACTGCGGGGCGGACCCTGTGCTGGCCGACGTGCTCGGCGACCACGACCTGTCGCTCGACCCCGACGACGTGCGGACGCGGCTCACCTCCCGCACCAGGGCGGTCTGTTGCATGCACTACGGGGGCTATGCAGCCCCGGTCGGGGAGCTCCGCGAGCTCTGCGACGAGCACGGCATCGCGCTGATCGAGGACGCTGCGCACGCACCGGCCTCGACTGCTGGCGCCGACGCGCGCCCACTGGGAACCTGGGGCCTCGCCGGCGCATTCAGCTTCTTCTCGAACAAGGTGCTCGGCTGCGGCGAGGGCGGCCTCGTGGCCACCGACGACGATGCCGCCGCCGAGCTGGTCACGCGCCTGCGCTCCCACGGGATGACATCCGGCACGTGGGACCGCCACCGCGGACACTCGGCCGGATACGACGTCGTCGGTCTGGGGTTCAACTACCGGATGGACGAGCCGCGCGCCGCGCTGCTCACGTCGCGGCTGTCGCGTCTCGACGAGGACGTGTCGGCGCGCCGCAGGCTGGTCCGGGGCTACCGCGAGCGCCTGTCGGGACTGGCAGGGATCACGATCCCCTACCCGGACGAGTCCGTCTCGCGGAGCTCCTGCTACGTCATGCCCGTGCTGGTCGAGCGCGCCGAGCTGCGCGACGCCGTGCGTAGGACCATGCTCGAGGACTTCGGCGTCCAGACGAGCGTCCTGTATCCGGCCATCCACGAGTTCAGCGCTTACGAGGACGCGGCGCCCGCCGGCGGGCTGCCTCGCTCGGAACGTGTGTCGCGCGCCGAGCTCACACTCCCGCTCTTCCCGCACATGACGGACGAGCAGCAGGATCTGGCCGTGGAAGCGCTCGGCAGCGCTCTCGAGCGCGCCGCTTAGCGGCGAGGCAGCTTGGCGGCCACGATGCGCTTGCTCTCGTGGCCGGCGCGGTCGCGGGCGCGGAGCGCGATCCTGTAGCGCCCCGCAGGGACCTTGCCGCGGAGGCGGATGGTCCACTTCGACCCGGAGATCCGTGCACGCATCCAGGAGGGGCGCGCACACGAGGACGCCCGGCGCGTGAGGCCCTTCCGCGGGCGCCACCAGCGGCAGCGCTTGCCGCGGACCTGCGCGAGCCCCACATCGACCCGGCCCACGCCATTCGGGTCGCTGACGCTGCCCGACAGAAGGCCGCGCCGAATCAGGCGGGCGATGTTCCTCTGAAGGCGCACGGTCGGACCGGCCGTGTCGGGGGTGTTGCCGTTAACGGGTGGGGGCAGGTCGGTGGCGGCGTACCTAGCCAGGAGCGAGAGGCCTCCCACGGGGATCGTCACGGCCTGCGACCGCGGCCCGCCGGTCGCCCAGGAGTCGAAGACGTACGTGTGGCCGTCGCGCAGGAAGCTCTCGGCGGCGGTGATCGTGGACGCGAAGCCCACCGCGGCCATGCGGTCGACCGGTGCGAGCCGGTCGAGGCCGCCGTAGGTGATGGGCGCACCCGGGGGCGAGCTCTCCAAGAGAAGCCGGGCGGTCTCGGGGTTGACCTGCTTTCCGGCGGACGTGGCAAGGCCGTCCGAGTCCGTGGCCGTGAGGGTGACCTCGTAGTGAGAGTCGGCGTCGTGGTCGGTCCTCGGGGTGAACTCGAGCGTGTCCGTGTCTGGGTAGCTTCCGACGAAGTGCGTGTGCGAGCCGTGGATCAGCCGGACCTGCCAGTCCAGGGCGGACTCGGGGAGAGGGCCGTCGTCGGGGTCGGTGGCCGATCCCGTGAGCGTCACGGGTATGCCGGCACGGAAGGTCGCGGGGCCCGCGATCTGCGCTGTGGGAGCGCTTCCGACGGTCACCACGACGCTCACGGTATCGGTCTTGCCGCGGCCGTCATCCGCTGTGAGCGTGACGGTGTACTGGCCCTCCGCTGCGAACTCGTGTGACACCGTGGCGCCCGAGCCGTCGGGGCTCCCGTCGTCGAAGTCCCACTCGTAGCTGAGCGCGTCGTTGTCGGGGTCGGTGGACCCCGAGGCGTCGAAATTCACGGTGAGCGGCGCCGGGCCGGCGAGCGGCGCGGCGTCGATGTCTGCCACCGGACGGCCGTTCCCCGGGCTGTATTCGATCCGCCACAGCGCCCCCTCGCCGGGCCCGCCGTTGCCGAAGGCCGTGAAGTAGAGGCTGCCGTCGGGACCCTGCTCGACGTCCACTCCGTACCAGCCGTGGCCGTCCGTGTGCGGGTCCGAGTCCGGGTCCAAGGTGAAGTCCTGGGGAGCCCAGCCGCCGCCGCCCGTGGGCACGAGCCGCCTGATGAACCCGCCGCCGTAGTCCGCGAAGAAGAACGAGCCGCGGTACCCGGCCGGGAACTGGTCGCCGGTGTAGACGGGACCGCCGAGAGCGGCACGCGAGGCCTCGTTCCCATCGGCGTCCCGGTGGGGGTAGTCGAAGACCGGCGGCTCGTGAACGAGGGCGTACTGCGCTTCGCACACCGGGTCATCGCGGTAGTACGGCGTCTTGACGGTGCCCTCCCAGCAGGGCCAGCCATAACTCCTGGCGGCAGGCGCCGCCGGAATCATGTCGAGTTCCTCGCGGTCGTTCCAGCCAACGTCGCCGAGCGCGATCTGCTCGACATTGCCCGACTCGCCGAGCACGAGCGTGAATCGGAATGGATTCCGGAAGCCCTTCGCGTGCAGCTTCGTGCAGACCTTCGTCAGGTTCGACTCGCCGGGGCAGAAAGCATGTCCCGCGAGGCCCGTCCCGTCGGGGCCAACGTGGATCAGCTTGCCCGCGAGGCTCGACTCGTCGTAGGTGCGCAGCGCGAGCGGGTCGACGAAGCTCGAGTAGCTGGCGGCATCCCCGTTTGCGAGCCAGAGCGTACGGTCCGGCGCCGACCGCACGGTCCCGACGCTGTGCGTGTCGCTGTCGGCCGGCATGCAATCGGAGCCGGCCGGCGCCGAGGGGCAGGGGCCGGCGTCGTAGGTGCCGAGCAGTACGGTCCGCTCGCTCAGCGTGTTGTTGGCGGCGACCCTGTAGCGCACCAGCTTCGAGACCATCGCGCCGTTGCCGTCCGGCGTGAGCGGTTGGAGCTCGTGGACGTAGACGAGGTAGAGGAAGTTGTGCGCCGGGTTCGCGAAGTCGGAGTCGAGGGCGAGGCCCAGGAGCCCGCGGTCCAAGTACTCGTTCACCTGGCTGCGGATGTCGAGGATCGGGTCCTCCAGCGGCGCGGTCTGCCCAGCGGGAATGACTCTCACGGTGCCCGGCTTCTCCGCGATGAACGTGCGCCCATCGGGCGCCCACGCAACGGCCGTGGGCTGGGTCAGGCCGAACGTGACGGCCGTCTCCTCGAAGCCGGTGGGGTAGACGGCGGCCGGGGCGGCTGGGGCGAGGCCCAGCAGGCCGATGGCCGCCGCGCAGAGTAGAACCGGGGCGCGCGAGAGCACCCGGCGCACTAACCCGTGGCGCGCTCGGACGGCAGAGCCCGGAGGGTCGGCGTCTTCGGAACCGTGGTGGGCGGGTGCTCCGGCAGGCGGTACAGCGCCGGCAGCAGCCCCTCGTACTCGCGAATGGCCTGCTCGTAGTCGGCGTGACGGCCGATGTCGAGCCAGAATCCGTCGTACAGGTACGAGCCCACAGCCTCGCCCGCCTCGATCAGGCGGAGCACGACCTCGGGCATGTCGAAGTGCTCGTCGCGCGGGATGTAGTCGAGGATCGACGGCTCGGCCACGTACACGCCCATGCTCACGAGGAAGGGCATCTCCGGCTTCTCCTCGTAGGCGGTCACGATCTGGGTGTCACCGGCTGGCCCGTCGGTGTGGATCACGCCGTAGTCCGTCTGGACCACCCGCCGGTGGCTCGCGATCGTCAGGACGTTCCCGGAGCGGCGATGCAGCTCGTAGAGCTTGCTGTAGTCGAGCGTCGTGAGCACGTCGCCGTTCATGAAGAGGAAGGTGTCGTCGAGCCCGTCGATCGCCGACAGCGCTCCGGCCGTGCCGAGCGGAGTCTGCTCGCGGTGATACTGGATCGACACGCCGTGCTCGGAGCCGTCCCCGAACACGGCCTGGATCAGGTGGGCGAGGTAGCCGACGGCGAAGGTCATGTCCGAGAAGCCGTGCCCCTGGAGCTGGCGCACCACCACGTCGAGGATCGCCCGGTCGCCGATCGGCAACAGCGGCTTCGGAAGGACGGTGGTGTAGGGAGCGAGCCGGGAACCCTTCCCGCCCGCCAGGATCACTGCCTTTCGCGGAGTCATGGGAGTTATTGTCGGCGTCACGCGCTCGATCCTGAGCGCCGGCGCAGGTTCGTGCGCCCGGTGCCGCGGTGAACCGCCACCTGGCGGCGCAGCAGGACCGCGGCCGCGGTCCAGATCAGGATTCGAAGGTTCCGCCAGAACGAGCGGCTCTCGGCGTACAGCCTGTCGAGGGCGATCTTCTGGGGGAGGAGGCGCCCGACGTAGTGCGCCAGCGGGTCCTCGTCGTCGAGAATGCGGCTCTCCTCGGCAAAGGCGAGCTGGGAAAGCCCGGTGATGCCCGGTCGCACCGAGAGGATCCGCTCGTAGGCGGCGGCGTGACCGCCCACGAACTCAGGGGTCTCGGGACGCGGCCCGACGAGGCTCATGTCGCCGACCACCACGTGCCAGAGCTGCGGCAGCTCGTCGAGCTTCGTGCGTGCAAGGAAGCCGCCGACGCGCGTGAAGCGGTGATCCCCGTACATCGTGAGAGCCGGCCCGCTGGCGTTGTGGTGCATCTTGCGGAACTTGAGCATCCGGAGGGTGCGCCCGCGATAGCCCACGCGCTCGGCCCTGAACAGCGCCGGTCCGCGCGACTCCACCTTGACCAGAAGGACGATCAGGAGAATCACGGGCAGAAGTGCGAGCAGCAGCGACATGGCCAGCACGACGTCGAGGATCCGCGTGGCTGTGGCGTCCACCACGTCGAGGACGCGCCCGGTCCGGCGTGCCTTCGTTGGCGCGAGAACGCTTGCGTCGGCTGCGCCGGCGGAGGCGAGCGCGAGGACCGGCCCCGGCGAGGGGGCCAGCTCAACCTGCTCGGGCAGAGGCTGTGGCGGTGGTGGGTTCATCGAGAGGTTGGAGTGGTGCTTCTCTAGGTCATCCCTGACGGCGGCGGTTCTTGGTGGCACGAAAGGGCTTCGGAGAGCGACTTGTTGTGTGCCGGACCTAATGCCCCGTGCCCCCGCCGGCGCAAACGCGTGTTTGTGCTGCAACTGAGTCGACTATAGGTCAGGTTTTTCGGTTTCGCCACATACCGAACTGTTTGGCGTGTGACCCCCATGCGAGCATGTGCAGAGGTGGAGCCTCACACCGAAGAGCGACCTCGAGCGCACGGGTTCGCGCCCCTAATGGCTCGTGGCGCTGCGACGGCTCGTGGGGCGGCGCCTGCCTTCGCGCCCGCGGCGCTCCTCGCAGCGGGCTGGATCGCGCTCGCACCCGCCGAGGGCGGGTACTTCGAGCACAGCTGGTATCCGGCCGCCGTCGGCACCTCGCTGCTCCTCGGAATCGTGGCCTTCGCTCGCGGGCGGCTGCTGCCGGAGGGACGCTGGCCGCGGGCGGCTCTGCTCCTGTTCGCGGCCTGGGTGGCCTTCAACTACCTGTCGATGCTCTGGAGCGACTACGACGGTTACGGCCTCGAGAACGCGAACAAGCTGCTCCTCTATCTGGTGACCGCCTGGACACTCAGCCTGATTCCGTGGTCCTCCGGCTCCGCAACGGCGTTCCTCGCGCTGTGGTCGCTCGGGATAACCATCGTGTGCGCCGTGAGCCTGGGGTCGGCGCTTGGCGCGGACGAGCTCAGCAACTACATGCTCGAGTGGCGCTACGACCATCCGGTGGGGTACTCCAACGGCACGGCCGCCCTGGCGGTGATGGCATTCTGGCCGACCCTCATGCTGGCCTGCCGCCGGACCCTCCCGGCGCTCGTGCAGGGCCTTGCGCTCGCGGCGGCGGTCTTCCTGCTGGAGTTCTCGCTGCTTCCACAGAGCCGTGCCGCCGTGATCGGGTGCGCGGCCGCGGGCGTCCTGCTCCTCGCGCTCGCACCCGAGCGCATGCGACTGCTGTCGCGGCTCCTGATCGTGGGCATCGCGGTCGCGTTCGCCGCGGACGCCATCTTCGACGTCTACGCCGCCGGCGAGTCGGGCGAGCTCGTGGTGCCGGTGCTCGACGAGGCAGGGCGCAGGATCGCCATCACCGTGGCGCTGGCCGGGCTGGCCGGCCTGGCCCTTGCCCTCGCCGACCGGAGGGTCAGCCTTGGCGAGGCGGCTCACGCGCGGCTCAGGCGCGTCGGCTGGGCCGTGCTCGTGGGCCTCGCCGTGGCCGCTCTAGCAGTGGCGACGGTGAGCACGGGCCGCATAGCGGACTCCGTGAGCGACGAGTGGAAGTCCTTCGAGGCCGGCGAGCCCACCTCCGAGCAGGGCAGGACGAGCCGGCTCCGCACGCTCGCCTACAACCGGGAGCGTGCGGACTACTACCGAGTGGCGTGGGACCTGTTCGAGGAAGCCCCGATCGCCGGCGTGGGCGGCGGGAGCTTCGACCCCCGGTACACCGCCGACCGTCACGAGCCCAAGCACTCGCGCTACGCGCACAGCATCTGGCTCCGGGCGATCTCCGAGACGGGGATAGTCGGGCTGCTGCTCCTGGTGGCTGCGCTCGGAGCGGTCTACGCCGGCACGCTTCTGGGCCTGCGCGCGCTTCCCCGCGACGCTCGCTGGACCGCGGCCACCTGCGTGACCGTGGGGGCCTATTTCGTGGTGCACGCCAGCTTCGACTGGGTTGATGAGGTCCCGGCGCTTGCCCTGCCGGGATTCGCCCTGCCGTTTGTGGCGCTGGCGCTCGTCCGCGGCAGCAGCGCCGAAGCAGCGCCCGGCACGCGCATCTCGCAGCTGCCCACGGTTGCGCTGGTCGTATTCGCGATGCTCGCGCTCGTGCCGCCCTGGTTGGCGGTGCGCTACACGGAGCGCGCGTTTGGGCACCCCGCCGCGGACGCGGCCGACGCGTACCGGGATCTGGACCGCGCCAAGACCCTGAATCCTTTTTCCCAGGCGCCCGCATCCGCCGAGGGCACGCTCTCGGTCCGGCTCGGCCGTACGGCCACCGCTCGAAGGGCGTTCCAGGAGTCGCTGGAGCGCGAGCGGACGTGGTACCCGTACTTCGAGCTCGCGCTCCTGGACGCTCAGGAGGGGCATTTCAGGGCCGCCCGGGTCAATATTGAGCGCGCCGCGAGCCTCAGCGGATCCGACGAGCTGATCGCCGGAATCCGCAGAAGGATCAAAAAGGGGATACGGCTGGACGCGTCGGGGGTAAACGCTAGTATCCAACGCCGGATTCGGGCCGACTTTACAATGCGCCAAAGGTGACCTACTGTGGTTCCGAGTCACATCACCCGCTAGGGGACGGAGAGTATGAAGAAACTGCTGGTATTTACGATGGTCATGGCCGTTCTCGCGGTGACAGCTACAGCCGCATTCGCCCAGAGCTCGACCCAGGGCACCTACTCCGGCCTCGCCGGGGCGGACCAGGGTGGAGGCGGAACGGTGGCAGCCGTCAACGACACGGGCGGAAGTCTTCCGTTCACCGGTTTCGAGCTTGGCATCGCAGCCATGCTCGGCGCCGCGCTGATCGGCACGGGCTTCGCGCTCCGTCGCGTCACTCGCAACTCTGACATCTAGCCCGAACGCCATCGCGGCGCACGGACGCGCTCTCGACATGGGTGAGTGGGCGTAAGCCTGCCTACAGTCGACGTCGCAATCCCGGCGCTCGACGAGGAACTGCATATCGGTCGCTGCCTCGACGCCGTCGCGTCGCAGGATTACCCGGCTGACCGAGTGCGGATCCTCGTCGTGGATGCCGGCTCGCGCGACGCGACGCTCGAGCTCGTCCTTGCGCGCGCGGCCACGGACCCCCGCATCGTCGCGATCGAGTCGCGGGAGCGGCTCACGACCCCGCAGGCGCTGAACCTGGCGCTGGAGCATTCGGAGGCAGAGCTGTTCGCGCGCGTGGACGCGCACGGCTGGCCGCTTCCGGGATACCTCCGGCGCGCCGTTTCGGTGCTCCAGGAGGAGGGGCCGGACGTGGCTTGCGTCGGCGGGCGCGCCGAGCCGGTTGCGGAGACGCGCTTCGGCCGTGCGCTCTCCCTGGCATGGCGGTCACGCTTCGGCGTGGGCGGCAGCGTCTACGCCCACGAGGGCGGGCGCGAGGATGTGACGACCGTGCCGTGGGGGATGTATAGGCGCGCTGCGCTGGACGAGGTGGGCGGCTTCGATCCCGCGATGCTCCACGGCGAGGACGAGGAGCTGAACTGGAGGCTGCGCGAGGCGGGGAGGCGCGTGGTGCTCGACGGCGGCATCCGCTTCGCCTACGTGATCCGCGCGAGCTGGGGTGGGGCGTTTCGGCAGTACCGGAACTACGGAGCGGCCCGGGTGCGCGTGCTCCGCAAGCACCGCGGCTTTCTTCGTGCCCACCACCTGGCGCCGGCCGCGATGGTGGCGGCCGGGACGGCCACCGCCGGCCTCGCGTCGTTCAGCGGAGCCGCTCGGCGCGCGCTCCTGGCGGAGGCGGTCGGCTACGTCGCCGCCGCCGCGCTCGCGGCGCGCCAGGTGGCACGCGAGGATCCGGCGCTCATCCCCGACGTGATGGCCGCCTACGCGGCGCTTCACCTCGGCTACGGCAGCGGCATGCTCGCCGAGGCCGTCAGGTCGCGTCGGCGGGCCTGAGGCATTCGCTGCGCGAGTACGGCCAGGGCCGGGGCGAGGGCGAGGAGGATCCAGAGGCGCTTGTCGGCCCCGTTCGAGATGAAGATCGAGCAGCCGGCCATGCCCACGATCGCCACCAGCACCGCACGCGCCAGCGCTGCGAGCCCCGGTGAGCCGCGGGCGTCGAAGCGCTTCCCGGCGAGCCATGCCGCCCGGAGGCAGGCGCCGAGGATGAAGATGAACAGCGCCAGGCCCACGACGCCCGTTTCGGCGAACAGCTGGAGGTAGGTGTTGTGTGCCACGTGCGGCTGGTCCGCAATCACCTCCACGAATTCCAGTGAGCCGGGCCTTCTCACGTAGTCGGGTGAGACCGCCAGGTAGTTGTTCAGTCCCACTCCCGCGACCGGATTGTCGCCCCCGATTTGCCAGGCGATCCGCCAGAACTCCTCGCGCCCGTTGCCCTCGTTGTTGAACTTCGAAATGCGCGCCCAGGCGTCCGGATAGATCATGAACCAGCTTGCCATCGCCGCGATCGCCATCCCCACGAAGGCCACGACCCAGCCGCGCCGCCCGGTGTAGACGAAGAGTGCCGCCACCACCGCGAGCACGGCCGCGACCAACGCCCCGCGAGACTCGGCCGCCGCGAATCCGATGGCCAGGATGAACGTGGCCACAAGCAGCCCCAGCGTGGCGAACGGGCCGCGGCGGGTCGTCACGAGACCGCTCAGGAGCGCAAGTGCCGCCACGATGCCCGCCCCGAGGAAGTTCGGGTCGCCGTTCCCGCCCTGCACGCGCGTGCCCTGGTCGAAGGCGGCCTGCGCGGCCGTCTCCGCGCTGCTGAAGTTGTTTGCGATCAGGCCCACCAGCACCGAGAGCGTGGTGCCCACGACGAAAGCGATCACGACCATCTGGATGTCGCGCTCGGTGCGCAGCGCCGTGGTGAGGACGAGGAACACAAGACCGGCGAGCAGCCACTGCCAGAGCAGGTCCCACACGAGTCCCGCTTCCTCCGCCCAGAGGTACGAGAGCGTGAGCCAGACCAGCATCAGCGCGACCAGCGTGAGGATGCGCGTGTGGCGGCGCACCAAAGTCAGCGACTCAGAGTCGTTCGCGCGCAGGCTTCCGAACCAGACCACGCCGATCAGCAGCGTCGTGACGAGCGGCCCCACGCTCACCACCTCGAGGTTCTCCACAGAGATCAGCACGACCCATAGGGCGATGCCGACCGGGAGGTTCAGCAGCGCTATCGGCGTGTACAGCAGTGCTATGAGAAGACTGATGCCGAGCGATGCCCCGGCCGCGAGCCCAGCGCCCACGAGGAAGGCGCTCAGCAGCGCGGCCGCGGCGATTAGGCCGGGGGGTATCGAGACGAGGTGGGCCGGCCGAGTGGCCAACGCCTAACGCAGCGGCGACACGCCGCGGCGACCGCTCTCACCCTGGTACAGCTCGCGACTGCCGCCGTACCCGTAGTAGTCGCGCGACATTCCCGGCAGCTCGCCGATCACGAGCAGCCCGGCCGGCATGGTGCCGCTCCGCTCGAGGAGGTCGCGCGTGACGCGGAAGTTGCCCCGGATCGTGTTTCCTGGGCGCGTCACGATCACGATGTCGTCGACCTCGTTCACGATGCGCAGGGCATCGCTCACCTCGCCGATCGGCGCCGTGTCGATCACCACGTACTCGGCGAGCCCGCGAGCCGCCTGGATCAGGGCCGGCAGTCGCCGGTTTAGCGCCTCCACGAGCGCGCCGTCCACCGCGGACCCCTGACCCGTGGCGAGCACCGACAAAGTGGGCAGATAGGGCGCCTCGCTCAGCAGGCCATCGAGTCCTTCGCCCAGCTCGCCCTGGGTGAGGAGCGACGGCAGAGGGACCGTGTCGGGTAGCCCGAGCAACTGGGCCACGTCCGGCTTGCGGATGTCGAAGTCGAGCAGGATCGTCTTGTGGCCACCGGCCGCGATCGAAACCGCGAGGTTCACGGCCGAGGTCGTCTTACCGTCACCGGTGGAGGCGCTCGTGAGCATCACCACTCGGCCGCCGGCTTCGCTCTGACCGGGGAGCTGGACGGTGAGAGTGCGGAATGCCTCGCGCACCTGGGGCGGCATGAACCAGGGCGTTCCCCGACCGGCCGTGCGCTGGCGCCGCGCGAGCTTGGGCACGCGGGCGAGCACCGGCAGGGGGAAGATCTCCACGGCCTCGTCCTCGTCGCGCACGCGCCGGTTCAGGAGTTCCATGAGGAGTGCGGCAGCGGCCGCGAGGGTGATCCCAGCCACCAGTGCGAGGAAAAGAACCGCCACGGGCGGGAGCCCTTCCGCGGACGTCGGCGCCGTGGCCCTCTGGGAGAGCTGGATGGTGGGGTCCTCGCCGTTCTGAACGGACTCGAGCTGGTCGAGCCGTCCGGCCAGCTCGGCGGCGCTCAGGTCGTTGCTGTCGCCGAGCGCCTCGATGCGCGCCCTCAGCTGATCGACCTCGGTGCCGATCTCCTGTCGGAGCCGCGCCTCGCGCGTGCCGAGCGCCGCCCTCACGAACTCGTTGGCGACTCTGGCGGCGAGCGGGCCGCTGTCCGCCGTGCCCGTGACCGCGAGGATGTTGCTCTCGCCCTCGGGCTCAACCTCGACGCTCTCGGACACGCTCTGGCGGCTCCAGCCCTCACCCAGCCGCCGGGCGGCGAGCGCCTCGGCCTCCGGGGACTTGACGAGCGTCGCTGCCGTCTGGACCGTGCGCGTGGGGTCACCCGAGTCGCGCAGCATCGGTATGCCGAGGAAGGTGTTGTCGTCCTGCGGCAGCGGCGTGACGAGGAGCTGCGCCTTGGCCTCGTAATCGGGGGTACGCAGAGCCAGCCAGCCGATTGCGCCCACGAGCGCCGCCAGGATGGTCAGGGCGACGACTAAGCGGTGCGCACGTATCGCCCGGATGTATGGGCCGAGCGCACCTTCCGGCTGGCGCGGCGTCTGGGGGAGCGAAAAACCGTCGGGTTGCACGTACTCCGCACCGATTGTAGAGCGGCCGTTTCTCATGTGTGGCGGGGATGGCCGATGATCCCCTCGGAGACCATGGGCGCCGAACCGACACAGAGCCTGGGCACGCGCACCCTGCGGGGGATGTTCTGGGCGTATGGATCGTACGTGGGAGGCCGCCTGCTGGTGCTGGTGGCGACGATCATCCTCGCCCGGATCCTCGTGCCCGAGGACTTCGGGCTGGTGGCGCTCGCGCTCGTGTTCATCGAGCTTCTATCGACGCTCCGGGACCTCGGCGTTACCCAGGCGCTCGTGATCGTGCCGGAGGAGCAGGTGGAGGAGCGCGCGCACACCGTTTTCACGTTCAGCCTCCTGCTCGCGGGAGTCCTCACGATCGCCTGCGCCGCCGTCAGTCCCGTCGCCGCGGCGTTCTTCGACGAGCCGGAGCTCATCGGCCTCCTTTCGGCGCTCGGGGCGACCTTCCTTGTGCGCGCGCTCGGCAGCACCCACTACGCGCTCGCGCAGAAGCGGATGGACTTCCGCTCGCGGACCATCGCCGAGCTGGCCGACGCGATCCTGCGCGGAGGGGCGAGCGTGGCCTTCGCGCTGGCGGGCCTGGGAGCGTGGAGCCTCGTGCTGGGCTACATCGTGGGCAGCGTGGCGCTCACGTCGGTCATGTGGGTGCTCGTGTCCTGGCGCCCGCGGCTGCAATTGCGGCGGGACCACCTCGTGCCGCTCGTGCGCTTCGGCGGTGCGCTCAC
Organism: uncultured Thermoleophilaceae bacterium; assembly: GCA_963837445.1. Taxonomy (GTDB): domain Bacteria; phylum Actinomycetota; class Thermoleophilia; order Solirubrobacterales; family Thermoleophilaceae; genus JACVRW01. The sequence continues at coordinate 49,454 of CAWINK010000021.1, read as the reverse complement.
GGGGGTCGACATCATCTCCGCCGCAACGATGAACGTGGACTACCTGTTCATCGGGGCGGTGCTGGGCACGACTGCCCTCGGCATCTACACCCTCGCCTTCCGTCTGCCCGACCTGCTGATCAACGGGCTGACCCTTGTCGCGACCTCGGTTCTGTTCCCGGCCTTCGCCTCGCTCTCGAGGCCCGACCTGCGTTCCGCCTACCTGCAGGCGATCCGGTACACCGTCATGCTCACTCTCCCGGTGGCGATAGGGCTCGCGGTCCTCGCCGAGCCGCTGGTACTCGCGACCTTCGGCGACAAGTGGGAGGGGGCAATCAGCCCCATGCAGGTGCTCGTGTTGTACGCATTCTTTCCGGCTCTCACGGCCCCGCCTGGCGTCATCTTCAAGGCGATCGGGAGGGCAGACATCCTGCTCAAGCTCGCAGCGGTGCGTGTACCGATACTCGTAACGGCGATTGCCCTGACGGTGCATGACGGGATCGTTGCGGTGGCCGCCTGCCAGGCCGGCGTGGCGCTGCTGTTCTTCTTCGTGACCACCTCGATCGCATGTCGGATGCTCGAGGTCCGGGTCGGTTCCCTGTGGACGGCTCTATGGCCTCCGTTCGCAGCGGGCGCGGGGCTGGCCGGCGTTCTCCTGGTGGTTCACGGAACCGTCGATTCGTCCGTGCCGGCACTCCTGGTGGGAACCCTCGTCGGAGGCCTGGCCTACCTGGGTCTGCTGTGGATCTTGGTTCCCGATGCCCTTCGCCATCTGCGTGAGCGGCTCCTGGGCAGCCCGGCGCCCGCTCCGGCGGGCTAGGCGCCCTCGCGGATCACGGCGAGGAGGTTCCTCATGCAGGGCTTCCGGTCGGCATCGAACGCGGCGTGGAGGCCGAGGTGCTCGATGCGCGACTGCTCGCACGCGGTCTCCAGGTAGCGGCTGAGCCATGCCCCAGCATCCGGAGCCATGTCGGGAAGGTTGAAGGAAGCCGGCATCTCGGATTCTCCGGTGTCGAAGATCATGACCCGTGCCGTGCGCTCCCAAATGGTCTTCAGCATCCCGGTGGCGACTTCGAGCCCATGCGCACGCACGAAGTGATGCCAGATCGACAGGCACAGGGTGCAATCCGTCGATGGCAGAAGGCGCACGGTATCCGGACCTACTTCCAATACCAGCACCCCGACGCCCTTGACGCCGCTGCGCTCGACGGCCACCAGCGCAGTCCGTACGTTGGGGGGCTCTGCCTCGACCGCCACCGTCGGGATCCCAAGTCGACCCAACTGGATGGAGAAGAAGCCGGCATTGGCCCCTATGTCAAGGGCGCTGGTCACGCCGAGCGAACCGACCAGGGGCTGCATCGCCTCCCAGCGGGACTGGGACCCGGCGGCCCTGGTGGCGGTCCTCAGCGGGAGCCACGGGGCCGGCTGATAGAGGCCGTCCGGAAAGTTGTCGAGGCGAAGCCTCAGGCCGTCGAGAATGCTGTCCACCGGCCGACCGGAGATCAGCCGGCGTATCGGGTCGTGCAACCGACTGGAAGCGCGGATTCGTAGGGCGAGGCGGCCGACCTGCCGCGATTGCGCCCGGCGGCCGGTGGGCTCCTCAGATGGGTGGCGCATGACGGTCGGGGAGTGTAGTCGCGGCCCTAAAGGGTTCCTCGTTCCTGCCGATCAGAGTAGGTAGACGTCCCAAACAGACATCTCCCGATAAAGGCACCCCCGCCGCGAGGCGGGTTCGCAAAGCCCACGGGGCTCGAAATCGAGTCGGCCGGGCTGCCGAAGGAAGTTCCGGGTGATGTCACTCGGAACCCCGGAGGTGTCGTAGGTGCTTGGACTGAACGCGCGGCATGTGGCCACCCCCCTGGCCGTGCTGCTCTTGCTCGTGGTACCTGCAACGGCCGCTGCCGGCAAGCGCTCGTTCGATCCGGTGCGTCAGGGCCCGCGCGTGGCGGTGTTCAAGCTCAGCGGCGTGAAGCCGGCGAACATCCGCGCCGCCCGCGTGAAGGTAGGCCGCCGCGTGGTCGCCCTTCGGGCCGCACGTGTGCGCAGGGCCGCGCGCCGCGACGCGCTGCGCGTCCACTGGCGCCGGATCGCGCGGCCGGGAGGTCGCGCTCGCAGGCGCAGCCGCCCCGAGCTCACCGTCACGGTGCACCCGCCGCAGCCGAAGCCGGCCGCGGCCCCGCTCGGGGACAACGAGGGCATGCTCGGCAGCTTTGAGGGGGGAGCGTTCGACGAGTTCGACGGTCATTCGGCGGCATCGGGCGCGATAGTCCCGACGACGGAGCGCGCCTACGACGGAGCGCGCTCTGCGAAGGCGAGCTATAACGGCTCCGGCGGCAACGGTTTCGCGCGCACCTGGTTCGAGGTGCACTTCAACGGCGGCTCCGACGTCTGGTACGGCGGTGCGTTCTACATCCCGTCGAAGAAGGCCATGCCCTGCTGGTACAGCCTGATGCGCTGGGACAACTACATCACCTACGGCAGCGGCGGCGACGTGGGCGGAATCGAGATCTCGATCTCGGGCCGCGCCCGGCTGATGCGCCAGGACTACTCCGCGGAGAACTACGCGGTCCTTACTCGCGAGTTCGACCTGCCCGAGGGCCGCTGGTTCTGGCTCGAGGTCCATCAGCGGCTCTCCGACCGCGACGGCCAAGCGCTCAACGAGGTCTTCCTCGACGGCCGCCGGGTGGGTCAGTCGCGGATGGCGAACAGCCGTGGCCGAGTGGTGAACGAGGTGAGGCACGGCCTGGTGGCGCTGGCAGGCGAATGCGCGCCCGCCGGCTCTGTCTACCTCGACCGGGCATCGGTCTCGAACCGTATGCGCGGCCCGCTCTCCTAGTCCGGTACAACACTCCGCGTGACGGAGCGCTCGCCGACCATCGCCGGAGCGGCGCTCGCGGACCCGAATTGCCCGGGCGCTCTGAACGGAGTTCCGTACAAGCTGATGGCGGCGTTCGAAGGCGTGCTGCCCATCGCGGGGTGCGTGGACGCGTCGATGACCCCGGTCCAGCGGGCCCTCGCGGCCGCCCGCACGTTCCACCCGCGGCGTGACCGCTGGCGGGAGCACCTCTACAAGAACGAGCTGGCGCACGGGTTCCAGTCCCGCAACAGCGGGAGGCGACTGCGCGCGCTCGACACTCAGCCCGAGCTCGTCATCCAGTTCTTCGGCCTGTTCAGGACCGAGGGCGTGCCGTACGTGGTGTACACCGACTGGACGCATCACCTGAGCCGCGTTCACTGGCCGGCGTGGAGCCCGTTCGGCGAGCGGGAGCTCAAGCGCTGGTACGCCTTGGAGCGGCGCCTCTACACGGGCGCCGCCCACATGTTCCCGTGGAGCCAGATCGTGGCCGACGACCTGGTGTCCTTCTACGGCGTGCCGCCCGAGCGCGTGACCCCGGTGGGTGTGGGGGCGAACTTCGAGCCGGCGCAGGTCGACCGGGACACCGAGCACGAGCCAGTGGTGCTGTTCGTGGCGCGTGAGTGGCGACGAAAGGGCGGCGACGTGCTCGTGGAAGCGATGCGCACGGTGCGCGAGCGCATCCCCGCTGCGCGGCTGCGCGTGGTGGGCACGGAAGCGGTAGCACCCCAGCCGGGCCTCGAGCTGCTGGGGCGCGTCGACGACCGCGCCGAGATCGCCCGGCTCTACACGGAGGCGGCGGTCTTCTGCCTCCCGTCGCGCGTGGAGCCGTTCGGGCTCTCCGCCTGGGAGGCGATGGCTCACGGCGTCCCGTGCGTGCTCTCGGGCGTGGGTGGCATGGTCGAGGCGGTGCGGGACGGCGAGACCGCGCTCGTCGTGCCCCCTGGGGACGCCGGCGGCGCTTGCAGCGGCGCTCCTGAGGCTGCTCGAGGACCGCGAGCTGGCCGCCCGCGTGGGCGCGGAGGGGCGCCGGCACGTGGCGTCAGTCGCCAACTGGGAGCGAGTGGTGCGGGACATGACGCGGGTGATCCGAACACTCGGCTAGGTCTGAGCCGAGAGCTCAAGCTTTGCAACGTTTCCCCCGAGGTTTTATGTCAAGAAGCTAATCAGCAGTCCTCCCGACAAACGGCACCCTCGCCGCGAGGCGAGTCCGCAAAGCCCACGGAACTCAGATCACGAGTTGGCCGGGCTACCGAAGGAGAAGCGTGGGTGGTGCTGCCTGAGCCCGGAAGGACCCGGCCTTGCGCCCCACACGCCTCAGCAGCATCCTCGTCGTATTCGTCCTCAGCACCCTCGCGTCCTCGCTCGCGGCCTCGACTGCGGGCGCGAACGTCCGGTCCATCCGGCCGGCCGAGTCGCGCTCTGACGCGGTCACCTTCAAGCTCACGCGGATCGCTCCGGTGTCGATCGTCCGCGCTCGACTCGTCGTCGGCTCGCACTCGCGCCGCCTGTCCCTGGCCCGCGTTCGCCGAGCGGCCGCGGCGGGGTTCCTGAGCGTCCGCCTCCACCGTTCCGCAACCGCGTCCCAGAAACGCCTCTCCCGGGTGTCGCTGAGGATCAGGACGAGGCGCCCCTCGAAGCCCCCGCGCGGCCAGACTCCGGCTCCTGCCCCTGCTCCTGCCCCTGCCCCTGCTCCTGCCCCTGCGCCGACCCCCGCTCCAGTGCCGCCCCCCGCCCCGGTACCGCCGCCGCCTGCCCCGGTACCGCCGCCGCCCGCCCCGGTACCGCCGCCGCCGGTAACAGGCCTGCTCGGCAACTTCGAGGTCGGCGATTTCTCGGAGTTCGACGGCAAGTCGGCTTCCGCCGGCACGGTGTCGAACACCACGGAGCGCGCCTACGACGGATCGCACGCGGCCAAGGCCACCACCGACGGCTCCCACGGCAACGGCTTCGCCCGCACCTGGTTCGACGTGAACTGGGGCAACAGCTCGGACGTCTGGTACGGCGCCGCCTTCTACATCCCCTCGAAGGCCACGATGCCCTGCTGGTACAGCCTGATGCGCTGGGACAACTACACCCTCTACGGCAGCGGTGGCGACGTCGGCGGGGTCGAGATCTCCATATCCGGCCGCGCGCGGGTGATGCGCCAGGACTACTCAGGCGCCAACTACGCGGTCCTGACCAAGGAGGCCGTGCTTCCGGAGGCCCGCTGGTTCTGGCTCGAGGTGCACCAGAAGATCTCGAATGTCAATGGCCAGGCCCTCAACGAGCTCTACGTCGATGGCGTGAAGATCGACTCGACGACCACGGCGAACAGCCGCGGTCGCCAGATCACCGAGGTCCGCCACGGGCTGGTCGCGATGGCCGGCGAGTGCGCGCCCGCAAACACGATGTACTTCGACCGCGTGTCTGTCACCAACGGCATGCGCGGCCCGATCAGCTGACGCGGGCCTAGGCGCGAGGCGCCCACTCACTAGGGTGCCTATCGATGGGCGTGGTCCGTCTCACAGCCGCCGATCGGGACCACGCAGGAGAGCTCTGGCGCGTGGTCGAGGAGACGATGCGCCCCCCACTCTGGTCAAGCTCGTGGGAGTGGACCTCGCTCTGGCTCGAGCACTTCGCGGACAGCGTCCCGCACGATTTCGTCGTGGTGGACGACGGCAGCGGGTCACCGTGCGGCATCGCGCTCCTCTGTCACGGCAAGATCCCGTCGCGCATGCGGGCGATCCGCAGCGCGCATATCGGCACGGCGGCGCTCTGGCCGCCGGAGGACGTGTACGCGGAGTGCAACCGCCTGATCGCCCGGCCGGAGGCTCGTGAGGAGCTCGCGCGGGCGATCGTGGAGGAGCTCTCGCGCGACAGGCGCTGGGAGGAGCTCGTGCTCAACGGGTTCGTGGCTGCCGACGCCGAGCTGCTCGCCAGCGCCGCGCCGGGCCTCCGGCTCGAGCCCGAGGCAAGTCCGTACGCAGACCTCGCCCTGCTCGCGGAGCGCGGCGGGGGCGAGCTCGTGGCGGGCCTGGGCCGCAATACACGCCAGCAGGTGAGGCGGGGCCTGCGCGCGCTTGGGGACCCCGCGTGCGAGATCGCATCCGGCCCTGACGATGCGCTTGCAGTGTTTGAGGAACTGGTGGAGCTCCACCAGGCACGCTGGACCGCCGAGGGGGAGCACGGAGCTTTTGCCGACGAGCGCGTCGTCTCGTTCCACCGCGAGCTGATTCGCCGGCGCGCGCCGGACCGGGCGCTGCTCTGCCGCGTCGCGGCGGCTGGCCGCACGGTCGCGTGCCTGTACTCCTTCATCGAGGACGGGGTCGTCTTCTTCTACCAGGCAGGCATCGCCCAGGAGTCCGATCCCAAGGTGCGCCCGGGCCTCGCGGCACACGCGCTATGCATGGCCGCCTGCCTCGAGCGCGGGCTCCGCGAATACGACTTCCTGGCGCCCGGGAGCCGCTACAAGCACCAGCTTTCCACGGCGGAGCGGACGCTCTATTGGGGCAGCCTGCGCCGCCGCTAAGCGGCGCGTCTGAGGAGCAGTTCCTCGGCGGCGGCCATGACCCGCGCGGACGCTTCTTCGTCCCCGCCCTCGTAGCCCATCACGCTACGCACGCGGAAGGTCAGGCGTCCCAGTGTCGGGGCGAGCGTGAGGAGCGCGAAGCGTGGATCGAGCCCGCGCCGCCCGAGCTCGGCCTCCACTCGCTCGAGTCGCTGTGCCAGCGGCTCGGCGAAGTCGTGCGCCCCGCGTTCGGCGGCGTGCCGCAGCTCGCCGAGCTCGAAGGTCCAGATATCGAAGAACGGCAGGCCGTCGAGCTGGAGCCACTCCCAGTCGTAGACGCGCATCGCGGCGCCGCTCGCCGCCAGGTTGCCGCGCCAGAAGTCGCCGTGCACCGCGCAGCGAGCTACCGGGATGCCGCGAAGAGCGGCGCTGAGCTCGCGAACGCGCCCGAGCAGGTCGCCGACCCGCGTAGAGTCGCCGCGCTCCCAGGCGTCCGCGACCATGGCCACCAGCTCGTCGCCGTCCGCCTCGGACCAGGGCCGCTCGCCCTCGGCGGTGCTCGCCGCGAACCCGCGCAGCCAGCTCATCGCCGTGTCGCGCTCGGCGTCGCCTGTGTGGATCGCCAGCGGGTCCACCGGCTCCACCACCACGAAGTCACCCTGGCACTGGCCCGCCCAGAGCGGCTTCACCGGCAGCGCGCTCACCACATCTCTGGCTCCGTCGAGCCGCTCCCGGGCCAACTCGACGTTCGCGGTCTCCCGCTCGAGGTGTCCGCTCTCCCTGGGGAGCGCCATGACCTTCACGACGACCAGCGGTTCGGCAGCGCGCCCCTCGAACACGAAGCAGTGGAGCTTCGGGTGGGTGCCGCCCGTGCCGTAGAAGGCCACGCGCGGGTGCGCGAGTGGCCTCCCGAGCGCGCGTTCGACGGCGGGGCGCACGTGCGGCGGGTCCTTGCCGATCACGAGCGCGTTCGCCCGGAGCACGTTCCAGGTGGCCGCGTCGGTCGCGAGCCTCCGCTCCGTCTCGAGGCGGAAGGTGCGGTTCATCCAGCGCGCCGCGGCGGAGTCGGACGCCCCGAGGATCAGGATGGGCGTCATGGCGCTGGGCCACACGGTGTATGCGTGAACGAGACCGCTGCGGGCGAGCAGCCCACCCAGGAGCACGGCCGGGCGGGACGTAACGAGCCGCGGCCTCCGAGCCACTATGCGGAACGCCGCGCTCGCTTTCATCAGGACGCGTTCAGGGCGAGCGGAGCGGGGTGGGGGCTGTCCACGTAGGTCCGGAACCAGAGCTCGAGCTGGACGAGCGCCCAGAGGCGAAGCCCGTTGTCGGCCCTGCGGTCACGGTGATCGGCGATCAGGCGCTCGACCTCGGCCGTGCGGAAGAGCCCGCGCGATGTCGAGCGCGGGTCCAGCAGCACGTCCGCGGGGAGGTCCCGCAACTGGCCGCGCAACCACTCGTCGACGGGCACGCGGAAGCCCATCTTCGGCCGCTCGAGCACCGATGTGGGAAGCCAGTCGCGCACCGCCTCGCGCAACACGCGCTTTGACCGCCCGCGCCGGAGGCTCGCGTGGAGAGGCAGGCGGGCGGCCGTCTCCATAAGGACGTGATCGAGCAGCGGCGATCGGACCTCGAGCGAGTTCGCCATGGACGCGATGTCCATCTTCACGAGGAGGTCCCCCGGCAGATAGGTCGCCACGTCGAGCTCGATCAGGCGCTCGGTGAAGCCTGCCGCGCTCGCGCTGCCGAACGCGTCCCCGAACAGGCGGTCCGCCGAGCCTCCGCGCGGCCCGCCCACCGCCGCCAGCAGCCCCGGCTCGTAGAGCCGCTCGCGGAAGTCGCCCTTGAGGTTCGCCATCGTGTGCCGGTAGTGCTCCGCCGGTGGCTGCCTGAGCGCGGCGGCGAGCCATGCCGCGGCGCGGCGTGGCCTGTTCTCCGAGCCCTCCGACCCGACGGCCGCCAGCAGCGCCGCGCCGGGCCTTCCAAGTCGGCGCAGGCGGTGCGCCACGTCGTGCGTGGCGTAGCGCTCGTAACCCGCAAAGCTCTCGTCCCCGCCGTCGCCGCTCAGCGCCACGGTCACATGCCGGCGCGTGGCCTCCGCGAGGTAGAACGACGGCACGGCCGACGGATCGGCGAATGGCTCGCCGTAGTGCCACACGAGGCGGGGGAGGAGCTCCACCGCGTGCGGCTCCACGCGGATCTCCTCGTGGTCCGTGTCGTACATCTCCGCAACGGCGCGCGCGTGGTCGGTCTCGTCGTACGCGCCCACGTCGAACCCGATGCTGAAGGTGCGGATCCGGCCCGAGGACGTGCGCGCCATCGCGGCCACGACGGCGGACGAGTCCACCCCGCCGGACAGGAAGGCGCCGACCGGCACGTCGCTCCGCAGCCGCAGCCGGGTGGCCTCGAGCAGGCGATCGCGGATCAGGCCCGGCCATTCGCGCTCGTCCTCCGTCTCGGGAGGAAGGGAGTGGTCGAGCCGCCAATAGCGGCTCGGCTCGGCCGCGGTGCCCTGCCAGCTCATCGTGTGCGCCGGCGGCAGCTTGCGGAGGCCCGCGAACGCGCACAGCGGATCCGGCACGTAGGCGAACTCGAGGAAGCAGTCGATCGCGTCGTAGTCCACTCCGCGCGGCGCCTGCGGATCGGCGAGGATCGCGCGCGGCTCGGAGGCGAACCACAGCGTGGTGCCGTCCTGGGCATAGAAGAGCGGCTTCTTCCCGATGCGGTCGCGCGCAAGCAGAAGCCGGCGTGCGCCACGGTCCCAGAGCGCGAACGCGAACATTCCGCGCAGCGGCTCCACGCAGCGCTCGCCGAGCTCCTCGTACAGGTGCACGATCACCTCGGTGTCGCCCTGTGTCCTGAAGCGGTGGCCGCGCCGCTCGAGGCCCTCGCGGAGCTCGCGGTAGTTGTAGATCTCCCCGTTCAGCACGATCACCACGGACTCGTCCTCGTTGTAGATCGGCTGGTCGCCGGTCTCGAGGTCGATCACCCGCAGCCGCTGCACGCCGAGGCCCACGCCGTCGTCGATGAAGGCCCCGTGCGAGTCCGGTCCCCGGTGGTGGATCGTGGCGCACATCGCCTCGACGAGAGCTCTGTCCACCGGCCCGTCGAGCGACAGCTTGCCGGCTATCCCGCACACGGCTAGCCCACCGCGCGCGCCGCCGCCTGGCTGTCCACCTGGCGCGCGAGCCCCTCGGCGAGGGACACCTGAGGCGCGAATCCGAGGTCGCGCTCCGCGGCCGTCGTGTCCGCACCCGTCTTGCGCGCGTCGCCCGGCACGGGGGGCTCGTGCTCCACGCCGATCGGTCGGTCGAGCAGTCCCTCGAGGATCGAGATCACCTCGAGCACGGTGGCCTGCGATCCGCCCGCGACGTTGTAGGCGGCCCCCGGCTCGCCGAGCGTGGCGGCCGCAATGGTGGCGCTCACGGCGTCATCGACGTAGGTGAAGCTTCGACTCTGCCCGCCGTCTCCGTAGACCTTCAGTGGGCGCCCCTCGGTCGCCGCCTCGATGAAGCGCGCAAAGGCCATGTCGGGGCGCTGGCGGGGGCCGAAGATCGTGAAGTAGCGGAGCGTGACGCTCGGCACGCCGTGGGCCACCCGGTACAGGTGGCAGAGCTGCTCCGCCGCGTGCTTGGTCACACCGTAGGGCGACACGGGGCGCGGCGCCGCGTCCTCCGTCGTCGGGAAGCTCTCCGCCTCGCCATAGATCGACGAGGAGGAGGCGAGCACGAACCGGTCGATTCCGCTTCCGCAGGCGGCCTCCAGCAGGCGCTGAGTCGAGAGCACGTTGTCGTTCACGTAGATCTGGAACTCGTCGCCCCAGCTCGGACGAACGCCGGGCTGGGCGGCCAGGTGAAGGACGGCGTCCGCCTCGGCCACGAGCGGTGCGAGATCGAGCTCCAGAAGGTCGCCCTCCACCAGCCGAAAGGCGTCATGCTCGAGCGCGGCCTCGAGGTTGCGACGCTTCAGGGCCGGGTCGTAGTAGGGCGAGAAGCTGTCCACGCCTATCACGGTCTCGCCCTGCGCCAGCAGCCGCTCGGCGAGGTGCGATCCAATGAAGCCAGCGGCACCTGTGAGCAGGACTTGCAGCTTCTTCTCCTAGGGTCGAGGGCTGACGCGCCACGGTGACGGCGCTTGGGCCCACAATATCTTTCGGCACGCCAGCTGGAAATTCGAGCAAAGCAACGCCCAATGCCTCGGAACGACATCGCAATCTACGCGCCCGAGGCAGCCGGGCTCTACGAACGCGTTCCGCGCGAAACCGGCGGGGCGGAGCTTCAGACGGCGCTGCTGGCACGCGCGCTCGGCGGCCGCAGGCGCGTGGCGCACATCGTCTTTCCGCTCGAGCGGCCGGGGGACCCGCCGCCGGGAGTGACGGTCGTGGAGCGGGCGGCCTGGGCCGGCTCGGGCGCCCGCGGGCAGCTGCGCGAGGCGGTCCGGGTCTGGCGGGCGCTGTCCGCGGCCGATGCGCGCGTTCACGTCTTCCGGATGAGCTCGCCGGCCCTTGGGATCGTGGGCCTGTACTGCCGGGCGCGGCGCCGCCGGCTCGTGTTCGCGGGCGCCAACAACTTCGACTTCACGCTCGAGCGCATGCCGGGGGCGGCCGCTCGGCGGCTCTACGCGTTCGGCGTCAGGACCGCCGACGCCGTGGTGGTGCAGACGAGCGAGCAGGCCGAGCTTGCGCGCGCCGCATTCCCGAACCTCGACCGGGTGGAGGAGATCCCGAGCTTCGCGGAGCCGGCGGCGCCCGCCGGTGAGCCGGTCGCATTCGTGTGGATCGGGCGGCTCGTGGACTACAAGCAGCCGCTCGACTACGTGGCGCTGGCCGAGGCGCTCCCGGAGGCCCGTTTCCGGATGGTCACGATGGAGACGGGGGAGACGCCGCCGGCCCTGGCGCGCGAGCTGCGCGAGCGTGCCGGCGCGCTCGACAACCTCGAGCTGCTGCCGCCGCGTGGGCGCGACGAGCTGGGCACCGTGCTGGACGAGGCCGTGGCGGTGGTGAGCACCTCTGGGCTCGAGGGGATGCCGAACGTGTTCCTGGAGGGTTGGGCCCGTGGCGTTCCGGCGCTGTCGCTGCGCTTCGACCCCGACGGCCGGATCGCCGCGCACGACCTCGGCCATGCGGCCGAGGGGTCGTTCGAGGCCTTCCGGCGCGGGGCAGAGGAGCTCTGGCGCGGTCGCGGGGACCGCGCCGAGCTGGCCGCACGCGTCCGCGCGTACATCGAGCGAACTCACTCGCCCGAGGCGGTCGGCGCACGCTGGGCGGCGCTTCTGGACGAGGTGGCGCGATGAGGGTCGGGTACATCGTGTCCCGCTTCCCCACCGACGCGGAGACCTTCATTCTCCGCGAGCTGAACGCGGTCGACGCGCTCCCGGAGATGGACCTGTCGCTGTTCTCGCTCTACCGGCCCGCCGAGCCCTTCGTGCATCCGGCGGCGGAGCGCTGGACGCGCACGCCGCACCGGCCGAGCGCGTGGCGGGCGCTCACGGCCTGCGCGTACTGGCTCGTGCGCCGACCGCTCCGGGTGCTCTCCTCCGCGGCCGCCGTGGTGGCGGGCAGCGTGCGCCGCCCGGCCACACTGGCACGCGCGCTAGTGACGCTGCCGCTCGCCGCCGAGCACGCCCGTCGCGCGGCCGCCGACGGCGTCGAGCACCTGCACGCGCACTTCGCCACCTACCCCGCGCTGGCGGCATGGCTCTGCCACCGCCTCACGGACGTGCCGTACAGCTTCACCGCTCACGCCCACGACATCTTCGTCGACACGACCTTCCTGGCCCGGAAGATCCACGACGCCCGCTTCGTGGTCGCCATCTCGGAGTACAACCGGGGCGTCCTCAGCGCGTTCGGCGGCGACCGCGACACGCCGGTCCACGTGGTGCACTGCGGCATCGAGCCCGATGCCTACCGGTTTCGCCCGCGGCTGCCGCCGGCTGAGGGGCCGGTCCGGGCGCTCTGCGTGGCGAGCCTTCAGGAGCACAAGGGGCACGAGGTGCTGCTGCGCGCGCTGGCGGGCAATGGCGAGCTCGAGCGGGTGGGCCTCGACCTGGTGGGTGGGCGCGACCCCCGACCGCTGGAGGCTCTCGCTCGCGAGCTCGGCCTCGCGGAGCGGGTGCGCTTCCTCGGCGGCCTGCCGGAGCACGAGGTGGCGCGCCTCCTGGACGAGGCCGATCTGTTCGTGCTGCCGAGCCGCGTGGCCCGCGACGGCCAGATGGAGGGCATCCCGGTCGCGCTCATGGAGGCCATGGCGAGTGGGCTCGTGGTGGTGGCGTCGCGGCTGTCCGGCATCCCGGAGCTGGTGGAGGACGGCCGGTCCGGCGTTCTCGCGGAGCCGGGCGACCCCGACAGCCTGCGCGCCGCGCTCGACCGCGCCCTCAGCGGCGGCGGCATCGATCCCACGGCGGGACGGGAGCTGGTGGAGCGCGAGTTCGCCGTGCAGCGGATCGCCACGCAGCTCGCCGAGCTGTTTCGCGCCTAGAGCCCCGTGGCCTTCACCTACCGGCGAGGACCTCGTCGTACACCATCCGCGTCCGGGCCGCCCACGCCTCCGCCTGAAAGGACGCGAGGAAGCGCTCACGGCCCGCGGCGGCGAGCTGCCGGCGAAGCGCCGGGTCCGCGATGAGGCGCTCGAGCTCTCGTGCAACCGCCTCGGCCTGCGGGGGCGCATCCACCAGGATTCCGGTCGTGGGTGCCTCCACGATCTCGACGATGCCGCCGGTGGCGCTCGCGAGCACGGGCACCGATGCGGCCATCGCCTCGAGCAGGGCTGTCGGGAACGCGTCGAAGCGCGACGGGTGAAGGAGCAGGTCGGCCGCGTCCAGCACCTCCATCACGTCGTCGCGGTGGCCCGCCACGATGGCCGCGCCCCCCAGCGCGGCGGCGCGGCGCTCCACCTCGCCACGCAGCTCGCCGTCCCCGACGATCAGGAGCCTCAGCTGTGGATGGCGCCGACGCGCGAGCGCCACCGCGTCGATGGCCACGTCGTGCCCCTTCTCCGGGCCGAGGCGCGACACCATCACCGCGAGCAGCTCGTCGGGAGCGATGCCGAGCTCGGCGCGCAGCGCCTGGCCTGTGCCGGGCCGCGGCTCCGCCGCGATGCCGTTGAGCACGACCACGACGCGCTCGGGTCGGTCCCAGCCGCGCTCGAGGTAGATGTTGCGGGCGCTCTCCGATACGGCGATCACGCGCCGGGCGCAACGCCGGCGCGCCAGCGCCATCAGGCGCGCCTTCACGCGCTCGCGACCGGTGCCGCCCCACCAGTCGGCGTGGATCGTCGACACCGAGGGCAGGCCGATTCCGCGCGCCGCTAGGCCCCCGAGCACGTCCGCGTAGCCGAGGTGGGTGTGGAGCAGGTCCGGCCGCACCGTCGCCAGGTGCTCGCGAACGCGGCGCACATCGGAGCGGCGCCACAGGCTCCGAACCGGCACCACCACCGGCTCCACGCCGGCCGCCCGCAGGCGCGTCGCGGCGGCGTTCACCTGGCCCTCGTGCAGGGCGCCGACGCTCAGCTCAATGCCGGCCGAGGGGGCCACCCGGGCGAAATCGGCCACGAGCAGCTCGGCACCCCCGAAGCCGAGACTGTCCACGAGTGCGTGGACGCGGAGCGGGCGGGCGTTCGGCATCAGTCGAGCGCGAACAGACGTGGGATGGTCACCGTGGCCGCGAATTCCTCGCGGCTCGTTCCGGCGCCGACCGTGGTGCGCGGGATGTCGAGGGCGTCCCATCCCTCGCGCGGGGGGCGTCCGCCGTAGCAGCTGAATGCGTGCTGGACCCCGCGTTCACCGAGCAGGCTCCGGGTGACCCCGTCGAACGAATCGCGCAGGCCGACGGGGTAGCTGAACAGCTCCATCCCCACGTCGAGCTCCTCGCGCAGCCGCCGGGCGCACGTGTCGATCTCGCCGGCCTGCTCGGCCTGCGAGAGCCGGGCGAGCACCGGATGCGTCTGTGTGTGGCCGCCGAACGCCATGCCGGCGTCGCGCAGCGCACGCGCCATGTCCCAGGTCATCCACAGTCCCTCTGCCTCGGATGCCGGACAGCGCCCGCTTCCGGTGGCGTCGGCCAGCCGGTCGAGGAAGGCCTCGGTCTCCGGCCCGGGAAGCCGCTTGTAGCGCGCGAGCAGCGCCGCCACGGCCTCCTCCCGGGTGGCATCGTGGAATGGCAGCTCGCCGTTCACGATCCCGGCCGGGAGCCCGGCGCGGTCGCTGGTTCGAACCATCCACGCGACCTCGTCCCACCAGGGCATCCGGGGCTGGTCGAGGAAGCCGGTGGCGAGAAAGAACACGGCGGGCGCGCCTCTCGCGCTCAGCACGGGCAGGGCCTGCTCGAAGTTGTCGCGGTAGCCGTCGTCGAAGGTGAGGAGCACGTGCCTGCCGCGGCTCGAGAGCGCGTCGCGGATGTCCCCGGGGCCGATCAGGTCGACCGAGCGCTGGAGGAGCTGGAGCTGCGCGTCGAGCTCGTCCGGGGTGGCGCTCCACAGCGCCCGGTCGAGCGCGGAGGCGGATCCGTCGCCAATTCGGTGATAGGCCAGCACGAGGAGGCCGCGCCAGGCGCCCACGCCGCGCAGGAGCGCGCCGGCTCTCGTGCGCTCGAGGAAGCGCGCCGCGCGCTCCCGCTTCGTGAGTGGCGTTTGGCCCACGCCCGAACCGTATCCCTAGCTCAGGCCCGACCGAGTAGCCTGCGGGGCGCTCCGTGGGCGAGGCCGAGCGCATCATCGAGGAGTACGCGCGCCGGGCGGCCGAGATTCCGCCCGAGCGATACGACCCCACCTCGCGCGCGGAGCTGCTCATGCAGCAGTCGAAGGAGCGCGCTGCGGTGGATCTCCTGCGCCGCGCCCGGATGCTTCCCCTGCGCGGGCGCCGTGTGCTCGAGGTCGGCTGCGGCGAGGGCGGCTGGCTCCCGCGCTTCGAGTCGTGGGGTGCCCGCCGCGCAGACCTCGCGGGCATCGACCTCCTCGAAGCCGACATCGAGCGCGCGCGCCTGCGCCTCGCGCCGGTGCGTGGCGACGATGGCGCCGTGCTGGAGCCGGGTGCCGACCTGAGAGTGGGGGACGCCGCCCGGCTGCCCTGGGAGGACGCGAGCCACGACGTGGTGGTCCAGAGCACCGTCTTCTCATCGATCCTCGACGCGGGGATGCGCCGTGCGGTCGCGGCGGAGATGACGCGCGTTCTGGCGCCCGGCGGGGCCGTACTGTGGTTCGACTTCTTCGTCGACAACCCGCGCAACCGGAGCGTGAAGGGCGTGCGCCGCCGGGAGATCGAGACGCTGTTCCCGGGCTTCCGGCTTGCGACCCGCCGCGTGATCCTTGCGCCGCCGCTCACCCGGCTCCTCGGACGGGCATCCTGGGTGGCGGTGGAGACGCTCGAGTCAGTCCGGGTCCTCAACACCCACTACATGGCAGTGCTCCAGTAGCGTCGCCGCCACCGCATGCTCTTCAAGGTCCTCTACTGGGTCGTCGTGGTGGCGATCTCCCTTGCCCTCGTGATCGGGCTGATCCTCTTCTTCGAGTCGAGGGATCAGTCGTCCATCGAGTCCGGCATGCTCATCCTGAGCCTCGCCTGACGCGCGGCGGGCCGCGGTGGTCCAGCCGCGCGAACACGATCACCCGCTCGGTGGCGCTGTAGAGCGGATGGCAGGCGCTCAGCATCAGCCGCTGGTGCCCCACCGGGTCGAGAACGGACAGGTCCTGGTCGTCCACGATCTTCGTCTCTTCCACGCGGTAGACGAAGCGGGCGTCGGGCATGTCGATGGTGATCACCTGGTGGGGCTTCAGCTGGTCGATCTTCCGGAAGGGCGCGCCGTAGGTGGTGCGGTGCCCGGCGATCGCGGAGGTGCCGGGGGCGCCCGGAAGCGGCGTCTCCGGATAGTGCCCGGGGCCCTTGCGCAGGCTGCCCCCGTCGGTGCCCTCGACCACGTACTCGGACACGCCGATCGACGGGATCTCGATGCGCGCGATCGAGTCTCCCTTGAGCGGCTGGCGCCGGACCACTCGCTGCGGCGGGTCGAAGAACGCGTCCTCGAGCTGACCCTGCTTCTGCTCCGCCACATAGGCTGAGACGGGCTCCTGCCACAGCAGGGTCACCCCGGCGTCGCTGATGAGGAGGACCCCGCTCACCATCATCACCGACGCGACAAATCGCAGCACCGCCCGCATCTGGGGCAGTGTAGGGGCCGCCAGATATACGCTTACCGCGCCCCTGGATCTGGACAGAAGGAGCCCACAAGCCCGTGACACAAGCCACCACCGCTCCAACAACACACGCGAAGCTGCTCGCCTGGGTCGAGCAGGTGGCGGAGCTCACGCAGCCGGACGAGGTGCACTGGTGCGACGGCTCGGCGGAGGAGTACGACGAGCTCTGCCGCCGGCTGGTGGAGGGCGGGACGTTCGAGCGGCTCGCCGATGCGAAGCGGCCGAACTCCTACCTGGCACGCTCCAACCCGGGCGATGTGGCCCGCGTGGAGGACCGCACCTACATCTGCTCTGAGAACGAGGACGACGCCGGGCCCACGAACAACTGGCGCGATCCGGCGGAGATGCGCGAGACGCTCACGGAGCTGTTCCGCGGGTCGATGCGCGGCCGCACCATGTACGTGGTCCCGTTCTCGATGGGCCCGCTCGGCTCGCCGATCGCCCACGTGGGCGTACAGCTCACGGATTCCGCCTACGTG
The DNA here is from genome assembly GCA_963837445.1 of uncultured Thermoleophilaceae bacterium. Taxonomy (GTDB): domain Bacteria; phylum Actinomycetota; class Thermoleophilia; order Solirubrobacterales; family Thermoleophilaceae; genus JACVRW01. The sequence goes on along the minus strand of CAWINK010000021.1, from coordinate 32,468 downwards.
GCCGTGTCGATGCGGATCATGACGCGGATGGGCCAGGGCGCACTCGATGTGCTCGGCGCGGAGGGCGAGTACGTGCCGTGCCTGCATTCGGTGGGAATGCCGCTCGTGGACGGTGCCGACGACGTCCCGTGGCCGTGCAGCGACGAGAAGTACATCGCGCACTTCCCGGAGTCGCGTGAGATCTGGTCCTACGGATCCGGTTACGGCGGCAACGCTCTGCTCGGCAAGAAGTGCTTCGCGCTGCGGATCGCATCGGTGATGGCCCGTGACGAGGGCTGGATGGCCGAGCACATGCTGATCCTGAAGCTCACCTCGCCGGACGGCAGGGTCAAGCACGTGACCGGGGCCTTCCCGTCCGCATGCGGGAAGACCAACCTCGCGATGCTGATCCCGACGCTCGAGGGCTGGAAGGTCGAGACCGTCGGCGACGACATCGCCTGGATGAAGTTCGGCAAGGACGGCAGGCTCTACGCGATCAATCCCGAGGCCGGCTTCTTCGGGGTCGCGCCCGGCACCAGCGAGAAGACGAACGCGAACGCGATGGCCACGGTGCGCGCGAACTCGATCTTCACCAACTGCGCCTCAACGGACGAGGGCGACGTGTGGTGGGAGGGGATGACCGAGCAGCCACCGAGCCACGCCGTCGACTGGCTGGGGGAGGACTGGACCCCGGAGGCCGACCATCCGGCGGCACACCCGAACGCCCGCTTCACCACTCCCGCCGCTCAGAGCCCTTCGATCGCCGACGACTGGGAGGACCCGCAGGGGGTCCCGATCGACGCGTTCCTCTTCGGCGGGCGGCGTGCCACCGTCGTACCGCTCGTGACCGAGGCGTTCGACTGGGACCACGGGGTCTTCATGGGCTCGATCATGGGCTCCGAGAAGACCGCTGCGGCCGCCGGGACGGTGGGCGAGCTGCGCTTCGATCCGATGGCCATGCTGCCCTTCTGTGGCTACAACATGGCCGACTACTTCGCCCACTGGCTCAAGCTGGGCCGCCGCGAGGGCGCGCGGCTCCCGAAGGTATTCATGGTCAACTGGTTCCGCAAGGACGACGGCGGGCGCTTCCTCTGGCCGGGCTTCGGTGAGAACAGCCGCGTGCTGGCATGGGTCTTCGAGCGCTGCGACGACCAGGGCGGGGCCGAGGAGACGCCGATCGGGCTCGTGCCCGCGGAGGGCGCTCTGGACACGGCCGGGCTCGACGTAAGCCAGGCGGACATGGCACAGCTCGTGTCCGTGGATCCCGAGGAGTGGCGTGCTCAGCTGCCGCAGCTGAAGGAGCATTACGCGGTCTTCGGCGATCGGCTTCCCGCCCCGCTGCGCGAGCAGCTTCAGGAGCTCGAGAAGCGCCTTCAGTGAAGACCGACATCTCCGCCTCCTCCTTCAGGGCCGGGGTCGCGCCCGAGGCGCGGCCGGTGGTCTGTGTGCAGGGGCTGGGCTACGTCGGTACCGCGATGGCTCTTGCGATCGCCGCGGCGCGCGACGACGGCGCGCCGGCGTTCGACGTGATCGGCGTGGAGCTGCCCAACGAGCGCGGCACCGCGATCGTGGAGCAGATCAACGCCGGCCGGCTCCCGATCGAGTCCGCGGATCCCAAGATGCAGGAGGCGCTCGACAGCGCCCGCAAGGCCGGCAACCTGAGCGCCACGACCGACCTGGGGGCGTGCGAGTTCGCCTCGGTGGCCGTGGTGTCGGTGAACCTCGACCTCCAGATCGGGGAGCTCGGGCCGAGCGTGGACCTCACCGGCCTGCGCGCGGCGGTCCGCGACCTCGCCATGAAGCTTCAGCCCGGCGCGCTGATCGTGGTCGAGACCACAGTGCCGCCCGGCACCTGCTCCACGGCCCTGGCGCCGGACATCGAGGCGGTGCTCGCCGAGCGCGGCCTGGCGCCCGGCGCCCTGATGCTGGCCTACTCGTACGAGCGCGTCATGCCGGGCCCCGACTACTTCGACTCGGTGCGCAGCTACTGGCGCGTCTACGCCGGCGAGACCCCGGAGGCGGCGGACGCGTGCGAGGCGTTCCTCTCGCGCGTCGTCGATGTGGCGAACTTCCCGCTCAGCCGGGTCGGCTCCACCACGGCGGCCGAGCTCGGCAAGGTGCTCGAGAACAGCTACCGCGCCACAAACATCGCATTCATGGAGGAGTGGGGGAGGTTCGCCGAGGCGATCGGCGTGGACCTGTTCGAGGTGATCGAGGCGATCCGCGTGCGTCCCACGCACTCCAACATGCGCCAGCCCGGGTTCGGCGTCGGCGGCTACTGCCTGACGAAGGACCCGCTGTTCGCGCCGGTGGCGGCACGCGACCTGTTTGGCCTGTCACTCGACTTCCCGTTCTCCGAGGAGGCGGTGCGCATCAACGCGCTGATGCCTCTGGTGACGCTCGATCAGACCGATCATCTGCTCGGCGGGCTCCAGGGGCGGCGGCTGCTCGTGCTCGGTGCGTCCTATCGCGGCGGGGTGGCCGACACCCGGCACTCGCCGTCGGCCGCGTTCGCCTCGGCGGCGGTGGCGCGGGGGGCCGAGATCGTCTGCCACGACCCGGCCGTCACGGAATGGGACTTCCCGGTGCCGCCGGTCCGCGAGCTGCCGGACCCCGCCGGCTTCGATGCCGTCGTGTTCGCGGTGGTCCACGACGAGTACCTCGCGATCGATCTGCTCGGCTGGCTCGGCCACGCCCGCCCGCTGGTGGTGGACGCGAATCACGTGTTGCTCGACAGCCAGCTTCGTGACGCGGCGAGCGCCGGCTGCCGCGTCTGGTCCATCGGTCGCGGGGACGTGAGCGCGTGAAGCGCGCCCTGATCACGGGCGGCGGCGGCTTCATCGGCACCCACCTCGCCCGGCGCCTGCTCGACGACGGCTGGGGAGTGGACCTCCTCGACGACTTCTCGCGAGGCGCCAACGATGCCGACCTTCGCGCCCTGATCGAGCGTCCGGAGGTGCGGCTCGTGGAGCGCGACCTGCGCGAGCCCGGCGCCCTCGAGGGCCTCGACTCCTACGAGCTCGTGTTCCACCTCGCCGCCATCCTCGGCGTGGCGACTGTGCTGGAGCGGCCCTACGAGACGCTGCGCGACAACACCACGCTGCTGGTGAGCGTGCTCGAGTGGGCGCGAGCGCAGACCACGCCTCCGCGGCTGGTGTTCACCTCCACCAGCGAGGTCTACGCCGGGTCGCTGGAGGAGGGGCTGCTCACGGTGCCAACGCCCGAGGATGCCCCGATCGTGGTCCCGCCGCTCGCTCGTCCGCGCACCTCGTACATGCTCTCGAAGCTCTACGGCGAGGCGCTCTGCCTGTCCTCGGGCGTACCGGTCACGATCGTGCGCCCGCACAACTTCTACGGCCCGCGCATGGGGATGTCGCACGTGATCCCCGAGCTGCTCGCCCGCGCGCACGCCACGCCCGATGGCGGCTCGCTCGAGGTGTACTCCGTGGAGCACCGGCGCACGTTCTGCTTCATCGACGACGCGGTGGAGCTCGTCCTGCGGGCGGCGCTCGCCCCGGAGGGGGAGGGCCGCGTCCTCAACGCGGGCGCCCAGGAGCCCGAGTGGGCGATCAGGGAGGTGGCCGAGATCGTCTGCCGCACCGTCGGCAGGCGGCTCGAGATCGTGCCACTGCCGCCCACCGCCGGCTCGCCGCTGCGTCGCGCGCCCGATCTGAGCGAAATCCGCGCGCTCACGGGGTACACCCCGGCCGTCGGGCTCGAGGATGGTGTGCGCCGGACCTACGACTGGTACCGCGACAACGTCTTCAGCTCAGACGACGTTCCGCTCGCGCCGCTCGGGTCGCCCCACAGCGAGCGCTGAGGGGTCCACGAACGGCTTGCGCCCCAGGTAGAGGTCGCGCACGATCTCGCCCACGGCGGGCGCCTGCTGGAAGCCGTGCCCGGAGAACCCGGTGGCGTAGAGGAAGCGGCCGGGCGCCGCGGCAGCCTCGCCCAGGAACGCGTTGTGGTCCGGGGTCATCTCGTAGTCGCCCCACCAGCCGCCGGCGATCGGGGCGTCGAGCAGCAGCGGGGCCCGCCTGCGCAGCACCGGCACCGCGCGCTCGAGCCACTCGTCCTGGGTGTCGCACACGTCGTTCGTGCCGAACAGGAGGCCCGGGCCCTCGCGGTGGAAGTAGAAGCCGCTGGCGAAGTCGACCGTCATGGGCGGGTCGCCCTCGATCGCCAGCGGGCCCGTGTATGCGATACGCCGCCGCTCCGGCGTCACGGCCAGCTCCACGCCCGCCAGCTCGCCCAGGGCCCTCGATCCCGTGCCCGCTGCGCACACCACACAGCCCGTCTCGATCATTCGCCCGCCCGCCACCACGCCGCCGCGCTCGATCCCCGTCACATCGGTGCGTGTCTCGATTCGCACTCCAAGCGCACGGGCAGCGGTCGCGTAACCCTGCACGGCGGCGTCCGGGGTCGCATAGCCGGCGAGCGGGCAGAGCGCGCCCGCGAGCACGCCGTCGAGGCCGGCCACCGGGGACAGCTCGGCCGCCTCGTCCACGCTCACCATGCGGCTCGGGAGGCCGAGCTCGGTTCTGCAGCTTCACGCTGCGCTCGAATTGGGTCACGTCAGCGGCGCTCGAGAGCAGGAACAGGTAGCCCACGCGCCGCAGGTCGATCTCCGCGCCGGGACGCTGGGCGAAGGCGCCCCACGCCTCGAGCGAGCGCATCCCGATCCTCACGTTCAGCTCGTCCGTGAACATCGCGCGGACGCCGCCCGCGCCCTTTGCCGTCGAGCCTGAGCCGAGCTCCGCTCGCTCGACCAGCACCACGTCGTCCACACCCGCCTCGGCGAGATGGAAAGCGACGCTCGTGCCGATCACGCCGCCGCCCACGATGACTACTGAAGCTTGCTCCATACCGTGAGTACGCTACGGAACATGAGCATCACGGATACGAGAACCGTCGGATCGATCGTCGGCGGCGACGACCGCAGCGAAGGGCAGCGAATCGAGTCGCGCAACCCGGCGAACCTCGAGGACGTGATCTGCGAGGCCGTGCTCGCCGACGCCGACACCTACGTGGACGCCTGCCGCGCCGCCCGGGCGGCGCAGCGCGACTGGGCCGCCGTTCCGGCTCCCGTGCGCGGCAACGTCATCAAGCAGATCGGCCGCCTCGTGGAGGACAACAAGGAGGCGCTGTCGCGGCTCGTCACGCGCGAGATCGGGAAGCCCTACCCCGAGGCGCTCGGCGAGGTCCAGGAGATCATCGACACCTGCGACTTCTTCCTCTCGGAGGGCCGGCGCCTCTACGGGCAGACGGTTCCGAGCGAGATGCCGGACAAGCAGCTCTTCACCTTCCGCAACCCGGTTGGCGTGGCCGCGATCATCACGGCCGGCAACTTCCCGGTGGCGGTGCCGTCCTGGTATCTCGTGCCCGCGATCCTGTGCGGGAACGCGGTTGTCTGGAAGCCGGCCGAGTACGCGCCGGCGCTGGGCGACGCCCTGGCGCGGCTGTTCATCGCGGGCGGCCTGCCGGACGGCGTCTTCAACCTCGTGCAGAGCGACGGCCCGACCGCCTTCGAGGGCCTCAGCGGGCGCTCGACGAGGGCCTCGTGGACAAGGTGGGGTTCACCGGCTCCTCGGCGGTTGGCTCGAAGATCGGCGAGCTCACCGGGCGCCACGGACAGGCGGCCTGCCTCGAGCTCGGCGGCAAGAACCCGCTGGTGGTGATGCCGGAGGCCGACCTCGACCTGGCCGTCGAGGGCGCGCTCTTCAGCGGCTTCGGGACGGCCGGGCAGCGCTGCACTTCGCTCGGCACGGCGATCGTGCATGAGTCGATCCACGACGAGTTCGTGAGCCGCCTCACGCGGGCGCTCGAGGACTCGCCGGTGGGCGACCCCACCCAGGAGGTGCTCTACGGGCCGATGATCCACGAGCGCTTCGCGGAGCGCTTCGAGGACTGGCTCGGGCTGATCCGCGACCACCACACGCGTGTCCGGCTCGGCGGGCACCGGGCGGATCACGAGCCACAACCCGCGCCCCGGCTTCGTGGGCGATCCGGACGCGGGCATCTACTGCCACCCGACGATCGTCGACGGGGTCACGGCCGAGGACGAGATCTATGCCACCGAGACCTTCGGCCCGATCATCGGGGTGGCCACGTTCGCCGACTTCGACGAGGCGATGGAGCTCGCCAACGGGCACGGCTACGGCCTCTCGTCGGCGATCTACACGAACGACCCCAAGTCGGCCTTCCGCTTCCGTGAGCGCGTGAGCGCCGGGATGGTCTCGGTGAACAACTCCACGAGCGGCGCCGAGGCGCACCTGCCGTTCGGCGGAAACGGCAAGTCCGGGAACGGCTCGCGCCAGTCCGGCATCTGGGTGCTCGACCAGTTCACGCGCTGGCAGTCCCTGAACTGGGACTACGCCGGCAAGCTGCAGAAGGCCCAGATGGAGGTCGCCGAGATCGAGGGCGACGCGGGCTACCGGCTGGCCTGGGACTAGCAGCTCTCCGGACGCGCTGCTCCTGCGCCTCCGGGCGCGCGCTCCAGCCGGCCTCGCAGCAGGTCCACCGCCACCAGGCGCACCTGGCCGACGATGTGCACCGCTGAGAGGTTCGCAGGTCTCCGCCAGCACGGCGTTCGCGAGTCGCACCGCGCTGCAGGGCCGCCTCGCGGGACGGCTCGGTGTCGCTCGTCCTCGAGCAGCTCGTCGAGCTCGCGCACGGCCGCGGCGCAGCTCGCGGATCGGCCGCGATCACCTCCGGCGGCGTCGAGTCGTCGAGGCGATCGCCCGCACCGCGCCGCGCGCCAGTGCGCGCACGTTCTCGATCGCCAGCCCCGATCTCGCCCACGGCGGCCACGTAGCGCTCGAGGCCGGCTGAGCGTGCCGCGACGGCTCCAGCGAGATGCGCGCGGCGTCGCCGGCCGCCGCGAGCGTCGCGGTCGAGGTGGTCGTAGAGCGGCGTCCAGCCCGGCACGACCGCCGAGCGCCCGCTCCGCCTCGCGCTCGTCTCGCGTGCTCGAGCGCGTCGGCGATCGCGCTCCAGCACCGCCGCCGAGGCGGTCCAGTACCGGGCCGAGCCCCTCGCGCACGAGCCGTACCGGGTCCACGGGCAGGAGCAGCGCGCTCACCGCGAGCGCCGTGCCGCTGCCCACCAGCGCATCGAGGGCGCGGCTCGAAGTCGAAGCCCTCGGGCGGCTGGAGCGTGGCCACCAGCACGGCCGAGGCGCCGGCCTGCGAGGCGAGCAGCGGCCCGCCGCCCACCAGCGTGGCGGCGAGCATCGCCAGGCCGCAGGTCACGCCGATCTGCCAGGTGCCGGTGCCGATCGCCGCCACGAGCAGGTCCGCGATCGCGATCCCCACCGCCACGCCGATCGGCGAGCTCCACGGCGCGGCGGCGGCGCTCGCCCACGGTCAGGCCGAGCGTCACGACGGCCGAGATCGGCGCGAAGAAGGGCTGCTCGTGACCCACCAGCTCGGTCGGCGATCAGCCACGCCAGCGACGGCCGCCACGGAGCGTCTGCAGGATCGGCCGAGCCATCGCGATGATGCGCTCGCGACGGGTGCGCAGGCCCGCGCGCGAGGCCTCGGCGGCCTGCTCCATGAGCTCGGCGCGCGGCGGGATGCGCTCGCCGGCTCGGCGCGCCATGCGCCGCGGCGAGGCGCGCCGGCGGCGCGCGCTCGGTCACCGCCGGTACCAGCGCGGCGACACGTTCGGCGGTGGGCCGAGGGCGGCTCGCGCCACCAGCAGCGTCGGCTCCTTCAGCGCCACGTGGCCCTTCAGCGCCACGCCGAAATGCTCGCCGAGCCCGTCCACGCTGTCCGCACGGATGCCGAACGCGGCCGCCAGGGCCACGAAGTCCGGGCTCGTCAGGTCCACGCCTTCGCGCGGATCGCCGTGCCGGTCCTGGTCGTAGCGGATCATCCCGTAGCCGCCGTCGTCCACGATCACGGCGGTGAGCGGGATGTCCTCCTGCTTCGCGGCGGCCAGCTCGCCGCAGGCGTACAGGAAGCCGCCGTCGCCCGAGATGCTCACGGCGGGCCCGGCGCCGGCCAGCGCCGCGCCGAGACCCTGCGGGAAGGCGCATCCGAGCGTGCCCCAGCCGAGCGGGTAGGAGAGCTTGCGCGGCGCCGGCGTGCGGTGGAAGCCGCCCAGCCAGTAGCCCGGGATGCACATGTCGCAGACCACGATGGCGTCGTCCGGCAGCGCGCCCTCGATCGCGCTCAGGAACGCGCTGGCCTCCGGGTCCTCGGCGGCGATCCGCTCGCGCACGGTCCGGCCCAGCTCCTTCAACCGGCGCTCGAGCGAGTCGAGCCCGCCGCGCTCGCCCAGCCCGTCGGCGAGGGCGGCCGCCGAGCGCGCCGCGTCGGCCTCGACCACGACATCGGGCCGGTAGTTCTTCGAGGCGTCGGTGGGATCGACGTTGAGCGCCACGAGGTGTGGCGGCTGGGGCATCTTCCAGCCCTGGGTCATCATGCCGTCGAAGTCGCTGCCCACGGCCACCACCACGTCGGCCTCGTCCCAGAGCGCTCCCACCTCCGGTACGTGCGGTGGCGCATCCACAAGGCAGGGATGGCCCGGCGCCAGCAGCCCGCTGGCCGAGTAGGTGAGGATCACAGGGGCCACGAGCCGTTCCGCGAGCCGCGCCACGGCAGCGCCGGCGCCCGACTGAAGCGCGCCGCCACCAGCCCACACGAGCGGCCGGCGGGCGCGCTCGAGCAGGTCGGCGGCGCGGGCGAGCTGGTCCCGATCCGGCTCCGGCGCGGCGCGCGCGGTCGCCGCTCAGGCGTCTCGACCGCGGTCGAGCGTCGCTCAGCGCGCAGCAGGTCCGTCGGGATCTCCACGTAGACCGGTCGCGCGGGCGCCTCCAGGGCGGTGCGCGCCGCCCGGGCCACCGCGGGGCCGATCTCGTCGGCCGAGTGCACGCGGATCGCCTCCTTCACCACCGGCATGAACATGGCCGCCTGGTCGGTGGCCTCGTGCAGCGCGCCGCGCCAGACGCCGGGGCGGCGGGCCGTGGAGGGAATGTCGGTGGCGATCACGAGGATCGGCTGGCGTGACGCCCACGCCTCGCCGACCGCGGCGAGCGTGTTGGCCGCGCCCGGGCCGGTCGTCGTGAGCGCGACCCCGAGCCGCCCGCTCGCGCGGGCGTACCCGTCGGCGGCGTAGGCGGCGGTCTGCTCGTGCCGCACGCCCACGAGCCGGATCGGCGAGCCGTTCAGCTCCCGCCACAGCGGCAGGTTGTGCACCCCGGGGAGCCCGAAGGCGATCTCGACCCCGGCATCCTCGAGCGCCGCCACCGCGGCGCGCGCCCCTGTCAGGATGCCGCTCGATGGAGAGCTCATCTGGCAGTGCCCCCGGTCCCGCCGGCGCCGCTCCGCTCGCCGGCGTGCGGGTGGCCGACCTCTCGCGCGTGCTCGCCGGGCCCTACTGCACGATGGTGCTCGCCGACCTCGGCGCGGACGTGATCAAGGTCGAGCGCCCCGAGGGCGGCGACGAGACGCGCTCCTGGGGCCCGCCCTTCGCGGGCGGGGAGGCGGCCTACTACCTGTCGGTCAACCGCGGCAAGCGCAGCTGCGCGCTCGACCTCTCCCAACCGGAGGGCCGCGCGCTCGCACTCGAGCTGTGCGCGGCCGCCGACGTGGTGATCGAGAACTTCAAGGTGGGCGGGGCGGATCGCCTCGGCGTCGGCTACGAGCAGGTCCGCGAGCAGAACCCGACGGTCGTGTACTGCTCGATCACCGGCTTCGGCTCCGAGCGCGAGCCGTCCGGTCGTCCCGGCTACGACTTCGTGGCGCAGGCCGAGTCGGGCCTGATGTCGATCACGGGACCGGAGGAGGGGCCCCCGTACAAGGTGGGAGTCGCGCTGGTCGACGTGCTCACCGGCCTTCACGCCGCCGCCGGGGTGCTCGCCGCGCTGCACGGGGGAGAGGGTGCCCGCATCGAGGTGCCGCTGCTCGACAGCGGCCTCGCCGGCCTCGTGAACGTGGCGCAGAACGCGCTTGTCACCGGGAGTGAGCCTGAGCGGCATGGGAACGCACACCCCAACATCGTGCCTTACCAGGCTTTCGAGACCTCATCCGGCCGGATCGCGGTGGCCGCGCCGAACGACGGACTGTTCCGCGCGCTCTGCTCGGTGATGGGGCTGGAGGAGCTCAGCTCCGACGCGCGCTTTGCCACCAACGCTGTTCGGGTTGAGCACCGAGGGGAGCTCGTGCCGCTGCTGTCGGAGCGCTTTCGCGAGCGCTCCGCGGAGGACTGGCTGGCCGACCTCGAGGCCGCCGGCGTGCCGGCGGGCAAGGTGCGCTCGGTGCCGGACGCGCTGGAAGCAGCGGCGGCGGCCGGGCGCCCGGCCACAGTGACGGTCGAGCACCCGACGGCCGGCCCGCTCGACCTCGTGGCCTCGCCGATCTGGGGCGCCACCCGCACCGAAGCCACCCCGCCGCCCCTCCTGGGCGAGCACACGGCCGAGGTGCTGGGCGAGCTGGGCCGGAGCGCCGAGGAGATAGAGGCGCTGGCGGCCCGCGGCGTTATCGGCCTGCCCTGATCAGCGCCCGGCGGCTCGAAGCGAACGACAGCATTAATGGAGGCGACCGTCCTGCCTAGGTCTTGCATACCAAGCCCTGTCCAGGACACTCCTCGAAACTCCACCCCTTCACCGCTGCTGTAAGCGCCTTCGCGGCCGCGCCGGCGGGTGAGAGCTAGGCCCACGCGGCGACGGCGAAGCTCAGCAGGGCCAGCGCCGTGAGCGTTCCGCCGCCCAGGATGTACCAGAACATGTGGGCCCCCCGAAGCTCCTCCCGCTCGACCACCCGTCGGCCCCCTCGTCTCTGGAGCCGCTGCACGCCCTCGACGAACTCGTCGGACGGCCGGGCATAGCGCAGCAGGAGAACTCCGGGCAGGAGGAGTGCGGTGCCGACGACGACGAGCGCCTGACGCCAACCCACCGCATCGAGCACCCAGCCGGTGGCGTTCAACAGCCCGAACAGCGCGAGGGCGCCGGCGATGATCCTGGCCGGCCGCGGTACGCGCGGCAGCCGGCCCCGCACTCGCTCGAACCGTGTGGGCGGGTGGTCGGGGATCTCGAGCGTGCCTCCGACCCGCGGAGCTTCGGGATGCTCGGCCACCAGATCGCGTGGCTGCCGGGGCTTCAGCCGCTCCAGCGCCGCCTGCCGCTCGGACTCGTCCATGGTCGAACAGGTATCGACAAGACTGCTTTCAGGGATGAGCCCCCGGGAGCTTGATTCTCAGTGGGCCTCGCCCGGGCTCGAGGCCGGCGGGCGCGATTCCTCGGCGAGTGAGGTGATCGTCAGCTCCCCGCGCGCTGCGTCGGCCATCACGTCGGTGGCCTCGTCGGAGGAGCGGGCGTAGAGCTCCACCAGCATGTGGATCACGATGCGGTCGTCCTCGTGCTTGTGGAAGCGCACGTGCGTGAAGAACTCGCGCGTGCCGTGGTCGCCGAAGGCGGCGAACGCCAGCGACTCGGCGGCGTCGGGTCCCGAGCACGACTCGACCTGCTCGGCGTCCACGGTGACCGTGCACGACGCGACCCATGGGGTGCCGGTGACCATCCGCTCCCAGCGGTCCTCCACCGGCTCGATCCGCGAGATGCGCCGGCCGTCCTCGTCGTAGAAGGTGAGCGCCAGGTGCGGCTGGTCGTGCAGGCAGTCGAGGCACTGCACCACCGCCTCCTGCACCTCCTCCACGGGATCGACCGCCTCGCCTGTGTCGGGGTCAACCTTCAAGATGCCCTCGTAATGAAGCTGCACCTCCAGGTTCTGCGACCAGCAGCGGTAGCAGCGCAGCCAGCTCGACTGCGTGCCCACGGACTCCTGCGCGGATCCCTCCATGTGTCCATTATGGCCTTCAGCGTGCTCCTCGCCTCATCGGGCTGCTCGCTGGGCGCCGATGACGAGGCCAAACCGGCCTCCGGGCCCCCGGCTCAGATCGCCGCCACGGTCGACCGGCTCGAGCGCGCGGTGGCCCGAAAGGACTTCGACGCGGTCTGCGATCAGCTCTTCACCGCACGGGCGCGCAAGCGCGCCGGTGGCGCCGACTGCGCGCGTCAGCTCGGCTCGGCTGCGGAGGGAGTGAGGCGCCCCAGCATCGAGATCGAGGGCATCGACGTGAAAGGGAACAGGGCCGTCGTGAAGGTCCGCACAGACGCCGAGGGCCAGGCGAGCCTTGCGGACGAGCTCCAGCTCCGCCGCCAGGGCGGCCGCTGGCTAGTCGAGGCTCTTGGCTAGGGCCTCGAGCGTCGCGTCGAAGTCGGTGCCGGAGATGCCCCCGATGCAGGGCGAGCTGGCCCCGCAATCCCGGTAGCGGCGCACCGACTCGATCGCCTCGTCGGGCGGGCCGACCGCCGCCAGCAGCCGGATGAACTCGTCGGTCGCGCCCTCGTCCGGGTCGAAGCCGGAGCGCTCGATCATGGCGCGGTAGTAGGGCAGGTGGAAATAGGTGACGAGCTCCGAGCGCAGCTGCTCGAGGGCGGCCGTAGGGTCGTCTCCGACCGCCGACGGCACGGCCGCCACGATGTCGAAGCCGTCGAGCTCCTTGCCGGCCTTCTCGCGCCCCTCGCGAACGGTCGGGACCACCACGTCGCGGATGTAGTTCGGGTTGCAGAGCCAGAGGATCACTCCGTCCGCGATCTCGCCCGCGAGCCGCAGCATCCCGGGAGAGAGTCCGGCGAGGTAGATCGGCAGGTCTCTTCGCAGCGGCTCGTAGCCCATGAAGTGGAAGCCGGTGCGGAACTTCTCGCCGGGCGGCGGGTCCTCGTCGCGGAAGATTGCGCGCATGATCTCCACGTACTCCCGGATCTCGGCGAGCGGCTTGTCGATCGACTGGCCGTACCAGCCCTCCACGACCGGCTTGTGCGAGACCCCGAGTCCGGCCACCGTGCGACCGCCGGAGAACTCGTCGAGTGTCGCGAACGACTGCGCCATGTTCGCCGGCGTGCGGGCGTAGATCGGTATCACGCCGGTGCCGAGCTTCACGCGCTCGGTGTTGGCCGCGTAGGTCGTGAGCAGCGTGATCGAGTCGCGCGAGGCGATGTGGGTCACGTAGACGGACTCGTAGCCGAGCTCCTCGGCACGCTGGGCTCGTCGCACCGCGGAGTCGAGCGAGCGTCCTGCGCCGATGAACGAGCCGAGAGCCACGGGCGCGGCAAGCCTACCCCGATGGGACAGGTAGTTCCCAGGGGTCGCGAAATGGGTATCCGCGCTGCGCGTGGCCGACGACAACCCGATCGCCCCTGAGGAGGACCCGGAGGCCTCGCGCGGGCCGCTCTGCTCGCCGTCCGCGACGCCCGGCGCTCCGCGCGCATCGGCATCGGGCTGGGTGTGGCGGCGCTGCTGCTGGCGCTCGGGGTCGGCGTGCTCGCGCTCTCGCGGAGCGGGGAAGACGAGCCCGCGCCGGCCACCGCGGCCATGACCGAGGAGATCGTGGCCAGGGCGCGCCCCGGCACCGTGTACATCCGGGCACGCGGCGTGGGCCAGGAGTCTTCCGGCAGCGGTGTGATCGTGGACGCCGGGAAGGGCCTCGTGCTGACGAACTTCCATGTGATCGCTCTCGGCGCCGATCTTCAGGCCGGCACTCCGCAGAGGCTCGACGACGCCGAGGTGCGCGCTGCTGCGCCCTGCGAGGACCTCGCGCTGCTGCACGTCGAGGGCTTGGAGGGACGCAGGGCGATCCCGCTCGGCCGCCAGGACGACGTTCGGCAGGGCGACCAGGTGGTGGCGCTCGGCTACCCGGCGAGTGCGTCGGGCGGGAGATCGCTCACGTCCACGGCCGGCGTCGTTTCGTCGGTGAACACGCCCCTGCGGGTGCCGGCGCCCGACCAGCCGCATTTCACCAACCTCGTGCAGACCGACGCCGCGCTCGGCCCGGGCAACTCCGGGGGACCGCTGGTTGGCCCCGAGGGGCGCCTCGTGGGCGTGAACACCATCCTCTTCACGGGCAGCGCCGACCAACCCGGCAGCGATCAGGGCTACGCCATCGGCGTCGACCGGGTGCGCGAAGTGCTTTCCGACTTCCGCGAGGGCCGCTCGCGCGCGTGGTTCGGGGCCGGGCTGCTCACGCCGCCGCCCGGGATCCTGCGCCGCCAGGGCCTGCCGGCCGGAATGCTCGTGACCGGCGCGCAGGACGGCACGAGCGCGGAGCGGCTGCGGCTCGAGGAGGTTCTGCTCACCGCGATCGACGGAAGGCGCGTGCGGTCGTCGCTCGCCAGCTACTGCCGGGCGGTCGGTGACGCGCGAAGCGGCGACGAGCTCGACCTGACGGTGCTCGCCGGGCCTGGTCGCAAGCAGCAGACGGTGAGCGCCCGGTTCGACTAGGAGGGCGGCTAGGCCACGCTGCTGAAGAGGTCCTCGTGCTTCGCGACGCGGTCGCGAATGCGGCCCTTCAACTGCGCGTGGATCTGGGAGACCCGGCTCTCGGACACTCCGAGTACCTCGCCGATCTCCCTCAAAGTCAGGTTCTTGACGTAGAGCAGCACAGCCACCTCGCGCTCGCGCGGGGAGAGCTGTGCGAAGGCGCGGCGGAACTTCTGCTTGGCGTCGTCCCAGCTGGCCTGGCCCTCCGGGTCGGTAGAGCGGTCGTGCGACTCGACGGTGTCGACCAGCTCGATCGTGCCCTCGCCCTCGGCCGACACCAGTGTGGAGAGCGACGTGAGGTGGGAGCTCTGGAGCTGCTGCTGCTTGTCGGCCAGCTCCGCCTTGGTGAGGCTGACCATGTCGGCCACCTCCTGGCGGGACGGGGCGCGGCCGTGCGTGCCCGCGAAGGTCTCGCGGGCCCGCTGGAGGTCGCGCTCGAAGCGGCGCAGCGAACGGGGGGCCCAGTCGCGCCGGCGCAGCTCGTCGAGCACGGACCCGTGGATCCGTGTCCAGAGGTAGGGCTCCAGGGTGGCGCCCTTCGCCGGGTCATAGCGGTCGATCGCGTGGATGAGGCCCTCGATCCCGCAGGCGATCAGATCATCGACCTCGCAGGAGACGGGCAGCTCGCGGAGCTTCTTGTAGGCGATGTGCTTGACCAGCGGGACATAGGTCAGCACGAGCCTGTTTCGCAGCGCCAGGTCGCCGCTGGCCTTGTATTCCTGCCACAGCGCCAGGGGCTCATCCGTCGTGCCGCGCTCGCTTGTGTCGTTTGACCTCATGGGGAACCCATCGACCCGCCCGCAGCGCCGCACCATCCCCACAACGAGGTAGTTGCCCTAAAGCACCGCAAAAGGCTGCCGAGTACGCGGGGTAATGCATTTGCCGCCCTCAGCAGGGGAGATCTGGCGCGATATCGAGGCTGCCGCGAAAATGTGGGAGGAGCTGGCCAGGCGTGGCTGCGAGCTTGACTTCGAGCTCGACGCGCACGGTGCGGCCGTGATCACGCTGCGGGACCTGGACGGCCGGTTCCTGCGGAAGGTAACGCCCAGCGAGGCGGTTGAGATCGCCTCCACAAAGCCCGGTCCGGCCCTCGACCGACTCCTCCGATCATGAGAACGGCATCGATGGCGGCAACCGAAACAAGGCGACGTAGCCTGACGCCCCGCGAGCGTCAGGTCCTGACGCTGCTCGCACGCGGCTACAGCGGCGAAGAGTTGGCACGCGAGCTCGGGGTGTCAGGCGAGACCGTGCGCGCTCACGTGCGCAATTCCGTGACGAAGCTCCGTGCCCGCACGAGGCTCCACGCTGTCGTCCTCGCGCTCCAGCGCGGCGAGATCACGGCCTGACCAGCAGCACCACGAGGGCAATCGCAAAGCTCACCTGGCCGATCCCGAGGGCTACCCCGAGGTTCGCGGCACCCGCCAGCTCAGCGATCCCGACCGTGGCGGCGAAGATGGCGGTGAGGACTGCGAGGTCGATCGCGATTCGTCCCGATGCGCGCGGCCGGGCGGGAGGCACTTCTTCGGGCGGAGCGCTTGGCTGGCGCTTGCGGCGGCTCACCGCCCTGCCTCCAGCGCACTCACGAGCTCGGTCACGCCTGCGGCCGGATCCTGGCGCTCGAGCAGGCGCTCCGCCTCCCGGCGCCCGCCGAGGTCGCGCAGCGCGCGCTCACCGTGCTCGGCGCTGAACTCCCGCAGCGCGGCGCCGCGCCGTGCGCGCACGCGCCGCACGAGCAGGTCCGTGCCGACCCTGTGGGCGTGGATTGCGTCGGCAAGCTCCTCGACCCCGCTCGGCGGTGCCACCGACGAGACGGCCAGCACGGGCACATCGGATGATCCGACCGCGGCGAGCGCCTGCGCCAGGTCGCGTCGCGAGCGCGCCGCGGCATCGCCCAGGTCGGCCTTGGTGACCACCAGCAGGTCGGGGACCTCCATGATCCCCGCCTTGAGGAACTGCAGCACGTCTCCTGACGCGGGCTGAACCACCACCGCAACGGTGTCACAAACGTCCTCGACGTCCGTCTCCGACTGGCCCACGCCCACCGTCTCGACCACCACCACGTCGAATGCGGGCGCCAGCGCCTCGGCGGCCTCGCGCGTGGCTGCGGCGAGCCCGCCGAGCCGCCCTCCGGCGGCGGTGGAGCGGATCAACACGCCGTCGTCGCGTGGGTCGTGGTCGATGCGCGCCCGATCGCCGAGCAGCGAGCCCCCCGAGCGCTTGCTCGACGGATCCACGGCCAGGACCGCGACCGTCCTTTGTCGTCTGCGCCACTCGGCCACGAGTACGGATAGCAGCGAAGACTTACCGGCTCCGGGCGGGCCTGTTATCCCGATTACGTGGGCTGCGGGCTCGCTTCCGAGCGCGGCGGGCGAGACCTCTCTGAGCAGTGCTCTGGTCGCGTCCCGCTCCGACCGGTTCTCGATCACGTTCAGTGCCGCGGCCGCGGCCGAGCGATCACCCTCGCGCAGCCTGCGTCCCAGCTCTCGAGAATCCTGCGTCATCGGCGCGGCACGCTAGCGCGAGCAGCGTACGGGTCACCCACTCCTTCTCCAGGGCGACCTGCCGGCCGGTGAAGCGCACGGGCTCGAAGCCTGCGAGCCGCAGCAGCTGATCCCTCTTCGTGTCCCGCTCCCTGGATTGCCTTGTGCGGTGAAAGGGATGACCGTCGGTCTCGACGGCCAGTCGCTCCCCGCGCCAGAGGAAATCGACCTTGATCGCGCCGCCGTCTGGGAGTGTCATCCAGGCGTTGACCTCCGGCGTCGGGAGGGCCGCTTGTCGGCACAGTGCGAGGAAGGCCTCCTCCAGCTCGCTGTGGGTGAGGGTCGGGCCGTCCAGGTCCTCTAGCACCGAGGACAGGATCCCGGCGCCGCGCCTCCGACCGGCCTGCGCGATCGCCCGCTCCACCTTGCGCAGGTCGAACAGTCGCAGTACCTCCGCCTGCTCGACCGCCCTTTCCACCGCTCTCCTGTTCACCACGTCGCCGAGATCCACGAGTGTGCGGGCGAGGGTCGTGCACGGGATGCCGTCCACGGTCGTGACGTCGTCGGGGGTGAGCGTGACGCTCCGGTGCACCTCGATCGCCTGTTTGGGCCTGGCCGAGGGGCTGGGTAACGAGATGTCGCTCTTGGGTCTGTTGTCGGGCCGCAGGCCCCAGAGCCCGGCCGCCGAGCGGTGTGAGAGGGCCGCGTCTGGCCCGCATGCCAGGACCGCGGCCATCCAGTGTCCGCGGCCGGTGAGCTTTGGGTAGCCAACGGCGTAGACGCCCCGGTGAATGCGGTGCAGCCGGCCGCGGGCAGCCCGGTGCTGCACGGCCCTTGCACTGAGGCCAAGGTCCCGCAGCTGGCTGAGGCCCACCACGCCGTGCTGCCTCGCCGCGAGCGCCGCGATCTCCACGTCGAGCGGAAGCTCAACACGAAAGCGACCACATTTGTCGTCGATGTGTTGAGCTTCGTTCTTCACCGCATTGGCAGCGTTCCACGGCGCTGCCGACGGTGGTGTTGCGAGCGTTACGGGAGGGCTACTACGCCGGGGCTGCCACGCCGTGGTGGGATGCGACCAGGTCGACGATGTCGCCCATGATGCGGCTCACCTCGAAGTCCTTCGGGGTGTAGACGCGGGCCACGCCTGCCTCGAGCAGGGCGGCCTCGTCGGCCGGCGGGATGATTCCCCCGACCACAACGGGCACGTCCGAGCCGGCGTCGCGCAGCTCGGCCAGCACGCTCGGGATCAGCTCCGCGTGCGAGCCGGACAGGATCGAGAGCCCCACGACGTGGACGCCCTCGTCGACGGCCGTGCGGGCGATGCGCGCCGGCGTGAGTCGTATGCCCTCGTAGACCACGTCCATCCCGGCGTCGCGGGCGCGCACGGCGATCTGCTCCGCGCCGTTCGAATGGCCGTCCAGGCCCGGCTTGCCCACGAGGATCTTGATGCGGCGGCCCAGCGAAGAAGAGACCTCTTCAACGCGGTCGCGCAGGGCGGTGAGCGAATCGTCTGATGGGGCCGCGGCGGCGTCGCCAACCCCCGTGGGCGCGCGGTACTCCCCAAAGACAGCTCTGAGGGCAGCGGCCCACTCGCCGGTGGTCGCCCCCGCAGCGGCAGCCTCGAGCGTGGCGGGCATGATGTTGACCTCGGGGTCGGCGGCGGCCTCACGGAGAGCATCGAGGGCCGTGGCCACAGCCCCTTCATCGCGAGCCGTTCGCCACGCGCCCAGAGCCTCGATGGAGGAAGCCTCCACCGCCGGATCGACGCGAAGGATCCCGCCGTCCTCGCCCGTCTGGAGCGGCGAAGGCTCCGCCTCGGTGTAGACGTTCTTGCCGATCACCTTGAGGTCGCCACTTTCGATCCGCTGCACGCGTGCCCGGTGCGACTCCACGAGCTGCGTCTTCATGTACGGCACCGCTGCCACCGCGCCGCCCAGCTCCGCCACCACGGCCATCTCCTCGCGCGCCCCTGCCACCAGCTCGTCCACGAGCCCATCCATCACCTTGGAGCCCTCGAAGATGTCGGGGTAGTCGAGCAGGTCGGTCTCGTAGGCGAGGATCTGCTGGATCCGCAGCGACCACTGCTGGTCCCAGGCCCGCGGCAGCCCGAGCGCCTCGTTCCAGGCGGGCAGCTGGAGCGCCCGCGCTCGCGCGTCGCGGCCCATGGTCACGGCCAGGGCCTCCAGCACGATCCGGATGATGTTGTTCTCCGGCTGCGACTCCGTCAGCCCGAGCGAGTTCACCTGGACGCCGTAGCGGAAGCGCAGCAGCTTCTCGTCCTCCACGCCGTAGCGCTCGCGGCCCATCTGCTCCCAGAGCTGGCCCATCGCGCGCAGCTTCGCGTGCTCCTCAACGAAGCGGATGCCGGCGTTCACGAAGAACGACATGCGCCCGAACACGCGCGGGAAGGTCTCGTCCGACACGCGTAGGCGGACGCGGTCGAGCACGGCCTGGGCCGTGGAGAGCGCGTAGGCGATCTCCTGGACCGGCGTGGCCCCGGCCTCCTGGAGGTGGTACGAGCAGATGTTGATCGGGTTCCAGCGCGGCACCTCGTCGACCGTGAACGCGATCATGTCCGCGATCAGCCGCATCGAGGGCTCCGGCGGGAACGCGTAGGTCCCGCGCGAGAGGAACTCCTTGATGATGTCGTTCTGCGTCGTGCCCTGGAGCGACTCGCGGCCGACGCCGTTCTCCTCGGCCACGGTCATGTACAGGGCCAGCAGCCACGCGGCCGTGGCGTTGATCGTCATCGACGTGTTCATCTCGTCGAGCGGGATGCCGTCCAGCAGGGCGTGCATGTCGCCCTTGTGGGCGATCGCCACGCCCACCTTGCCGACCTCGCCGCGCGAGAGCTCGTGGTCCGGGTCGTAGCCGGTCTGGGTGGGCAGGTCGAAGGCCACCGAGAGCCCGGTCTGGCCCTTGGCGAGATTCCGCCTGTACAGCTCGTTGGACTCCTTCGCGGTGCTGTGGCCCGCGTAGGTGCGCATCACCCAGGGGCTATCGCGCTCGGGCAGCCGATGCTCGCTCACCTCACTGATTGTATGGTCCCGAGACCTGTGAGCCGCCCCATTGACGTGCTGCACCTCGGGCGCGACCGGGTGATCTGCGCCTACGAGATCGACGGTGTCATCGTCGATCCCGGGCCGTCGTCCTCGGTGGAGACCCTGATCGACCGCCTCGGGCCGACCGAGCCGCGCGCGCTGCTGCTCACGCACATCCACCTCGACCACGCCGGCGCGACGGGCGTGCTCTGCCGCCGCTATCCCAAGCTCAAGGTCTACGTGCACGAGCTGGGCGCGCCGCATCTGGTGGACCCGTCGAAGCTCCTGAAGAGCGCGGGCCGGCTCTATGGAGACGACATGTGGGAGCTCTGGGGCGAGGTGGCGCCGGTGCCGGAGGACCGCATCACGGCGCTGAAAGGCGGCGAGACCGTGGAGGGCTTCCGCGTGGCGTACACGCCCGGGCACGCCTCGCACCACGTCTCGTACCTGCACGAGGAGAGCCGCGACGCGTACGTGGGCGACGTGGCCGGTGTGCGCATCCCGCCGTACGACCACACGATCGCGCCCACTCCGCCGCCGGACATCGACGTGGAGGCGTGGCTCGACTCGCTGCACACGCTCGCCTGCTGGAACCCGCAGTCGCTCGGCCTCACGCACTTCGGCCAGGTCACGAACGTCACGGACCACCTCCACCGCATCCGCTCCGCGCTGGTGGCGTCCGCCGACCGCGCGCGGATGGACGGCGAGGAGCGCTTCATCGCCCAGCTCGAGGAGGAGCTGGGCGAGGCAACCGATCTGGCCACCGTCGAGGTGTTCGAGCAGGCCGCGCCCCCCGACCAGCTCTACATGGGGCTCGAGCGCTACTGGCGCAAGAGAGCCGAATGAGCCAG
Organism: uncultured Thermoleophilaceae bacterium; assembly: GCA_963837445.1. Taxonomy (GTDB): domain Bacteria; phylum Actinomycetota; class Thermoleophilia; order Solirubrobacterales; family Thermoleophilaceae; genus JACVRW01. The sequence continues at coordinate 11,796 of CAWINK010000021.1, read as the reverse complement.
ACCGTCGAGCTACCGCGCGTGGGCGGCCCCGGCAGCGGCCTCGAGGACAACTGGCGCGTGATCGTCCTCAACGACAACCACAACACCTTCGAGGGCGTGGCCTTCGCGCTCTCCTCCACGCTCCCTGGCGTGAGCTACGACGCCGGCATGTCGATGGCGAACACCATTCACAGCAAGGGGCAGGCGATCGTCTGGACCGGCGCGCGCGAGCCGGCGGAGCACTACTGGCAGCAGCTGAAGGACGCAGGGCTCACGATGGCGCCGCTGGAGCAGGGCTGATCGCTTGAGTCAGCGCGGCTCCAGCTGCGCGGCCTCGCCGGCGCCCAAGATCTCCCAGAAGGTCGCCAGGATCGGCACCTGGTAGCAGCCCGCAAGCTCGATCCGGTACTCGGCCAGCCGCTCGGAGTACCAGTAGCGCTCGAAATGCGCCTTCGACGGGAAGATCGCGCGCTGGACGAAGTCGAGCCGGCCGTCCACGTTGCGGGTGAACGACCACGCGGTCGCCCCGTAGTCGAGCACCGCCTCGGCGGCGGGAAGCCAGCCCTCGGCGAACCTGTCGCCCCGGAACGGGTTGATCGGCCAGCGGATCTCAACCTGGATCATGCGCCCACCTCCGCGCGGATGGCGCCCTCGCCGTCCGCAGTCTTGCCCTGACCCTCCTCGTCGGCGCCAACGAGGATCGAGATCTTGCCGAGGTGCTTGTTCTCGAGCATCAGCTGGTGCGCCTCGGGTACCCCCTCGAAGCCGAGCGTGCGCCACAGCACCGGGCGGATCTGGCCCGACTCGATCAGCTCGTTCGCCCTGTTGCACTCGTACGCGTTCGCGAAGTGAGAGCCGATGATCTGCTTCTGCCTCATCCACAGGTAGCGCACGTCGAAGTCCAGGTTGAACCCGGTGGTGCCGGCGCAGATCACGACCTTGCCGAACGGCTTGACGGTGAACACCGAGGTGGGGAAGGTGGCCTGCCCCACGTGTTCGAAGACGATGTCGGGAGCGTCGCCGAGGATCTGCCTCACGCGCTTGGAGAACTCGCGCGAGACCTTGAAGCGCGCCTTCTCCTCCTCGTCCGTCTCGCCGCCCTTGCGCATCATTCCCTTGAACTCGTTGCGGTCGATGTAGTCCACCGCGCCGAGCTGCTTCACGAGCTCGCCCTTGTCGGCGCTCGAGACCACACCCACCGCGTGGGCGCCCGCCATCGCGCAGATCTGTGTTGCGAACACGCCGAGTCCGCCCGCCCCGCCCCAGATCAGCACGCGGTCGCCCGCCTGGATGTTGCAGCGGGTGATCAGCATGCGGTACGCGGTGAAGTAAACGAGGCCGTACGAGGACGCCTCGTCCCAGGTGAGGCCCTGCGGCTTCGGCAGCAGCTGCTGCGCCTGGACCTTGGTGAACTGGGCGAACGAGCCCCAGGTGGTCTCGTACCCCCAGATCATCTGGCTCGGCGCGGCGAGCGGGTCGAGGCCGTGCACCTCGGGGTCCTCGTAGGAGGCCATGTTGCAGTGCACGACAACCTCGTCGCCGGGCTTCCAGCGCGTCACGCCCTCGCCGACCTTCCAGACCACGCCCGAGGCGTCCGAGCCGCCGATGTGGTGTCCGAACTCCGGGTGGTCGCCGTACTTCATTACCGACACCGGCTTGCCCAAGGCGGCCCAGACGTTGTTGTAGTTCACGCCCGCGGCCATCACCCGCACGATCACCTCGAAGGCGCCCGGCTCGGGCACCTCGATCTCCTCGAGCTGGAAGGCGTCCTTGGGCTCGCCCTGGCGCTCCTCGCGGATCACCCAGGCGGCCATCGTCTCCGGCAGCTCGCCGGGCTCGACGTCCAGCTCCGACACCTTTGTCACATCCACGGCCATTGCGGGCCGGGAGATTACCGAGCGATCGGAACACCCTCCGCCGCGGCGGCCTCGGCCCGGGCCGCCACCTGGTGCGGCTGCGCCTCCTTGTTGCCGATCAGGGTGAGTGCGATCACCACGCCGGCGGCTGCCACGGCGGCCGACAGCCACATGCCGCTCGACAGGGCGTGGATGAATGCGTTGTGCGCGGCGTCGGCAGCGGCCGGAGGCAGCCCGCCTCCGTCGGTGGCCATGCCGAGGCCTTCCACGAGGTGCTCCTGCTGGGCGGCGCTCACGCCGGTGCCGGCGAGCGCGTCGGCGATGTCGCCGCGCGCGATGTGCTGGAAGAGCGCGCCGAGAGCGGCAACGCCGAACGTGCCGCCGACCATGCGGCTCATCGAAAGGATCCCGGAGCCGACCCCGGCCTTGTGGGCCGGCACCGCGTTCATCGCCGCGGTGGACATCGGCGACATCACGAGTGCGATGCCGATTCCCATGATCACGAAGGCGGGCAGCAGCAGGCCGTAGCCAGTGTCGAGGTCGATGCGCGTCTGGAGGAACAGCGCGATGGTGGTCAGCGTGAGCCCGGCCACCATCGGCGGCCGCGGGCCGATCCGGTCGGCGAGCCGCCCGGCCAGCGGGGCGATCAGCACGACCATCAGGGTGGAGGGGAGGAAGCGGACGCCCGCCTCGATGGCGGAGTAGCCCAGGATGTTCTGCATGTAGAGCGCGGTGAAGAAGAACACCGCGAGCATCGCGAACGAGACGATGAAGCCGACCATGTTCGCGCCGAGGAAGGTCTTCGAGCGGAACAGCGAGAAGTCGACCATCGGCTCGCGCACGCGCGGCTCGATGAGCGCGAAGCCCACGAGTCCCACCGCCGCCGTGAGCAGCAGGCCGATCACCTCGGGCGAGCCCCATCCCCACGAGTTGCCCTCGATGAGGGCCAGCACGAGCGCCGTGAGGCCTACCGAGATCGTGACGATGCCCGGCCAGTCGATCGAGTGGTCGGTGGTCTCGTCACGTGACTCGTGGGCGGCGAACAGCGTCACGGCCACGGCGCCCACCGCCACCGGGAGGTTGAGGAAGAAGATCGCTCGCCAGGACACGTACTCGGTCAGCGCGCCGCCCACCACGGGGCCGATCGCCAGTGCGAGCGCGGACACGCCGGCCCACGTGCCGATCGCCTTGCCGCGCTCCTCCGGGGGGAAGGTCACGGTGATGATCGAGAGCGTGGCCGGCATCATGAACGCGGCACCCACCCCCTGGATGGCGCGGCCGGCGATCAGCCAGCCCTGGTCAGGCGCGAGGCCGATCGCCGCGCTGGACAGCGCGAACACGACGACGCCGAAGAGGAACATGCGCCGGCGACCGAGGATGTCCCCGAGCCGGCCGCCGGTCACCAGCAGGACCGCGAAGGTCAGCGTGTAGATGTTTACGGTCCACTCGAGCGCCGGCAGCGTCGCTCCGAGGTCCTCCTGGATGGAGGGGAGCGCAACGTTCACGACCGTGTTGTCGAGCATGATCATGAAGAGGGCGAAGCACATGGCCGCGAGCGTCCACCAGCGCCGGTTGCCCTCGTTGAGGCGCATGCGCCGCGTCATAGGCCCAGCCTCCCGACGATCGGGCTGAGGGCGGCCCCGAGCGCCTCGCGCTCGTCAGGCTCGAGGCCTGCGACGAAGCGCTCCACGCCCGCGATCCGAACCGCGACAACGCGCTCGTAGGTGGCGCGCCCGCGGGCGCTCACGGTCACGAGCTTGGAGCGGCGGTCGCTCGGGTCCTCCTGGCGCTTCAGCTCACCGCGCTGCACGAGACCGTCGACCGCGCGGCTGACCGCAGGCAGGGAGAGGCCGATCTCCTCGGACAGGGCTCCCAGGGACATCGGCGCATCGGCATTCGAGAGCAGCGCCAGGCACTTCAGCTGCGAGAACGAGATGCCTGCGTCCTGGAGCACCCCGAAGAACTCGCGGTTCGTGGAGCCGAGCAGATGCTTGAGCAGGACGCCGAGGTCGCGACCGACCGTTGTCTGGGTGGTTGCTTGCACGCAAGCAAGTAAAGCAGGACTTGCTGGGAACCTCGGAACCTCTCGGAGCCCATCGCACGTACAAGGAGTCATGAAGGCAAAAGCACTTGCTGTGGCGGGGCTTGTGGCTGCCGGCATCGCGCCGGGGGCGCAGGCTCAGTCGCCGCCTCAGGACCCCCCGCTTCTGGACGTCGTGGACGGCCGCGAGGCCGATCGCCTCGTGCGCCTCAACCCGCGCACGCTTCGGGCCCACGGGCGCTCGCTCCCCGTCTTCCCGAAGGCCGCCGCTGCGGCCTTCTCGCCCAATGGGCGCCTGCTTGCTTACGCAGAGAACGCCTGGCGCGGGCCGTCCCTGCAGCTCGTCGATCTGGTGCGCTGGCGCTCGCGTCGCCTAGCCCGGTTCGACGGTGGCGTGCTCACGCTCGCCTGGCTCTCAGACGACCGCCTGCTGGCCGTGGTGAGCGCCCGATCGGCGCGAAAGAGGCTGCTCTGGATCGACACGACCCAGCGCAGGGTCGTCGCAAGGCACACCGTGGCTGGCCGGCTGGGGGATGCAAGGGCCACCGAGGGCGGCCACGCCCTGTTGGTGGCCCCCCAGCGTGCCGCGGGCGCCGCTCGTCTGGTGGTCGCGGACGCTTCGGGCGGTGTGCGGACTGTGCGGCTGGACCGAATCCCGGCGGGCTTCCACGGGACCGTTGACCGCGGGCGCTACCTCAAGCCTGCCCTCGCCGCGGACCGAGAGTCCGGTCGCGCCTACGTCGTGGCCGCGGACTCGCTGCTCGTCGCGGAGGTAGACCTCGCCACAGGCGCAGTGACCTACCACGCGCTCGGTGCGCGGGCGTCGAAGGGGAACGTCGAGACGCTCTGGCGCGACGCGGCGTGGGCCGGGGACGGTCAGCTCGCAGTCACGGGTGAGCGGCACCCTCTTCCCGGCCGGCGGCGCAGGCCGCCCGTGCCGGTCCCGTTCGGCGTGAGGCTGATCGACACGCGTGACTGGTCGATAAGGACGCTCGACGCTCGCCCGAGCCTGATGCAGGTGGCCGGCAACACGATCCTGGCTCACGGCAGCAGGTGGCACACCGGCTGGCGGCGTGGCAAGAGCACCGGATTGCTCGCGTACGACAGCAGCGGCCGGCGCGCTTTCAGCCGCTTCCGCGGACAGGACGTCCTGACGCTCGGAAGCCGCGGCAGGTTCGCGTACGTCTGGGTCAGGCCGACGCGGATGCTCCATGTGATCGACCTGCGCGATGGACACAGCATTAGTGCGATGCCGAGGCCGCCGCTGCGCGTGCACGATCTGCTCACGCCCTTCGAGTGATCGCCCAACGCCACTAGCGCGGTACCGTGGTCATATGACCGAAGCCGAGGCACGCGACCTCTGCGCCAAGCTCGCGCGCGAGCACCCCGACCGCGCCGAGAACCAGTGGTTCGCGCGCGAGACGGACGGAGGCTGGACGGTTGTGCAGGTGCCGCTGCCGCCGGCCCTGAGGCGCAAGCCGACGACTCCGACGATCGAGGGCTGATGCGCGCCACGCTGTTCGGCATTGCCTCCTCACACCCCTCGCTCGCCGGACAGCTGATGCTCGAGCACAAGGGGGTCGAGGTCCGCCGCATCGATCTGGTTCCCGGGGTGCACCGGGCGGTGCTCAGGACGCTCGGGTTTCCGGGCGTGACCGTGCCGGCGATCAAGATCGACGGGGCCAAGGTGCAGGGCACGCGTCGGATCGCGCTCGCGCTGGACGCGCTGATCCCCGACCCGCCGCTGTTCCCGCGCGATCCCGAGGACAGGCGCGCGGTCGTGGAGGCGGAGGCCTGGGGCGACGAGGTGCTGCAGCCGCTTCCGCGCCGGATCGTCTGGAACGGCCTCAAGCACGACAGGTCGGAGCTCGCGACCTACCTTGAAGGCGCGAAGCTCGGTATCCCGGTATCGGTCGCGGCCCGCACTGCCCCACCTATAGCAGTGCTCGCGCGCCGCCTGAACAAGGCGACGGACGCAAGCGTCGAGCGCGACATCGCCGCCCTGCCCGGCCTGCTCGACCGCGTCGACGAGCTGATCGAGCGCGGCGTGATCGGCGGCTCCGAGCGCAACGCAGCCGACTACCAGATCGCCACGAGCCTCAGCCTGCTGCTGACGATGGACGACCTGCGTCCGATGATCGAGGGCCGGCCGGCGGGCAGGCTCGCGCGCGAGGTCGTGACGCACCAGCCGGGCCATCTGCCGCACGTGTTCGCCGTCTGACGCACGAACGCCGCCGTTCCGTCGGGTACGGGGCGTACGCTCGTCAGTCCACATGGAAGCAGCCACTCCACTCAGGCAGCCCCACGTCCGCGTACTCGGCGACGTCGTCGCGATCGACGGCCTCGTCGTCGACGACGAGTGCGCCGTTCGCGTAGTTCGCGAGCGCGAGCAGAACGGGGACGACCCTGCCAAGACGGTCCGCGACGCCGTCGAGATCGGCGCGCGCGTACTCGACCGCGAGCAGGCCGGCGCGAACGCGGAGTTCGTCAAGACGGAGTTCGAGAAGGCCGCCACGGACCTCAACTCGCAGTTCACCAACCGGGCACGCGAGGTGGCCGAGTACTTCAACGAGCGCGTCGAGGAGGTGTTCGGGCCGGAGAACGGGCACCTGTCGAGGGAGCTCGAGAAGCTCTTCTCGGACGGCAGCACCGCTTCGGTTCAGAACCGCGTTCGGGAGCTGGTTCAGGAGGCCATGGCGCGCTCGCGCGAGGATCTCATGAAGCAGTTCTCGTCAGCCGACGGCTCCAACCCGCTCGCCGACTTCAAGGCCGGGACCATCCGCGTCCTGAAGGCCGCCGAGGAGCGCCAGCACGAGACCCAGCAGCAGATGCTGCGCCAGATGGCCGAGCTCGAGAAGCAGATGCAGGCGCTGCGGCTCGAGAAGGAGAAGCTCGAAGAGGTCGAGGCCGAGCGCGAGCGCGGCACCGCGAAGGGGCGCTCCTTCGAGGAGGCCGTGGCCGACGCCGTCGACGCGATCGCGCTGACTCAGGGCGATGTCGCAGAGGCGGTCGGCGACCAGAAGGAGGCCACCGGCAAGGTCGGCGACGTGGTGGTGGCCATCGACGCGTGCAACGGGCCGGCGCGCGGCCGCATCGTGATCGAGGCAAAGGACAGCCGCCTGTCGAAGCCGAAGGCGCTCGACGAGCTCGACCGCGCCATCGCGGAGCGGAGCGCGGACTTCGCGGTCCTCGTGGTGCCCACGAACGAGGAGCTGCCGGCGAAGCTCGAGCCGCTGCGCGAGTACAACGGCGACAAGATGGTGGTCGCGCTCGACCCCGACGCCGGGCCGCTCCCGCTCGAGTACGCCTACCGGATCGCGCGGGCGCGGGTCCTGATGAAGCGCTCGGACGCGGACGGGATCGACGCGGAGGCCGTCCGCGCCGCCGGCGAGCGGGCGCTCGCCGCGCTCAACGACGAGCGCAAGATCAAGAACCAGCTCACCGGCGCCAAGACCGGGATCGACAAGGCCTACGGGATCGTCGAGGAGATGTCAGCGCGGGTGCGCGCGCTCCTCCAGGAGATCGATGCGCTGGTGCGGCCCGCGGACGAGGGCCCCGCCGAGCCCGCCGTGGACCAGATGGAGCTCTAAGGCTGGAGCAACTCGTTGTTCGAGTTCTGGCGTTCCTTGCCGATCTCGAGCACCGCGGGCTCGATTTCCTTGGGCACAGCCTTCTCGGAACCGGCGCGCACCTCGTAGCTGCCCGGCTCGAGCGTCTTCTGGATGGTGGTGGTGTCACCCGGCTCCACGGGCTCCTGCTGCTCGGTGATCGACTCGCCCTCGAGGGTGACCGTGCGCACGCTGTCGGTCTGGTTGGAGATCGTGATCTCCACCGGACCCGCGCCGACCTTCGCGGGCGACACGGTGACCTTGTCGTCCTGGATCACGCCCGTGAGCGCGAGGCGCACGGGAGCGCGCGCCTCGTTCTTGAAGTCGTCGTCACCGCAGCCGGCGATGACTGCTGCGGCAATCGCCAGCCCGATGCAGGCTCGAACCTTCGTCCCCACAACAGGGCAACTTACCCGAACCAGACCGACTTGCGCGCCAGTACCAGGTCGTCGAGCTCCTCCTGAATCCGCAGCCTGATGCGCTCCGAGAGCCGGCCGACCAGCGCGATGTCGTCGGCGTCCTCCGGGTCGTACTCCGACAGGTCGATCGGTTCGAGGAAGCGGATCTTGAACTTCGCCGGCAGATACATGAGGCCGGCGGCCGCGCCGAAGTGGGGGAACGCGTGGTTGATCGGGAAGTAGATCAGCCCCGTGAGGCGCTGGAGCAGCGGCACGTGCGCGAAGATCGGCATGGCCTCCTCGGCGCCGATCACGGCGGTCGGCACCACCGGCACTCCGGCTCGCATCGCCGTGCGCACGAAGCCGCCGCGGCCGAAGCGGCGCAGCCTGTAGCGCTGCCAGAACAGCTTGCGGCTGCCCTTCTGTCCCTCCGGGAACACGAGCACGAGCCGCCCCTCGTCGCCGAGCAGGCGCTGGGCATTCGCCGGGTGCGCGCCCACCAGCCCGATCTTGTTGGCGAGCATGCCCACGCCCGGGTAGCCCTTGAACCAGTTCTCGCCGAGCATGTAGAGCGGTCGCGGGCTCGGGTGCTCGTGGCGGATCGCCTGCATGATCATCGGCGCGTCCGGCGGCAGGGCGCCGGAATGGTTCGACACGATCAGGGCGCCGCCCTCCGACGGCACGTTCTCCACGCCCTCGACCTCCACGCGGAACCAGTGCCGGTAGTAGAAGTCGAGCAGCGGCTCCACCAGGTCGAAGACGCGCTGCGAGCGGCCCCAGTCGTCGACCTCTCGGCCGGCCTCGGCCGCGGGCACGAGCTCGCGCAGCTCTCGGAGGTCGAGTGGCGGCGGCTGCTCGCCCTCGCGCGGAAGGTCGAGGACACCCGTCTGGGCGTCGTACCCGAGCAGCGGGCTCTCACGCGACAGGCCACTCCGGCTGGTGGGGGTCCGACGCTCAGCCAAGCGAGAAGGGTACGTCAACAACTTCGGCCTGGGCGCCGTCCACCTGGACCGTGGCGCCGGGCTCGGCCTCGCGCCGTACGAGCGCGAGTGCGATCGCCCCGAGCCTGGGGGAGACGCAGGTGGAGCCGAGCTTGCCCACGACCTTGTCGCCGAGCAGGATCTCGCTGCCGCGCGCGGCCGGCTCCGACAGGCGCAGGCCGCGCAGGTGGCGGTTCGGCTTGCCCCTGTGGTGGAGGCGCGCGACCGTCTCCTGGCCGACGTAGCAGCCCTTCGTGAAGCTCACCGCGCGCTCGTTGATGCCGGCCTCTTGCGGCATCGTGTCCGCGTCCATGTCGTAGCCGAGCCGCGGGCGGCCCGCTTCGATGCGCACGCACTCGGCTGCTTCCTCGGCTACGGGCTCGACGTCGAGCGTCGTGCCGGGCTCGCAGATCACGTCCACGCCGAGCAGGCTCGCCACGTACATGCCGTGCTCGCCGGTCACGAAGGAGTGCTCCTCGACGGGCGGCGCCGTATCGAGCCGCTCGCGCGCCGCCGGGCCCACCAGGGAGAGCAGCGCACGCGCGGCGGTCACGTCCTCGTACTGCACGTCCCGGCCGAGGGAGTAGGTCCGGAGCATGTGCTCGAGCACCGCGTGGCCGATCGGCTCCGTGTCGAGCCAGAACCAGTCGTGGCCGCGGAGCACGCGCAGGTCGGTGCGCAGCTTGCCCTTGTGCGTCAGGACCGTGGCGTAGCAACCGCCGCCCGGCTCGAGCGCCTCCACGTCGTTCGACACCTGGCCCTGGAGGAAATCCGCCGCCTCGGCGCCGCGCACGAGGAACTTCGCGCGGTCCGAGCGGTCGACAAGTCCGACCGATTCCGTGACGAGCTCGTAGTCGCTGGTGGCGATCACGTAACTAGTGTACTTTTAGGCAAGACTAATCATGAAGTTCGGGCAAGGCAAACTTTCCAGGAGGCGGCTGCTCGGCAGTGCGGCGGCGGCATCCGCGGCCCTGCCCGTGCTGCACGAGCTGGTCCCGCACAGGGGCGTGCATCACGCCCTCGACGCTTCCGCGGCGGAGCCGCATATGGCCGGGGGGCACGCCGCTGCCCACCTGGGAGCGGTGGGAAGCGTCGACCCGAGCACGAACGGCTTCGACCCGCAGGGGATCCTGCGGGACTTCGACGAGGGCCGCGTGGTGGGCCGCGTTCGCGAGTGGGAGCTCGTGGCCGAGGAGAAGGAGATCGAGGTGGCGCCGGGCGTGAAGTACGTCGCCTGGGCGTACAACGGACGAGTGCCGGGCCCGACGCTCCGCGCCCGCGAGGGCGAGCGCCTGCGCATCCGCTTCACGAATGGGTCGAAGCACCCGCACACGATCCACTTCCACGGCATCCATACGGCCCCCCATGACGGCGTGGCGGGCCTCGGCCCGGGCAACATCGCGCCGGGCAAGTCGACGACCTACGAGTTCGACGCAACCCCGTTCGGCCTGCACCTCTACCACTGCCACACGATGCCGCTCGCCGAGCACATCGCGAAGGGCCTCTACGGCGCGTTCATCATCGACCCGAAGGACGGGCGCCCGCAGGCCGACGAGCTCGTAATGGTGATGAACGGGTTCGACACGAACTTCGATCACTCGAACGAGATCTACGCGGTGAACACCGTTGCGTTCGAGTACCTGAACCGGCCGGTGCGAGTGAAGCGAGGCGAGCTCGTGCGCATCTACCTCGTGAACACGCTCGAGTTCGACCTCCTCAACTCGTTCCACGTCCACGCCAACTTCTTCGACTACTACCCGACCGGCACGCGGCTCGAGCCACGCGACTTCACCGACACCGTCGTGCTGGGTCAGGGCGAGCGCGGGATCCTCGAGCTGCGCTTCCCGTACACCGGGAAGTACATGTTCCACGCGCACGTGAGCGAGTTCGCCGAGCTCGGCTGGATGGGGTTCTTCCAAGTAGAGGACTGATGGAGTCGGCCACCGCACAGGAGACGCGCCGGCCGGCCTGGCTCGCGGGACTCGCGCCGCTCGCGGTGCTCGCGGTGGCGATTGGCCTGTTCGTGCTGCTCGACGCGCCGGGGCTGGACCGGATCGGCGCGCCGCAGGAGGAGCTTGCGATCGAGCGCACCGTGCTGAAGCCGGACGAGATCCAGCTTCACGTGCGCAACGACGGAGCCGACCCCGTACAGGTGCGCCAGGTGATCGTGAACGACGCGTTCACGGCGTTCAGCCAGTCACATGACGAGATCGGGCGCCTCGGCGGGTCGGAGATCGACGTCGACTATCCGTGGATCGAGGGCGAGAACTACGAAGTTCTGTTGCTCACCGCCACGGGCGCGACGATCGCGCATTCGATCGAGGCGGCGGTGGAGACCCCAGACGCGGACCTCGACTTCTATGGCCTGATGGCACTGATCGGCATCTACGTGGGGGTGATCCCGGTGGCGATCGGGATGCTCTGGCTGCCGTGGATCCGCGGCGTGGACACGCGCTGGATCGGCTTCCTGTTGGCGTTCACCGTCGGCCTGCTCGCCTTCCTCGGGGTGGAGGCGCTGCTCGAGGGCACCGAGATCGCCGGCACCGGCGCCGAGGCCTTCGGCGGTGCGGCGCTCGTCTGGCTGGGCGCGGCCGGCGCGTTCCTCGGGCTGGCCGGTGTGGACGCGTGGCTGCGCGGCCGTCGTGGTGCCGACGGCGGCGGCGGAGGGGCCGCGGCGGCCGGCTACCGTGCCGCCTTCCTGGTTGCGCTTGGCATCGGCCTGCACAACCTGGGGGAGGGGCTTGCGATCGGCTCGGCGTACGCGGTCGGGTCGCTTGCGCTCGGGGCAACGCTCGTGGTTGGCTTCGCGCTTCACAACACGACAGAGGGACTCGCGATCGTTGCGCCGGTCGCGCAGGAACGGCAGGCCCGGCTACCTCGGCTGGCCTTGCTCGGGCTCCTGGCCGGCGCCCCGGCGGTGCTCGGCGCATGGAT